>NZ_CP094657.1:1390468-2780936 GCF_023920705.1 Acinetobacter sp. XS-4 | reverse complement strand
TTTGACTCAAACTGATGATCAAGGCAATTTGTATATTCGTGCTGAAGTTCGTCAGCTTGAACAGGATATGCAACAAAAAACATCAAAGTTGGATCAACTTAATGCTTCTATGTATAAAGATGGCAAAGTTGATGCGACGTTCTTTGCGAAACAAGCAAATGGCTATGATGATAACCGTAAAGTTATATTATCGGGTGATGTGGTCGCAACTAAACTTGCGCCGCAAGGGAAAATTGAATTTCAGACCGATGAGTTAACTGGTTATCCAAAGACCAGAGAGATTGAAACGGATCATCAAGTGATTGTACAGTCTCCACAGGCCGACTTTGTCAGCAAAGGATTAAAAGCTAATTTGAATAACGGTCAGTACGAATTTTTTAATATTCGAGGAAAGTATGCACCTAAGTCTTAATTTCAAACGTTCTTCAGCTTTCCTAAAACAAGCTGCGGTCATTACATTCGTTGCTTTATCATCAGCTTCGACTTTTGCATTGCCGTCTGACCGTAGTCAACAAATTTCACTCGTGGCAGACCATGCAACTTATAACGAAAAAACTGGTTTGACGACTTACACCGGCAATGTCGTAATTGAGCAAGGTACGATGAAGCTTCAAGCCGATTCGATTGTTGCTACGCTAAACTCTAAGCGTGAAATCCAAACCATTACTGCTAAAGGCCGACCATCTAAATTTCAGCAACAAATAAGTGCTGATAAAGGCGTGGCACGTGGTGAGGGACAAACCATTGTTTATAATGCAGATACGGGCATTATTACATTGAATGGTGGTGCATATTTATATCAAGATGGTTCTAGTATTCGTGGTAACTCATTGAAATATAGTATGAACAAAGGTGATGTTGAAGCTCAAGGTTCATCGTCAAATCGTGTGCAAATTATTATTCCGCCATCAAGTTCAAAAAGCTTTCCAGGAGCGCGTGACTAATGCAACAAGCTCTTCAACAACCCCAAACTTTGTGTATTAAGCACTTAGGAAAAAACTATAGTAAGCGTTGGGTCGTCAAAGACGTATCTTTTAGTATGCAAAGTGGACAGATTGTTGGTTTACTTGGCCCTAACGGTGCAGGAAAAACAACAAGCTTCTATATGGTTGTAGGGCTAGTGCGTATGGACAAAGGTGAAATTCACCTTGATGATCTTGATATGTCCGATTTGGCAATGCATGAACGGGCACGTAAGGGAATTGGATATCTTCCGCAAGAGGCTTCTATTTTTAGAAAGCTGACCATTGCTGAAAATATTATGTCCATTTTAGAAACACGCAAAGACTTGAATAAGCAACAGCGCCAGCAACGTCTGACTGAATTATTAAATGACTTTAAAATCAGTCATATTAAAGATTCATTGGGAATGAGTGTGTCTGGTGGTGAACGCCGCCGTGCTGAAATTGCACGTGCATTGGCTGCTGATCCTAAATTTATGTTGCTTGATGAACCATTTGCCGGCGTTGACCCAATCTCAGTTGGAGATATTAAAGATATTATCCAGACTCTGAAGGATCGCGGTATTGGTGTGCTCATTACTGACCATAACGTACGTGAAACTCTCGCAATTTGTGAACGTGCATATATTGTGAGTGAAGGAGCTGTAATTGCAGAAGGTACACCACAAGAGATTTTGGATAACGAGCAAGTCCGTAAAGTCTACTTAGGTGACGATTTTACAGTTTAAATAAAAGAGTTAATCTATTTGTCTAAAAAGAGGTCAATGCCTCTTTTTAGTTTTTTTGTATTTGGTTTTTAAAAACAATAATTTAACTTATTCATTTGATGAAAATATAATGTGTGAATTATTCCTGCAATTATGCTTCTTTATGCAAAAAAATATGTAGAATGTAAAAGCTTTTAAACGATAACAAACAAGATCAACAAGACAAGCATGATTGGATATAACCAGAGAAGAGTAACAAGGACATGTAAAAAGCCGGCTTTCCTGAAAGGGTTGATGCTTTTAACTACATTGCATGTACCTATGGTGATATATGCTGCTAAACCAAGTGAGCAATATCACACTTTAAAAGACAACTTATCACAACTTTTTGCCCCTAAGAGTAGTGATGAATTTAAAGTTGCCAAGATGCAAGAGCTGAGTAATTTTAAGTTAGATCGTTCTAGAGTTCAGGAGTTTCCGACTGTTCAACTCAATGATAGATCGGCTGCATCTTATTCAAATTTGCCATCAAGGAAAATGACTTTGCAGGAAGCGGTGAAAATCGCAATCCAGCGCAATCCTGATATTTCTCAAGCCATTTCTACTTTAGCTGGTCAAAACGCAGGTATTGATTATGCTAGGGCTGGTTATTATCCCCAGCTTTCAGGTGGTATTACCACAGGTGACTTGAGTAGTGGTGAGCGTGGTCGGCAGTTATTGACCCTTAATGCGACTCAAATGCTCTATGATTTTGGCAAAGTTAAATCAGGTGTAGATGTTGAGCAAGCCAAGGTTCAGGTTGAACAGGCTAATGTGCTGGTCAGTATTGATGATATTTCACTTGATGTTGCGCAGTCGATTGTCAATATTCAGCGCTATCTTCAATTAAATAAAATTGCCGAACAGCAAATTGCAGGTATTCAGCGAATTCAGGAAATCGCCAATTTACGTGCAAATGCGGGTATTAGCAGTCAGGCTGACCCAATTCAAGCTCAGTCTTATTTACAAGCTGCTCAGTCTGGTCTGATTGCACAGCAATCATTATTACGTCAGTACCAACAACATTTAAGAACATTACTGGGTGCTGATGTCTCGCGAACAGGTTGGATTATTTCAGACGATTTAGTGAAACAGTCTGATTTATATGGTGAACCTGAGTTTAATACCATCCCAAAAATGATTGCAGCTCAAGCCAGTGTTGAAGTGGCTAAGGCCCAAAAGGAACAGACGCGTTTAACACGTTATCCAACCTTGTCTGTTAAAGGTTCCTTGAGTCAGGCCATTAATGGAAGAAACCCAAACAATGATAAAGATGACGGTCTATATAGTTCAGTCATGCTTGAAGCAAGTAGTCAGTTTTATCAAGGTGGGGCCGTTTCTTCTCAGGTAAAAATGGCAAGCTATGCCGAAGAAGCTGCTAAATCTAAAGTCAATTCAGTTTATCTGGATGTTCTCGACCAAATTCGAACAAGTAGAGAGCAAATTGAAAATAAACAACGTCAAATGTTGGTTTTAGCAAATCGCCAAGCCACTACTGTTCGTACACGTGAACTTTACCAAGAGCAGTACAAACTTGGTACGCGTTCATTGGTTGATTTACTGAATGCAGAACAGGCCATTCATAGTGCCAACTCAGAACTCGAGTCAGCACGTTACGACATCTACAACAGTATTGTTCAGTATATTTCGGCAACAGGACGTTCCCGCCAAGCTTATGACTTAAATAATATTTCAATTCAGGGGTTCGAAGTACAACCATGATGACAAAAATAAACTACCAACCCTGGTTACAGGCGGTCTTAACGATTGCTAAACATTATCGAATTGAGCCTTCAGAAGAAAGAATCCGTTTACAACTTGACTGGAACCAGAATCAAAACCTTGATGATATTTTACAGCTCATTACGCGTCAGGTTGGACTAAATTCACGTAAAGTACCGTTTTCCTTAGATGTGCTGAACCCGTGGCGCCTGCCTGTTATGGTCGAGTTTAACGACGGACAGGTCGGTGTTATTGATAAAGCAGATACACAAGGAAATGTCAGTATCCAGTTGAGTGGAGATCATGGCCTTTCCCAGAATTTAAGCTTAGATGTATTAAAGACGACAATTAAAAATGTCTATATTCTGCGTCCTGAGAGTTCTATCCCCGATGCACGTATTGACGAATATATCAAACCGTATGAAGCAAGCTGGTTCTGGTCAATTGTACTCAGGGACTGGAAGCGCTACGTTGATATTATGTTTGCCTCACTCATTGCCAATGTCTTGGCACTGGCAACTATTATTTTCTCAATGCAAGTCTATGACCGCGTTGTTCCATCACAGTCTGTTCCAACCTTATGGGTATTGGCAGGCGGTGTACTTATTGCGGCACTTTTCGAATTTACCTTACGTATATCGCGGGTGTATTTATCCGATATTATTGGTAAACGTGCGGATTTACGGGTTTCTGACCGTGTATTTGGTCATGCCCTAAGAATCAAAAATAAAGACCGTTCAAAGTCTACAGGTAGTTTTATTTCCCAGATTCGTGAGCTCGAAGGTGTTCGTGAACTGGTGACTTCAACCACCATTAGTGCAATTGCCGATTTCCCGTTCTTTTTCTTGTTTCTCACGATCTTTGCCATTATTGGCGGGAAGTTGTTCTGGGTGATGTTGCTGGTTGTTCCGCTGATGATTTTGCCGGGTGTTCTGGCACAGAAAAAGCTAGCTCAACTCGCACAAGAAGGCATGAGAGAATCTTCAATTCGTAATGCAATTCTTGTAGAAGCAGTGCAGGGTATTGAAGACATCAAGCTATTACGTGCTGAATCTCGTTTCCAAAATCAGTGGAACCACATGAATGAGGTTTCAGCTGATATTGCTATGAGACAACGTAAAATTGTTGGTACTTTAATGGCATGGACTCAAATGCTTCAAGGCTTGACCTATGCGATTGTGGTTTTGGTGGGATGTTTTGCGGTAATGGATGGTGAAATGACGACAGGTGCATTAGTGGCCTGTTCAATTTTATCTTCACGAATGCTAGGGCCAATTGCTCAAATTACTGGTGTTCTAGGGCGTTTACAGCAGGCGAAAGTTGCAAAGCAAAGCCTAGATGAACTCATGCAACGTCCGATTGATCAGGCTGACCGCTCACATCTGGTACACAAAGCTGCTTTAAATGGCGATTACGAATTAAAAAATGTGTTGTTCCAATATGGCGAAGAAGACCCGAAACCAAGTTTGGCAATCCGTCATTTAAAAATTCGTGCTGGTGAAAAAATTGCAATTTTGGGGCGTAATGGTGCAGGTAAATCGACACTGCTTCAGCTTTTATCAGGCATGCAAGTTCCAATTCAAGGTGCTGTGCATTTAGATGGTCTGGATCTATCTTTAATTGACCCATCTGATGTACGTCGTGATATGGGTTTACTCAACCAGAATGCGCATATTTTCTACGGTACGATTCGTGAAAACCTGACTTTGGGTGCACCACTTGCAACGGATGAAGATATTCTTCGGGCTTTAGTGGTGACGGGTGCATTACCTTTTGTCCAAGAGAAAAAAGAAGGATTAGATCACCTGATTTTAGAGGGTGGTGTTGGTTTCTCGGGTGGTCAGAAACAAGCATTGTTATTGGCCCGTCTATTGATTCGTCAACCTAATATTTTATTGCTCGATGAACCAACGGCAGCCATTGATGATGTGGCAGAGAAACAACTGATTGATCATTTAAAAGGATGGCTGGCACATCGGACCTTGGTTGTTGCGACCCACCGCCGAGCTGTTTTAGAACTGGTGGACCGTATCATTGTGGTTAACGATGGCAAAATCGTGATGGATGGTCCAAGAGATCAAGTCCTTAATCAATCAATAGCCCAACAAAAACAAGTGCAAGGGGGTAATTCATGAGCGAACCAAAACAAGAACAAGAACTCACCCGTTCAATGAATGTCTCTTATACTGAACCACCATTACCACGTGCCAGTTTAGTGATCTGGATTGTGGGGATTGGTTTAGTTATTTTCTTTATTTGGGCATGGGTATTTAAACTTGAAGAAGTTTCTACCGGTACGGGTAAAGTGATTCCATCATCTAAAGAGCAGGTGATTCAGTCTTTGGAAGGTGGTATTTTAACCAAGCTCAATGTACAAGAAGGCGATATTGTTCAAAAGGGTGAAATTCTTGCGCAATTAGATCCAACCCGTTTTGCATCTAATGTCGGTGAATCAAGATCTTTATTGATTTCTGCTCAGGCGACAGCAGCGCGTTTGCGTGCGGAAGTAAACGGTACACCATTGGTTTTTCCAGAAATTGTGATGAAAGAACCAAAACTTGTACATGAAGAAACAGCGCTATATCGCTCACGCCGCGCTGATCTTGAGCAAACACTTGCAGGTTTAAAACAGGCTTTACAACTGGTACAACAAGAGCTGGCAATGACAGAGCCGTTGGTTGCTAAAGGTGCGGCAAGTGAGGTTGAAGTTTTACGGTTACGTCGTGAAGCAAATGATCTTAGAAACAAAATGAATGATGCGCAGAACCAGTATTATGTTAAGGCTCGTGAAGAGTTATCGAAAGCGAATACGGATAGTGAAACGCAACAACAAATTGTACTGGGTCGTAGTGACAGTTTAGATCGTGCGGTGTTTAAAGCACCGGTACGTGGTGTTGTAAAAGAAATTGCGGTTACTACCCATGGTGGTGTTATTCCACAAAACGGTAAATTGATGACCATTGTTCCGATTGATGAACAGCTGCTCATTGAGGCGCGTATTTTGCCGCGTGACATTGCTTTTATTCGTCCGGGACAAGAAGCACTGGTTAAGATTACTGCCTATGACTACTCAATTTATGGTGGTTTAAAGGGTAAAGTTACGGTGATTTCACCGGATACGATTCGTGATGAAGTTAAACAAGACCAATTCTATTATCGTGTTTATATTCGAACCGATTCCGACAAGCTTTATAATAAAGACGGTAAAGCATTTGGAATTACACCGGGTATGGTGGCAACAGTAGATATTCGTACGGGTGAAAAAACAGTACTCGATTATTTACTTAAACCATTTAATAAAGCCAAAGAAGCGTTAAGAGAAAGATAATAAAAAAAGCCCCGAGATTCGGGGCTTTTTTTATGGGTTTGATTCTATTAAATTCACGTTATAATTTGATTTTTATTATGCTTTATTTAATTTATGGCTTTTACGATTGCATCACCCGTTACATTTGAAGAAGAAATTAAAAAAAGCAGATTTCAGGCTATTGCTGCGCCAGTAGAAAATGAACAGCAAGTTAAAGAATTTTTAGAACTCAATAAAGATATCTCGACAACTCACCAATGTTGGGCATGGAAAATTGGTCATAACGTTCGTTTTAACGATGATGGTGAGCCGTCGGGAACAGCAGGGCGTCCAATCTTGGCGACCATTGAAGGGAATGACCTGACGAATATTATTGTGATGGTTAATCGCTGGTATGGTGGAATAAAACTTGGAACAGGCGGCCTTGTTCGAGCATATGGAGGCTGTGCTGGGCAATGTTTGCTTTTGGCTGAGCGTATTGAACTCATTGCGAAGAAGACGATTTATTTTTCTTGTCACTTTAATGAGTGGGCTATCTTTCAATATGAGCTAACTCAACAACAAATTGAATATCAGGAAACCTACACTGCAACGGGTGTGGATATCGAAGCAAGGTTACAAATACATCAAATTGAACCGCTTGCTTTGAAACTCCGAGACGTAACGCGTGGCCGTGAAGAGTTGAAAATTGAAGAGGAATTAACCGATGACTGATTCCTTACTGAAATATCGCGAGCAACATAAGCACCGCTTAAACTATATGCCATGGTTATATTGGACTTTAAAACCTAAAAATCGCGCTTGGGCCGAAGAATGGCAAAAAGAATATCAAACTTATTTGATGGACATGGAAACCGTTGAGATTGGTGAAAACTGTTTTATTTCACCATTAGCTCATATTTTTGCTGAGCCGGGACGCAAAATTATTATTGGTGATAATTGTTTTGTTGCCGCAGATTGCAGTTTGCACGGACCACTTGAAATTGGCAGTGAAGTCGCGATAAATCATCATTGTATTTTAGATGGTGGGCGAGCTGGCATAAAGTTGCATGATCAAGTTCGTATTGCGGCATATTGTCACTTATATGCATTTGATCATGGTATGCAGTTAGACCGCCCACTTTACCAGCAACCCGTCACTTCCAAAGGAATTGAAATTGAGCAGGACGTTTGGTTAGGTGCACATGTGGGTATTAAAGACGGTATTAAAATAGGAAAACATGCTGTGGTTGGCATGAATAGTATGGTGACCAAAGATGTTGAGCCTTACCATATTGTCGGTGGGAATCCCGCAAAATTTATTCGCGTAAGAGAATAAAACAGTCTTAAGAATGTAATAAAATGTTTGATCTTTAAACAAAAAAGTTGATTTTTATACATAAACCTTAACATACCAATTTTTATCTATGTTAAGTTAAAGCTAAGTTTTAAGAATAATCTCCAAGGCAAAAGACCTGAAGAAGAGAGGCTAACATGAACCGTGTTATTGCGTGTATTGACTCATCACCGTGTATTAATGCTATTGCCGATGCAGCAGCATGGGTTGCTAAAGCAACCGGACGAGAACTTGTATTATTACAAATTCTAGACTATTACCCTGCAAGTTATCATTTAGGTGAAATTAGTGGAGTAATCGGCTTTGAAAGCAATGCAATGCTGCTAAAAGAGTTAGCTGAGCTGGAACAAAAACAAAGTGAACTCGCTTTAGACTATAGCAATAATTTACTCCGTCACATTTCTGATCTTATTCAAGAAAAACACGGTATTACGTGTTCAAAAATTCAAGAAAAGGGTGACTTTTTAGAGCAAAGTTTTAATCTCTTGCATGAAAATGACATTGTAATTTTAGGTCGAGTCGGAGAAAGAGCCGCCGAAAAACATAAACCAATTGGCAGTAATGTTGAAAACTTTATTCGTGGAGCTAACTGTACTATCTTGACCATTGGTGAAAACTTTAAAATACCAACACGATTCATCTTTGCTTATGAATATTCACCAACTTGCCAAAAAATGATGCGTCGTATTGCACAAAGTGATTTATTACGCACACTCCAATGTCATTTGGTCTATGTAGGGGATCATCCAGAAATTTTAAATGAACCTGAGCATTACCTGAAACAAGCGGGCATTGATGTTGTGACCGTTTATCGCTATGGTGATGTTGCACAAAATATTTTAGAGTACCAACAAGAACACGGTATTCAAATTATTGTGTTAGGGGCATTTAGTCATAGCAAGATTCATCAATTCTTCTTAGGAAGTATTGCAACAACTATATTCCGAAACGCGACTGTACCGTTACTTGTGGCTAAATGATGAGATTTGCATATAGTTATCCGCAAATCTTGTGGATAACTATATGGAAAAGCAACAGTAATAAAAGTAATTTATTGATTATAAAGAATAAAATAAAAAAGATGATTTTTTAACCATTATTTCACAATTGCAATTGCGAAGCCATCATGACCTTTTGAGCCAACTGTTTGTAATGCTGTGCAAGATAGTATTTGTGGGTGGTTTTCGAGAGCTTTAAACATTTCACGAATGCCTTCAATACTCGGTTTTTTATTATCTGGATTTAAAATATCACCTGCGCGAATTACATTATCCAGCACAATAATCGTACCTGATCTAGAGAATTTCAGACTCAATTCTAAATATTCAGGATAACCCTGTTTATCGGCATCAATGAAAATAAAATCAAAAGGCTCGACAGATTGAGGATCAATCGCGGAAAGGATATCTGCGGCACGGCCAGCTTTAAGCTCAACTTTTACAGGAAGGTTAGCATGGTCGATATTTTTTTGAGCCATTTCTGCATGAGTATCACGGCCTTCAATTGTGAGTAAATAACCATCTTCAGGTAAAGCACGGCCCAACCAGATAGTACTGTATGCAGCAAAGGTTCCGATTTCTAAAACTCGTTTGCATTTATTCATTTGAATAAGCATCTGCAAGAACATACCTTGGTTAGGTGCTACTGCAAGATGATTTGAAAAGCCGTGTTCGTCGGTATTCTTTAATGCATATTCAAGTCGCGGGTCTTCGGGAATTAAATGTGAATCGATATATTGGTCAATGTCTGTCCACATCTGCTGCATAATCAAATTTACCTATATGTTGATCATGCTATTTTAAACGTTTATGCATAGAGTGCAAAAATCTTCGTTTCAAGAAATTTTGGTTGATTGAGAAATGAACAATAAAAAACTCCTTTCAGTTGAAAGGAGTTTTTTAAATTAGAAATTACACATCGAACTGTTTCGGGTGAGGTCAGGTCCCCAAGTACGATAGCCTTGAGTATCAATGTGAATCTGTCCAGAGCTATATAAACCAACACCTAAGTTTAAGCTTTGGCCATGCTGAGCCCAGAACTGACAAAGTTTAAACTTTGTATTTTCAATAAAAGCATAGTCTTCTGGCTGTGGAACTTCTGGTCCAATACGGAAATCAATTGCAGAGTTAAATAAATGTTTAGAAGAGCTTGCCCCGCCAGCACACTGGTTTAAAGGCAGGTCGCGATAAACTGAAGTCACTTCAAAGTCGGTTAGAACTTTTGCTGCAACTAAATATTTAAATACGCGTAGGGTTGATAAAGAGTTATTCCATAGCTCACGGTTTGGTACCGCATATTCTGAACTACCGCATTTTTGCCAATCACGTGCTGATCTTAATAATTCAAAACTTGGTACGATACCGACTACATCATTACGTGCTAGAAATTTTTCATATTCACGTACTCGTTCATAGTGATCGCCTGTATTTAACCAAGCGCGGTAGGACGCAGGCTCAATTTTAGGGCGAATCGGGCGCTCGATAATAACGCGCTCTTGTGGAATAAAGATTCGTTTACCACTTGGAGAGGTTTTGCCTGTTGTTGTGTGTTGGGGAGAGCTGACACAACCCACCATAACCGCTGGGATTATGCATAAAGGCACCAGACTCTGCAAAAACTTCCGCATAAGAAAAATTAAGCATTTATAAATATTGCGGCTATTTTAATGCAAAACAGTGCACAAATTACGAGGAATTTGCAATGAAATGTTTGAATAGGGTATAAAAAAAGATCAGCGGTTGCTGATCTTTTTTGAAATTACTTTTCAAGATATTGTAATTTATCAGGTTTGCCGTTCCATTCTTCACGGTCAGCTGGTTGATCACCAATTTGAGTAATGTTAGGCCATTTTTGAGAAAGGTCCGCATTTAATTCAATAAACACTTCCTGACCTTCTGGTAACTCATCTTCAGAGAAAATTGCATTTGCCGGGCACTCTGGTTCACATAATGCACAGTCAATACATTCATCCGGATTAATCACTAGGAAATTCGGACCTTCGTAAAAACAGTCTACAGGACAAACTTCTACGCAATCTTGGTATTTACATTTAATACAATTTTCAGTGACAACAAAGGTCATGGCGACAGCTACCTAAAAAATATGGTTTCATTTCGAATAGCTTATTTTAGGCAAAAAAGGGGTAAACAAACAATTGCTTTTATTGATATTCTTTATTCATGCATATGAAGATAAGTTAATACGTTGATAATCAAACAGATCTTTCAACCTTGTGAACTGCTAGTCTATAAAATTAAAATAATAATATATTTTATAAAACAATAACTTAAAAATTATTTTATTTAATTGTTTAGATGTCATTTAAGTCAAGGCATCTATTTTCATAAATATCTTAATTTCTCATTTTTTCTTTTACAAATTTTGATTTTCAGCCTTTTTTGTTGAAATAGTCTTAAATCTTTAGGATTACAAGGTATATAACAAATGAATATCTTCAGGTTCGAGCTGCCAAAGTTGTTGATCTGGAGCACCCAAGGGTTGCGCGCCATGCTTCATATAGAAGTCAACAGTGCGCCGACTTGGAGTTGCTGAAATATACAGTTGGTTTGCACCGAGTTGCTTGGCAGACTCTTTTGCAGCTTGCATAAGCTTAGCACCAATGCCTTGACCTTGCTGGTCTGCATCGACATAGAAATAGTGGAGTAATTTCGCGTGAGGGTAATCCGCTATAAATTGATTTGAGACTACACTTACACCAACCAGTTTTTCAGAAGCGTCAAATGCACCGATGAATATTGAACCTTGTTCATAGAGTTGTTTTAGTTTAGGTGGGTCATTTTCTAGATGATACGAGTCCCAATGTTGCACATCAAAAAAACAATCTACTAATTCTAAATGTTGCTGGTTTTGTATGTAGTTTTGAGTAATTAATTCACGGCGGCTAATCTGCTGCCAAATAAGATCGATTTCTGAATATTGCAAAGATCTTAAGATCATATAAATATTATTCTCTAAGATGAATAAGCAGACCTAAGCCTGCTTATTCGGACGTGATTTATTAAGATTTCAGTGCAGCTTTCAACTCATAGAGTTGTTCAAGCGCCTGACGAGGCGATAAGTTATCGACTTCAATTTGCTTAAGTAAATCTAGAGCAGGGGATGAAACTTCTATTTCGACCACTTTCTCTATGATTTGTGAACCAGAGTTTGCATCTGGTGGAGCAAACAAATCATTTTGAAAGCTGGTTTGTAGATGTTGCTGCTGCTGTTTTTCTAAAATGCGTAAACGCTTCTGCGCTTCTTTAATAACGTTGGCAGGAATGCCCGCTAACTTTGCAACCTGTAAACCATGACTTTGACTTGCAGGGCCTTGTTGAACTTTATGCAATAAAATTAGATTGCCATTAAGTTCTTGCGCAGTTACATGATAGTTATCAATTCCTGCTTCACTACCAAGTTCAGTCAACTCGAAATAATGAGTGGCAAATAAACATAAACATTTTACGCGCTTCGTTAAATCAACTACGCAAGCCCAAGCTAAAGATAAACCGTCATAGGTACTGGTTCCGCGGCCAACCTCATCCATTAAAACAAGCGATTGATTGGTGGCATGGTGCAGAATCTGTGAAGTTTCTGTCATCTCAACCATAAAGGTCGATTTACCCGTAGATAAATCGTCGGCTGAACCAATACGAGTGAAAATTCGGTCAATTGGACCAAGCTTGGCTGCTTTGGCCGGCACATAGCTACCACAATAAGCAAGCAAACTAATTAATGCTGTTTGACGCATGAAGGTTGATTTACCGCCCATGTTTGGACCAGTAATAATTGCCATACGGTGCTGAGCATCAAGGAAAGTATCATTGGGTGTAAATGGTGCTTTATTTAAAGCTTCAACGACAGGGTGGCGACCAGCCTGAATTTTAATGCCCGTTTCTGGGGTAAATTCAGGGCGCGCCCAATTGTTTAAACGTGCTTGATGAGCAAAGTTTGCCACCACATCAATTTGAGCAATTGCCGAACTCATCATTTGAAGATGAGCAATATTTTCGCGCAGATTTTCAAGTAAAGCTTCGAATAAGGCTTTTTCACGGGCTAATGCACGCGATTCGCTCGACAGAACTTTATCTTCAAAACTTTTTAGTTCAGGGGTAATGTAGCGTTCAGCATTTTTTAAAGTCTGGCGACGGATATAGTCAGCTGGAGCTTGTTCTGCTTGAGCACGAGTCAGTTCAATGTAGTAACCACTTACACGGTTATAGCCGATTTTAAGGGTATTAATGCCAGTGCGTTCACGTTCTTTGATTTCTAAATCAATGAGGAATTGACCTGCATGATCACGAATTTGGCGTAATTCATCGAGGTCAGCATCATATCCTTCTGCAATTACATTGCCATCACGAAGTAATACTGGCGGATTTTCAACAATAGCTGCTATTAAATGTTGATGAAGCGCTTTAAAATCTCCAAGCTCTTGATCGAGTTGAACTAATAACTTGGATTTTTTCGCTTGAATGACTGGAGTTAACGCCGTTCTTAAAGCTGGAATTTGTGCGCATGCGTGACGAAGCTGTACTAAATCACGTGGTCGCGCACTGCCTAGAGCAACACGGCTAAGCACACGTTCTATATCACCAATTTCTTTAAGCACTAAACGAACTGGGCTTTCGTGATATCCCTGAATGAGTTGCTCAATCGCATCTAAACGAGCATCGAGCAATGCTGTATCACGGACTGGTTGCATGAGTGTACGGCTTAATAAACGGCCACCCATTGCAGTTTGGCAGTCATTCACCAGTTGGAATAATGAGGTGCCATGTTCAAATAACGGTTCGATAATTTCTAAGTTACGGCGCGTGATTGGGTCGAGCGCGATAAAGTCTGTACTTTGCTCAAGCTGAATTGAACGGATATGTGGTAATGCAGTTTTTTGGGTTTCTTTTGCATAGTGAATGAGTGCAGCGGCAGCAGCTTTAGCTAAAGGTAATGGGTCTAAACCAAAACCTGAAAGCGTTGATACCGTAAATTGGTCACATAAAGTTTTTTGTGCGTTATTTAGATTGAAGTCTACATTTGGACGTTTGGTAACAGGGCATTCTAAGTGTTTTTTAATTTGCTCGATAATATTTGTGTCGACCAGGTCTT
The DNA here is from genome assembly GCF_023920705.1 of Acinetobacter sp. XS-4. Classification (NCBI taxonomy): domain Bacteria; kingdom Pseudomonadati; phylum Pseudomonadota; class Gammaproteobacteria; order Moraxellales; family Moraxellaceae; genus Acinetobacter; species Acinetobacter sp. XS-4. The sequence goes on along the minus strand of NZ_CP094657.1, from coordinate 2,766,758 downwards.
CATCAATCAAGATTTCACTTGGCATTAAACGTGCAAGCTCAATAGGCAATTGTTCGGGCTTGTAATCTTGTTGTTGAACTTTAAAAATGCCTGCACTTAAGTCGAGTAACGCAAAACCAATCTGGTTTTGATGAATGCATAATGAAACGAGATTAGAGGATTGATAACTGCTGAGTAATGCATCATCAGTTAAAGTACCAGGGGTCAGAATACGAACAACTTTACGATCAACTGGACCTTTACCTGTCACTTCTCCCACTTGTTCGCAAATGGCTACAGTGCGCCCAGCTTTGACCAGACGTGCAAGATAACCTTCTGCCGCATGATAGGGAACACCCGCCATTGGAATAGGTCGCCCACTAGCTTTACCACGATGGGTTAAGGTGATACCTAAAAGTTTGGCTGCTAAATGAGCATCTTCAAAGAAGAGTTCATAAAAATCACCCATACGGTAAAACAGCAACGCATGTTGATAGTCCGTTTTGACTTTGAGATATTGCTGCATCATAGGTGTATGAGAAGATAAGTCAGCCATGATTTCAGCGCTATTCATGCGTATTAAACCCTTAAAAAATCAATAATAAATAAGTTAACTTTGAAAGTTTGGTTGTCCAACCAATTCTAACAACTTATGTGTAAATCTGACTTAGTCTAAGAAAAAAGTATACCTTTTAGTGTACCTTTTTTAGTGTCAATATTGAGTTAACAGTTTGTGAGAACTTAACTTAATTTTTCACGGTTGCCATCTTAACAAATTGAGGCTGATTGGCAAAAAGGATTCCTAAAATGAGCGAGGAAATAAGCAGCAAAAAGAAAGTAACCTTATCAGCTCGAACTATCACTCAATTTTTGCTGTATGAAATCAATGAGTGCTCTTGTTTTAGCGGGTAAGTAACGGCGATTTGAATAAAGTGCGAACAATTGCAATGGAGCTGCCGATTGTTCAAACTCAATCTCGATTAAACGTCCATCGCTAATGTAGGGTTGGCATGCTTGTTCGGATAGAATTGCAAAACCGACACCTGATATAGCGGCTTGTCCTGCCATCTCCCCGCTGTTTACTCGATAATGTCCTTTAACTTTGATGGTCTCGAATTCCCCCTTTTTATTGACAAATTGCCAAGGAGCACCTTTAAGTGCACTTACTGTTGTAATACAGGGTAATTCTTCAAACTGCTGGATATGAGTCGGGGTGCCGTAACGCTGAATGAGGGATGGGGCTGCAACAATGGTGCAAGGAATAGTTACCAGATGACGTGCGATGTAGTCACTGTTATCCATCTGACCACGGGTAATAATGATAGCTAAATCCAGATCATCTCGCAGAGATTCGAAACCTGACAAATTGGTAACACAGCTGATCTCTAGATCTGGGTACTGACAGGCGAAATCGGCAATAATAGAACCCAGCAATGCAGGACCTATTTCATTGGGAATACAGATTCGCAATGGGCCTTTGAGTTGCATTTGCCGCAACGTTAATTCTGTCTCAGTTTGCTCAAGTGCTTCCAGTAATGGCTTAGCTCGAGTGTAGAGTAACTGTCCTGCCTGAGTGAGTTTCATATGTCGGGTGCTACGCTCAATGAGCTGAAGATCCAGTTTTTCTTCTAACTGAGAAATACAGCGACTCACGTTTGATGTCGGCATTTCAAGGATTTTCGATGCTCCAACAAAACTTTCTCTTTCAACCACCGCAATGAACACTTTCAGGGTATTAAAATCCAGAGCAGGACGCATCAATTATCCCATATTTGATAATAATAAGTGCCATTTCTATCATATAATAAACATCATTGATAGCAGCTAAACTCGGATATCTTTCATCCATAGGTTGCTTGCTATGCTCCCAGTCATGCAGATATTTAATCATAAAGCTCTCATGCGGATAGCCCTTGTAATTGCTTTTGTCCAGTTCACTAATGCACTGGAATATATGGTGTTCAACCCTGTTTTTGTTTTTATGGCAACAGATTTCGCAGTGCCTGTATCATTCTCAGGCTATGTGTCCGGCATGTACACACTAGGTGCCGTCCTTTCGGGAATTATTGCTTTTTACTGGATTGGTCATTTCAATAAAAAGCGGTTTTTAATTATCAATATGGCGTTGTTGGGGCTACTAACACTTTTGACTACCTGCATATCCAGTTTTAGTCTTCTGCTTGCACTTCGATTTTGTGCAGGGTTGGTTGGTGGTACGACAATCGGTGTGGGTATAAGTATATTAATAAACAACGCACCGCCTAACTTACAGGGAAAAATGTTAGCCACGGTGATCGCGTCATTTTCAATAGTAAGCATTGTAGGTATGCCCACGATATTATTTTTGTGCACACATTATGACTGGCATGTGGCTTTGTGGCTCATAAGTGCCTTGTGTGCAGTAGCGTTGCCATTGATTGTATCCATCATACCTAAAGACCCAGTCTCTTTAGACACGCTCCCTAAGCAGCCTCTCGATATGGAAACTTTACTGTTCGCTTCCAGTAATGCGCTTGTTCAGTTTAGTCCTATGCTGGTTATTCCTATTTTGGCACCGTTAATGATACAGCAGCTAGGCGCTTCTCAAGATCTACTGCCTTGGCTCTTCTTTAGCGGGGGCGTGATAGGTTATCTGTCTACAAAAATCACAGGGGCGTTAACCTCCCATTTTTCGGCTTTGATCTTGGCTACCGGTTCGACCATTGTCTTTATATTGAGTTTGCTAATACCAATGCTTGGCTATCAGTATGCAACGTTATTTATTAGTTTATTTCTCGGTGCATCTTACAGTCGTTTGGTGACATCTTCGGTGGTTTCGATTCAGTTTCCTGATGACAGACAACGAGCAGGATTTTCTTCATTACAGACCTCAATCATGTATCTGGTTACAACCATCGCATTCTTTCTGTCTGCTTTTTTATTACCTGATCATGGCATGACACCACAAAATCTAAACAAGTTACTGATGATATGTGTAATTTCCGCAGCAGGGTTCCCAGTTCTCATTATTATTCTGCAAAAGAAACTGGCTAAACGTTTTCATCTGAGACAATTCTAAAGTCGCTATTTTTCGATCCATTAAAAGAACAACGACTAATGTAAGATAAAAAACTGATGGATATTAGCTATCCATCAGTTTGAGTTCTATTTATAAATCACGAGCAACTAAAGTTAAAATGTCGTAGGTTGCGACAAGTTCACCATGTTGGTTTTTGACTTTAATATCCCACACCACAACGCCATGAGCAGGCTGAGACGGGTCTTTTTGAGGTTTAGGCGTTTTTTGCTTACAGGTGAGTTCAACCTGAATTGAGTCACCAATTTTAACTGGTTCAACAAAGCGTAAGTTGTCCATACCGTAGTTGGCAATCACAGGGCCTTGTGCTGCATCTACAAATAGACCAGCTGCGGCCGATACAATGAAATAGCCATGTGCAACGCGCTCACCAAAGAAAGATTCGGCAGCTGCAATTTTGTCGGTATGCGCATAGAAATAGTCACCGCTTAAACCAGCAAAGTTGACAATATCTGCTTCGCTTACTGTGCGACGTGCTGTTAATAAGCGTTCACCAATCACTAACTCATCAAACGACTTTTTAAATGGATGTACGCGGTCTTCGTTAACTTTTGAGCCAGCAGTCCACGAGTGGGTAATTTGCGTCAGACTATTTGGAGAACCTTGAATTGCGGTGCGCTGCATGTAGTGTTTAACGGCGCGAATACCGCCTAACTCTTCACCGCCACCTGCACGACCAGGTCCGCCGTGTACTAAATGTGGAAGTGGAGAACCATGTCCTGTACTTTCTTTTGCCGACTCTGCATCGAGTACATGGACACGGCCATGCCAAGGTGCAATTTTTTGAATAATCTGTTCAATATTTTCATCGTTATTTTTAACGACAGAAGCCACTAAGCTACCTTCGCCACGTGAAACAAGATCAGCCAATTCTTCAATTTTGCTATATGGCATGAGGGTACATACAGGACCAAATGCTTCTGTGGTATGCACATGTGTCGCTTGTAAAGGTTGTTCGCAGAGCAATAAAGTTGGAGCGAAAAAAGCACCTTTTTCAGGATGATCTGCATTAAATGTAAAGCTATCGTTACCACCAAAAACAATTTTTGCATCTTTGCTGAGTTCGGCAACTTTTTCTGCAACGTCATGTTTTTGTTTAATGCTCGCTAAAGCGCCCATGGTGGTTTCTTCTTTTTGAGGGTCACCCACCACAACTTTAGCAAGTTTGGCAGTGAGCTTCTCTTGCACGATAGCTAACAAATTTTCAGGAACAAATGCACGACGAATTGCGGTACATTTTTGGCCTGCTTTGGTGGTCATCTCACGGAAGACTTCACGCACAAATAAATCGACAGTTTCTTCATTTGCCTCAGGGCTTAAAATCGCACTGTTTACTGAGTCGGCTTCCATGCTAAATGGAATCGAATATTTATTGAGGTGAGGGTGGTTACGTAGTTTTTGACCTGTGTAAGCAGAACCTGTAAAGGTCACGCAGTCTTGTGGGCCTAAGTGGTCGAACAAGTCATAAGTTTGACCACAAATCAGTTGTAGCGAACCTTTTGGTAATACATGGGCTTCTTCAATGGCTTTTACAACCGCTTGAGTTAATTGAGAGCCATCGGTTGCAGGTTTAACAATACATGGCACACCTGCGAGTAGAGTTGGTGCAATCTTTTCAAGCATTCCCCAAATTGGGAAGTTAAATGCATTAATGTGAACGGCAACACCTGCTTTAGGACTTAAAATGTGCTTAGCACCGAAAGTTCCATTTTTAGATAATTGAATCCAGCTGTCTTCAGTAATAATTTTCTCGTCATTGAGTTCACGACGAACCAGACTCGAATAAGCAAATAACGTCTGGATACCACCTTCAATATCAATCCATGCATCTTTACGAGTTGCACCTGTCGCATAAGCAAGCTTATAGAACTCTTCTTTACGCTCAAGTAAATATTGAGCAATTTGTTTTAACGCATTTGCACGTTGGTGAAACGTCCAGTTAGCCAGTTCTGAACCATTTTGTTTGGCATATTGAACAACACGTTTCATATCAATGCTATGACTACTTACGGCATAAATCGATTCACCTGTAATGGCATGATAAACAGGACGTAGTTCTTCACTCGTCGAATGCCATGTTCCATAGACATAAGAAGCAAGATGAGACAGTTGATGTTCAGGCTGCTGAAAATCTGTGTCAGTTGAGGTTCCTTCTAGATGTGCTTGTTCAAGCATGACCAAACTCCTTTTTTATGTGATACATCAATTATAAAAATTGCAAAAATATGATTCATAATTTCAGATTAATTTGTTTAAAAGTCAACTTTATTTTGATTTTTAAAAGTAAAAAGATTTTTTATTTATAATTAAATTTTATTTATTTCAAATGTTTATTGTATTTTTGTGGGTCTAATTTAATTTGATACTAAAAAATAGGTTGACTTTGTTTTTAGTGTATCGAAAAATAGATTTAAGGGTGATACCTACAGGGAATGAAAGAATGGAAAACAACTACCAGAAATTTGAACAAAATATTGCCAATGAAATTACGATCGAGGCTAAGGATCAAATGCCCGATGCCTACCGCAAAACATTGATTCGTCAAATTGGGCAACATGGCCATTCTGAAATTGTAGGTATGTTGCCTGAAGGGAACTGGATTACTCGTGCGCCAACTTTAAAACGTAAAGCAGTTTTATTGGCGAAGGTACAAGATGAAGCGGGTCATGGTTTGTATCTATACAGTGCGGCAGAAACCTTAGGTGCTGACCGTGATGACATGATGGAAAAGTTGATTGATGGAAAAATGAAATACTCATCAATTTTTAACTATCCAACTTTGACTTGGGCAGATGTCGCTGCAATTGGTTGGCTTGTCGATGGGGCAGCTATTGTGAACCAGGTTGCGCTTTGCCGTACCTCTTACGGGCCATATGCACGTGCAATGGTACGTATTTGTAAAGAAGAAAGTTTCCATCAACGCCAAGGTTTTGAAGCCATGATGGCTTTAGCAGGTGGTACACCAGAACAAAAACAGATGGCACAAGATGCGGTAAATCGCTATTGGTGGCCAGCACTGATGATGTTTGGTCCAAGTGACGAGCATTCTCCAAATAGCGCGCAAAGCATGGCATGGAAAATCAAACGCTTTGGTAACGATGAATTACGTCAAAAGTTTGTTGATAACACTGTGCCGCAAATTTTACAGCTTGGTCTTGAAGTACCAGATCCAGATTTAAAACTGAATGAAGAAACAGGTCACTACGAGTTTGGCGAGATCGACTGGCACGAATTTAATGAAGTGATTGCCGGACGTGGTCCATGTAATCACGAGCGTATCGAAGCACGTCGTAAAGCATGGGAAAACGGCAAATGGGTTCGTGATGCAGCAGTGGTCTACGCAAAAAAACAGCAGCTTGAAGCGAACAAAGTGGCTTAACAAGATTTATGGAAAAATTTGAGGAAATCAAAATGGAAGATAAAAACAACTGGTCGCTCTACGAAGTATTTGTACGTAGTAAACAAGGCTTAAGCCACCGTCATGTAGGCAGCTTAAGAGCACCCGATGATGAAATCGCACTGCAACATGCTCGTGATGTTTATACACGCCGTAATGAAGGGATTAGCATTTGGGTCATTCGTTCGGAAATGATTAGATCTTCACAACCAGATGAAAAATCTGAATTTTTCGATCCGTCATTAGATAAAGTGTACCGCCACCCAACTTTCTACCATATCCCAGATGGCATTGAGCATATGTAAGGAAGAATGGAAATGAATAATACAGTTTTATCTAAATTCTTATTACATATTGGTGACAGCCAACTGGTTTTATCGCAGCGTTTGGCCGAATGGTGTGGGCACGCACCTGAGCTTGAAATTGATATTGCTTTAGCAAATATCGGTTTGGACTTGTTAGGTCAGGCGAGAAACTTTCTGACTTTAGCTGGGCAGTATGATGAGGCTAAGCGTGATGAAGATCAGCTTGCGTATTTCCGTACAGAACGTGAATTTCTAAACCTACTGTTGTGCGAACAACCCAATGTCGATTTTGCACAAACGATTGTACGCCAGTGGTTGATGGATCATTACCACCTTCATTTATTGACTGCTTTAACACAGAGCTCGCTTCCAGAAGTAAGTGCGCTTGCTGTCAAATCTTTAAAAGAAGTGAAATATCACATCCGTTTTTCGACAAGCTGGATGGAGCGTTTAAGTTTAAGCACGGATGAAGCTCACCAACGTGTGCAAGACGGTTTAAATAATTTATGGCGCTTTACCGCTGAGTTATTTGAACTTAATGCAGACGAACAAGCATTAGTTGCACAAGGCGTGATTCCAGATTTTTCAAATGAAAAAGAACAATGGGATAAAACCATTGCAGATGAGCTTAAGCGTTTTGAATTAAATGTTGCTGTGAACGGTGCTTATCGCCGTGGTGCAAAACAAGGATTGCATACTGAGCATTTAGGTTATTTGTTGGCTGAAATGCAAAGTATTCAAAGAACTTATCCGGGCATGACCTGGTAAGACAAGGAGGTGAGCCATGCAAATGATTCGTCATTGCATCGACCAATGTTGGGATGTTCTACAAACGGTAAGTGACCCTGAAATTCCGGTTTTATCTGTTGTGGATTTGGGCATGATTCGCGGTGTAGAGATTAACGATCAACAAGAAATCATTGTTCGTCTAACTCCGACATATAGCGGTTGTCCAGCAACAGATATGTTGAAAGCACAAATTGCTGAAGCCTTTACCGCAGAAGCTTTGACACCAGTCAAAGTGATGGTTGATTTGTCAGAAGCATGGACCACCGACTGGATGTCTGAAGCGGGTAAAAAGAAACTGCAAGTCTATGGCATTGCACCACCTGAAGGGTTGGCGCATCAATGTGGGACTCACGTTCATTTAAAAGATGGTGTCGAGTGTCCACGTTGTAAAAGCCGACATACCCGACTGTTAACAGAGTTTAGTTCTACCGCCTGTAAAGCACTTTATAAATGTCAGGACTGTCTTGAGCCTTTTGATTACTTCAAATGTATTTAAGTCTTTAGATAAGGAAATCAGCCATGAGCCAATTTGTACCATTAAAAGTAAAAAGTATTACGCCTCAAACCGATCAGGCAATTTGTATTGCATTTGACGTTGTACCTGAACAACAAGAACAATTCCAATTTCAACCGGGGCAACATTTAACCATTCGCCATTTAACTGAAGCTGGTGAAATCCGCCGTTGTTATTCAATTTGTAGCTATGCAGCAAAAGAAGACATCAGTATTGCGGTTAAAAAAATTGATCAAGGACAATTTTCAAACTGGGCAAATGACCATTTAAAAGTGGGTGATGTGCTTGAAGTGATGCCACCACAAGGTGTGTTTTTTCAAAAAGCAGCCAAGCTGGGCGGACAAAACTATTTAGGGGTTGCTGCGGGCAGTGGTATTACTCCAATTTTATCGATTGTTAAGCAAGTTTTATTTGAACAACCTGAAGCTAAATTTACGTTGCTCTATGGAAACCGTTCATGGAAACAAACCATGTTTGCCGAGCAAATTATGGATTTGAAAGATCAGTTTAAAGAACGTTTTCAGCTCATCAATATCTTTTCTCGTGAGTTCAACGATAGTGAACTCATGAACGGTCGTATTGATGAAGAAAAGCTTAAACGGCTTTTTGATTTTGATGTACTTGAAACAAGTTTTGACCATGTTTTTGCCTGTGGTCCAGATGAAATGATGAATGCCGTAGAAAGCACTTTGCCAAACTATGGTATTGCAAAAGAAAAAATCCACACCGAACGTTTCCATACAGGACAAGCGCGTAAACGTAGCGCTGAAGCTGATGCAAATCGTAAAGAAGAAAAAGTAAACATCATTTTAGATGGCCGTGAACTAATTGTTTCTGTGGCTCAAGACGATGAAAGTATTCTTGATGCGGCTTTGCGTGCGGGTGCTGACTTGCCGTATGCCTGTAAAGGTGGGGTGTGTGCGACTTGTCGTTGTAAAGTTGTTTCTGGTGAAGTCGATATGTTCCTTAACTATAGCCTTGAAAAAGACGAAGTTGAAAAGGGCTATGTGCTTAGCTGTCAAACCTTACCGAAAGGCTCAAATGTTCGTTTGAGTTTTGATGAGTAGAGACAGTCATGCAAAAGTTAATCAAAGCCAGCACAGCAACTGACGGTGTTTTGTTATTAACACTAAACCGCCCAGAAAAAAGAAATGCTTTAAACAATGCAACATTGCAGTGTTTATGCGATTTGCTCGAAGAAGCTGAACATAATGTTCAAGTCAAAGCAGTGGTTTTAACGGGTAACGCTCAATGCTTTGCGGCTGGAGCAGATCTTAGCGAGCTGGCTGCAATGGACGCCGTAACTTTGCAACTTGATATTCGTCCGAAGCTTTGGCAAAAAATTGATGCGTTTAGTAAGCCACTGATTAGTGCAGTCAATGGCTATGCCTTAGGCGCTGGGTTTGAGCTGGTTTTACATTCGGATATGGTGATTTGCGGTGAAAATGCCCGTTTTGCGTTACCTGAAATTGGCCTTGGTATGTTACCGGGTGCAGGTGGAACACAGCGTTTAGCTCGCTTGGTTGGGCAGCAACTTACCATGCGCTGGGCCATGACAGGTGAAATGATTTCGGCAAAACAGGCAGAGCAACACGGTATTTGCAGTCAGGTTATCCCGACTGAATTAACTGTTGAATATGCGGTTCAACTTGCAGCCAAAATTGCGAAACAAGCGCCTTTAGCGATTCGCGTGATTAAACAATCAATTAAAAGTATTCATGAAACGACTTTAAGTCAGGGACTCAAGTTTGAACGTCAAAACTTTGTCTGGCTGGCGGCTACAAAAGATCGAAACGAAGGGATTAATGCTTTCTTTGAGAAAAGAAAGCCAGTGTTTAGAGGTGAGTGATGGACTATCAAAATATTATTGCTGAAGAAAAAAATGGTGTTGGCTACCTGACATTTAACCGCCCAAAAGCACTGAATAGCTTTAATGTCGATATGCATCGTGAAGTGGCTGAGGTTTTAAACCTGTGGACCAAAAATCCAGATGTTCGCTGTGTGGTGATTAGTGGCGAAGGCCGTGGCTTCTGTGCAGGGCAAGATTTAGGGGACCGTGTAGTAGACCCAAATGCCGAAGCTCCAGATTTAGGATATTCCATTGAAACTTACTATAACCCGCTCATTAAAACGATTGTAAATATGCCAAAGCCTGTGATTTGCGCCGTAAATGGCGTGGCAGCAGGTGCAGGGGCAAATATTGCACTGGCATGTGATTTAGTGATTGCAGCCAAATCGGCAAACTTTGTACAAGCATTTTGCCGCTTAGGTTTGGTTCCAGACTCTGCGGGTACATGGTTTTTACCACGTGCTGTAGGCCATGCGCGTGCGATGGGTTTAACTTTGTTAGGTGACAAGCTCCCAGCAGAAACCGCAAAAGAATGGGGCATGATTTGGGATGTGGTTGAAGATGCTGAGCTTAAAACAAAGGTCACTGAACTCGCAGAACGTTTAGCGAAACAGCCTACTTTTGGTCTATCTCTTATTAAAAAAGCCATTCATCAATCAAGCAACAATACCTTTGAAGAGCAAGTGCTATTAGAGCGTGACTTACAACGTATTGCTGGTCGTTCAGAAGATTATCGTGAAGGTGTACAAGCCTTTATGAATAAACGCGAACCAAATTTTAAAGGGCGCTAAGCATGACAGATTTAGATTTATCTCGTGCTCGAATTGCCGTCATTGGTTCTGGCACCATGGGCATCGGTATTGCTCAGTTAGCCATCGTCAATGGGCACTCGACCATTTTATATGATCTGGACGCTCAAAAAGCGCAACAAGCAGTTGAGGGCTTGAGGCAGACTTTTAAAAAGCTGGTTGAAAAGAACAAGCTCACAGAGCAGCAAGCTGATGAAGCCTTAGCGCGTTTAACTGTGGTCAATCAAGTTGAAGCACTACGTGATGCCGGCTTAGTCATTGAAGCAGTTGTTGAGAAAAAAGAAGTTAAACAGTCTTTATTTAAACAACTCGCTGAAATTTGTAGTGCGCAAACCATTTTTGCAAGTAACACATCTTCAATTTCAGTGACGGCCATTTCGGCTGGCATTGCTCACCCTGAGCGCGTAGTGGGTTTACACTTTTTTAACCCTGCACCAGTCATGAAACTGGTTGAAGTTGTACAAGGCTTAAAAACCCCAAACAGCTTATGTTTGGCTTTAAAAAACTTGATGTTGGGCTGGAAAAAAATTCCCGTACTCACCAAGTCGACTCCTGGTTTTATTGTTAACCGAATTGCACGTCCGTTTTATGCAGAAGGCTTTAGAGCACTGCAAGAACAGGTCACCAGCTACGACCAGCTAGATTATGCATTAAAGCAATGCGGTGGTTTTGCGATGGGGCCGTGTGAACTCACAGACCTAATTGGCCAAGATGTTAACTTTTCGGTAACCCAAAGCGTTTATCAAGAGTTTTTTTACGAGCCACGCTACCGCCCAAGTCTGATTCAAAAAGAATTGGTCGATGCAGGAGCTTGGGGCCGTAAGTCAAAACAGGGCTTTTATCGCTATAGCGAGAAAAATCAGTACGAGACATTTCAACCTCAAGCTGTGGTTGCCAAGCCAGTTGATGCACATATTCAGCTAAAAGGGACTTGGTCTCAGCTACCTGCATTTTTAACGCGTTTAGGTTTAAAAAGCGGATCTGCGAGTGACGACAATATTCTTCAAATTGATGATATCGACTTACGTTTAAGCCAAGGTGAGTCAGCCAATATCCATTACCTGAGCCGTAAAGTGGTTTTAATGGATTGGCACCATGATTTTGAGCAGGCACAGGCTTTAGTACTCAGCCATAACGAGCTTTGTGAAGCAAGTGATCTGGCTAAAGTTGAGGCTTACTTTGCACAGTTTGGTATGAGCGTGATGTGGATTAAAGACCATCCGGCACTGTTAACCCTACGCACCATCGCTTTACTCATTAATGAAGCCTGCGAAGCAAGTTTACATGGTGTTGCGAGTCTGGAAGATATTGATAATGCCATGAAATATGGAGTGAATTATCCTAAAGGTCCTTACCAGTGGTTGACACAAATGGGCGGTGCTTATGTGCTCCAAACCTTAAATAACTTATATGCACTGTATGGAGAGGAAAAATATCGCGCGAGTATCTACCTCAAGCAATACGTAGCGAAAACTCAAAACATTGCTACTCAATATTCACGTGATATGACCGAATTTGCATAATCAGGAGTCAACATGGAAGACGTTTTAATTTGCGATTTTATTCGTACCCCAATTGGACGATATGCCGGTGCCTTAAGTGCAGTACGTGCAGATGATTTAGCTGCATTGCCCATCAAATATTTAAAAGATAAACACCCGAATTTACCGTGGAATACGGTAGACGAAGTGTTTTTAGGATGTGCCAACCAAGCAGGTGAAGACAACCGTAACGTTGCACGTATGGCAACACTGTTGGCAGGCTTACCTGAGACTGTACCAGCCATGACGGTTAATCGTTTATGTGCCTCGGGTCTAGATGCAGTAGGACTTGCTGCACGCTCAATTAAAGCAGGTGAAGCTCAGTTCGTGTTGGCAGGTGGTGTGGAGTCGATGAGTCGTGCGCCATTTGTACAAGCTAAACCGACCGAAGCGTTTAGCCGTACACCTGAAATTTATGACACCACCATTGGCTGGCGCTTTATAAATAAACAACTTAAAGCACAATACGGCACCGACAGCATGCCTGAAACTGCCGAAAATGTAGCTGAAAAATATCAGATTGGTCGTGAAGACCAAGATGCTTTTGCATTGCGTAGCCAACAAAAAACGGCTGCTGCACAACAAAACGGCTTTTTTAACGACGAGATTTTGCCTGTCGAGATTGTAGACCGTAAGAAAAATGTGAATGTAGTTAGCCACGATGAACATCCGCGTGAAACGACACTTGAAGCACTTGCGAAGCTAAAAGCACCTTTTAGAAAAGAAGGTGGTTCGGTGACTGCCGGAAATGCCTCTGGTGTAAATGACGGTGCTGCGTGTGTGTTAATTACCAACCGTGAATTTGCAGATACACATGGTTTAAAACCTTTAGCACACGTAATTGGCATTGCAAGTGCGGGTGTTGAACCCAAATATATGGGTATAGGTCCTGTTCCGGCTGTGCAGAAGATTTTAAAGCAAACAGGTTTAACGCTAGATCAGATGGATGTGATTGAGCTGAATGAAGCATTCGCAGCCCAATCTTTGGCTTGTATGCGTGAACTCGGTCTAAAAGATGACGATGAACGCGTTAACCCAAATGGTGGTGCGATTGCGTTAGGTCATCCGTTAGGTATGAGTGGTACACGTTTAGTGATTACCGCAACACGTGAGCTAAAAAAACGCGGTGGACGCTATGCACTTTGCACAATGTGTGTAGGTGTGGGACAAGGCGTCGCACTGATTTTGGAAAACTTAAATTAATTCAGACGGTTTTAAAAATTACATAATGAGGAGATAGGCGATGGACAGCCTTACAACGGATAATGTTGAACAATTAACACTTGCAGAGCTTAGAGAGCTGCAAACTAACCGGTTAAAACAAACCCTGACTTTTGTATATGAAAATAGTCCGGTCTATAAGAAAAAGTTCGATGAAGCGGGTGTACATCCTGATGACTTCGTGACTTTAGACGATCTGGCGAAGTTTCCTTTTACCACCAAACAGGATTTAAGAGACAACTATCCGTTTGGAATGTTTGCCGTACCGCAAGAGCAAATTGTGCGTTTACATGCATCATCGGGCACAACGGGTAAACCGACCGTGGTGGGTTATACCCAAAAAGATATTAATACTTGGTCGGACATTGTTGCGCGTTGTTTACGCATGGCAGGTTTAACCGCGAAAGATATGGTTCAGGTGGCTTATGGCTATGGACTATTTACAGGTGGTCTAGGTGCACATTATGGCGCTGAGCGCTTAGGTGCAACGGTTATTCCGATGTCTGGCGGCCAAACTGAAAAGCAAGTTCAGCTCATTCAGGACTTTAAACCGACTGCAATTATGGTTACACCATCGTATTGCGTGAGCATTATTGAAAAGCTCGAGCAACAATTTGGGACCGCACGTAATACGTCTTTAAAAGTCGGTATTTTTGGTGCCGAGCCGTGGACCAACGAACTTCGCCGTGAAATTGAAGAACGCCTCAATATTAAAGCACTCGATATTTATGGTTTGTCTGAGGTGATGGGGCCGGGTGTTGCAATGCAGTGCCTAGGTGAGGGCGAGGGATTAACCATTTGGGAAGATCATTTCTACCCAGAAATTATTAACCCTGAAACAGGTGAAGTCTGTAAAGATGGCGAACTTGGCGAGCTAGTCTTTACAACCATTACCAAAGAAGGCTTACCGATTATTCGTTACCGTACCCGTGATTTAACCCGATTACTCGCTGGAGAAAATCTGGCAATGCGTAAGATGGATAAAATTGTGGGCCGTAGTGACGACATGCTGATTATTCGCGGCGTGAACGTTTTCCCGACCCAAATTGAAGAGCAAATTTTGCAAGTTCCGCATTTAGTTCCAAATTATGAAATTTTGGTGACTAAAAAAGGACATATGGATACTTTGCATATTCGTACAGAGATGTGTCATAACTGTAATATACAGGCCAATCAACTTGCTCAGGAGTTGATGAAACGCATTAAAACCATGATTGGGATTAGCGTTACTGTAGAAGTTGTTACAGAAGCGACCTTACCTCGTTCGGAAGGAAAGGCAAAGCGGGTAATCGATATGCGTCAGATTGCTTAACATCAAGATCATTCAGGGTATAGAATCTATACCCTGAAACTAAACGCCAAGACATGAGTATGAGTGCAAAAATACAGCAAATAATTGATTCTGTTGTAAAGAATGAAACCTTAAGTGGAACTTCGCTTATTTCGACAATTTTTGGAGATTCAGTACTTCATCGGGGTGGAAACATTAGTCTTGCAAGCCTGATTCAGTTATTGGAACTTTTTGGTTTTAATGACCGCGCTGTAAGAACCTCTGTGTTTCGTTTAGTTAAAAATGATTGGTTATGTTCGGACAAAATCGGCAGAACCAGTTTTTATCGAATTACCGATTCGAGCCGTTCGACTTATTTGCAGGCCGAGCAACGTATTTATAACGACCAGATGAAAGAGTGGGACCATTATTGGGATCTTATCCTGATGTCTAGCCTCGACACTGAAAATAAAGCGTTGCTAAAGAAAGAACTTGAATGGTTAGGATTTGCCAATATTTCGACAAACTTAATGGCTTATCCGGGGTGTAACCGTATTGAACTGCAAGGGTTGTTGGTTGACTTAAATATGAGTGAGCAAGTGGTGGTGTTTAAAGCCGAAACATTGCAGCTCTTTAATAATTCGGTCGATACCATTGGCCGTATGCTCAGAACCAACTGGCCAATTGATGAATTACGCCAAAGATATCTACAGTTTCTCGATATTTTTAGAGAAATTGGCGTGTTGCTGATGCAGGAAAACGAACAACTCGAACCAGTTCAGGCCTTTCAAATTCGAACTTTGCTGATTCATTATTATCGACGGATTTTATTGAAAGATCCTGCATTGCCGCTTGAGTTGTTGCCAACTGACTGGCCAGCGATTAGTGCACGAACTTTATCAATGAATATTTATAAAAAAGTATTTGAACCTGCGGATGAATACTTCTTGTCTGTTGCCGCAACAGCAGAAGGACCAATGCCAAATGCCACAGCACATTATTGGCGCCGTTTCGGAGGTTTAGTGGCGACAAATGAGAGGTTAAATCATGCCTTGTTATAGTATTGACGGTGTTATTCCTGTCGTTAGCCCAGAGGCTTTTGTACATCCAACTGCTGTTTTAATTGGTGATGTGATTATTGAAGCGGGTGTATATGTAGGGCCATTTGCTTCATTGCGTGCCGATTTTGGTCGTATTCATATTAAGCAAAATGCCAATATACAAGATAGCTGCACCGTACATGGCTTTCCGCAAAGCGTGACTTTGGTTGAAGAAATGGGGCACATTGGGCATGGCACAACTTTACATGGCTGCCGCATTGGTAAAAATGTTTTGGTCGGCATGAACAGCGTAATTTTGGACTATGCCGAAATTGGTGAAAACACCATTATTGGTGCAAATAGCTTGGTCAAAACCAAAGATATTATTCCGGCAAATGTACTGGCAATGGGCAGTCCTGCCAAGGTTGCACGTGATTTATCAGAACAAGAAAAAAAGTGGAAAACCAGAGGCACGCAAGAATACATTGAGCTTGCACAGCGCTGCTTAAACTCAATGCAAGAAGTTCAGCCTTTAAGCTCAGAGTCAGATGACCGCCTGACCTATAAGGACTTTAGTTCTTCAAACTATCAGATTAAACAAGATAGTGTTTAACGGCTTTTAATCAGTCGATTTCAATACACATGGGTTTATAACACTTAAGGAATACTCGCACGAGTAGGGAGACATTTGTGCAAAATATGGAAACTACCGCAGTTGATCAATTCGCAGAGCTATTGGGTGTACAAGTGCTGCATCGCAGTTTTGATGAAGCGCGTTGTCAGCTTAATGTGAAAGACGAACACATGAATGCATTGGGCGGCGTACATGGAGGTGTCATATTTTCTTTAGCCGATATTGCCTTTGCGATGGCTTGTAACGCAGGGGATGCGCCATACACTGGCCTACAGGCTGATATTCGCTATATGAGCGGTGCAAAAGATAGGGTGTTATTTGCAACGGCAACCAAGGTCGGAAGTAGTAAAAAATTCGCGCATTATGAAGTGTTGATAACAGACGGTTTGAATAATAGAGTCGCTTTGTTTACCTCTACGTGTTACAGGCTTGCGCCGTGATAGGCGTTATGAGGCTTATTCCACAATCATTTCATTTGTTGGTCTATCAAGCTTCAGGTCAAACTCTAGTCCTTGCAAAAAAATTTATATCTCTACAGCCAACATGATTAGCATTGGATGTAAAAGTTGTGATGCCAAAACAATATAAATATTGTCTAAATATAGGAGGGTGCTTGAAATTCAGCATAAGTAAAGGGCACTTATTTTTTCTTTTTTCTAAGCGGTTACAGATTTGAAACTTTTTTATGCTTTTAAATAAATTGTACTTTTTTATCTCATTAAATCAGTGGCCTATAAAATATTAATGAATGAGCCAATTCCATTGATTTATTCAAGATCAAGTTGATTATCATCTTTAGTTACTTTAATTTTTAACTTTTTATATGTGCGTTTGTTTGGATCAATTGCAGAATTCATGACCTCATCTGAGAAGGAGGAACATAACATTAATTTTGCGTATGCTCGGTAACCTATCAAAATTCTTCGTAGTGGGTAGTCTGTTCTTGTAGAGTAATAGTCGATTCTGGAGTTTAGTTCTTGTAGCAGAGTCTGCTGTGACATTAGAAAAATTTCTGTAAGAGTTTTATACAGCATATAGAGATTTATCTAATCAAAGAAGAATTATTTTTAAATGATGTAAACTTTGGAAAATTAAACAATCATCTTACATATTAAAAGATATCTAAATATACAACTTATTTTTTTATTACCTTTAAATTTAGATAGATAAATAGACTAAAAGTATAATGTATTGATCAATGTAGGAAATTGCTGGTAACAACTCTTTTTTAAGCAATAGATTTATGTATGTTATAGTCAATTTCGATTAATTATTGGTCTTGAAATGGATATCTGTATTGGCGGCATACTTGATGGTCAAAAGAGAAAGGATGATCAAACTCATTTCAAAGTAGATAATCATTATTCTGACCATGGCTCTGAATATAATAAAGAGTATTTTCATTTAGATGGGCAACTTCATTCGTTTTGGATAAGTGAAGAACTTGATTTCGATGAGGCACTAAGAAGAGCTGAATTAATACTGAATACAAGATTTTTAGTTATCTAAATTAAAAAGAATAATTTACTCTATAAGAGGGTGGGCTTTACAGCTGTCCTCTTAATTAAAGTGAAATTTAAATATTTTTCGATTCAATTTTTGAAATTTATCTATACATAATTATTCATGAACTTATTCTTTTATCCTGTAATCTAAAGACTAAAGAAAATAATTTAGTTCAGGTTGTGGGTATCTATATGGGAGATAAATCAATTGAAAAAGATAAATTTTTAAATTATCTTATTCAAAAAAATGCGGAGAAAGAAATAGAATGCGAATGGCTAAGAAATATTATTTTTCGGTTGATTGATGAGATTGAAGATAGTTGTTTGCAAGCACAGCTAATTCGACAAGTAAATGAGGAGCTTATGTTGTTAATACAAACACATATCGATCCAGATTTTAATTCAAAAGATTTAAATAAATTTAAAAATTAATTTAAAATAAAATATTTTATATAAGTTTAATATTAAAGAAGTCCAATATATTGGACTTCTTTAATATTAATGAAACTTCATCTTTTTACTTGTTTTTCCCTTCATTATTTTTAGTTGATGAAGAGTTGCCTGATTCAGGTGGTTGGGCTGGTTTTTCAATTTTATCCTCATTTGGCTTTGGATTGGTATCATTTGTGTTTTGAGTTGCTTTTTTTGAAAAATCTTTAAAATCAGACATTTTAAACTTCTTAATAATAGTAAGGAGGTTTTATAGTAGGCCTTTAAATCAGTTACAATGCGATGATTATAAGAGGTCTATGTAGAGATATGTGCCTGAGATTGTTTAATTATCGACATAATATTTCTTTGATTCAAATAGAGTGTTGATATATAAGTGGAAGGGAATTTTAATCAAATACAAGAGTTAACATATAATTAAATAGCTATTGTATTTAATGGTTTTTTAATAATTATAATTTATTTAAATTTAAGTCCTTAATCAAAAATAATTGTTTTATTGAAGTGGGATAACTTATCTATAAATATATTTATACAACATAAAGATTTAGTTTTACATGCATACTCAATCAAATTAATTAAAAAATGAAAAAATATGGATGCTGAAATGAAAAAATATTTTGATGTAGCTGAAAGTGTTTATAATAATATTCACTTTAAAAATCAGTCTTCTAAGGATGTAGTTGATTGTCTTAATAGACTATTAATTGAAATTAAAAAAGAAGCTGCTACAAACAATTTAAAGTTAAAATATAGCGTTATTGATTTTGAAAGCTGTTTAAATCGACCAATGAAAGAGCGAATTGTAAAAATAGATTTAAGTATTCTACCAAATTTTGAGAATGAACATGAATTTATTCTCTGGTTAGTGAATTTTATAAAAAGTATTTCTGTATCTAGAAATTATTATTTTTAACAGTATGGTGTGATAGTAAGTAAAATAAACATTTTTAAATTTTTTGTATAAATTTTTATTTTACGTATACTCTAATTAACTATAAAAAAGACTTATTAGTAAATCCTCTTTTAGTGTCATATTTTTATTAATAACTCTTCGTTTTTTAAGATATTAAAAATTAATTTGTTGTTTTATTTTTAAAAAAAAATAATAATTCAGGTTTTGAGACATTATATGAGGGGCGATATGTTATTTTTAATTTAGCTCAAGGAAAAATGTCCTGTTGCCATTAATATTATTGTTCAATAATGTTTTAAAAAGAAAAGGCACCTTGGGTGATTTTTTAAATTATATTAATCACTAGATAATTTGTAAATAAATTAAAATATTAATAATTATGATGTTAAACAACAGTATCACATTCAGATACACTTGCATTGTATCTATATAAAGGTAAAAGGACTATGTTAACTAAGTGCTAGATAATCATCTACACAACATTAAATAGGAGAGACTCTAATGTCTCAACAAAACCAAGTTAAAAACGATCAAGACAAATCAAAAGAGCAACAACAGCAACAGCAAGACGGTAAAGAGTTTGAGCCTAAAAGTCCTGATCAGAATGCTGTAGAAAAAGTGGATCAAAATGATAAAATTGAGAAAAAATAATAATATAATAAATTTATTTTTTCTTAAATGATGGGTTGGTAGAAAGAATAATGATTCTTTTTGCCAATTTATAAAATTAAGAGGAATTTTTTTAATATGTCTTTTATTATAATAATTTTTATTTTGTTTGTTTTTGCTTATATTTTATTTAAATTTTCTTCTAAAGTTAATCTGGAACTTCCAGAAAGTACTCTAAAAATAGCTGGAAAAATATTTACAGATAATAAGAACTTTTTTGAACATGAAATAATTGTAACTTTATACCAAGAAGAATTGATAACTTTAGTCGGTAATCAAAATGGTGATAGAACGAAGGTCTTTAAAAATGCTGTAATATGCCTTGAAAAGGAAACAAATAAAATTGCAGTGTATATAGATACTTTAAGAGTTGGATATCTTAATAAAATAAATTCTTCCAGTTTTGTTAATTTTTTAAAAATAAAAGGTTTTAGTGATAAGGATGCTTTTGAAGCTGATGCGGTTATAATGAGTGAAAAATTAAACCAATGGAGTGTGAAATTAGACATACCATACGATATGGAAAAGTTTAGGTTTGATAAATATTAAATTTACGATAACTATTTATTTGATATTTCTATAAGATATATTTTGGTACATTTTTTTTAGTATTGAAAGTAAAAAGAGATCATAATAATTATATTGATAATAAAAAGGAAAAAAGATATGGAACTTAGAGCTGTAAAAATGCATAAAATGTTTAGAGATTTTCATGAAGAAAAGGAACTTGGCTATGTAGGAGAATATGATGAAAAACATGATCTTGTAGCGATATATAATATTTTTAAAGAAAAAATGAAGAAAATAGAAGGAACTTATCAATGGATTCTACCTTCATCGGGTGAAGTGTTTTTTGTTGAGGAAGATCCACTATATAGTCGCTAATTAATCTTACCCCTACTTTAAGCAGGGAAAACGCTTTTTTATAAATCAAATTTTAATAATAAAACTTAATTATTTAGCCTTACTTTTCTAGTGATTTAATTTAAAACAAATGGCATTTTGCGTGCTTGACTGCAAAAGGGTTGGGCACTATTCTTTGCCTGCTGGCCACATTGCCAGACGGTCGTCGCGGACCGGTTTTTTCGACCACATCAGGATTATTTCTTCTGAGGAATAGTTTTGTGTGAGCATCTCCTCGTTCCCTCCCGTTGCGGTAGGACGGGAGTGGGACACCTTCGGGTGTGCTGGAGTCGAAACCAGTCCGCGAACCCACTTCCGTTCTGCCACCATAATTCTTATTAAGGTCTGGCAGAACTCCCAATAAAAAGGAGTTTGCTTTGCACATCCATTATTTCTTGGCAGCCTTTGCCAAAAGCTATAACGACACAGCTTAAAAAATTAAAGCAGCTTGATTGCTCTAAGGTTTTCAGGCTTTAAGTCTTTTTTATTTAAAACTTAGCAATAACAAACTCGAGATGTGCCACGCACAGTCTTTACGGCTTTGCTGCGCCTTTTTTTCTCCCAAAAAAGTATCTCATTTAGAAACAACAAGAATTTTTATAACGGTAAAACCATGCCAAAGTTAGTTCTCCCTACACGCGCTATACAAGTTATTAATACATCAATTAATTTATTTCACCATCACGGATTTCATACGGTTGGTGTCGACCGAATTGTGAACGAGTGCGGAATTCCAAAAGCGACTTTTTATAACTACTTTCACTCGAAAGAGCGGTTTATTGAAATCTGCTTAATCGTACAAAAAGAACGATTAAAAGAAAAAGTGGTTTCAATTGCTGAGTACGGCCAAGGTTCAAACGTGAAAGATAAACTCAAGGCACTTTATTTCTTACACACGGATTTAGAGGGGCTTTACTACTTACTATTTAAAGCCATTTTTGAAATAAAACTGACCTATTCAAAAGCCTATCAAGTTGCGATTAAATATAGAACTTGGCTCATCAATGAAATCTATAGCCAGCTTATAAAACTAAAAATCGATGCGACTTTTCAGGATGCAAAACTATTTTTATATATGATTGAAGGCGCAATTATTCAGCATCTAAGCTCAGATGGGGTAGACAATAGAGAAAGCTACTGGAATATGATTTCTAATGTCTTTCTAAATAAATATTTAGGTCTTTAAATCTTACTTATCTAAGAATTAAAAACTTATTTGTAGTGAAATTTTGAATAAATAAAGATTTTTTAAGAGGGCAGATCAGCGCTTTTCGGTTCATGATTCCATAAATTAAATATACATATTCTTGCGATGAGCCAACTAGCGCAAAAAACTGATCTTGTTGATCAATACCAATCAGTATTTCATTACTTAAACTTAGCAGATCAAAGGGTGATGCATTTTTTTTTGCCGCAACTGATATATTGAAATTCTCGAAAGTTTTCTTGATATCAAGTAATGAATAATGGGAATTTTCCAGATTTCGTTGAGCTTGCAGATAAACAGTAATAAGGTCTAAATCTATTGGTTTATCGTATTTTGCAGTAATTGCGGAAGCAATAATAAAGGCGATGTTTGAACTATTTGAATTTATTGAGCCCACTTTAAGTTTAGAGATAGAACTCTGGATATTATTAGGTATATGTTGGACTGAAGCTGAGCACATATTTATTGACCTATAGACTGTGGTAGCTTGGGTTGTATTCAGCCCTGCTAATAATGATATAAAAAAGATGAGTTTTTTTAATTTAATCATCATATAAATGCTTGTATGCAATTTTTACTTAGCAAAACTTTAAGTTCCCGTAGCAGTTTTTAATGCCTATCTGTCCAGAGTCAAGAGGATTAATAATTAACTCTCGACCAACTAATCCTCCTAGTGCTTCCCCAAGTCCTACATCAATTCGCTGTTGTGTTTCGATATCAGTGAGTAAAACTTTTGGTAAGGAAAGCCACCATCCAGGTTGGGCCGCGACAGTATTTTCGAAGCTGCCAGAACTTATTTTTTGCCACTGGATAGCTTGTTTTTGTAGGGATAGTGATGTGTCACTAGTAGGAATTGTTCCTGCCGTATCTTGAGCTAGTAAAATTTCATGAAAACCAGACAGAGGATAATCTTTTAATGTGGCATTACTTAGAGTTAAACCTAAAGGTAGATCTAAGATACCTAATAGTCTTAGTGGACCAGTTTTAGCGACTACATTATCTAGCGTTGCTGATGCAGAGCGGTTAAGAATAAGCGGTTTGTTATAATCATTAATATGTGCTTCTGTAGAGATCAATCCATTTTCAATCACTACATTTTTCAGAACAGTATTCGTAAGCGTTAAATTCAAATCACCAGATAAAGAGTTAATTCCTCCTGTGTCATCAGCTAATGTTGTTAAATCCGTATTTGATCCCAATCCAAGTTTGCCTAATATGCCTAATGCCCCAAGGCGAAAGCCAACAATTTCTCGAGTAGAAGCACTGTCTGGCGATTTTATAGCAAACTCGATAAAAGGATTAGTAATAACGGCATCTGATCCAGCATAGCTACCATTTACGGGGAGGACACCTGCTAAACTAATATCTTCAATATCAATGTCACAACCCACTCCTTTAATCCCACCGCAACCCAACTGTAAACGTTTAATATTTGTATTTAATTCTATTTGTGCTTCCATCCCGAGACGATAAAAGCCAACATCTGTATTTGGATTACCATTTTGATTAGCTGCAATATTGGTTAGATTAAATAGTGCCTGACCAGTTACGCTCGCTAAACTTTTATCATTTAACGGATTGAGTTCGGCGTTCACAAGTGAACTGGCCAACATTAATGGTATTGTAAATAAGAAAGCCTGTTTTATACTTCTGAGATTATTCATATCAGTTCCTTTGCTTAAAGATGATTAGACTCAAAAAGAAAACTAAAAATTTACTTTATGAGTCCAAGCTCCTTTGCCTTACAGCCTTATTGTTTGAGTGTGACTTTTAGGTAATTGTTTTGTTTAAGCATTTTTACTGAACAAATAGGATTTATTCTCTTAGGAGGATAAAACTACAGGTAAAAGCATAATGTGTTCAGTGCACACATTATGCTTATAGTATGTGTGCGGTGTCAACATGTCTTTAAAGCAATCAGAAAATTTAAGTCAAAAATCAAATTACCATCATGGAAATGTACGTGAAGAATTATTGAATGCAGGGTTGGTTCATTTAGAAAATAATGATGCTGAAAGCCTGAGTTTTAGAGAAATGGCAAGGCAAATTGGGGTAAGTGCTAACGCGGTATATCGGCATTTCGAAAACAAAGAGAGCTTTCTAGTAGCGCTGGCAGCAAAAGGATTTCAGCGTTTACAGGAGGAACAAAGTCAAACATTACAATATGCTAATTCTCAGCCGGAGGCTTTGAAATTATTTGGTTTAGCCTATATCAACTTTGCAAAAAATAATCGAAATCTATTTGCTTTGATGTTTAATCCTGATTTACAAAAGAATGAAGCAATTGAGTTAAAAGAGGCGGTGGATAGTACATATACACAATTACAAAGGTTAACAGCTTCAATTTTGAGGTTGAGTGAAGATGATGCCCAAGTTGAAGTATTAGCAATGCTGAGTTGTAGCCTTGTACATGGTCTATCTCATCTTTTACTGGAAGGACGTTTAGCTGAATCTGAAGAGAAAGCCAATAATTTAGTTTTATTAATTATGAATTATGCAACAAGTTTGCTTGCTTCTTCGGCAGAGATAAATTCTTAATTTATTCTATATTTGAGTTTAAAAACCAGCCTTGGTTTTACTAGGCTGGTTATTATTAGCAATAAAAACGATTAATTTGAGCATTTAGATTATCCACTTGCTAATTTCAGGTCAGACCAAAATAAATATTGGCTTCATAAATCACGACCACGTGGTCATTACCTATGCGTGGCCATGAACAGAGCGTTGGCTGATTTACAACAGGATTCGATTTCATTTAGAAAAGTTTAAATATTTAACTCAAAGTTTACTTTTACGCGATCTAAAACAATTAAGGTCCGATATGTTTTTACATCTTCATTATCAGCAAAATGTTTTCTAACTAAACTTTCAAAATGAGATAAGTTGTTGCTCAGCATGATAATGATAAAAGAGACGCCTCCATTCACAAAGTAGCACTGTTGAATCTCTTCAACAGAAGCAAAGTATAGCTTCGCTCTGTCCATCACTACAGAGCGGTCTTCGCTAAGTCGGACTTCAATAATAGAAGTAATTTTTTCTCCAAATTTTAGCGGATTTAAAATAGCGCAATTTCTTAAAATAATTTCCTTTTCTTCCATACGAGATATACGTCTTTGAACAGAAGCGGAGGATAGGCCAATTTTTTCAGAAATTTCTCGATGCGAAGTTTTATTGTCTTTTTGAAGTATTCTTAAGATTGCATAATCAAAATTATCTAAAGAAATATCTGACATGAGTAAATCTCTCATTAAGCTTTAAATATAGAGTTATTTAATCGTTTTGTTGAGAGAAATAGAAGAAATATATTGATTATATAGAATTAAAATTTCAATCATTCCCAGAGTGGTAAATATGATGATTGAGACAAACTCCAAGCAAGGCATGGCATTTGCAGCCGCATTTCTATCTTTAGTTTCTGTGCAAATAGGAGCATCAATAGGAAAAGCCCTTTTTCCAATTCTGAGTGCAGAAGGAGTGACCTTAACTCGACTTGCTTTAGCAGCATGTTTCTTATGGATTGTTTATAAACCTTGGAGAGACTGGAACAGACAGACCAATTGGAAAAATCTCATTATTTATGGGGCCATCCTCACTTTAATGAATACTTTAATTTATAAAGCATTTTCTTATATGTCTGTTGGGATCGCTATTTCCATCGAAGTGTTAGGACCGCTTACGGTTGCTATTTTAATGTCCAAAAATAAATTAGATTATTTTTGGGGAGCATTATCTCTTATTGGTTTGCTTTTTTTACCTATGGGCAATTCAAACAATAACTTTAGTTTTATTGGTATGACGTATGCGCTTGTGGCTGCCGTGGGTTGGGGACTGTATATTATTTATGGCTCTAAAGTTGCACAAGGTGGCGGAAGCTCTGTTGCAACTGGAATGTTCCTAGCGGCTTTGTTTGCAACACCTTTAGGGGCTTCTCACATTATCCATATTTTTGATAGTTATAAGATTCTTTTGACATGTTTACTCATGGCGATGCTAGCGAGTGCTATTCCATTTATATTAGATATGGTTGCGATGAAAAAACTGCATCCACGTGTTTTTGGAATATTAGTGAGCGCATCACCAGCGGTGAGTGCTTTAGCCGGATGGCTGATTTTAGATGAACGATTAAACAGTTTTCAGATCATTGGAATAGCAATTATTATGGCATCGTGTGCAGGGTGTTCTTATTTCTCATATAAACGTAATACTGCATAAGCCTGTTCTTCTATGATGACTTAGGTCTAAAAGCTGGATGAATCGTGTGAAGGGGGAGAAATAATAATTAGAGAACTCTCTCCTTAAAAAGCTGCTTCTGTACAAAAGAATATAAAAACAGCAAGTAACATTTTAATCTGATTGATATTTATACAATATAGTTACCAGATCACAAGGATATGAACTGATGAAATTTCTAAAATTTCTAACTTTTAGCACGATTCTTACCTTATCCGCACATAGCTATGCGACAGTGGGTGGTGGACAAAAAATTGAAGTATTGGGTTATCAGCAAAAAGAGAAGAAACTTTATGTATTAAGACACTACGAAGATGGTCGAGGACGTCTACCACAACTATATTATTATTTATTAAATAGTAAATCGCCTGACAAACTTATTGAAGTTAAATCTCTCTATATCAATCCAAAAACACATAAGATTGATTATGATCAAGATAGTACAGCGTTTGATAAAGCTTTAAATAAAATTAAAAGGAATTTAATTCCTTTGAGCACAAGTAATAGTAAGACTGTAAAAATTCAAACCTTAAAAACTCGTCAGAATCAAATATCAGCTTGGTTTGATCCTTCAGGGAAGATCACGCAATATAAAACCGAATATGTTGTAAAATCGCCGTCTTTACAAAGTAAGACTCATGTTGCGGTTCATTACACCAAAGCAATAAACATTTCCCAAAATTATAGCGTGCCTAAACACAATAAGAGGTTGGTTGTAGTTAAATATTTGGGAGTTCCAGAAGAAACTGGTTACGATATTGAAGATCCTGTTTTATTACTCTCTGTGAAAAAATAAGTTTAAGCGTAAATTATTTTTTTGGTTCAAATCGGCAATATGCATAACATCTGTGTATATTCCGCTTAAAAGGATATTCTCACTAGACTGTTTTATTTACCTCTTTATAAACCCTTCTTTAACAATAACTCCTTCATTATTTATCCTTACTATTTAAAGCTATTTTTATATATGATTGAGGGCGTAATCATTCAGATTTTAAGTTCGGGTCAGGCAGACGAAAGAGGAAGGATATTGGATTTTTTTACTAGGGTTTATTGAGTGAAATAAATTAACTTTAGCCCTCAAGCGAGGGCTTTAGATTTTTCAAATATTCTTATTTTGCTTGGCTTTTTATCGAAGGTCTAAATATTCAATATAGCCAGTTCCTGTAATCGATTTATTACGGAATTTCCCTTTATATTGGTAACTTCCCGCATATCCACCACCCATACCATATTTAAAGTCTCGATTGGCAATACCTTCAATTTCAATTAATGGATTGCCTGAATTATCATCAACCTTCCACGTGAATTTACGAGGTAATCTCATACTTAAATTGTTTGGTGTCGTGACTCTGTTCTCTTCAAATTCACTAACAGTAAGATTAAATCCACGAGAATAAATATCGCCGTGGTCATCGACAGATCGGACATAGACACGTTGTTGTAAAACTACATTTAATGGTCCAAGAATCTCAACTAAAAGCACTTGTGTTTGATCGTCAATATTTAAAATCTGATAGGTAAAGTACTTCATGACTAAATTAATATTGGCTGCACGCGCATACTCGTAAGTACAAAGACCTTTAACGGCTGTTTTCTCTCCTTTATATTCTAAGAATCCCTCATATTGGCATAACAGCGCCCAATGTTGGTATAACCCACCTGCCAAATCTGCAAATTGGGCTATTTTGTCTGTCGCATTAATTGTTAGATCAAAATTAAATTGATGGTCTTTTCTAACAGCATGAAAATGAGGGTATGTTCCTTCTAAAAGAAGATCGTTACCAAAACGCAAAGACGCTCCATTGGACAATAGTTCACAATCATTTTTGACACTATAACCATTAAAATGTTCAGGAGTTCCTACCCCTGTACCTATGAGCAAGTTGGCTGTATCAATTGCTGACGTCTTTATTAAATGTTCGTTTCTAAAGATCTTAACTTTAGGCTGGCCAACTACAGTAATAAGATTTAGAAAATTAAAGGGTGCAGGTAAATTAGGAATCATTACGCCGTAATGCACAGCAGTATACTTACCTTGGGGCGTGTGAGTTTCGGTGCTGATATCAAATGGTTGGCTATTAATTAAACCAGAGCGATCCACTGCATTAATGATTTTAGAGGGTAAAACAATATTTGATGGTAATAATGGAAAATTCATATTAACTCTCAATATAGGCAAATAATTAAATAAATTTTGAATAGAATGCAAAACAAGTTTTATGAAACCGCATTTAAAAAATATTGACTGAGTTCATTAGGATTCTGTGCTGGAATCCAGTGAGTAGTCTTTATAAAAACTTCATGATATTGGTTGCTAAAAAAATTCTTATTCAGATCAGCACTCTTTTTTGAAACGGCTATATCTTCACTTCCCCATACAAATAGAGTAGGTACATCTACTTTTTTAAATAGTGAAAGTGGAGAGCTAATTAGCATACTGCGATACCAATTAATAGCAGTTCCTAAGCGATTTTCCTGAATGAAATCTTTATCAAAAGTTGAGAGTTGTTCAGGTGTCATCCCTGAGTTTCTTAAGAAATAATGTCCCAAAAATTTGGTTCTTTTAAACATGAATTCTGGGATGATTGGTAATTGAAATAACCCCATATAATAAGAAGAAAAGATTTGTGTGCTACTTAACATTGCTTTTAAGAAAGCACCTTTATGGGGTACAGATACTAGCGTTAAGTGGGTTACAGCCTCTGGATGTTTAAGTGCTAGTTCACAAGCAACGATTGAACCCCAATCATGTCCCATCAGATATACAGGTTGATCAAGAGTTTTTATCAAGCTGTAAACATCTTCAACTAACTCAGCTACGCTATATTTGAAGCGACCTTTAGGGGAGGCTGCTGGGCTATATCCCCGCTGATCAATCGCTAAGGTTCTATAACCATGCTCATTTAATATATTACTGACTTGATTCCAGCTACTTGCAGTTTCGGGGAAACCATGGAGAAGCACGATTAACTTCCCATCAAGAGGACCAGAGTCAATTACATTAAATGTTAAACCTTTTCTATTATGCTCTGTAATTCTAGAGGTTAAATATTTTGATATATTTGGTGCTCTAGTATTTATTTCAGAGATAATATCTGTGTGATTTTTCATATTTTGATCTCATTTCTGTCTCTCAAAAAAATATCGTTTTTGAATAATGAAGTGAATGTACTTTCGTGACACAGAACTTTAATAAATTTGTTTTTTTGTCCTGAATTGAGAAAAATTAAATAATTTATATTGTTGTTATTTATAGAATCTTTTTAAAAAAAGATATGCCATCTTATAATATTTTAACTTTATTTAGAATATTGTGTTTGACCTAGATGGCATTAAAAATAGTGAACAAGGGTCAAATTATTTTTTCATTTTGATAGTAATTTAAAGAGTTTTGTTAGACATACAATAGAAACGAGCTGTCGCCTAATCAAAACTTTCGATAAAACCAATTTACACAAGCATCTGCCAAAATTTGTGTGGTATCAAAGCTCACATCTAAAATTGGAGATTGGATTGCATGTAACCCGATCGGAATTTCTGTACAAGCTAAAATAATCGAACCAGCACCTTTATCTATGAGTCTTTGGCTTAATTCTTGAAAAACGACACCCGCTTTAGCCGATTCATTACGCTTTACGGCATAAACAGCGGGCATAAATTCCTGTTCAATTTCCTCATCCGAATGAATGACAAAAGGAATGTCATGCTTGCTTAACTCATGTTGATACAACTGAGTAGAAAGGGCACCTTTGGTTGCCAATATTCCAACTTTATCATCAGATTGATAATTCTTTAAAATCTGTTGCACCGTAATTTCAACCATATTTAAGATTTCAATAGGGGTGTGTTGTTGTAAGTCAGAATGCCAGAAGTGTGCGGTATTACATGGAATGGCGATTTTAGAGACACCGCTACGCTCTAAAATTTTTAGTCCATGTAACATGGCGTTTAAAGGACTTTCACCTAGGTTTTTAAGTGCAAGTTGTCGGTCTGGAATACCACCATGATTCCAAGCGATTGTTGGAATATGTTCCTGATCTTTAGTAGCAGGGCTTGCATCGAGCAGACGCTGTTGAAAATCAACAGCAGCGCCCGGTCCCATACCACCCAAAATTCCAAGGGTGGGGAGCTCTGAAAATTCTGTCATCTTACAAACGGTATGCATCTTTGTTAGAGAAGGTTTTACGATAACCGAATAAGCCTACGGCACCGCCTGTATGAAGGAAGATCACTTTATCATCTTTAGTGAAATGACCCTGACGAATGAGGTCGACTAAGCCCGCAAAACCTTTACCTGAGTAAACAGGGTCAAGCAAAATACCTTCAGTTCGAGCCAGTAATTCAACAGCCTCAACCATGCTATCAGTTGGAATACCGTAGCCATCGCCAACATAGTCACTATTTGCAATCACTTTTTCACGAGCAATAAGATCTGCGCTTAAACCCAGATGTTCTAAAGTTGCACGAGTAAGTTTATAAACATTTTCTTCTTGTTTGGATTTTTCAGCACGAACGCTGATACCGAGTACTGGTAAGTTTGAGTGAGTTGCCGCAATACCCGCTAAAAGGCCAGCTTGAGTACCCGTGCTACCTGTGGCATGTACAAGATGAGTCGGAGCCAGCTGAATTTGGTTAAGTTGGTTAATTAATTCAATTGCTGTTGAGACATAACCTAAAGCTCCAATAGCGTTTGAGCCACCGCCCGGAATAATGTACGGACGTTCACCTTGTAGTTCTAATTCTTTTGCTTTGGCTTCTAAAGCCGCAACCATATCTGTGCCACCCGGAACAACCTCAATTGATGTTGCGCCTAAAATCTCGTCGAGCAATAAGTTTCCATTATTGTAATATTCATCTGTACCATCACTAACGCGTTGTTCGAGTAAAACAGATGCCTTTAAACCAAATTTATTTGCCGCTGCAATCGTTTGGCGAACATGGTTAGATTGAGTTGCACCTTGAGTGAGTACATGTGTAGCACCTTTTGCAAGTGCATCACCAATTAAAAATTCTAATTTGCGGGTTTTATTACCGCCTGTAGCCAGCCCTGTCGCATCGTCTCGTTTGATGTAAATCTGGGGACCATTTAACGCTTTAGTTAAGTTAGGTAAAAACTCTAGAGGAGTAGGCGCATGAACCAGTTGAACGCGCGGTAAATGACTTAATAACATAATAATGTCCTAAAAATTTAATGTATGTAATCAATCATGCGACTTACTTCTTTGCGCATAATTTCTAAAATATGTTTTTTTGTTTCAATAAATTCTTGCTGTGGCGCAATATTTTCAATGCTACGCGCACGAGGTAAATTCACTTGAATATCTTCGGCAATACGCCCGGGATGGCCTGCCATTAAAATAATGCGATCTGCTAAAAGTAGAGATTCATCAATATCGTGAGTAACAAATAAAACGGTGGTTTTGTTGTCTTGCCAAAGCTGAGTCAGTGTTTCCTGCATCAAAATACGTGTTTGAGCATCTAAAGCCCCAAAAGGCTCATCCATCAATAAAATCTTTGGCTTCATGACCCACGCACGGGCAATAGCAACACGTTGCTTCATACCACCCGATATTTGCCAAATTCGATGGTTTTCAAATTTCTTCAAGCCCGTTTTTTCTAAATAATATTCAGTTTGCTCAGCAATATATTTAGCTTCAGCTTTTGATTGTTTAAGTGGAAATTGAATATTTTCTTTTATGGTGAGCCAAGGAAATAACTGAGCTTGTTGAAATACAACAGCTCGGTCAATGCCCGGTGCTGAGATGGTTTGACCATCTACATAAATCTCACCTAAAGTTGGTTTTTCAAAACCAGCAAGCAAGTTCAAAATAGTTGATTTACCACAGCCAGAAGGCCCAAGTAAGCAAACAAACTGACCTTCAGGAATTTTAAGATTGATATCTTCTAAGACCGTATTTTCCGTTTTGTTTTGTTTAAATATTTTCTGAACATTATTTAGCTCAATAAAGGGTTGAGTCATTATGCTTTTCCTGTCCAAGGGGCCCATTTTTGCTGTGCTTTCACAATGAGCCAATCTAAAATAAAGCCAATTGTTCCAAGTAAAATAATCCCGACAATCACAACATCTGTACGCAAATAAGAACCTGCGTTAATAATCATCCAGCCTAAACCAGAAGTTGCTGCAACCATTTCCGCTGCAATTAATGATGTCCAACCAATACCAATAGATAAACGAATGGTGGTGAAAATTTCAGGAAGCGAAGAGGGTAAAATGACACGGAATAAGATTGCTGTTTTTCCTAAGCCCATCGTTTGTGCTGCTTGAATCAAACCATATGGAACGTTTTGGCTTGCTGCGGTTGCACCCACAATAACGCTAAGTAAAGTCGCAATGAAAATAAGGAAAAATTTAGATTCTTCACCAATCCCTAGCCAAACCACCACCAATGGAATGAGGGCAATTTTGGGAATAGGACGTAAGAATTGTACAAATGGATCTAAAATGGCATTAAGTACAGGACTACGACCCATTAATAATCCCAAAGGCACACCAATAACGATTGCAACGAAGAATGCAAAGAAGGCACGCGCCGTGCTGACTAAAATGTGTTGATAAAAAGGAGCATCCCGATAACCATTTTTAAATAAATCTAAAACTGTATCTAAAATCTGTAGAGGAGAGGGCAACAAAATTGGTGAGACAAGTTTGAATGTACTCACAAGCTGCCAAATAATCACAAAAGTGATTAGCGATAATGCACTAATCACTTTTAATTTAAACGGGTTCAACTGAATCATTTCATAACCTTATTTTGTTGCTTCAATAAGGTATTTACTGTTGATATTAGGCGCATAGCTCTTTGGAACATCCGATTGTTTTAACTCGCCAATATTGACTAAAAATTTAGCAATATCTTGAGTTGCTTTAGCCAAGCCAGAATTCTCATCGTTTGATGTTGCACCCAAATATTTTTCAGAGGTTTGATCTTTCAGTGGAATATATTCGATACCGGCAAGTGTGGTTTCGACTTGGTCATATGGAAGACTTAAGTATTTAGAGATTTTTTCAGAAGCAGCTTTAGGATCACGTTTATATTCATCAACTTGATCTTGGTAAGCCTTCAAGAACTTAATTACAAGGTCAGGGTGTTTTTCTGCAAACTCTTTGCGGACAGCAAAGTTGTTATAAACCAAAATACCTTTTTCATTCAGCGTCGTTGTACGATAAATTTCTTTACCGCCTTCTTTCTCTAGTTGTTGAGTAAATGGTCCCCAAACATAGGCTGCATCAATATCACCACGTGTCCATGCAGAAACAATTTCAGCAGGCTTAAGTGGAATTAATTTGATTTTTGATTTATCAATTTTATTTAATGCAAGCGCTTGTTCTAAAGCATATTGCGCGGTGGAGTTGGCAGGGAAGGCAACTTTTTTACCAACCAGATCTTGCAGATTTTTAATATCAGGACGAACAATTAAACGTTCTGCACCAGAAATTAGACCTTCCAAACCAATGATTTCAATTGGTAATCCGCGAGTAATACCTGCAACAGCTGGGCTTGAGCCAAAACGAGCAATATCAATTTCATTTGCGGCGAAGTAATTAATTACATCTGCACCCGAAGCAAATTCAACCCACTTAATTTTTGTACCTAAAGCTTTTTCAAAATCTCCATCAGCTTTACCAAGAACCCAAACTCGTGGACCACCGCCCCAAGCAAAACGTACTTCTTTAGGCAGTTCAGCGGCAGGCGCAGTTTGAGAAGCTTCTGCTTTAGTTTCATTATTTTGCTGTGAATTATTTCCACAACCTGTTAAAAGTGCAAAGCTGAGAACCCCTACTGATAAGACAGCGTTTTTTAAGTGAAAACGTGTTGCAAACAACATTATATTTCCAGTAATTTTCGAAATTTATTCGATCTTAGTGAAAATTTATGATTAATAAAAATATGAAAAAGTGGAATGGATATATGCAAAGATGAGTTTATATTTATGAATAAAAAAGCATTATTTATCACTTAAAGTTGGTAGTTATACTTTGAGTTAAAATTGGTGCATGAAAAAATAAGAACTTTTTAAAACTATTTACTTATAGGTTTAATACATGATTAAAATTATTAATTAACTTAAGAATATTCAAAAATCACATGGCTTTTGAGGTAAATGATGACTTCAAAAAACCATGCAATTTATAAATAAGGCTTTTAACGATATAGAAGCTTACTTAATTCGATACCACGTTTGGTTTCGACCAATTGCAGAGATACCAATGTATCCACGAGCAATCAGTTTTTCACCATCTGGTGATACGGTTACACTAAATTTATAAGTCTTATCTGACTGCGGGTCGAGGATAGATCCTTTGTCATATTTATTTTGACCAACACTTTTTAAATTTTTGACAATGGTTAAACCAATTAAAGATTTGTTTTTGTAGATCCCTTCACACATCGTACATTTGTTGGCCTCATTTGGAACAAGTATTTTTTCGATGTTCGCAGACAGATTGCCATTCTTATCTTCGCTAAATCTTACTAGTGCTCTCGGTTGATTGGTTACATCATCAATTGTTTTCCAAACACTGCCATGTAGCTTGTCTGAAGCAAATGAATGAACTGAATACAAACTAAGTAAAAGTAAGAATAAATATTTTTTCATATCAATCATTTCTCTAATTAAAAATGGATGGTTTTAAAGGTCTGAATTATTCATTTTAAATTTAACTTCATAGTTTTCTTGGTATTGAATCTATAAGCTAAATAATATGTAAAGTAATAATCTATTTATGTGGATATTATTTTGATCGGTTTTTTTATGCAATTGCGAGAATGAACACAATTATAAAATATAGCGTTAAAAGTTGATTATGAGATTATAAATTATTAAGACTTTTAAAAGTATGTGATGAATAGGAAGGTATATAGTGTAATAATTGATGACAAAATGTGTTTTAAAAGAAGATAAAAATATCAACTACTTTTTGAATTAGTTAGATTGCGTGTGATGCGTCACAAATTATAAAAATAACATTCAAATCATGTGTTTAGTATTTATTGACAGTGTGCAATATTAAGTTTTATAACTAAAAGATCCTGAAGCTGTTTCTTTAACCAGAACAGAAAAAACACAATATAAAGATGAATAGACATTAGAACAAAAGATAAGGAGAAAAAATGAAAGTCCTTAAATCCACTTTATTTTCTCTGATGAGTATGCTGACAATAAATAGTGCAGATGCTGGAAATGCATCTACATCATTAAGGGTCAGTTTAACAATTATTGAAACGTGTGAAGTTTCCACACAAGGAAACTTAGATTTTGGTTCAGTGGTTCGTTCTCAGCCAGTTGCTGCTGCAAGAACGGATGTATCTGTGCAATGTAGTCAAAATACGCCGTATCAATTGGCGGTAACTTCAGACAATAACTTTGAACTTAAATCTGCTGCCAGCCCCGCATCTGTTGCATATGTACTGTATCAAGATGCTGGCCATACTCAAATTTGGGGAGGGTCAGGAAGTAAAATACATTCAGGAATTGCGACAGGAATGAAAGAAAATATTCCTATTCATGGGGCAATTACATCAAGTACCAATGTTCAGGCCACCAAATATGAAGATTGGGTACGTGTGAACGTTATATATTAATAAAAGAAAATTAATAAAGCGCTTCTGCTGTAAAGCTGAAAGGCCAATATTTTAATAACTGCGATTTGATATCAGATTCTTGCACAGCTCAACAAGGTGCGATGAATGAAACCTTGTTGAGCTGAATAAATGATTTTATTTATTGCTCAACCATTGAATTGAGGCATCAAACAGTTTTAATCCATCTTCAGAAAGATTGGTAAATGTGTCGTTGTTAAGAAAAAACATAAGTCTTTTTGCAGGTGCTAGAGACTCATAATCCATGGTTGCACCTTTCTCATAACCCCAGATTGCCACTTTTTCAGGTTCCCCATACACAGTCGCAATAATGGTGGCACCTAAACCCGGGTTGCCCCAACTCATAGGCGCTTGGGCTTTATACACATTGTGAGTTCCCGCAGAAAGATGCGCAGAGAGAGGATGTGGCGCATTGACCAACCACAAATAACGTTCTTTCTCGACTTCACCAAAATCGCTATTAATTCGTTTACCTGTCATAGCTAAATCATCAAGATAATCGTTTTCCCACGTCATCAGTGGAACGGGCAGTTGGCGCCAGCCCGATTGAAGATTTTTAGAAGCGACTGTAGAAGAGATAATGACTAAATCTGTGTTCTTTAAATTATTTGGTGAAACAGATTGATCTAATATCTCAACTTGATAGCCTTTGCTCTGCAAGTATTTTTGAATAGCGACATCTGTACCAGCTGATGAACCCTTGATCTGTGAAATCAGGGCAATTCGTGTTTGGGCATAAACAGAAGAGCTAAACAGTGTGCCAATCAACACTACCGTAGAAAGAAGCTTTTTCATATTGTTCTCGAAAGAGCAGTGATTTAACACTGCTCTGATCCTGTGTTTTAAAATTTAAAGGTTGCGCGTAATACTGCTTGGCGAGAGTCACCTTGAGATACAGTCAAATTATTGACGCTAGCTGTGTAGTAAGTAGTGTCAAAGATATTATTTAAATTAAATTGGAAAGTAACTGCTTGTTTAGCAATGGTGGTGTCATAACTCACAAAGGCGTTAGCCAGCGTATAGTCAGGTAGATCAAAGGTATTTTCCGAATCCCCAGCACGTTTTCCTACATAATTACCGCTCAAACCTAAACGTAAATTACCGTTGTAAAGCTGCCCATAATTATAGGCTAATGCCAGAGAAGCTGTATTACGCGCCACATTGTTTAGGCGGTTACCTTCTAGGCCACTTTCATCTTCAGTCACTTTAGCGTCTGTATAGGCATAGGTGAGGGTGGCATCAAGCTGATCTGTTAGACGGCCTGTCAGGTCGAGTTCAGCACCTTTAGAACGAACAGCACCCGTTGTATGTAGTTCGACTTCATTAGTAGATGAGTTGGTGACTTTAGCTAAAACATTACGTTTTTTAATGTCATAGATTGCAAAATTGGCTTTAATACGGTCATTTAACTCGTATTTTGCACCAACTTCATAAGACTTAGCTTGTTCAGGCTGAACATCTGCATTAATGATCGCATCGCCGCCTAAAGGAGCAATTGAAGAAGATGGTTTAAGTGACTCGGTATAACTACCATAGAATGAAAGTTGGTCATTCCATTGATAGACTAAACCAGCATGTGGGAGCCAGGCATCATCATTGGTGTTAGTATTTTCCTTAAACGGTCTGCCACGTCCAGCAGTTTGCTCATAGTTAAGGTAACGACCACCAAGTACAGCAATCCATTTCTCATTTAAATGAATGGCATCTTGAACATAAAAACCATAAGTATGTAGTTTATCTGTTTGGTCGCTATCTGATGCGACAACATTTTGAGATGGTTCAACAGTTCCAAAACTTGGATTTAAATAATCTAAGGTTGAGGTATCACCTCGAACCATATCTGGACGGAAATATTTACGATATTCGATGTCTGAACCAATTTGAATATCATGTTTTAAACCAAATAGATTGGTTGAACCAGTGATATAGGCTTGGGCATTGCTGTCTATGCTTTCTGCATTTAAGGTGGCATCTGTACGACGTGTAACGGTGTGTTTGGTCGTATCTAACTTGGTCACGCGTAACTGATTGGCATCATAAGTTTCGTAGTTATAGGTATAGCCTAAGTGAGCTGACCAATTATCATTAATCTTGTGATCAACTAACAGTTGTGCCAGATGATCTTCACCTTTCATTTGGTTAAAAGCTTCATCTAGACGTTGATATTTAGAAACGGGTAGGGCTTTATTTGTTTTTGGGTCAAAAACGGTAGAACGGTCAAAAGGCACATCAAAGTGGCGGTATTGATAGCTCAGGTTCACTTTAGTTTGACCATTATCCCACGCTAAAGATGGAGCAATTAATGACTGTTTGAGATTGCCAAAATTACGCCAATAGTCCGCATCTGAGTGATCAGCAATAAAGCGATAGGAAAAGTTACTGTCACTAATCGCGCCCGTGGTATCTATGCTTGCGCCTAAACCATTTTTACCCGCAGCAAAACTTGAACCATATACTGAAAATTCAGTTTTTTGAGTGGTTTCTGGTTTCTTTGTAATAACATTGACCACACCACCTGGGTCCATAATGCCATAGAGTAGTGAAGATGGACCTTTTAAAACTTCAACTTGTTCAACTGCTGCGTTCATGGTTCGGCCTTGCACAATCGGCATACCATTTACAGTAATTGAACCATCACGATTGTCACCAAAACCACGCTTCATTACGGTATCTTGCGTACCGCCTAAAGTATTACCTTGCGTAATGCCGCTGACTTGGGTCAGTGCATTATCCAAATTTGCAGGTAAATAGTCTTTCATATATTGCTTAGAAACGACATTTACGGTTTGTGGACTTTCTAAATTTTTTTGATTGCCTCGTAAAGTCGATGCTGTTTGAGTTTCGATGTAGCTTGAGTTCGCTTCAGCCCGAACTTTAATAGTCTCTAGTTGCGCTGGTTGGATCGCCGTTGTTTCTGCCCAAGATATGATAGGGATGAGGGATAAAAGCAAGGGGCTACTATGTTTTAAAATTTCAACAGTAATTAAATTTTTACGCGGGGAGAAAGCAAACATACGTATACCTAAGTGATATAAACATCGTGAAAGGCTAAAAAAGAGCGACTATTCAAGCGAACAGGAGTGCCGATTAGACTCAAAAAAAGTGTGTAAAGTATATATAAATGAGACTCATTTGCAATGTTTTGAAGGGGAATAAAAGAGAAGAAAAATGATTAATAATTTAACTTTTTAATAAGATTCTCTTTTATTTTTGGCCACTCTTCATCAATGATACTGAATCTGACAGAATTCCTTTTTCTCCCATCTGGCATAATTCTCTCATTTCTTACAACACCTTCCTTCTGGGCACCGAGTCTTAAAATTGCATTCTGTGATTTTTCATTGAGGACATCTGTTGTAAGCTGAACCCTGACGCAATTTAATTCCTCAAAGGCATATTGAAGAAGCAAATATTTTGCCTCGGTATTTGCATAGGTTCGCTGCCAAGATTTTGAGTACCAAGTACTTCCAATTTCTAACTTTAAATTTTTTCTGTCTATTTTCCAAAATCTTGTAGACCCAATGATTTTTCCTGTAGCGATATCTTCAATTGTAAAAGGAAGAACAGTACCCGCTTGGTAACCTTCTAGTGCATGGTGGATATAGTCATCTATTGTCTCTGCTGAAGGTACAACAGTGAAAGGGAGGTTCCATAGTTCTCCATCTGAAGCAGCAGATATTAAATCTTTTGAATCTTCAATCGTTAAAAGGCGTAACCGAATACGATCACTTGAAAGTATGATGTTTGGGGTCATAACAGAGGTCCTATCTGAAAGTTATCAAAAAAGAGTGGTACCCAAATCTTATTTAAACCGACTATTTAGATCACTACTTGAAACCGAAGTATGAAGTGAATGGAAGTTACCTGATTCGGCAATAGCACTCGCTGCTTTAATAAATCCATCCCAAGCTGTACGAGCTAATGCTCCACCCAAGCTAATACGTCTTACACCCAAATCTGCAAGCTCTGCTGCTGTTAAATCACTATCCCAGCCAATTAAAACATTTACTGGTTTTGGTGCAACAGCATTAACGACAGCAATAATTTGTTCTCGTGTTTTGATGCCGGGTGCATATAGGCAGTCAGCACCAGCCTCTGAATATGCTTTCAATCTGTTAATGGTGTCTTCTAAATCGGGTACACCAACAAAGAAGTTTTCGGCACGGCCTATAAGCATCGTATTCGTTCCGCTTTGATCGATCGCTATACGAACGGCTCGGATTCTTTCAATTGCATCGGAGATATCTCGTAGAGGCTTCTCCATATTTCCAGTCGAATCCTCAATAGAAATACCCGCTATTCCTGTATCTAATGCCATATGCACATTTTCAATAACACCTTGTGTAGTATCTGAAAACCCACTTTCAAAATCAGCATTAATAGGGAGGTTGGTCGACTGAACCATGTAACGTAAATGTGCCAATGTTTCATCTCTGTCGAGTTGACCATCTGCCTTTCCAGAAGACCATGCATAGCCTGAGCTTGTTGTTGCAAGTGCTTTATAGCCGAGTTGTTCGAGTACCTTTGCGCTGCCTGCATCCCAAGGATTAGGTAAAATAAAACATCCGTCTTTATGGAGATCACGGAAAATTTTTCTTTTCTCATCTACTGATGTTTTCATTATTTGGTACTCTTTTTAAACGGATGAGATTAAATTTAATCATCCAACCTTAAGCCCTAAAACATTTAACAAATCAACAGTAATCGATACTCACCATCTTTTTCAACAGGCGCTCGATGAACACAAGGCAAAACCTTTTGAGTTGGATGATCTACGGCCAAACGCCAAATATGGCCCATGCCTAAATTTACAGGTTGAGCATTGGGTTTAGGCTGATAATGCAAATCAAAAAAATACTCTGCCAAAAAGGCTTCAAAATCAGCTTCTGGACCATCATGTAATTCTTTGAGTTTTTCTCTAATTTCTGGAATTAAAACTTTTTGTTCAACCTGATCATTGGAAACAATATCACTGGCAGCGCCGTGATAGGTACATAAGAAAGTATCGGTATCAATTGGAGAGCGATCAACATGAAATGAATATACATCCGTTGAAATGAAGTCTAGTTCTTCATCGCGTTCATAATGTTTAAGTAAATTAAGTACTGGCGATGCGCCAAAATCAGTTAATTGCTCGATATCTTCTAAAATAGTTGTTCTTGCCAGATTGCCTTTTTCTGAAAGTTGTAGCGCTAAAAGATCTTCAACAGAAACTTCTGTAATATTTTCTTTTAAATGAAGTTTATTCACAATCTCTTTAAAGTCGCCAACCAGATTTCTGTGCCAACACATGGCATTGGTTTCTCCTTGAAACTTTGTATTTACAAGTTCAGGGAAACTAGACACTTGTCTAATTTGATTATTGTCAGAAAACGCATTCTTCATATGAGAATTAAATAAAATAATAGAGCATGTCTAATATTATAGCCTGAGCTTAGCCAAAAAAATTCCCTTCCAATTTATTAAGCCAGTTTAGTCTTACTTCAGAAGAGCATTATTTGCTTCTGAAGTAAGATCTTTAAAAATCGAGTAATTTATTTACCACTCATATTTCACACCCACTCTAAAATTAGTCGGAGCACCGTAATAGCTATTGGTGGTGGCTAAATGGTATTTCTCATTAAATAAGTTATTAACATTAAAGTTGAGCATTAAATTATTGTTGACCTTATAACGTGCCATTAAGTCGACCAAAGCGTAACTTTCTTGAGTAAATCTACCCGTTGCAGAGACCGCATTTTTTTCATAAATTTCGCTTTGCCAACGAACACCGCCACCAATAGTGAGGGCTTCATCAAGATAAGGTAGGGTGTAGGTGGTAAACAGTTTGGCTGTATTATTTGGCACGCCGGTATTTAATCGGTTGTCTTGACTATCTTTTGATAGGTTACGGCTAAAGCTTGTAGAAACTTGCCATAAATTAGTCAATTTACCTGTCGCTTCAATTTCAAAGCCACGGCTTTCGGTACCAGATTCTGTTCGATAGGCTTGCGAACCATCTGGAGCAAATACATCGGCTAACTCAATCGCTGTATTGTCCTCTTTAGTTTGATAAATAGCAGCGCCAACATTTAATTGATTATCAAAAAACTCACCCTTAATACCCAGCTCGGTACTATTGCCTATTAATGGGTCTATGTATTCGCCTGTAACAGCTTTTTTATCTTGTGGTGAAAAAATATTGGTGTAGCTTGCGTAAGCAGTCCAATTGTCAGTGAAATCATAGGTAATGCCTACATATGGAATTACCTTGCCACTTTCTTCTTGTGTTGTGTAGGTGGTCTTATTATCAGCATTTGAATGGTTACCTGTTACGCGTTCCCAGTCTTCAATTCGAGTGCCTAAAATGACTGCAAGATTGTCGGTTGCTTTAAGACGAACAGCACCAAAAATAGATTGGCTACGATCATCTCCACTGTACCAACCATCTATTTTTGTTTCGGGGCGGTTAGGTGTACTGCCATCCCAAGCAAAAATATTTTTTAGAGTTCCATCCCATGTCATTCCATTATTCCAGCCCGAATAGGTAGGACGTTTATTTTTACTTTTTGTGTAAGTCGTGCCTAACACCACGTCATGAGTTTGATTAAATAAATCAAATGAACCGTTTAAGGTTAAATTGAACAAGTCTTGAGTAGGGCGATAATCCCAACGGGTTGCGTATAACATCGCCCCGCTGCCAGTGACTTTATCAATTCCTTTACTTGAGTAGGTATAGCCTACAATTTCATCTGAATCGGTAATGGTTCTAGATACTACACCTTTTAATTTCCAGCGGTCATTAAACTGGTGTTCAATATCGGCAAAGTAAGATGTCGTTGAGCGGTCTGAACCCGTCCAACTCGCTGCCGCTGAATCTGAGCGTGACCAATTAATCGGTGTGCCATCTGTATAAAAGCTTGGTAAACCACCTCTAGCGACACCAGTCAAATCGATTTGTTGGTAACTTGCACCCAAACTTGCTTTGGTTTGTTCAGTTAAATCAGCTTCTACTACGGCATAAGCAACTTTACGTTCTTCGTTGTAGCGGTCGATATAAGAGTCTGACTTTTGGTAGGCAAAAAGAGTACGGCCACGAATACTTCCTGATTCATTAAGTGGTGTGGAAACATCAATATCGGTACGGTAAGAATCCCATGAACCAATGTCAGCACTCACCGAAGCCTTAAAGTCCTGTAATGGTTTTTTTCGAACCAGATTAATACTTGCGCTTGCACTGCCAGCACCTGTCATTAAGCCATTTGCACCTCGCACGACTTCGACACGGTCAAATAAAGCCATGTCCTGACTCTGGAAAATACTTGCATATGAACTCATGAGCTTCACGCCATCGAGTAAATAGCTATCTACTTCTTTGCCGCGAGCGTAAATAGGCGAATTATCACTACCAATATTGCCGCCTTGTTTAATAGAAAGGCCAGCTGCTTGACTGACAACATCGGTTAATTGCGTTAGGTTCTGATCTTTCATTTGTTGATTGGTGATGACACTAACGAGCTGCGGTGTTTCTTTCAAACTTAACGCTAAGCCAGTAGAGGCGGTGGTTGCTTTCGCCGTATATAAACCAGAACCTTCGGTTGTTAGATTTTCGCCATGATCAGCATTGATATGAATTGTTTCTAAATGAGCCGTACCTGTTTCACCACTCGCCTTATTAAATTTATTACTATTATTTGCTTTAGTTTTAATGGCTTCTAACTGGAAAACTTTGGGTTCAATTGGAGCGGGAGAAGACTTCACTCGAATGCTATAGCCGCCATTGTTTACTTTAACGGCTTCAAATGGATGGTTTTGTAATAACAGACTTAAAGCATCTTCAACAGCGTAATTCCCTTGAAGCGCTTTGCTTTTTGTTTTTGAAAGACTGGCATTATCGTAGCTAATGGTTGTGCCTGTTTGAATCGCCAGTTGTTTAATGGCCTGATCAAGCGTGCTCTGGCGAATTGAAATACTGTAAGTTTGTGCAGCGTAAATAGACGTTGAGGTAAGCGCCGTGACCACCAATGGCGTACTCCATAGCACTGCACGTATAGCCAAAGCCAATTTACTTTTTGCTTGATAATCCTTCATGTGGTCTTCTCGACAGGGAGTGTATTTCTCTATAAGTCGAACCAGATCAAAAAAAGGGTCACATTTTTTTATCTTTTTTTAATATTTAACAGATAGGGGCTGTAATAGTTCAGTTCAAGTTGATGACTATATGCCAAAGTTTCTAAGCTTTGCTGAGGGTTCTTTAGAGAAAATACACCAGAAATTTTAAGTTTTTTTAATTCTGGGTCGAGATGGTAGGTTCCTTTTTTATAACGAAATAGCTCATCCAGCACTTTTTGTAATGGCCATTGATCTACAACCAAAAGCTGTTGGGTCCAATAGGGCTGATCGTTATCGAGAGGAAGAGCTTTTGATATATATTTTTCATCAAAAAAAGCACGTTGGCCTTGTTTTAATATTTGGCGTTTAGAAGCGTTCTCTGGCTCAATGGCTACCGCATGTTTATAGACTTTAACTTTGGTTTGTTCGCTATTTTCTTGGCGAACCGTAAACTGAGTACCTAAGGCTTCTACTGAACCATTCTTGGTTTCGACAATAAATGGCCGATGTAGAGCATCCTTTGCCGTTTCAATATAAATTTCTCCATCAATCAGTTTTATCTGACGTTT
Organism: Acinetobacter sp. XS-4; assembly: GCF_023920705.1. Taxonomy (NCBI): domain Bacteria; kingdom Pseudomonadati; phylum Pseudomonadota; class Gammaproteobacteria; order Moraxellales; family Moraxellaceae; genus Acinetobacter; species Acinetobacter sp. XS-4. Next base: position 2,722,168 of record NZ_CP094657.1, on the reverse strand, counting down.
CTCTTGCGTGAAATTTACATCGATATAGCAATCACTTGCCATAATCAGTTGAGAACCATCTTTTAGTGATACTTTTTTAATTTCACCTACTTTGGTGTGGTAGTCCGACTGCCATTTTTCCCAAGGTATGAAATAGGCAGACAAACCAACAATGAATAAACCTGAAAGGCTTAACAGCATATTGCGTTTTGCAGCGAGATTAAATTTTTGATTAGACTGAACTAGAGCTTCGGAAGGGAAGTTACCTGCAAGGTTTGATAAACCATGGCTAAATTTTTCCATTTGTTGGAGTGCTAGCTGGTGTTCTTTTTTTTCGACTTTCCACTGCTCAAATTGTTGCTGCTGTAACGCTGTCATTTCACCCGAATGTAAGAGTACCAACCAGTCTGCGGCTGCATCTAAAACATGATGAGGGATTTTAGTAATATCTGACATACGGTAGAAATTTGAGCGTGCGTTGAAAGGAGTTAATTATAGAGGTCTATACAAGCCAAAAAAGCGTGTTTCATATCTCTTTTTACAGTGGCTTCAGAAATATTCATTTTTTCACCAATTTCTCGATAAGTCATGCCGTCTAGTTGAGACATCAAAAAGACCTGAGCCGTTCGGGTAGGTAGTTTTTCTAATATTAAATGAACCTGATATAAAGTTTCTTGAATATAAACTTCATGTTCGGCAGAGGGATAATATTCTTCTGGAAGGTTCTGTAGGGCATCTAGATAGAGGTTTTCAATATGCTGACGGCGCCAATAGTCAATCATGACATGCTTGGCGATGCCCATAAGCCATGCCTGTGGCTCTTTAATTTTTTGAAAACAATATTCACTTTTTAAAGCACGATAAAACACTTCCTGACTCAGGTCTTCAGATTGATGATGATGCTGAAGTTTGTGCTTAAACCATGATAAAAGCGTAGTTTGCTGAGAACGGTAAATTTGGCTAAACCATACCTGTTTCTCTACATTGAGGTTCATAGCAGCGGAGTCCACAAATTGGCAATGAGTAGCACAATTAAACACACAGTTAAATTATTCTTAAATAGTAATGATAATTATTATTAATATCAATAAGTGGAACTTTATATTCTAAAAATTTTGGTGCTTTAATTTTCCGCTATTTAAGGCCTGTACCTTAGTCGCAGACACATGTATCTTTAGGGGATGATCCTTTAAATTATAAGGTGTTTGATAAGCAACACCGTTCAATTAAACAACCAAACTATACCACCACGATAAAACAACAACGTTCTCAAGATGAGTTATATAAATAACAAGGAATAAAACATTTTGTTTTATTGGTGAATCTTGAAGTGGGATATCAATGATCCAGATGGGGGTCTATGAAGAAATATTATATGGTTGATTTATTTATGATCGCTTCATCTTACTTTAAAAAACACAAGAAAAATTACCGCAGTGTAAAGGACCAGCAGCTTACAATCGCAGCCAAGGCAAATATTTTTATTTGCATCATTTTTTGTTTGTTTTGGACTCTATATTTTGCATTTGCACAAATATGGTTGATTGTTTATATGGATATCTTTTTTACACTGATCTCCATTTTTAGCCTTTTTCTTATTTATATAAATCGAATTTCAGCGGGTATTCTTCTTTCACAAGCCATTCTGCTGGTTTTTCCAGTCGTATTTTGCCTATTTTTTGATATAGCTACAGTTGATCGTCCGCAGGTGGCTCATTTATTTTTACCCGCTGGAGCGATATTGGGGTATTTGAATTACCGCAGAGACCCAAGTTATTTACAATTCATTTTAATTTTATTGTCGATTGGGTGTTTTATATTTTTTAGTGGAAGCTCTTTTAATCTTGAGAGTGCTATACCACTATCTGAAGATATTCGAGATCATGGTGGATGGATTGCAACTTGTGCTGCTACATTGATGATTTGTATTTCAATTTACACCATGCAATTAGAGATACAAATAGAAAACAGCATGGTGAAAGACTTACGCTTAGCCCTTGCGAAACAACAATTTGAGCTTTTTTATCAGCCACAAATCAATTCGTCTGAAACGCTGATTGGCGCGGAAGCTTTATTAAGATGGCATCATCCTACTTTAGGATCTGTTCCAACAAAAGATTTTATTCCAGCGGCAGAAAATTTTGGGTTAATGCCGGAAATTGGAGTATGGGTGTTAGCTCAAGGCTGCAAAGTTTTACAAGACTGGAGCAAAAAAGCCGGGACCAAAGATCTTACGCTTTCAATCAATATTAGTGCTGATCACTTTATGCAAGCTACCTTTGAGCAAACCGTGATTGGAATGGTGCAAAAATATGAGATAAATCCATCTCGGCTCATTTTAGAAATCACTGAAAATATTGCTTTAAATAATTGTGTAAGCATGATCGAAAAAATGCATTTCCTGTCAAAGAATGGAATTCAGCTTTCCCTTGATGATTTTGGTACAGGTTATTCATCTTTAAGCTATTTGCAAAAAATGCCCATTAGCCAAATCAAAATTGATCGTAGCTTTGTACAAGCAGCTTTGGATGATAAACGTAGTAATAAACTCGTGACTGGCATTATTAAAATTGGTCTGGATTTGAACCTTCGGGTGCTAGTAGAAGGCATTGAAACGACTGAACAATTTAGTGCTTTTAAAAATAATGGATGCACTGAGTTTCAAGGCTATTTATGGGGAGTTCCTATGCCATTAAATGACTTTATAAAACAGATTGGCTATTTCAAAAATAAGCAATAGAACTATTTTTCAGTCTTTAAATAGACAAATAGTGAAAGCAAAAAAGAAATTATATTCTTTAGAAAAATTTAAATTAATTGTAGATATGTAATAACAGCTAAACATTCATGGTGAAAGATACGGATATTTATTAAACGGGTCACATCATGTCAAGCTTTAAAATAAATACACTTTTACTTTCTCTTATCTCTTGTTCAGTCTTTTTTACGGGGTGTAATGACAGCAATAGCTCAGATGATAATTCGATAGTAAACCAAGAAATACCAGCAGCACCAAAGGGTGTAGGATTTGAAGATACCGCTCCAGTTCCATCGAATATCACAACCATTGTAGATTCTTGGACGACCAATCAACGTGGCGATGCACGATATGCAACTGTTGAGACAAATGCTGGCGTACGTGTGCTGAGCGGCTTTTTAGATGTATGGACACCCTCAAGTTTATTTGTAGATGCAGGCCAATCTGCTGAGGCAAAAGATGGTTTTCCAGCGGTAGTCGCATCAAACTGGACAGGTTTACCCGGCGACAGTACAGACGGTACAAAAAAGAACGCAGATGTATTGAACTACAACATTAACTATTCAATTCAAACCACGCAAAAACGTACAGACGCAGAAGCGATACGTGCCTATTTAGATGACAGACGTGGAAAAAGCTATAGCGTAACAACAGGAATGGGAGCGCTAACCGATCCGTGGAGAAAGCTCACTGGGCAGACCACCACAATCAACTCGGTGCCAGCCGATGCTGCACAAGTAAAATACGATGACAAAGGCAATAATAGTGGACTAACCACAGCCGATGGCAATGCCAACTTTGGAAAAGTGGTTGAATTCGTTCAAGCAATGGGGAATAACTCATCGACAGAGTCAGCAAAGCGTTTTTATAAATATGCTCGCCCGTGGCGCTGGAGTTCTGAAGTCATTGTTGTACCTAGTTTAGAACCTGCAAAAAGTAGTACACCCGCAACTGACGGTGGTTTCCCAAGTGGGCACACAGCTGAAGCTGGCCGAAATGCAATTGCGATGGCTTATTTAGTGCCTCAGCGTTATCAGGAACTGGTTGCTCGCGGTATGGACCTTGGTGATTCACGTATTATTGCGGGCATGCATTCAGCGATGGACGTGATTGGAGGACGACTTCAGTCGATTGCCGCAGATGTTGCAAACTTAAATGCCATGACTGTAGAGCAACGAAAAGAAGCTTATTTACAAGCTCAAACACAGCTCATGAAAGAGACCAATAGCTCAACGTTTGAATCATTTTATAGTTTGGCCAAAACACCTTATGACACGAATGACCGTTTTGCCGATCTTGAAAAATTAAAACAGCAGGTTAATCACTGGATGACCTATGGTTTTAACCAAATTGGCGATAAAACAAAAATAGCAACAGTACCTAAAGGCGCAGAGATTTTATTGGAAACTCGACTTCCTTATTTAACTGCCGATCAGCGCCGTGTGGTTTTGAAATCAACTGCACTTGCTTCAGGCTATCCCGTTATGGATGACGTTGAAGGCTATGGTCGCTTAAACCTGTTTAGAGCGGGTGCTGGTTATGGCAGTTTTGATGGTGATGTTAATCTGACCATGGATGCGAGTTTAGGTGGCTTTAACCAATATGATCAGTGGAGTAATGATATTACGGGTGCGGGTAAACTGACCAAATCAGGCACAGGAACTTTAGCACTGACAGGAAATAATTCATTTACTGGTGGTATTGATTTAAAGCAGGGTGGTTTAGAAATATTGTCTGAGCATGGTGCTGGCCAAGGCGATATTTATATGCATGAAAATAGCCTATTAAAAACCAACTCAGCTAAACCAGTTAATATTGAGGGTAATCTAACTCAGCTTGCAGGAACCACATTCAACATCACGTTTAAATCGAATGTACTTCCAGCAGTTCAGGTAGCAAATACGCTTACCTTAAATGGAACATTGCAGCTCGTTTCAAAAGACAATTTAGCGGCGGGAACATATACGGTGTTATCGGCAAAAAAAGTTCAAGGCACCTATAAAAAAGTGACACTGAATGGCAAAGATATTACGCCAATCTATCAAAATAACAGCGTTAAGTTTACGGTGTCATAAGCGGAACTTGGATAACCCATATCCATAGTTAAAAGTAAGCTGGGCCACTCCAAAAGAGTAATTAAACAATTTTAAAGAGTGGCCAAACTAAGCAATATGTTTGAATAATAAAACAGATCTATCTATATCTGAGCTTTATGATAGATCGATTTTACTTTTTCGGGGCTAATTGCCAGCATGTGAATCGCGCCGTGAATCATTCCTTCTAGCAAATGGAAGTTTACTTGAATACCCGCATCCCACAGTTTTTGAGCATATCTTTCGCCATCATCACGAACAGGGTCATATTCACAAACAAAAATAGTTGCATCCGGCAGTCCATCTAAAGACTGAGCGAGTAACGGACTTACAAATTCATTGTGTTTTTCATTTTCATCTTGCACATATTGATTCCAGCAATAAACCATTGTGGATGATTCCAAACCATAACCTTCGGCATATTGGCGATAAGAATTACTACTCATCGTGGCATCTAAGGCTGGGTAGAAAAGAAGTTGATGGCTCACCTTAATTTCTGGGTGTTGTTTTGCCATTAGACATGCGGCGGCAGCTATATTTGCGCCCGCACTATCACCACCTACAGACACGCGGTTTTGATCAATTCCAAATAGTGAAGCATTCGAATGGATATAGCGAAATACCGTAAAAAAATCATTTAAAGGTGTTGGAAACTTAAACTCTGGAGCCAAGCGATAGTCCACAGAAAATACAACGTGCTGAATGGATTCTGCTAATAACCGACAAGTGCGGTCCCATGCGTCTAAACTTCCAAGGCACCAACCTCCACCATGAGCAAAAACCAAAGCAGGTTGTTGCTCAGCGTTTTCTAGAGAATAGGGAACATAAACACGAACCTCAATTTCGGTGCCATCTGAAACCTCAACATTAAAACTTTGTTGATAGTTTGCATCATGCTGAATACCTTGCTGATCAATAATGTCTTTATTTACATGTTCTCTTAACGCTTGTAACGAGTTTACATTTTGTGGGGCTGGTTTAGATTTAAGCCAGCTTTCAATTTCAGCAAGTAGAGGCATGGCTTTTTTCCTGCTGCAAGAAATCTAAAATGAGTGAGCTAAATATTTCTGACTGTTCTTCCATAATGAAATGACCGCAGTCTTTGACAATCGCACTGGTTAAATGTGGTGAAACCTTTTTCATGGTTTCATAAGGTGCATTATCCGTAGCATGTTCAGCGCCTATTGCTAAAACTGGCATGTTTAAACTTTTAGTTTCTCTGATTTTATTTTGACGAATGGTCTCTGGAATAGATCGGTAATAATTAAAACCTGCTGTTAAACGACCCGGAACTTTATAGGCTTCAATATAAGTTTCAGCCGCAACTTTATCTCTGTGCCATGACCATTTATCAAACATATAATTTAAATAAGTATCTTCGCGGCCTGTGATTAAAGCCTCAGGTAAATCTTGGGTCTGATTAAACATGAAATGCCAAAGAAAAATGTTTTCACTCGGCTCAACAAAAATAGGAGGTGCGGGTGCTAAACCGGGAATCACAGCCTCTGTGACCGCAAGACGAGTGACTGATTCAGGAAAATCAGATGCAAGTGCATAGGCAACCCACATACCAATGTCATGACCTACAACCGAATAAGTTGGATTTTCAAGTTGAGTCATGAGCATTGATAAAATTTTGGCGATGCTACCCGTATCGTAACTTCCATCCAGTGGAGCTGAATTTCCAGTTCCGGGTAAATCAACAGCGATGGCTTGATAACCTTGTTGTGCCAATTCAATCATGACTTTGTGCCACGCGTACCATGTTTGCGGCCAGCCCGGAATCAGTAATACAACTGGGCCTTCCCCTAAGGTCACGTAATGTAGTTTTTTGCTCTCGATGTGAATATAAGAATGGTGGAATTCGTTATGCGATTTTTCATTTAATAGGTGAGTTTTCATATTGAGCTTAAATACCTAATAACTGATTAATTTGAGTCTGATTCACAGGGGCAGCAGCAAAGTCATCAAACACTTTATCGGTGACATGAATAATATTTTGCTTAATGAATTCGGCGCCTTCGCGTGCACCATCGTCTTTATTTTTGAGGCAACATTCCCACTCTAATGTGGCCCAGCCTTCGTAGTCGTAATGCGCTAACTTTGAAAAAATTGCTTTAAAGTCAACTTGACCATCACCCGTAGAACGGAATCGACCCGCTCGATTTCCCCAGCTTTGATAGCCGCTATACATTCCTTGGCGGCCCGTTGGATTAAATTCGGCATCTTTAACATGAAACATGCGAATGAAATCTTTATAGATATCGATATATTCCACATAGTTCAGTTGCTGCAAAACAAAATGGCTTGGGTCAAAAAGAATATGGCAACGTGGGTGGTTGTGGGTTCGCTCTAAAAACATTTCAAATGTAATGCCGTCATGCAAATCTTCACCGGGGTGAATTTCATAGCAAAGGTTGACATCTTGTTCATCACAAGCATTCAAAATCGGAAGCCAACGACGCGCTAATTCATCAAACGCCGTTTCGATGAGTCCAGACGGTCTTTGAGGAAATGGAAATACATAAGGCCATGCTAGCGAGCCAGAAAATGTCCCCATGTCTTTAAGGCCTAAGCGGGCAGAGGCTTGAATTGACGCGAGCATTTGTTGCTTTGCCCACTCGGTTCTAGCTGTTGAATTGCCATGTAAATGAGATGGGGCGAAGTTATCGCACATTGAATCATAAGCAGGGTGAACAGCCATTAACTGCCCAAAAATATGAGTCGTTAACTCACTAATTTTTAAACCATGATTGTTTAAAGTACCTAATATTTCATCGCAATAATCTTGGCTTTCTGCTGCCAAATTGACATCAAATAAACGCTTATCCCAAGCAGGAAGTTGTACCGCTTCAAAGCCTTGGCCTGATACCCAAGCAGCAATATCGTCTAGGCGGTTAAAAGGGAAAACATCATCGCTAAATTGAGCAAGATGAATACTAGGACCTTTGATGGTTTTCATAATAAAATATAATTAGTTGTCGATCAGCAAACAATAGGCTTAATTTTTGATAAAAACAACTTTTTATTTGAAAATCAAAACAAAATGAGAGTATTTTGAATAAATCTCATTGATTTATTTGTGAAAATATTTTTTTCGAATAATAATAAAAAGAGGTACTAAATTTGATAAAGGGTCATTATGGCTGGCAGACCAAGAGAGTTTGATCGAGAAGAAGCCCTCGTAAAAGCGAGAGATTTTTTCTGGCTTCATGGCTATGAAGGCACATCAATGTCAGATTTAGTTGAAGTTTTGGGGATTGCCTCAGCTCGAATTTATAAAGCATTTGGCTCAAAAGAAGCCTTGTTTAGAGAGGCTGTAAATCACTATGAAAACAACGAAGGTAATTTCGCTCTAACCGCTTTAAAGCAAAAAAATATTAAGGATGCAATAAACCAATTATTTCAAGATGCACTAGCGCTTTACACGCAAACCAACCATTCATATGGGTGCATGGTCGTGTCAGCAGCGAGCGTGCTAGGTGAAGAAAATCAAGCTGTTTTGGAATGGATGAAAGCACAGCGTATTGCGCGGGGCCAAAGTCTGGTCGAACGATTTGTTCAAGCAAAATTAGATGGTCAATTGGTCGCAGATGCAGACCCTAAAACTTTAGGGCAATATTACGCGCTCGTTCTCCATGGGCTATCTATTCAAGCAAGAGATGGGTATACCAAAGAAGAGCTGTCTCAAGTGATTCATTTTGCATTAAAAAATCTAGATCAATATGTTGTAAGCATTTAATTGATTCGGATTTTTTAATTAATGGAAATCGTCATGTAATGCTTAAAACATAAAGTTTATTATTTTTGAAATTAAAACGAAGATTGTGTCTACAACAATCTTTCTAGCACATTACATTCTTTATTTTTCAAACATACGTTCAGATAAGAAATTAACAAATGCTCGAACTTTCGGAGAGGGATGTTTACTTGCAGGCCAGAGTACATTAAATACGCCAGTTCCATCTGTAAACTCGGGTAATACTTGAACTAGTTGGTTGGTACTCAACAATTCTTTAATAGAAAAGTCAGGTAGGCAAGCAATTCCTCGACCTTTTAGTGCAAAACAAACTCGTGTCTCAATATTATTACAAATCATTGATATCGGCAGTTGTAGGTCCGGCTCGTTTTCAGTTGTTTTTAAGGGCCATTTCTCAAGTTTGCCGCTATGAGAAAATCGATAATGTAAACAAGAGTGTTCTAATAAGTCAGCAGGTATTATCGGAGTTCCACGTTGAATCAAATACGCTGGAGAGGCAACCAGTAATTGTTTGAAAGTCCCCAGTTTCAAGGCTTTTAAGCGTGAATCTGTTGGAGTACCTGTCCGAACAACAGCATCAAATCCTTCTTCAATCACATCGACCAAGCGGTCTGCAAAATCAAGGTCTAATTCTATTTCTGGATATTCCTGCATAAAGTCACCCAGTACAGGTAATACCAGTGAACTCACTAAGGGTAAACTTACACGTAACCGTCCTTTGGGAGATTTGATCGCTTGCGATAATTCCATTTCCGCTGCTTCAATTTCAGCCAGTATGCGTCGACTACGCTCTAAAAATAATATTCCTTCAGCAGTCAGATTAATACTACGTGTATTACGATGAAAAAGTCGTACACCAATTTTTTCTTCAAGGCGAATCAAGCTTTTACCAACAGCAGAAGCTGAGATTCCTAATGAACGCCCCGCTGCCACAATACTTCCAGTCTCAGCGATTTTAACGAATACGGTAAATCCATTCAGGCTATCCATTCTTTTCTCCTTATTACGGAACAAAACTTCCGTATAGCAAGGAACTATAACTGACTTTTTCTTTAATAGGAGTCTTCCTAGTATATAAATCTCGAATATGAAAAGAAGATTTTGACTATGATTTCTAAAGAGTCTGTATCAAATAACGGCGTACCATCGATCTCTTTAAGCCTCGTTCAAAATGTAGTTCAAAAAGCTATAGCCAATAACCAGTTAGTCGGCGCTGCGGTTATTGTGGCTCAAGATGGGACAGTTATACACCATGAAGCATTAGGGCTATCTAACCGAGAACAATCAATATCTATGACTATGGACACTGTCTTTCGCTTAGCGTCAGTAAGTAAGGTCATTGTTTCAACGGCTGCTTTAGTTTTAGTTGCGCAAAATAAACTGAATTTAGATGAAGCCATTCACCACCAATTGCCATTTTTTCAGCCTAAATTAGAAAATGGAAAGTTTGTTCCAATTACTCTACGTCAACTTCTTAGTCATACGGCAGGCTTGGGCTATCGGTTTCTTGAACCAGATAACGGTGGCGCATATTCGCAGGTAGGTGTATCTGATGGCATGGATTCATCCAATATTAGTTTAGAAGAAAATGTACGTCGAATTGCTAACGTACCTTTACTCTATGAACCAGGGAAAGGATGGGGATATTCTTTGGCAATCGATGTATTAGGCGCATTAATTGAAAAAGTATATGGCAAGCCTTTAGATCAAGCAGTTAAAGAATTAGTCACTGATCGATTGAAAATGAACAACACTGGTTTCGCTGTACCAGATAATCAACATGTAGCAACTGCTTATGTAAGTGATAGCCCTGAACCGCATGTTTTATTAGAAGAAGAGGTTGTTTCACCATTTGAAGGATGTGTGGGAATTAATTTTAGTCCTCGCCGTATTTTTAATTCGCAAGCATTTTTCTCAGGTGGCGCAGGAATGGCCGGAACCGTTGAGGATTTTTTTAGCTTATTAGAAGCTCTTCGTCAGGGAGACTCATTATTTTTACCCCCTGAATTAATTGATGAAATGACAAAAGACCAAACGGGTGGTTATGAGTTACCAAATGCGCCGGGCTTTGGTTTTGGTCTCGGATTTTCAGTACTCAGAAACGCTCAGCAAGCACTATCACCAGAGTCAGAAGGGACATGGCGTTGGGGAGGAGCCTACGGTCATTCATGGTTTGTTGATAAAAAACATAATCTGACTGTGATTGCATTTACAAACACGCTTTATGAAGGCATGTCTGGAAAGTTTGTTACAGACTTACGTGATGCAGTTTATAAAGCGATAGGAGTTGTCGAATGAGCAGCTCACATTCAAATGATCGGTTGCCTATTGTTCCTTTACTCATTCTCGCTATGGGAGCGTTTGTTACGATCTTGACAGAAGCTTTACCTGCGGGGCTATTACCTCAATTAGCTTTAGGTTTAAATATCTCTGAATCCTTAGCGGGACAAACAATCACGATATATGCAATTGGTTCGTTATTAACAGCCATTCCATTAATGGATGCGACTCAAAGTATTCGACGTAAACCTCTGTTACTCATTGCTCTAGCGGGTTTTGCTCTCACAAATTTAATTACAACGTTATCTACCAGTTATCTTTTAATAATGGTTGCCCGATTTTTGGCAGGTGTTTCGGCGGGCTTACTTTGGGCGTTGCTCGCTGGATATGCAACGCGAATGGCGTCAGAACACTTAAAAGGGCGTGCGATCGCGATAGCAATGTTAGGAACACCATTAGCTTTGTCTCTAGGTGTGCCAGCAGGGACTTACCTTGGTCAACTGTTCGGTTGGCGAATGGCTTTTGGTGTTATGAGTATTTTTGCAATTATTTTAGTGGTGTGGGGAAGTCTCACACTACCTGACTTTACGGGGCAGGCTAAAGATAAACACATCTCTTTAAAACAGGTGTTCATTTTACCCGGTGTCAGACCCATATTATTTACGGTTCTAAGCTTTGTGCTTGCCCATAATCTGCTATATACCTACATCGCTCCGTTTTTAACACTTGCTGACTTAGCTAAAAATACGGACATTATTTTACTCATATTCGGCTGTTTATCATTATTCAGTATCTTCATTACAGGTGTGTTGATTGACCAACATTCACGATTATTAACACTTACTAGCATCATATTATTTGGCTTTTCCGCTCTTTTACTTGCTGTTATGGGGAGTTATGCGATTCCTGTTTATGTGGCAATTGCAATTTGGGGCATTGCGTTTGGTGGCGCTGCGACATTATTTCAAACTGCCTTGGCGAAAACAACAAATGATATGGCTGATATTGCTCAATCGATATTAGTGACTGTTTGGAATATCGCGATTGCTGGTGGGGGAATTATTGGTGGCTTTTTACTCAGTAGTTTCGGGGTGAGTTCTTTCCCTCTAATACTTTTAATATTGTTATCGATTACATTTATTGTCGTTTGGCGGGCGAAGCAATATGGGTTTCGCTAAAACGATATATTTCATTATGAAAGCAGAACTCCAAATATAAGAGATCTGCCTTACATTGAATTTTTAATTAATCAAACTTAGTAACGTCTGGTATTGACTCTAAATAATCAAAGAATTGCTGTATTTGTTCTTCTGTTACACGTGCTGTAGAAATAGGCGGTAACTCATCTCTACCAAAGAATCCAACTTCGGGTGTTTCAATACTTGGTGTCAGTTCACCATCAATAATTTCACACCAGAAGAAAGCCTTATACACATGTAAAAACATTGGAGGATGTGGGTGCTTAGTTCTATCTGTTAAAGCCAATAACTTAATCGCCTTAACTCGTAGACCTGTCTCTTCTATAACTTCTTTTTCAGCATTTTCCGATGCTGAGTAACCTACGTCAGCCCATCCACCCGGAACAGACCATCGCCCATCTCCAATTTCTTTTGCTAATAATAATTTATTTTCTTTAAAAACAACTGCTCTAACATCTAGTTTTGGAGTAGCATAACCTACATCTTGGAGCACATTATTAATAAAATTTTCTGTTTTGATTTCTTTTAATTCTAATAAATATTCAATATGACCTAAGAGTTGTTCATAACGTTCTTTGTCATAAACATCTTTTGAGTAATGCAAACCTGTTTGAGCAATACCAGTAATTTTATTTAAAGTTTCTAACCACTTAACTGAGTCATTCATTGCAATGTATGCCTTCAAGTTTATATCTTTTAGCTATGGTAAGGCATACTCATTCGAAGCACTATTAAACAGTTGTTAACTGAGATTTCATGTGAAGTCTTAAGATGTTTTCGATAATCAATGTGAGTATAAGGTTTGTGTGATAGCTCTCTAAGGGGGAAATCATTTAATTCATATTGGATACAAACTTGGAATATGCGGATATAAAAAATACTTAACCCATATTATAAATTGCTTATCGACTGTAATTATCGATAACTCAATTACCTCACAGATGGATATAACTATGAAAAATGGAAGTTTTCGTTTAGCAATTGGTTTATGTACAACTATATTCATGGGAATGAATACTGTTAATGCCGCACCTGAGGGTGAAATGAAAGTCACTCTACTCGGAACAGGAACTCCGATTGTTAATATTAATAGATTCGGTATGAGTACTTTAGTTGAGGCTGGTAATCAAAAATTATTATTCGATGTAGGACGAGGTGCGGTTATTCGCCTTCACCAAATCCAAGTTCCTTTAAGAGATATTAATTCTATTTTCTTTACGCACATGCACTCAGATCATTTAACGGGCTTCCCCGATCTGTATGCATCAGCTCCATTACCGACTGATGATGGGCGTAGTAAAGCTCCAATTTCAATTTATGGGCCTGTTGGAATAGACAATTTTGCACGTGGAATTGAGAAAGCTTTCACCGCCAATAATGAAATTCGCTTAAAAGGTGGGGAAACAAACGAACCAGCTACTAAAATTAGTGATCACTTTTTACCGCAAAAAGGTGGTGTTGTTTATGATAAAGATGGGGTAAAGGTCACCGCTTTTCTGGTAGATCATGGTCATGTTGAGCCAGCTTATGGATTCCGTGTAGATTATGCTGGACATGCAGTTGTATTATCTGGTGATACAACTTATTCCTCAAATTTAGTTAAACAAGCGAAAGGTGTTGATTTATTGGTTCATAGTTTATCGATTGGTAGTCGTGAACTTGAAAAAGCTTATCCAGATTATGTACAACACTTCTATTCATATCTTGCGAATACTGAGAAATTAGGGCAAGTACTCAACGAAACCAAACCTAAAGATGCCGTAATTTCACATATTTCTTTATACAGTAAAGGCAATATTGGTAGAGCTAGTGAGAAAGAAATTCTTTCGAGAGTTAGCGAAAACTATACAGGTAAATTCTTATTAGGACAGGATCTAATGAGCTTCGTTATTAATGACAAGGGAGTTACACGAGTAGCATATGATCCGAATATTCGACAATTTGAACCTATCAAACAAAATTGATTAAAGGAAATCCCTCGTATGAGGGATTTTTTAATTCCAACTTGGGATGTTTCAATATTTGGTGTAAGTACTTTATAAATATTAATATTTCTACTCTTTAAAAAAATTTGATTTAATCATAAGCGGTAAACCAAGTTCAGATAATAAAGCAGTTCGTGAATTTGGGACACTTTTTCTCTCTAAATCAATAAGCTCAATAAATTCTTTATTAAATTGTTTTCTAGGGTATTTTTCTAAAATTTCATTTCTAAATGATAGGGGGAGTTTATATAGACCATCACTAATCACATCACAGGATGCGCCTTGCTGTAATAGCGTAATTTCAGCTGGATCAGAATGATCTATATAGCCGTTCATATGTAAGCAGATAGCATCTCTAATAACTTCACTTTTCTTTTCATCAAAGCTATGTTCTTTAGCCTTTAGCTCAAATTGTTTGGCGCTCTCATAGGTAAAACAATTACAACCTTTACTATGAATATGTTGCTCAGTTAAGCCAATATCATGAAAAAGTGAGGCTATTAAAAGTGATTCATGGTCAAATTGCTGTTTTTGTATATTGCCTAGGGCAGCACCCCAGAAATAGGTTCGCCATGAATGATTGTAGATAGATATATTTGCTTTAGCTTCGAGCTCATCAAGCGCGACTTTAACCATTTGAGTATCTGGTATTACGATCTGATCGATATCAAAATCATGAGAAGTTTTGAATCGAAAGTAATTTATTTTTATAGAAGCCATAACACTTGGCAGCATAATTTTTTGAATTAACTTAATTTTCTCTTTGAAGCTGAGCTGACCATTGGTAGCTTGCATCCAGTGATACGAACCAATTCTTTTAGTTTTCATTATTAGATCTCATTTTAGAGTAATTACTCTAAAATATTATCATAGATGATTTTTTGCAAGTTTTCTCTTTTAAGACATCGATAGAGCTTTGATTGATAGACATTTTGTAAACCCCAATTTAACAATAACTTCCTCATTATTTAGCCTTGCTTTTTTAATGATCTAATTTAAAACAAATGTCATTTTGCGTGCTTGACTGTAAAAAGGTTGGGCACTATCCTTTGCCTGCTGGCCACATTGCCAGTCGGTTGTCGCAGACCGAATCAAACGAGCATTAAAAGTTTCATACTTTTAGTGTTGAGCCCTCGTGCCCCCTCTATGGCGGAACGGAGGGGGACACCTTCGGGTGTGCTGGCCTCGTTTGACCAGTCTGCGAACCCCTTTCGTTCTGCCACCATAATTTTAATGTTTTGGCAGAACTCCCAATAAAAAGGAGTTGGCTTTGCACATTCATTATTTCTTGGCAGCCTTTGCCAAAAGCTATAACGACACAACATAAACTTTTAGAGCAGTTTGATAGCTATTCGGCTTTTCAGACTTTAATCCACTGCGCCTAAAAACTTAATCAACAATAAAACTTGAGATGTGCCAAGCACAGTCTTTATAGGCTTTGCTATGCCTTTTTTCTCCCAAAAAGCGGCAGCGGTTTTTATATCTTATTTATATACAACAATAATTTTTTATAACGGTAAAACTATGCCACATATAGATCTCCCATTTCGTGCTTTAAGCGTACTGCACACTTCCCGCTATCTTTTTAATAAATACGGCTTTCACAATGTCGGGGTAGACCGAATTGTTGAGTCGGCGAAAATCCCAAAAGCGACTTTTTATAACTACTTTCACTCAAAAGAAAGGCTAATTCAAATGAGCTTAACCTTTCAAACAGATGGTCTTAAACAAGAAGTGATTTCAATCATTCATATTCAAAAAGAATTAACCCTAGTTGAAAAACTGCGCAAGCTTTACTTTTTACATGCCGATTTAGACAGGCTTTATCATTTGCCTTTTAAAGCTATTTTTGAAATTGCGAAAACACATCCAAAGGCCTATCAGGTGGTCGTTGACTACCGAAATTGGTTTATTAATGAAATCTATAAACTGCTTTTAACAACGAATGAAAATGCTTCAAAACAAGATGCACACATGTTTTTGTTTGTGATTGATGGAGCAATGGTTCAGCTTTTAGACCCCAATAAACCAGATGAAAGAAAGCGGTTGCTTGAGTATTTTTTGCTGGGGTTTGGGTAATTTTTGATTATTTAATAGCCTAAGTATTTAAGGGTTATATGTCATTTTTAGACAAGATTCATGTCATTAGTGTACAAGTCAGACCAATTTAAATATGTTGAAATCAGATTTATCAAATATGGGCGGAATAAATGAATAGGCCTAAAGTTATCGATATTTATTAAATATAATTTATTAATTTGTGGTGGAGGAGATTCAAAAGCTATTAGAGTTAATAAATATTATATTGAGCTAGAAATAATCATTAAGCCAAGTTTTTAATTATAAAAATATAAAACTTGGAAAGTGATTAATTATATTTAAAGGAAAGGATTCTATGTATATATCTAAACAAGGATGTATAGGTACACTCGTGCTTTTATATAGCATAAGTGCAAATGCAGAAGTTAGCCTAAAAGATAATTTTAAGTTCACAGCTAATTTTATTGATTTAGCGATGTATAGCCAAGAAAGTGCTGTAGATGATAATTTTACTAATTCAGCAGGCTTGTTTTTAAATACTGAAATTAAATTGGCGAACGAAAATTATGATTTAGGTATTTTAAAAGCACAATATGTATTTAATGGGTTAAATGATGATGCACAACTAAATACCTCAAACAATTGGTTTGGAGGAGTTGGAAGTTATATCGGTGGTGCAATTGCTGCCAATGATTTGGCTTCATCTCAACTCAGTTTGCTGACTTGGGATAAGTACTGGAATGATAAGAAACTCTATACTTCCGTTGGGCGTACTAACCTAAGACGGTATTTCCTCTATAACAATTGTCAAAATATTCTGTTGTGTACTGACCCGATTAAAGGAGCAATGGGTTCATTGCCTACCAACTATGCTTATTGGGGTGGTTACGCCAAATATAATTTATCAAACAATATCTATATGCATGCGGGAGTTTTTGAGGTAAACACAGATGATTATGTCTATAAGAAAAAAGGATTAGATTTTTCCTTTCATCATCAACTAGGTTTCACCCAAGTGTATGGTGTCGGATATAAAGATAAAAATAGTAAAGCAGAGTTGTTATATTTTTATAATAATTCTGAATATCGTAATGCATATACTCAAGAAAAATATAATGGTACAGATGGTTTAAACTTTAGATTTAATCATGATTTTAATAATCAGAATATCCCAACTGTATTTGGTGCTTACTCATATATTGATGAGAAAAACCAACCTTATAAAAATTATTGGGAACTTGGGTTAAGCTATAAGATTAATCAAGGGAAAAATCATTTAGGTGTGAAGTTTGGTCAGTCTCAGCTCAATGATGATTATGTTTTAATGACAGAGAAAATTAATGGTAATAATAATAAAACAACCTCTTTTCTTTCTTTAGATACCGATATTAATTACAAACGCCTAACCCTAAGCCCATTCGTACAATATATCTGGAACCCAGATAACTACTACCGCTCTACAGGAAAAACCTTCAACAATAATGTGATTGTGGGTTTAGTCACTCAAATTAAGCTCTACTAAGGGAAAAAAGAGATGAAGATTACAAAAATGAGCCTATTGTTCACAGGTCTATTCGTCAGTAGTGTCGCTTGTGCTGAATATAGCTGTCAGCAGTTAGAACTAAAAGACTGTCCAACTACAGTAGATAAAAAATTACCTGATCCACATGATATGTTGACATGGACACAACAACAAAGGGTCGTTGGCTTTCGAAATACCTTCCGCAGTTATGATGGCAGTGTTTTTCACCCTGATAAGAAGAACATACTTGCGCTACCAAAATTAAAGAACAGCATAAAAAATAAGGATATCCATTACTCGGTAGATGGGAAAAACTATAATTTAAATGATTACTTAAAAAACCAAAGTGTGGCAGGTCTAATTATATTAAAAGATGGCAAAGTTGCTTACGAATACTACGGACAAGGCAATAATGAAACAACTTTATGGACTTCACGTTCAGTTGCAAAATCTATTGTGGCAACACTGATTGGAGTTGCTATTCAACAAGGTAAAATCAAATCGGTAGATGATCCCATCATTCAATATTTACCTGATTTGAAAGAAACTGCTTGGGAAAAAGTATCATTAAAACAACTGTTACAACACACCTCAGGTGTTGAGTGGAATGAAAACTATAAAGATCCAAATTCAGATTTTGCAAAAATGACCTATTGTGAGGCTGCTAAGGATCCAGATGCTTGTGTCTATAAAAATGTGAAAAATTTGAAATCTAAATATGAACCAGGAACGGTATGGTCATATAGCACAGGTGGTGCATATCTGGTGGGTAAAGTCTTAGAAGCCGCAACACATGAAAATATTGCTAAATATCTCGAAGACAATGTCTGGAAACGGGTCGGTATGGAGAGAGAAGGTGTTTGGCAGTCTTATACCCGCAATCAAGTTGACATGGGTGGCCATGGGTTTAATGCAACTTTACGTGATTACGCACGTTTCGGACAATTTATATTGAATGATGGGCGCGTTTCTAATGGAGACAAAATGCTACCCGAAGGTTGGACTACACAAGCAACTGAATGGAATCAAGCGAAAGGTTCGGTATCTGAAAATTATCCAAACGGGATATATGGTTTTCAATGGTGGAATTCACATGCCAAAAAAGGTTCACCATTAACGACTCAAAATTCTGATGCAACTTTCTGGGGGCTGGGCATCTTTGGACAAATGCTAGCCATTAACCCTAAAGATAAGATTGTGATGATGCAATGGAGTACATGGGAAACTGCAATGCCTTCAGCTCAGCTTGATAATGAAAAAAGCTTATTTTTTAATGCGGTAACTCAGCATCTTACCCAGCAAAAATAAGTGATTTTCTATAGCTTAGATTGTCATTAAATTTTAACTTGATATTTAACAAAGGTAATTTTAGAATCCGCCCAACAAATTTTTAGGAGCTTCAATGTGAGTACTTGCTCGAGTGACAGTAGTCGATCGGTAATAGTCTAAGTATCCACTGAAGTCCTGACAGACCTCTTTTTGTGGATGCAAGAAGAGGTTTTTTATTTTCATCTTTTCATTTCTATTATTAGCCCATGATTTAATTATGACGGGTTGCAGTACTTGCATGTGCTCCATAACTTATGGGAGTGATGCCAGTGTTATTTACTTTAAAGAAACGCTCACTTATTTCTGGTTTCTGTTTATTCGCATTATCTAACGCTAGCCATAGTGGACGACCAATGGTTGTTGACGATGCGGCTCTTGTTTCTCCAAAAACCTGTCAACTAGAAACATGGATGCAGCATAATCCTGACAGCAAAGAATATTGGGCAATGCCAGCCTGTAATTTTGGTGGAAATTTTGAATTTGCGGTAGGGATGGGAAGAGTAAACGATGATACCGAGCACGTCAGCTATGCAACTTTTCAAGGTAAAACCTTATTAAAACCCTTAGAGACTAATGGGTGGGGAATCGGCTTTTCTTTTGGTACTCAAATGAATATTAATGATTCTTCAAAGAAAGATTGGACGGTTAATGTTCCATTAAGTGTTTCTACGTTGGATGATAAATTTTTAATCCATACCAATATTGGCTGGCTACGTGAAAATACTACGCATAGAAACCAGACCACATGGGGTATTGGAACCGAAGCACAACTTGCTGCCCCATTAACACTCACAACCGAAGTATATGGTAATGACCGAAATAGCGCCTTTTATCAAGCAGGTTTCAAATACATGATCTATAAGGACCTTGTGCAATTAGATGCAAGCTATGGCAATCAAATGTCTCATCACGATAATGCTTTTTTCTCTGTCGGATTTGTATTTCTAACAAAGCCATTTTTACCTTAATGGTTTATATGCATCTAAACCTATCAATAAATGTGACAGAATCTAACTTTTTATATCATGTAAATACCGCTATCTTGATTGGGCTTGAACACAACATCTTAAAGTGTTCCTCTTTTAGTTAGATTTTTAGGTATTTAAAAAATGAATAAAATGCACGTAACTTTAGCGGTAATTATTGGCTTAATTGTTGGTGGAGTAATAGGCGCTCTAGGTTACTCTAAAACTGCTGCACGTTATGACGCAATGACCACAGCATGTGTCATGGTAAATCAAGCAGTTGAACATGGCATCTTGAAACCAGAACAGGTAAAAGAGCTTGGTGAGCTAACAGGCCAAAGCCTTAAAAAAGATTATGAGTCAGTTGCATCTAAATTTAAATTTTCTGAAAAGCAATTAGGTAATGCATCTGAAGGCTCTAATTGTAGCCAGTTTATTGTTGGGGTAAATGCCGCAAAATAACTACTCGAAAGCCCACAAACTGTGGGCTTTTTTGGTTTCATCTTTTATAATTTCCTCAATACTTTTATTAGAATTTAATTATGCTTATTGTTTTTATTATTTTAGCAGTCTTCCTGGTTCTTGCACTTTTAACTAAATTTACTAAATAAAATTCTATACGTTTGTACTCTCTAAAACCTGCTTGTAAGGCGCTATGAGGGGAAGCACAAGAGCAACTGAATATATAGTCTACAGACTGCTATAATCATGATCAATTCAAAATCTGAAATATAAGCTTGCTCTAAAGGCGGGCTTCTTGTCTTTGCAAAAACTGTTAGGAAATATGAAACGCTATCTAAAACACACTGAGCCAACAACTTCCACTTGGACCACCGAGCAAGATTGCTTCTTGATAGAAAATAACTTTCTTTCAATTCATGAACTCATCGGACAGTTACCTTTTTCTGAAGAAGAAATACGAGTACGTCGAGCTGTTTTAGGTTTGGTTCGACGGGACAAACAAATGAAAACATATTGATTTTACCAAATGGTAAAAAATAATATGAAAGTAAATATTTCCAATTATCTCTATTCAAGTGTTCATTTTGTGGATGAGTTATCAAAACCATAATTTTTTTCGGGGTTTTTTTGGTGAGATTTACATAAAACTCTAATTTATTACAAGCAACTCTCATATAGTTACTTATAATTACAATTCTTTAAGCATAATCAAAGTCATAAAAGATTCATAGATCAGCACTTTATAACAATAGGACGGAGAGAGAGGTCAATGCCAAAGTATCTAGCTGTAGCCGAAAAGGTTTATAAAAATATTAAAAAAGATAGCTTATTCACTGATGACATTACTCAGAATCTTAACTGTTTAATTAGTCAGATTCGAAAAGCTATTAAAGGAACGGAGTTTAAACTCAAGTTCAACTATATCGACTTTGAAGAAAACTTAACGAAGCCGTTAAGTGAATGCAAAGTTCAAATTGATCTGAGTGTTATGCCGAAGTTCGCAAATGAAGGTGAATATCTTCTTTGGTTAGCTGGTTTTATCGAGCGAATCACAGAAGGGGGAAAGCCTAAATTACCGCCAATTTCGCACTTTTTACCACCTGGTTTTAAGATGTCGAAAGATGCATTTCCAGTAAGTGTTGCTCCTGCAAAAGAAGAGCATGCTGACATGATTATTAATTATTTTAAATCTGAAGATTTTAATAAAACCAATAAAAATCCTTCATAAAAGAATATAGAAGTGAACGTCCACCTTGCTTCTATATACTGCTGCTTTTAAGTTCAGCGACCGCCTTCTGGGGCGGTTTTTTTTGTCTCAAAATTACTCATAACTCAGTTTTCTTATAATTAAATTCAAATTTAAGAAAATATTAAATGTATATAAATGTGCCTATTTTTAGTATTTTGTAATAAATAACAATGATTTAACTTTTTTTGATAAAAGAAAAGATACATTTTTCACATAACCAATGTGCTAAGTAACGCAATTAAACATTTGGCTGTACATAATCTTTAAAAAAAGAGAGTGTGAATAAGATGAATGAAAACGCAGAGCTTATAAAATATATAGACGTTGCTGAAAACGTCTATGAAAATGTCTATGAGAACAACCAAGTTTCAAATATTTTGATTGTTAACCTTAACCGCATTATGGCGGAAATAAAAAAGCAGGCCGAAGAAAAAGACCTAAAGTTAAAATATAATTCGATCGATTTTGAATATTGCTTGAGCTTACCTTTAGCAGATCGAGATATAAAAATTGATCTCAGTTTGATTCCTCACTTTGAACACCGCGATGAGTGCATTTTATGGCTAACGAACTTTATTGGAAAAATAAGTGTGCCTAAAAAGATGATGAAGCAGAAATTGAGTTTTAATTAAATTGTAGATTTTAAAGAGATATATGAATCGTCACTAAAAGATTAACCACACCGACGTTTAAACAGTTATGCTTTATTGCAGATCGAAATTTCATAATTAAAAAATGATATAGAGCACTTTAAAATGAAAAAGCTTGCAATAACCTTTGCTGTTTTGGTTCAACTATCGACCTATGGCTTAGCCAATGATTCTACGGGTTACGTGGGTACAGGTGGGATTCAATATCTCAAAAATTCGCAGATTGCCATGCAAAGCGAAGATCTATTTATTAGTAAAAAACGAATTAAAGTCGACTATCTCTATAAAAACCTAAGCAATAAAGATGTCACTGAAACGATTTTATTTCCGCTACCACGCATTGATAATTTTTTTGAGTCTGATTTTGCTCATACCGAAGAGCTTTTAAAAAGTTTTAAGATTGTGGTGGATGGTAAAAATATTAAACCAGAAATGCATGTCAGAACGTTTATTCAAAAAGATGAGAAATCACCTCTAATTGATGCAACGGATGAGTTTAAGCAGTGTGGTTTTAGTGAAAAAGATATGCTTAATCCGTGGACTCGTACTAACTATGATTATGAATATTATGTAGATAAGCTAAAACAATGTAATACACCAAAAATACAGAAAATTTTAGCTCATTTTAAAAAAGATGATGTGATCCCGTGGTCATCTCAAGTGATCTATAGTTGGAAGCAGACCTTTAAAGCCAATAGTCTAACTAAAATTCAGCATGAATATAAACCTTTGGTGGGTGGCTCTGTAGCTCTCTACCCAGACGAATATAACCAGCAATTTTGTATGGATAAACAATTTAAGCAGGGCTTAAAAAAAGCCAGTTCAGAAAATTCGCCGTTTAGTGCTTTGGGTTATATTTTGACGACGGGTGCAAATTGGGCAAAGCCGATTGAACACTTTAATCTAACCATTGAGCGCGATAAAGACGAACTGGTTTCATTTTGTTGGGATGGACCAGTTAAAAAGATTAGCCCGACTCAGTTTCAAATGACCAAAACCAAGTTTGTACCTAAAAAAGACCTAGATATTATTTTTGTCAAAGTTAGATAAGCGCATACAAACTTTAAACTGTATGAAATTGCATCACTCTTGATTATGTGACATAACTTAATGATGGCACATAATAATAAGAGGATGCCGCAATGTTGCTTAAGGGAAAAGTGGCCGTCATCTTTGGAGGCAGTGGCGCAATTGGCACTGCAATTGCGAAGGTTTTTGTTCGTGAAGGTGCACATGTCTATTTGTGTGCAAGAGATTTAAATAAACTTCAAAATATTGCGGGCCAACTTCATCAACTTGGGGGCGTGGTTCATACGGCCAGTGTTGATGTGTTAGACAGTCAGTCCATAAATAATACCGTGGCTCAAATTGCTCAAGAGACAGGTGGGCTAGATTTAGTCATTAATGCGACCAGTTTTATACATAATCAAGGCAAAGAAATTTTGGAATTAAACCTTGATGAGTTCGTTGGGGGAATAAATCCATTTCTTACAGCTCAGTTTAATATATCTAAAGCTGTGGTGCCTTATATGGGCAGTAAGCGTAGCGGAACCATCATTTCAATTGTGGCACCTTCAGCTCGGATGGCAATACCAGGTCATTTAGGCCATATTGTGGGCTGTGCAGGAATTGAGGCTTTTATTAAAGCACTGGCTAGTGAGCTAGGAACTAAGAATATACGAGTACTGGGTGTTCGTTCACATGCAATGGTTGATGCTGTTCAAGCTGGTTCTTACACGCGTGAATTATTTGAGTCAAAAGCACAGGCAATGGGGCTTAGCATAGGACAATGGCTTGAAGGTGCGGCTCAAAGTACGATGTTAAAGCGGTTGCCGACACTTTCTCAGGTTGCAGAAACTGTCGCTTTTCTTGCATCGGAACATGCGGACTCAATGACGGCAACGGTTGTAAACATGACCGCAGGTGCAATTGTTGATTAGCACAGCGCTTCATTGTAATGATAAAGATTTAAATCGATTCAAATAAAAATGAATAAATGGCTAGCCTAATCACGCTAAGAACTCACATACTATAAAAGTAGAGGAGTTTTTTAAGACAGGATGAAACGTGAATTTAAAGAATCTTGAAGCATTTTATTGGGTTGTGACTTTAAATAGCTTCAATAAGGCTGCGACTAAATTGCAAACTACCCAGCCTGCAGTATCTCAAAAAATCACATCTCTTGAAAATGAATTGGGCTTTAAAG
Source organism: Acinetobacter sp. XS-4 (assembly GCF_023920705.1). Classification (NCBI taxonomy): domain Bacteria; kingdom Pseudomonadati; phylum Pseudomonadota; class Gammaproteobacteria; order Moraxellales; family Moraxellaceae; genus Acinetobacter; species Acinetobacter sp. XS-4. The sequence continues at coordinate 2,697,691 of NZ_CP094657.1, read as the reverse complement.
TTTTAGATCGAAACTATCGGCAGTTTAAACCGACACATAAAGGCTTAACTTTATTTAAGTATGCCGAAAAATTTATGCGCCTAGAAACAGATCTGGTGGCTGAATTGACTGAAAACCAGCACCTGACTGGCACCATTCGTTTAGGTGTTTCTGAAACTATTGTGTATACGTGGCTGGTTGAATATATCGAAAAGGTTCAACAAGAGTTCCCAAAAATTTCAGTAGAAATTGTGGTAGACCTGACACCGAACTTACAAGAGGGCGTTCGGACAGGTGACCTAGACATGGCTTTTTTGCTTGGGCCAACGCTGGCTTTTGAGTGTATTGAACAGGCATTGTGTGATTTTGAACTGAGTTTCTTGGCTTCACCTTCATTTAAAGGTGGTGTAGCTCAAATGTCTTTTAAAACTTTAATGTCACACACCATTTTAACTTATCCTAAAATTACCTATCCCTATAAAGAATTGAAAGCCAGAATGAAAGAACAAGGAATTGATGAACCACTCTCAATTACCAGTTATTCATTAGCGACTTTATTGCGTTTAGCCGAGCAGGGCTTAGGTATTGCTGTAGTGCCAACCTTAACTGCTTTAAAAGAAATTACCGATGGCCGATTAGAAATATTAAATACACCCATTCAATTAAAGACGTTTCATTTCACTTCAATCTACATTCAAGGGAATGATGTTGCCTTGAAAGAAAAACTAACTGAAGTTGCCGTTAGGGTGTCGGAAAGTGCCATGAAAAGCCTTAATGAGAAAATCCAAAAATAAGCGATATTTTTATTTTTAATAAAATATTTTTTCTTATTTTAAATAAGCTGCTTGCATGCAAAGTCATAAAAGCAGCTTATGTAGTTCGATAAGTAAAACTTATCCTGCTTTTTTAATTAAATATAAACCATTTAAAATCAAATGCTTGAATTTTTAATTTTATGTAAAAAGTCTTATTGTCCGTAGGGTTTAGCTATGTTTTTATTTTAGATACAAGATTTGATCGCCGATTGTGTCGATTGGGGAACAGGGAATCTTTGTCATTTTAAAGGATTAAAGAATATTGTTTGGGAAAAATGATGTTCTTGGTTCAACCTGAAAATAGCGTTGTTAAGCTCAAATGGATGAGGAACGCATTAATATGTCTTTACTGAAATCTTCTTTTTTATCAGATCGCCAATGGGCCATTGTAGCCTCAATCTTTATGATGGCGACCTCTGCAATGGGGCCAGGATTTTTAACCCAAACTGCTGTATTTACAGTCAAGTTAGGTGCAGCATTCGGCTTCGCAATTTTAGTTTCCATTCTGATTGATTATGTAGTTCAACAAAATATTTGGCGAGTGGTCACACTTACTCAAATGCGTGCATCAGACATTGCCAATAAAGCATTACCGGGTAGTGGTTATTTACTGGCGTTTCTGGTGATTTTGGGTGGTTTTTTCTTTAGTGTCGGTAACATTGCAGGTGCAGCTTTAGGTCTAAATGCACTTTTTGGTCTAGACACAAAGTGGGGCGGTATTTTAAGTGGTGCATTAGCCATTTTGATTTTTGCATCAAGAAAAGCAACGCTTGCCATGGATAAAAGCATGATCGTGTTGGGATTGCTTAAAATCCTACTGATCATTATTGTTGCTGTCATTGTAATGCCTCCTGTTGGTCAAGCTGTACATCAAACTTTTGCTCCAGATCAGATCGACTTTGCCATTATTACGACCATTGTCGGCGGTACAGTTGGTGGTTATATCTGCTACGCGGGCGCACACCGTTTACTCGATAAAGGTGCTGTTGGCCCTGAAAATATTGATGAAGTTGCTAAAGCTGCGACCAAGGGTATTATTGTTGTCGGCATCATGCGCTACGTGTTGTTTTTAGCGTTTTTAGGTGTGGTGGTAAGCGGTGCAAATATTGATTTAGCCAGCCATGACGCCAATCCAGCAGCTCAAGCATTCCAATATGCAGCGGGTACATTTGGTTTTAAATTATTCGGTTTAATTTTCTGGGCAGCAGGTATTAGTAGCACCATTGGCGCAGCATATACTTCAGTGTCGTTCTTTAATGTGTTTAAAAAGAATTTAACACCAAAACAAAACAACTATACGACCATTACCTTCATTGCATTGGCTTTATTGCTCTATGTGTTATTGGGTGCAACTCCAGCAGGTCTGCTCATTTTTGTAGGTGGTTTTAACGGATTGGTGTTGCCAATTGGCCTTACAATTTTTGTGTATGTTGCTGCATGCCGTAAAGATTTAATGGGTAATTACAACTATCCAAAATGGTTGCTTATTTTGGGTGGATTAACATGTCTGTTGACGTGGTGGATGGGCTATATGTCGTTTACGACAGTGTTTAACTATTTGACCAAGCTTTAAGCCAGACTTTGTTAAGTGATAAAGGAATAATGCCATGTTTGTAGATTTAAATAGTGATTTGGGTGAAAGCTTTGGCTCATGGAAAATGGGTAATGATGATCAGATTTTACCTGTCGTGACCAGTGCCAATATTGCTTGTGGTTTCCATGCTGGCGACCCGCTCGGTATTTTAAAAACGGTTCGTAAAGCAGTTGAGCTTGGTGTGACCGTTGGTGCTCACGTGTCTTATCCAGACCTTGTAGGCTTTGGCCGCCGTAATATGGATTTGTCACGTGACGAGCTTATTGCCGATGTGCTTTACCAAATTTCTGCACTCGATGGCTTGGCTAAAGTGGCAGGTTCAAAAGTGCAATACGTTAAACCGCATGGCGCCCTCTACAACACCATTGCACATGACCAAGCTCAGGCAGCAGCCGTGATTGATGCGATTAAAATGTATAACCCTGAATTGGTTTTAGTGGCTTTGGCGGGGTCTAACTTAGTAGAGCAGGCACGTGCGGCTGGCTTAAAAGTGGTATCTGAAGCATTTGCAGACCGCGCTTATAACAGTGATGGTTCACTGGTGTCTCGTCGTCTAGACGGTGCGGTTTTACACGACTCGGCATTTGTTGCGAGCCGTGTGGTTTCAATGCTTAAAAATGGTGGGGTAGAGTCAATTGACGGTGTCTTTACGCCAATTCAAGCCGACACCATTTGTTTACATGGCGACACAGACGGTGCGCTAGAGATGTCGGCAGCCATTAAAGCCGAGCTTGTAAAAAACAATATTGAAATTCGCCCATTTGTAAACAAAGCATAAGGATGAGCACAATGTATAAGGATATTAAAGTCGACCCAGCTCAGCTTGAAGCCGCTTTAGATGCGCGTTTAAAAATCCGTGCAGGTTTTGATAAACCGACAGCAGGGATGGCTGCGGGTATGACGCAGGTCAACATGATTTCGGTGCCAATAGAGTGGGCATATGACTTTTTACTCTATGCGCATCGTAATCCGCAAAGCTGCCCAGTACTTGATGTGCTCGAAGAAGGCATCTATGCAACTAAGCTTGCGGCAGATTCTGATATTCGAACTGACTTTCCGCGTTATCGCATTTGGAAAGATGGCGAAATGGTCGATGAAGTGACCGATGCGAGCGAGATTTATAATGCCCATCCTGATTTGGTGACTTTCTTGATTGGCTGTAGTTTTTCTTTTGAAACCGCTTTGCAAGAAGCGGGCATTGAAGTTCGCCATATTCGTGACGATACCAATGTACCGATGTATCTGAGCAATATTCAGTGCCAACCGGCAGGGCGTATTTCAGGAAACATGGTGGTTTCTATGCGACCAATTCCATCGCATCAAATTAGTGAAGCAGTAAAAATTACATCGCGTATGCCAAGCGTGCATGGTGCACCTGTACATATTGGGCACCCTGAAAGCTTAGGAATTTCGGATGTAAACAAGCCTGACTTTGGTGATGCTTCACGTATTGAGGCGGGTGAAATTCCAGTGTTTTGGGCATGTGGTGTAACACCACAAGCCGCCGTTATGAACTCGAAAATTCCTTTTGCAATTAGTCATGCACCAGGTCACATGTTTATTACCGACATTCCTGACCGTGCTTGGATTGGCTAATTGGACTAAAGAAGAATTAAAAGGATAAGCAAATGCGTTTTTTATCGGTAAACGCCGATAGTTTTCTGATTGAGCTTGCGAGCCTTGAAGAAACTTTGGCGTTGTACAATAAATTGCAAAATACGCAATTGAATGGAATTAAAGACTTAGTCCCTGCTGCAAAAACAATTTTGGTTTTTTTCAACGAGATCGAAACCAACTTTAAAACGCTGGTCGCTTCAATTCAGAACCTTAAAGTTGATTCTGGATTTGAGCGTGGCGGCCAAGAAGTGATTGTACCGATTCGTTACGATGGCGAAGACCTTGCTCAGGTTGCAGAGTTACAAGGTTTGTCTGTTACCGATGTGATTAGAAAACATCACCAAAGCGTGTGGAATGTGGCTTTTATTGGTTTTGCGCCGGGCTTTGCTTATATGAGCAGTCCTGATAAGCCTTTTACCGATATTCCACGTTTAACGGTTCCGCGTAAAAAAATACCGTCTGGCTCTTTGGGCTTGGCTGGAAAATACTCTGGTATTTACCCAAAAGACAGCCCGGGTGGTTGGCAGCTGATTGGTACAACATCGGAAAAAATGTGGGATTTAGAGCGTAAAAATCCTGCATTGCTGTTACCGGGCATGACTGTACATTTTGAAGATGTCACGCATCGTCCAACAACTGTGACTGTACCGCAGCAAATCACACGTACAGTTGAGCTTCAAAAATCTGTGCCACTGTTTAAGATCACTGCGCCAAGTTTACAAATGCTTATTCAAGACGAAGGGCGCTTAAATCAGACCAATATTGGGGTTGGCGTGGCTGGTGCAATGGACTTGTCTGCCATGCATAGCGCTAACCGTGTTGTGGGTAATCCAACCGATACACCAGTCATTGAAGTTTTAAATGGTGGCTTAAAAGCCAAAATGCAGCATGCGGGCGTTATTGCAGTTGCAGGTGCGATCTCAAACATTCGTGTGAAATTTGTTGATGGTCAAACCGCAGACTTTGCAAGCTATCAACCGATTGATTTAGATGAAGGTGATGAATTTCAAATTCAGCCACCAACTGCAGGCTTAAGAAACTATCTGGCCGTTCGAGGTGGTGTAGACGTTGAACCTGTACTCAATAGTGCCTCATTTGACAGCTTGGCGGTGTTAGGGCCAGAACCTTTAAAGCTTGGAGATACCATTTACCAAGGGCAGATAAAGGCAGCCGACATTAGTGTAAATGAAGTGGGTAAAAACGATTTGCCAAAAGCTGGCGAAGTCGTTGAGCTAGATATTGTGATGGGGCCGCGCACTGACTGGTTTGAACAAGACAGTATTGAACTGCTCTGTCAGCAAGAATGGCTAGTGACCAATGAAAGCAACCGAGTTGGGCTAAGACTTTCAGGCGAACAGTCTTTGACTCGAAAAATTACCCATGAACTGGAAAGTGAAGGCACATGCATTGGTGCTTTGCAGATTCCACCGAGTGGTCAACCCGTTTTGTTTATGAATGATCACCCTTTAACGGGCGGATATCCAGTGATTGGCTCTGTTGCTAAACACCATTGGGACTTGGTGGCACAGATTCCAGCAGGTTGCCGCATCAAATTTAAAAAAATTGCCGAATTTACAGATTTTGAGAATGAATGATGAATACAGAAAAATTATTGATTGCTAACCGTGGTGAAATTGCCGTTCGTATTATTCATGCCTGCCGTGACATGGGAATTTCATCGGTCGCGTTATATGCAGATGACGACATTGGCAGCATGCATGTCGAACTTGCAGATGAAGCATGGGGCTTGGCTGGTGCAAAGGCGAGTGAAACCTATTTAAATATTCCAGCCATTATCGAAGTTGCAAAAAAATCGAAAGCGACCATGGTGCATCCGGGTTATGGCTTTTTATCTGAGCGTGCTGAATTTGCTCAAGCTGTGATTGATGCAGGCTTAAAATGGGTCGGGCCATCTCCAAGTGCGATTGAAAAACTGGGCGATAAAATCGAAGCGCGTAAAATTGCTGCTTCGGTTGGTGCACCTTTGGTTCAGGGTACGCAAGATCCACTTAACAATGCAGAGGAAGCTTTAGAGTTTGCCAAGCAATATGGTTTACCAATTGCCATTAAAGCGGCATTTGGTGGTGGTGGCCGTGGCTTAAAAGTTGCGTGGAAACTCGAAGAAGTTCAAGAGCTTTATGAGTCGGCGGTACGTGAAGCAAAAGCTGCCTTTGGTCGTGGTGAATGTTTTGTCGAGCAATATCTCGATAAACCGCGCCATGTAGAAGCACAAGTGATTGCCGACCAACATGGCAATATTGTGGTATTGGGTACACGTGATTGTTCATTGCAACGCCGCAACCAAAAGTTAGTCGAAGAAGCACCAGCGCCATTTATTAGTGATGCGATTTATCAGCAAATTTTAACCTCGGCAAAAAATATTTGTCAGGCTGCAAACTATGTAGGTGCGGGAACCGTTGAATATTTACTGAGCCGTGATGGCAAGCTTTCATTTTTAGAAGTAAACACGCGTTTGCAAGTTGAACACCCAGTGACCGAAGAAACATCAAAAGTCGATTTGGTGGTTGAGCAAATTCGAGTGGCACAAGGTGAAGTGCTTTCTATTAAAGAAACACCAAAAGCACAAGGCCATGCCATTGAGTTTCGAATTAATGCCGAAGACCCAGCACGTGGTTTTATTCCGGCCTTTGGTGTGTTGAGTTTATTTGAGGCGCCGTTTGGTAACGGTGTACGCGTGGACACAGGAGTTCGAACTGGCTCTTTAGTGTCTAGTCATTTTGACTCACTCATGGCAAAACTGATTGTGACTGGTCCAACTCGTGAAATTGCAATTGCTCGCGCTAAACGTGCTTTAAAACAATTTAAAATTGAAGGCGTGGCATCAGTTTTAGACTTTCACCGTGCGGTACTTAATGAACCTGACTTTACAGATGAGTTTAATGTACACACACGTTGGATCGAAAACGACTTTAAACAAGAGTTGAAACCAACTAAACGCGGCATTCCAAACCATCAACAACCAATGTTGCTCAGCTACATTGAAATTGATGGCAAGTTACACCGTTTAGGTTTACCTGCGGGTATGTTTGCTCAAGGTCCAACAACCGCAGTTCAAGCACAATCTGCCGAGCCAGAAGTAAGTGCTGAGCATTTACTGGCCCCAATTAATGGTGTGATTAGCGCTTGGAAAGTTGAAAATGGTGAGCAAGTTACCGAAGGCCAAGTGGTTGCCATTATGGAAGCCATGAAAATGGAAGTGCAGGTACTAGCACACCGCAGTGGTGTTATTCAGATTAGTGCAGAGAAGGGTGCAACCTGTCATGCAGAAACTGTAATTGCTAGCATTAATTAAGTTTTAAATAAATGATTTGGCCTGATTGAGCTTCGGTTCAGTCGGGCTTAATCTATTTTAGCCATTGGATTTAGAATGAATGTTGCTACTTATGCAATCATTACTTGTTTATTGGCTGCGTTATTTTCTGGAAATTGTGGGTTGTATCGCCGTAAAAAGTTGATGGATTAGGTAAGGCTGGAATCATTTTTTCTAATTAGTTTTTAGTCAGAATATAAATGACTAGTATTTTTAATTATTATTTAATAATTGCTTTCTTTTTTTATTTAAAATAAAAAATAAACTTAAAAAGCTTTATCAATTTAAGAATGAGTGTTGTTTAAGGGTAAAAATATATTTTATACCGTTTATCGGATTTAAATTTAATATTATTTTTTTTGAGAATAAATTAATAGTATGTATTTATATAGTTATTTTATTAATTAAAGTTTTTAATTAATAAATAAGGGGTTTGTTTAGGTAAATTAAATGAAATTTAAGATATGGGGGGTAGAATTAGACACTGGTGAATTTAATATTTTTTCGACTTAATTAAATATTGAAAGTGCTTGATTTTATGAAGTGCAATTAATTTGTTATTGGTGGCATTTTTTGCCAATACAATAATAAATTTAAGATTTTCTTTGAAATAAGGTGTGTTAAATGATTAAAAAATTGATTTACGATTGACAGTAAATTGGAAAGTATCTCTAGGAATTGAGAGGTGTATTATGTTTAATTCGCCAGTTTTTAATTCAATTATAGGTTTGGTTTTGACATATGCATTAATAACAGTATTTGTTAGTTCATTGATTGAAGCTATATCAATAATTTTTCATAAGAGAGCTAAGGATTTAAAAGATGGTTTGACAAGAATGTTAGATAATCTTCAAATAGACGGTCTGATAAATGAGTTATATCAGCATCCTCTAATTAATCCTATTAATTATAACAAACCAAATAAGATACCATCTTATATTGATCCAAAATGTTTTGCAAAAGCATTACATGAAATCCTTTCAAATAAGAAAGTAAGAGAATTAAAACTTAATAAATTATTAGAAGATTTACCAGAAGATAGCCCAGTTAAAGCATTTTTAGATTCTTTAGTAAGTGATATTGATGAAAAGACAGACTCTGTACAAAAGAATTTAATGATATGGTTTGACGTATCAATGGATCGATTATCTGGTGAATATAAACGAAGCATACAGTTTTGGAGTTTTCTTCTAGCATTTGTTATAGCTCTTGCTTTAAATGCTGATACTTTGAGACTAAGTCAGATTTATTGGGGGCTATCTTCATCCCAACTTGACCTTTTGCTTAATACATCTGCACATATACAATCTTCATTACCAGCGGATGTAGCAAAAAATGTCCAAGATAATTTCAAAAACTTAAATAAATTGCCTATTGGATGGGATAGAGATTGTACCCCATGCTCATCATGGGGGGTTGTAAAGGATTTTTTCGTACTTAATACAGACAATATTAAACATCCATCATTACAAAATGTGATGATTAGCATAGGCAAACTTTTTATCTTCATAATAGGTTGTTTTATAACAGCTTGTTCAGTTTTATTTGGTGCTCCATTCTGGTTCGATCTTTTAAAAAGCTTTGTTAATATTCGTGGAACAGGCAAAAAGCCGAATCAGTAATTAAATTATTAAAACTTTATTTAATAAGGATATGAAAAATGAAAAACATAGAAATGATTAAGGAAATACAGCAAAAATTAGGTATTGAAGTTGATGGCTTAGCAGGACCTCAAACATGGTCAGCAATTTATACACATATTCTCAAAAAAAAATTGCCTGTATCTCCAACAGATCAAGTAGATGAAAGAAGTGAAAGAGTTATTGCTACATTACAGCCAGAGGTACAGATATATGCTAGAGCTCTTATTCATAAAGCGGAAGAGGTAGGTATAGATATTAAAGTTATTAGCGGATTAAGAACATATGCGGAACAAGATAAGCTTTATGCACAAGGTCGAACTGAAAATATAAAGGGTGGCATAGTAACTAATGCAAAAGGAGGTCAATCGAATCATAATTTTGGCATAGCATTTGATATAGGCGTATTCGAAGGCAAAGAGTATTTAGAAGATTCTCCTAAGTATAAAGCTGTTGGAGCTTTAGGAATGCAGTTAGGCCTTGAATGGGGAGGGAATTGGAAAACAATTGTCGATCAACCTCATTTTCAATTAAGGCCATTATGGGCTAAAGATTTATCTGAGAAAGAAATGTTGGCAGCTTTAAGAGAGCGAAAAGATAAGGATCAAGCAATATATACATAAAATTATAATAATTAAATTTATCTTAGATAATCGTTTGTAATTTAAAACTATTTCAATTCTATTTTTTCTCTAAGCCATTACATCCAGTAATGGTTTTTTAATTTCCCCAACCGCTCTACTTTAATACGATTGTCATTTCCTACGCTTGACGATAACAAAAGCGAATACTATCCTTTGCGGGCTGGCCTACATTGCCAGTTGGTTTTAGCAGACCATCAGCCAAAGTACACGAAAAAGTCTAATTTTTTTTGTGGAAATCCCTGTGTGCCCCCTTTACGGTGGAACGGAAGGGGGACACCCTCGGGTGTGCTGGATTCTTTGGCTCCAGTCTGCTAACCCTCTTTCGTTTCACCACCATTATTTAGCAGTAATGCGGTGAAACTTCTTTTATAGCCAAAGGAGTCCGCTATGCGTACTAATTCTTCTCAATTTTTGGTCTTTGCCAAACGCTCTCTACACATACCGCCTAACTGGTCTTTAAAGCGCTTTAACCGTTTGTAGGTTTTCTACGACCTTAAATCGTTACGACTAAAAAATCATAGCAACAATAAAACCGAGATAGGCGAGCACACCTCTTGTGTTGCTTTTGCATGCCTGTTTTTAACACTCATTTTAAGAGTGACGGCATTTCTATCTCTTTTAGATACAACAAAAAATTATTTTAAGCGGTATACATGAAAAATTTAGAATCTTCATTTAGAGCACTGCGCGTGCTTCACGTAGCAAAAGATTTATTTAATCAAGATGGCTTTAATAAAGTCGGTGTTGACCGCATTATTGCCGAAGCCAAAATTCCCAAAGCTACTTTCTATAACGACTTTCATTCAAAAGCACGACTCATCGAGATGTGTCTCACTTTTCAAAAAGATGCGCTCAAAGTAAAAGTGTTTTCAATTCTCAAATCTTATCGTGAAGAAATGGTGCTTGATAAACTCAAGCAGATTTACCTTTTACATGCCGACTTAAATGGCTTTTATCATTTACCCTTTAAAGCAATTTTTGAAATTGAAAAGCTCTACCCAAAAGCCTATAGCGTGGTGATTGAATATAGAACTTGGCTAATCAACGAAATTTATAAACTGCTTTTAACCGTCAAAACTACGGCTTCAATGAAAGACGCCCACATGTTTTTGTTCGTGATTGATGGGGCAATGGTGCAGCTTTTAAGTAAAAACAGTGTAGATGAGCGAGACAAGCTACTCGAGTATTTTTTAATAATGCTGTCTTAGCAATGAACCTAAACACACTCTAAAAGGAAAAAAGCTCGTAACTGGGCTTTTTCTTTATTCGAGTTCGAGTTGATCGTCATCTTTAGTGACTTTGATTTTCATCTTTCTATATTTACGTTTGTTTGGGTCTAAAGCAGAGTTTGACACTTCATCAGCAAATTTTGGATTTTGCATGAGTTTTGCATAGGCTCTGTAACCTATGCGAATTCGGGTAGGTGGACAATCTGTTCTCTTGGAATAATATTCAATAAGTGAATTTAATTCCTTTAACAAACTCTGATGTTCCATTGTATTGGTTATTTTCTATTAGAAGGTAATTTAGCATACTGAACTTTAGGAAAATTCAAAAGATGTCTTTGATATACATTATTTTATTTAATGATAATTAAGTTTCGTTAAATTTGAATAGTGTTAATTGAGCCTCATTTTATTTTGTTTTGCTGACAGGTTTTTAATCAAACAGTCATAACTAAGGTGTAAATTAATTTTAGAAAAAGAAAATAGATAGAAGATTGCCACGAACAATAACGATTTAAGCAATTTTCTCACACTGTGGTATTAAGCTGACTTTAACGAGTCGGCTTTTGTTTTTGTGGCCAAATAAAAAGCCCAATAACGGGCTTTTATTTTATATCTTGATTAAAACTTGAGTTTTTTAAGCCCACGACTCACGCCATTTTGTAAGGCTGCTTTAATGATAGGGCCAAGAAAAGGCACTCGGCCTTTAAAGCTAATGGTGTAATCCAAGCGAGTACGGTTGTTTCCCAAATCAATAAACTTCATTACACCACGGTGACCTTTAATTGGGCTAATGCCGCTTGTAATTGCATATTCGATCAGTTCATTTTCTTTGTAGACTAAATTAGTTTCTACAAATGAAGGGGTAAATGGAATAGACATTTTACGAGCAGAGCCAACACCATTACGAGCGTCTTTTCCGTTGCTAATGCGAGTGACTTTAGCAGGAGCGAAAAGTTTGCTTAGGTTTTCATGCTCACTTAAGGTTGCAAAGACCTTGTCTACGGGTGCATCAAATTCTTGTACGATGTTGATTTTTTGAGTTTTTAACATCTTATTTCCTCTGAAAGTAATTTTGACATTGGTGATTGTCATAATTTGGATATTAGCACGCTTTTAGCAACTGCGAAATTCTACTTCGTCGGAGTTTTGAGTCTTCAGCAATCAGGGTCTGAATTTATCAATTGACCTAAATACTAAAACATCTGTTTTAACCTAACATAGTTAATTAAAATTTAAACGCCTAATATTTATTCTTGGGATAAGAACGAGTACAACAAAAATGAATGCTGTTCAACCAATAGAGCCCGCAGGTGTTATGCGGTATTTAATAAGTAAATTGAGTGTAATAGGCCTTGTAGTCTGTGTCATAAGTGCATCTGCCGCTAAAGAAATAAAATCAGGAGATTCAGCAATGGGTTATCAAAATCAAGCTGCTTGGCAACAAATTGAACAATTTCTTCCTCAAGAGTTTCATATTCCTAAAGACCAGTTACCAAAAGAAGAATGGTGGGCTTGGAATGGTCATAACATCCATTTAGATACTTATCGAAATCCAAATGCAAAAATTAAAGTGATTTTATTTCATGGTGTAGGTACGAATGGCCGACAAATGTCGATGATTTTAGGTAAACCATTGGCTGATCGGGGATATGAAACAATTGCAGTCGATATGCCGGGCTATGGTGTCACTCAAGTTAGCAAAGGCAAGGTTATTCGCTATAACGATTGGGTGCAGGCTGGTAGTGATTTAATTGATATTGAATTAGCAAAAGATAGTCGTCCGGTTGTGCTTTATGGTTTAAGCGCAGGTGGAATGCTGACATATCACGTCGCAGCTAAGAATAAAAAAGTGAAAGCAATTGTAGGAATGACCTTTCTTGACACAAGTAGTCAGAAGGTTACAGACACTGTAGCAAGTAACTTATTTATGAGTCGAGTAGGGACACCAATTGCGCATTTAACTGCAAAAACACCTCTGGCATCAATGCGAATTCCAATGAGCTGGGCAAGTAAAATGAGTACTTTGGTGAACAATAAAGGGGCATTAAAGGCTTTTATGAAAGATAAAACCTCGGCTGGTAACTCGGTTTCACTCACATTTTTAGACTCATATATACATTACAAACCTGAAGTGATGCCTGAAGAGTTTGATGTGTGCCCAGTCTTGTTAACTCAACCGGAAAAAGACCGTTGGACTCCACTTGATTTAAGTACACCATTTCTTAGTCGTATTCAGAAGGTACCTGTAAAAACCGTGATATTGGAAAATGCAGGGCATTATCCATTAGAGCAGCCGGGTTTATCTCAAATGGTTGATGCCATTGATAGCTTTTACAGCACTACGGTGAAATAAAGCATTCTTATTGGGTAGAGAAGTTTTTGAACTTATTTATATAAAAATAGGCTGTAATTCATAAAGTACAGCAGTTTAAAAACTCACTCACTATTTAATTAATTTTTTAATATCAACAATATGTGATTTATTTTTTAAATCACGATAAGTCTATATTTTCTTGGTTAAGCCAATTTTCGTATATTTATGCTCAAAAAATTCATTTAGGTAAATCCATTATATTTTCTGTCCTTTTCTTTATCTTTTTGGATTGTAGACACATTGTATTATTTGAGAAATGGAGAATTATACAAATTGTAGACATTTCCCATAAAGGTAGGAACTGAGCTCAGGCTTATGGATGGAGTGGTTAACATGGATAAGAAAATACGATTAGCCGAAACATTAAAACGCCGCATTATTAGTATGGAATTGGCACCGGGCGCTATTGTAGATGAAATATCCCTAAGCGAAGAATTTGGAATTTCCAGATCACCTGTTCGTGAACTCATCCGTCAAATGGCAGCCGAAGGTTATCTTGAGCTTGAAGCAAATCGCGCTGCTCGCGTTTCTTCGATGAGCCATCAATCACTCCGTAATTTCTTTTTAGCTGCGCCATTAGTTTATATCGCTACGACACAATTAGCAGCAATTAATGCAAGCTCAATTGATATTAAGCAGTTGAAAGAAATTCAGATGCAATTCCGTAAAGCCATTGATGAAAATGACTTGGAAGGCCGTGTTTACTATAACAACCAATTCCATTTGGAAATAGGAAAGATTTCCCAAAATGCATATCTCATGCCGAGTTTAGAGCGCTTGCTCATTGATCATGCGCGTTTAGGAAAGATTTTCTATCGCCAGCCGACTTCATCAGATATGCAAGAAGACCTCGATACAGCGGTTATTCAACATGACCAGATTATTGATGCTTTAGAGCGTCACAACGCAGGTGAAGCTGGTGAGCTGATCCGCGTGCACATGGATTTATCTCGCCGTCGAATGACTGAATATGTTGTTCCGGAAGGTATTGATGTTCCACTTACTTATTAATTAAAGGCAAAACCTTTTACAAATAATACTTTCACTTACAGGAAAAGTAGGTGAGTGGACAATATAAATGGAGTTTTTGAAATGACTAAAGTTACAGCCTTACCTGCCGATGACCAACGATGTGCATGGTATCACCTCAGCCCAAAACGAATGGTTAAACCAAGCCATACAGGTAAAAGCGCAGCACGCTGGGCAGTTATTGGTGCAGGATATACGGGCTTAGCCGCAGCACGTCAATTGGCACTCAATTTTCCCAATGATGAAGTGATCTTGATTGAAGCACAAGAAGTTGGTTTTGGTACGGCTGGTCGAAATGCGGGGTTTGCAATTGATCTTCCACATGATATTGGCGCCGAAGATTATATCGGTGATATCGACATTGCCAAAACCACAATGAAGCTAAATCTGTTGGGTCAATCTATTCTGCACGACTTAGTCAATAAACACGGAATTGATTGTCATATGCGTCCAAGCGGCAAATATCAAGGTGCAGTAGAAGACCGTGGTATTAAGGTTTTGGAAGCTTATCAACGTGGTTTAGATAAACTCGGGCAAGAGTACCAAGTGATTAATGGTTCGGAATTACCAAGCCATATTGGAACCTCATTTTATAAAAAAGCATTGTTTACACCAGGAACAATGCTGCTTCAACCATCAGCATTAGTAAAAGGGTTGGCAGACAGTTTACCGTCGAATGTGACCCTATATGAAAATACCGCAATTACTGAAGTTGAATACGGCGATAAAGTTGTATTAAAGCATGAGCTTGGTCAAATCACTGCGGATAAATTGATTTTGGCAAACAATGCTTTTGGGCAACGTTTTGGTTTTTCACAGTTAAAACGCACCATGTTGCCTGTCTTTTTATATGCAAGCATGACTCGTCCTTTAACACCAAGTGAGCAAGTTGAACTGGGCGGTAAAGATTTCTGGGGCGTGATTCCATCAGATCCTTTTGGTAGTACTGTTCGCCGTACCCACGACAACCGTATTTTAATGCGCAACAGTTTCAGTTTTAACCCAAATGGAAAACCAAAGCCGCATTGTTTAGAGCGCTTTATTTCTAAGCATCAGCGTTCGTTTGATAACCGTTTTCCAATGTTGCCAGACGTTAACTTTGAATATACGTGGAGTGGTTCACTCGCATTATCGCAAAATCATAAAGGCTTCTTTGGTCAACTTGCTCCAAATGTTTATGGTGCTTTGTGCTGTAACGGTCTGGGAATTACCCGCGGAACAGTCACAGGTACGTTGTTAGCTGACTGGATTGCAGGACAGCGTAGTGACTTGATCGATTTTCTTTTAGAAACGTCAGGTCCAAATAAAGTTCCACCTGAGCCGTTCTTATCCATCGGTGTCAATGCAACCTTGTGGTGGGGGCAAAGAAAAGCAGGGTTGGAAGAGTGATGTAGGTGGCATCAGGTTTATAGGTTTTTTGATCAAATTAATTAGGTAAACAGCTTTAAACAGCAAAGGTGGCGAAATTGAGTTTTCAGTTTCGCAGGGGCTATTCAACCTTAAATTTCTTAAATGTGTAGGAAACACATCCACTTCGGTGGACGAGTATTGGAGATAAAAATGACAACGAATCATATGTCAATTGATGATGTACCGGTAAATGGATTTCATCAGTTATTGAGTATTCGTACAGGTGGCGGTTGGCTACTGGATGGTTATGTTCTAAGTATTATCGGCGTTGCATTAATGCAGGCTGCTGCGCAATTACAGTTATCCAATTTCTGGCAAGGAATGATTGCAGCATCCGCACTATTCGGTATGTTTTTTGGCGGATTTTTAGGTGGTTGGCTAAGTGATTGGATGGGGCGTAAGAAACTGTATTTCATTGCTCCGACTTTATTTGTTTTATGTTCAGTCGCCCAGCTTTGGGTAGATTCTGGATGGGTATTATTTTTATGCCGTTTCATGATTGGGATTGCCGTAGGTTTTGAATATGCCGCAGGCGGCTCATTGCTTGCCGAGTTTTTACCAACCAAAGAACGTGGCCCACGTTTAGCGATGCTCACGATTATGTGGTTCTTTGGCGCGATGTTGGCGTATCTCTTCGGCAATATGATTTTAAAAATGGATGTTACAGACGCTTGGCGTTGGGTGTTTGCGAGTCCAGCCGTGATTGGTCTGACCTTGATTTTAATCCGAATTGGTACACCAGAATCACCACGCTGGCTTATCAGCAAGGGTCGTAATGCTGAAGCAGAAGTCATTATTAAACAAGTATACGGACCATCTTTTTCACTAGCTAATGTGCCCGTTCAGGAAGCTGTTAAAAGCTTGTCGCTTAGAGAAATCTTAGCTTTAGGCTATGGCAAACGCGTGTTTTTCTGTTCGATGTTCTGGATGTGTGCAGTGATTCCTGTGTTTGCCGTGTATTCCTTTGCACCTCGTGTTTTAGATGCAATGAATCTAAAAGGCTCATGGGCTGAATATGGTTCAGTGGCAATTACTTTAATGTTCGTGGTTGGCTGCGTAATTGCAACCAAACTCATCAACACGATGGGCCGCCGTAAAATGGTTATTCACAGTTTCTTGTGGTCAGGTCTTGCATTGCTGGGTTTAGGTGCATTTGCTGACGGCTCACAAATGTTGGTATTGGTACTGTTTTGTTTATATGCAGTGTTGATTGGTGGAGCGCAAGTTTTGGAACTGGTTTATCCAAATGAACTTTTTCCAACAGAAATGCGTGGCATTGGTGTCGGCATGGCAACTTCATTTTCTCGTATCGGCGCAGCAGTTGGTACATGGCTGGTTCCGATGTCATTAGACACCATTGGTATTGGCAATACGATGTTTGTGGCAGCAGGCGTCACCTTACTTGGTTTGATTGTTTCCATTATGACAGCTCCTGAAACCAAAGGGCTGAACTTGGAACAAGCAACTTCTTTAAAAAATTAACAATGGATCGTGTTGCCACAATCTCGGTTTCTTAAATTGATTATGGCAACCATCAACACACTTTAAAACGGAGAAAATATCATGACATTTTTTGAAGGCATTTATACACCAGCAATCACTCCTTTAGCTGCTGACGGTTCAATTGATAAAGCTGCTTTTGCAGAAGTTTTAGAATATTTAATTGATGCAAAAGTACACGGCATTATTGTAGCTGCAACAACGGGTGAATATTACGCACATACTGCTCAAGAACGTTATGACCTTGCTAAATACGCGAAAGATGTCATTGGTTCACGTACTTCATTGATGATTGGTACAGGTGCAATTCGTACCGAAGATTCGGTTGAATATGCAAAAGTGGCTAAAGAAATTAAAGCTGACAGTATTTTAGTGACTATTCCGCCTTATGCATTGCCAACTGAAAAAGAAGTTGCAGCTCATGCTTTAACAATTGATAAAGCAGCAGGCTTACCAATCATGTTCTATAACTATCCTGCACGTATGGGCGTAAGCATGGGTAAAGAGTTTTTTGATACTGTATTTGCCGAATCAAAGAACTTTGTTGGTATTAAAGAAAGTTCTGGCGATATGAACCAGTTACATATGCTGGCGCGTAACTATCCATTTTTTGAAATTTCTTGTGGTTGGGATGATCAGGCACTTGAGTTCTTTGCATGGGGCGCACGTAGTTGGGTTTGTGCAGGTTCAAACTTTGTACCTCGTGAACACATTGCTTTATATGAGGCTTGTGTAATTGAGAAAGACTTCGACAAAGGCCGTCGCATTATGGCTGCAATGATGCCATTAATGGATTTCCTTGAAACTGGTCATTTCATTCAATGCATTAAATATGGCTGTGAACTTAATGGTCTAAAAGCAGGCAGTGTTCGTGCGCCGTTACAAGATATGGATGCAGAAAAGAAACAAGCATTCAAAGTTATTGTTGAACAACTTAAGCGTGAAGTTGCGGCAATTACAGGAGGCGTTTAATGTCTGAGCTTCTTACTGCATCGGAATATGCAACGATTGCCCAAAACTTATCGTTTCAGACTTTAGCCTTTATTGATGGTCAGTTTCAGGCATCTGCTTCAGGCAAAACGTTTAAAACGACCAACCCTGCAACAGGTGAGTTACTTGCAGAAATTACTGCCTGTAATAGCCAAGATGTGGACCTTGCAGTTGCTAAAGCTAAAGCAGCATTTGAGGATGGTCGCTGGCATCGTTTATCTCCGAATGAACGTAAACACGTTTTACTTAAATTTGCCGACCTTCTAGAGAAAAATACAGTTGAACTGGCTGTTATGGAGAGTCTAGATAGTGGTAAACCAGTCAGTGAATGTCAGTTAACTGATGTGCCAGAAATGATTCATACCATTCGTTGGCATGCGGAACTGATCGATAAAATTTATGACAATACAGCACCTGTAGGTTCAGATACTTTATCTCTTGTGGTACGAGAAGCGATTGGTGTCGTTGGGCTTGTTTTACCTTGGAATTTCCCATTACTGATGTTGGCTTGGAAAATTGCGCCGTCTTTAGCAGCAGGCTGTTCGGTGGTGATTAAACCAGCTAAGGAAACGACTTTAACTGCGCTGCGTGTTGCTGAGTTGGCTGCCGAGGCTGGTATTCCAGCTGGTGTATTCAATATTTTGCCGGGTGGTGGACGCGAAGTCGGTGAACCACTAGGTAGACATATGGATGTCACGATGGTGAGTTTTACTGGCTCAACTGAAACAGGCCGCCTATTTTTACAATATGCTGCCGAATCGAATCTAAAACGCGTTGTTCTTGAGTGTGGTGGAAAAAACCCTGCTGTCGTGATGAATGATGTCGATGATTTAGATCTGGTTGCACAGCACATCGTGAATGGCGCTTTTTGGAACATGGGTGAAAATTGTTCTGCATCTTCTCGTTTAATTGTTCATTCTGATGTTAAAGATGAGCTATTAGGTTTAATCGGTATACATCTGAACGACTGGAAAATGGGTAACCCACTTGATCCAGATCATAAACTGGGTTCGATGGTTAGCAAATCACACTATGAAAAAGTGAAGTCTTATATCGATCAGGCAAAAGCTGAAAAACAAAGCATCGTTTTTGGTGGCAACACTGAACAAGATATTTTTGTACAGCCAACCGTAGTTGATGGCATTAAGGCGACAGATACCTTATTTAAAGAAGAGGTCTTTGGTCCAATTTTGTCAGTGACCACATTTAATACAATTGATGAAGCCATCGCACTTGCCAATGATTCAGTTTATGGCCTTGCAGGTTCGGTCTATACCAGTAACTTACGCAATGCGATCAAGCTTTCACGTGCTATTCGTGCTGGGGTAGTAACCGTGAACTGTTTTGGTGAAGGTGACATTACGACACCGTTTGGTGGCTATAAAGAATCTGGTTTTGGTGGCCGAGATAAATCGATTTGGGCACATGACCAATACACAGAATTAAAGACCATCTGGATTGATGTGTCTGAGTCTTAAAACTTTTGTAACCCTTGGTTCTTAGGAGCCAAGGGAGTTTAAAAAAACACGTTAACTTTTAATTCGAAAACAAAAAAAGTTTTTGAAGGGATCGTTTTATCCAAAAATTCATTTAAATAAGGAAATGTAAATGAATAATCTCTATATCAAAAAAGTAGGAATGGGTTTGTTTGTAGTCGGAATGTCTACACCTGTTTTTGCTGGAGTAACTTTCGGTGACCCAAAAACTGAACTGGGGGCAGTCACAGTTTCTGGAACTTTACGAGCTAACTATCAAGATAAAGATTATGGTGAATCTGCTTCTGATCAGAAAATTAAGTTCGATGCAGCAATTTTAAATGTGGCTTATGAGTCACCAGATTGGTTTGGTAAAGTCCAATACCGCTGTTATCAATACGATAAATTTTGTGATTTCTCGACCTTGGTACAGGCCTATGCAGGCTACCGCTTAAATGCGACCGATAATATTACGGTCGGTTTACAACCTATTCCTTTTGGTCCGGGCCGCTATTGGGATAGTAGTTTCTATGCGGGTATTAACAATACTATGGGCCTGCAAGACGCTTTAGATTTAGGTGTGAACTATCACTTTGAAATGCCGACCGCGACTAAAGTTGACCTCGCATATTTTGCAACTGACGGTGGTAACTACCATGGAACAAGTAAAGATTCTGCACGCTATACCGCCAATGTCGTTACTTCATCCGATCCACTTAAAACCAACCTTAATGAAAAAAACATGTGGATGGCTCGTGTTGATCAAGACCTTAAGTTTTTAAGTACAGATGATTTAAAAGTATCGGTTGGGGGAAGTTACTGGTATTCAGATATTGAAAATAAAAAGACATCTGCCGATGGAAATCGAAATACATGGGCTGTGTTTAACCGCATTAATTATAAAAACCTGAATGTGGTACTTACAGGTGGCAGACAGTCGATGAGCAACAAAGATGCCTTAAGCCCAGCAAGCTCTACTTTTGGTTCATTTGATAGTGAATACGACATTGCCAACAAGGGCTATTTCTACACGGTAGACACGAGTTACACCTTCAAGAATGTAAAAGACTCACTCAACGTCACCCCCTATGTTGTGTTCAGTGGTTTCAACAAGAAAGAACAGGGCTTTGATGACTCACAGCGCAACATTGTGGGTGTGGCATGGGACTACAAAAATGTTTCGCTCTATACCGAATATTTAATGAGTAAAAATGACCCATTTGTGGGTGGAACGGGCAACTCACTTGCAGCGGGCGATGATGGTAAGTGGAACAAGCTCTTAAATGTAATGCTGGTTTATAACTTCTAAGCGTTGCGCCTAACTGATCAATCTACTTCTATTAACTACGCTCTCAAGAAGACCTGACAAGAATGCTTGAGAGTAATTTAAAAGTGTTAAAAAGATGAAACCAATACGTAAAATCTTAGTAGCTAACCGTGGTGAAATTGCCATTCGAGTGATGCGTGCTGCCACAGAAATGGGCATCCGCACGGTTGTAATTTATGCAGAAGAAGATAAATTTGCCCTGCATCGCTTTAAGTCGGATGAAGCTTATCGGGTAGGCGCGGGCAAAAAGCCAATCGCGGCCTATCTGGATATTGAAGATATTATCCGTATTGCACTTGAGGCAGGGGTAGATGCTATTCATCCGGGCTATGGTTTCTTGTCTGAAAACCCTGAGTTTGCTGAGGCTTGTAGCCAAGCGGGAATCCGTTTTATCGGTCCAAAACCGGAAGTAATGCGTCAGTTAGGCAACAAGGTGATGGCACGTAACGTTGCAATGGTTGCATGTGTGCCTGTTGTTCCTGCCACATCGGCACTACCGGAACGTATTGAAGACTGCCAGTTACTGGCCGCTGAAGTGGGTTATCCACTCATGCTCAAAGCGAGCTGGGGTGGTGGTGGTCGTGGTATGCGTGTGATTGAAAATGAAAATGAACTCGAAGATGCAATTACTGTTGCACGTCGTGAAGCCAAATCTGCATTTGGCAATGATGAAGTCTATCTAGAGAAACTGATTCGCCATGCCCGCCATGTCGAAGTACAGATTTTGGGTGATACACATGGCAATATCGTACATTTGTTTGAGCGGGATTGTACCGTACAACGACGTAACCAGAAGGTCGTGGAGCGTGCGCCCGCACCTTATTTATCTGAAATACAACGCAGTAAAATCTGTGACGCTGCTTTAAGACTGGCTCGTGCGGTAGATTACACCCATGCGGGTACGGTTGAGTTTTTAATGGATGCCGAAACAGAGGACTTCTATTTTATTGAAGTTAACCCGCGCATTCAGGTTGAACATACGGTTACTGAAGAAATTACTGGCATTGATATTGTTAAGGCACAAATTCGGGTGACCGAGGGAGCTGCGGTCGGAGATGGCAGTAGTTTTATTCCACCACAAGAGCAGATCAAATTATTAGGCCATGCATTGCAATGCCGACTCACCACAGAAGACCCTAAAAATGGCTTTATGCCGGATTATGGACGTCTCACTGCATTTCGTAGCGCAACGGGTTTTGGGGTGCGGGTAGACAGTGGTACGGCCTATACAGGTGCTGTCATTACGCCATATTATGATTCTTTACTGGCTAAAGTCACGGTTCGCGGTGCAAGTGGTGATGAAGCCAATGCCCGTATGTTGCGAGCGTTACAGGAGTTTCGTATTCGTGGTGTCTCAAATAATCTGGCATTTCTAGAAAATGTGGTAACCCATCCTTTATTTACACAAGGTACTTGTACCACCCGATTTATTGATACCACGCCTGAATTATTTAACCTTAAACCTAAGCAGGACCGTGCGACTAAATTACTGGAGTTTTTAGGTGACATTACCGTCAATGGACAACCCGAACTCAAAGGGCGTTCACTTCCTGAAACTGTACCAGCTCCGGCCCAGTTACCGACATTTAACTTAAACCAACGCCATCCGAGTGGCACCCGAGATCAGTTTAAATTACTGGGTGCAGAGGGTTTCTCAAACTGGATGCTAGATCAAAAGCGTGTATTGGTTACTGATACCACCATGCGTGATGCCCATCAGTCCTTATTTGCTACACGAATGCGTAGCGCAGATATGCTGGCGATTGCACCTTATTATTCCCATATGGCCAGTGAGCTGTTTTCACTCGAATGTTGGGGCGGGGCAACCTTTGATGTGTCGATGCGTTTTTTAAAAGAAGACCCATGGGAGCGTCTGGTTCAACTTCGTGAAGCGGTGCCAAACATTCTATTTCAAATGCTACTTCGCTCATCCAATGCAGTGGGTTATACCAACTATCCAGATAATGTCGTCCGTCAATTTATTGCACAGGCCGCACAAGGTGGGATTGACCTGTTTCGTGTATTTGACTCGCTCAATGCAGTCGATAACATGCGGGTTGCCATTGATGCAGTTCGAGAGTCTGGCATGCTGTGTGAAACAGCAATTTGCTATACCAGTGATATCTTTGACAACAACCGCAGATATAACCTTAACTACTATGTCGATATGGCAAAGCAACTGCAAAAAGCAGGGGCTAACATCCTCGCGATTAAGGATATGGCCGGTATTTGTAAGCCAGCCGCAGCACGTGAGCTGATCAAGGCATTGAAAGAAGAAACCGGATTGCCGATTCATTTTCACACTCATGACACCAGTGGTATTGCTGCAGCCAGCATTTTGTCTGCCATCGATGCAGGCGTTGATGCAGTTGATACCGCCATGGATGCCATGAGTGGTTTAACGTCACAACCGAGCATGGGCTCTGTTGTGGCAGCTTTACAAAATACCGATCGTGATACAGGACTCAACCCTAACAACCTGCAACAGCTTTCTACTTACTGGGAAGGTGTACGCCATATCTATGCACCGTTTGAGGCAGATATGCGTGCGGGTACGGCCGATGTTTATCATCATGAAATGCCGGGTGGACAATATACCAACTTACGTGAACAAGCTCGCTCCCTTGGCATTGAAGAACGTTGGTCAGAAGTTTCCGATGCCTATGCACAAGTCAACTTATTGTTTGGTGACATTGTGAAAGTTACCCCCACCTCTAAAGTAGTGGGTGACATGGCTTTATATATGGTGTCGAATAACCTTAATTCAGAAGATATTGAGAACCCGAAACTTGAGATTGATTTCCCTGAATCGGTGGTTTCACTGTTTAAAGGTGAGCTAGGCACACCAGCACATGGTTTTCCAAAAGAGTTACAGCACAAGGTATTAAAGGGTGCAGCCCCGTTAAATGCTCGTCCTGGAGCAGTGATGCCGCCAGTCGATCTGGTGGGTGAGAAAGCAATGCTTGAAAATATGTTTGGGAAACAACTGACCGAACAGGAACTGGCGTCATATTTGATGTATCCAAAAGTCTTTACCGACTTTATGAAGCACAAACTGAAATATGGCACGGTATCAAGCATTCCATCTTCAGCCTTCTTTTATGGTTTAAAAGAGCAAAGCCCTGTCGAAATTGAGCTTGAACGCGGCAAGACACTGGAAATAAAATTGCTGGGCCGTTCAGAAGCCAAAGATGGCGTTATTGATCTGTTCGTAGAGCTGAATGGTCAGCTGCGCCTGGTGCAGATTAAACAGGCCAGCCAAAAAGAAGTAACGGCTCATCCGAAGGCAGATCCGACAAATCCGAAACATATCGGTGCTTCGATGCCGGGCATGATTAGTACAGTACCTGTGAAACTGGGTCAGTCGGTCAAGAAAGGTGAAACCTTATTTACCATTGAAGCGATGAAGATGGAGCTTGCCATTAAAGCTGATCAGGATTGTGTGGTTCAGGAAGTTTTAATGAGTGCGGGTAAGCAAGTTAGAAATATGGATTTGGTTTTAGTCGTTCAATAGAGCGGCTATCAATTTGAGAAGTGGTTTAAAGATATGACAAGCAAGAGAAATGCAACGTTAATAGGGCTCATCGCTGTTTTGCTATGGAGTTCTATTGTTGGGCTAATTCGTAGTGTGAGCGAGAGTTTGGGAGCAACTGGTGGTGCTGCCATGATGTACAGTGTTGCCTCTGTCTTTCTCTTGATTAGCATTGGATTTCCGAAAATTAGGGAATTCCCTAAGCGCTATTTAGTTTGGGGAAGTCTATTATTTGTTTCCTATGAGTTATGCCTTGCCTTATCTATTGGTTATTCAAATACCAATCAGCAGGCCATTGAAGTGGGAATGGTCAATTATCTATGGCCAGCTTTAACCATGGTCGCGGCTATTTTATTTAATAATCAAAAATCTAGCTGGCTGGTGATTCCCGGATTCGTGATTGCGATTTTGGGAATTTGCTGGGTACTTGGCGGTGAGCAAGGGCTTGATTTTGCAAGCATGCTTGCAAATATAAAAGATAATCCACTGAGTTATGGACTGGCTTTTATCGGTGCATTGATTTGGGCTGCTTACTGTACTTTAACGGCAAGAATAGCTAACGGAAAAAATGGCGTGACGCTCTTTTTTATGCTCACAGCACTGGTGTTATGGGTGAAATATCTGGTCATTGGTGGCGCGCCAATGGTGTTTGACCTTCATGCGATTATCTATCTTGCACTTGCTGCTGCGGCAATGGGTTTTGGATATGCTGCATGGAATGTGGGTATCTTGCATGGCAATGTAACGATTCTGGCTGGTGCGTCTTACTTTATACCCGTATTTTCAGCAGCTCTTGCAGCAATCGTTTTACATACACCGCTTTCCATGTCGTTTTGGCAAGGTGCGGCTATGGTGTGTATCGGTTCGGTTTTATGTTGGTTTGCAACACGTCAGAAGCATTAAAACTCGATACTATTCATTATTTTTAGCTTAGTTCTAGCATTAATTAGAAACTGAACGATTGGTTTAGTTTCTAACGATTAGATGTAAAGAGGTAGTGAATTTCTCTCGTGATCTTTTTGATGAAAGGACGAATAACTGACCAGTTTGTAGAAATCCAGCAAATAAATGAACCTGCTGTCACCATTGCAGTTCCTTGCCAAAAGCTTATAGATAATTGGGTTTGCAAAACGAACATTGCCAGAAGAGATGAAATGATCGGGGTAAAGTAAGAAGCAACAACCAGCATGGTAATATTTCCATGAATAATACCAATATTCCATGCTGCGTAACCTAAACCAATAGCAACAGAAGCGACTCCTAACGTTATAAATGTCGCTAGATCGATAGAGGGTAGCGTTGCGTGACCTGTGATAAATAGCTTAATCCATAGGGTGAGTGCTACACAGATAAAGAAAATAGAAATTGGGTTTTGTCCATTGCTCATTTTCTTGGTTAATACGCAATAAAAAGCCCAAATGACAGCGCCTGCAAAGGCCAAAATGTAACTTAGAGGATTACTATGAAAATTATCAACAATACTATTTAGACTAAAATCACCATTTCCAGTTTGAATAAAAATGATGCCTGAAATTGAGATAAGTAAACCTAAAATAATAATAAAATTAAACTTTAGTTCTTTAAAAATAACGAAAGCTAAAACTGTTAAGCTCGGCCAGAGATAATTAACAATGCTCACTTCAATAGCCTGTTGAGCTGTTTTGGAATAAGCGATTGCAAATGAAAAGCAAAGTTCATACGCAATGAATAGGGCTGTACCTAAAATTAAATATTTTTTAGAAATTAACTTAAAATTTGGAACTCTAAAAATAATAAGCAATAGCACTGCACTGAAAGTATAAATCAGCGTAATACCCATATCGGGACCAATTGCGGCAGTAATATGCTTCACAAGGCCGACCATAGATGCCCACATGAGAATGGCGCTTAAACCAATCAATGTTGCTAAATTTTTTGACATAGGAAAACTGAATAACTCAAATAATTGACTGAGCCGTTAATAGGAAGTAGAAAAAAGCATGGAGCATGACAGGTTAAAAGAATTTAAGGTCAAAAAATAGGTTATATAGGACAATTTATATAAAATATCGCGTTTCAGTAGTGTGGTTAAATAGAATTATTATTTGAGTTTTTCTACTTCATGGCGGCGTTTTCTATACGTAAAAGGTGTTTCCCCATATTGTTTTTTAAACCAAAGAATAAAATGAGAGGCATCAGAAAAACCACATTCAATAGCAATGTTGGTGATATATGCATTGGTGTTGGCAAGTAGTTTTCTAGCATGTTCGAGTCTTAATTTGCGCCAATAATTTGATGGTGGTTCATTGGTACTCGATAAAAAGGCACGGTGCAGTTGTCTTGGGCTGGTTCTCGCATGTTCTGCAACTTCTTTTAATGTAACGTGCGCACTTAAATTTTCGCTCATAAAAGCTATAGCTTTAGAGACAATGTTATTTTCATAGGTAGTTGGGCTATCTAAAAGTATCTCTTCTTTTTCATCAATGATTTGTTTGTCAGCATTAATAAGCAAATATTCTAAGCTTTTTTGTGCCCGAATATCGCCACAATGACGCCGTATTAAATCCGCAGCTAAATCTATAGCAGTTCCACCGGGGCAAGTAAAAATACCTTGGTCTTCAACATAAGCTTTATCTACTACCGTGATTGCTTTAGGGAATCGTTCGGAAAACTCTTCTCTGGTCGTAAAATGAATTGCACATTTACGACCATCCATGAGTCCTGCATTTCCTAAAACAAAACAGCCTGAACAAAAGGCAATAATTGGGATTTTTGCATTGTGTATTTCATTGAGTATTTCTAATAATTTTTCTGGTGGATTACGTGTTTCTGTGAGTAAACCACCTGCAATGACAATGTAATCATAATTTTCTTTTAAAGCTTTTACATTAAGCGATGTTGTTGGGTTAACTGATAATCCACAACTTGCAGTAACAGGTTCATTATTAAAGGTCATCCAGTCCCATTTACAATAAATTTGCAAACTACGAAAAGATTTATCTGCTGCAAATCTAAGAGATTCAACAAAACCAGAAATAGGCGCTAAGGTGAATTTATTCATCAGAATAAATCCAACACGTAAATCAGGATGAACCGAGGAGAGACTTTCTTCAGAGGGAGATGCTTCATCATAAGCATGAGAAGATGAGTTCTTCATATCTTTCACCGTCAATATCCATTTAGAGCAGTGATTCTTAGAATCTGCTATGTTTATTATAGGCATGAAATGGAACAAAAGAAATTTCTTAATAAAACAACATTTTTACGAGGAAAATATGGAAGTCATTAAAACGGTTGGTGTTGTTGGAGCTGGTGTAATAGGTGCAAGTTGGGCAGCTTTATTTTTATATAAAGGATTTAAAGTTAAGGTTTACGACCCGTATCCTATAGATGAAGTGGTCTTTAAAAATAGAATATCTGCAAATTTAAATGATTTATTGGCTTTAGATCAAAACGCTGAACACACTTATTCTTTATCAGATGTGCTGCTTCATCTGGAAATTTTTAATAATTTAAAAGATGCAGTTTCAGACGTAGATTTTATTCAAGAAAATGCCCCTGAACGTCTCGATATAAAACAACAGTTATATCAAGAAATCACAGCATATTGCCCTCAACATACCATTATTGCTTCAAGTTCATCGGGCTTAAAAGTATCTGATTTTCAAAAAGAGGCGCAACATCCTGAACGTATTTTATTAGGTCATCCTTTTAATCCGCCCCATCTTTTACCTTTGGTCGAGATCGTTGGCGGTAATTTGACAGATCCCCAAATTTTAAAACAGGCTTCTGAGTTTTATAGTCAATTGGGTAAAAATCCAATCATTTTAAATAAAGAAATAAAAGGGCATGTCGCAAACCGTTTGCAGGCTGCGCTATGGCGAGAAGCTTTTTCATTGGTTGAACAAGGCGTGTGCTCTGCCGAAGATGTTGACGTCGCGATTACCAGTGGGCCGGGTTTAAGATGGGCGCTATTTGGTCCCTACATTAATATGCAGCTTGCAAACCAAAAGGGCTTTAAAGAGGCCATTCATCATTTAGGCCCTCCAATGACAGAATGGTGGAACGATATGCAACATTTCAACATTCCGACGACACAACTGAGTTGTTGGAAGCAGAAACCAATCAGCTTTTAACACAATATAAGGATATCGATTTATATCAAACCAGAGATAAAGGTCTGGTTGATATCTTAAAGCTCAGACAGAAACTCAAGTTAGATTAAGTCAAGTCTTTACGGCAACGCCAATCATTTTATTGCAAGGATGATTGGCTTTTTGCTGGGTCAAATAACAAAAAACATCCTTAGCTAGAACTAACTTAAATTCATTGATTGTTACGCAAATCTTTATAGAAGCAATTAGAGCGGTATTGATGCTTTGAAATGCACAATTTTGAGTGCAGTTTTTTATTTTTGAACTCAAATCGCACCTAAACGGCCCAAGTTTAGTATTACTTTTAACAAAAATCGTAATACTAAACTGGCATGTCCTTTGCATAGTCATAAACAATCAAAAGTGATCTAGGGTTCCGATACTTTAAGTATGTCTGGACCGAGAGTTCACGGTTCCTAGCGAACTACACGGAGGGATAAAAGCCCGGGAGGAAGTCTAAAACTATCCGATAGGAGTGGCTATGAACACTGCAAGTTATCATAACAATCAGGCGATTTGGACCGAACTTTTACCCGGCGGACATCATTGGTCGGATCGTATTCAAAAAGGAACTATTCTTAGATTTACATCGCTTGGCGCTCAGGCAAATGTTTCTTTATTTTGTGTAAATGCTGCCGATGTGCTTGAACGTTTTAACATGCCCGACAGTTTAAAAGGGCAATATACCGCTTATTTAAAAGCTTCCAATGTGCTCTATTCAGACCTTGGCCGTGTGATGGCTTCCATTGTTCATGATGACCATGGTTGGAACGATGCGCTTTGTGGCCCAAGCCGACCTGAGCAAATTGAAAAACAATTTGGAACGCGCACATTTCAAGATGCCCGCAATGATATGTACCAAAATGGCTTAGATAGTTTACTCATTGAAATGTGTAAATACGGACTTGCCAGCCAAGACCTGAGTGCCGCAGTTAACCTATTTTCTAAAGTTGTGCCAAATGAAAACGGTGCTTTGTCTTATGTCAGTTCTGATAACACCGATCACACTATTGAACTGCGCTTTGAAATGGACTGTTTGCTATTTCTATCTGCCGCGCCGCATGGTTTAGACACCAGCACAAGCTATCAACCTGCCGATATTCAACTCAGTCTATTTAAAGCCAATTCTCTAACAGACAGCGATATTTGTCGTGATGCATGTTCGCAAAATCAGCGTGCCTTCCAAAACACAGCCCGCTACTACGCGCTTAGCAATATTTAAATCAGGAGAAGCATCATGACAGTTTTACAATCATTTGAAAAAGCAGTTTTAAATGAAGTTTGTCCTGCGGGCGAAGCGTGGATGTGCGAGGTTAAAAAGGGCCAATATTTTCGAATTATTGATCTGGAGGGGAACCAAGCGGTCGATACTTTGTTTATGAGCGCCGAAAACCCAACTGAGCGTTATAGCGCAATGGATACTTTGGCCATCAACCAACATATTTATTTAGAAAAGGGCACCAAGCTCTACAGTAACTTTGGCCGTCCAATAGCCGTTATTCATGATGATAACTGCGGGCGTCATGACACTATTGGTGGCGCCTGTTCATGCGAAAGTAATACGGTTCGCTATGCACATGAAACGTACCCAATGCATAGTTGCCGTAACAACTTTATGTATGCTTTGGCAAAACACCCGATTGCAAAAAAGCATGGCTTAAATGTCCGCCACATCGGCCCAAACATTAACTTTTTTATGAATGTGCCAGTAACGCCAGACGGTCAGCTTAAATTTGATGATGGAATTTCAGGCCCCGGTAAATATGTAGAAGTTCGGGCAGAAATGGATTTGATTGTTTTAATTTCTAATTGCCCGCAGTTGAACAACCCATGTAATGCCTATAACCCAACCAAAATTCAACTGGTTGTTCGTGAAGCTGAAGGGGTGTAAGCATGTTTAAAAAAGTTCTAATTGCCAACCGTGGTGCAATTGCCTGTCGCGTAATTCGCACCCTTAAAAAACTCGGGATCGCTTCGGTTGCAGTTTACTCCGAAGCCGACCGTGATTCTTTACATGTGACTTTGGCCGATGAAGCTTTTCTGATTGGTCCTGCGCCTGCTCATCAAAGTTATTTAAATATTGAAAAAATCCTTGAAGTTGCAAAACAATCTGGTGCAGAAGCCATTCACCCCGGTTATGGTTTTTTGTCTGAAAATGCCGAGTTTTGTGATTTGTGCGAAAACCAAGGCATCGTTTTTATTGGGCCAACTTCAAGCCAAATGCTCGACTTTGGTTTAAAACATACTGCACGTGAACTCGCTATTAAAAGCAATGTGCCTTTACTTCCGGGCAGTTCACTACTTGCCGATGAAGCCGAAGCCTTGACCGAAGCTGCTCGTATTGGCTATCCAGTCATGCTAAAAAGTACCGCGGGCGGTGGTGGGATTGGCATGCGTCTGGTTTGGAACGAAACCGAATTAAAAGATGCCTACCAAACTGTGTCTTATT
This sequence comes from Acinetobacter sp. XS-4, assembly GCF_023920705.1. Classification (NCBI taxonomy): domain Bacteria; kingdom Pseudomonadati; phylum Pseudomonadota; class Gammaproteobacteria; order Moraxellales; family Moraxellaceae; genus Acinetobacter; species Acinetobacter sp. XS-4. The sequence goes on along the minus strand of NZ_CP094657.1, from coordinate 2,666,623 downwards.
TAGCGCAGGTCAATTTTAAAGATGCAGGTTTGTATTTAGAAAAATTTGTACAACATGCGCGCCACATCGAAGTACAAATTTTTGGTGATGGGAAAGGGCAAGTTTTAGCCTTGGGCGAGCGTGATTGCTCAGTGCAACGCCGTAATCAGAAAGTCATTGAAGAAACACCTGCACCACACTTAAATGAACAGCAACGTGACTATCTGCAAAAAGTTGCGATTCAATTGATGCAATCGGTGAACTATCGCTCGGCAGGCACAGTTGAGTTTGTCATGGACACCGAAACCCAAAAATTTTATTTCTTAGAGGTCAACACGCGTTTGCAGGTTGAACACGGCGTGACCGAGCAAGTGTTTGGTGTCGATTTAGTCGAGTGGATGGTTACTTTGGCAAGTGACGATTGGTCCGCACCGACCAAACAGTTAGAGCCAACCGGACACTCCATTCAAGTTCGTCTTTATGCTGAAGATCCGATTAAACAGTTCCAACCAAGTGCAGGCTTACTTACTCATGTTAAATTTGACCCGCAAGCACGAGTCGAAACATGGGTTGAAACAGGGTCAACGGTGTCGTCTTTTTATGACCCAATGATTGCTAAAATCATTGTGACTGCTGCAACACGGGACCAAGCCATACAGGCAATGAGTGCTAGTCTTGCCAATACACAAGTGGCTGGTATCGAAACCAATTTGGAGTATTTGCAAAATATTATTGCTTGCGATGTGTTTGCTTTAGGTACTCAAACCACTCGTTTTTTAAATACATTTGAATGGAAAACTCAAAAAATTGAGGTGTTGCAAGCTGGTATTCAAACTGCCATTCAAGACGTAACAGGTCGGTTAGGTTATTGGGATGTTGGTGTGCCGCCATCAGGTGCAATCGATCCACTCAGTTTAACTGTGGCAAACCAGCTTTTGGCCAATGAACCAAATACCGCAGGGCTTGAATGTACCTTACAAGGGCCAACTTTAAAGTTTCACTGCGACAGCCAGATTGTTATTACTGGTGCTGATATGCCTTCAAAACTTGATGGTGAACTTGTGCCGATGTGGCAAACCATTAATGTAAAAAAAGGCCAAGTTTTAAAATGTGGGATTATCCGTTCAGGTTGCCGTAGCTATATTGGTGTTAAAGGTGGTTTCGATGTTCCTGACTATTTAGGCTCGCAAGCGACTTTTACTTTGGGGCAATTTGGTGGACACGCAGGCCGTAATTTATTAATTGGCGATATGCTGCCAATTACTGAATATTCCGCTCAATCGACCATCGCCTTAGCTCAAGCGCAAATTCCAAGCTTTACCCAAAACTGGGAAATTGCAGTCATGTATGGTCCACATGGTGCGCCAGATTTTTTCACCAAACAAGATATTGATACGTTCTTTGCCAATGAGTTTGAAATTCACTATAACTCAAGCCGTACAGGTATTCGTTTAATTGGACCAAAACCTGAGTGGGCACGTGAAGACGGCGGCGAGGCAGGCTTACATCCATCGAATATTCATGATAACGCTTATGCCATAGGGGCAATTGATTTTACGGGCGATATGCCAATTATTTTGGGTCCAGATGGTCCAAGCTTAGGCGGCTTTGTTTGCCCTGCGGTAGTGATTCATTCCGAGCTTTGGAAAATTGGGCAGCTTAAAGCAGGTGATAAAGTCAAATTTGTGCCTATGAGTTACGCGCAAGCAAAAGCACTCGATCAAAAATATCATCAAAGCTTAACCGCGACTGATACAACTCAGATCGATTTTAACCCAGCCATTCAAGCAGAACCCGACACTTTACAAGATGCTGTTTTAGCCACTTTAGAAGGTAAAACTGATTTACCAAACGTGACCTATCGACCAGCAGGAAATAGCTATTTGCTGGTGGAGTATGGTGAGTTAGTACTCGATCTAAATTTACGCTTCCGCATTCATGCGCTTATGCAATGGGTCAAAGATCAAAACATTCAAGGCATTATCGACTTAACACCGGGTATTCGTTCACTACAAATTCATTTTGATTCAATCCAGCTCGATCAACTTGAGCTTTTAGAGAAACTTCAACAAGCAGAAGCCGAGTTACCTGACATTCAAAATATGCAGGTGCCTTCACGAACTGTCTATTTACCTTTAGCTTGGGAAGATTCGCAAACTCAACTTGCCACCGAACGCTACACACAAATTGTTCGACCAGATGCGCCGTGGTGCCCAGATAACATCGAGTTTATTCGCCGTATTAATGGCTTAACCTCCAAGCAAGCGGTCAAAGATGTAGTCTATAGCGCAAACTATTTGGTGATGGGTTTAGGCGATGTGTATTTAGGAGCACCTGTTGCAACGCCACTCGACCCACGCCAACGTTTAGTCACCACAAAATATAATCCGGCACGAACTTGGACTCCTGAAAATGCCGTGGGTATTGGCGGTGCTTATATGTGTGTGTACGGCATGGAAGGGCCGGGTGGCTACCAGTTTGTTGGACGTACTACTCAAATGTGGAGTCGTTACCGTAAAAATGCCGACTTCGAAGATGGCAAACCGTGGTTATTACGCTTTTTTGACCAAGTTAAGTTTTATGAAGTGTCTGAGGCTGAACTTTTGCAAATGCGTGAAGACTTTAAGGCGGGTCGTCTACAACTTCGCATTGAAGATGGTGTACTCAACTTAAAAGAATACAACGCGTTTCTCAAAACACATCAAGATAGCATTCAAGCCTTTAAAGACACACAACAAGCCAATTTCGAGGCTGAACGTCGCCGTTGGCATGAAGCGGGCTTGCAAGAATATATTTCTGAAAGTCTAGATGCGGTTGATGAAGGTGAAACCGTAGTTATTCCTGAAGGGGGCTGTGCAGTTGAATCACACATGCCCGGGTCAATTTGGAAAATCGAATGTGCATCGGGAGATATTGTTGAAGAAGGTGCAACCCTTGCGGTGATTGAGGCAATGAAAATTGAAATTCCAATTATTGCGCCTGAACGCATGAAGGTTGAAACTATTACCATTGAAAAAGGGCAAACCGTAAAAACAGGGCAAGTGCTATTTACCTTGGCACCTGTGGCCTAAATTAAAAAGAGAGCATCGATATTGATGCTCTCTTTAAATCTTATGCTTCGGTCAAATGCTTTAATACTTTATGACCATGTTCAACTGCTTCTAATTTAATTTTTGCCTCTGGGTTACCTGATAAAGGCGAAACGTCATAAAGCAAGTAAGTGGCGCTTAACTGCATTTGTGTATATTGAATTGAATATTGAACCGCTTTTAAAAAGCTATCGATTAAGTTTTCTCGGTCGTTCACCATGTTGGCTTCTGTTTGGCCGACCGTCATACTAATAATGACTTTTTTGTCTTTTAATTTATCGCCCTGAGAGCCATAGGCAAACTGATAAGTAAAGACCTCATCAAACCATAATTTCAAAATTGCCGGCATATTAAACCAGAACATTGGATATTGCAGAATGATGGTGTCGTGGCGTAACAAGGCTTCTTGTTCAGCACTCACGTCAATTTGATAGTCCGGATAAAGTTGGAAAATATCTCGGACTTCAAGGTCCGGATCGGTTTTTACAAGTTCATTCACAATCGTTTTATTTGCAATCGATTGAGCGTAGTAGGGATGAGCTAAAATCAGTAAAGCCATGAGAGTGCCTTTAAACTATAAAAATAATAGTCACTATAATTTTTATAGTATTGGCGTACAATAACTATCAAAGTTGATAGGTAGCGTTAAAAAATGGCAAATGCTGAAAATACATGTGAAGTCACGGTAAATGGAAAAACTTATCCATGTCATATCAGTATGGCTATGGACTTGGTGGGTGGAAAATGGAAATGTGTGATTTTGTATTATTTAAAAGATAAGCCGAAACGCTTTAATGAAATCAAGCAACTCATTCCTACAATTACTGAAATGACATTAAGTCTTCAACTCAAGCAGTTAGAGCAAACCGGCTTAATCTCTAGAACGGTTTATGGTGAAAAAGCACCAATCAAAGTTGTCTATGAAATGACAGATTTTGGAAAAACGTTTAGGCCAGTTTTAGATTCTTTATATGTATGGGCTCATAGTTTGATTAGTCTATCTGAGGTTTCAGAATAAAAGTTCGATTCACAGTTATTATAATTAATATAAAAGATTGATTTTTTAATGCTCACTTCAATTAGCCCCATCCCTGTGCATGGGGCTTTTTTTTGCCCAAAAAGCATTCATAAATACCCATAAAGCCCATCAAAACGACGCTTAAAAACTGGCACATTTTCTGCATCTCTATTAGTAATACAAAAACTGAATTTGGTAATACCAAGCTAGAGGTGCGATATGAACGATGTAAAACCTGTGGTTCAACCAAAGCCAACTTTAAAAGCCTTTTTAGTTGAATTGCTCAGCGTACGTGCAGGCGTATATATCAAGCAAAACAATCAGCCGCCTAAAACAAAAGGATAAGACTGTGGCAAAACAAAAGTTGGCTCGAATCAGTATTACCGTACCTGAAACGACACTTAACGCACTCGATCAAAAAATTGTCGACCAGAACTATGAAAGTCGCTCGCAAGCCATTGTCGACATGATTAATAAACACTTAATTGCAGAGCAGGCGCAGGCTAATGAAGTCATGGTGGGCACCTTGACGCTGCTTTATGACGCTAGCCAAATGACCTTGCGTAATCAATTGGTCGATTTACAACAACAGTTTTTAGCGCAGGTGATTAGTTCACTTCATATTCAACTCGACCAACAAAAGATATTGCAAGTCATGTTAATGCAGGGCGCAAGTTCTGAACTCAGACAAATTAGCCAGCAATTTATTGTGCTGAAAGGGGTGATTAAAGGGCATTTAGAACTAATGGATGCCGTTATGCCGCCTATACAGCAAAATGACTAAATGAGGAGTAGCGTATTGAAAAATTTATGGACCATCCAAGGCTGGAAAACAGCATATCAAAACGGGCAAATCCATCTTGAAGATCTGATCAGCTATGTTACAGAAATTAAAAATGATGACCATGCATGGATTGAAATTGCATCGAAGGAGCAGATTCAGTCGCAAATTGATGTTTTAAACGACCAGAATATTGCTGACTTACCTCTATACGGTGTGCCATTTGCAGTCAAAGACAATATTGATGTCGCTGGCTTTAACACTACTGCTGCCTGTAAAGAAGTTGAATATTTAGCGACCCAAGATGCTGCCGTAATTGCCAAGTTGAAAAAAGCAGGGGCGATTGTGATAGGTAAAACCAATCTTGATCAGTTTGCAACAGGACTGGTTGGCGTTCGCTCTCCCTATGGTGCAGTAAAAAATAGTTTTAACCCTGAATATATTAGCGGTGGTTCAAGCTCAGGTTCTTCGGTGGTAGTTGCCAACGGTATTGTGCCTTTTAGTCTGGGTACAGACACGGCGGGGTCAGGGCGTGTTCCTGCGGGCCATAACAATATTGTGGGTCTTAAACCGACAAAGGGCTGGTTTTCTACTACAGGTTTAATTCCTGCATGTCGGACTATTGATGTCATTTCTATTTTTGCGCTGCATATTGATGATGCGTGGACCGTTGCCAATTTAATGCAGGGCTATGATGAAACAGATGAATATTCACGAGCACATCCAGCCAATGTACCAACTCAATTTTCTAAACAAAAAATTGCTATTCCAGCTCAGCTTGAGTTCTATGGAGATATTGAATCTGAAAAAGCTTTTTTAGTTGCAATTGAGCGCGTTAAAAAACTGGGCTATGAAGTTGAGAGTATTGATTTCAGCACGTTTAATGAGCTTGCAGCTGCACTGTATAACGATGCTTGGGTGGCTGAAAGAACAGTCGCCGTTGAACGTATGACAACACGTGAAAACGCTCATCCAGTCATTGCTCAAATTATTGCGCAGGCAGATAAATTCACGGCAACAGATGCACTTCAAGCTGAATATAACCGTGCCGTTTTGGCTCGAAAAATTAATTTGGCATTACAACCTTTTGATGCATTGATGGTTCCGACAGCGCCAACCATTTACACCATTGCAGAAGTTGAAGCCGATCCTTTAACTAAAAATGCGCACATGGGAGCCTATACCAACTTTGTTAATTTTGCAGATCTTTCTGCTTTAGCATTACCAAATGTACTTCGTGAGGATGGCTTACCAAGCGGGGTAACCTTTATTGCACCTGCGTGGCACGATCAGGCGCTCGCTAATTTTGCGCAGCTTTGGCAAGCCGAAACATCGCTGAGTTTGGCTAAATCAACTCAACATTATCAAAAAAGTATAAACATCCAGTCGAATCATTCAGTACAACTTGCTGTAGTGGGAGCGCACTTAACAGGCATGCCGCTTAATTTTCAGCTCACTAGTCGCAATGCCACTTTGCTTAAGAAAACTCAGACTGCAGAAACTTATAAACTCTTTGCCTTAAAAAATACCACACCACCAAAACCTGGCCTGCAATGTGATGCAGAAGGGACATCAATTGAAGTTGAAGTTTGGGATGTTCCATTAGCAAATTTTGGGGCCATTGTGGCTGAAGTGCCTGCACCGCTTGGTATTGGCAACCTCAAATTAAAAGATGGCACATGGGTCAAAGGCTTTATTTGTGAAGCGTATGCCATTCAAGATGCAACTGATATTAGCCATTTTGGAGGCTGGCGAGCCTATATACAGTCACTCAATCAAACCGCTCAAAGTGTTGTTAGCAAAAATGTTGGGGAAGTTTCTATATGATTAAAAAAGCGTTTTTATCCGTATCTATTTTATCGGCAGTTGTATTGGGTGGGTGTGACAATACGGCTAAAGTGCCCGAGGCTAAACAAGATGCTCAGGCAGCCGCAAATACAAAACCAATTACCATCGGATATAGTGATTGGCCGGGCTGGGTGGCTTGGCAAGTGGCTATTGAAAAAGGCTGGTTAAAAGAAGCAGGGCTAAATGTAGAGTTTAAATGGTTTGATTATTCGGCTTCTCTTTCGGCCTTTTCGGCAAATCAGCTCGATGCTGTGTTGGTCACCAATGGCGATAACTTGGTAACAGCTTCGGGTGGCACGCAAGGCATGATGATCATGGCAACAGATTATTCTGCGGGTAATGATGTCATCATTGCAAAAGAGGGTATTAATACCATTCAAGACCTAAAAGGAAAATCAATCGGTGTCGAAAAAGGCTTGGTTGATCATCTTTTACTAGCAACGGCTTTAACTGACCATAACATTAAAGCGAATGAGGTGAAGCTGGTAAATTCAGCGACAAACCAATTACCTCAAGTATTTAATAGCCCCGATATCTCAGCTATTGCTGTTTGGCAACCTGTTGCAGGTCAGGCATTAAAAGCAGTGGCAGGCTCTAAAATTATCTATACCTCTAAAGACAAGCCGGGTTTAATTTATGACACCTTGACCGTCAATATGAGCCATTTAACGGCTCATCAAGAAGAATGGAAAAAAATCATTCAAGTGTGGGACAAAACAGTTAAATATATTAATGATCCTGCAACCCATGCAGATGCAGTTAAAATCATGGCAAACCGTTCAGGCGTCGACCCAAAACAATATGAGTTGATGGTTAGCGGTACGCATTTATTAGATATCAATGCCAATAAAAAAGTATTTACTAAATCTCAAGGTTTTGACTCAATTTATGGTTCGACCTATCACGTCAATAAATTTAACGTCGAAAATGGTATTTATAAAACCGAACAAAATGTAGATGGGCTAATTTATCCAACACTCATAGAACAACTTAAATAAGCCAAATAAATAAAAGCCCAAGTTGAACTTGGGCTTTTTAATGTGTTTCTTATTTTTCTGTACTGACCTGAGTCATACGTGGAATTTTGGGTAAGTCTTGTAAAGCTGGGTCAAGCTCGTCTTCTTCAGCGTGTACCAGATAATCTACCCGTGAACGGAGTTGTTTAAACTCAGGTGTGCTCATCAAATCGAGTGAGCGTGGGCGTGGCAAATTAACTTCAATAATTTCCTTAATTTCACCTGGATTGGCTTTGAGTGCCACAATTCGGTCTGCCAGTAAAATGGCTTCATCCATGTCATGGGTCACAAAAATAATGGTGATATCAATGTTGTGCCATAAATCCATTAAATGCTTTTGCATTTTTTGACGGGTGTGTGGGTCGAGTGCACCAAAAGGTTCATCCATGAGTAAAATTTTAGGTTGATTAACCAAAGCTCTAGCAATCGCAACGCGCTGTTTCATTCCTCCAGAAAGTTGGTGTGGATACTGATTTTCATATTTTTCCAAACCAATAATATTAATCCATTCGCGTGCTTGAGCTTCGGCTGTCATTTGACTCGCGCCACGCATTTGCGGACCAAACATCACGTTTTCTTTTACGGTTTTCCATGGAAAAAGGGTATAGCCCTGAAACACCATGCCGCGTTCAGGGCATGGGCCCGTAATGCATTCGCCGTCTACCAAAACTTCTCCACTATGGTATGGGTCTAAACCTGCGATAACACGGCTCAGTGTTGATTTACCGCAACCAGAAGGGCCAATCACACAAATAAATTCTCTTTTATGAATTTTTAAATCCAGCTTATTTAAAACAGTACGTTCGGTTTGACCATGCTTAAACACTTGGCTCAGTTGTTTAGCTTCTAAAATAACAGGACGTTCATAAATCTTTTGAAAGTATTCATGCGCTTTAAATGTTGAATCGTTCATTATTTTGCTCCTACTTTCCAAGTGAACATCCGCTCACCTAACTTCATTAATAGCCAGTCACAGACAAGACCAATCACACCAATAATCAAAATAGCCGCATAAACATTGTCAAAGTTTTGATAGCGTGCCTGTTGGGTAATAAACCATGTAATACCCGAGGTCGTACCAATCAACTCTGAAACAATTAAGTAGGTCCAAGCCCAGCCCAATAGAACACGTAAGTCACGGTAAATATCAGGTAAGGCAGCAGGGATCACCACATGAAATAAACTTTTGAGCTTATTGGTGCCAAGCGTATAACCGGCTTCAATTAAGCTTCGATCTACCATTCGGGTGGTATTGGCAATAATTAGAATTTGTTGAAATAGCGTACCAATCACAATAATCGCAATTTTAGGCGCGTCATTAATCCCCAAAATTGCTACTGCAAGTGCACCAAAGGCGGGAGCGGGTAAGTAACGGAAAAACTCGACAAAAGGTTCTGTTAACAGGGATATACGCTTAGAAAAACCACACAAAATACCCAGTGGAATTCCAATCAAGGAAGAAATAAAAAAGGCTGAAAATACCAGTTTGATACTGTGCCATAAACTTTGGTGAAACCATGGTGAATCAGGTTGTTCTGGTGGTGTGGTAAAGGCGGTGACCAAAGCCTTAGCGACTTCATGTGGAGCGGGTAAATAAATCGGATTGACCAAAATACCTTGTGGTGGTGCAGAATTTCGATTGACTGCATTTTGTGCTTCGAGATAGAACACATTTTTATCAATGCGATTTCCTACTTGTAAGTAAGAAACACTTCCCGAATTCGTGATTTGTACTTGAGGATGCCAAACAAAAGGTAAGTAACTGATTGCGCACCAAAGACATATTGGAATAACGAAAGAACAAATACTGAGAATCAGCTTGTTCTTTCGCGTAAATTCCTTTGCAACATAACCCATATCGAGAGCTCCCCATTTTGATCAGTATTACGATTTTCATAAAACGTAATATTGTTAAGCAAAATAGGTGCCATCTTTAAGGTGCTCTAGATGAGTTAAGAAGATGAGGGAACTAAAGTTTCATGTAAGTAAACCCAATAACATTTTTCACCTTCTACTTTAATGCAGGCTGTAGAGGTACGTACTGTCTCAATCTCACTCGTTTGCTGATGTTCTTGATATTGCACCCAACAATAATTTTCAAATTCGTATAAAACTGTACTTTTAATAATATCGATTTTTAAAGAAGATTTTTTTCCAATATTTTGGCTAAATAAACTATGCACTTCGGCAAAACCAATGCTGTGACCTTGAACCGTTACCATCTTAAAATTTTGATCAAAGCTATCTAAAAGCGGGCTCAGACTTTGCTCTGCATTTTGGCCTGTAAATACATTTTCTATTAAAACATGTAGGTCAATGACACTTTGAATGGCCTGATCCATTTGTTTAGACATGGGTTTTCTCCTTTAAAACGGGAATGAGTGAAAGTAAGCAGAGTAAAGCTGCAATTAAAAAAGTATGTTGATAGCGAAGTAGATCGCTTGAGCCAGACATCAAGTTATAAATCGAAATGAGAACAACAGTACCGACACTAAATGAAACTTGTCGATTAATATTCCAGAGCACACTCCCTTGTAATAAATCTTGGCCTGAAAAATCAATCAGTGAGCTAATTTGGGCAATATTGGCACTCAGACCGCCACCCATACCCATTAATAAATAAGCAATCACTAAAAAGCTGATTGGGCTTGTGTTTGAAATACAAAATAAAAGAAATATGCCAAGGCTATGTAGGGTTATTCCAATAATAAGAAGATACTTTTTTCCTAACCGTTGATAGAGCAGGCCACCACTAATCATGGCTGCGAGTGCCCCAGTTGCATAGAGCAACATGAATAAACCAGTTTGTTTTGCATTAAAGCCAAAGTTAAGCTGTAAATTAAAAATATTGAGTAAATTAATGCCTGTAAAAATACCCGGAACGGCGTAATAGACAATAAATGCATTGCATAAATTTTTATTTTTTAATAACTGAAGATTAAGAACAGGATGGGAAATTTGTTTCGCATGTCGAATGTAAAAAATAAGCATTCCCACCGAAGTTAGAAAACTCATTATAGCGAATGAGGCGTTGTGGTAATCGTTATAGAATGAAAAGGAGAGTAATAAAGATAACAGGCTTATATTAAAAATAACCAAGCCTTTTATGTCTGGTTTTTCACTCGATACATTCTTTGTTTTTTTAACCCATAACCACGCCAGAGCTGCTGCCAGTAAAGAAAAAGGAAGGTTAGATAAGAATACCCATCGCCAATTCAATGAATCAATAATCACACCGCCAATGGCTGGTGAAAAAGCTGGTGCAATCAATGCAATTGCCATAATTAATGTAGAAATGCGTTGGCGTTCTTGGTTGGGGAATAATGCATATACGAAAGCTTGCCCGACTGGAATTAATAAACCTCCAGCTACGCCTTGAATAAATCGCCAAAAAATTAAGCTATAAATCGATTCACTAAAGCCAATAAAGCAGATGCTTATCGAAAATAACAGCATTGAATAACACAATAATTTTTGGTTCCCAAGTTTGGTGGCTAACCATAAACTCATGGGCATAATTAAAATGAGGCCGAGAATATAAGCATTTGTTACCCAAGCGACCATGGATTGGCTAACTGAAAATGACGATGCAATATTAGGCAATGCAATTGCAGACATAAAAATGTTGATGCAATCAATAAAGAACCCAAGTAAAAACACTGTCGCTATTTTATATCGATAAGACATACCTACCTCCGTGCAGGCAGGGTAAGATCCAGCTCTTTTATTGTCGATGCAAGCGAAGTAAAATCATTGTTTGATAATTTTAAACAATTGGCTTAATTGTGCAAAAAAACCTCAAGCAAATTACCAGTTTTTTACAAGTCGTTGATTCCGGCTCTTTTACCAAGGCTGCTGAAATTTTAGGCTTAAGCCGATCAATGGTGAGTATTGATATAAAACAATTAGAAAAGCAGCTCAATACAAGCCTGTTAATTCGCAACACCCGTAATATTGCATTAACTGAAATCGGTCAGCATTTTTATGAGGATTTTAAGCAAATCCAACTTCAGATTGATGAGGCATTTGAACGAAGCCAACACTTAGGTACAAGCATTACAGGCACTTTACGGTTTTCATCTACCAATGAGTTTGGCCAACGCTTCATTCTGCCTTTACTTCCTGAATTTTGTCAGCTTTACCCACATTTACGTTTACAGTATTCGTTTAATTCATCTCTCGATGATTTAGTGACTGAAAAATTAGATCTGGTTATTCGATTAGGGAATTTAAAAAATTCATCCCTAAAAACTCGAAAAATCGGAGAATATCCAATTTATCTTGTGGCTACTCCGCAGTTTATAAAAGATCATGCTATAGAAAATATATCTGATTTAGCGGATGTTCCTTGGATTGGTCACACTTTATTAAATTGGCAAGATTCACAATATATTTTGCAAAACAGTTTAGGGGAGCAATATTCATTACCTTTTATTCGAAGTCAGTATGAATCAAATTCGGTCACTGCAATTCATCAAATGGCTCTTTCATCTTTAGGTGTGGCGATTTGTCCTGCATGGTTAGTTGATGAAGATATTCTACAAAAACGCTTAATTCGGTTATTTCCTGATTTTTCGTTACCGCTACAAAGTATTCAACTACTTTATCCTCATACCTCTAATTTACCGGCCAAAACGAGAGCATTTATAGACTATTTAATAGCCCGTCTTTCTTTTAGATAAACTGAAAAGTATGTAAGTTGTGGAAGATAAGCAATTTTATATAAATAGACAATTCTGTCTGTTTTTTATAAAATATCGATGATTATGACTCAGTTTTATAATAATGATGTCCCATAAAATATTTCAAATTTTAGATAGTTTAGGTTTGGTCGCACAGAATCGTGTACTTCATGTGCAATTTTCCAACCCATCATTAAACAATCAGGTCTTCTTACAACGTATTGAAGGCGAGCATACGCTCAACCAAGGCAGCGTTGCTGAGTTACTGTGTCTGTCGACAAACGCACATATTGCATTAAAACAATTTATTGGCTGTCAGGTTGCCGTCGATCAAGTCACCGATACAGGCCAGTTCTTTAGAACTACTGGTATTATTACTGAAGCGAGCCAAGGCCAAAGCGACGGCTCACTCACCATTTATAACTTAACGTTAAAAGACCCAACTGCACTTTGGCATAAACGCCGTAATAGTCGTGTGTTTATGAATAAAAGCGTGCGCGATATTAGTGAAATTCTATTTAAGGAATGGCAAGGCAAAAGTCCGTTATTTGCTTCAAGCTTAACACTCGATACGGCTGGTTTAACGAAAGACTACGATGTGCGTCCGTTTGTGATGCAGTCAAATGAAAGCGATTATGACTTTTTAACCCGTTTGTGGCGTAGTGAAGGTATTAACTGGTTAGTCGATGAATCACAGCTTTTGGTCGCTGACCTGAATGCATCTATTCAGCCACAAGTCTTACGTTTGATTGATGAAAATCAGAATTATAAAGCCCTTGAACGTCGTAGCCTACGCTACCAGCGCAGCAGTGCCACAGAACAGTTCGATACCATTACCCAAGTCAAGGCAGAACGACGTTTACAGCCAACTTCGGTTCATGTGCAACGCTGGCAAGCTGATGCGCTGCAACAAGAAGAAGGCAGTGGTAGCGTACAAGGTAAGCAGCAGCACAGCGAACACTATGACAATGCGAGCTTAAACCTTGAAGATGCATGGCATGTTAGCCCTGCTTGGATGCAGGATTTAAACGGTGAAGACCAAGCCACCGCTTCTGGTAATAGCCAGATTGAACAGCTTAACCAGCACATCAATGCTTATCATCACCTAAGTTCGAAACAGTTTACGGTTTCAGGTAACGTCCGTGATGCACAGGTGGGTTATTGGTTTGAACTCAATGACCATCCAGAACTCGACCAACATGACAGTGTCGATAAAGAGTTCTTAATCTTAAGCAAGCACTACTACAACCAGAATAATTTACCGAAAGAATTACAACAGCAACTTGAGCGTCTGTTGCCAAAAGACAAACTCAAGGCAGCCCAGTTCGACACTCAAAACCCTGAGCAGCGCCACTTTGCTGAGCTGAATGTCGTTCGACGCAACATTAAAGCTGTGCCTGAATATAGCCCACTAGAACACCGACCAGCAGCTTACCCGCAGCGCGCTAGGGTTGTGGGATTAGAGGGCGAAAGTATTCATGTCGACCAGTGGGGGCGCATTAAAGTCCGTTTCTTGTTTACCCGAACTGACGACCATAGCCATGACGGTGGAGCAGGAAGTAACGATAATGACACCGACTCGGCTTGGGTCGATGTACTCACCCCGTGGGCAGGTGCGGGTTATGGCGCACGCTTCTTGCCACGTGTCGGTGAGATCGTGGTCATCGACTTCTTTGACGGCAATATTGATCGGCCATTTGTGGTGGGCCGTATTCATGAAGCTGAACGGCATCCAACGCAATTCGACCAGAAAGGGCAGTTACCTGACACTAAAAAACTCAGCGGTATCCGCTCAGAAGAAGTCGACGGTAAGGGCTTTAACCAGCTACGTTTTGATGACACAACAGGCCAGATCAGTGCCCAGCTACAAAGTAGCCATGCAGCCAGCCAACTTAACTTGGGTAACTTAAGCCATCCAAAAGACAAGGCGGAAAGTGATGGTCGTGGTGAAGGCTTTGAACTCAGAACAGACCAATGGGGCGCAGTAAGAGCTGGCAGTGGCTTACTCATTAGTACCCATAAACAGGATCAAGCGCAAGGTGTACACCTTGATGCAAATGAGGCCAAACAAGAAATAGAAGGCAGCCTCAATAACGCCAAAGCACTCAGTGAAGTTGCTAAAAACCAGCAAACTGATCCATTGGAAGTGCTTGAGAACTTAAAAACGTTCATAGAACAAATTGAAGAAAAAGATCAAGACAAAGCTGCCGCTTTTAAGCAAGCCTTGATGATATTAACTGCACCTAACAGTATTGCTCTAGCCAGTAATGAAGACATTCACTTAAGCGCAGATGCTCAGTTAAGTCAAACTGCTGGAGACAGCATTAATCTGTCTACCCAAAAGAATTTAATTGCACATGCCCAAAATAAAATCAGCCTTTTTGCAGCTCAAGAAGGGGCGAGACTCTATGCAGGCAAAGGCAAAGTCGAAATACAAGCGCAAGGCGACGGAGCAGATTTAATTGCCCGTAAAGCTGTTCAAATTATTTCAACAGAAGACAAAATTGAAATTAGTGCTTCTAAAGAAATCGTTATCACAGCGGGTGGATCTCAAATCAAGATTAATGGCTCGGGCATTTTCCCAGTTACGGGTGGCAAGTTTGAGGTAAAAGCTGGGCAGCATTTGTTTATGGGGGGAGGGAGTGTTCAGCCTAGGTTACCATCATTACCTGTTTTTGAATCCAAGCCACAGGATTTATTTTTAGAATATTTTCATGCTGATGGTACGCCCGCAAAAGCTTCTAAATATACGGTAACACTCTCTGATGGTTCTAAAAGAACTGGATTTTTAGATGAGAAAGGGCAAGCTTTTATTCGAGATGTTCCTGTTGGAAAGGCACAAGTTCTTTACGAAACTGTATTTAGTGAAAATGAGAAATCAGGTGCAGTTGATGACAGTTGGTTTTCTAATTTTATTCAAACCCAAGGTGTTAAGTAATGGTTGAGCAAAATAAAACACCTGAAACAGGAAATGAACAGTTTTGGCAAGGTTTAAGTGGTAAATCAGGATATATTCAACAAGAATTTATCCAATCTTCTGAGTTTCTAAGCCTTGCATTAGGTGAGTCTGAATATGGTGTAGCGAGACATGCACCTTTAGAAAAAAAAGATCAAACCCAATATGCTTATGTATCTAGTCATTTTTCAATTGAAGCATTACCTGAATCCGCAGGATTTTTAGATAAGTTTCAACATGCGATACAACTTGCATTTGCAGTAAAAATACAAACAGATATTAATCTTGCAAATAATATTAATCAGATAATTGACGAAAATATAGAAGATATTCAATATATTTTTGGATTTATCAGCGGTGATTTTAATAAAGATCCTACTGTTGCCCAAGTCATTGTGGGTGGCCTCATCAGTATGATCCCTGTTGCTGATCAGATATGTGATATCCGGGATTTATTAGCCAGTGTTATTATTTTATCAGATGAAAAAGAAAGAACATCTGAAAATTGGATGGGTTTAGCCTTAGTTGGAATTGGCGTAATTCCATTCTTTGGTTCAGTTTTTAAAACTATTGCTAAGTTGATTACTAGTAAAGTTATTAAAACAAAAGATGAGTTATTTAAAGCAATTGAGCAGTTGGAATCTTATTGTCGAAAGCTTGGTTATAAACCATTTTGGGGAGATAACCCTGAACGGTGGCTGAAAACAAAACCTTGGACGGAAATAGGTACAAATGCAAAACTAGTCCTTAATCAATATCTTGCAAAACTACAATCACTTTTACAAATGTATGGTAGTCGTAATACTGCTAAAATGACTGGGTTTGATGCTCTGGCAGATAAATACGCGGCTGCACTTAAAAGTATCATGGCTCAGGTTGGACGGTATATTGATGACCTTTGTCGTCAGGTTGACAATGCCTGTCATGAGATTATGAGACAACCAAAATTGAGTGTTGCAGGTGGACATGGCAATGGGATGGATATCCATATTGCTGGGAGTCCAAGTCAACCGACTCGAGCTAGCCATACGCAGCCATCTAATAAAATTGCTTTTGCTAAGATGAAAGAGCATAAGGTCGGATGTTTTGATCCAGTAAATACTCCTAAAGCTCGAGCCAATGCCCGTAAAAATATTGATTTAGGACATCCGCCACAAGCCAAGCGTGAAAATTGGTCAGAAGATCAATATTTAAAGTGGGAAACCGATCGCCAGTTAGAAATGCAGCAGAATGCTTTAAATAGTATGACGGCAAAAGATTACGAGAAAGGTCGAGAACTTTTTAAGCAAAATGGGCGAGGGAATGGTCTGGATCAGGTTCAAGCTAGAACAAAATACGAAAAAGAGCTTAAAGATAAATACTATGAACAATATTCTAAAGACCCTAATATTTCAGCAATAGATGCTATGACTAAATCTGAGAAAGATGCTAAAGATGTAATGTCGACCATGGCTGCCTTACATAATCCAGATCAGATAGCAGCAGGAATTATGAGTGATGCGCCTATGGATATTGGCTTAAAGAATGTAAATTCATCTATTGGTAGCGGCTGGGGCAATAAAGCGACTGGAGAAGCCGTGAGTCGTGCAGGATCTATTGATAATGCTGTTAAAGGAATTGATCCAAGTGTGAAAGATGCAACTAAACTCAATGTCAAATTAGCGAGATGTAAATAATGTTATCAGAAGTTGTGTTAAAGAAAATTACTGATCATCTGGATTTTTTTAATGTTCGATTTTCAAATATTAAAATAGGTAAAAAGCCAACGCCTGAATTTATTGCTCAGCATCAACATACTTATCCTGAATATTTATTTTATATTTGGGAAAAATTAGGTTTCGCATCCTTTGAAAATGGCGGATTTTGGCTTGTTAATCCCTTGGATTATGAAGATATTTTAGAGCTTTGTTTAAAAGATACTGATTTCCCCCAATATGATGAATTTTATGTCATTGGTAGAAGTGCTTTTGGTGATTTACATGTAATAGGTAAAAGTACGAGTTCAAAGTTGACAATAGATATTATTAATTTAAGAATTTACCCATCAATTAAAGATATTCCAAACGTAGAAGATATAGACCATTTAATTTCATTTTTATCTACTATTGTCATGAAGGCGAAGAATGAAGATATAGATATTTATGATAAAAATGGCAAGTTTCTTTTTGATCGTTGCTTAACAAATTTAGGTGAAGTCAACGATAATGAAATCTATGCCTTTGAACCTCCAGTTGTATTGGGTGGGCCGCAAGTTATTGAGAATATGAAAAAAGTAGATTTATTCCAATACATTCCTTTTGTAGCTCAGCTAGATAAGTTTCAAGTCATGTTGGATATTGCCAAAGAGGTTGATCGTTTGGGTATCAAACCGAAAGGTTAATTTTGCCTAACAAACTATATGCTATAAGAGTAATTAGAAAAGGGAGCTAGGCTCCTTTTCCTATATATAAATTCTTCAAATAAAATTTGATAGCAGCCTTACATAATCCTGATCAAATTACCGGAGGGATTGAAAGTAATGCAGCAATGGATACCCATTGAACTTTTGGGGAGCTGCAAAGATTGATGAAGCTTTAAACAATCGAGTTACTCGAGCGAACATTAAAATGATCATACCAAATAAAATTAATTTATTAAAAATGAGAGCTAAGTAGTGTCAGACTCCACAGACCAACGTAGGCAGCAATTTCTAACTGAAGATTATTATTTAAAAACTAAAGAATACAATGAGGAAGGAATTTCTCTATATCTAGAAAGTGATGCATTTGAAGATGATCAATATAATTGTGGTGAAGCAAGTCGTTGGACTGCAATTACAGATATATATACTTCTTTATTGTATCTTTCATATACTGCTGGGCATTCTATACAAGAACTTATCCCCTTATTTGAAAAAGTTATCGTCGGTTATGAGAAGCAATCAGAAGCATTGGCACTTTTTCATAAATCAGAAAAACCTTCTGTTATTGCTAGCCAAAATGAAACTTTAAATATATTAAGCCTTGCTTTTTTACTACACCATAATGATCTTTTTCTCCGTATTCATTCTCTAGTCAATGGTGAAGGAGATAGTCATACAGGCGAAGATGAAATCATTAATAAGTTTTTTAAGTTGAATGATTCTACTCATCCAACTGTCAATGAAGGAAATTTATTTGCTTTAGGTTATGCCAAGTTATGTGATGTAATTGATAATGTTCTAGTAAAAAGTGATAAGAAGCATTCAGTAGATCTTTTAGATGAATACTTATCAAATTGGTATCAAATGAATAAAAATGAAATTTGGTATAATAGTCACTTGGACTTAGAAAATAAAAGTTCCTATGTTGGTTATTGGGCATTTGAAGCTGCTGCCCTAGTTTATTTGCTTGATTTAGATGATAGCTCCCTACATAAACATTTGTTCTACCCTAAAGATATTGTACAGTGGGCTAGAAATCAAACAAAAATAAAAGCAGTAAATGATGATGTAATGCAAATAAAATTAAAAGGAGGTGAGAAATGTACAAAAACTGGTTACTGGCAAACACCTGCACAGCCAAATTTACGTCGGTATTTTGTTCAGGATGAAGTTCTTCCCACACTTATTGAAATGGATTGGGGAGAGGTATATTGGTATTGGGATGGTGAGAATTAATTGAATGCCCAATAGGGCATTCTTATCTACAAAAGATAGTTATAAAATGTAGTAAATGATCAAAAAAGTTTTGAGCTAGGAATAAATATAGGAAATTAATGAAACTTACATATATTAAGTTTTTAAAATTTAATTTTTGAAATTTATTAAATGTAAGGTTGAAATGATGTTTATTAATCAGCAAAGACAAAAAATGGATGGAAAGTATTATCTCTCTACCAGAGCTGCTTTAATAAATGCTATTCAAGACTTTTTAAGTGAATTTAATAGTGGTGAGGAAGTTGAAGCGGGGTGGATTGATTCTTATTCTATAGCTGCAAGATATCAATTTGATCTATTTATACTAGACTATACTGCTGGAAGATCTATTGATCACTTACGTGTAGATTTTGAGAGTGTTATAAATTTATTTAATGTTTTATCTGAAAAGCAAAGAACTTATTATAAAGATCCAAATTTTAGTGTCTTTGATTTAGAGTTGCTTGATGAGTATTGCTTATATATTTGGTTAATTAGTCTTTGTTATTTATTAAAAAGAAATGACTTATTGATGAGTGTTGCCAAATTAGTAGATGGAGAGACTCAAGAAAATGGAGGTAAAGACTGGATCGTTGAAGAATTTTTAGCTTTTTCTGATGATAATCGTTTTGACTGTTCTGATGTTCTTTTTCCCCAGCCTTACTTTGAGCTTTCAAATGCTTTTGTAAGGCAGGATAATAAGGTTTCTCTGAAGCATTTACATAAATTTTTAAAGAAATGGTATAAAGATTTAGCAGGTGCACCTTGGCATGATACCCATAAAGCTGATGGTGGATATTATGGTTATTGGTCTTTTGAAGCTGCTTGTGCCGTTATTTTATTGGAAATAAATGATGACAAAGGATTATACGATTATCTTTATTATCCTAAAGATTTAATTGCTTTCTATCATTCATTCAATCCAACAGCAGGAGAGGAAAATTTATTAAATAATTATAATAGAATAGCGATTAAAGCAGGTGATAAGGCTCCTCAATCGGGTTATTGGTTTACAGTAGCTAGTAATAATTCTCGACAATATTTTAATGCTGGAGAGATTCTTCCAAAAATTAAAAAACAAAACTGGGGAGAAGTTTACTGGCAGTTTGAAAAAAAAGAATAAGAAATTAAAATATATAAGTAATAAAAACCCAATTATTTAATGGGGTTTTATATCATAAGAGTTAGATGAAACGGGTTATGGATATAATCGTCTAGTCAATAATGTAGTTAAAGAATATTTAGACCAACAGTACCAATATGATGCTTTAGGCCGCCGTATTCAAAAGCGGAGTAAACATCACCATACAGGTCAAGAACAGAACATTATTTATGGATGGGATGAGGATACGCTTGCTTATGAGTCCACAGAGGAACTGACCAAGCATTACATCTATGAAAAAGACAGCTTCGTACCGATGTTCCAGGCAGTTTATTTAAGTCCGATAGAACTCCATCAAACTCCAGATTGGTCAGATAAACCTTATAACATACACCGTGACCCGCTTTGGAAAACTGAAAAACAGGGTAAAGAATTTGATGATGTATGGTTCTATCACTGTGACCATTTAGGTACCCCGCAAGAAATGACCGACCATACAGGTGCAATTATTTGGAAAGCCGAATATAAGGCATGGGGCGAGTGTAAAGCGGAAAAAGCTAAGTCAAATTTCTTTGAGAATAGTGAAATTATTTCAAATAATATCCGTTTCCAAGGGCAGTATTTTGATGAAGAGACTGGATTACATTACAATCGCTATCGATATTATTTGCCATATGTAGGGCGGTTTATTAGTAAAGACCCAATTGGATTGTTAGGGGGGCATAATGTATATGCATATGCACCAAACTCAATGGTCTGGATTGATCCTTTAGGACTAAATAATAGAAACAAAAATAAAAATACACAACATAAAAAGAGTAAAGAAGAAACTTGTGGTCAAGGTAGGACTTCTAGACAGGCACGAAGAGAAGTTATGAGAAAAGCTGGTATTCCAACATCTTCTACGCCAATTAAACAAAGGGTAATTCCTAATTGGGAACAATATATGTATAGTGTTAGAACAGGAGAAGGAGAAAAAATTATGATAGTTTCTCATCATCCTAAAGATAAAGAGCATCCATGTTCGCATTGGCATGCAGCTCCAGCTATGATGGATAATGGTCAAGTTAGGACTAATAATCAAGGTGCTTGGAAATATATTTCAAGTGGGCCAGTGGTTACTCATGACTAGTGATAAGGAGCGCATGAATGAAAAGAATTACAGCACTTAAGATTAAACAAAGACAAAATCTGAATCTATCAAATTTTATTAAGGATACTAATTTAAAATTTAAATTTTTAGATAGTTCAGATAAGTTGTCTGTCGATGAAAGTATTGATTTTTATAATGAAATATTGTCTGTAAAAAAATCAAATCAGATGTTGATAGAAGCTACAGAAACGCAGGATAAGGTTTTAATAAGTAAAAATATTATTAATTTTATTAAGAAGATTTCTGATGAAGATCTTTTATTTAATGTATCTTTTAGTCAATATGAAACATTTTTAGATGATGGCGAATACTATAATATTTCGCCTTTACCTGTTTTTAAATTGAACAAGGATCAAATTTCATTTTTATTTGATTGTTATATACATAACAATCTTTATTTTCTGGCAATTATTTCTGATAATTTTAAGTTAGTGTTAGATAGTTATGCTGGAAATACAAATTCATTAGAACCTGATTTACCAACGTATGAATATTTTGAGGAAATTAAGTAAATTAAAAATGAATTTCTTAGAATACTAAAATATTAAAAAATTTTAAAAGTGAATTAATAGCGTAAGTTGTTAATTCATTTTTTTTTATATTTATCACGGATATCATCTTCATCCACTCTTGTATTCATATGGTTAAGTTTTCCTTTACAAAATAGACAGATGTTTCTGTATTTTATAAAATAATGCGAATCCTGACAAAGTTTTCATAAAAAAAGATGTTATCTCATATACATAGAATTCTAGAAGATTTGGGTATCAGCTCGCAAAAACGCGTGCTTCATGTTCAGTTTTCTAATCCATCATTGAATACTCAAGTCTTTTTACAAAGTATTGAAGGGCAGCATCAGCTAAATGAAGGACTGACTGCCGATTTATTTTGTCTTTCTACCAATGCCCATATTTCATTAAAACAATTTATTGGTTGTCAGGTTGCAGTCGATCAAGTAACTGATCAGGGGCAATTATTTAGAGCTACAGGAATTATTACCGAAGCCAGTCAGGGGCAGAGTGATGGTTCATTAACATTGTATAAATTGAGATTACAAGACCCGACCGCGCTATGGCATAAACGCCGAAATAGCCGTGTATTTATGAATAAAAGTGTACGGGACATCACTGAAATTCTATTTACTGAGTGGCAGAACAAAAGCCCGTTCTTTGCTTCTGCCTTAACTTTGGATTTAAAAAACCTAAGCCAAGACTACGATATTCGACCTTTTATCATGCAAAGTAACGAAACGGATTATGAGTTTTTAACCCGACTTTGGCGTAGTGAGGGCATTAACTGGTTAATTGATGAAGCTCAGTTGTTTGTCACTAATAGTTCAGATGAGCCTCAACCGCAAAAATTACGTTTAATTGATAATACTGAATCATATTTAGCATTAGACCGAAGAAATATCCGTTATCACCGTAGTAGCGCTGTTGAACAACAAGATAGTATGACAAGCC
Source organism: Acinetobacter sp. XS-4 (assembly GCF_023920705.1). Lineage (NCBI taxonomy): Bacteria > Pseudomonadati > Pseudomonadota > Gammaproteobacteria > Moraxellales > Moraxellaceae > Acinetobacter > Acinetobacter sp. XS-4. Next base: position 2,643,881 of record NZ_CP094657.1, on the reverse strand, counting down.
TTGTGCCAACTCGAAGCTTGCAATCTACAGCCGTGCATGTGCAACGCTGGCAGGCTGATGCTTTATGTCAAGAAGAAGGCATGGGCAGTGTTCAGTCAAAGCATAATCATAGTACTAATCAGGATAATGCGAGTTTAAGTCTAGAACATGCATGGCATATTAGTCCTGCTTGGATGCAAGACTTAAATGAGGAAGACCAAGCCACTGCATCGGGCCACCAGCAGCTAGAAAAACTCAATCAAAATCTATCTGATTATTATGCTTCTCAATCAAAATATTTCCATGCACAAACCACGGTACGTGATGCGCAAGTTGGTTATTGGTTTGAATTGAATGAACATCCAGAAATAGATACGCATAGCGGGTCAGACAAAGAATTCTTGATTATTGGGAAAAGCTTCTATCTGCAAAATAATTTACCTAAAGATTTGCAACAGCAAATCAATCAACTTTTTAGTCAAAGCCAATGGCAAAACAATCAATCAGGGCCAAATGACCAGACTGAGCGTCAGGGTAATGAGCTCATTCTGTCGCGTAGAAATATTAAAACTGTTCCTGAGTACCATCCGTTAGAGCACCGTCCAGCAGCTTACCCGCAGCGCGCTAGAGTGGTGGGCTTGGAAGGCGAAAGTATCCATGTTGACCAATGGGGGCGCATTAAAGTCCGTTTCCTATTTACCCGAGCTGATGACCATAGCCATGACGGTGGAGCGGGAAGTAACGATAATGATACCGACTCAGCTTGGGTCGATGTGCTGACTCCATGGGCGGGTGCAGGTTATGGAGCACGCTTCTTGCCACGTGTTGGTGAAATTGTTGTCATCGACTTCTTTGACGGCAATATTGACCGTCCATTTGTGGTGGGCCGTATTCACGAAGCCGAACGTCACCCAACGCAATTCGATCAGAAAGGCCAGCTACCCGACACTAAAAAACTCAGTGGTATCCGCTCCGAAGAAGTCGACGGCAAAGGCTTTAACCAGCTACGATTTGATGACACTACAGGCCAGATCAGTGCTCAGCTACAAACTAGCCATGCGGCAAGCCAGCTAAACTTGGGGAACTTAAGTCATCCCAAAGACGGTGCGACAAGTGATGGCCGAGGTGAAGGTTTTGAGATAAGAACAGACCAGTGGGGTGCAGTCAGAGCAGGTACTGGTTTACTCGTTAGTACCCACAAGCAGGATCAAGCTCAAGGTGTACATCTAGATGCAAATGAGGCCAAACAACAAATAGAAGGCAGCCTCAATAATGCCAAGGCACTCAGTGAAGTTGCCAAAAATCAGCAAACTGACCCGTTAGATATGCTTGAGAACATTCAGACTTTCTTAGACGTTCTTAAACAAGAAGATCCTAAAAAGGCTGCTGAGTTTCAATCGGCAGTGATGTTGTTGGCATCTCCAAAAAGTATTGCTGTAAGTAGTAATGAGGATATACATCTCGGTGCAAATGGTCAGCTTACTCAAAGTGCTGGAGATAGCATTAATATTAGTACGCAAAAAAATATAGTGGGTCATGCGAGTCAAAAAATTAGTCTATTTGCCGCCCAAGAAGGTGCTCGGCTTTTTGCTGGCCAAGGCAAAGTAGAAATTCAGGCTCAAGGTGATGGCTTAGATGTCATTGCTCGAAAGGGCGTACAGATTACGTCAACCGAAGACACGGTTTTTATTACTAGTCCAACTGAAATTAATCTGACTGCAAGTGGTTCTCAAATTAAGCTGAATGGTTCAGGCATTTTCCCTGTTACAGGCGGTAAGCTTGAGGTGAAAGCAGGGCAGCATTTATTTATGGGCGGAGCCAAAGTGGCAACAAAAAATCCAGAATTGGCAATGTTGCCAGATTACCATTTAACTTATATAGCCAAAGATATAACTGGAAATCCATTGAAAAATAAAAAATATTTAATGATTTTACCGAATGGGGAGATGATCAGTGGTGTGACAGATGGTCAAGGTAAAACACAGAAAATCACAACCAGGGGCCCTCAGCAAATCCAAATTAGTTTAGAAGATCACGTTCACGATGGTTTTGTAACTTTTGAAGAAGAATAAATGATGAATAAGATTAAATTAAACCTATTTATTAATGTATTACCTGATAATGATACGATCGTTTGCCATGGAATGGATTATTCTGTAACTGAAAAGGGAAAACGGCCAGGACAGGTAAATAAACTAGCAATAGCCACAGGAAATGCTAAGAATCCTAAGCCTCTTGTGCAGCCGTTGGATTTGAACTCCATTTATAAAAATAAACCTATTCCAGCGCAGACAATAGCGCAAAATATGGCGAAATATAAAGATGCACAAGAAGGTATCAGCTTGAGTCAGAATCGAGAAGCTAAAACTGACATGAAAGGTTTTACTAAAGAAATGTATCTGCCAGTTGGTGAGTATGATCTTTGGATTAAAAGAAAGGATTCAGAGTGGGAAAAAGCTATTAATATTAATGGTAGCTCAGGTCTCCATATTAAAGAAGAAAAACAAGGAACAACTACTATAGAATATCAAATTAAACAATATTATCGCTATAAAATAGAAGGATTTAGGGGGACTAAACTAACGGATAATATTCCATTTGAAACTTTTACTTTTGACAAAGATGGTAAGGAGAAAAAAATTAATTTACCTAATGTCAAAATGAGTGTTGTAGATAAAAATGGTTTTACTCCACCTTTATATTCACCAAAAGGTGAAGTTATATTTGTAAAATTTAAATTCGTAAATATGTCTGCTCAACCAGAGAAAAAAGATATAAAGCATTTTGCAACAATTAGTAAAAAGAATTATGTCACTGTACAATTGAAGTCTGTTGCGAAGATAACAAAGCAAGATAAGAATACGACAGTAACTTTACAGGGCAATGGGAAACCGCCAGTCATTTTAAATATGCATCGAGAGGAAATGATAGTCCTTTCAGCAGAGGATTATGCTGAGTTTGAAAAAGAAAGCTCAAAATTAGACAAGTTATTTGGAAACTCTTTTGATGCTAAAAATAAATTAGCAGAAGCAATAAAATCTGGTAGTGTTTCTAATGTTAAAAAAGCAGAAGAAGAAATAAAAGAAGCAGAGAAAAAGATTGAAGAGGAGCTAAATAAAAACTTTAAAAAAGCGGCTGACCTAACAGAAGTCATTACTTTTGAAGCACGTCAAAAGAAAAATCCAAATGGTAACACGCAAGAGTTTGATTTCAGACGTCGGTATCTGCGTACTGACCGATATATGCAGTTACAGCAAAAGAAAAAGAATAAAGAGAGCTTTAAGGTAACGGTTTTAGGGACAGAGTTAAAGAAACTTAAAGATATAAAACAAGACTTTAAGAAAATTAACCAAGAGACTATTCATAATGAATTTAAAAAAGTTAGTTTAGATCTTGCGAAATATTCCAAGCAAACGGGAACTAAGGTTTGGGATTTCTCTGCTTTTAGTGCTGGTTTTGTCGAACAAATTAAGCTTTCAGATAACTTAACGGTTGATATTCAATCACAATGGTTAAGATGTGTTGGTGGTGCTGGTTTATCGACAAGTGCGAGCTGGAAACCCGAAAGTGGTGAGGTGAATGCTAAGGCGAATGTTAATGCTCAAGGCAAACTAGTGTTATTTGAAGGGAAGGCAAAAACCACCTATGTAATTCCATGTGATAAAGGTTGGATGCTGAACTTTGATGATATTGATCTGGGTGCATTTCGATTTATTATTGGCATGGAACTCTATGGTTTTGCAGGTGCAAAAGTGGCTGCGGGGATTGGTTTAGAGATAAGCTATAGTAAAAGTGGGCAGCAACAATTGGCTGCTAATGGTAGAAGAAATCGAAATCCTTCACTTGCCAATAATATGGGAGAAAACCGTCCAAGATTTGTGCCAATGGATCGAGATGAAACCATCATTCCTGGTAGTGGTGCAAGCTCCGAGGGACAAATTGAGGCTTTTGCTGGTGTAGAAGGAGGAATTAAACCATCTGGAGAGTTCCAGTGGCTTTCACCTGAAGCTAAAGATTTTAAACCTTTAGCAAGCTTAGCTGTCGATTTTGCTGTAAGTGCGGGCTTAGGGGCTGGAGTTAATTTTAAATTATTTTACTGGTTAGAACGTAAACAATTCCGTTTTAGAGCAAAAGCCGCTTTATGTGTTGGATTAGGTGCAAAAGGGGCGCTAGATTTCGTTATTGATTTTAGTCAGGTTCTTGAAGTACTAAGATGGGTGCATTATCAACTTACCCGTGCTCAATTTACCCTGTTGGGTTTTATCGCTGAAGATGCGTTTAGTAATTTAGGTCAATTAGCTGTGATCGCGTTAGGTAGAGACTCAATGACAGCCAATACTTTAAATAATATTGCTGGAGAGTTTAGAGATTTTAATGCTAAATATGCACTTGCAAAAGATTCTGTTGATTTGGCAAACAAAATTAAACGTCAATCTGAATGGGTGAAACAAGCTACGCCAGATGCAAAAGGAATGTTAATTTATCAAATGACAAGGCATAGTGAATACACACATGCTGCTGATATGCCTAAAACAGGAATTAGCCCTTTTTTACCTACACATAAAGAAGCGGTACTCGCAATTTTTGAAACCATTGCAACAGAAGGTGAGTGGTTTAACGTACTTCAAAGAATGTCTTTAAGGGGTATAAAATCAGAAAGGAGTATCCAAAGTTTAGAAAAACAATTATTGGTATATTTGCATGATGGATTCTGGTCAAGAACCATTGATTTCGTTAAAGAATATACTTTTAATTCAGATACCGTTGGTCGTGGTAGTGAATATGTAGAGCAATATGAAAAATTACGCTCTAAAATAGTGAAAACTATACCTTTACATGAAAAAGCTCCAATGAATAATCCAAGGGAGTTGAAAAAGTTAAGAGAGAAAATGGTTGAACAACCAAGTATTATTAATGCGGATGCTTTAGTTGCCCTAAATACAGAATCGGTACCGTCTATTGAGGTAGATGGTACCGATGCGGAACTATTTATTGCTGCAAATTATGAACAAAACTCGGATGGTTCATATACGGTGTAAGAATTATTTTATAGGCTGTTGAGTATTTGCAACACAACGGCTTGAATATGTTTCAAAATGAAAATTCTTTTTACCATCTGAAGTTGTGAATGGTTCCATAATTTCATGAGCTCTTCCAATTGCTAACCCATCCGCCATTACCAAATTGTCGGCGCCCATTGGCGAGGTACTGCGTAATACTTTTTCAGTACCTGTTTTTGGTCCAGTTGGGTTGTCGGTAGGAGACTGCTTGTAATAATCTTTAGCGTACCAATCATTCATCCATTCATAATTGTTGGTGACAAGATCATAAAAACCAAGAGGATTTGGTGGAGTTTTACCTAGAACAGGAATGTTACCTAAACTGTCTGGGCTATAATTTAAATAATAGTTGTCATATTGCTTTTTGGACCAAAGATTTTTTTCAGATTCTACTTTTCCTGTGTCTGTTGCAAAGGCTGTATATTGCCCTTTATTTCGAGCAACATATTCCCATTGTGCTTCAGTGGGTAAATCCATTGGAGTGCCTATTTGCTGCCCTAGCCATTGGCAATAGTTTTTGGCTTGTTGCCAAGAAATCCCCGCAGCAACTTCATGCCAAATGTTTGGATTATATTCTTTATTTGTTAGACTTTCAGGTTGACCACTAGCTTGGGTGTAAATATAAAAATCTTCTGTGGTGATTTTATAAGCATTCATATTGAAGCTGTTAAGTGTGACTTTATGCAGGGTTTTATTATTGTCCCCTGGAGAGAGAGGCTGGTTGTCAGGTTTTTCAGTATTACCTTTGGGATTTTTCACCGCCATACTATTTGGAACCATTTTTTCTAATTCTGGTGTTACTAGTCCAAAATCACCCATTAAGTAGCTACCACCTTCAACAAAGATCATATTCTTTTTGGTTTTTTCAACCAATTGCTGAATTTTTTGCTGAAGTTCTGGTGAGGGCTTTGATGACTTATGATTTGTCTCAGTAGATTTGGCACACGCGCTTAAAGCAAGGCTTGAAAATAAAACAACAGCTATATTCCGTTTCATCATTTTTTTGGAAATCATTAGGTTGAATATTGATGAAACTATTTTAGTAAGAGATGTGAAAGATATAAAGAGCGGTTTTGTTATTCAACTCAGTGAATAATGATTATAGTTTATTAAAAATTAAAATGAACTTAGATATTTTATAATTGAAATATAGATTAGATACCTTTTTGTAGAATTGAGCGTGAACCAATTGGCTATTCAAAAGAGGAGTCTATAATTTTTTATCATGCTTTTACAAAAAACAAACTTAATTTTTTTGCTTCTAGATTTTTTATGAAAATATATTGAAAAAGCATGCTTACAGCTAGGAGTGGTACTTTTTAACCTTTATCCTGAAAACTAAATTTATTTAAAAAGTATAATAGATAGACAGATTAGTCTTGACAATTTTTGTGGTTTTTGTATCTAGATTTTTACTTTAAGTTTTTATGATCTGTTCATAACCAAATAGAAGTGACTTGTAGTTAATGTAAACTTAAATATTGTTAAGAAAATGTTTCGTAAAAACTAAATAAATGATATTTATAATAATTTTTTATTTAGTTTCTATTTGCATTTATTTTATAAAAATCAATATCTTATTTTTAATTACAAAAAATAACAATATTATGTTTTCATGAGAATAACTTTATTAAGCTATATTTTATAACGATCTTAACTATTTACTTTTAGTTTAAGTTGATATGATTTTTATATAAGATATGTTTGTTTATATGATAAACTGCGCATAAATTTTTTGAATATAAGGTTTTTTTGCTGATTTTTTAATGTTTTATTAGTATTAATTTTTCAGTAAGACCTTGAATAAATAAGAAAACAGAGGAATGAAAGTTGTGTTGAAACGAAGTATTTTGATACTTTCTCTGACTGGAAACATTATCGGTCTATCATGTGCTCAAGCAGCAGAACTTGAGCCTGTAAAACTTAAAAAAAGTTGTATTAAAAAGAATCCTTTAGCAGAAGGTCAAAATGATCCTGAGCTATTGAATATTTTTAAACAAGTTTGTGATAGTGATAATATGCCTCAAAAAAATGATTTATTAGCTAAAGCAGCTATGCGGTTTTATCAAACCAATCAACCAGTTAAAGCATTGAATTTGGCAAGTCAATTGCAAAGTCAAAATATACGCGGTTCATTAATAACAGATGTTTTATTTTTGTCTGGTGTAAGCATTGCTAATAGTTCTTTGCAGCAAATGCGAAGTCAGGAAATGCGTTATTTAAGCAATGATGTAACCTATCCACCTGCTAAACAGTTAATTGAAAATATCCATACTTCAATGCCTGCACCTGATACTTCAAATGTTAAGGCTGCTACAGAAAGTGGCTCAGTTGATAACGAAAGAAGAAGTTATAAAAAACAAACTGTAACACGTAACAGAGCTACTGCTTCTAGAACAGTACCTAAACGAGTAGCAACTCCAGCAAAAGCAACTGCGGTTAAACCAAAAACTGCCCCTGTAGCCAATGTTAATAAATCAAAAAGTTCGCCTTTTGACCCTTTAATTAAATAATCAGGAATAGAATCTTATGGCTAAGAGAGAAAGCGTACAAAAGAAGCTTCAGCGAATTCGACCTCCACGTGTTCAGCTTACATATGATGTTGAAATTGGTGATGCAAAAGAAGCAAAGGAACTACCATTTGTTGTTGGTGTGATGGGTGATTTTTCGGCAGCTTCTGAGCTTGAACGTACAAAATTAAAAGATAAAAAATTCATTAATGTCGATTTAGATAATATTGATGAAGTTATGGAGTCATTGTCTCCAAGAGCAGCTTTTCAAGTAGATAATACGCTGACTGAAGAAGGCGGCAGAATTGCAGTTGATTTAACATTCAAGTCAATGGAAGATTTTCGCCCAGAAAATGTTGTTCAACAGGTTGACCCATTAAAAAAACTAGTTGAAGCACGTGAGCGTTTAACAGATTTAAGAAATAAGATTTCTAACAGTGAACGTTTAGAAGACTTACTTGATGAAGTGCTTAAGAGTACTGATCAAATCCGTAAATTAAGTGCGGAGGCTGATCATGAATAATGCTCAATCGGCAGCAATGCCTCTTGTTGAAAATGAACAAGTTAATCTTTTAGACTCGATTGTTGAAGAAAGCCGTATTGCCCGAAATGAAGAAGAACATTCGCGTGCAAAAAGCTTAATCGGTGAACTTGCCAAAGAAGTAATGGCAGGAACAATTACAGTTTCTGAAAATATGACTTTATCAATCGATAAGCGTATTGCGGAAATTGATGCACTGATTTCAAATCAATTAAGTCAGATCATGCACAATGAACAATTCCAAAAGATTGAGTCAACTTGGCGTGGTCTTTACTACTTCTGTCAAGAAACACCGTCTAATCCTCTCATTAAAATTCGTATGTTAAATACGACTAAAAAAGAGTTGGTTAAAGATTTTCAAGGTGCTACAGATTTCGATCAAAGTACTTTGTTTAAAAAAATCTATGAAGAAGAGTATGGGTCTTTTGGTGGTGCACCATATTCAGCATTGATTGGTGATTTTGAGTTTGATCGCACGCCTTCTGATATGTATTTGCTTGAGCAAATCTCTCACATTGCTGCTGCAGCTCATGCACCATTTATTTCTGCTGCTAGCCCAAGCATTCTTGGTCTTGAGTCATTTACAGATATTGATCGCCCTAGAGATGTTTCAAAAATCTTTGAAACGGCTGAATATGTTCAATGGCGTTCATTCCGTGATAGTGAAGATGCGCGTTATGTTGCTTTAACCTTGCCACATGTGCTTGGTCGTCTTCCTTATCATCCAAAGGAAGGAACAGCTACAGAAGGGTTTAACTTTGCTGAAGATGTTTCGGGTGCAAACCACAACGAATATTTGTGGATGAATGCTGCTTATGCTTTCGGTACTCGTTTAACAAATGCATTTGATATGCATGGTTGGTGTGCGGCAATTCGCGGTGTTGAAGGCGGTGGTTTAGTCGAAGGCTTACCAGTTCATACGTTTAAAACACAAGATGGTGAAGTGGTATTCAAGTGTCCAACAGAAATTGCGATTACTGATCGCCGCGAAAAAGAATTAAGCGATTTGGGCTTTATTCCTTTAGTGCATTGTAAAAATACGGATTACGCTGCTTTCTTTGGCGCGCAATCAACTCAAAAACCTAAAAAATATGACAATGATACAGCAAATGCTAACTCTGCTTTATCGAGTCAAATTCAGTACATCATGGCCGTTTCACGCATCGCTCATTATTTAAAAGCAATGATGAGAGATAAGGTGGGTAGTTTTGCTTCTGCTGGAAATGTTGAAGCATTTTTAAATGAGTGGTTGTCACAGTATGTATTACTTGATGATGGCGCTTCTCAAGAAGCGAAAGCTCAATACCCTCTACGTGAAGCGTCTGTAAAAGTTGTAGAAGATCCTGCTCAACCAGGTCACTACAAATCTGTGGTTTTCTTGCGACCACACTTCCAGCTGGATGAGTTGTCAGTTTCTTTGCGACTTGTTACTGAGTTACCTCAGTCCTCAAATTAATAAAGGTCAGCGAAAGAATAACTTTAAATTAAAAATAGGAAAGTTCTAAATGAAAGATATATACGTTGAGTTTCGCGGTAAATATAAAGTTGATGGCGAGTCTCGTGACTCTGAGCACAAAGGCTGGTTAGAAGTTAACTCTTGGTCTCACAACATTCGTCAACCTAAATCTGCTACTTCAAGTAGTGTTGGTGGTCATACTGCTGAACGTGTTGAACATTCAGATATGCTTTTTATTAAAGACCTAGATGCAACTAGCCCGAAATTATGGGAAGCATGTTCAGCTGGTTATACATTTGATGAAGTACAAATTGATTTTTATCGTGCAAATGGCGATAAACGTATCAAGTACTTACAAATTAAATTGAAGCATGTTCTAGTTTCTAGTGTAACTCCAACAGTTAACGAAGAAGGTGTTCCAACTGAAGCGTTTGGTTTGAAATACGCAGCTGTTGAGTGGACATATAACCAACAAGATATTAACGGTACTGCTAAAGGTGCTGTTACTAAGAAATGGTCACTTTCTAATAATACTGCTTCTTACGCAGCATAATTATTTAAGTGAATATTTGGTGGAGGCTGACATAAAGTTAGCCTCTGCTGTCTTTAAGCATGCTTGTTGTGAACTCGAATGAATTTAGATCGGCTTTATCCATATGGATTTCGTTCAACTTTGTTTGATCGTTTAATTCCTGAAAGTGAAGATTATGAAAAGGGTCTTTCTATTCAGCAATTAAGAGAATCGGTAGCAAAAGATTTAGAAGACTTGCTGAATAGTCGGGTCGCTAAATTGGATCACGTGGTCGATGATTATCCATTAGTTAAAAAATCGATACTTCAGTTCGGGATTATTGATTTTGTGGGGCTTTCTACAGCCAATCCGCTAGATCGAGACAAGATTTGCCAATCCATTGAACAATCAATAGCAGCTCATGAACCTAGATTAAGACAAATACGGGTAGAGATGTTGTTGGATGGGCACAATATGGGGGCACTATGTTTAAGTATTCAGGCCTATCTAAATATTCATCCACTGTATGAACCTGTCGTTTTTGATGCATTGCTAAAACCGACAACACAGCAATATGTAATTTCAGCGAGAACCTAAGCGTAGTGGGTGTGTTGTGATAGAAGAGCTTTTACCGTTTTACGAAAAACAACTACAAGAATTTGGTCAGCAATCTCGTGAATTTGCGCAAAAATATCCGAAAATTGCTCAGCGCTTATCTTTAAATCAAGAGCAGATTGATGACCCGCATATTGAACGTCTTATACAGGCGTTTTCATTAATTGCTGCTCGAATTGATAAAAAACTTGCTGATAGTTATGACGTATTTACACGCTCTTTATTTGAGGTCATGTTTCCTCAATATTTACGGCACTTTCCTGCTTGTTCGGTGGTCAGTTTCGAAGATATAAATAAAATTAAACAGCTCACAGAAGCGCATATTGTTCCTGCACATACCGTCTTAAAGTCGCGTAGTTTTAAAGGGGTTCAATGTGAGTTTAATACGACGCAAGAAGTCAAATTACTCCCGATAAGTTTGCAAGCTTTAGAATTTAGAAGTACACCTAGTGCACATATGCATTTAAGTCAAAATGCGACTTTAACTTTCAAATTTGAAATTTTTAACAATGCTCATTTATGTTTAACAAACGAAAAACTACCTATTTATTTAGATGCAATTTCTAATTTTCCACTTCAAGTACTAGACAGCATTTTTAAGAAGGGAACAACTTTTGCTATTAAAATAGGGCAGAAAGTTGTAGCACTGGATAAAAATCCATTTGAGTTAACCGGTTTTTCAGAGCAAGAAAGTCTATTGCCACTCGATCAGCATACTCATCATGCTTATCGTTTGCTGATGGAGTATTTCTGTTTTCCAGAAAAATTTAATTATCTAAAACTCGATTTAAGTTTTTTAAAGCTACTATCTATAGAAGAGAGTGATTTTGAGCTGCTTATACATTTTAAATTAAATTTAAATGATCAAGCGGTAGTCCGAAATTATTCTGAATTAAATGTCGCTAATTTTAAGTTGTTTACTACACCAGTCATTAATTTATTTGAAAAATACGCTGAACCTCAAAAAATTGTACACAAGCAATTAGAATACCCACTGATTACAGATGCACACCATCCTGAGTTTTATCAAGTCTATTCAATCACTGAAATGAATATGGTGCGTGAAAAAACCAGTCACGAAGAAAGCTATGTTCCTGTGCTGCCTTTCTTTGCGATGAGCCATTACCATGCAGACAAGGCTCGTTTTTTCTATTCGGTAAACTATCAAAAACTACAGCCCAATTTCGTTGAAATGGGATATTCAATTATTTCTAAAAATTTAAATCCTTCATCAACACGTTCGGATTTTATTAGTACAAAATTATTATGCTCAAATCGTGACTTGCCACATGAAGCATTGGGTCAGTCTAATAATATATTGAACCTCAATGATAGTAGTTTGGCTCGCCGTGCCATTGTTTTAAAAAGACCTACAAAACCATATCAATTTGGTCAAAGCCAGAGTGAGCAGTGGCGTGTTATTTCGCATCTTTCATTAAATAGTTTAGCTCTAATGAAAGGCGACGCTGTATCTCATATTAAAGAGTTACTTGCGTTATATAACTTACCGTTATCAAAAGAAAATTATCTAATTATTGAATCAATTAAACATCTTGAATTTTCACTTACTCACAAACTGGTAGATGGAAAGCCATTCCCAATGTTTGTAAGAGGGGTGAAGGCCGAGTTGCAAATTGATTCATCGGTATTTAGAGGGCATAGCCTATACATTTTTAGCCAATTGTTAAGTCGTGTTTTTAATTTAAAGGTTCAAATTAATAGTTTCGTTGATTTGGTTATTAAGGATTATTCATCTCAGCAGGAGTTATACCAATGCAGTCAGAACGTTGGTGGCAAGACTCTTCTATAACAGCTGAGTTGTTTACAAAGCCAAAGTCTTTTGAATTTATTCAAGCAACACGACTATTAAGACACGATTCAAGTCGTGCAGTTGGTTCATCTTGGAGTGATCATTTTAAGTTTGAGACATCCTTTAATTTAAATTTCCCTGCTACAGAAATTGAAAATTTAGAACTAACAGGCGAGCGGATTTATATCACGAACTTAATCGTTGGTCTTACGGGCATACAAGGTGCGTTGCCTTATACATATACGAATAAGATTAAGCAGGCTCCGCGTCAACAAAGAGCTGAAACTAAAGAGTTTCTAAGCTTATTTAACCATAAGCTTACTGCTCAATATGTACAGTCCAGCATTACATATAATTTGCCGATTCGATATGAGATCGAGCATAAGAATGATTATCTAGATATTCTGCATGCGTTGAATGGTTATGTGCGCTCGCAACATCAGCAAACAGAACTTGATGACTATTTTGCAGAGTTTTCTGGATTAATGCAGGGCCAGAATAATACAGTTCATGCATTAAAAACGATGCTGTCGTGTATTTTTAAACATGAAATTACGATTAAAGAATTCATACAAGAGTCTTTTAAGTTAGCAAGTGACCAATTAACAACTTTGGGTGGAGCTCAACCGAGCCTACTTGGTATTAATACATTTTGTGGGGAAACCATTCAACAAATTGATGGAAAAATTGAAATTCAAATTGGGCCATTAAAGCGCCAGCAATATTTAAATTTTCTACCAAATCAAGAATTAAGTTTAAAGCTTAAAAAAATTGTAGAAACTTGGTGTAGTCCAACTTTATCAATAGATCTTCGACTCGTATTAGATGAGTCCGAAATACAACCTATTTGCCTCACCCACAATAATCTGAGTGGTCTGGGGCAAGGTTCTTTTCTCATATCAAGACAACCGAAAGTGCATAGTCATGAAACTTGCTATAGCCTTGTAGGAGAGGGAATATGATTAAAAAAATATTACTCTCGTTCATCGCTATTTTTGCAGTCGTTAGTGGATTTATTATTTTCTACTGGCGTGATGTTCAATATAACCCTGATAAGGGGGATTTTTTCCTTTATTTCTTGCTATTACCAGCAATTATTACCTTGGTGATCTTATCGCCATGGTTAATTTATAGCGCTTATAAAAATTATAAAGACAAGAAAGAACAAGCTATAAATCAAGATAAAGATGATGCTAATCAAAAACAAACCGCAGTAACAGATGCACCACTCGAACAGTTAGATTTTAATATTTACTCTTCTTTTGCTGTACATGCACTCGGTGAGAATGAAAGCATTATTACGGAGCTGCAAAACTTTAAAAGTCCAGAGCTGGATGATCAACTGTTAAATTCTTATGGATTACCTCTTTTATCTTATCGAATTAAAGACTTGGATGAGGATAATCATGAGGAGAGTGAGTATGCATCTCCACGACAAGTTCGTATGATGTCATTGATAAAACAGCAATTAGAACAAAATATAGAAAACCTATATCTTTTTGCAGAGCATTTAAAACGCTCAACTTTATTTTATGAATCACAGCAAGCACGTGAATATCATATGCATCCAGCATGGGTTGATCCCGAGTCTGAATATGATGATCAAATGCCTGTAGTCGAAGTTTATCGTTTAAATCGTTTAAATCTACACATCCTTCTTTCTGAAGATTTATTACATATTTGGAATGATGACCGAAGTAATGAATTAATTTTAGAATTTTTTGCTGAGATTGGCATTCCTGCTCAAAAGATCCATATCGAATATCATTTTTTTGGAGAGCAACTGGCTTACCAAGAGTTGGTACACCTATTAAAGGGTATTCATAAAAGAGAACATGAGATGTTCTTTTTGCTCGTAGCCGATTCCGAAATAGATCAGGATCTAGTCGATGAAAAGTCTTGGATGATTAAAGATTATATTCCTGCTGAATTCGCAGCAAGCTGTTTACTGGCAGATCCTTTAGTAAAAATTCAAGAATTAGAGCCTACTAAAAATCTGAAAGTTGTTGTAGGCCAACAAGATACAGCGAAGATTTTTTCTAATTTTGAATTTCACGATTTACCTCAGCATGAGGGTGAAGAACCTTATGTGCTGGTATTGTCAGATCAGACCGATATAAAAGTTTCGAAAAAATTGCAGCAGCACTTTCTTCAAACACCTGTAGAACCACATCACTATATTTATGTGAAATCTTCATTAGGGCATACCCAACATTTAGCTGATATTTATGGCTTTATGCTGAGCATGCATTTCCCTGAACATATCATTCCTTTTGTCTTTGGTGAAAATACGGTGTCAGCACATACATTTGTGCAAAGTGTCACTGAAAATTCAGAAGATGATGTGATGGTGTTGAATAACTAATTTAAACTTTGGACTTAGAACGAGAATAGAATGCATACAATTTTAGGCTACTTGTGGCAGTACATCACGAATCCTAAAGCAATTATCGCCTTGTCATTGTTCGTGGCATTGATGTCTTCATATACTTCAATTCCTCGTCATATATTCTGGGCTTTAGCAACTGCCTATGCTTTGGGTCTTATTGTTTATGGTATCTATTGGCTTATTCAACGTAGAAAGCATGCTGCTCAGGGCGAAGAGTTAGCTGAAGCAATTGAAAAAGATAATCAAGCTGAATATGGCAAAAATAAAGATAAAGAAGAGCTGCAGCTTGTTAATCAACAAATGAAAGAATCTATTCAACTGATTCGTAAATCTAAGTTGGGTGATAAAAAAGGGAATGCTGCACTATACGAGCTTCCTTGGTATATGGTTATTGGTAACCCAGCCGCAGGTAAAAGTTCAGCTATTTATAATTCTGGTTTAAAGTTTCCTTTCGAAGAAACACATCAAAAAATGGTATCTGCTGGTTTAAGCGGTACTCGAAATTGTGACTGGTTTTTCTCTACTGAAGGTATTTTACTCGATACAGCTGGTCGCTATTCTGTTTATAGTGAAGATCATTCTGAGTGGTTAGGTTTCTTAAATATTTTAAAAAAGAACCGTTCTAAAGCTCCCGTAAATGGTTTGATTCTAATTGTTAGTATTGCTGAGTTAGTTAGTCAAAGTCCTGAAAACTCATTAAAGCTTGCTAAAAATTTACGTGCTCGTATTCAAGATCTAACCGAACGTTTAGAAGTAGTTGTGCCTGTTTATTTAGTCTTTTCAAAGATGGATTTGATTGCAGGTTTTACCGAGTTTTTTGAATTTTATGAAGCTCAAGAATATAACCAAGCTTGGGGCGCAACGCTTCCATATGAGCAGAGTTCTTCTCATAACGCGGTAGATTTGTTCGAAAAACATTACACCATTCTTTATGATGGTCTAAAAGGAGTAAGTTCGACACATTTAAGTCGCCGTCATTCGCAAAATATCTCACCAAGCGTAATGACCTTCCCATTAGAATTTAAAACATTAAAGCCAGCTTTAAAAAGCTTTATTGGTACACTTTTTGAAGATAATCCATATCAATTTCAACCTGTTTTTCGTGGGTTTTACTTCACTAGTGCTTTGCAGGAAGGTGTCATTGAAAGTCCAATGACGGAACAAATTGCACAAGAATTCCAGCTCACTCAGGTTGCTCAAAGTGATTTAAAAGATCATTCAAAAATTACGCCTAACCATGGCTATTTCTTAAATGGCTTATTTTCAGATGTTATTTTAAAAGATAAAGATCTTGTTAAGCAGCATGTAAATACGGGTAGAAAACGTCAACGTTACATTGCATTTATTGGTGCTTTAGCGGGCGTTTCAATTATTCTTGGCGTATGGGTTTGGTCATATCGTAATAACCAACAATTAATTGGTGAAGTTCAAGCAGATCTAAATAAAGTAGTTCAATTAGAAAGAGCTTCTGGTCAGCAATTGTCTACCCAATTAGAAGCTTTACTGATTCTTCAAAGACGTTTACAGCAGTTAGATGAGTTTGACGAAAATAGACCACTCAAGTTTAGTTTTGGTCTGTATCAGGGTAATGAGCTTCGTGAAAAGCTAAAAGCCGAATATTTAAAAGGTGTTAAGCAAATTGTATTGACACCGACACAGCAAAACATTGCTCAATATTTGCAACGTGTAAAAAATAATGAAGTAACCTTAAAAGCGAATCACACGAATGTTGAAATCAAGCAAACTGCTCAGTCTCAACAATATTTGGAACCTTCAGACACAAATCCTCAAGATGCTTATAACGCATTAAAAGCATATTTGATGATGAGTAATCCACAATACATGGATGCTAGTCATCTGAGTGATCAAGTTACACGTTTCTGGCGTTCTTGGTTAGACGCAAATAAAGGCCAAATGCCACGTGCAGATATGATTCAGGAAGCTGAACAGATTTTGTCGTATGCAATGACTTTGGCGAATGATAAAGAATTCCCAATTTTAGATGCAGATTCACAAATTGTTGATCAAACACGTCAAGTATTGCTCTCTGTTGTTCGAGGAATGCCTGCACGTGATCGTGTTTATAACGAAATAAAAATGCGTGCTGCGGTACGTTTCTCTGCGTTGACTGTAAGTCAGATTGTGGGTGAAGCAAATAAAAATGTTGTATTAGGTAGTTATGCATTACCGGGTGTGTTTACCCAAAAAGCATGGAATGACTATGTAGAAAAGGCGATTGAAGAAGCCGCAGATAAACCAACAGATAGTAAAGACTGGGTGTTAAATAGCCGTCAATCTGATGATTTAACTTTCTCTGGTAGTCCAGAGCAAATTAGAAAGCAACTGACAGCGCTCTATAAGCAAGAATATATTGCGGAATGGAGAAAATTCTTAAATGGTATTCATTATGCTAAAGCTGGCCAATTTGCTCAGCAAGTAAAAAATATTGATGTTTTAGGTGAGCCACAGAACTCTCCAATTAGAACATTAATTGAACGAGTAGCAATCGAAACAAACTGGGACAATCCAGTTGTACAAGCTGAGTTAGCAGCTCCACAAAAAGGATTTGTTGCGTGGTTTAAACGTAAGGTTTTAAATCATGATGATAAGGTTGCTAATCAAGTGGCAACTAACGCTCAGGGTGCTATTTCTCAAGAATATCAAATGTTCTATCAGTTGGTTCGCAAACGTGATGATCAACAGGGTAAATCATTGCTTGATGAATATATGACAAATTTAGCTCTAGTTCGTAGCAAGTTTAATGAGCTTAAGAATGCAGGGGAAGTTGGGCCTAATGCGATGACATTAGTCAAGCAAACCCTAAATGAGCAAACTTCTGTATTTAACCAGACGCAAAAAATTGTAGATGAAAAAATGGCGGTTGGTTTCAATGAAATTGATCAGCGATTACTACAAAAAATAGTAGTTAGCCCACTTACGCAGGCTTTCGAGAGCCTAATTACACCAACGCAAGACGAAATTAATAAATTATGGGTGATGCAAGCGTATCAGCCATTTACAGCAAATCTTGCTAAGAAATATCCATTTAATTCATCAGCTTCTTTGCAGGCGACAAGTAGTGAAATTGGTCAAATCTTAGGTGAAAACGGCAGTATTTCTCGTTTTGTCAAAGAAAATCTTGATCCATTTGTGATTCGTCGTGGTTATACCTTAACGTCTAAGACATGGAAAGATTTAGGAATTAGTTTAAATCCTCAATTCGTTATGAATTTCCAAAGATACGTTACGCCATCTAATGGTATGGCAACAGGTGAGTTGAATAGTCAAGCTCCTGCTGCACCTGCAACTAATCAATCTAACTTCCAGTTCTACCCAATTCCAAATCCACAATTGCTTTCATATACCGTGGATATTGATGGTCAGCGCATGACTTATGAAAACGGTGTGCAACAGTGGGTGAACTTTATTTGGCCAAATCAAGGCAGTATTCCAGGTGCTCGAATTACCGCTGTAGATTTACAAGGTCAAACGCATACGATTTTTGATGAGCCGGGTGAATACGGTATTAACCGCTTAATTGATAGTGCTCAGCGTAAAGAACAAAATGGTGGGTTTGAAATGCTTTGGCGTAGTAAAACTGATCCATCATTAGTTGTAAAAATGAATTTCCGTCTAATCAGCAGTAATTCAGGCAGTATTGGTTCAAGCCGTGGTTATGCGGGGATGCAACTGGTTGATAAAGTCACTGCGGATAAAGCAGCTCGTGTGGTGTCTGCTCAGCAGGCGCCAGCTCAAGCAGCAGCTCCAGCAAAAACAGAAAATCCTGTTGCAGCACTCGCTCAGCCTTCTGCGGGAGTTAAGCCATGACATGGAAAATAACCTCTATGCGAAAGGAGGAGCAATAATGCAAACATTAAAAACAACTCCTTTGTATTACGGCAAAAGTCCGGCGCGGGGCGACTTCTTAAAAACAAAAGGTCAGAATGCTCTAATTCAGTTGCTTGATCAGTGGATTACTGAAGCATTGGAATACGCAATGCAATCTGGCTCTTTTAAAGAGGCTTATAGAACATTACCTTCACTGGATTTCTTTATTGCAAATCCGAAAGAAAATATGTTTTTAGCGGCGAACTTACTCGCAAGTGAAGATAGTTCAGGTCGATCTTTTCCAATGGTACTAAGCCACCTATTAGAAATTGATTTACCGTATGATAATTTGCTATATGCACCATATAGCTATAAGCATGTACTCGTTGATTTATTCCAAAACAATCGAACTTTAAAAGGAATTAAAGATTCAGATCTGTTACTTGGGAAATTAGGTCACTTACAAAATCAAATTCAGGTTTTAACTGAACGCGAGTGTGTAGGTTTCTATGAAAATCATACGATGCATTCATTTGCTCAATTAATGAAACTCAGTATTTATGAGTTAGCGCAAAGTATGATTGGGCTAGGATTATTACTTCAGCCAATTTTACAAAATGGAACCAGTCGCTTAAATAAAGTTTTAATTTTGCCTATTAATAATCCTGCTTACAGTTATGAAATAGCAGCCTTTTGGGTCAGTATTATTTGTCGCTTTTTAAAAGAAGATAATACTGAGGTGTTGATAGGATTGTTACATCGAGAGCAACCCGTATTATTCTTTGGCTTTCAAGGGGCTGATATTTTAGCCTTGAGCGATATTTTTACTCAGAATATGGATAGTAAACATTGGGTTTCTTTAATAGAAGCTCAGTGGATTGATACTTATTTGGAGCAAAATGCTGGTTTAGCTACGCTAGAACAATCATTATGCCAACGCCAATTAAGTTTAAATCAAGGCTTAAAGCTATTTCGACAAACTTTTTTGGGTGAATAATAATGAATCAACGATATCAAACTAAACTTTCACAGCTCATAAAAGGCTGTTTTATCTATGCGATTGCTAATTATGCTTTGGCTCAGCCCATTGTTGTAGAAGGTGTGGTTCCTAACGAGGCGAGTAAACAGGCCATCTTATTAAAAATGCAGTCTGTTTATGGTGCGGATCAGGTTGTAGATAAAATACAAGTGAGACCCGTCGCTGCTCCAAATGGATGGAGTGATTCTGTTACACGAGTTATTACCCCTGACTTAAAAAAAGTTTCACAAGGTAAATTAAGTGTAAATGGTACTCGATTTGAGCTAAGTGGAAAAATGCTGAATCCAGCAGATATTCAACCTACAACTCAGTCTTTTCAAGGATTAGTTCAGCCACCATATCAACTATATTCGCAGTTATCAGTCAATCAGGCTGAGCAGAAAATCATTGATGATGCACTTAAAAATCGAATTATTGAGTTTGAATCTGGTAGTGCAGTTTTAACTGATGCGGGTCAAAAAATTCTAGATGAGATGGCTGTTGCCTTAAATAAAGTAGGCGGTAAAAAAGTCAAAATCGTGGGACATACAGATAGTTCAGGCGATGCGACTAAAAACTTAAAACTTAGCCAAGATCGTGCATTAGCAGTAAAAAACTATTTGATTAGTAAGAGTATTCCGGCAGACCATTTATCTGCGGAAGGTTTGGGTTCTTCTAAACCGGTCGCAGATAATACTTCTCCAGAAGGGAGGAAGAAAAACCGTCGAATTGAGTTTACTGTTCTATAAATATAAGGAGAAGAACATGGCTAGCCCTTACATTACGATTGGATGCCCAACAACTGGTGGAGGGCAAGTCATTTCAGGAAACAGTACATTTTTAATTGATGGAATAGCAATTGCCTGTGTAGGAGATAAGGCAACTTGTCCGTTACACAAAATAGTTGCAACGATTGTATCGGGAGACCCGAATATGCTTGTTATGGGTAAATCAGCAGCACGAGTAAATGACTCATTATCATGCGGCTGTAAATTATTACCAAAACAGAGTTTAGTAAATCAAGGGTAAGGGTAGAGATATTTTTATATAGATATAAATATCTACTAAAACATATTAACGCTTGAAATGATGAGTAGTTTGTCTGATAAAGCTGAATTTTGTTAATATACAGGCATTATGATTTTAAGCATTAAATTATTTAAAAATATTGAGAGTAATGATGAGTAATTTAAAAATTTTAATTACAAAACTTTCTACAGTTGCACGAACTGCTTTAGAAAAATCGGCTAATGCTTGTGTTATTCAACAAAATTACGAAATTGAAATTGAGCATTTATTCTTAGAGTTACTTAATCAATCTTTAGAGAATGATTTAAAGATTTTATTAAAGAAATATAAAATTTCATCTGAAGCTTTAGCTGATGATTTAAAAGAAACAATTTTTCAATTACCGAAAGGTAATTCGCGAACACCTATTTTTGCTAAATCTATTGTTCGTTTGTTTGAACAAGCATGGTTATTGGCTTCGGCTGAGCAAAATCCAGTTATTCGAAGTGGTCATTTATTAGTTGCGTTATTAACTGCACCTGATTTATATCAAATTGCAACGAGAGCTTCGAGTTTATTTGATCTCTTACCAATTGATTCAATGAAACATAAGTTTCTTGAAATTTGTGAGAAAAGTGTTGAACAACAAGATGAAACAAAAACGCTTTCTAGTGAAGCTGAACCAACAGATGCGACTCTAGCAAATACTAAAGCAGCTAAAACTCCTGCGCTTGATCAATATACGATTAATTTAACTGAAAAAGCAAAACAAGGCGGTATAGATCCAGTTATTGGGCGTGAATATGAAATTCGCTTAATGCTCGATATTTTAATGCGTAGACGCCAAAACAACCCAATTTTAACTGGAGAACCAGGCGTTGGTAAAACAGCTGTGGTCGAAGGTTTAGCTTTAAAAATTACTCAAGGTTTAGTACCAAACGCCCTTAAAAATGTCCATTTACATGTGCTTGATATGGGACTTTTACAGGCTGGCGCAAGTGTTAAAGGCGAATTTGAAAATCGTCTGAAACAAGTGATTCAAGAGGTTCAAGCCTCGGTTCATCCTATTATTTTATTTATTGATGAAGCGCATACTTTAATTGGTGCAGGTGGACAAGCCGGGCAAAATGATGCTGCAAATCTTTTAAAACCAGCACTTGCACGTGGTGAGTTACGTACGATTGCTGCAACAACATGGGCTGAATATAAACAGTACTTTGAAAAAGATGCTGCATTAAGTCGACGTTTTCAGGTGGTAAAAGTAGAAGAGCCAACCGAAGAGGTTGCGGTAGATATGTTGCGTGCGATGATTCCTGTCATGCAGCAGCATTTTAAATTACAAATTGATGATGAGGCGATCGTTACAGCGGTTCACTCTTCACATCGATATATTAGTGGTCGTCAACTTCCGGATAAAGCAGTTAGTGTTCTTGATACGGCAGCAGCACGTGTTGCGTTGACCCAAAATGCCCAACCTGTAAAGCTTGATCAGTTAAAGGCTCAAGAGCATAACTTAAAGCTTGAACACCAAATTTTAGAAAATGAACATCGTCAGATTCCAATTCATCATGAACGATTAGAAACTTTAAAAGCTAATTTAGAATCTTTGCAAAAAGAGATTGATGAAACTGAAGAACAGTGGAAAAAAGAATTAGAACTTGTTCATAAAATTCAGGAATTAGAAGCAGAGAATCATTCTAATGAATCTGAAGCTTATGATCAGATTAATTTACTGCGTAAAGATCTTGCTGAAATTCAAGGCCAGCAACCATTAGTATTTGAAAGAGTAAATTCTCAAATCATTAATGAAATTATTTCTGATTGGACCGGAATTCCTGTTGGAAAAATGGTTAATGATGAAATTAAACAAATATTAACGCTTGAAGATAAATTGGGCGAACGTGTAATGGGGCAAGATTATGCACTTACACAATTAGTTCAGGGCATTAAAACTTCAAAAGCAAGACTTGAAGATCCTAATAAGCCACAAGGTGTATTTCTTTTAGTCGGGCCAAGTGGTGTCGGTAAAACTGAAACTGCACTAACTTTGGCGAATGAATTATATGGTGGTGAGCAGCATTTAATCACCATCAATATGTCTGAATATCAAGAAGCTCATACTGTATCTTCGCTTAAAGGTGCACCTCCTGGATATGTGGGATATGGTCAAGGCGGTGTTTTAACAGAAGCTGTTCGCCGTAACCCTTACAGTGTTGTGTTACTTGATGAAATTGAAAAAGCACATAGTGATGTTCAGGAACTGTTCTATCAAGTATTTGATAAAGGTACTTTAGAAGATGGTGAAGGACGAGTAATTGACTTTAAAAACACCACTATTTTGTTGACTTCAAATGCTGGCTCAAGCGCGATTATGCAAGCGTGTTTAAATACGCCTGTAGAAGAATGGCCGACGGCTGAAGAGTTGATTGACCACTTAAAACCAAGTTTATATAAGCAATTTAAGCCTGCTTTTTTAGGTCGAATGAGAGTTGTACCGTATTTCCCATTGCATGACGATCTACTTGTACGAATTATTAAACATAAGTTAGGCAAGATCACAGCAAGAATTGAAAAACAATACGGTACACAAGTCCATTATTCTGAAGATTTGGTAGAGCTGCTTTTAAGCCGCTGTACAGAAGTCGATAGTGGTGCACGTAATGTTGATAATATTTTAAATTCGACTGTGTTACCTGCATTGGCTACAGAAATTTTAGTGGCTTTAGCAGAGCAAAAGTTGCCAAAAGTTATCATGATTGATGCTAAAGATGACGAAATTCAATATTTACTAGATCCAGTTGCGAAAGCTACTAAAAAAAGGACCAGTAAAAAGTTGAAGTCAGAAGTTTAAAATTGAATAGAGCTAAAATTAGATGAATATTGATATTTCTGAACTCCTTGAACCCATTAGCGATAGCTTACCTTGTGGTGATGACTTTTCATTTTCTAATGAATTTCATGAAATCAAAAAGGCGAAAACACAAGATGATCTATTGCTAGATCAAGGCGATTGGGTTGCTGAGCGAAAACAAGCCGACTGGGATTTTGTATCAAATAAAACGAGTGTTTTGCTAAAAGAGAATACTAAAGATATTCGTCTATTAACTTGGCTCTTAGAAGCTTGGACTCATCTTTATGGTTTTGAGGGTATGGCGAAAGGCTTAACTTTAAGCCATACCATGCTTAATCAATACTGGCAGGAAATTCATCCTGTTATTGAAGATGATGACTTAGATCAACGCATTGGTTTATTACAGGGTTTAATTAATCAGTTGCCTGGCTTGTTGAAGAAAGTCTCTTTAACCAATACAGTGCCTTATTACAATTTGCTTGATTACGATAATTTTCTATATCACGAGAACATTCGTCGTAAGCAAACTGAAGAGTACGATAGTCAGTCGGGACCATCGGAGTTAGAGCAGTTCGATCAAGCTATTTTTAATACGTCTAAAACTTTTCAATATTCTAATTATCAAGATTTTAGCTCAGTCTTAACCGAGTGGGATGTTTTAAAGCAAACCCTTGACCATTTAATGGGACTCGACTCACCAAGTTTTGGTGCAATTGATTCAGCATTTGAAACCATTCACAGCACATTACGCAAGATTTATAAAGCAGAAGCTTTTGGTACAGGGCTTACACCAGTCCAAGAGCAGGCGACTGTCATCACGAGTTCATCTATGGAAAATCAAGTGCCTGTACAAGTTGTTTCAGATCAGCCTGCTTTTCAGCCTCAAGCCCAAACACATTTGGCGAATCGTGAGCAAGCAATGAAAGTTCTGCAAGAAATCGCAGATTACTTTCAGGCAAACGAACCTCATAGTCCTGTGAGTTATATGCTTCAAAAAACCATTAAATGGAGTCAAATGCCGTTACATGAATGGCTAGCACAAGTCATTAAAGATGAGCATCCATTACAAATGGTTCAGGAAATGTTAGGTGTGCAGCCTAAAAATGAATACGAATAAAGATTGGTAAAGACATATGTTTAAAGCTGAAAAAGTCCTGTGGGGCGAAGGTTTATTTTTAAGACCTCAACATTTCCAAATTCAAGATACCTACCATGAACAACGCTTGAATCATACGGTTCGTGCGGTTGTACCTTTTTCGTATGGTATTCAGAAATTAAGTTTCGATGAGTCTCAATTGAGCACACATATTCTTGCTCTTGAGTCTGTAGAGATGATCTGGCAAGACGGTGAAATTTATCAGGCGCCTGCATATGACTTATTGCCTGAGCCAATTTTATTGGATGATCTTAATTTACGTGGTGAGATGCTAATTTATTTAGCATTGCCACTCTTGCAAGCAAATAAGCAAAATCTAATTGATCAAAACCAAGCACAAAAGGGCAGATATCAATCTCACCTTGTCGAAACGCATGATCTTTTTACTAACGCTACTGAAGCAGATATTAGTTTGCTACGTCGCCGTGCTGTTTTTAAATTATTAGATGTACATAGTAATCCAGACCATAATCTGGATGGTTTCTTATATCTGCCTATTGGAAAGATTAAACGTCAAAGTTCAGGTGCTTTTGAAATTGACCGAAAGTTTATCCCACCAATTTTGCATGTGGATGCATCTGAAACACTCATTTCAAATTTAAAAAGAACATTGAACGTTATTAAGGCAAAAATTAAGACGATTCAAACCAATAACCGAGAAAATGAACAGAAATTAATTGAATTCCGTTCAGGTGATATCGTTTCGTTCTGGTTAGTAAATGCGTTAAATACAGCTCATGCTGGTCTAAATCATTTTGTGCAATATCCACAAATTCATCCAGAGCGTTTGTTCTTCGAATTATTGCGTTTAGCAGGTTCATTATTAACTTTCTCGACGGCATATGATGTCGATCAGTTGCCTGCCTATAAACACCATAATTTACAGGAAAGTTTCTCGCAGTTAGATACGATTCTACGTGATTTACTCGATACGATTATTTCGAGTCGCTATATCAGCATTGCGCTTAAAGAGATCCGACCTTCATATTGGGTGGGAAGCCTTGAGACCGATAAGATTACTCGAGACACTCGACTTTATATTGCAGTATCAAGTAGCGCAATGCAGACACATGAATTGATCCAGATTGTGCCTTTACGATTCAAGATTGGTAGCACTTTAGATGTAGAGCAGCGTGTAGTTGCTGCATTGCCTGCAATTCCATTGCATCACTTAATTCAAGTTCCAACTGCAATACCAGTACGTTCTGGTGTGAGCTATTTTGAAATTGAACCACATCATGAGCTTTATCAGCGCATGTTAGATTCAGAGACGATTTGTATTTATGTTCCGGCTGGTTTCCAAGATATCAGTATTGAACTGATTGCGGTCATGAACGCTTAACGGTAAAGGAGAGAAAAATGTCACAATCCACAGGTGCTCCTTCTTTATTTGATGATGGGCAGATTGGAACGGGCGGGAACAACAATAGCCAGTCTCAAGCAAAACTACAGGCAATCAATCTTATTGATTTATTGCATGATGGCTTTTATTTGGTTTTTTTAATTCGAAATCAGTATGTGCCAGCAGATGCTCAGCAGTTCCGTGAAAAAATCTTAAATTTACTCAATCAATTTGAGCAACAAGCCAAAAAGTTACAATTTTCAGCTGATGATATTCATGATGCTAAATATGCATTCTGTGCTTTGATTGATGAAACAATCGTAACGCAACAAGACCCAAGTTATTTTAATTTGCAAAATTCTTGGTTAATTAGCCCATTACAATTGAGCTTGTTTGGTTCTCAGTTAGCCGGTTATCGCTTCTTTGAAATATTGGAGCAATTACGTAGCCGTGGAAAAGAACGTCTAGCTGCTCTAGAAGTATTTCATTACTGCCTTTTATTAGGTTTTCAAGGTAAGTACCGAATCGAATCTACGGAAAGTCTCAACCATTTAGTATCAAGAGTGGGGGACGAAATTGACTATTTGAAAGGGAAAAAAGTTGCCTTTTCTCCGTTCTCGGCCATTCCCGATCAGATACGAAATATTATTCATCGCGAAGTACCTTTCTTCTGGATTTTGATCTTTTTATTGATTTTTGCATTTCTTACCTTTGCAGGGTTAAGATTTATGCTGAATAATCAAAATGATAAAGCATTATCTAATTATCAAAATGTGATTTCTGCTCCTCAAGAGCAAGCACATATTACAATTTATTTACCTTGATGATGGTACGAAATGGCTCAGGAAAAACCAACTTCTATTCGAGTTTTACAATCGAATAAAAAAAAGCCGAAATCACCAATACTTTATATTGTCATTGGCGTTATTGCCGGGGTGTTTGTTAGCATCTCGCTATTCCTGTTCTTGTCTCAACCGCATTCGTCAGAATCAACAGCAATTGAGAGTAAATCAACAGAAGAACAGATTTTAAATCAAGAAACTGCTCATTCTTCTGATGAGCAAAATCAGGTTGTAGGCAGTCAAGACAACGAAACAGATTCAATGAGCCGTGATGGTTTTGAACAACCTAAAGATAATGAATTAAGTAATATCTTTAAACCTGCTCAGCATAAGCCAGCTACTGTTAATCAACAGCGAGTTTCGCCATTTGACGAACAACTCACGGGCGAAAAGAAAGTTCAGCCTGTACCCCAACTACAGACAAGTGCAGCTAAAACGGCTCAACCGAAGGTACAGCCGGCTCAGCAAAAGCCAGTGAGTAAACCGCCGCAGCAAGTGGCACAGGCTAAACCTGTTGTTGAGAATAAAGCTCCAGCCGAACCCGAAGCTGAGGTTGAACCACCTAAAGCATCGGTAGATATTAAAATTACACGAAGTCCTTTTGCTGTGAATTAATGAACAAATGATGATTTTTCTCATTTTCTTTTGCTTTACATGCTTGGCAATTGGTTTAGCGTTTTTAATGTCTTATGAGCTAAGGACGAGAAGCAAAGATTTTGTTTTGTCATTACTGCCACAAGGCCGTAAACAGCTTAATCAGGTTAGACAATTTGCTCAAACAATGAATCAGGCAGCTGCACCTGAAAAGCTGCAATCCCATTGGCATTTACAGCAGTGGTGGATTGTGATTGCTGGCTTTTTCTTGTTTGCTAGTATTTTAGTGTTTGCTTTTACTCGACCTATTAGCTCAACTCGAATTGAAGCTGAATATCTCAAAAAAACAGATCCTCAAATTTATGCACTTTTGGATGGTGAAATATTATCGCCACCACCAGAAGTGGATGAAAGCCTAATTGAAGCCGCAATTGTAGAGGCTACACAATTAGAGCAACAATATACTGCTCAAAGTAGTGGAGCTATTAATTCTTCACCTATTGATAATACGAGTTTCGATGGACGAGCTATTTTAGATACCAGTTTAGTAGATCGTAAGTGGAGCAAAATGAACCCACGTTATAAGCAGCGTTTACTCATGGTTTTTAAAATCATGAAGGAACAATATGGCTATGAGTTGGTCCTATTAGAAGGATATCGTAGTCCTGTGCGTCAAAATATGTTGGCAGGCAATCCGAACACAACAAGAGCAAAAGGGTATCAGAGTTATCATCAATTTGGTCTAGCAGCAGATGTCGCCTTTAAACGAAATGGAAAAGTGGTTATTTCTGAAAGAGACCCTTGGGCCATGCAAGGCTATCGTTTGTATGGTCAAGTTGCTGAATCGGTTGGGCTTACATGGGGGGGACGTTGGAAATCTATTCAAGATTATGGTCATACCGAGTTCCGTATGCCGGGCTTAAGAAAGACACAGGAAATGGCAGAAAAACTGATTGCTGAAAGTTTGAATGAGGTAAGTTAAACACTTATTGATGATTGAAAACGTTCTTGTAAAACAGTTGTCATCTTGTCTACAAGCTGGGAAATGATCCCAGCTTTTTCCCATGTATAAATTGAAACGACCATAGGGGGGACAGTCCCTAATGATTCATATCGACGTACTCGACGTCCGCGGGTTGTCACCACAGGCAATAAAGATAATCCTAAGCCAGTTTCAACACTAACTAACACGCTTTCTAGGCTACTTCCCGTAAAGGCAATATACCAACGTCGCCGTTCGCGCTCTAAGGTTGCGAACATTTCATCTCGATAAAGTCCGCCTTGAGGAAAGGTCACTAAACTCATGGGATCAGACCATGTCGTTGTTGAATTCTCACTTTCAAACCATGCCATTTCTTCTGGGAATGTAGCGTGGTGATCAGCACTGGCCGCAGGCTCTTTGACAATAATAATATCGAATTCACCATTCCGATAACGTTCTGTTAAGTTGCGACTCAAGCCAGAGGTTACGTCTAAACGAATGGAACGATGCTCTTTGGCAAATATACCAAAAACTTCAGCCATTGCGGGACTCATCATATCTTCTGGTAAACCAATACGAATAGGAATGCTTCCTGCCGGATCTTTAAGTAGCGCTTCAGCTTCCTGCTGAAGGGTCAAAATTCTTTGAGCATAACCAATCAGATATTCTCCAGACACTGTCAATTTGAAAGGCCGTGCTGTTCGATCTATAAGCGCATGACCGACAGATTCCTCAAGACGAGCTAACTGCTGACTAATTGTTGATTGAGTCAGGTGTAATCGATCGGCAGCTGCGGTAAAACTGCCAGTTTCAAAAATAGTGACGAAAGCACGTAAAAGGCGAGGATCAAACATTATGAGGTACTGCCATGCTTAAAAACTAATGAAATAAGTATTCATAATCTTAATACTATCGATTAAATAATTTAATTTCCAAATACTTTTGGTGAAGCTTATTCTAATTGCAAAATGTTTTGCCATAATTTTTATTGGGAGGCCACCATGCGTAAGTCACTGTTATGGATGAATCTGATCGTCGCGCTGGGGACTTTGAGTTTTACAAATATGACAAATGCAATGGGTGAGTATCCTTTACATCAGGCAGTGATAAATAATGACACTCAATCTATTAAGCAGATTTTATCTCAAAAAGCTTTAATTGATGAGCGAGATGAAACTGGTTCAACTGCTTTGATGGTCGCAACAAGAGCAAATAATGTACATGCTGCTCATATGCTGATAGAGGCTGGCGCTGATGTAAATGCAAAAGATAATATTCAAGACAGTCCATATTTATATGCTGGTGCGCAGGGATATTTAAAAATTCTAAGAATGACCCTCATGCATGGTGCCGATTTAAAAAGTATTAACCGTTACGGTGGAACTGCGCTCATTCCAGCAGCGGAACGAGGCCATGTCGAAACAGTTCGTACATTAATTGCCGCTGGTGTAGATGTTAATCATGTCAATAATTTGGGGTGGACTGCATTACTTGAGGCCATCATTTTGGGAAATGGAGAACCAAAATATCAACACATTGTAGAGCTTTTATTAAAAGCAGGTGCTGATCCGAACTTGGCAGATAAAGACGGCATAACTCCCTTACAACATGCGTGTTCACGAGGATACCGCGAAATTGAAAAAAGACTTCTTGCAGCTGGTGCAAAATAGAAAGTGAGAGTATGTGATGGAAAAAGGTGAACAGTTTTTACGTAAAGCGATTGAGCTTGCCTATAACAATATTGAAAAAGGTGGTAGACCATTTGGAGCTGTGGTTGTAAAGAATGGAGAAGTTATTGCTTCAGGCGCAAATCAGATTTTGACAACAAATGACCCAACTGCACATGCTGAACTACTGGCGATTCGTGCAGCCAGCCAAGTTTTAGGCTCTGCCAACTTAGAAGGCTGTTCTGTGTATGCAAGTGGACATCCATGCCCAATGTGTATGGCTGCAATGCGTTTAGCTGGTATAAAGTCGGTTAGCTATGCTTATTCTAATCAAGACGGGACACCATTTGGTCTGTCTACGGCTGAAATATATATTGAGCTTGCGAAATCGTTTGCTGAGCAATCCATGAAAATCCAATATATACCGATCAGAGTTGAAAATCGCACTGATCTTTATGCGCATTGGAAGAATTATCAAGCCAATCATTCAGGCTCAGAATAATGAAGCAGTCTGGAGTTTTTTTGACCCATCCCATGCTCATTGTGACAGTGGCTTTGGTTGGTCTTAATTTAAGACCTTTTATAACAAGTATTGGGCCATTGATTGCCAATATTCGAACAGCCACTGGCTTAAGCCTACAAGGGGTAGCACTACTCACTTTGCTACCGATGATGCTTATGGGGATCGTTGCATTTGTTGGGCCAATATTGCAAAACCATGTCGGCGAACGAAATGCCATTCTTGGCGCATTGCTGACCATTTGTGCGGGATGTGCTTTCCGATTTTTATTTCCTACTGCCGAAGGATTAATTTTTAGTGCCATAGTGATTGGATTCGGAGTCGCGATGATACAAGCGGCATTTCCCGGCATGATTAAAAGAGAATTTAGCCAACATATTGGTCCGATGATGGGGCTTTACTCAGCCATGCTTATGGGTGGTGGTGCCTTAGGAGCATGGTTAGCGCCTGTAGTTTCAAATATAACGGGTTTATGGTCTATAGGACTGGCTTTGTTTGCTATTCCAGCTTTGTTTGCATTTATATTGGCGTTGGCTTTTTTACCTACGAAAGTTAGCTCATCCATTCATCGTGCGCCTGTACGAAAGTTGTTGAATCAACCTCGAACATGGTTGTTAATGATGTGCTTTGGCCTTGTAAATGGTGGCTATTCATCAGTTGTAGCTTGGTTAGCACCTTCTTTTCAAGATCAGGGCTGGAGCGCAGCACAAAGTGGGAAATTACTTGCTCTTCTGGCCTTGAGCCAAGCAGCTTCGGCACTCATTTTGCCTGTTTTAGCTAGGAAATATAAAGACCGACGTCCATGGCTATGGTTTACGTTAGCAATGCAAATGATCGGCTTTTCAGGAATTGCTTTTATGCCTCAGTTCGCCGCTATGCTTTGGGCAATTTGTTTAGGTGTGGGCTTGGGAGGATGTTTTGCATTAACGCTTATTGTTGCATTAGACCATTTTGATGAACCCATTCATGCAGGTGCTTTATCTGCACTGATGCAAGGCGGTGGTTTTTTACTGGCCGCAATCCCACCGTGGATTATTGCAATCTTGCATGATCTTACGGGGGCTTATAAAGCAGGATGGCTTTTTCATTTAGCCAGTGTGATATTGGTTGTTATTTTGGTGATTCGATTAGCTCCTAAAAGTTATTTTAAGGCGAGTCTGTAAAATGTTGAGTTGGTCGAAATTCTTTTATAAAGAATTGTTGATGCTAAATCTCAAGCAAATTAGGAAATAGTGATAGGATAGAACTGAAAATTTTTCCGCTTCTAAATGAATACAACAATATT
The DNA here is from genome assembly GCF_023920705.1 of Acinetobacter sp. XS-4. Taxonomy (NCBI): domain Bacteria; kingdom Pseudomonadati; phylum Pseudomonadota; class Gammaproteobacteria; order Moraxellales; family Moraxellaceae; genus Acinetobacter; species Acinetobacter sp. XS-4. Next base: position 2,611,917 of record NZ_CP094657.1, on the reverse strand, counting down.
TGATTTCTATGACTTCTTCTTTGAAACAGCTCACTTTATTTAATCAAGGCTTAGGAAAAACCAGTCGATTTGCAAAAGGTGTGGACGGAACTTTACAGGCTATTGAGCATTTAGGATATGTACAGATTGATACCATATCGGTTGTAGAGCGAGCTCATCACCATATATTGTGGAACCGAGTGCCTGACTATGATTTAAATCATTTAAATAGTTTGGTTCGTGAGCGCCAGATTTTTGAATATTGGTATCATGCAGCGTCTTATCTTCCTATGAAAGATTATCGATATGCGTTGCCTGCCATGATGTCTGTCAGGAAAGGGGAAAGTCGTTATTTCAATAGAGGTGATCAGCACCTCATGAATGAAATTTTAGCCCGTGTTCGTACTGAAGGTCGAATTCGACTGCGAGACATTGATAAGAATAATAAGAAAAGTTTGGGAAATTGGTGGAATACAGGTCCAGGTCGCCGTGCTTTTGAGCAGTTATATATGCAGGGTGACCTGATGATCTGTGAGCGTAATGGAATGGAAAAAGTCTATGATTTGACCGAACGCTGCTTACCTGAAAACGTTGATTTAAGTATGCCTACGCTTTATGAATATGCGCAGTATTTATTTAATAATACGCTTCGAGCACATGGTGCATTTACATGGAAACAATTGGTTCATTTAAAGAAAAATGATTTAAAAGAAACTATGCGCATCGTTCTGAAGGAGAACATTGACGCAGGTGTAGTATCAGCAATTAAACTTGAGAATAGCCAAACTTTATATGTTGATGTGGCTGCTATAGAACAAAAGCTTACTACTGATTTAGGTTTAAAAATACTTTCACCTTTTGATAACTCGCTTATTCATCGTGACCGTTTAACTTCTTTATTTGAGTTTGATTATCGGATTGAATGCTATGTACCAGCAGCTAAACGCGTATATGGTTATTTTTGCTTGCCTATTCTTTATCAAGATGAGTTAGTAGGCCGACTAGATTGCAAAGCTCATCGGTCTATCAAAGAATTAGAAGTGATTAGCTTGTATCTAGAAAAAACAATCAAAGATAAAGAGCATTTCTTTTTTGAACTAGATCAAGAGCTCAAACGTTTCGCAGCATTTAACCAATGTTTAACTGTTAATGACAAAGTGATTAAGCTTATTCGTACTAAAATTTAAACACCAAAAGCACTCCAGCTTTTGGTGTTTCCACTTTTTTAGTTCAAAGGCATGCGATATTCAATAATCCCTGGTTTTTGTGCAATCCAGTCGTAAAGCTTTTGCGCTGTTACATTGGTTTCTTGAGTATGCCAATATAAACGGTCACAGTTGTGTTCAATTGCTTGCTTCTGCACATATTCAATAAGTTGCTTACCAATGTGTTGTCCACGAACTTCAGGTGAAACATAGAGGTCTTCTAAATAACAATAATTATTTTCTGCCCATGTTGAACGATGAATAACATAATGCACAATTCCCAAAACTTGCTCACCTTGTTTGGCAACAGCACAATAAACGGGTTCATTTTCATCGTAAAAGCGTTCCCAAGTCACTTTAGTGACATGCAGAGGTAAATTTACCTGATAAAAATTTTGATAAGCAAGCCAATATTTTTCCCATTGTGAATAGTACTGTTGCTGAATAGGCACGATTTGAATATCTTGATTTTGCATAATAATTACACTCTGTTTTAAAGTAAGGGAAAACGATAATTAGAGTGTAGTTTTGATAGTGGTATTTTTATAAGGTACACTTTTGATATTTTTTACAGTACCAGTTTGCTATGGCAGCTTCGATTTCGGCATCTTTCCCACATTTGATTTTGCCAAAAGGTCAGATTAAAGATGGGCTATATTCGGCTTTGCGTGATGCTATTTTAGATGGAAGGCTATCTGCCGGAACAAAATTACCCTCAAGTCGTGCCCTAGCAGAGATGATGTCAATTTCAAGAAATTCTGTATTGGCAGCTCTTGAACGATTATTTGATGAGGGATATTTATTTACCAAACCAAGTTCGGGTACCTATGTTGCTGAGGTTGTGCCAGATCAGTTAATACATGTTCAAGAAAATTCAAAAAAACCGTCTAAAAATAATCATCAATCCTTGAATATTAATCCGAATATGGAAGCGCTATTAACTTCATGGCGAGAGCAGTCATGGTCAAGTCAAAATAAAAAAATGTTCCATGTGGGTGTAGGTTGTGTTGATTTATTTCCTCATCAACTTTGGGGAAAGTTATTAAATCAAGCTTGGCGGCAGTCGTATTATCAGCTTGGTCAATTTCACGACCCGCGTGGCTATCTACCTCTGCGTCAGGAAATTTGTGAATATGTTCGCTCCACTCGAGGGCTAAACTGCAACGAAGAGCAAATTATTATCGTAAATGGAACACAGCAAGCTATTCATTTAACGGCGTATGCTTTACTTCAAGCAAATGATGAAGTGTGCTTAGACGAACCAGGGTATGACGCAGCTTTTAACATTTTCCGAAGTTTTGGTGCACAGGTAAATTTAATTGAAAGTGATGAAGAGGGAATGCAAATTTCGGACATTATTCATCGTTATTCAAAAAGCAAACTGGTCTATACAGCACCTTCACATCAGTTTCCTGTAGGTGGAACTTTAAGTCTCACTCGCCGTTTTGCGTTACTCGATTGGGCAGCTCAACAAGAAAAATGGATTTTTGAAGATGACTATAATAGTGAATTTCGCTATGGCACACATCCCATTCAAGCTCTACAAGGTTTAGATCAGCAGCAAAGAGTTATTTACTCTGGTACTTTTACCAAAATGATGTTTCCAGAGTTTCGTTTAGGCTTCATGGTTGTGCCTGAAGCATTGATCGAAATGTTTAGTGCAGCAAAATACTATACTGATGTTCGAAGTTCTTATTTAGAGCAAGTGGCTTTGTCTCAATTTATACAAAAAGGCCACTATGCTCGGCACGTACGTAAAGTTCGAAAAGCTTGCTATGAGCGCCAACAAGCATTGATTAAAGCGATTGATGAGCATCTTTCGGATGTGCTAAGTGTTCAACCCACAGATTCAGGTATCCATGCAGTGTGCTGGTTAAAAGGTGAGTGGACAGAGCAAGAATTTATTGATCAGTGTTCAGCTCTAAACTTGGCTGTTCAACCACTATTAAGATATTGTCAGCTGCCAAACAAAAAGGCGGCGGTTCTTTTTGGCTACGCAGCCCACACACCTAATGAAATTATTGAAAGCATTCAAAGAATTGCACAATATTTACAAGAAAAATAATAGTCTAAGTTGCGCTATTTAGATAAATTTAATTATTTTTTTAATGCTTAAATACGAATTTCTATGATGATCAATTGGTTATGTGAAAATAGAGATGTTATTAAAATTTTTAAAATTAATTTTAATTAATATTATTTTAAGCTAGCACAATTAATCTAACTACATCAAAGCTTATTTAGTACACCTTTTGGCCACATTCTCCAGATGTGGCCGTTTTTTTATTAAAAATAAATATAGTTCGCAATAACTTAATTAATTCTTAAAGAGAAATAAAAATTAATCTTCTTCCATGGCATTACTATAAAACTTAACACCCAGTTTAATACGATCACGCCCATTACCCATACGCCAGCGATTAGTATCTCTTAAAGAATATACACAGCCACAATATTCTTGTTGATAAAACTCTTCTCGTTTACTGATTTCAATCATACGGCTTGAGCCACCGTTTTTACGCCAGTTGTAATCCCAATACTGAATTTCAGGATAGTGTGCAGCAGCACGAATTCCGCAGTCATTGATTTGCGCCATATTTTTCCAGCGAGAAATTCCTAGCGAACTACTGATGAGACTAAAGCCGTGTTCATAGGCGTAAAGGGCAGTTCGTTCAAATCGCATATCGAAACACATGGTACAACGAATACCACGTTCGGGTTCATCTTCCATACCTTTAGCTCGAGCAAACCAATTGTCAGTGTCATAGTCTGCATCGATAAATGGAATATTATGCTTTTCTGCAAAACGAATATTTTCTTCCTTACGGATGAGATATTCTTTTACTGGATGAATATTAGGATTATAAAAAAATATTGAAAATTTAATGTCTGATTCAATCAATGCTTCCATAACTTCTCCTGAACAAGGAGCACAACAAGAATGAAGTAATAATTGATCATGTCCTGATGGGAGTGCTAATTTTAAACGTTGAATTGACATAATAAAAAAATTAAATTGTAATGCAATTTATTATATATTTATTTTTTATATAATGTGAAATGAATTATTTTTAATTTTAAGGTGAAATTAATTTAATATTTACTATTGCTATACTAAAAGCTAAGTCAAATAGAATAAAATAAATCATGTAATAAATATTAAATTCACCATTATAATTAAATTTTAAATTATTGTTAAACATACTATATAATTAAATAAATTATAGGTGGTTTTTATATATTTAAAAATAATAAACCTTAAGTATTTTTTGATAAGTGATTGATGTATCTGAATATAATTTTAAGTTTTTATTGTGATATGTGTCACAAATAAACCTTATTTTTTCAATTAAACCATTTCTTTAGATTTATATCTTTAATAAATTTATACTATAAAATTCAGTGTGTTTTTTTAATTTAAGCGTGTGATAATTTGAGATATGAAAGATTGGCAATGTAAGTATTGTAATGGTTACATTATGGTTAATCATTCAGAGATCAGCGTAGGAGAAAAAGTTTACTTTTTGGTATATAAATTTGATGCAAAGAATGAAAGGAAAAAATTATATAAAAAGGGAATTGTGATTGCACGTCACGATAATATACTTCACATTGAATCACGTAAAAAAACTTATAAGATCGAGCAAATTAAAGTCTATCCATTAGGCGCCCCAATGCCTTTCGTTTATAACATGTTTTGGATTTGTGGATGTCCCTGTACTCTACAAGACTAATTTCTTAAATTTAACTGATAGCAAGTTATTTTATAGATTGAACTGGGTTAATCATCAGATCCATTTTTTGTCATTGGCTTTTACAGATAAGATCTATCACTTGATAAAAGTGGCTCATAACATATAACAAAACCCCTGTTATTTATTTGACAAAATAAAGACGCGCTCTTATAAACCTCAAGTAAAGTTGAGGTCAATCATGATGAGTGAAAATAAAAGAGCTGACCCTAGTCGAGTTTTGACTGTGGGTGAAGTTGCAAAAAGAAGTGGAATACCTGTTTCGACCCTTCATTTTTATGAAGCGAAAGGTCTTATAAAAAGTATAAGAACGAATGGTAATCAACGTCGCTATCCCTTAATTATTTTAAGATATATTGCGATTATTAAAGTTGCTCAAAGGGTGGGTATTCCTTTAAATGAGATTAAAGAAGCCTTAAGTCAGTATCCAATAGGCAGCAAATTAACAGCTAAGCAATGGAAGGATTTATCGAGTCATTGGCGAGAAAACTTAGATGATCGAATTCAAAAATTAACTCGATTAAGAGATGAAATGGACTGGTGCATTGGCTGCGGTTGTTTATCATTAGAGCAATGTCCATTAAGAAATCCTGAAGATATTTTAGGACAAGACGGATCAGGCCCCCGAATTTTAGAAAGACCTGAATAGAATAGTTCAAAAATGGCTTTTAATTGGGAATATCTTAATTTCCAATCAATTAAATTTATTTTGCTAGAACAGACAAGTGAGTTTTTTATTGTAAACAAGTCATATGAAATATGAAATTTTTTGATATCTTTAGTTTTTTTAGTAAGAAGCAAAAAATTATGAAAAAAATTCTTTTTCTTGGCTTAGCGCTTGTTTCGTTAACGGCTTGTTCATCTGTACAACATAAAGATTCAACCCCACCAAAAATTGGTTCACCAAATCCAGCTAGTCAATATTGCGTTGAACAAGGTGGCAAATTAGAAATTAGAAATGAAGCAAATGGTCAGGTTGGGTATTGTCATTTACCAAACGGCCAAGTCATTGAAGAATGGAAGTTATTCCGTGATAACCAAGCGAACTGTGTAGCAGAAGAAGCTCAAAAATTAGTGGGGCAAACTGGTCTTACTGATGATCAAATTAAACAAAAAACCCAATCAGAAATTGTGCGTAAAGTGGCTCCAGGTCAACCAATGACGATGGATTATCGTACAAACCGAGTTACAGTGACCATTGATCCAGCTTCTAAAAAAATTACTAATGCAACCTGTGGTTAATTTTTTTTAATTAAATTTGCTAGTTCAAATTGAAATAAAAGCCTGCTGAAAAGCGGGCTTTTTTATTAATTTAATTTTGGGAATAGTGAATAACTGGATATTCTTTTTGTTGGGGCAGTTGTTGTAAAGCCTGATTAATTTTGATGAGAAAAATATCAACTTTATCTTGGCTTGGGTTATTGGTGTTGTACGAAGCTCTTTCTTGATAGTTAATTCCACACCCAATAATTTTGATATTTGTAGGATTAAAGCTCCAGTCGTTTTTATTTTTGATAGAAATATCTAAATCACTATCACATTCTTTCCAGAGTTTTAAAAATTGATTGGAATATACAGCAGGAGCTTCTTGTGCTCGGTAGGCTGTAAATCCCTGCATTTCGGAATTAGCAAATTGAAGGAGATGATTGGTGGGCATTCCTCCCCAAAGCATAGCGCTATCTTTTGGTAGCTTTATTCCTGTTATATGTTCTTCTTTAAGTGGTGCAGTTTGCTCATTTTTCTGTTTTGACTTTTGAGATTTATAAACCAGTTTTGTTCCAACAGGAACTGTTACCCCTTTGACGTGAGTGATTTGGGTTGTATAGAAATAAGGCGAAGTATCACGGTTACAGCCTGTTGGGTTATAACAGCCAATGCAACCACTTAATAATAAAACAGGAAAACTTAAAATACTTAATTTTAAAATTCGATCCATTTTTCTTGTCTTTAATTATGTCTAGAAATTTAATATATCAGCTTTTAAATCAATAATAAAAAAAGCCTCTAGCGGACTAGAGGCTCAAAAAACATCAGATGCGGTAACAGGTGAATTATGCATCTGAGTTAAGTAGGTTGTATCAAACCATGTAAAGCACTTTACCAGCAAAAATGAATAAAAATAGGGAGGTGCGACTAATGGCTAATGTTCTGCGGTTGTTTTTTGAGCGCCTATAAGCTCAGATTTAATTTCTCTTCTCAGCACTAATTTTTAAATTTCATAATTTTTTTAGATTCAATTTTTAAAAAAATATGGGATGAATCTTATTTTTAATTCTACTAATAAAATTACTATTTGATTTATATGGATTTTTACTCATTTAAAGAATTTAAAGGGAAAGACTATTCTTTTTGTTGTATATCGTATACGATATATGAAGAATGATTAAGCAGCTATTAATCCCATTCCATAACTTTTGAGATGGATTAACTCGAAAGTACGACTACCCAGAGTTTTATTTGTATTACTGAGGAATAATTATGAGTAATATCTTCACAGGATGTATCCCGGCGTTAATGACCCCATGTACTCCTAACCGTGAGCCAGATTTTGACGCGCTTGTGAAAAAAGGGCATGAGCTGATTGAAGCGGGCATGAGTGCGGTAGTGTATTGTGGTTCTATGGGTGATTGGCCTTTATTGACAGAAGCTCAACGCCAAGAAGGTGTAGCACGACTTGTTGCTGCTGGCATTCCAACAATTGTTGGTACTGGTGCAGTGAATTCAAAAGAAGCAGTTTCTCATGCAGCTCATGCAGAAAAGGTAGGTGCACAAGGGCTTATGGTTATTCCACGTGTACTATCACGCGGTGCATCACCAACTGCACAAAAAGCTCACTTTTCTGCCATTTTAAAAGCAGCTCCAAGCTTACCTTCGGTGATTTACAATAGTCCATATTATGGATTTGCAACTCGTGCAGATTTATTTTTTGAATTACGCCGTGAGTTTCCAAACTTAATTGGTTTTAAAGAATTTGGTGGCGCTGCCGATATGCGTTACGCAGCTGAATTCATTACTTCACAAGATGATTCAGTCACTTTAATGGCGGGCGTAGACACTCAAGTTTTCCATGGCTTCGTCAACTGTAATGCAACCGGTGCGATTACAGGGATTGGTAATGCTTTACCTAAAGAAGTTTTACTGTTGGTTGACCTTAGTAAAAAAGCTGCAGCAGGTGATGCAAAAGCCCGTCGCTTAGCACAAGAGTTATCAAGTGCATTAGAAGTTTTATCTTCTTTTGACGAAGGAACGGATCTTGTTCTTTACTATAAATACTTAATGGTACTTAACGGTGATAAAGAATATACCTTACATTTTAATGAGACTGATGCATTGAGCGAATCGCAACGTAAATATGTTGAAACTCAGTATGAGTTATTCCGTACGTGGTACCGTAACTGGTCCGCTGAAATCTAAGTAAGTATCCATAAAAAAAGAGGCTAACAATTTAGCCTCTTTTTTTATTTCTATGAATTACTTTTTGGTCAGAACAATAACGCAGAGAAAAATGAGAATTAAACCTAAATAACTATGCATTGTTAAACTTTCACCCACTACAACAACTGCTAATAATGCTGCAACTGGAATCTCAACTAAAGCTAGTGTCATAGCCTGACTTGCTGGAATTCGTTTAAGACCAAAGCTAAAAAATAAATAGCCCAAAAACATAGGAACAATCGGAATATAAATCGCAACCCAAATGTTAGTTGGGTAATCAAAAAGGTTTTGTGCTGTAAAGAATAATGTAGGTAGTACCAGCATTGCAGAGATACCAAAAATCACTCCCATGGCAGCTCTTGAGTCGACATCTTGGCGAATTAGGTTTCTCATTATCCAAGAATATGTTGCATAGCTAAGGCTAGAAAGTAAGCCAAAAAATACCCCTAAAATACGATCAGATTGTACGATTTGGTGTTGCGCATGATCACCTGCATAAGAGAGTAAAATAATTCCTAAAAAACCGAGAATAAAACTGATGAGCCATTTTAAAGAAAGTTTTCGTTTATCTAAAATCCATTCCAAAAGCACTGAAAACAAAGGTGCGCAGCCAATAGAAATCACGGTGCCAATAGAAACACCCGCTAAAGAGACAGATGAATAAAATGCAAATGGACAAAGAATTGAAACAATGACCGCAATAAGAACTTGGGATTTAAAGTTAAATAGTTTTTGGTAATTTTGTTTAATGGCTTTTAAGCTTAAAAACGTATGAATTAATCCACCAAAGCTCACAGAAATGGTAGCAATTACAAGTGGACTAATGCCTTTTGCAAAAGATGCCGCTGTACCTGCCGTACCCCATAGAAAAGCAGCAAATAGTACAGATAAGAAACCCGTATAATAATTCAGGGAAAATTTTGCTTCTGTTGGCGTACTCATATGAAGTGACTCAAACTTTAAAAGTTTTATGCAGCATGATTTTTACAAGATAAAAATTTTATCTTGCAGGCAATAACTCAGCTAAATGGATAGGAATCTTTTTGACAGTTGCCCATCAAGAGAACAGGGTAGTATGCTGCTATTTATTATGATTTGCTTGGTTAGATACAATAAAATGATGACGATTTCAGCATAGTCTAATAATAGTTTTGTGAATTAAATGGTATAAAGTATACTTTAGCTATTAATGCAGTTAAAAATTATTAGCTCCAATAAATAGAGAAAATGAGTTTTAGCAGCATTGAAATAAAGGTAAGCCGTGCCGAAAATAATGCTTGAAAAGCAATGATTTCATTATGGCGGATGAATAAAAATTATCATCCTTTTATTTGTGTCATATTTTGAGGTTAAGAGAATATTCGTGACGCTACCATCTTTTAATGTATCAAATCTTGGTGCAATGCCTTCGGTATCTGAAGTTATTGTCAAATATATTAGAGAAGCAATTATTGCAGGGCATATTGCTGAAGGTGAACCGATTCGTCAGGATGAAATTGCCAAACTTTTTAATGTTAGCAAAATTCCCGTACGTGAAGCTTTAAAGCAACTTGAAGCCGAAGGCTTGGTTGAGTTTATAAAAAATCGTGGCGCAATTGTGACTCGTATTTCTGAAGAAGAGTTGGCACAGATTTTTGAAGTCCGAGTGATGTTGGAAACGAAACTGATTCAGCTCGCCGTACCGAATATGACGGAAGAAACTTATAAAAAGGCTGATGAAATTTGTAATGCCTTTATTGATAACATGGATATTGGAAGCTGGACCACTCTCAATTGGCAGTTACATGCATGCCTTTATGAACCAGCACAGCGGCCGTATATGCTTGGATTAATTCGTTCTATTTACGATAAGATTGAGCGCTATTTAAGATTACAAATGAATGTTTCAGAAGGCAAATCACGTGCAAATGATGAACACAGAGAAATTGTGAAAGCCTGCAAAGCCAAAGACGTTGATTTAGCGGTTAAATTAATTGAAGAGCATATTAATGGTGTTTGCCAATCACTTTATGAACATCTACCTCACAATAAAAATGTGAAAAAATAAGTGCTACATTCTTAATCATTTCAGCGTTATTTGAATTAGGCCACTGGCCTAATTTTTTTGTCTTTAGTTTAGGTGAAGCAAGTTTTCACTATGCTGATTTCGTCATCGATTCATAAGAAAACGATCAAGCTTGCTGTTTTGAGATCAGTCATCCTAGAAAAAAATGTAAGGATACTTCTATGAAAACAGTAAAAATTTTGGACTCTCATACTGGTGGTGAACCAACACGATTAGTGCTTGAAGGTTTTCCTGATTTAGGTACAGGAGACATGGAAAGCCGTCGAAAAATATTATCAGAACAATATGACCATTTCCGTAGAGCAACTATGTTAGAGCCGCGCGGTAATGATGTTTTGGTTGGAGCATTATTGTGTAAACCAGTGAATCCTAAAGCGAGTGCAGGCGTAATTTTCTTTAATAACACAGGTTATCTAGGCATGTGTGGTCATGGCACGATTGGTGTAGTCGCTTCGTTAGCACACTTGGGGAAAATACAAGTAGGTACGCATTTAATTGAAACACCAGTGGGTGATGTTGAGGCGACATTGCATGAAGATCATTCAGTTAGCGTGAGAAATGTACCAGCATATCGTTATAAAAAAGCGGTCGAAGTTGATGTTGAAAAATATGGAAAAGTTACTGGTGATATTGCATGGGGTGGTAACTGGTTCTTCTTGATTAATGACCATGGTCAACGTGTTGCAAGTGATAATTTAGATCAACTGACTGACTATGCGTGGACAGTCAGACAAGCGCTTACGGCACAAGGAATAACTGGTAAAGATGGACAAGAAATTGACCATATTGAATTATTTGCAAGTGACACTGAAGCGGACAGTAAAAATTTTGTACTTTGCCCGGGCAAGGCATATGACCGTTCACCATGTGGAACTGGAACCAGTGCAAAAATTGCTTGCTTAGCTGCAGATGGCAAACTTGAACCAGGAAAGTTATGGAAACAAGCCAGCATTATCGGTAGCCAGTTTATTGCCTCGTATGAGCAAGCAGGGGAATATGTTATTCCAACCATTCGTGGTGAAGCTTACATGAGTGCCGAAGCAACTTTATTTATGGATGAAAATGACCCATTTGCTTGGGGTATTCAGCTATGAGAACCGATGCCATCGTCATTGGGGCAGGCATTGTAGGTGCGGCATGTGCTTATGAGTTAGCCCGACAAGGGTTAAATGTGCAAGTTTTAGATGCTCGTATCGGTGGTGCAACAGCTGCGGGCATGGGGCATTTGGTCATTATGGATGACTTGGAAGCCGAATTAAAACTTAGTCATTGGTCAGTTCAGTTATGGCATGAATTAGGGCACGAGCTTTCGGAAGAATGCGCGTATCGCCAAACACCAACTTTATGGCTGGCAAGTAGCTCAGAAGAAATGCAGATTGCCGAAGAAAAATATCAACGTCTCACTGCACAAGGCGTCCGTTGCCAACTTCGAAACGCAGATGAAGTTCGTCAGCTTGAACCTCACTTAAAGCACGGTCTTTACGGTGGATTAGAAGTTTTTGATGATGGCATTTTATATGCACCCTGTGCTGCTGAATGGTTGTTAAAACAATTCCCACAAAAGATTCAGTTTCAACAAGCTAAAGTTATTCATATTGAAGAAAATCGGGTTCAGTTAAGTGATGGAACATGGCTCGAAGCAGCACATATTGTTTTGGCTAACGGCATTCATGCGACAGATTTTTTTCCAGAGTTACCGATTGAACCTAAAAAAGGTCATCTGGCTATTACCGATCGTTATCCTGGATTAAATGTAAAACATACGTTAGTGGCTTTAGCTTATGCGGCCAGCACTCAAGCGACAAGTGGAATTTCGGTCGCTTGTAATATTCAACCTAGACCGACAGGTCAACTTTTTATTGGGTCATCTCGTCAGTTCAATACGGTTGATCCGACCGTAGAGCCAGAAGTGTTTACGCGTGTGCTTAAAGAGGCTGCTGATTATTTTCCAGCTTTGGCTGATCTTAATGTTATTCGGGCATGGACTGGTTTTCGTGCAGCTACTCCGGATTGCATTCCTGTTATTGGACGACATCCTGCATTTCAATCGGTTTATTTAGCGGTTGGTCATGAAGGACTAGGTGTAACCACTGCGACAGGTACAGCAAGACTTATTGCTTCCCATGTGTGTGGATTAACTTTTGATATAGATCCTGAACCTTTTTTACCACATCGTTTTATAGGAGCTGCATAGATGATTCAGCTTTTTATTAACGGACAATCAGTTTCTGTGATTGAGGGCACCAGTGTTGCTGCTGCTTTAGCACAAGCAAAGTCTTACAGTCGTCTATCTGTTTGTGGTGAAAAACGTACTCCATTTTGTGGAATGGGAGTTTGTCAGGAATGCCGTGTCAATATTAATGGACTCAGAGTGCTTGCTTGTCAGACGCTGTGCCAGCAAGACATGAAGGTGGAAACACAATAATGGAAAAACAATACGATGTGGTAGTTGTAGGGGCAGGCCCTGCGGGGTTGTCAGCTGCTATTGCAGCCGCCGAGAGTGGTGGGCGAATTTTAATATTGGATAACAACCCACAGGCGGGTGGTCAAATCTGGCGCGCTGGACCGATTTTTCCTGTACCTGAAATGGCGCAGCAGAAATATCAACAAATTGATGCTCATCCTAATATTGAATTTATATTTGGTGCCAAGATTGTCGCTGCACCTTTTGTAGGCCAATTGCTCGTTGAGCGATCTCATGACAGCCTAAATTTGTCTTATCGTCAGCTTATATTGTGTACGGGGGCAAGAGAACTATTTTTACCTTTTCCCGGGTGGACCTTATCTGGAGTAACGGGTGCAGGTGGTTTACAAGCTTTAATTAAAGCAGGTACACCTGTTAAAAATGAACGTGTTGTGATTGCAGGATCTGGACCATTACTCTTAGCAAGTGCGGACACTGCGAAAAAAGCAGAAGCTCAAGTTCTCTATGTTGCTGAACAGGCACCTTCATCTTCCGTTCGTAAATTTGCACTACAACTTTGGCGCTGGCCTGCAAAAATAATACAGGCGTTATCTTTACCTTATCGTTTATATCAACCTGACAGTTATGTGATTGAAGCGATTGGTCAGGAGCGTCTTGAACGAGTAAGACTACAAACACCGAAAGGAATTGTTGAAATTGAGTGTGATCGACTCGCTTGTGGGTTTGGTTTAGTACCGAATACTCAATTAGGGCAGTTAATGGGTTGTCAAATTAAGGACAATGCGATTGTGGTCGATGACTATCAACGTACATCACAGCCGCAGGTTTGGGCAGCAGGTGAGTGTACAGGTTTTGGCGGAAGTGAGCTGGCGATGGTTGAAGGTAGCATCGCAGGTTATGCAGCTATAGGCCAAAATGAAAAAGCCAGTCAATTATTTGCTCACAGACAACGGTATCGATTATTTGCACATTTGCTTGAGAAAAGCTTCAAATTGCGTGCTGAGTTAAAAACGCTTGCTCGTCCAGAAACTATTTTTTGTCGATGTGAAGATGTGACTTTTGATAAGGTTGCCGAGCGTAGTAATTGGATTGATGCAAAATTACATACACGTTGTGGAATGGGCGCATGTCAGGGAAGCACTTGTGCAACAGCTGCCGCCTGCCTATTTGATTGGCAGCTACCTAACTCTCGACCGCCATTACTTCCTACCCGTGTAAAAAGCCTTATGGCGATGTCTACTTCTCCTTTAAATCAAAAATGAAATGTTCTAGAGTAGACAAGTTATTACTTTGCCCGCTCTAGCTCATGACTTTGGTTCAAATTCCGAAACTAACCACAACTTTGGAAGATTTCTTAAAAAATCTGGAAAGTATTGAACCATTATTTGATGCTTTATCTTCGGTGGTATTTTTCATCAAAAATACTGAAGCACGCTATGTCTTTGTTAATCAAACATTAGTAAATCGCTGTGGTCTAAAAGATAAAACTGCGTTACTTGGAAAGACCTCGGAAGAAGTCTTTCCTCACTCTCTTGGAAAAATATATACATCTCAAGATCTACAAGTAATTCGTCGTGGTAAAAAGTTAACAGAGCAATTAGAACTGCATTTATATGCAAAGAACCAGTCGGGCTGGTGTTTGACTTATAAAGAACCTTTATTTGATGCGGATGGAAATCTAGTAGGAATAGCGGGTATTTCTAATGATTTAAATGTACCTGAAAATACACACCCTGCTTTTTATAAAATGGTTCAGGTTGAGGAATATATTAAAAAGAATTATGCCGAAACGATTACGTTGGCACACTTGACCGCAATTGCTGGTGTGTCGGTGGCTCAGTTAGAACGCTATTGCAAAAAAATATACCATTTAACGCCGCGGCAAATGATTAGCAAAATTCGTCTTCAGGTCGCCACTGAACTGCTTGCGACTGACTTACCGATTACTCAAATTGGTTTACGCTGTGGTTATACCGATCATAGTGCTTTTTGTCGTCAGTTTAAGTTGCATACAGGCATGTCACCTACCTTGTATCGTGCCTCTACCAAAAATATTTAGATAAAAAAATTGGGCTGTATAGAACAACCCAAAATCATTATTAAGCTCTTAATTTATATTTTAACGATTAATCTTTAAAAGCCAATGATCGGCCTTTGGTTTCTTTTACCAGCAAAATCGAGACTA
This sequence comes from Acinetobacter sp. XS-4, assembly GCF_023920705.1. Taxonomy (NCBI): domain Bacteria; kingdom Pseudomonadati; phylum Pseudomonadota; class Gammaproteobacteria; order Moraxellales; family Moraxellaceae; genus Acinetobacter; species Acinetobacter sp. XS-4. The sequence continues at coordinate 2,596,871 of NZ_CP094657.1, read as the reverse complement.
TAGATATCAGACTTGCGGCAACTAAATATAAAGAAATTGGAACCGAACTATTAAATTCTTTGAGTAAGGTCAAGGCAATTAATGGAGCGAGTGAACCTGCCATAATGGGTGCGACTTGATAACAAAATGAAAGCGCCGTATAGCGAATGTGAGTTGGAAATAACTCAGTCATTAACGCAGAGTAAGGCGAGTAGGTCATCGATTCAATAAATAGACCGAGCACAATCGCTAACATGATGAGCCAGTTATTGCCTGTATCCATTAACGGAAAGCCGACAAAGCCCCAAAATGCAGTGAGTACAGCTCCAATAAGGTAAATAGGTTTGCGGCCAAATATATCGCTTAAATGCCCCATAAAAGGAATAATAAAGAAATGGATCAGGTGAGCGCCGAACATAAGCAGTAAGATCTGCGAAGTATCTTTATGGACGACCAACTTTAAATAACTGATCGAAAAAGTAACCACCATATAATACAAAATGTTTTCTGCGAATCGGGCACCGATACCCGCAATAACAGATTTCTTATGATATTTTAAAACTTCAATAATCCCGAGTTGTTGCTTTTCAAGAAGCTGTTGTTTGGCCTGTGCTTCTTTAAATACCTCGGCATCGTCTACATTTTTTCGAATCCATAAACCAATCAGTACCACGACTGCCGAAAACCAGAATGCACAGCGCCATCCCCAATCTAGGAATTGTTCGGGTGAGAGGTTTTTTGAAAGTAGTAATAAAACCAGTGTGGCTACTAAATTGCCGAGCGGTACACCAGTTTGTGGCCAGCTTGCCCAATAGCCTCTGCGATCATCTGGACTGTGCTCTGAAACCAAAATAACTGCGCCGCCCCATTCACCACCAAAAGCAAAGCCTTGAATTAAACGCAGCATAACCAATAGTGTAGGTGCCCAATAGCCAATTTGATGGAAGGTCGGAATACAGCCCATCAAAAAAGTAGTTATACCGACAATAATCAGGCTAATTTGCAATAATTTCTTACGTCCAATTTTATCGCCGTAATGGCCAAATACGAGGCCACCAATCGGTCTTGCTAAAAAGCCAACGGCATAGAGGGCAAAGGCCGCCAAAATACCATCTATAGCGTTGCCCGTTTGTTGAAAGAAAAGTTCGCCAAAGACAAGGGCAGAAGCAGTTCCATACAGGAAAAATTCATACCATTCAGCTACGGAGCCGACCATAGAGGCCGCGACTACCTTTTTTAATGTTGTCGTCATATACCAATATCCTTATTTAAAATATGTTACGCATTGATTTGTTTGAGCATCTTGCTATTCATTTTTTGCACTTTTTTATTGAAATAATGTGCGGTGAGGCTTTGATCTAAAAAAAGGAGTTCATCATTGAGATAAACTCCTTCAAAAATGTTAAAGAGCAGCTTTACTCATTTCACCATTCACTAAGCGTTCAATACCAAGCGGATTGGCATTTTGAAGGGCAAGTGGTAATAAGTGATCTGGATAGTTTTGATAGCATACTGGTCGTAAATAACGCTCGATTGCTAATGTTCCTACCGATGTACCACGTGCATCTGAAGTTGCAGGGAAAGGCCCGCCGTGTACCATGGCATCACAGACTTCAACACCTGTTGGATAACCATTTAGAAGTAAACGTCCTGCCTTTTCTTCGAGTAATGGAATAATGGAGGAGAAGTTCTCAAAATCTTGCGGCTCTGCAATTAATGATGCGGTAAGTTGGCCACGCAGACCGCTTAACGCTAGAGCAAGCTGCTCTGCAGATTCAACTTCAATCACAATTGTAGTTGGGCCGAATACTTCTTCTTGAAGTAATTCATCCTGCTCTAGTAAAAGAGATACATCAGCTTTAAAGAGCTGAGGATAGGCTTGGTGGCCTTGTTGTGGTTGACCCGCTAAATGCTCAATTTTGTCATGTGCGAGTAATGCTTTAAGGCCATGTTCATAGCTTCTTAAAGTGCTTTTGTTAAGCATGGTTTGTGGTGGCTGCTGAGCCATTGCAGCCGTGAACTGCTCAAGAAATTGGCTAAATTCAGTTGATTTAATTCCAATAATTAAACCCGGATTGGTACAGAACTGACCGCAACCTAAAACCACTGAACCACTAAGTTCGGCTGCAATTTTATCACCACGCACTTTTAGAGCTTCGGGTAATAAAACCATTGGGTTAATGCTCGACATTTCGGCAAAAACAGGAATTGGCTCAGGGCGTGCAGCAGCTAAATCGCAGAGGGCACGGCCACCTTTGAGTGAACCTGTAAATCCAACTGCTTTAATTGCGGGGTGTTTTACCAGTGGTTCACCAACACCTTGACCATAAATCATGCTAAAGATGCCTTTTGGCATAGCGCATTTCTCAATTGCACTACAAATGGCATTTGCAATTGATTCGGCAGTTGCCATGTGGCCGCTATGTGCCTTCACAATGACAGGACATCCAGCCGCAAGTGCTGAAGCGGTATCGCCACCAGCAGTAGAAAAGGCAAGTGGGAAATTACTTGCACCAAATACCGCCACTGGCCCAACACCGATTTTATATTGACGTAAATCTGGACGTGGAAGTGGTTGACGCTCAGGTAAAGCCAAATCAATACGGGCACCTAAATAATCACCACGGCGTAATACTTGAGCAAACAGACGTAATTGGCCAGTAGTTCGCCCACGTTCACCGCGAATGCGAGCTTCAGGTAAAGCAGTTTCTTGACAGACAGTGGCAATAAACTGGTCATCAAGCGCATCAATTTCACTGGCAATTGTTTCTAGAAAAACAGCGCGCTGTTCTGGTGTGGTTTGTCTAAAAGCTGGATAGGCCAATGCAGCTGCTTGAGCTGCCTGATCAATTTCTTCAGGAGTGGCTTGAGCAAATTGATAGGGTAATGCTTCATCTGTTGCAGCATCATAACTTAAGACAAATTTACTGCCCGAACTTGAACGTTGACCTGCAATAAAATTTTGACCAGTAATATTTAACATTATCAATCTCACTTTAGAGTGAACGTCAAAAGTAGTTCTTCTGACGTTGGAGAATTATCAAAGCCTAGGTTTTACTTTCGAAAATATAGTATTTTGTATACGTTATTAGTCAAAAGAAAACTCCAACCTATATGTGTTTAAGCAAGTGATCGCTAAGCTTCATCATCATTTTTAATGAGTGCTTTTGGTAAACCTGAATTTATTCCCCAGTAGTAACAACCAAGAGAAATCACCATAACTAAAAGTGTGTCAAACGGAGCTGCCAATAGGTGTGATGCACCATCACCAAAGCTGCCAAGGTAAGAAACAATAATCATTAAAATGTAGTAAACAAGAAGCCAAGCTGATGACTTTAATTGTTGAGCTAGGCTGACTTCTTGGGTTGGCACATAGCGTTTAAAAATGACATAGAGTGCAAACAATACAATTTGTGCACCTAATAACCATGAAATGACATTCCAGCCAGACCAATAGACAATAAAAGAAGCAATCACGAAGGCAAGTGGGCCAAGAACAGTAAAGCCTTTTACATAGAATGGACGTTCAAGCTCAGGAGCATTACGACGTAAGGCACCCACTGTGACAGGAGCTAGGGCATAACTTAAAACTAACGCTGCCGAAACTACAGAAATTAATTTATCCCAAGATGGAAACGGCATAGTCCAAAATACAGAAAGTGCAAATGTTAACCATAATGCATAACGTGGAATGCCTGATTTTGGATCTACACGAGTAAAAATACGGAAGAACGTATTACTGTTCGACCATGCATAAATGACACGTGGAGTTGCAGCCATATAGATATTGCCGCAGCCAGACGGAGAGATAATAGCGTCTGAAACAACTAAAAGCGCTAACCATCCCAAACCTAATAACATGGCAATGTCGCGATAAGGTAATGGGAACTTGTCACTGAGTCCTGACCAACCATTTGCTAACATATCGGTCGGTACAGCACCCAAGAAAGCAACTTGCAGCACGACATAAATAATCGTTGCTAAAACGACAGATAAGATGAGTGCAAAAGGAATAGTAAATTGAGGACGTTTTACTTCACTGGCTACCGAAATAATCGGCGTTAAACCTAAGTACGCAAAAATAATACCGCCAGCAGATACGGCACCTTGTACGCCGTGAGCACCCATTGGGGCAAACTCGGTCATTGAAAAGTTTGCCGGTTTAAAGTGGTATAGAAGCGCAACCATCACTAAAACTGGAACCGCAAACTTCAATGCACTGATGAGGTTGTTGGCAATTGCAAAGGTTTTTACGCTGTAATAATTCAAAGCAAAAAATACGCATAAAAGTGCAAACTGAAACAACCATCCAATCGTGGTTGGAGACCGAACGCCATCGTGTATTTCTGTAAGTGAAGGGAACCATGCCGCTGCATATTCACGGGCAGCGACGACTTCAATTGCAATTAAACTTGAAAAGGCAATGACGGTCACAGAACCAAGTAAATATCCTTGTAAAGGACCATGTGAAAATACGGGATAACGGATAATACCGCCTGCTCGTGGTAAGGCTGCACCTAACTCACAATAAATAATTCCCAGAATTAAAACGGCAAAGCCCCCAATAATCCATGACAATATACCCGCAGGGCCGGCTTGAGAGGCCACATGACTTGCTGAAAATAACCATCCAGAACCGAAAATGGCGCCTAAGCCAATGAATGTAAGATCCATTAGAGATAACTGCTTTTTAAACTGACTTGTCATTACGTTTTCCTTAACGACAGAACTATTGTTCTTTCATATATCGTATACGATATATGGTTATTGGTAAATAGGGGCATTTTTATTCTATTTATTGGCGAAGAATGATCTAAATATTGTGTAAGTTATTGTTTTTAATTTTATTTAAATAATTTAAATTCCAAGTGAATAGCTTAAAAACCAAATTTTTTTTATAAAAAATTGGCAAAGGTTCGTTATTTTATTTGTTAAAAAGAACAATTCTTAAATATTTGTTGGATAATTTACCATTTAAATTAATGGAAAATTCCATTTTTTGGAAAATATTGAGTTAGAAATTGATTGTGTTGTTTTTAGGCGATGACCCATTTATTTTCAGTGCTTTATGGGCAGCTTAATGATAATTTTAGGAATATCCGAAAGGACACAATAACGACGAACATACGAATAATAATGAATTGAAGGTAGGACCCCGTGTTTATTAGTGTATTTGATCTTTTTAAAATTGGTATTGGTCCATCTAGCTCCCATACAGTTGGACCAATGCGAGCGGCATACAGTTTTGTGGGTGATTTATTGAAAAAAAATGATCTACAAAACACGGTTAGAGTTCAGATTAAGTTATATGGTTCGCTTGCAGCAACTGGTGTTGGTCATGCGACAGACAAGGCTATTCTGTTAGGCTTAATGGGCTTTGACCCTGAACATATCGATACTCAAGTAACTACAAGCTTGATTGAAGATGTTCTTGAAAATAATGCCATCCAGCTTAATCAGCAAAAGAATATTTCTTTTGACTATAAACGTGATGTGCTTTTTTTAGATGAATCTTTGCCTTATCACCCAAATGCAATGGAGTTGATTGCGTATAACGAGGTTCAAGAAATCTTATATGAAGAAACCTATTACTCGATTGGTGGCGGTTTTATTGTTAGTCAAAGACAATTAACACAAACCCAATCTGAAACCAGTGATGTTAAGGTTCCATATCCATTTCACAGTGCAGCTGAACTTTTAAGCTTATGTAAAACTCATCGTTTATCAATCAGTGAGTTAATGCTTGAAAATGAGAAAAGCTGGCGTAGTGAAAGTGAGATTCGCACCAAAATTATGGATATCTGGAAAGTGATGCAGCAGTGCATTCATAATGGATTAATTAATGAAGGAATATTACCGGGCGGATTAAACGTAAAACGTCGGGCTAAAAAAATTCACGATAAATTATTAAATAAGAAAAATTCAAACCTGATTGTGACGACTTTTCATGCCATGGAGTGGGTCAATTTATTTGCTTTAGCAGTAAATGAAGAAAATGCCGCTGGCGGCCGAGTAGTGACTGCGCCCACAAATGGGGCAGCTGGAATTATTCCAGCGGTCTTATATTACTACGTGACTTTTTCTAAAGATTTTTCTGAAGACAAAGTAGTTCGCTTTTTTCTAAGTGCAGCAGCAGTCGGCATTTTATGTAAGCTCAATGCATCTATTTCTGGTGCAGAAGTGGGATGTCAGGGCGAAGTAGGCTCAGCTTGTGCGATGGCTTCGACTGGTTTAGCCGAGATTTTAGGTGCATCACCTGAACAAGTGGAACATGCAGCTGAAATTGGCCTTGAACATAACTTAGGTTTAACGTGTGACCCGATTGGTGGTTTGGTTCAGGTGCCGTGCATTGAGCGAAATGCAATTGCAGCCGTAAAAGCCATTAATGCTGCGCAAATGGCGCTTCATGATGAAGGTGAGCATTTTGTGACGCTCGATAAAGTCATTCAGACCATGAAAGAAACTGGCAAAGATATGTCTGAGAAATATAAAGAAACTTCAAAAGGTGGCCTCGCTGTGAATGCCATTGAGTGCTAAAAAATGAGATGGGGCGAGGTGCCCCATCATATTTTAAACATTAAGCCGCGCGAGCCAGAATTGAACTTGCACAGCGATGTTTAAACTCAATGCAAGAAGTTCAGACTTTAACATTAGAAATAGAAGACCACCTTACCTATAAAGACTTTAGTTCTTAAAACTAACAGATTAATCAAGATAGTGTTTAATGGCTATTTTCCCGAATCTTAATAATCTATAAGACTTAAATTAGATCTTTTTTGTTTTTTAGGTTTTAATGTGATGTTTTTTTAGTTAATTTAATTAGTCTTGTGGATTTTAAAATTTTTAATAGTTTTTTTTATATTAATTGTTTTAGTTTTATGGGTATATAATTTAAAAAAATAAAGATAAGGGGCCATAATGAGTATTTTATAATAAATATATGGAGTACATAGAAATGCATAAAAGTTTTGTAATAATTACGATTACTTGTTTATCAACACTGACTACGGCAAAAGACATGGCCTGTGGTAATTCATCTGGTTCTGGGCAACCTTGGAATGTCGGTAGTGCTGTTCTATTCAAGTCAAGCGTATTGAATATCGATGCTGATGGTGCACCCAATTCTTATTTTGTAGATGGAAAAGGGTTATCTTATACATGTGATGGTGTAGTTGCTCTAGAGAATGGAAAAAGAATTACACCAAAATCAAATCCAAATAATTGGCAAGAAAAATGTAACGTTGCGTGGGCACGTGCGCAGAAAACCAATGATTATAGCCAAGTAGCTATATTTGGTTTTATGACTGATAAAAAAAATAAACCATTAATTCAACAAGATGGTGATCCATTTCCTAAAAAAGCCTATATAAGCCAAACGTCGGTAACGATTCCTAATACACCAAAAGAAACTCAACGACATTTTGTTGACGCAACAAAAATTCCTTATGTTGTACTTAATTCACAATTCGTTAAGAAATACAGTATAAAACCAGGAACAGTAGCTTTAGTTTATCGTGCGAAAACAAATAAATATGCATTCGGTGTATTTGCAGACGGAGGTGGATTAGGTGAAGCATCAATTAAGTTACATGAGGATTTAGGAAGTAATCCCATTAAAATACGCAATGACGTTAGTCGAGCTAAATCTCGTATTGATGACCCAGTGCTGACAGTTGTCTTTCCTCAGACTGTAGTGCCACCAATAGCTGAAACTCAGACTTGGTACAACAACATTCAACAAAAAGGCGCTGTTGTATTAAAAGAGTTTGGCGGTATTAATCAGCTTAAAAAGTGTTCTCAATAATTACAATTCTGTATTTAAGAGTTTGTAATAGTTGATGTTATATAAGGATATTTCTTATGTATCAATTAAATGCTGTAAATATGAAGTTGTTTGGTGGGCTATTTTGTATTATGACAATCGCTGTGACATCAGGTTGTACATCCTTTTGGGAGCTTAAATATGGACCTAATAAACCATCTATAAGTTTTGTGTCATTGAATGCGGTGGAAAGCCAAAACCAACCAGATAAAATTTACGCTTGGACAACTGACAGTAATGCTGCATATGTATTTAAAAATCCAACAAATGGGCTAGGAGTGCCATCCGCTTGTATTGTTAACGCAGATGTAGCGAAGTCTCGTAGTGTAGAAAATGCTTTAACAGCCAAGCTTGGTGAACTGACAGGAAAGTTGAGCGGAGCGGAACTTACTCAAACATTAAAAACTATTGAAAGCCTTACCAAACTTAGTGGTCGTGATAATGTGAATACCTCTTTCTTGAATGTTGCTTTATTTCATATCTGCATGGAAGCAGGAGCAGGACATTTAGACCAAGGCGCTGTCAAAGAGTTAATGAGTGAAGCCATCAAGGCTGCTACTTCGCTAAATAGCCATAATCAAACAACACAACCATAATTATTTTAGAATGGGCTATTAAAAATATAGTAGCCCATTTTTAATGTGGCTGTATAAAAATATTGTGGAATCATTATTATTGGATAAATTTCTATAATCAAATTTATATATCAGTAAGCAGTATTTGTGATTTTAAAAATTTAAGGAATATGAAATCATTTTTAACTTTTTTGAAAAAATATTCTTTATATCGTCGGATAATGTAAGCTTAGCTTTATATAAATATATTATAAACCAAATTTTAATAATAAAACTAAATTATTTAGCCTTACTTTTCTAATGATTTAATTTAAATCAAATGGCATTTTGTGTGCTTGACTGCAATAAATGTGAAGCTTATCCTTTGCCTGCTGGCCTACATTGCCAGCCGGCTTTGACAGGCTGAATGAAAGATCGCATCAGAGTTATTCCGTCTGAGGGATACTCTTATGTGTAAACTCCTAGTCTCCTCCCGTAGCGGTAGGATGAACTGACCCCATAAAGTTGGACAGTTAATTAAGCAGTTTTTAAAAACTGGTTTCTATATTGTACAGGGGATAAACCTTGTAACTTCACCTTGATTCTCTCATGATTATAATAATGAATGTACGTTTGTATGGTTTTCTCTAATTCATCAATTGATTGAAATTTTTCACCATGAAAGCACTCCGATTTTAATATTCCAAAGAAGCTTTCTATTACGGCATTATCTAAGCAATTTCCCTTGCGAGACATACTTTGAATTAAGCCATGTTGCTTTAATTGCTGCTGGTAATGAGCCATTTGATATTGCCATCCTTGATCTGAATGGAGAATTGGCTTTTCATGTCGCTTAAGTTTAGCCAAAGCATGAATGAGCATCTCTTTTACTAACTCATAATTGAGTTTGCGTTGGATTCGGAAGGTAATAATTTCCCCATTAAATAAATCTATGATTGGAGAGAGGTAAAGTTTTTCACCATTCACATTAAATTCCGTTACATCAGTTGCCCATTTCTGATTGGGACGATTTGCTTTAAATTGTCGTTGTAAAACATTATCGGCCACCATCCCGACACAACCACTTTTATAAGATCGATATTTGAGTACTCTGATACGTGATTTAAGCCCCATAGTTTTCATGAGGCGATATACACACTTATGGTTGATGATTATTCCTGCACTTTTCAGAGCAAGAGTAATTCTACGATAGCCATAACATCCTTTATGCTTATGATATATAGATTTAATCTGCTGTTTTAACTCAGTATATTTATCATTAGGGCACGCAGCTTTCATGTGGTAGAAATAAGTACTACGGGCTATCTTGGCAATATTGAGTAGTAGCTTTAATGGATAAATTTGCCTTAATTCCGAAATAACTTGAACACTGTCCGCAGTACAAATTGAATTTAAGTACGTTGCTTCAGTTTTAAGGCTTTTAGCTTTTTTAAAAAAGCGACCTCTGCGCGTAAAGCTGTAAGTTCATCAATAAGTTCTTGTTGAGACTTTTCTTTATCATCTCTTGTTGGTTTCACTATTTTGATTTTATCTTGCTTAGTCATATTGGTATAAGTCCGTTTAGTATTAAACCCAGCAATCCCTTCTTTATGATACTGAGCTAACCATCTTCTTAAAATAGACGTCCCGCTCAGATTTAACCGTCTTCTGACCTCTCTTACCGGTATCTTATCAAGAAGCATTTGTACAGCCTTGATTTTAAATTCTGGAGAATAATAAGCCTTTTGAAGTTTAACATTGAGACCATCTTCACCTTGCGCTTTATAGTTTTCAATCCATAACCTGATAGTTTGGAGATCAACATTAAACTCTTTGGAAAGAGTTTTATAGCCTTTACTCCCATCTAAGTAGGCTTGAATTACTTTTAGTTTTAACTCTTTTGAATGCTTTGGAACTGGCATTGGATGCACACCTTATAAGTTTAAAAAGTCTAACTTATGGGGGGCAGTTCAGGACGGGAGAGGGACACCTTCGGGTGTGCTGGTTATATCTTTCACCAGTCTGTCAACCCTCTTTCGTTCTGCCACCATAATTTCTATTCCTGTCGGCAGAACTCCCAATAAAAAGGAGTTGGCTTTGCACATCCATTATTTCTTGGCTCTCAATGCCAAAAACTATAACGACACAGCTTAAAATTTAAAGCAGCTTGATTGCCCTAAGGTTTTCAGGCTTTAAGTCGTTACGGCTCAAAAAACTTATTTGAACAACAAAACTTGAGATGTGCCAAGCACAGTCGTCATAGGCTTTGCTGTGCCTTTTTTTCTCCCCAAAAAAGTATCTCATTTAGAAACAACAAGAATTTATAACGGTAAAACGATGCCAAATTTAGTGCTTTCCTCCCGAGCCATACAAGTCGTAAATAAGTCGATTTATTTATTTCACCATCACGGATTTCATACGGTTGGGATCGATAGAATCGTCAAAGAGTCAAACATTCCAAAAGCGACTTTTTATAACTACTTTCACTCTAAAGAGCGATTTGTTGAAATCTGTTTGACTGTGCAGAAAGAGCGCTTAAAAGAAAAAGTGGTTTCAATTGCTGAGTACCACCAAGGCTTAAGCGTGAAGGATAAACTCAAGAAACTCTATTTCTTACACACCGATTTAGAGGGGCTTTACTACCTATTATTTAAAGCTATTTTTGAAATTAAACTGACCTATTCAAAAGCTTATCAAATCGCGGTGAGGTATCGAACATGGCTAATCAATGAAATTTATAGCCAGCTTATAAAACTAAAAACCGATGCGACTTTTCAGGATGCAAAGCTATTTTTATATATGATTGAAGGCACAATCATTCAGCTTTTAAGCTCAGATGGGGCAGTTGATCGGGAAAAGGTGCTGAATTGTTTTCTTAATGCTAAATAGAAGGTCAAAGCGTTTGAATATAAGCAATAAACTTTGGCTTCGTGTATTAAAAAAACCTTGATGAAATGCACAAGGCCTTATTTACTTTAAACTTGTTTATTCAGCTCAGGTGGTAAATGCTGTGCCAAATAATCGATTGCAAGGCGGGTTTTAAGTGGCATAAAAGGCAGCGTAGGCCATACCAAATGAATCGGAAAAGCAATGCTCGACATATTTTCTAACACTTGTACAAGCTTACCATCCTGTAATTCATTTTGAATGAGCCAATCGGGTAACCAAGCGATACCGGCTTCAGAAAGCGCTGCATTTTTAATGGCTTGTAAGTCATTAAAAAGAAGTTTTGCTTTGGGTTTAATGAATAAAGGCTCGGTATTTTCCTTTTGAAGTCGCCATTTTTGCATTTGACCAAAATGCGGATCGGCAATTGTGGCGTGATGGTCTAAGTCTGCAATATTTTTTACGGGACCTGCTTCATTTAAATAATCAGGTGAGGCGCAAAGCAGCATTCGATGCTGACCAATCGGTTTGGCGACTAACTGAGTTGTGTCAGGCAATGCCCCGATTCGGATGCATAAATCAAAACCGTCTTCGACCAAGTCTACAGTCCGATCATTAAATGAAATTTCTAACTGTAAGTCCGAATGTTGTTGAGCAAATTTAACCATGAGCGGGGCGACATAGAGTTGTCCGAAAAGCACTGGCACAGAAATTCGCAATCGACCTGTTGCGTTAATTTTCCTTTGGTCTAATAAAGCTGCTGCATTTTGAATTTCACTTAACGCTCGGCGGCTATGTTCATAAAACAAAGCACCTTCATCAGTCATACTGAGAGAACGTGTTGTTCTTTTAAATAAAGCAACTCCAAGCTGATCTTCGAGACGAGCAATATTTTTACTAATGGCTGAGCGGGTTAAATGCAATTGCTCGGCAGCTTTTACAAAACTTCCTGCTTCAACCACCGTCACAAATATGGAAATTGCACTTAACTCATGTTGCATGATTGTTGCCTAAAAGGAATCAATAGAAGTAAATAATATCACCACTGTTGAATTTATTATGGAGTTAATATGGCTTCATCAAAAATGTAGAGACGGTCATGGCTAAAATTTTGGTATTAAAATCCAGCATTATGGGTGAGAGTTCACAAACCAATCGTCTAATCGATGTAATGCTTGAACATCGAAAAGACCAAGGTTTGCAAGATGATATTACCATACGCAATCTAGCTGAAATGAACCTGCCTGTATTAGATCTGGAAATTTTTCAGGCGCTTCGTGGGGCTGAAAATATAAATCAAGACATTCAGCAGATTGTTGCCTTATCTGATGAATTAATTGCTGAATTAAAAAGTGCTGATTTATTGGTGATTGGTGCACCGATGTATAATTTAAATGTACCGACTCAACTCAAAAACTGGTTTGATTTGGTGGCACGAGCAAGACAAACATTCCGCTACACCGAAACTTACCCTCAAGGTTTGGTCGAAGGAGTAAAAGCGGTGGTGCTAAGTAGTCGAGGCGGTATTCATGTCGGTCAAGAAACTGAAGCAGTAACACCTTATCTCAAAGCGGTGTTAGGACTAATGGGCATTTATGACATTGAATTTATCTATGCAGAAGGCTTAGACATGCAAGCCTATCGTACTAATGCATTAGATTTGGCAAATCAGCAAGTCAAAGAATTCGCCGTTTAAAATCATGAACCGAAACTCTTGTACCTCTAATTAGAAAACAAGAGTTTCTAAGTCTATTTAAATCACATTTCTAAGTTCATTTGCCGTGTTGCGTAGCAATGGCAAAATTTGCTGAACTAAGTAATCTTCTTGTACACGATTAGTTTGAGACATGCAGTTCAGCGCTGCCACAGCCTGACCTTGTGCATTAAAAACAGGCACAGCAATCGCAATTACGCCAAGCTCATGTTCTTCTTTGGAAAGGCAATAATCCGATAACGAAATGGCTTTAAGCACTTCAAAAAACTTTGACTCATCTACAATGGTAAATGGGGTTAAGCGTTTTAATCCGTAAGTTTTTACCCATGCATGTTGAGCTTCTTCGGGCAGTGCTGCCAACAATACTTTCCCTGTCGAAGTTGCATGAGCAGGCAGTCGATTTCCTAAATGCATACCATAAGGGCTGACACGTAAATTATCTTGCTGCGGTAAATAGCTACGGGCAATTGGCACGACTTCGTTATCGTCTAACACCACAATCGAAAAAGTCAGAGACGTCTGCGCACACAAAAGATTTAAAAAGGATTGAGCAACTTTAGGCAGGTGGGCAGAGCTTAAATAAGAACTCGAAAAGCGCAGCACACGATGAGTAAGCCAAAAGTAATGTTCGTCTGTTTCTAAATAGCCTAAATATTTTAAAGTTTTAAGATAACGTCTTGCCGCGGTACGACTAATGCCAGTTCGCTCGGCCACTTGAGTGACATTGAGCCGTTGCCGATCTGTTCCAAAAGCTTCCAGTAAAGCCAAGCCTTTTGCTAACCCTGCAATGTAGTCTTCTTGACGAATTTTCTCATGCGAGTTTGGGTGCTCTAAAAAAGCATCGAGAGAAGGCATCCTTTCATTCCTGTTATTTTGGTTGTTTCTGTCCGCTATTCGGACAAACTAAATGATAAACGGTTATTTTCGTCTTGGATACATAGTGCACAAAACTTAAAGCCAGTAATTTAAAAGTCAGGATGAAACAAGGATGAAGTTATGGATATTTTAAAGACGCAGGTTGCAATTATTGGATCTGGACCAGCAGGGTTATTGCTTGGGCAACTTCTATATAAAGCTGGCATCGACCATATTATTGTTGAGCAACGTAGTGCTGAATATGTGGCTTCACGGATTCGTGCAGGAATTTTAGAGCAAGTTTCGGTCGACTTACTGAAACAAGCAGGTGTTGACCAAAATTTAAAAGACAAAGGCTTACCACATTCGGGTATTGAAATCTTAACCAATGGTGAATTACATCGAGTTGATTTGGCTGCACTCACGGGTGGCAAACAAGTAACCGTATATGGTCAGACTGAAGTCACCAAAGATTTAATGACTGCGCGTGAAGCAGAGCAGCTCACTTCATTTTATGAAGCTCAAAATGTACAAGTGAAAGATTTTTACACTGCACCAAAAGTTGAGTTTGAGTACCAAGGTAAAGCCTTTCAAATTCAGTGTGACTTTATTGCTGGTTGTGATGGCTACCACGGTGTCTGCCGTGCCAGCGTGCCCGAAGATAAAATTAAGACCTTTGAAAAAGTTTATCCGTTTGGCTGGTTAGGGGTGTTGGCCGATGTCCCACCTGTAGCCGATGAACTCATTTACGTACAGTCAGAACGTGGATTTGCTTTATGCAGTATGCGTTCTGAAACGCGTAGCCGTTATTATTTACAAGTTCCTTTAACAGATCACGTAGAAGACTGGTCAGATGAAAAGTTTTGGGATGAGCTAAAAAAACGCCTAGACCCTGAAAGCCGCGAAAAGCTAGTGACAGGACCTTCTATTGAAAAAAGTATCGCGCCGTTACGAAGCTTTGTGACCGAACCAATGCGCTTTGGAAAATTATTTTTAGCAGGTGATGCTGCGCATATTGTGCCACCGACTGGAGCAAAAGGCCTAAATCTCGCTGCCTCTGATATCGCTTATTTATCAAGTGCGCTTGTTGAATATTATGTTGAAGGTTCAGAGCAAGGGATTGATCAATATTCAGAGAAATGCTTACAACGTGTATGGAAAGCAGAGCGTTTTTCTTGGTGGATGACTCATTTATTACATCGCTTTGAAACTGAAAGTGAGTTTGATCACAAGATTAAACAAGCTGAGCTAAGTTATGTACTTGGCTCGATTGCGGGTAAAACTACATTGGCTGAAAACTATGTCGGTTTGCCTTATGAGATTAAGCAAATTGATAGTTTTAAGCACGCAAGCTAAAGACTAGATAAGAAATAAAAAGGGCATGAATATGCTCTTTTTTTATATAAAAAACTCAGAGGAAAGAAATAGACTAAGAGATTGTTTTGCTTAAAAGATCAGCATTAATAAAAGCTTTTGTCACATTTTTTCAGTATATTGCTATTAATTTCTTTATTTATAAATTCTAAGTTTGTATGGAACAGGACCAAGCACGCATACCTAAATATATTCCTATCCGCGATGCAATTGCCCATGATATTGAATCTGGCGTATTAGAAGCCCACGCAAAACTCCCCTCAGAAAGAGTGCTTTCGGAACAATTCCAAACCACTCGAGTGGCTGCACGTGAAGCTTTACTGGCTTTGGAAACTGATGGTTTGATTTATCGCTTGGACCGCCGTGGTTGGTATGTTCGTTCTCCGCGTATTATTTATCATCCTCAATCGACTAAAAACTTTAACCAGTTTGTGATTGAACAAGGCTATGAACCTTCGACAGAGGTGATCTCGAGTGAGCTAACAACGGCTACTTCTTGGGATGCCAAGCATTTAAAAGTTGAAAAAGGGTATCCGATTTATTCAGTTTGGCGACGTCGTTGTATTAATGGTCGACCTGTTTTGGTTGAACATTTACGTGTGAACGCCGAGCTTTTTCCTGAGTTTTTAACTCATGATCTCAAACAATCCATTACTTTACTCATGGCAAATCAATATAACTGCCATATCACTAGAGCCGATATTAACCTGTATCCAACGGCTTTGTCGGAACAACAAGCCAAAGCACTGCATGTGAATGTGGGTGCACTCGGTTTATATATTTGTCGTAGTAACAGAAATGAAAAAGGCGTGATTACCGATGTTGACCAAGAATATTGGCTACACGACGTTCTAGATTTACATTTCGAAGCTCGGGCATAAAAATAAAATCTGGTTTAAACCAGATTAATCAAACTGTCATATAAACCTGTTGAAATACGATCATCAAATAATTGCATTCGATGGTTTGCAGATGAAACAGTATGTTCAACAGACAATTAAACTCGGCACTGCATCAGTTTTAGGTGTGGTGGTCGCTATTCAAATGGGATGTTCATCGGCAACATCAAAAAACTCAGAAGAAATTACAGTCTATACGGCAGTGGAAGCCGACCAGCTTAAACAGTACCAAGAAGAATTACATAAAGCCTATCCAGAGCTAAAAGTAAAATGGGTACGTGATTCAACTGGTGTAATCACCGCTAAACTTTTGGCAGAGCAGAAAAACCCACAAGCGGATGTGGTTTTTGGTGTGGCTTTAACCAGTTTGCTGGTCATGGAAAAGAAAGACATGCTTGAGCCTTTTAAACCTGAAGGCATTCAAAATTTAAAACCGGAATTTGTCAGCCAAAAAACTGTACCGACTTGGACGGGTATGGATGCATGGGAATCTGCAATTTGTGTCAATAAAGTCGAATTAGAAAAGCGTAAGCTACCGATTCCAAAAACTTGGAAAGATTTAACCAACCCGATTTATAAAAATCTGATTGTCATGCCAAACCCAGCTTCGAGTGGAACAGGGTATTTAGATGTCACAGCTTGGATGCAGATCTGGGGTGAAAAGCAGGCGTGGGACTATATGCAGGCTTTAAATAAAAACATTTCACAATATCCTCACTCTGGTTCAAAACCTTGCAAGATGGCGGCACAGGGCGAAATTCCAATCGGTGTTTCTTTCGGTTATCCAGCCTTTAAATTAAAAGCAGAGGGTGCACCTTTAGAAGTAGTTTATCCAACTGAAGGTTTAGGCTGGGAAATGGAAGCATCAGCAATTGTGAAAGGAACCAAGAAATTAAGTAGTGCACAGAAATTTATCAATTGGTCGGTAAGCAAGGCAGCAAATGAAGCTTATGCACATAACTTTTCAATGGTGGCCTATAAAGGCATTGAAAATACCACCATGGACTTCCCCAAAAACCTTCCTCAAATGCTCGTAAAAAATGATTTTTATTGGGCGGCCGAGCAGCGTGAACGTATTTTGGCTGAATGGTCAAAGCATTTTGAAAAGTGATCTTTTGGATAAGGGCCTCATTATGCAAATTCCTTCTTCATTGCAATCATCGCTGTTGGGTCAAAACCAAAAGGGCGAGTTAGCAGGGCATTTATTGTCGACATTAACGACCTATAAATATCCTGAACACGGCCCTTCGGTTTTAGAAGTGGTGGATATCCAAAAAAAGTTCCAACACTTTCAGGCCCTAACGCATATTAATTTAGACCTGAAAGCTGGGGAGTTTGTGAGCTTTTTAGGGCCTTCAGGATGTGGTAAAACCACACTGCTACGCATAATTGCGGGTCTAGAAAAACCTGATTATGGCAAAGTCATAAAAAAGGGCACAGACATTACCTTGTTGAGTGCTGAAAAGCGTCACTGTGGCATTGTGTTTCAGAACTATGCGTTATTTCCAAACTTAAATGTAGAAGAAAATATTGCATTTGGCTTAGACAAAAAAAAGTGGGATAAGGCACAGCGTAGCCAAAGGGTTCAGCAGTTATTAGAACTGATTGAATTACCCGATATTGCTAAAAAATATCCAAACCAATTGTCGGGCGGGCAGCAGCAACGTGTTGCGCTTGCTCGGGCAATTGCTCCGAATCCAGATATTTTACTGTTGGATGAACCCTTGTCTGCTCTCGATGCACAAGTACGTCTAAACCTAAGACAAAAGATCCGTTCGATTCAAACGCAGCTTAATTTGCCAACCATTATGGTCACACATGATCAAGAAGAAGCATTAAGCATTTCTGACCGTGTTGTAGTCATGAATCATGGTGTCATTGAGCAAATTGATACACCGCACAATATTTACTACAAGCCACAAACCCAATTCGTTGCAAAGTTTATTGGCACCATGAACTTTTTGATTGCGACTTGTTCGATAGTTAATCAGCTCGAGATTTTGGGTTTTATTCCTCTAAATTTGGAACAGCAAAAACTTAAAGCTGGGCAAAACTACAGCATTGGTTTTAGACCCGAAGCTGTCGAGTTGGTTGATGATTTCGGTAGTGATAAAGAGTCGTTGTATTTGCCGGTTAAAGTATTAAGTACTGAATTTTTAGGTGCCAAGCGTCGTTTATTTTGCGCTATTCATATCGATGGAATTGAGCAGGCAAAACACCTTTTGCAAATTGAAATTGAAAATACCAAGTTCAAAACTTTGCAAGAACTGATGTTTATAAAAGTGCCTAATCAGCTCATCCATGTCTTTGACGAACACGGGTACGCACTATGTTAAATGAAGCTGCTTCAGCGGTTTTAAAAACACAGCCGCGTCGAAAAACTGAATATTCATTAAGATCAAATATTGCTTTGGCTATGGTCGCAATCGCTTTGACTTTAGCAATTATTGCTCCTTTAATGATGCTGTTTGAAACAGCTTTTTTTGACGAAAATCAAAAATTTGTTGGCCTTGAAAATTTTTATAACTATTTTTCAAGTCCAGCTTTACTCAGCTCTGTATTTAACTCGGTGTGGGTTGCTTGTGCTGCTACTGTCATTACAGTATTTCTTGCCAGTATTTATGCTTTTGCCCTGACCAACGTCAATATGAAAGGAAAAGGCTTCTTTAAAGTGGTCGCTTTTTTACCGATTTTAGCGCCGTCACTTTTGCCTTCTTTGGCATTGGTTTATTTGTTTGGTAAGCAAGGTGTGTTTAAACCTTTGCTGGGCGATATACAAATTTATGGCCCAATCGGTATTTTAATCAGTTATTGCTTTTGGCTATTTCCAGCAATTTTAATGTTGATGATGGTGTCTTTTCGCAGTGTCGATCAGCGTTTAATTGAGGCATCTTTGTCACTCGGCAAAAATATTTGGAAGACCCATTACCATGTCACGCTACCTGCAATTCGTTATGGACTCATCAGTGCAAGTCTGGTGGCTTTTATTTATGTGTTGACCGATTTTGGTATTCCAAAAGTCATTGGCGGTTCATTTAACATGATGGCGCTTGATGTCTATAAACAGATTATTGGTCAGCAGAACATGAGCATGGGTGCGGTCATTTCCATCTTGTTATTGCTACCCGCAGTTTTTGTATTCATTTTCGACCGGATACAAAGCAAGCGCCATGAACGGTTTCAAGCTTTTCAGGCTAAACCTTATGTCTCTGCACTGAATAAAAAACTTGAAGTCGTTCTAAGCCTATTTTGTGGTTTGGTTTCAGGTGCAATTTTACTGATTATCTTTACGGCTGTGTTGGCTTCATTTATCCAGTCTTGGCCTTATGATTTGTCTTTGACCTTGGCACATTACAGTTTTGAATATGTCGATGGCGGCGGTTGGGCTGCGTACTTCAACTCGGTTCGTATGGCACTGTTTAGTACGATTTTCGGAACAGCACTCATTTTTATGGTGGCGCTATTAACCGAACGTTTTAAAGCACATCCACTGATTAAAAACTATGTACAAGCTTTGGTTTTACTGCCACTCGCTGTGCCGGGATTGGTCTTAGGTATTGCTTATATTTTGTTTTTTAACCAGCAAAGCAACCCTTTAAATGTGCTGTATGGAACCATGACCATTTTGGTGATTTCAACCATCGTGCATTATTACACCGTGCCACATCTTACTTTAACCAATGCCATTAAACAGATTCCGCTACAACTCGATCAGGCAGCACAAACACTAGGAACATCGAAGTGGAAAACCTTTTGGAAAGTGTATTTGCCAATGTGTTTTCCGGCGCTATGCGATGTATCGGTCTATGTTTTTGTGAATGCCATGACGACTGTGTCGGCTGCGATTTTCCTCTATTCACCAGACACCAGTTTAGCGGCGGTGGCGGTTTTAAATATGGATGATGCAGGCGATACGGTTGCTGCTGTTGCTATGAGCATTCTCATTTTAACCACCTCATGTGTTGTAAAACTCATTCACTGGTTATTTACCAGAAAAATTATGGCAAGAAGTCAGCAATGGCGCGAAAGCGCTCATTAAGTTTTAGCTAAACACAATTTTTATTTAACCGACTGAAACGAAACGCTTTGTTCAACAAGGCAAGGGTTTATTCATCCTAAATTTCGCAAATTGGAAGTCTTATGAATAACGCAAAGTTTGATTTAATTGTTGTCGGCGCCGGTATTTTAGGTTTATCCGCTGCCATACAGGCGCAAGACCAAGGCTTAAAAGTCTGTATCTTCGAGAAAAATGCCAAACCTGTGGGTGCAACTCGCCGTAATTTTGGCATGGTCGGAACATCGACCTTAACCCATCCAGAGCAGCAGTGGCGAAACTACGCGCTTGAAACGCGTTCTTTTTATCAGCGTATTCAAGCTGAAACCGATATTTCATTTGCTCAACGCCAAGGTGTTTATCTCGCAAACACTGCACTTGAATGGCAGGTTTTAAATGAGTTTGCCGAGCGTGCAAATAACTATCAAATTCCAGTTCATTTGCTAAAGCATGAAGAACTGACCACACAATTTTCATATTTGAACCCCGAGCAGCAGTTTCAAGGCGGCTTGGTTTTTGAAGAAGATTATTCGGTCGAACCGCATGTGATTGGTCAGCGACTGTTGGCATATGCCGAAAGTAAAGGTGTAGAAATTTATACCAATGCTTGTGTTGTTCAAACTCAATATCAGCATGGAAGCTGTCACGTTCGTTTGGCAAGTGGAGTGACTTATCGGGCAAATAAAGTTTTGATCTGTCACGGTGAAATCATCGATGTTTTATATCCAGATCTCTTACAAAGTTTGAACTTGAAACGTTGTGGCTTACAAATGGCCCTGACTCAACCATTTCAACAAAAATTAAATGCTTCTCTTTATTCAGGCTTATCTATTTCACGTTATCCGGCTTTTGAAATTTGCCCAAGTCATGCTGAGCTGGTTAAAGCATCGCAACAGGGATTTATTAAAGAGTTCGGCATTCATATTCTGATTAAACAAAACGAATTTGGCGAACTGATCGTAGGTGATAGCCACGAATATCATTCGATTAATGAAGCGCCTCAATTTGAGCAGCGTGAAGAGATTAATGAGTTTATTCAAGCTTACTGCCACGAAAAATTAGGTCTGACTTTACCTCCAATTCAAAAACGCTGGAATGGTTATTACCTGACCCATGAACATGAGTTGGCCTGTGTCACTGAAGCTGAGAAAAACATTTTTCTGGTGAGTGCGATTGCCGGTAAAGGCATGACCACAGGGGCCGGATTTATGAAAGAAGTTTTAACACAAAATATTTATTAGTTTGTCATCTGGTTTAAACCAGATTGGTATATATTGAAATTAACGCGAAAGAAATGAGTAACATTATGAACATGCAACCACAACTCGATATGGACTTAGAGAACAAGTATTTACTTCTCACTCCAGGACCTTTATCAACATCGACAACAGTACGCCGCGCCATGCAAAAAGACTGGTGTACTTGGGACCAAGAATATAATTCACTTGTACAAGATATCCGCTCTCGTCTCGTCAACTTGGCAACCAGCCAACCTGAAAAATATACGGCTGTGCTAATGCAAGGCAGTGGTAGCTTTGCTGTAGAGTCTGTGATTGGATCAGCTATTCCGCGTGATGGCAAAATCTTAATCATTAATAATGGCGCATACGGTGTACGTATGGTGCAAATGGCACGTTGCCTAAATATTGAAGTTGTAGAGCTGAATTATTTAGAAACCCAGACACCAGATTTACAAGAGATTGAGTGTGTTTTAGAAGATAAAACCATTAGTCACGTTGCTTGTGTGCATTGTGAAACCACCACAGGAATTTTAAACCCAATTCAAGACATTGGCCGTTTGGTTAAAGCAGCAGGAAAAGTCTGGATTGTAGATGCGATGAGTTCATTTGGCGGTGTGCCAATGGATATGGCTGAGCTTGAAATTGATTTTCTGATTTCAAGTGCAAATAAATGTATTCAAGGTGTTCCGGGCTTTGGTTTTATTTTGGCAAAGCGTGATTGCCTAGAGGCATGTAAAGGTTTGGCACGTTCGGTCAGCCTCGATTTATATGACCAGTGGCATACCATGGAGCAGCATAATGGCAAATGGCGTTTTACCTCGCCAACTCATGTAGTACGTGCCTTTTATCAAGCATTACTTGAGCTTGAGGCAGAAGGTGGCGTTGCAGCACGTTATCAACGTTATTTACAAAACCAACAAACCTTATCGAAAGGTATGCAACAGCTTGGTTTTGAATTGGTGCTTGGTGAGCAGTGTCCACAATCACCCATTATTACCACTTTTCTTTACCCGACAGCTGAAACATTTAGCTTTCAGTCATTTTATGAAACGTTAAAAAAATCAGGCTATGTGATTTATCCGGGCAAAGTCACAGATCTTAACTGTTTCCGTATTGGCAATATTGGCGAAGTTTATATTCAGGACATTGAAGGCCTTCTTGCTGCGATTGCCAACTACTGCGAAAGCCACCCAAATCCAGCTGTAACAGCATAATTTTTATTAAATTATTTAAATTAGAGGAATACACCATGACGATCAACAATATACAAATTCAGGCTGTAGTTTTTGACTGGGCTGGCACAACAGTAGATTTCGGCTCACGTGCACCAATTTTGGCTTTTATGGCTTTATTTAAAGACAACAACATTGAAATTACGGTTGAAGAAGCGCGTGCGCCAATGGGTTTAGAAAAACGTGATCATATTGCTGCTGTTTTAAAAATGCCGCGTGTAGCATCTGTATGGCAGGAAGTATATGGGAAGCCTGCAACTGAAGCAGATATTGACCGTCTATATAAAGACTTTATTCCTTATCAGTTAAATTCTATTCCAAAATGTTCTGCTTTAATTCCGGGTGCATTAGCTACTTTTGAAAATATTAAAAAGCGTGGCGCAAAAATTGGCAGTAACACAGGTTATGCATTAATGATGATTGGCCGCTTGGTCAAAGATGCTGCCGATCAAGGCTACCGACCAGACTGTATTGTTACTGCCAGTGACGTGAAATTCGGTCGTCCATATCCTGAAATGTTATGGAAAAACTTAATTCAACTTGATGTATCCGACATCAAAACAGTTGTAAAAGTAGACGATACCGTGGTGGGTATTGATGAAGGTTTAAACGCAGGATGCTGGACGGTCGGGCTTGCGATTAGCGGCAATGAAGTCGGTTTAAGCTATGAAGAGTGGAGCGCATTATCGGCGGATGAGCAGATCATTCTAAAAGATAAGGCCTATCAAAAAATGAATGCGTCGGGTGCTCACTATGTGATTGATAGTGTCGCTGACCTGCCAAATGTTTTAGATGATATTGAACGTCGTTTGGGGCAGGGTGAACGACCTTAAACAAAGTTTAGGTCTATAGCTTTTTAAGCTTAGCTCCCTTGGGAGCTAAGCTTACCTAAAAAATTAAAATGAAGAGTAGATAAACTCTACATATATGGAAATAAGGATTAACTTTAATGAGTAGATTCCTTATTTCTTGCTAACGATCCAAAATATGTGTTTAGTTCGTTAGAAACATCAACCATATAGGTATATGACCTATGTGATAGATCTTTTTATGACTTTTGAGGGTCATATAATTTCTCTTTAATGAATAGGGCTGGTATCACACCACAAATCAGATAAGCTGCACCCATGACGACAAAACCTAAACCAATAGACCCGCCAGAGGCTAAGAAACCGATAGTTGCAGGGGCTAATGCAGCGCCTAAACGTCCGACATTATAAGCGCCACCAATGGCTGTACCGCGAATTGCTGTCGCAAAGCTTTCGGTCATATAAGTTGCATTTACGCCATAAGGGATGCCGTAGAGGAAACCAAAGGTGACCAATAAATATAGAATGTTGCTTGGTGAGTTATAAAACACGATTAGCGGTAGGAAAATAGCAGTACCAATTGCACCAAAAGCATAGGTAAAACGACGCCCTAATTTATCTGCCATCATACCCGCAAGAACTTTACCTAAAATCATGGCGGTATATGTACCTACCATATAGGCCGTCATTTCTTTAAACTTCATACCGAGTTCACTTTCAAGGTATGACGGCATCCAGTTATTTACGCCATAGTAACCAAACTGTAAAAAGCCTGCGGTTAACGCCCATAAGATAAACATATTACGGTTTCGTTTATCTTGGAAAATAAGCTTAAATGCTGAAGTTTTCGATGCGTTTTGCGCTACAACAGGTTGTTGTAGTCGTGACTTTTGCCATGCTTCTGGTTCTGGTACAAGAATATGCATGAGCACAGCAATAACAACGGGAATAATCGCAACATAAAACAGCATGCGCCAGCCATGATCAGGAATAATCCAACCTGCAAGCAAAGTCGCAACAATATAGCCTACCGTCCAGCCAGCTTGTAGCGTGCCGAGTACAGTTGTACGGAAACGTGTTGGTACATATTCGGCCATGAGGGTATTACAGGCAATATAAAGTGAACCCAAACCAAGTGATGCAAAAAATCTTAAAATACCAAATTGAAGAAAGCTCTGAGTAAAACCTAAGCCACAGGTGAGGAGTGAGAAAATTAAAATAGAAATAACAACAATGCGGACGCGACCAAATTTATCGCATGCCCATCCTCCAAAAATGCCTCCAACGGCCATTCCTGCCAATGTAAAACTGCCAAGCATACCTGCTTGTACTGAACTTAATCCAAAATCTGCCTTAATACTATTTAAGCTATAAGACAGCAGCATCAAATCTGCTCCATCTACTAATAGTGCTAGAAATGCAAAAATAAATGCTATTTTCCACGTATGAGGCTGTATACGAGAAAGACCTTCTTTGTAATTTGTAGCCATAATCCATTACCTACATTTGATTGAAAGCAGTTCAAGTCGTTTTGAAGTGCTTAAAATTTGATTAAGACGCAGCGCGAATCATGTTTCGGGCAATAATCATTTGTTGAATTTGGGTCGTGCCTTCATAAAGACGGAACAAACGGACATCGCGATAAAAACGTTCAATCGCATACTCACTGATATAGCCAGCGCCGCCGTGAATTTGTACGCAGCGATCAGCGACACGGCCACACATTTCGGTTGCAAACATTTTTGCGCAGGAAGCTTCAGTGCTAACGTTTTTTCCTGCATCACGTAGGCGAGCAGCATCTAAGACCATGCATTTGGCTGCATAAATTTCAGCTTTTGAGTCAGCTAGCATGGCTTGAATGAGTTGAAATTCCGCAATCGGTTGTCCAAATTGCTTACGTTCGATGGCGTAATTTAAAGAATCATCTAGCATTCGGGTTGCTGCTCCAACACTCAAAGCCGCAATATGCAAACGGCCTTTATCGAGTACTTTCATGGCAGTCTTAAAACCAACACCTTCAACACCACCAATCAATGCAGAAGCAGGGATGCGACAATTTTCAAAAATGACGTCACAGGTATGTGCACCTTTTTGTCCCATCTTTTTATCGCGTTTGCCAAGAAAAATCCCCAGAGTTTGGCTATCGACAATAAAAGCAGAAATACCACCAGCACCTTTAATATCAAAGTTTGTACGTGCCATGACTGTGAATACGCCAGCGTGAGGAGCATTGGTAATAAAACGTTTGGTGCCATTTAAAATATAAAAGTCACCCTCTTTTACTGCACTGGTTTTTAAAGAGGCCGCATCAGAACCTGCATCTGGTTCGGTTAAGCAAAAAGAACTGATCACTTCACCACGTGCTAAACGTGGCAAGAAAAATGATTTTTGTGCTTCGGTTCCGTCAATAATCAGGCCACTTGAGCCAATGCCATTATTGGTTCCAATTAGAGAGCGAAAAGCAGGAGAGGTACGACCTAATTCAAAAGCCACATAGACTTCTTCTTCCATTGTCAGTCCAAGACCCTCGTATTCTTCAGGGATAGTTAAGCCAAATAAGCCCAGCGCTTTCATTTGCTCAACAATATCTTGAGGAATTTCATCTGTTTCAGCGACTTCATTCTCATGAGGAATTAATACACCTTCAACAAATTGTCGAATCATATCAACAAGTTGATCTAAGGTTTCCTGATCTCGAATCATAGTCTCGTCCTTTTACTACATGCAAAAACTTCAATGTGATGTTCGTAAAATCACCAATATTTGAAGCGATAGTAATCAAAGGATGAATGCAAAACAACATATTTTGAAAATTAATTTCGCAATGCGGTACTTTGTTATTGATTTATCTTTAGCTAATTTATTGATTTATTTAAGCTATATTTTCTTATAAAAAATCATTATTTTTAGTGGAAAATTAAAGTTTGATTTTTAAAAAGAGGTATGTATATTAAAAGTATATATCGCTATGCGAAATTTTAAATGGATAAGTTTTCCTATAGGAAATAAGTCACAAAATATAGTGGGATGAAGATGGGTGCTTTAAATGGAATTCGGGTGCTTGACTTAAGTCGGGTATTGGCTGGGCCTTGGTGTGGACAGATTCTTGCCGATTTGGGTGCAGATGTAATCAAAATTGAAAGACCGAAAGTTGGTGATGATACCCGTTCTTGGGGGCCACCTTGGATGAAAGATGACTCAGGCCAAGACACTCAAGAAGCTGCTTATTATCAGTCTACTAACCGCAATAAACTGTCTGTTGCTATCGATATTGCGAGTCCTGATGGCCAAGAATTGATTAAAGCCCTTATTCAAGACACCGATGTCGTGATTGAAAACTACAAAGCGGGTTCTTTGAAAAAATACGGTTTGGACTATGAGTCTTTATCTGAGATTAACCCTAAACTGGTGTATTGCTCAATTACAGGTTTTGGTCAAAATGGCCCAAGAGCAGAAGAGCCCGGTTATGATTTTATTATTCAGGGCATGGGCGGACTCATGTCGGTTACGGGTGAGAGAGATGATTTGCCAGGTGGCGGTCCACAAAAAGTAGGGGTCGCATTTTCTGATTTAGCTACAGGACTTTACTCTACGATTGCTATACAGGCTGCTTTACTCAACCGTCATTTGACAGGTTTAGGCCAATACATTGATATGGCTTTGCTTGATGTCCAAATTGCCACAATGGCAAATCAGGGAATGAACTATCTTTCATCAGGAAATATCCCTAAACGTTATGGCAACGCACATGCCAATATTGTGCCTTATCAAGTGTTCAAAGCTTCTGACCGTGATTTCATTATTGCATGTGGAAATGACACTCAGTTTATTCAACTCTGTAGAAGTATAGGTTTACCTGATTTACCAAATGATGTGCGTTTTACCCGAAATGCAGACCGCATTAAGCATCGTGATGAAATTATTGAAATTTTATCAAATCACTTTTTAACAAAAACAGCTGATGAATGGGTAGATGCAATCTATGCGGCTAAAGTTCCCGTCGGTGTTATTAATAACTTGGAACAAGCTTTTCAAGAGCCGCAAGTGATTGCTCGAGAAATGTTAGTCGAGATGAACCATCCCCAACGTGAAAAGCTGAAGGTGATTGGGTCGCCAATCAAACTTTCTAGAACACCCGTAGAGTACAAAACAGCACCGCCGCTGCTGGGTGAGCATACGCAGGTCGTTTTGGGCCGAGTGGTTTCTTCAGACAAGTTAGTCGAGCTTAAAGAAAAGGGCGTAATTGGATAAGTGGCTTAAAAGCGGAAGGTTAAAATTATATTTAAAATCAGAAAATAAAATATTTAATCTTTCGCTTTAATGAGTTATATGAAGTTATTTTTTTGGTGCAGACTCGGATGTTTGCTCTTTTGCTATTTATAGAAAAAATAGATTATAATTTTCGCAGTGCGAAACAAAATATGGATTGGTATGACAATGAATGATGCAGTTGATGCAGAACAAACAGAAAAATTATTAGCACCTTTACGGCATGAATTATTACATCCGATTGAAGATATGCAGGATGAAAATGATCGCCAATTTATTACTGCATTGGCCCGTGGTTTAGAGCTATTACGTTGTTTTACGCCTAAGCATCAACATTTGGGCAACCAAGAGCTTGCTCAGATGACAGGTTTGCCAAAACCAACCATTACTCGCCTTACACATACCTTGTCACGTTTGGGTTATATCAAACAAGTACCAAATTCAAGCAAATTCCAGCTTTCAGTGGGTGTTCTTGCGTTTGGTTATTCGATGTTATCTAACGTGTCGATTCGCTCTATCGCTCATCCATATATGAAAAATTTGGCAGACTATGCTGGCGCTGCTGTTGCAATGGCAACACGCGATCGACTGAATATGATTTATCTTGATGTGGTACAAGGTAAAGGCAATATGACTATGCGTCGTCAAGTTGGAACTTATTTACCTATTCATTTAAGTTCGATGGGACGTGCCTGTTTAGCTGCAATGCCTGAAGATGAACGAGAGTTTTTACTTGATGCCATTCGTAGCAAGCACAAAGAAGACTGGATCAAAATTAATCGTGATCTAGACAAAGCTTTCAAAGATTACCAAGATTTTGGATATTGTTTTTCAATCGGTGAATGGCATAAAGATGTCAATTCAGTTGCAGTTCCACTTATTCATGAGCAACATGGTTTACTGGTGTTTAACTGTGGCGGTCCAAGCTTTATTATGAACCGTGAAAAACTCGAAGAAGATATTGCACCGCGTCTTTTACATATGGTGAATAATATTCGTACCGAGATTAGCTAAACGCATCTGATTTACTTATAAGAGCCAGCTTTTTTTTCAAGGCTGGCTTTTTAGTAGGTGTATTTAGACTGTTTGCTTGTGAAAGTTCGGTTTTCTTTTTTCTTTGAAAGCGTTTAATGCTTCTTTAAACTCGGAACCTTGTAAACAATCCGAGAAGATAGTTGACTCATGGTCAATACGATTTAATAAATCATCGATTGGCATATCTCTTAGCAACTTTTTACTCAGTTGTAAGGCTTGGCTTGGTTTGTGAGCGAGTTTGATTGCTATATCTTCAACTACCTGATCCAGCTCAGTTACTTCAAATATTTCATTTACCAGACCATAAATTTTTGCTTGGTCTGCCGAAAATTTTTCACCTAATAAAATAATCTCCGAAGCGCGAGCAAAGCCCAATAATCTAGGCAAGATGTAACTTGAACCTGCTTCAGGTACAAGTCCTAAGTTCACAAAGGGAAACTGAAAAATAGAGTTTTGGCTTGAATATACAAGGTCACAATGTAAAAGCATGGTGCTACCAATACCAATTGCTACACCATTAACTTTGGCAATAATCGGTTTTGGAAAGGTTGCTAAGCTTTTTAAAAAAACAATGGAAGAGGGTGGTTCGGAACTGGTTGTATCGCGTGTTTCGAATGCGTTGACATCATTGCCACTGGTAAATGAAGAACCTTCACCAGCAAGCACAACGACATGAACATCTTGATTTGTTGCAGCTTGATCTAATGCCCGACTTAGGGCTGAATACATTTCATAGTTAATCGCATTCTTTTTGCTAGGGTTGCTCATGGTAAGCGTTAGTATATGTTTATCTAAACACTCTTGAATTGTGCCTGTTTTTAGCTCATTTTGAGTTTTATTGTCCTGCTGCATTATTCATCCCTTTAAATAACTTTTCGTTTAAAATTTAAACTTATTAAAATGATGCTATCGAAAAATAATTCCGTTATCAATTATTTTGTTTTATATTGTGGTATAAAATTTTGTATTGTGAAATTTTAACATTAAGTCAATTAAATGACGACAGGATTTATGCGTAAATAAGCATCTAGCTCTGCTAAGGAAATGAGAAGCTAGCTATAGAACAGTGAGTGGAAAGAGTATGAAGACCAAAATTACAGAATTATTTGAAATCGAGCACCCCATTATTCAAGGTGGTATGCATTATGTTGGTTTTGCAGAGCTTGCGGCTGCGGTTTCAAATGCGGGTGGGTTAGGCATTATTACTGGCTTAACTCAGCGTACACCTGAAAATCTGGCAAAAGAAATTGCACGTTGCCGAGAAATGACCGACAAGCCTTTTGGGGTAAATTTAACCTTTTTGCCTACTGTGAATACCCCTGATTATCCGGGTTTTGTAGAAGCAATCATTAAAGGCGGGGTAAAGGTTGTAGAAACAGCGGGGCGTAATCCTGAACAAGTCATGCCATATTTAAAGGCTGCTGGCATTAAAGTAATTCACAAATGTACTTCGGTTCGACATAGCTTAAAAGCACAGCAAATTGGGTGCGATGCAGTTTCTGTAGATGGATTTGAGTGTGGTGGACACCCTGGTGAGGATGACGTGCCAAATATGATTTTATTACCTTTAGCTGCCGATGCATTAGAAATTCCATTTGTTGCCTCAGGTGGTATGGCAGATGGACGCTCACTCGCTGCTGCTTTAGCGATGGGAGCCGATGGAATTAATATGGGAACGCGCTTTATTGCAACTCGGGAAGCTCCTGTACATGCAAATGTGAAACAGGCGATATTGAATGCAACCGAACTAGATACGCGTTTAATTATGCGGGCTTTACGAAACACAGAACGTGTCATGAATAATGCGGCCGTAGAAAAAATCGTGGCAAAAGAAAAAGCGCTTGGTGAGAGCATTAAATTTGAAGATATTATTGAAGAAGTTGCTGGTGTTTATCCAAAAGTCATGATTGATGGTGATGTCAATGCTGGCGCATGGTCATGCGGTTTAGTTGCAAGTTTGATTCATGATATTCCGACATGTGATGAACTGGTTAGTCGAATTGTTAAAGATGCAGAAGATATTATTCGTGGCAGATTATTAGGGCTTTTATAGGATTTATCCTAGCCCTAAAATTAGCTATTAGCGTGATTTATTAAGATCAGCACAAGTTTGAACTGTGCTGTTTTTTTGCATCCCTCACACAATAATAAAGACATAAAATGGCAAAAATTAAGCCTAAAATACAGACACCGGTCCATCCAAAATGTTTCCAAGCGTAGCTTCCTGCTGTTGTGCCTAAAGCACCGCCAGCAAAGTAACCTGTCATATAAATCGCGTTAAACCGTGAGCGTAATTCTTGATTAAGTTTAAATACAATACTTTGGTTGGTGACATGTACAGCAGAAAGAGAAGCGTAGAGAATGAGTAAGGCAATAATGTAAAAAGCGAAATGGTAGGGTAAAAGTGAAAATAGTATCCAACTTAAAATTAGTCCGATGCCGCAATAAATCGAAATTTTATGAATATAACCTTGGTCAATAAATTTACCTGAAAAATTGGCAACGAAAGTTCCTAACACACCCACAAAACTAAAAAGCCCGATGGTAAAGTCACTAAAAAAATAGGGTGCTGGAGCCAGAAGCAACGACATGGTTGTAAAGGTTAAACTCACACAAGCAAATGTAAAACCACCAATATAAGTTCTGGTTCTTAAACGCCGATTTTGAATAAAAATCTTTGGTAAAGAGCGAATAGTTTTTACATAGTTTTCAGATTTTGTTGGTGGAAATAACCCGATATTACGATGCAAAATAAAGGCAATAACAAGTAATAGAAAACCACTGACCAGATAAATAATATTCCATGCAAAAAGAGTAGACATCAGCCCTGAAAGGGAACGAGCGAGTAAAACACCCATCATCAATCCGCTCAGTAAAAAGCCAACCACACGGCCGCTTTGTTGAATCGGAACCAGACTTGCAGCAAGAGGTAATAACAGTTGGGCTGAACTAGAAAATAGACCAGTAATGACGGTGCCAAGCAGTAAAAGATAAATATTGTGCGAAAAACCGCTAATAATTAATCCGCTTGAAGCCAATAACATAAAAACAAAGAGTAGCTTGCGCTTTTCTATTATGTCCCCTAATGGCATTAAGAAAAGTAAGCCACATGCGTAGGTGATTTGGGCTAGAGTCGGCACCCACGCTGTAGTCGTTTCAGTTAAATTTAGGCTTACACTAATTGAATGAATGAGTGGCTGACTAAAATAATTTCCACCTGTACAAATGCCTGCTGCAATTGCCATTAAAATAATGGTTGGGGTATAGAGTGCGTTTTTCATCATGCCTATAGTCATAATGAAAGAGGAACTTTAATCAACACAACCATGACTCTTTTAAGTATGGTTATTAGTGCGTTTCATTCAAAGCATCTTGAATATTGTGCACCATGTGGATTAAACGTGGTCCAATTTCACCTTCAAGTTTTTCTGGATTTAAATGAAAACTTGGTGCACCACAGTTAAAAACATAAAGACCATGTTTGGAGCTGACCAGAGGTACAGCCACCGAGTTCACTTCTTTATGCCATTCGCCTAAAGACAAACAATATCCATAATCTTGGTAATCACGGAAAGCTCGTTCTAAAGAGCGTTTTATGGCTGGCCAGTTTTCGGGGTTC
Source organism: Acinetobacter sp. XS-4 (assembly GCF_023920705.1). Taxonomy (NCBI): domain Bacteria; kingdom Pseudomonadati; phylum Pseudomonadota; class Gammaproteobacteria; order Moraxellales; family Moraxellaceae; genus Acinetobacter; species Acinetobacter sp. XS-4. Next base: position 2,564,529 of record NZ_CP094657.1, on the reverse strand, counting down.
TTTTGTTTCAGTGCATCGAGGAGAAAGTTGCGCTCACGTTCAGGAGTTGCAGCCAAACAAGCTCGACCCATTGAACTACTATGAAGTGGTAAGGTTGATCCAATTGGACGGCGCATATTTAATGCAGTTTCAATTTGCACAACATCGATATACACCATATTTAATCGGTCACGCGTTGCCATCGCCACAGGGGCCTGAACATACTGACTCAACTCTTCCATATATTGATGAGCAATATTACGAATCGAGATATTAGATAATGCTGCATATCCTAAAGATAAAACACCAATGTCTAATGTGTATTTGGTTGAATTAGGCAATTGTTTTAAATAGCCTAATGACACAAGGGTATTGGTAATACGTGCAATGGTCGGTTTAGGTAAACCCGTCATTTTTGCTAATTCTTGGTTACCAAGCACCTGATTATTTGCAGAAAAGCATCTTAAAAGTTCTAAACCGCGCGCTAAAGAAGCAATAAATTGCGGGTTGTTTTCCCGATGTATATGCGAAATAGGATCTAAACGTATCTCATCAAAATTTATTGGTTTTTCAGTTTCCGTGTTTTGAGACATTCGATCCTCAAATATAATTAAAGCAAAATAGTTTTGCCATTATATTTCGCTATGCAAAATAAATCCATTCATCACTGCACTGTTGTGATGAATGGATATCTGGATCAATGGTTATGAAACATTTTCAATCACCATCGCAAGACCTTGACCTACACCAATACATAGGCTCACCACTGCATATTTCTTTTTACGGCGAATTAACTCACGAGCTACTGTTAAGCTAAGACGAGCACCAGATGCACCAAGTGGATGACCAACCGCAATCGCACCACCGTTTGGATTTACACGAGGGTCATTAAAATCAACATTTAAACCTTTTAAGCAAGATAAAACCTGTGAAGCAAAAGCTTCATTAATTTCGATAATATCCATGTCATCTAAAGTAAGTCCCGCGCGCGCAACTGCTTTTTTAATGGCTTCGATCGGGCCTGCACCCATAATGCGTGGCTCAATACCGGCTGCTGCTGCTGACAAGATTTTTGCCATTGGTTTTAGGCCATATTTTTGACCTGCTGCTTCTGAACCAATCAAGAGGGCTGCTGCACCATCATTAATGCCTGATGCATTACCAGCAGTGACCACGCCACCTTCAAAGAGTGGTTTTAACTTTGTGAGTGCTTCAACAGTTGAGCTTGGGCGAGGGTGTCCATCTTCAGAAACGAGTTTAGGTGGCAATTTTTTGCCTTGGAAAACCTCAATTGGGGTAATTTCATCGGCAAAGAAACCTTCTTCTTTGGCTTTCTGATATTTGGCTTGTGATTGAGCTGCAAATAAGTCTGCTTGCTCACGGCTAATACCAAAATCGGCTGCGACGTTATCACCTGTTTCAGGCATTGAATGACCGCCGTACTGAGCAATAATTTTTTTATTTGGAAAACGAGAGCCAATGGTGGTGTCATAAATTTTTGCATCACGGCTATAAGCACTTTCCGCTTTACCCATTACAAAGGGAGCACGTGACATACTTTCTACACCACCTGCGATATAGAGTTCGCCTTCACCACAAGTAATAGCACGTGCTGAGTCAATCACAGCACCTAAACCACTAGCACATAAGCGGTTTACTGTCTGGCCCGGCACAGTGACTGGTAATCCCGCAAGTAATAGAGCATTCCTCGCCACATTACGACTGTCTTCACCTGCTTGATTGGTATCACCTAAAATCACATCTTCAATATCAGCACCCGGAACACCAGTTTTTTCTAGTAGTTTTTGAATGACAGTTGCGGCTAAATCATCAGGGCGAATTGAGGCAAGTTCACCTGCATGACGGCCAAATGGGCTACGTAAACCATCATAGATATATGCATTTAACATTGAGAAATTCCTTTTCAAGACTCGTGAGTAAAAGTAAGAGGTAAATGAAGTGCGACACGACGCTGTAACCACGGGCTAGGGCGGTAACGTGGGTCATGCGTAAGCGCTGTTATACGGTTCAGAATGAGTAAGATTTTTTGGCTGCCGACTTGATCGCCCCATTCAATTGGGCCAAATGGATAGCCTAAGCCTAGACGTACAGCGGCATTAATATCATCTACAGTGGCAACATTTTGCTGGGCAATATCACAGCCTAAATTAATGACCATTGCTAAAACGCGCTGCGCAACAAAGCCAATACTTTCATTAATCATACTCACCAGATTTCCATCTAAATTGAAAATAGAGTGAGCAGCCTGACGATATTCAGGTTTGGTAATGAGTGAAGGCATTAAGGTTCGATGCTTTGCAATGCCATAAAGCATGTCTATAGCAACAGCTTGTTCAGGGTTAATCCCTAGACGGGTAGTCGCTTGAGTTGTATCTTCACCATAACAAGCAAGTAAACATAAGCTATCTGTTTGTGGTTCCAGATGAGTGTCTAAGGCAATATTTTGCTGAGTTAAATAATCTTCAAGCAGTTTTTTATCGTCTAAAAAATCTGCCGCAATCCAAACTTTTGGATATTGCGCTAAACGCTCTACAAACTGAGCAGGTTGTTCACCTGTTTTTGAACCGGTTTCATAATTATAAAAACCTTGATTGACTTTACGTCCAAGTTGTTTGGCATCAAGCATTTGCTTGGTTAACGGGTTTGGTTTGTAGCGGGCTTCTTCATAGTACTGATGATAAATCGACTCCATGACCGGATGAGAAACATCAAGACCAGTTAAATCGAGTAATTCAAAAGGACCCATTCTAAAACCAACGCCGTCACGTAAAATTCGGTCAATTTCACTAATGTCACAAACGTTTTCATTTAAAATTTTGAGCGCTTCGGTTCCATAAGCCCGACCCGCATGATTAATAATAAATCCAGGGGTGTCTTTTGCCACAACAGGGCGATGACCAAATGCGCGAGACAGATCATTTAAGGCATCAATAATAAGTGGGTCAGTTTTTAAACCACGAATGACTTCGACCACTTTCATGAGTGGAACTGGATTAAAGAAGTGATAACCCACAACACGTTCAGGTTTTTTGCAGTTTGCAGCAATCGCTGTAATAGACAGAGAAGAGGTGTTCGAGGCTAAAATTGCATTTTCTGAAACGACGTCTTCAAGCTGCTGCATTAAGCTCTGTTTGATATCTAGACGTTCAACAATTGCTTCTACAATCAGATCGCAATTTTTTAAATCTTCAATTTGATGAGCAACAACTAAATGGCTATTTGCCTGAGCTGCTTGCTCAAGTGTAATTTTATTTTTGTCGACTAACTTTTGAAATGTGGCAGCTAGTTTTTCTTTGGCCTGTTCTGCTGCACCTGCTTTGGCATCATATAAATAAGTGGTATGACCTGACTGTGCAGCAATTTGAGCAATGCCACTGCCCATAATACCGACACCAATCACAGCCATGCTTTTAATATCATAAGTCATGTCGATCATCCTGATGATTAATCTATATTTGAAATTAAACGGAAAAATAGGGTTTGGTGATTTAGCTTAAGCATTGTTTATCACCATCAATTGGTAAGATTTGACCGGAAATAGAGCGGCCACTGTCTGATGCTAAAAATAGGCATAAATCTGCAATATGCTTTGGATTGACAAAATATTTGAGCGACTGATTTTTCAGTGCATTTTGGGTCACATCTTCAAGTGAGGTATGAGCTACATCGGCACGGGCCTGTAATACACGTTGAACTCGATCACCATCTACCGCACCTGGAAGAATAGCGTTAACCCGAATGTTATCTGCACCAAGTTCCATAGAGAGCGTTTTGGTAAAACCAATCAGCCCCCATTTTGAGGTGGAATAGGCTAATCTGTATGGATAGCCTAAGCGTCCAGCAATAGAAGACATATTAATAATCACACCTGCCTGTGCTTTCTTTAAAAAGGGGATGGTTAACTGGGTAATTAAAAAAGTGCTATTCAGGTTTAAATTAATGACCGTATTCCAATCTTCAAAACTTAGCTCATCTGCTGCAACGGTCGGGCCTGAAATGCCTGTGTTATTGACTAAAATATCAATAACGCCAAGTTTCTGAACTGCTTGGCTAAACATCAGCTTAATTTGTTTATGATCAGCTAAATCGCACGTATGTATATGCAGCTTTGGATAATCTTTCTGAAACTGTTCTAGGCTTTTAGCATTAATATCACAAACGAAAACTTCATCATGATTGTTTAAAAATGCTTCGGCAATGCATCGTCCAATCCCTGAACCACCTGCACTAATCAATACTTTTCTGGTCATATTCATTCCTTTGTTATTATGGTTTTGAGTTATTTACCTTGATAAGACGGTTTACGTTTTTCAATAAAAGCTTGAACGCCTTCATTTTTATCTTCGGTAGAAAACAGTAACTGGAATGCTTTTCGTTCTAGCGTTAAGCCTGCATTTAATGGAACATCTTCGCTCATTAAGGCAACTTCTTTAATTTGTTGCAGGGCAATAGGAGGCATTTTTGCGAGGCTTTGCGCCATTTGAATCGCAGTTGGAATCGTTTGGTCATCTTCTGTGACTTGTGAAACAAGACCAATGATATAAGCTTCTTCGGCTTTCACCATGGCACCTGTCATAATCATGCGCATGGCATGAAATTTACCGATAGCACGGAACAAACGTTGTGTACCACCAGCACCCGGCATTAAACCGACTTTAATTTCCGGTTGACCAAAGGTTGCACCTTTACCAGCAATAATAATATCGGCATGCATTGCAAGTTCACAGCCACCACCCAGTGCATAACCATTTACAGCAGCAATGACTGGTTTAGGGCATTGAGCAATCGCGTTCCAATAACGTTCTGTATGACGCAATAGCATTTCTGTGGAGGTTGCTGTTGCCATTTCCTTTAAATCTGCACCTGCGGCAAAGACTTCTTCGCCACCTGTGAGCACAACTGCATTGATCTCATCGTTAAAACTTAATTCAGTAAAAGCTTGTGCTAGTTGTTTGCGAACCTCTGTATTCAGTGCATTTTTTGCTTCAGGTCGATTTATTTTTACAATTGCTATTTTTTGAATAGAAAAGTCGACTTCTACGAAATTATTCCCTATTGATACACTCATTTTTGAATTCCTTGTTTCGCACATCAAAACTATATTCCTTTTATGATGCTTGTTTTGGAATTTATTTCAAGTCTTATTTAGTCTGTTCTAACGATTATGATCCATGAAATAAGCTAAGTACTTGATATTCCGTGTGGGTGATTTTTTAAATTTCGTTTAACGAAATTAATTTTCAAAAAAGCTTGAAATTGGTGTTTTTGTTCTCGTACTATGAAACACATCCGCAGTAAACAAGATTTAAAACATGGTATCCAGACAAGCTGGAGATGGCTGATGGGTGCGATGGAAATACATAAAAAGGGAGATCACAGATGATCCGTGATGAAGGGATGTTGGAGCAGTTACTTTCAACAATTCGAGATTTTGTAAAAAATGAATTGATACCTCGTGAAAACGAAGTGGTAGAGAAAGACAAAATTCCAGATGACATTGTGCAGCAAATGCGTGAGCTTGGTTTATTTGGCCTCACAATTCCTGAAGAATATGGTGGCCTAGGCATTACTATGGAAGAAGAGGTCAGAGTTGCATTTGAACTTGGGCAAACTTCACCAGCTTTCCGTTCTTTAATTGGTACCAATAACGGTATTGGCTCAAGTGCAATTTTGATTGATGGTACAGAAGAGCAAAAGCAAAAATATTTACCGCGTTATGCAAGTGGCGAAATTATTGGTTCATTTTGTTTAACTGAGCCTGAATCTGGTTCTGATGCTGCATCTTTAAAAACCAGTGCAGTAAAAGACGGCGATTTTTATGTATTAAACGGCACCAAGCGTTTTATTACCAATGCACCCCATGCTGCAACTTTCACCGTCATGGCTCGAACGAATCCTGAAATTAAAGGGTCAGGTGGTATTTCAGCTTTTTTAGTTGAGGCTAATACGCCAGGTATTACTTTGGGCAAAATTGACCAAAAAATGGGGCAAAAGGGTTCACATACCTGTGATGTAATTTTTGAAAACTGCCGTGTGCCTGCTTCTGCACTCATTGGTGGGGTAGAAGGTGTCGGTTTTAAAACGGCCATGAAAGTGCTTGATAAAGGGCGTTTGCACATTGGTGCATATAGCGTGGGTGTTTCTGAGCGTATGTTAAACGACGCACTGCACTATGCAATTGAGCGCAAACAGTTTGGTCAGCCTATTGCGAACTTCCAGCTGATTCAAGCGATGCTCGCCGACTCAAAAGCCGAGATTTATGCGGCTAAATGTATGGTTTTAGATGCTGCCCGTCGCCGAGATAATGGCGAAAACATTAGTACAGAAGCATCTTGCGCAAAAATGTTTGCAACTGAAATGTGTGGCCGTGTTGCTGATCGATGTGTACAAATTCACGGTGGCGCAGGCTATATCAGTGAATATGCCATTGAGCGTTTTTATCGAGATGTCCGTTTGTTCCGTTTGTATGAAGGAACCACGCAAGTTCAACAAATTATTATTGCCAAAAACATGATTAGGGAAGCTACTACCTAATAAAAAACAAATGCCATGAGGCATTGGATGCCTCATGTTCCTTCTGAGGATATGGACATGACAACAGAAACCGTTGCACAAAATACGGCTAGCAGTGAAGCTATCCAGACACCAAAAAAAATTTGGATTACCGCATTTATATTCGCTTTTTTAACATTGTTGTGTGATGGGGCAGACTTAGGTTTTTTGGCATTGAGCCTGACCAGTCTTAAAGCAGAGTTTCATTTAACGGGTGTACAAGCTGGAACATTAGGTAGTTTAACACTTTTAGGTTCAGCAATTGGTGGCTTGATTGGGGGCTGGGCATGTGACCGTTTTGGACGGGTTCGCATTATTGTGTTCTTTATTGCTTATTCTTCAGTTTTAACCTGTGCGCTGGGTTTTACCGATTCTTATATGCAATTTGCAGTTTTAAGAACTTTTGGAGCGATGGGTTTAGGCGCACTTTATATTGCTTGCAATATTTTAATGTCAGAAATGGTGCCAACCAAACATCGCTCGACTGTTTTGGCTACTCTCATGACGGGTTATACCTTAGGTTCTTTGTTAGCGACCTTATTGGCAGGTCATATTATTCCTGAACATGGCTGGCGTTTCCTGTATTGGATTGCGATTACCCCTTTGGTATTGTCAATTTTAATGCACTTTTGTGTACCTGAACCTGAGTCTTGGAAAAAAGCGCGTCAATTAAAAGCGCTAGAAGTTGCTCAAAGTAACCAACCTAAAAAACGTCAAAACCCATATCTTGAAATTTTAAGAGATAAGAAACATGGCACCATGTTTGTTCTCTGGATTATTAGTACAGGTGCATTGCAGTTCGGTTATTACGGGGTAAGTAACTGGTTACCAGCTTATTTAGAGTCTGATCTTGGCATCAAGTTTAAAGAAATGGCCATGTATATGGTCGGTACGTTCTTGATTATGATGTTTGCCAAAGTGATTGCAGGAATCGTTGCCGACAAATTAGGACGCCGTGCTGTATTCGCTTTCGGAACCATTGGTACAGCCTTATTTATTCCGGTCATTGTCTATTTAAATACACCAACCAACATTTTATGGATGATGCTGTTCTTCGGGTTCCTGTACGGTATTCCATACGCAATTAATGCCACTTATATGACGGAAAGTTTCCCGACATCTATCCGAGGTTCGGCAGTGGGTGGTGCTTATAACATTGGTAAAGTACTTTCAATTTTCTCTCCATTAACAATTGGTTATTTATCACAGAATGGTTCTATTGGCTTAGGACTTTTGGTGATGGCTGCGGCTTATTTTATCTGCGGTGTAATCCCATTGTTATTTATTAAAGACCGACTATTTAACCCGCAAAAGGCAGAGTGACAGATCAATCTGTCACCTTAAATTAAGGATGAAAAGGGACAAGTGAGATGATAAATAAAATCACCAGTGACATTGAACCGATTTTAAAAGCTATTCCTGATGGAGCAACCATCATGACAGGCGGGTTTGGTGTAACGGGGCAACCTGCTGAATTAATTGAAGCCTTAATTGATTTAGGGAAAAAAGAACTCACCATTGTAAATAACAATGCGGCTTCTGGTGATCGTGGTTTAACAAATCTGATTATTGCCGGTTGCGTTAAAAAAATGATTTGTTCATTTCCAAAATCTGCTGGATCAACCGTTTTTCAAGACTTATATCGCGCAGGAAAAATTGAGTTGGAACTGGTTCCGCAAGGTAATTTGGCATGTCGTATTCAGGCAGCAGGTGCGGGTCTCGGTGCTATTTTTACTCCGACTGGTTATGGCACCAAAGTTGCCGAGGGCAAAGAAACTCGAACCATTAACGGTAAAAACTATGTGCTTGAATATCCACTTGAAGCCGATTTTGCACTGATTTATGCCGATAAAGCTGACCGCTGGGGCAATTTAACTTACCGTAAAGCAGCCCGCAATTTTGGTCCAATTATGGCAAAAGCTGCCAAGACCACCATTGTTCAAGTGAATGACACCGTAGAGCTAGGAACGCTTGATCCAGAGTGCATTATTACACCGGGAATTTTTGTTCAGCATGTTGTAAAAGTAGGAGATATCTAATGTCAGTTCAAAAGCGTTCTCGTGAAGATATTGCCAAACTCATTGCCAATGACATTCCTGAAGGTTCTTATGTGAATTTAGGGATTGGCTTACCGACCAACGTTGCTAAATTTTTGCCAAAAGACAAAGAAATCTTTTTACATTCGGAAAATGGTGTCTTGGCTTTTGGTCCACCACCACAACCTGGTGAAGAAGACCAAGATTTAGTTAATGCTGGAAAAGAACTTGTCACTTTATTAGATGGTGGATGCTTTATGCATCATGGTGACTCGTTTGACATTATGCGTGGTGGCCATCTGGACATTTGTGTGATTGGTGCATTCCAAGTTGCTGTAAATGGAGATTTGGCAAACTGGCATACTGGTAAAGCAGATGATGTGCCAGCAGTCGGCGGTGCTATGGATTTGGCGGTCGGCGCAAAAACGATTTATGTCTATATGGAACATGTCACCAAAAAAGGTGAGTCCAAGATTGTAAAGGAACTTACATATCCAATGACAGGTGAGCAGTGTGTAAACCGTATTTATACCGATTTATGCATTATTGAACTGAAAGATCAAAAAGCTTATGTGACGGAAATGGTAGATGGCTTAAGTCTTGATGAATTACAGGCAGTCACGGACTGTGAGCTAATAGATGCACGTGTAGCCTAAATTACACACGGAAAAAACGCTTCTTTAAGGATTAAAAGATGAGAAAATTAATTTTAGCTGTAGCTTGTGCTACGGCTTCAGGGACTATTTTTGCAAATTCTTCAGATACTACAGAACAAAGAATTAATTTGTTAGAAACCGAGCTGCAAAAGTTAAAAGCAGAACTTGCAGCTCAAAAGCAAACTCAAAATAATTTACAAGTCAAACAAGTAAAAATTGAAGAAAACATTAAAAGAACTAAAGCAACTGTAACGGAGAAGCCAGTTGCTCCTTCGTGGGTCACTTGGACGGATAACGTTAAGGTTTACGGTATTGCTCGTATTGATGCAGCGGTCGATTTTAAATCATCACCTGACTCGGGTGGTAGAACGACCAGCAGTTTGTACCGAGCCCCTTTTGAAAGTGAAAAACGTTCAAACCATGCGCGTTCCGATGCCATGATTAATGCAAGTCGACTAGGTGTTTATTTTAATAGTCCTAATAAAGCGGTCACAGGGAATATTGAAGCCGATTTCTTTGATAGCTCTAACATGGGAACGGGGGATGGTAAATTCCGTATCCGTCATGCATTTTTTACCTATAAAGACTGGACCTTTGGTCAAACATGGTCACTCATGTCTAACATGGAAACCCGTACGGAAGCTGTCGATTACACGCAATTTGTGGGAACCTCGTATACGCGTACTCCTCAAATTCGCTATGACTGGAAAATTGATGCCAATAATGATTTAAAAGTAGCCTTGGAATATACAGGTTCGAGAGTCTCTGCATTTCCAACTCTAACGGGTCGCTATAGCTTTAAACAAGGGCCTTTAACGGCACTTGCTCAAGGGTTTATTAATGAAAAATCCGCAGATGTCGCAACTGCCACGGTTAAGAAAGTAAGCTGGGGCGCCGGAGGTGGCTTAAAATATCAATTAACACCTCAGCAGTCGGTACAAGCAAATTATCAATATATTGTCGGTGATCAAAAATTTATGCCGTACACCACCCAAAGTGGTTTGGCAAATTCAACAAGTTTAAATGCCGCGGGTGATTTTTCTTTAAACGAAGATAAAACAGATTTGGTTATGAATAAGTTGAATAGCATCAATATTGGTTATTCATATAAATTTAATGAGCAATGGCGTGCAAATTTATCAGCTTCAATGTTTGATTATGATGATGACACGGCTTATGCCAAACTCAACCCAGATGCTAACAAACGCTTAACGGACTACGCAGCTAACGTTTTCTATTCACCGATTGAGCAAATGGATATTGGTATGGAATATCATCAAGGCAAAAGAGAAGTGTTTGATGGCAGAACCGCTGATGTATCACGCGTAAACTTTGTATCGATGTATAAATTTTAAAATAGGGCGTAGTTAAAAATGGAAAAAATAGTTGAGCCCAATGCAGAAAATATACTGTCAAAAAGCTTTATTTTTATCATGGCAATGACATGTGGAATTTGTGCGGGTTCAAACTATTATAACCAGCCCTTAATCTATTCAATTGCAGAAGCATTAAAAGTTAATGCCGATCAAGTTGCTTTAACCATTGTCATTAGCCAACTGTCATATGCAGTTGGCCTTTTTATATTGGTTCCCTTAGGCGACTTTTTTGAAAAGCGAAGTTATATTTGTTTGCTCATGTGTTGTACAGGCCTTGCACAAGTAGGGCTATCCTTAAGTCAAACCTTGCCAGTTTTATATGGCTTTACCTTTTTAGCGACATTCTTTTCTATTGCGACTCAAGTTTTAGTTCCTTTCGCCGCAGGTTTAGCTAGCCCGAAAAAAAGCCCTCAAGTTGTAGGCACTCTCATGAGCGGTTTGTTTTTGGGAATATTATTGGCGCGTTCTATCGCAGGCTTACTTTCTACAGTTTGGTCTTGGCATACGGTTTATTTAATTAGCGGAATTGTCATTTTGGTGTTTGCTTGGATAATGTGGGTGAAGTTACCAATTGCACGTAAGTCTCACCAACTCAATATTCTACAGATTTATGGTTCATTATTTTCACTAGCAGCTCATCAGCCTCATTTATTGCGCCGTGGTTTTGCTGGAGGAATTGGCTTTGGTATTTTGGCTCTGATTTTTACTACCATGACTTTTATTTTGGCGAATGAACCATATCACTTTAACGATTTCCAGATTGGTTTATTTGGGATTGTTGGACTGGCAGGCGTATTTGCGACCCCTTGGGCAGGTAAGAAAATTGCAGCAGGGCTTGAGAATAAAATTGCAGTGATTTGCATGGGGCTATTAATGAGTGCATGGATACCACTATTTTTTGCACAGCAGTCTCTGGTTGCCTACGCTGTTGGGGTTGTTATGGCGTACTTTGGTTTGTCGGCATTTCATGTACTTAATCAAAATCTGGTCTACCGAATTTCGGCCGAGGCACGTTCTCGTATTAATTCAATTTATATGACCTTATATTTTGGTGGAGCAGCCTTAGGTTCTTTTATTGCGGTGTATGCATGGAAACATTGGGGATGGGAAGCTTGTGCCGCTTTAGGTTTAGCGATGGCAATATTAAGTTTTATGATTGATCGCTTAGATTTTTATGAAATGGGTAAGATTGCAAAGCATGAAAAAGCTCCATAAACAGGAGCTTCAATATTTTATTATTTGCGAATAATCATTAAGGTTGCCGAAGCAAAGGCATACACTTTGCCGCTTTCATCTACGATTTTTCCTTCGGTACTAATAATATTACGGCCCGCATTAATCAATTCGGCTATCGCATAGTAAGACGTATCAACCTGCATGGGACGGATCATTTTTACATTTAAATCAATGGTTCCATAGCCAACGCCATGTTCAAGTAGAGTATGAGCTGCGCTGCCTGTTGCTGTATCTAACGCTGTGGCGCAAAAGCCGCCGTGTACACCGCCTTGTATATTTCTATGTTCTTTGCGAGGAGTAACTTTATAAGTTGCTTTACCTTCGGATACTTCAACGAGTTTCATCGGTATGGTATGAGCCATAGGTGATGGGGAAATTTCACCATTTTTTAAAGCGGTTAAAAACTCAAGACCTGTGTATTTCTGGCTTTCCATGAATCGTCCTTGGATAATTAAGCAATCTAATCACGATACTATAAATTGAATTTTTACGGAATAAAATTTTGCAATACAAAATTAAATTTAATCTAATTAATTAATACTAATTACTTTTTATTCTATATTTGTATTTTAAAACATGTATTTATGTTTTGTATCTATTTCTGAGTTACGATAATTTTATTAAATTAGTGAAAATATATTTTGCTATAAGAAATTTTTTGATATTTTGGTGAGATTGAAACAATAAAAGTCCATTCAAGGAAAAAACGATATCTGCCTATTACACAGGTAGTAACGTGAAAGGAAAAAACTATGCCTTTATACAAAGCTCCATTACGCGATATGCAATTTGTGCTGCATGAAATGCTTCAAACAGAACAGAACTATCAAGGTTTAAGCAAATATCAGGAAAGCGTAAATCGAGAATTAATTGATCAATACTTAGAGGCAGCAGCAGATTTTTGTGAAAATGAATTGGCACCTATTAACCAAAATGGCGATCAGGAAGGGTGCCATTTAAATCAAGGCGTAGTCACAACGCCGAAAGGTTTTAAAGAAGCCTACCAAAAATATGCTGAGCTTGGGTTTACCTCACTAACCGCTGACCCAGAATATGGTGGGCAAGGCTTGCCGACCTTATTGCGAATTGCCATTTCTGAAATGTTATGTGGTTCTAATTGGGCTTGGGCAATGTATCCGGGCTTGTCTCATGGTGCAATGAGAACGATTGAGCATCATGGTACCGAACAGCAAAAGCAAAAGTTTTTAACTAAGTTGATTAGTGGCGTCTGGACCGGAACGATGTGTTTAACCGAATCACATGCGGGTTCGGACCTTGGGTTAATTAGAACTAAAGCAGAACCAAATCCTGACGGTAGTTATTCCATTACAGGTGAAAAGATTTTTATCTCGGCAGGCGAACACGATCTTTCTGAAAATATTATTCATATTGTTTTAGCCCGTTTGCCTCAAGCACCCGCAGGGACTAAAGGTATTTCTTTATTTATTGTGCCTAAATTTAATGTGAGTGACGACGGTCAGGTGCTGGACCGTAATAAAGTCGTTTGTAGTGCGATTGAACATAAAATGGGGATCCATGGTAATGCCACCTGTGTATTGAATTTTGATGGTGCGAAAGGTTATCTGATTGGCCCTGAAAATCGTGGGCTCAATTGTATGTTTACCTTCATGAATACCGCACGTATTGGAACGGCAGTGCAAGGGCTTGCTGCTTCTGAAATTTCATTTCAAGGCGCATTAAGTTATGCCAAAGAGCGGCTCGCCATGCGTTCGCTATCTGGTCCTCAATATCCTGAGAAAAATGCCGACCCAATTATTGTGCATCCCGCTGTGCGATCAATGTTAATGACGCAAAAAGCTTTTTCTGAAGGTGGCCGTGCATTGACTTACTTTTTAGCTCAGCATGTCGATATTGTGGAAAGTTCAAACGATCAGGAACAGCAAAAGCACTCCGATGAATTACTGGCTTTTTTAACGCCAATTGCTAAAGCTTTTTTAACAGAATCAGGCAATGAATCCGCTAAGCATGGTGTTCAAGTATTTGGTGGGCATGGCTTTATTGTTGAGCATGGTATGGAGCAGATTGTACGTGATGCGCGTATCTCAACATTGTATGAGGGAACCACCGAGATTCAGTCTTTAGATCTGCTTGCACGTAAAGTCCTCAAGTCGGAAGGCAAACTTCTAAAAAATATGACGGACTTAATTGATCAATTTATTGGTCAACAGCAATCAAATGAAGTGTTAAAACCTTATTTAGAAAAATTAGCTGAGCTTAAGCAACAATGGTTGTCACTGACCAAAACGATTGCCGACAAAGCAAAGCACAACTCAGAAGAAATAGGGGCAGCTTCAGTAGATTATCTTTATTTTTCTAGTTACGTCGTGTTCGCTTATTTGTGGGCGCGAATGGCACAAGTTGCCCATGAAAAATTAGAGGTGGGTACAAAAGAGGAAGCTTTTTATAAAGCAAAATTAACGACAGCTAAGTTTTTCTATCAAAAACTTTTACATCGTACACAGAGTCATGCCGCTTCTATTGAGTCTGGAGCTGAATCTGTGATGGAACTTGACCAAGATGCTTTTGCATTTTAATGACTAGTAATTTTTAGGATCGCTGGGTGAAATTGACATGCGTAATTTTACCTAGTGATTAAATTTGTAATTTTAGACTCATGAGTTTTTGGTAGGAAAAACCAGTTGAGCCAAAGAAATAGAGGGTTAACATAAGCATTAAAACATGAATTTTCATCAAATATTAATGTTGGATAAGGACTAAGGAAAGAAATCATGAATGCTTATTATCAGTTACTGAATAGAACAATTGGTCCTCAAGGCGAAGTTATTGCTCATTATTGCTCAACTGTTCATGCACAAGGGGCATGGAACCCTCATGAACAGCATATGGCCCCTGCAAGTGGCGTAATCGCAGCTGAGTTAGAGCAATTTTCGCCACGACAAGATATGCGCATTGGTCGAATTAGTTTTGATATTTTTGGACTAATTGCATTTGGTGAATTTACGATTAAGACACATGTGATTCGTGCGGGTAAAACGATTGAACTGATTGAAGCCGAAATGCAAGCACAGGGTAAAACTTGCATTGTGGCTAGAGCGTGGCGCATGTGCACTCAAGATAGTTCCGATATTGCTGGGCTTGAAGATCAGCCAGTTCATCACCCAGATACCTTTACCGAATGGACGGGTATGAAAAGATGGCCGGGTGGTTTTATCCAGACACTCGTCACTAAAACTGATGATCAACACCGCGCAGGTAAAGGTATTGTTTGGCTCAATAATGATAAAGAAATGGTTGAAGGGCAGTCGACGACAGATTTTGCCCATTTGATTGGCATGATAGATACCGCAAACGGAATTGTGCCTAGACAAGAAGGCGAATTTACGTGGGGCTTCCCAAATCTTGATTTGCAAGTTCACATGCACCGTTATCCGCAAGGTAAATGGTTGGGGCTGGAAACCGTTCAGCAATATGGTTCGGATGGTATTGGTTTAACCAGTGCAGTTTTACATGATGTGTATGGCCCATTTGGCCGAAGCGAACAGATTTTGACATTACGTAAAATGGCTAAATAAATATTTCAGTTAATAAAAAAGTCATCGCTAAGGATGACTTTTTTTATTTTCAGATCTAAATTACAAGCATTTCTTAGCTACGCACTTTAATGAGTGTTGGGGTAAGTTCATCCCAACGCTGTTTTGCAGCGTCCATTGCTTTCATTTTAATATGGCCATAACCACGAACTTCAGCTGGTAATTTTGCAATTTGTTCAGCGACTGCCAAGTTATGATTGTCTGGCGCTTCAACAAGTGCTTCAACAAATGCGATATAACGGTCACGCCATGCTTGTTCGTGTTGACGTTCTTCTTGACGTGCAAATGGGTCAAGGAAAGTTTCACGAAGCCATTGTAAGCGCGCAAGCATCATCATCGGGAAGCGCATCCAGTAACCAAACGCACGTTTACGAATATTTTGCAGGCCACCCAGTAAAGCTGGTGGAGCAAGGTGATATGTTAAACGTAAGCCTTTACCGAACTGGGTTTCAATTGACTCTTTGAAGCTTTTACCTGTTAAAAGACGTGCAACTTCATATTCATCTTTATACGCCATGACTCTATAAAGCTGAGTTGCAATGGTACCTGTTAACTCTTCTGGTAATTTTTTAGCAGCCAGCTCAACAAGGGTACGATATTTAGCTGCATAAGCTTCATTCCAATAGTCTGTCAGACGAGTAGAGCGGTCTTCAACAAGTTCAGCCAAAGTTTGCGGAGTTTTAGTTTTTGGCATTGCCGCAACTAAGCGTGCCGCTAAAGTTGGGTCACTTGCAAGATGACAACCCACACGGAAAGCTTCAAGGTTCTTTTCAACAGCAGTACCATTTAGGCGAATTGCTTTTTCAATGCTTTCACGTAATAGCGGAATGCGACCAGATTGCCAAGCCATACCAAGTAATAACTGGTTGGTATAGATTGAATCACCTAACAGTTGTGTTGCAATGCGAGCTGCCGGCAGAGAAACCAGTTGACCTTGACGTACACGACCACGAAGACGATCAATTAAATCGCTAATCGGTGCATACCAGTCACGAGATTTAATAAAGTCAGAAGTAGGAGTACTGTCTTCATTCACAATAACCAAAGCATCATCTTTTAAGCGAGATAGAGCAGCGTTACCACCAGCGACTACGGCATCTGCACCAATGAGTAGTTCACATTGTCCTGCCGGAATTTTGGTAGAAGAAATTTGTTCATCACTTGCTGCAAGTTGTACGTATGAATAAACCGTACCACCTTTTTGAGCAAGTCCAGCCATGTCCATAACACGGGTTGCTTTACCTTCTAGATGAGCTGCCATACCAAGCAGTGCACCGATAGTCACCACACCTGTACCACCAATACCACCGACCATAATACGACTTGGAATGTCATATAACTGAGGAATGATTGGTGATGTCGGCCAGCCTGCACTAATTCCTTCAAATTTAGCTGGACGTTTCATATCACGTGTATGAACAGTCACAAAACTAGGGCAGAACCCTTCGGCACAAGTGAAGTCTTTATTACAGCTACTTTGGTTAATTTGACGTTTAGTACCTAAAGCTGTCTCTACTGGCTCAATAGATAAGCAGTTTGATTTTTTAGAGCAGTCGCCACAGCCTTCGCAAATATCACTGCTAATGTATAAACGCTCAGCTGGGTCAGGATAGACATCACGTTTACGGCGACGGCGTTTTTCACTCGCACAGGTTTGTACATAAATTAAAGCGGTTACACCTGAAACTTCACGCAACTCACGTTGAACTTTATCGAGTTCATTACGGTGGCGAATTTCTACACCCAGTGCAATACCATCTTCTTCGTTTAATAGTTTAACTTCATCAGTCACGATGACTTGTTTTTTAATACCTTCGGCAGCGAGCTGACGAGTTAACTGTGCAACGCTCAAATGTCCATCTACATGCTGACCACCTGTCATAGCGACCGCATCGTTATAGAGGATTTTGTAGGTAATATTAATTTTTGCAGCGATGGATTGACGAATTGCTAAGTAACCTGAGTGGAAATATGTTCCATCACCAAGGTTGGCAAAAATGTGTTTTTCATTGGTAAAGTGCGATGCACCCACCCAGCTTACACCTTCACCACCCATTTGAGAGAATGTTTCGGTACCACGGTCAAGTGAAACTGCAATATAGTGACAACCGATACCACCTAGGGCACGGCTACCTTCAGGGACGACTGTTGAAGAATTATGAGGACAACCACTACAGAAATACGGTTTACGTTCAGCAAGATCAATAACACGTTTTGATTCTTGCTCTGCTTTTAGAAGTAAGTCGATTCTGCTTTGAATTTGTACTTTTAAGCTTTCTGGAATATCTAGTTTTAAGAAGCGAGCAGCCAGCATTTTTGCAATAGGTTCAGGCTGAAACTCATAGTGACCAATGAGTGGTGCTTCTTCAATAGAGGTACTCCATTCACCTTTCCCATCGGTGGCTTTACCAATCACATGTGGGCGTTTGCCATCAGGAAGTGAGTACAGCTCATCTTTAATTTGTGCTTCAATAATTGGACGTTTTTCTTCAATAACGATCAGTTCTTGCAAACCTTCTGCAAACTCACGAACGCCTTGAGGTTCTAAAGGCCAAATTAGACCAACTTGATAAACACGTAGCCCAAGCTGTTGGGCAGTTTCATCTTCAATACCTAAAATGCGTAGGGCTTCAATCGTATCTAAATAACCTTTACCACTTGCGGCAATACCAATACGGGCATTTTCACACGGCCATGTTACGGTGTTGATTTTATTCGCGCGGGCATAAGCCAAAACAGCAGGTAAGCGATATTTATAAAGACGTTCTTCTTGCTGAATGCCATGATCTGGCCAGCGAATGTTGACGCCGTCGGCAGGGAAATCGACATCTTCTGGTATCACCGGAGTAACTCGGTTAAGGTCAACATGAACTGAAGCAGAAGTTTCTACAATTTCACTAACCAGCTTCATTGAAGACCATAGGCCAGAAAAACGTGAGACAGCAATAGCGTGTACACCAAAGTCTAAAATTTGTTGAACGGATGTTGGGTAGAAAATTGGAATACCACAACCAATCATGACATGTTCAGACTGATGCGGGATTGTAGAAGATTTACATGAGTGGTCATCACCAAATAAAGCAACAACACCACCACGTTCAGAGGTACCAGCTAAGTTAGCATGGCGGAGTACATCGCCTGAACGGTCAACACCTGGGCCTTTACCATACCACCATGAAGACACTCCATCATATTTGCCTTGGCCTGAAAGGTTAACTTGTTGTGTACCCCAAATTGCGGTAGCAGCTAAGTCTTCGTTTACACCAGGTTGAAATACAACATTATGGGATTTAAGCAATCCTTGAACTTGCCAAAGGAAACTATCGTAGTTACCAACAGGAGAACCGCGATAACCAGAAATAAAACCAGCAGTATGATAACCATTAATCGCGTCACGGCGAGTTTGGGCAAGAGGCAACCGAACAAGTGCCTGAATGCCAGTCATATATGCTGTACCGTTATCACTTACATATTTATCTTCAAGTGACACATCCTTTGTTGCAATAATATTTGGAGTGACTTTTGTAGCTATATTCATTTATATCTCCTTAGAATTTTTAGTAGCTCGGACTACTTTCTTTTTTCAACATCCAGTTGAATATTTGGAGCAAGTGACATACGAAATAAAAAAAGATCGGTTCCTCTTCTTAAAAAAGAATTAGTGCCAATGTATGTACATTTAGTCATTGTGGTTGAACTAAACTGGTGCAACAATCCGTAATTTAGGAAAACATATTTACGTTATGCGCAAAAATCTCGATGGTGGACTATTGCATGCAATGCATGCATTCCTGAAAGTGATTGATAGCGGGAGTTTCACAGCAGCAGCTGAGCAGATGGATCTGACCACAGCACAGGTTTCACGTCTTATCAGCGAGCTAGAAACACGCTTAGGTACAAAACTCATACAACGCTCGACGCGCCAGCAGGCACTGACTGATATTGGTGCAGCTTATGCGGAACGTTGTCGACAAGTCATTTCAATGGTGGATGAAGCTGAATCAGAAGTCGCTGGAACAGCCTCAAAACCGAAAGGACGTTTACGTGTATTAAGTATGGGAAGCTTTGGGCATCACTACGTCTTTCCTGTCATGGCCGAGTTTTGCAAACATTATCCTGAATTAACCGTGGAATATACGACCTCACAGTATGTTCCAGACCTGTTGGCAAAAGGGGTGGATGTCAGTCTGTATCTGACTGAATCATTAACAGATTCTCGTTTTGTTGCACGCAGAATTGGTACTATCTTTTCTGTTTTATGTGCTTCGCCTGCTTATTTAGAAAAGCATGGAGTACCAAAGTCCCCAGAAGAATTAAAAGATCATGCCTGTTTACGCTTGGTAAACCCGTCGATTACGCCAGATTGGCATTTGTTAAATACAAGTGGTGAGTCTTATCAAGTCGACATTGGCGGGCAACTCATTGCAGATAACCCAGAGTTATTGTTAGATGTTGTGCAACAGGATATGGGAATCGCGTTATTGCCGATGTTTTCGGCTTTAGATGCAGTTCAGAATGGAAGATTATGCCATATCTTGCCAGAGTGGCGTTCGCCCGATATAGGGGTTTATACGCTATTGCCTTCACGCCATTTTATCGATGCTAAAACGCGTGCATGGTTAGACTGGGTGGAAGAATATATTTCGCCAAGAATTGAAATGGATGCTTCTTATTTTTATAAATAATCAGATAAATTTTTAAGGACTACAATTGAAAAAGGATGAAGAATAATACGGATTTAGAACAAAAATAGGGTAGAGAATGCTTCTGTTGAGAGAGGCATTTAATACAAAGATAAATGATAAATTTTAAAAAAATTGCATGAGAGATTAGTCCCAATTCCTGAATGAAATGAGATAAAGATTAGATGGGATGATCTGGTACTTCGCCTAATAGTAAGCCTTATACCAGATGCTGAGCTATTTTAATTTATGACTAGGCACACTTGGTTTGCCAATAAGCATTTGCATAATTGGACAAGCTTTTTCGGTTTAATACATTGCTAATATTTTGGCTGGCTTGCATCAATTTTTCTAGGTCAATGCCAGTTTCAAATCCCATGTGTGAAAGCAAATAAAACAGATCTTCGGTCGATACATTGCCAGAGGCACCTTTGGCATAAGGGCAACCACCAAGACCTGCAAGAGACGAATCAAAAACACGAATGCCTTGCTGTAAAGACTGATAAATATTGGCAATCGCCATGCCATAGGTGTTGTGGAAATGTCCTGCTAACACTGAGCTATCTAGCTCAGCCAGACAGGCTTGCCAAACCTTTTGAACTCGATCTGGTGTAGCCGTACCAATGGTTTCACCTAAAGATACTTCATAGCAGCCCATGTCATAGAGTCGTTTAACAACTTTTACGACTTGCTCAGGAGCAATTGCGCCTTCATAAGGACAATCGACAATACAAGAGACATAACCTCGTACACGTATGTTATGTGCTTTTGCAGCAGTCATGACATCACTAAATTTTTCAAAGCTCTCGTCGATTGAGCAGTTGATATTTTTACGGGTAAAGCTTTCAGAAGCTGCGGTAAACACCGCAACCTCTTTGCATCCTACCGCTTGAGCGGTTTCAAAACCTTTGATATTGGGGGTGAGCAGACTAAATTGTACATCGGTTGTTTGGGGTAACAGCTTAAATAGCTCATCACTTTGAGCCATTTGCGGCACCCATTTTGCGGAAACGCATGAACCGACTTCAATCGATTTTAGACCTGCATTAATCAGGTCATTAATGAAGTTTAAGCGTTGTTCGACAGTTAAAGCCTGCTTTTCGTTTTGGAGGCCGTCTCTGGGACCGACCTCCACGATTTTGACAAACTCACTCATGCAACTTCCTCCTGTGCAGGCTGAAATTCCACAAGCTCATCGCCAGCTTTGACCTGATCACCGACTTGGAAATAGGAATCTACAATCAAGCCGTCTTTAGGGGCACGAATGGTATATTCCATTTTCATCGCTTCAAGCGTCATTAAAATATCGTCTTTCTTCACGCTATGATTTGCGCTCACCAGTACTTGTGTGACCACACCAGGCATTGGGGCTTTTAAGTGACCTTCGTCAGCTTGGCTATCTGCTTGATTAAAGTCTTGGCGAATATAAGCAAACTTATAACTTTGTCCATTTTGGAACAAGGTAATGCCTTGCTGACTTTGGTTAAAAGATAGCTTTTGCTGAGTTCCATCAATTTGAACAGAGGCAGTATGTGCATCAATCAATTGACCTGAAATTGGGTAGCTTTGTCCGTTATATTCTGCGGTGAAGCCATCTTCATTTGAGGCAAACTTGATTTGGATATTTTGGTTTAAATAGTTCAGTTTAATGCTATGCTGATAGGCAATATTTAAACGCCAAAGTGGTTGAGCCTGCCAAAGTTGTTTTTGGCTTGAACTGTTGTTATTAAGTTTGCTTAGAAACTCAATAAATGCCGCTGCCACTACAAGTTCTGGTTTGATCTCTTCAGGGCTAAACAAGAAGTTTTGTTCACGTTGAATCAGGTTAGTATCAAGCTTGGCTTGTTTAAAAGATTCGCTACGAACAATCTTTTCCAGAAAGGCAATATTGTTGCCTAAGCCATCGACATGGAATTGACTTAAAGCATGCTGCATTTGAATGAGCGCAGCTTCACGGTTTTTACCCCATACGATCAATTTGGCAATCATTGGGTCGTAATACGTCGTGATTTCATCGCCTTCAACAATACCGCTGTCTACACGCACATATTGGTTTTGAGTTGGGTAGTGTAGATAGTCAATTTTACCGATTGCAGGTAAAAAGCCTTTTTCAGGTTCTTCGGCGTAAATACGTGCTTCGAGCGCATGTCCGTGAATTTGCAATTCGTTTTGTAGTTTAGGCAAAGGTTCGCCATAAGCGACACGAAGTTGCCATTCAACTAAGTCTTCACCTGTAATCATTTCAGTGACAGGGTGTTCGACTTGTAAGCGAGTATTCATTTCCATGAAATACGCTGTACCGTCTTGTTCTACAATAAACTCAACCGTACCGGCACCAACATAATCTACGGCACGTGCAGCATCAATTGCAGCTTGGCGCATTGCATCGAGCTTTTCGCTTGGCATTTGTGGAGCAGGGGCTTCTTCTAGCACTTTTTGGTGACGGCGTTGTACCGAACAGTCGCGTTCAAACAAATGTACATAGTTGCCATGTGTATCACCAAACACTTGTACTTCAATATGGCGAGGCTGAATCACATAACGCTCAATCAAGACATCATCATTACCAAAGCTCGATTTGGCTTCACGTTTACAAGAGGCTAAGGCATGCAGAAAATCTTCACTGCGTTCAACCAGACTCATGCCTTTACCACCACCACCGGCACTGGCTTTAATTAAAACAGGATAGCCAATTTGATCTGCCTGTTGTTTTAAAAAGTCGGCATCTTGGTTGGTTCCGTGATAACCCGGTGTTAAAGGAACACCTGCTTTTTCCATTAAAGCTTTAGAGGTCGCTTTTAAGCCCATCGCTAAAATGGCATCAACTGGTGGGCCAATAAAGCAAATATTGTGCTGTTGGCAAGCGAGTGCGAACTGGTCATTTTCTGAAAGGAAGCCGTAGCCTGGGTGAACCGCTTGGCTGCCTGTATCAATCGCTGCTTGAATAATACGGTCGGCTTGCAAATAACTTTGCGTTGCAGGGGATTGACCAATATAAACCGCTTCATCTGCAAGTTTGACATGTTGTGCATTTGCGTCTGCATCTGAGTAAACGGCAACCGTTGCAATACCTAATTTTTTAGCTGTACGAATTACACGGCAGGCAATTTCGCCACGGTTCGCAATTAAAATCTTTTCAAACATGATGATCGTCCTTAATTGTTGTTATTCGAGTTAGAAACCCAAGCAGGCTGCTGTTTATTTAAAAAGGCACTCAGACCTTCTTTTGCCTCACTACCTTGACGAACTTGAGCAATATGATGTGCTGTCTGTTGCAGCAAATCATTGCTCATGGTCTGGTTGCTCACCATTTGAATCAGTTGTTTTGAGGCCGCTTGAGCATGCGGGCCACCAAGTAATAGAGCATTAATAATTTCTTGAACTTTTTTATCTAAATCTTCGGCATCTGCAACTTCGTGGGCCAAGCCAATTTGTTTGGCATCACGTGCTGAAATTCGCTCGGCAGTTAAGAAGTAACGAGAGGCTTGTCTTGCACCAATCGCACGAATCACATAGGGACTAATGGTAGAAGGAGCAAGTCCTAAACGAACCTCAGAAGTTGCAAACTTAGCATCAGTACTGGCAATGCAAATATCACATGCCGATGCCAAACCCATGCCGCCACCAAAAGCAATGCCATGCACACGAGCAATAGTCGGTTGTTTAAGTGTTGCAAGTGCATCAAGCATTTGCGCAAGTTTTAATGCATCTGCTTCATTTTCTGCTGAAGATGCCTGACCTGCCTGTTTCATCCAGTTGAGGTCGGCACCTGCCGAAAAGCTTTTACCGCGACCCGCTAAAACCACAACACGAATATCATCACGTGTATTGATTTGCTTAAAGCAAGCTTGTAGCTCTTCAATGACTGTAGTATTAAAAGCATTGTGTAGTTCAGGACGGTTCAGCCAAACATAGGCAACCTGACCTTGTTGTTCGAGTTGTAAAAATTGATAGCTCATATACACCTCTTACATGCGGAACACGCCAAATTTGGTTGGCTGGATTGGAGCATTCATAGCAGCAGCAAGGCTTAAACCAAGTACCTGACGAGTTTGAGCTGGGTCGATTACACCGTCATCCCAAAGGCGGGCAGAAGCATAGTAAGGATGACCTTGACGCTCGTATTGTTCTCGAATTGGTTGTTTAAATTCATCTTCCTGTTGCGCTGACCACTCGGCACCTTTTTGCTCAATCTGATCACGTTTTAAAGTTGACAGCACGCTTGCTGCTTGTTCGCCGCCCATCACAGAAATACGAGAGTTCGGCCAAGTCCATAAAAAGCGTGGTGAATAAGCACGTCCGCACATGCCGTAGTTACCTGCACCAAACGAACCACCAATAATTAGGGTGAGTTTTGGTACATTTGCGGTTGCAACTGCCATAACCAATTTAGCGCCGTTTTTTGCAATCCCTTCATTTTCATACTGGCGACCAACCATAAAGCCCGTAATGTTTTGTAAGAATAACAATGGAATATTGCGCTGTGTGCATAGCTCAATAAAGTGCGCACCTTTTTGTGCAGACTCGGAGAATAAAATCCCGTTATTGGCAATAATGCCGACTGGCATACCATAGAGTGAAGCAAAACCAGTAATCAGTGTTGAACCAAAGCGTGCTTTAAACTCATCAAAACGAGAGCCGTCTACAATACGCGCAATCACTTCGCGAATGTCAAAAGGCTTACGTGCATCACTTGGGACTACGCCGTAGAGTTCAGATGCATCAAATAGTGGCTCATCAACTTGTTTATTTAAGTCGTTTGGCTTCTTGTTTAGGTTAGCAACAATGTTTCGTGCAATCGCAATTGCATGTTCATCATTTTCAGCTAAATGGTCAGCTACACCCGAAAGACGTGTGTGTACATCACCACCGCCTAAGTCTTCACTGCTCACCACTTCGCCAGTCGCAGCTTTTACCAGAGGAGGGCCGCCTAGGAAAATCGTACCTTGATTACGTACAATAATCGTTTCATCAGACATAGCAGGTACATAAGCACCACCTGCGGTACAGCTACCCATCACTACAGCAATTTGGGCAATACCTAGACTCGACATGCGTGCTTGATTGTAGAAAATACGTCCGAAGTGATCACGGTCTGGGAAAACCTCGTCTTGCATTGGTAAATAGGCACCGCCTGAGTCGACCAAATAAATACAAGGCAAGTGATTTTGTTCGGCAATTTCTTGGGCGCGTAAATGCTTTTTGACCGTAAGGGGATAATACGTTCCGCCTTTTACCGTTGCATCGTTGGCAACGATCATGCAAGTTATGCCGTTGACTTGACCAATACCTGCGATTACGCCCGCAGCAGGAACATCATCTTCATAAACGTTGTACGCTGCCAATTGACCAATTTCTAAAAATGCCGTACCAACATCAACCAGTTGATCAATACGTTCACGGGGTAAAAGTTTACCTCGAGCCAAGTGTTTTTGACGGGCATTTTCACCACCGCCTAAAGCAATACGCTGAGCAACTTGTTTTAGATCTGTGACCAATGTTTGCATGGCTTGCTGGTTTGTTTTGAAGTCTTCACTTCGAACATTAATCTTGCTTTGTAATTGGTTCATAAGATGCCTCCTTATTTATAATTATTATTTGGTTTCATTGAAGAGTTCGCGGCCGATCAGCATGCGGCGAATTTCAGAAGTTCCGGCACCAATTTCATAAAGTTTTGCATCGCGCCATAAACGGCCAGCAGGGAATTCATTGATATAACCGTTGCCGCCTAAAGTTTGAATTGCTTCACCAGCCATCCATGTCGCCTTTTCGGCAGAATATAAAATGGCACTTGCAGCATCTTTACGCAAACTACGGTCATGATCAGCTTTGTCACATGCAGCACCAACAGCATAGACGAGGGCTTTACATGCTAACCAAGTTGAATACATATCGGCAAGTTTGCCTTGCATAAGCTGGAACTCACCTAATGCCTGACCAAACTGTTCGCGCTGATGCAAATAAGGAATTACCACATCTAGACAGGCATCCATAATGCCTAAAGGTCCAGCACTTAAAACTGCACGTTCATAGTCCAAACCACTCATCAGTACTTTTGTGCCGTTACCGACACCACCGAGTACATTTTCAGCAGGCACTTCTACATTGTCAAAAAACAGCGGGTAAGTGTTAGAGCCACGCATACCAAGTTTGTCTAAGTGGTTGCCGTGACTGAAGCCTTTCATGTTTTTTTCAACTAGAAAAGCAGTCATACCTTTTGCACCAGCTTTCGGGTCAGTTTTTGCATAAACTACAAGTACATCAGCATCACCGCCGTTGGTGATCCACATTTTTGAACCGTTTAAAACAAAGTGATCACCTTTTTGTTCAGCACGTAATTTCATGCTGACGACATCTGAACCTGCATTTGGTTCAGACATTGCAAGAGCACCAACATATTCACCAGAAATTAATTTCGGTAAATATTTCTGTTTTTGTTGTTCGTTACCGTTACGGTTAATTTGGTTTACACATAAATTAGAATGGGCACCATAAGAAAGACCAATGGCTGCCGAAGCACGAGAAATTTCTTGCATAGCAATAATATGAGCCAGATAACCCATATTGGCACCGCCATATTCTTCAGAAACTGTCATGCCTAAAAGACCCATATCTCCGAATTTTTTCCAGAGATGTGCAGGGAATTTATTGTCTTGATCAACTTGCTGGGCAATTGGTGCAATTTCCTTTGTACAAAATGCGGCCACTGAATCTTGAAGCGCAATTAAAGTTTCATCTAGACCGAAATTCAAGCTGCGTAGGTTCATGATATTTTCATCCTATTGGTTATATTTGTTGTCCATAAAATATTTTGTGGGTATTTGAGATGTACCATACAATGATTTTTTAAAAAAGTGAATACAGATTCATAAAATGATTTACAATTCATTTTATTTGTTAGAGAATAAATTATGAGCTATAAACGATCATCTTTAATGCAAGAGCGGATGGAGCAAAATCGTAAGTCGATTTTGAGTTCAGCCAGAAAGTTAATTTCAGAGGGAGGGTTTAAAGACGCACAAATACAAACCATTGCAGAGCAAGCGGGCGTATCAAGTGGTCTGGTTTATCGCTACTTTGATAATAAGAGCCAAGTGCTTATTGAGGTTTTGTCAGAGGCTATTAATACAGAACTATTGGTGATTGATTCAATTACCGAAAGTGATTTATCGGCAAAGCAGAAATTACACAAGGCTGTGGCAACTTTTGTAAAACGAGCACTCAATAGTCCTCAGCTTGCATATTCACTCATGTTTGAACCTGTCGATTCAACAGTTGAACATGAGCGTTTTCGTGTGAAGCAATTGATTAAACAGAGTATGAAAAAAATACTTGCGGATGGAAATGCAAGTGGTGAGTTTGTCTTGGATGATTTAAACACAGCAGCGCTTTGTGTTGTTGGTGCCATGACTTATGTGGTCGTTGAACCCTTAGACCCAGCTCAAAATACAAAGTTTGATCATGCACACAGAGACTATTTTTCAAAACAGATTGCTGACTTTTGTCTGGATGCTGTGCAGAAGAAATAGGGCATATAAAGGATAGACATTACAAAGTAGGCGGTTTGGAAAAGTAGTTGCAGTAACAACAATTAGATCAGGTATGAAGAGAATTACAAAGAATCAAGGAGAATGATTCAATGCAACAAGAACGGTTAAGTTACGCCTCGGGACCAAGCACACAGCCCTTATTGGGTATGACCATTGGTGAACAATTTGATCAGGCCTGTCGGCAATATGCAGAAAAGGAAGCAATCGTTAGTTTCCACCAAAACAGACGATTAACCTATAAAGCTTTACAAGATGAAGTAAATGCTTTTGCTTGTAGCCTTTTAAAATTGGGATTAAAAAAAGGAGATCGGTTAGCCATCTGGTCGCCTAACTGTGTGGAATGGACGGTAACCCAATTTGCAGCTTTTAAAGCAGGGATTATTTTAGTCAATCTAAATACAGCTTATAAAAGCCATGAACTTGAATATGTGTTGAATAAGGTCTCATGCAAAGGATTGATTATTGCTTCTCAATTCAAAACCACCGATTACCAAGAATTACTCACAAAAATTGCCCCTGAGTTAACCAACAGTCCAGATAAAGTGCTCAGTTCAGTGCGACTGCCACATTTAAAATTTGTGATTAAAATTGATGACCAACAACATACGGGCATTCATCGTTTTAGTGATTTAGTTACTACGCCAACATCAGAACAGCTAGAACAATTAAAACAGTTGACGAAGCAACACCAATTTGATGAAACCATTAATATTCAATTTACCTCAGGTACAACAGGGAACCCAAAAGGGACCATGTTGACCCACCATAATATTTTAAATAATGGTTATTTTGTAGGTGAAGGGATTCGCTTAACCCCTCAAGATAAAGTTTGTATTTCAGTGCCATTGTTTCATTGCTTTGGCATGGTGATGGGGAATTTAGCCTGCGTTACGCATGGGGCAACCATGGTCTATCCATCGGCTGTATTTAATCCTTTAGAAACTTTAAAAGCGATTCATCAAGAACGTTGTACGGCAGCTTATGGCGTGCCAACTATGTTTATTGCCACCTTAGAACATGAACAGTTTAATGAGTTTGATCTATCGAGTTTAAGAACGGGCATCATGGCAGGTAGCCCTTGTCCACGTGAAATTATGCAGCGGGTTATAGACCGCATGCATATGTCTGAAATCACGATTTGTTACGGTATGACTGAAACATCACCAGTAAGTGTACAAAGTTCGGTAAATGATTCGATTGATAAACGAGTAAGTACAGTCGGGCATGTTCACCCGCATGTTGAAATTAAAATTGTCGATTTAGAAGGGCAGATTGTTCCGCAAGGGACTTTAGGTGAGTTATGCGTTCGCGGCTATTCAGTGATGGCTGGTTATTGGGGCGAAGAAGAAAAGACCCGTGAAGTAATTGATTCGGCTGGCTGGATGCATACGGGTGATATTGCAGAAATGGACCAAGACGGTTTTATTAAAATCAAAGGCCGTATTAAAGATGTTGTAATTCGTGGTGGGGAAAATCTCTTTCCAAAAGAAATTGAAGACTTTTTATATACCCATCCTGATGTGAGCGATGTCCAAGTCATTGGCTTGCCAGATGCTAGATATGGCGAAGAACTCTGTGCTTGTATTATTTTGCATGAACATCATCAAATTGATGAAGACCGCATTCGCCAATTCTGCAAAGAGCACATTTCTCATAATAAAGTGCCACGCTATGTCCGATTCTTTAATGAGTTTCCAATGACTGCTTCAGGTAAAGCACAAAAGTTTAAATTGCAGGAAATTATGCGAGCTGAACTTAACTTAACTGGAAATGTCTTTGATTAAAGAAGTCTAAAGCCCGTTCAAAGTGCAGCAAATTATAAATCTAAAGGCAGTTGAAATAGAGGATAAAGCAAAATGGCAAAAGACTTTAATAGCCCAAAAGTAGTCGAAGGATATGACGCACATATTCGTAAATTAATTCCAGGTTATGAAGTGATCCATCAACAGGTGGATGCCATTTTGCAATTGGTGTTGAAACCTCATGCTCATATTTTAATTGTGGGCTGTGGTACGGGTTATGAACTCGAATATTTACTTAAACGGCATCCCGACTGGAAATTTACAGCAGTTGATCCATCTTTGACCATGCTGCAAAAAGCCCAAGAACAGGTTGAACTTTTAGATAAATCTTCACAAGTGACCTTTATTCATGGTGAAACTTCGGCTTTGCCTCTGGAAAATTGCTTTGATGCTGCACTTTCTATACTCGTGGCTCATTTTATTGCAGATGACATAAAACCTGTTTTTTTTAAAGATATTTATGATCGCTTAAAAGAAAAAGCAGTTTTACTTACCTACGATTTAATGACTTGTGTAAACCCACAGCAGCTTCAAGCACTACGTTATTTATGCTTGGCTCAAGGTTTAACGGAAGAGCAATGTCAGAAAATGTTAGAGCGTATGGCACAAGACTTTTTCAGCTTAACTACTGAAGGATATATCAAACTTTTGCAAAAGAGTGGTTTCGAGAGCGTACAGTCTTATGCACAGATTTTGACGTATCAGGGTTTTATAGCAAAAAAATAATGTCAGTAGAGACAAAGGAATGTTGTCTTAACACCTAAATATTCTCAATGAGGAAGAGAATATAAAAAACGAAAAAAATTAGAAGAACTAGCTTTACCTATAACACATTAAAAAGTGGCCTCAATGCTGCTTAAGGGAGGTTTTGTCTAAAAAATATGATGGAAGACTTTCTAGAGGAAGAAAGTCAGATTTCTAAGAACCTGTTTTAGATAGGTACATAACAAAAAGGATGTCGAGATCTTTAAATCTAATTAAAGATCAAAAAAGGAAAGTTTTATGATAAATGCTTTAAATACAACGGTTCAAAAAAGCCTATTGGCTATTTCTGTGACCCTGTTTGTGTCTTCTGCTTTTGCAGGTCAAACAGATCCTGAAATAGAACAACTTCGCCAAGAAGTAAAAGAACTACGGGCTATGCTACAAGCCAACATGCAAGCTCAGAAATCTTTATCGCAACAAAGAGTGGAGCTAGCAACTTCTTCAATGCCCCAAGCTGCTCAGCCTACAAAACAAGTGTTAACTAAGTCTGGTGTAGAATTTAATTTATACGGTTATATACGGGCAGATGCTTCTTATCAAATGAAAGGGGCTTCTACCATGTATAACAATATTAGTGGGGTTCCACTCGAAAATACGCCAGAAGAATCTGCACAAAAAGACCAGTTGCACAGCACCGTTAATGTGACACGTTTCGGGTTGAATTTTAAAACCCCAACGGCTGTGGGTGATGTGGGCGGGAAACTGGAAATGGACTTCTTTGGGGCTGCAACTCGTGATCAGTTCCGTATACGCCATGCTTATTTAACTTTTGATAAATGGCTGATTGGTCAAACATGGTCAACATTTATTGCACCTGAATATTATCCAGAAACGATTGATGCAGGTACATTTGTTGGGGGAGCATTATTAAGATCACCGCTTGTACGCTATAGCGATAACTTAACTGCCAATACGAGTTTTGCAATATCGGTTGAAGACCCGAAATATACTGCGACAACTGACCCTGACAATAAAATGCGCTTACCTGCTTTGGTAGGCCGCTTAAATCATAAATTTGCCAATGGTTCGATGTTATCTGGCCGTAGTTTTGTTGCCGAAAAAAGAACTAATAATGACGAAGAAGTGGCTTGGGGGGTGGGCTTAGGCGGTAAATATCAAATTACACCCGATACATTACTCAAAGCCGATTACTACCATGTCAAAGGAGATGGCCGTTTTCTACTATGGAGTAACAGCGGCTATGCAATAGATGATCAAAACAATATGCATAGCAATGAATTTGACACGGTTTCTTTAGGTATAACACATCAATTTACGCCAAAAATTCGTTCAACCTTAGCTTATGGTTATATGAAAGCCAAAGATGACAAGCGTTTTGCTGAGTTACAACGCAATAGTACCACTCAAAACAAAGAGCTTTGGCAAGGCTGGGTAAATGCACTTTATAACCCTTACAAGCCAATTACCTTGGGCGTTGAATATGTGTATGGCGAACGAGAAACTTTTGATGGACGTAACGGGATTGATAACCGCTTCAATATAATGGCGACTTATGACTTTTAATTTACTCAACAAAACCTTGAATAATCTGTTTTTTCTTTAGGGTGAAATATGTCGTTTTAAAAAATTGAATATGAATTTATCTCACAGAGGAGGTGGGTAAATGACAACTTCTAAATTAAATGTAAATGAAATTATTGATCAGGCCAAGTTTAGATCGTATCACTGGAGTATTTTACTTTGGTGCTTATTAATTATTATTTTTGATGGGTATGATCTGGTTATTTATGGAGTAGTACTGCCTTTGCTGATGCAAGAGTGGTCATTGACGGCTGTGCAGGCGGGAATGTTAGCAAGTACGGCTCTATGTGGAATGATGTTTGGGGCAATGTTCTTTGGAACTTTGGCAGACAAAATAGGCCGTAAAAATGTGATTTTAATTTGTATCACTCTTTTTAGCGGGTTCACTTTTTTAGGCGCTTTTGCATCAAGTCCACTTGAGTTTGGGGTACTTCGGTTCTTGGCGGGACTGGGCATTGGTGGGGTCATGCCAAATCTGGTTGCTTTGACTTCGGAGTACGCACCTAAACGCATACGCAGTACTCTGGTGGGGACCATGTTTAGTGGTTATGCGATTGGTGGGATTCTTTCAGCTTTAATTGGTAGTTATTTGGTTGAAAGTCAGGGGTGGCAAATTATGTTTTTAATTGCCGGTATTCCACTATTTTTATTACCTGTCATTTGGAAGTTTTTACCTGAATCTTTAACCTTCTTGGTTAAAACTGGTAAAACTGAGAAGGCGCAGCGCATTATTCAAAAAATTTCACCTGAACAAACCATAACGATCAATACACAATTAGTGCTTAATGAAGATAATGTTCCAACTGGCAGTTCTGTAAAAGGATTATTTCAACAAGGCCGCGCATTCAATACACTCATGTTCTGGCTCGTGTTTTTTATGTGCTTACTCATGGTGTATGCCTTAAGCAGCTGGTTACCAAAACTCATGCTTGCAGCAGGGTATTCATTGGGTAAAAGTATTTTATTCTTGCTTGCCCTAAATGTTGGTGCAATGATCGGTTCAATTGGCGGTGGTATTTTGTCTGATAAATTCCATTTAAAACCAGTAATTATGGGAATGCTTTTGGCGGGTGTTGTAGCATTAATAGGTTTAGGCTTTAAGTCACCAGCCTATGTTTTATATGGGTTAGTCACTGTTGCAGGCGCTGCAACGATTGGTACCTCAATTCTGCTTTATAGCTACGTTGCACAATATTATCCATTGAGTGTGCGTTCGACTGGAATTGGCTGTGCTTCAGGTGTTGGTCGTATTGGGGCAATTGTTGGTCCAATCTTAACGGGCATGTTATTAGTCTTAGAATTGCCACATAAGATGAATTTCGTGATGATCGCAATCCCTGCAATTTTGGCGCTTTTCGCTGTTATGGTTCTGCGACGACATGCTGTAGAAAAACAAAATATTGCTCCAAAACTCTCTGCTGAACTAGAGGGTGGTTAATACATATTTATACAGGTAGAGAAATCATTCCTACCTGTATCTGGAAATTTTATTTGTTAAGTAACTGATTTAAATGAACCAGATTTGCCATTTGCTGATTACCTTTATCATTTGGATGTAAATGATCTCCAGAATCATAAATCGGGTTCAATCGATCGGGATGTTTTGAATCTTTTAAGCCTTGCTCAAGATCAAGAACCCCATCAAATGTTTTACTCGTTCTCATCCAGTGATTGATTCGCTGACGCAATTCATCTTTATTGGGTTGGTAATAGTTATCTAAAGGTGTATTGGGTAAAGCGCCTGAAAAGGGAAGTAACGTAGCCCCAATCACTTGAATACCTTGCTCATGAGCTTCCTTTACAACACGTTTATAACCCTCAGTTAAGGCTTCAAAAGACGGTATTTGTTGTTTAGGTGCAAAAGCTGTACCGGGCCATGAAATATCGTTAATACCCACCAGCACAATTAAATTTTTAACACCTGAGTATTGAAACACTTCACTTTTTAAGCGTTTTAAAGCACTGTCACCCATACCGTCGTTAAGTAACCGATTTCCTGAAATTCCACTATTAATAACAGCCACGTGATGGGGCGATAAGCGTTTAGCTAAAAAATCAGTCCAGCGAGCATTTGCATCTAGAGTCGCCGTTGCTCCATCGGTAATGGAATCTCCAATAACTGCAACAACATGAGCTTTATGTTTTGGCTTTATTTCTATGGAGGACAATAATAATCGAGCTGTTGTTGCTTGGGCATTTGTAGGAACACTTAAGTTTGCAGTCTGATTACCAGCAATAATCCAACTGGTTTGTTTAGCATCCCAATGGAAGGTTTTAAAGATCGTTGGTTTTTGGATAAAACTATTTACCATCAATTTGCTATGATCTGACACTGAAAGATGAATCGGGTCACTAATCAATTGTTTGCCCGGTAAAATCTGTGCTTTAAGTTTCCCAGAAAAATAAACAGGATAAGCACTCTTAGATTTTAGACTTTTTGAATTCACTAAGCCTACAGTAGTTTTATCAATATAAAGTGGCTGTTCACCATATTGATTTGAGAAAACGAGTCTAACGGCTTCACCACCCAAACTAATTTGACTCACTTGTCTGATCGTTTGGTTAGATATTTGTTCAGGAATATGAGTCGGGAAAACAAAATCTTTATTCCAGACTTTTTGGGGGCTAGCTGCCCAAGTGGTAATCCATTCGCTCTTTTGTACTTCTGCTTGTGCAAAGCTCGTAATTAAAACCAGAGAGAATAGGGCTGATTTATAAAGTTTCATCTCGTGAACTCTTTAAAACGAATTAAAGTTATCTTGAAACAAATTGCTGGCTTGTTATAGCGACATAAGCGGAATAAGATTTGTGAATCAAATTCATAAATAGATTTTGTTATGTCATATTTTGATATTAATCGATCTGGCGAGCTGGCAATTTTTATTCGTGTGGTCGAGTTAGGAAGCTTTTCTGCCGTTGCAAGAGCATGCGACATGACGCCGTCTGCTGTCAGTAAATTAATTGCTCGTTTAGAGAAAAGACTTGGCGTGAGGTTGCTTAACCGTTCAACACGCCAGTTTCAGCTCACCAGTGAAGGATGCCAATTTTATGAGCAAGGTCTTCAAATACTCAGTGAGCTAGACGAGCTTGAACAATCGGTTACTGCAAATCACACACCTAAAGGACGAATAAGAATACATACCAGTTTTTCATATTGGACCCATTTCCTGTTGCCTTGTATTTCTTTATTTAATCAGCGCTATCCACAAGTTGAATTGGAGGCTCATTTGAGTGATGAAGTCATTAATTTAGTCGAACAAAGAATTGATGTTGCAATTCGAACAGGGCCATTAAAAAATTCAAACTTAGTGGCTCGCTCACTCGGCAGTACGCATAAACATTATGTATGTTCACCTGCATATATTACACAGTGCGGTTGTCCTCAGCATCCTGATGAACTTTATGAACATCAACTTTTAGATGTCAGTTATCAGCGCCAGAATAAAACATGGTTGTTTAAAAAAACTGATCAAGAAATCACACTCGTACCTACTCAGGTTTTAAGAGTAAATCATGGAGAAGCGATTTTGCAGTTAGCACTTGCCGATGTTGGCATTGCACAGCTAAATGAATTTCAAATTCGAAAAGCGCTAGAGCAAAAACTATTGGTTAAAATTCTTGAAGACTGGAATATCAATGCTTCTGAAGAATTTCATGCTGTTTGGATAGGACATGACAAATATGTCCCTAAACGCGTAAGGGCATTTTTAGATTTCTTGGTAGAGCAGGCAAAGATTAGTTAATTAAGTTTTTTCTGGCACTTAACTGACATTGGTGCATAGTTTCATTCATCGTTTCCACAAAGTGCATATCCGCATCAATATTTTGTAAGCTTACTTTAGGTAAGTTTTCTACAAATTGTGGCGAATAATGTTCTTCTAAAGTGTTATAAATACAATTACATTGTGAAAGTGCGCGTCCTGCCCAAACACAATGTCTGTTAAATTCATTTTTACTGATAGATCTGCAACCTAGTAAACTTATAGAACTTATTAATAGGATGCACATTAAAACAATACGATATAAAAAAAACATCATAATTGCTCTTAGTTGGTTGTTGTTATCGTTCGATTTGGTATAGAGATGTTCTAATCTTTAATTGGCGTTAAATCTTGAGATTTTTTCCGTATAAAGATAAAAGTTTGGATAGGTGAAAAGATGGCAAGAATTCTTTAAAAGTGTTTTAAGCTGAACGATAAGATAATAAAGATTAAGAAAAATAAAATGAAAGAAAATAATAGTCATTAGAGACTCCTTGATAAAAGAAGTTACGCCCAATCACTGCTATTAATTATGGTGGTGAAACGAAAGAGGGTTAGCAGACTGATACCTAAGAAACCAGCACACCCGAAGGTGTCCCACTCCCGTTCCTCCGTCAAAGGCACGAGGGGCTCCACACCAAAAAACGTGTTTTTAGTGCACTTAGGTAGACGGTCTGCTAAAACCGACTGACAAAATAGGTCAGCGGGAGCATCATAAGCTGAGTGTTAAAGCCGGTCAATTGCAAAAATAAAAGATTGGTTTATATAAACAAATATTAATATTTTTAAATTTTGATTAATAAAATAACTGATTATTTGGTATTTAAAGGTTTGATTAATT
The DNA here is from genome assembly GCF_023920705.1 of Acinetobacter sp. XS-4. Lineage (NCBI taxonomy): Bacteria > Pseudomonadati > Pseudomonadota > Gammaproteobacteria > Moraxellales > Moraxellaceae > Acinetobacter > Acinetobacter sp. XS-4. The sequence goes on along the minus strand of NZ_CP094657.1, from coordinate 2,528,158 downwards.
ATTATACCTAATCTTTATAATTGAGTTTTAATGTTTATATATCAAATATTTATTAATTGTTAATTTATATATTGTTTACAATCATTGACTTAATAAGAAACAAACTTGGAAAGGGTGAACATTTTTACTTTCATGAATATGACAATCTGAAATAATTAGCTAATGCCAAAATTTAATTAAAATATCAATTGCAAGAATGATATTTTTTGATCATTTATTTAATTTTAATTTTGATTTTTACAAAAGCTTGCATAATCTACAAAAGTTAAGAGAACCACAGCGGTAGGCCAACAGAAGATAATGTTATTCATAAACCTACATCTTAAAATTAATCAGGGTGATCTTAATGTTAAGAGTTTTTTGTGCAGTTAGCATGGTCGTTACAATTGCTATGGGTATGAGTGCTTGCCAAGATCGAGATTCAAGAGATCAAGGAACGCATGGTGCAAACGATCCAACCACTCCTCACCAAATGGATAAAAACTCATAATTATTTCATCTAAGGAAGCTCACTTTTAGGTGGGTTTTCTTATCGTTATTTTCTATAAAATATGTAACATAATAAAAAAGATAATTATATGAAAATATAAAATTAATCAATAAATTAGTGAGTTATAGTCTTTCTATAAATTTGTTGTTAATAAATTGTTGCTATAGAGATTTATCGTTTCAAAAAATTAATAAAATAAACACAATAAATTACTTATATTCATCCAAAATTCATTTTAGTGATGACAGTTTTATAAAGGTAAGGATATGCCCCAGTACTTAAGAATAGCTGAGAAAATATATCAAAATGTTAAAGAAAAAAAAGGCTTTACAGATGAGCCTATGGAAGATCTCAACAATTTGATGATTGAACTCAGACATGAGCTTAAGGGGACAAAGCTTAAGCTTTTATACAATTATATTGATTTTGCTGAATTACTGATTAAACCTCTACAAGAATCTAAAATTAAATTGGATTTAAGTATTATTCCGAAAAGTAGAAATACTCAAGAATTTGTATTATGGCTTGCAGGTTTTATTGAGCGTATTACCACAGGTGGACAAGAAAAGTTACCGCCAATTCAAGCTAAGGTTGCTTTACCTACCTATGCTTATGAAGACACTTATTCTTCTTCAGAAAATCCTCTAAATAATGGAGAGGAAATTATTGAATATTTTAAGAAAAAGGAAAGTTAAATAGAGACATATAAAAAGAGCTTATTTCCGAGGGCCAATCGCAAATAAGCTCATAGTTTTGGGCTAATAGAAAATTTTATAAAAAGAAATTATCTTCCATTCCATGCATCTTTAATCGCTTGTTTAGCATGTTCCCATTTTAAGCGAGATTCAGCTTTAAGTTCTTGCCACTTTTGTTCCAAACCACCTTCGACATCTTCAAACTGAGTGCCTTGTTCCGATTCAGCACGTGCACGATGACCTAATTCATAGGCTGTCGAAAAGTCTCGGTCATAATCGAGATCGGGAGTAGTAAGCTGAGCTTCTTGATAATAAGGACGAGTAAGGTAACTTTCGCGCCAATAAGTGTCAGAATAATTATGGTCGCCGGCTGGCAGTCGTGCGTGATCGCTATTTTGATCTGTCATCAGTTTTTCCTCATCTATTATTAAATTTTATGCTTATGATACATTTAGGAAGGTGAGGGCACCTTCCTAAATAAAATGAATGACCGCATCAAATGACATTTAAGTCAGCATCGGATTAGCGTTGCTGATTATTGTTATTTGAGTTTTGTTGGCCTGAATCTTTTTGATTCGAGCCTTGTTGTGGGCGGCGATTGTCATTTTGCTGTTGTTGCTGTTGATCTTTTTGCTGTTGGTTGCCGTTTGGCTGCTGCTGGTTGTTACGATTGTCATTTTGCTGTTGTTGATTATCGCGTTGATTGCTTTGATTATTAGTAGTGCTCATCTTTAATTACCTCATATCATTTATGATGTGTGTTTTATCTGAGAGCTTCAGATAGGTTTATTAAAACATGAAATTTTTTAATGTGTAGTCTTGGGGTGTTACCCTATATTTAACTGTAACTATGAAAAATAAATAAAACCTTGATTTCTATAAAGTGTAATTTTTATCAACAAACATAATTAATATGAAGATAGATAAAATTACATTTGAGCAAAATGGTGTTAAATAAATGCAATGGTCATTTCTAAATGTGTATATGTTATCTTTTATTAAAATGAATTTATTTTTTATTATCTAATATTATGTATTCTATATCTTGAGAAATGCAATAAATAAGTTGTCTAATTTTAAGACATGGTAGGCCTTTAAATAGTCGTCTAAAGTTATAAAAATTATTTTTATAATAAATAGAATAAAAAAAGGTGCCTACAGGCTTTTCTTTAGTCTCAGAACCTCCTTTTTTTAAGAGGCCTGTGCAGGCAATATAAAGATCGGCATGCAGGAGTTCTTTGCCTTTTTTGATCATTTCCACAGTGACTTCCATCGACTCAGGTGTATATTTTTGAATAAGTTCAGGTGAGAGATGAAGTGTATTTTCTTTGACACGTAAGTCATAGCTGACTAAGCTTCCAATAAGAATATCACCTGAGTAGGGACTTAAAGAGAAGCGATAAGCTAAATAGCCCGCCGAAGCACTTTCAAAAAGTGCAATTTTAATTTTTTCTTGTGCGAGTAATTTGCAACATGAATTAAACATTGGGTTTCTCCTTAAAACTTTTTTAATTTAGTTATAAGATTATTTTTAATTTATTTTTGTTAAGTTTTTAAACTTTATGATTTTTAAAGTAACTTAAATGTAATTAAAATTTATTGTTTATATATTTTTTATAAAAAACAGATTTTTAAATAATTCTAAAGGTGAGAATGTAATTTTGTGTTATTTTTTATCTAATTGAAATTTAATGATTTTAAAAATATAGGTTATTTCTTGATAACGTAATATAACAAAGATAGGCTGGGATTATAGTTTAGCTGAAGTATGGTAATTTATATCTCACTAAAGGAGAGTGGAAATGCCTGTTGTAGTGAAAGAAAGATTATTAGACTTATTACAAGATAATCAACAAAACTATTATGAATTATTTATTTTTTTCCTCGATCCTGATATTTCTAGTTTTGAAAAAAAAAAGAAAGCAAGAGATTTTCTTAATAAAGAAATTGATAAAATAGATCAAAAGGAAATTGATTTTCCTGCAACTATAAATATGGTTAAAGAATGGTGTGAAAACGAGAATAAAGAAAATTGTGAATTATTTCAGACTTATCTAAACCGTAGACAAAACGGGGGTGAGAGAGAGTATTTTAAGAATGTTGGTCAGGCATTCGAATTTTTAATTAAGGTTTCCCCAACTAAAAAAGTAGATGGTGCATGGCTATATAGTTCAGTTCACTACTGGAATGATCCGGTTTTTCATGACCTCATTATTACCTATCTAGAAGAGCTGGGACTAGGTGAGCCGAAAGCAAACCATGTCTGTATCTATGATGACTTGCTACGTAGTCTTGGACTCGATAGTTTTGATCTACTATTAGAAGATGAATATTATCATAATGCCGTGATTCAGCTGGCGCTTGGTTATGCTTCATCTGAGTTTATTCCTGAAATTGTCGGCTTTAATTTAGGTTATGAGCAACTGCCACTGCATCTACTCATTAGCAATTATGAACTTGCTGAACTGGGTATTGATTCTAAATATTTTAATTTACACATCACTATCGATAACATTGATAACGGGCATGCAGATAAAGCAATTAAAGTTATAAAAAATATTTACGATAAATATAGAGATAAAGAACTTTTCTTTAATAAATTGAAGTGCGGTTTTGCGCTTAATGGCCATGGTATTTCGTCTTCAAAAATTATTAAAAATTTAAATCTTGATGATTTAGTCCTTAAAATTTTAAAAAGAAAAGCGCTCGTGGGGCAGCTCATTCATAACGAAAAGAGACAGTTTGGATGTAAAACGATTAACCAATGGTTATCAAATCCAGAAGACGTTAAAGGGCTGGTTACACATCTCATTGATCACAAGTGGATTAAATTTAATACCGACCCTGAACAGAGCGTGTTCTGGCGAATGATTAATGAAGAAAATGGAAAAATGTTTGGGGTATTTAACCCTGTAGAACGTCAAATTATTCATGACTGGATTGCTGGTAGTGATTATTCCTCTAACTTCTTGGCTTACAGCAGGGAATTAAAGAATAGACAGCGCATTCAAGATTATCTCTTTAGCTATATTTCCGATGATGAACTGGATGCACTCCAAGAGCGTGTTCAGAAATCACATGATCTTGCCATAAAAATATGCAAGCTGACTCCGTTTTTGGCACCAGACTCACACCATAAAAGCATTGGACTTTGGAGCACACGTAAATATGTTGAAATGCTTTTTCCATATTTAAGTTCCTTTAACAAAAACTAATTCTTGAAGTTTTTTAACTCACCCCACGTTTAACTTTAAAAACATAGGTAATGAACATGACTGATAATGTTAAATCAACAAATAAAACAAGTGAAATGGCTGGTGCTGACGCTGCAAATAAAGCCAATACTACCCAGAAAACTGAACAATTAGACTCAGTCAGAGACGATGCGACCAATGAAGCCTTAACCACAAACCAAGGCGTTAAAATAGCAGATAACGAGAATAGCTTAAGAGCGGGCATTCGTGGTTCGACGCTATTAGAAGATTTTATTTTAAGAGAAAAAATTACTCATTTTGACCATGAGCGTATTCCCGAGCGTATTGTGCATGCACGCGGTGTAGGTGCCCATGGTTACTTTCAGGCTTATGAAGGAAATGAGCGTTTAACAAAAGCGGGATTTTTAACTGATCCAAGCATTCAAACACCAATTTTTGTACGTTTCTCGACTGTGCAAGGACCACGTGGCTCTGCTGACACCGTTCGTGATATTCGTGGTTTTGCGATTAAATTTTATACCCAAGAAGGCAATTTCGATTTAGTCGGCAACAATGCACCAGTTTTTTTTGTGCAAGATGGTATTAAATTTCCAGACTTCGTTCATGCAGTAAAACCTGAACCGCATACTGAAATACCAACTGGTGCAAGTGCCCATGATACTTTCTGGGATTTTGTGTCACTCGTACCTGAGTCAGCACACGCGGTGATTTGGGCAATGTCTGACCGCGCTATTCCACGTAATCTTCGCTCTATTCAAGGCTTTGGTGTTCATACATTCCGTCTGATTAATGCCCAAGGTAAATCACATTTTGTGAAATTCCACTGGACGCCTAAACAAGGTTTAAGTGCTTTAGTTTGGGATGAGGCCCAAAAGCTTGCAGGTAAAGATCCAGATTTCCACCGTCGAGATCTTTATGAAGCGATTGAAAATGGGGTTTATCCTGAATGGGAGTTGGGTGTACAAATTGTCGAAGAAGAAGATGAAATGAACTTTGACTTCGATTTATTAGATCCAACAAAAATGATTCCTGAAGAGTTGGTTCCCGTGACGCCAATTGGTCGATTTGTTTTAAATAGAAATGTAGATAATTTCTTTGCAGAAACAGAGCAGGTGGCTTTCTGTCCGGGACACATTGTGCCAGGAATTGATTTTACAAATGACCCACTTCTACAAGCACGCCTATTTTCCTACACCGATACGCAATTAAGTCGTTTGGGTGGACCGAACTTCCATCAAATTCCGATCAATAAACCGGTATGCCCATTCCATAACAATCAACGTGATGGTATCCACCAGCATACAATTCACAAAGGACAGGCTTCATATCAACCAAACTCAATTGATAATGATTGGCCAGCAGAAACGCCACCCGCTGCTTCAAATGGTGGCTTTGAAAGCTATCCTGAACAGATTAGCGGACATAAACTTCGTAAAAGAAGTGAAACCTTTTCCGATCATTTTTCACAACCGCGCCTTTACTACAAGAGCCTTGCGCCTCATGAGCAAAAGCATGTGGTCGATGCCTATACTTTTGAATTAAGTAAAGTGCAAAGAAAACACATCCGTGAGCGCCAAGTTCAACAAATTTTAGCAAATATTGATCTCGACTTAGCTCGACAAGTAGGCGCTAATTTAGGAATAGAAGTTCCTGATTTGACGTTAGATTATAAAAAAATCGCAGTTGAAAAATCGGATAAATTATCTTTGTTGGCTTTCCCACCCGAAGATATTCAAGGCCGAAAAGTTGCTGTGCTTATTCATAACCTTGTGAAGTCAGATACACTTGAAGCTATTAAAAATTGGGCGATTAAAGAAGGTGTGGTTGTTCATTTACTAGCGCCGAGCTTGGCTCCAATAAAAGACCATAAAGACAAAATTATTACGGCTGATGGTATGCAAATGGCTGAACCTTCAATTGCTTATGATGCGGTGATCATTCCTGATGGCGATAATTTAAATGCCGTGCTGCAAGATGGCGTAGCGCGCCACTATGTACTCGAAGCTTATAAGCATTTAAAACCAATTGCATTTTTAGGTAATAAATCTGACTTACTTGAAACGCTAGGTTTAGTTGCTGATGAAGGTACTTTAGTTGAAGATGAATTCCAGCCTATTGCTGAAAAATTCAAGAACCTGATTATGGCTCATCGTGTTTGGTCACGAGAGCAAATAGCTGCTCAGGTGCCAGCCTAACAAACAAAAAACGAAGGAGGCTTTTGCCTCCTTCGTTTTTTAATTTATTTACTTTACTGTGGGAGCAGTTGCAGTCCTTTTACAATATCAATGTACTCAGAACCGTTTAACCAAAAAGATTTTTTTAAAAACAGCGTCGTCATAATACTTTCAGCCGCTTCACTCTCTGGATTTTCACAGAATAATCCGTAGCTTTCACCCAAAACCGCATCATTTTCAATCAGGCGAATATAGTAGGCATGTTGCTCATTTGCATAACCTAAAACAGCATCACGTTGATTTTTCATTTCGCATGTCTCCATACCAAAAAACTGAATTTAACCAGAATGTTAAATGCTCAGAATCTCATTTGATAAAAATCATAAAACCGTCAGTCATAAAGACTATTTCTAATCAGGTCTTGATGTTCTTCAAATTACCATTTTAGTTTAAACATCCCTGTTAAAAGCAAAATGGATTAAAATCTGATCATGGGATTTATTGTTATGCAAAAAAAATATTTCGTCAACTTGAAAATGTAACTTTTTCAAGTTATATTTTCTGTGTAGGATTTGAACAGTGAAATGGAGGCAATATGCCAAAGAAAAAAGAGTTCGAGCATGGCGGTGTAAGAGAAAATGCCGGACGCAAAGCACAGTTCAATGAACCCACAAAAGTGATTCGTGTTCCCGAGTCTCAAGTTAACTTTATCAAAAATTGGTTACTGAATAATGTCAAAACCAATAACTTGACCGATTTTAACTCAAAACTTAATGTTCAACAGGTCCACCCGAATAACGATAAAATTTACCATATTCCTTTGGCAACTGAACGTGTTGCTGCTGGTTTTCCTTCACCAGCACAAGATGATATTGAGCAAGCACTCGATTTAAATGAATATTTAATTAGAAATGAAAATGCTACTTTCATTGTCAAAGCCAATTCTTTATCCATGTTAGACGCTGGAATTGATATTAATGATCCGCTTATTGTAGATCGTAGTATTGCTGCTAAATCGGGTGATATTGTGATTGCACTCATCGACAATGATTTTACTGTTAAGCGCTTAATGATTGATACTCAATTTCAGCCAGCTAAAGTTTGGTTAAAAGCAGAAAATCCGGATTACCAAAATATTTATATTGAAGAGGGGCAAGAACTGGTTATTTGGGGAGTGGTGACTTATAACCTCAAACGGATGAGATAAATTTTCTTGCATTCGTTATATGAGTTACTGACCTGAAATGGAGGCCAGTAACTTTTTGCTAAATGTTTTTTAAATTTGCCTAATCAATAAACACGTTGCGATAACGACCATCAAACCACCCGAAAAACGGCCGACTAATTGAGCTGCTTGTGGTCTGGTTTTCAAAATAGCCTCTGAACCATAACCCACCATTAAGTAAATAATCGCGCAGCTAATCATGTGAACAACACCAAAGGCAAGAATTTGTGTTGTCACAGACCATGAAGCAGTAGTGTCAATAAATTGAGGAAGCAGCGCTAAAAAGAGTAAAAAAACTTTCGGGTTTAATCCACTCACGTAAACACCTTTGGTTACCCAGCTCAACCATGACTGAGCTTTTTCAGATTCGGACTGATTTGGGGTAGGTGGGGTAATGAGTAAATTTATTCCCATCCATAACAAATAAGCAGAACCTGCAATGGTTAGGATCATGAGTGCAGTCGGGTTATTTGCTACAAGTAAGCCAACGCCCGCTGCTACCAATAAAATCGTAATAAAGTGCCCAAATAGCATACCTGTGACAGCGGGTACGACGACTTTGCCTTTAATCCCTGCTGAAATGGCATAGGCCCAGTCTGCCCCTGGAGTAATAATAAAAAGAATGGAGACACTCCAAAATGCAATAAAAATGTTAAAAGCCATATGCTTATCTCGGCAAACTATTTTCCAAAGGTTTCGCTCGTGGGTTAGCAAAAAAAACTATTAATTCGAGCTTGTTGAAAATAATATGCTCATGTATTTAGAATGTGCTTTTAAATGTTTGCTCATATCACACTCATTTGGGGTAAATTTTTCTAAATGGATCGCATAGATAAAAAGATTCTTGCTGAATTGCAATTAAATGGCCGATTATCTATTACTGAATTGGCAGAAAAAGTAGGCTTGAGCATTTCACCTTGTCATAGACGAGTGAAGGCTTTAGAAGAATCGGGAGCCATCAAAGGCTATCGGGCAGAACTCGACCCCAATTTAGTCGGATTTGAATTTTCAGCGATTGTTTTTATTACGCTTAAAGAAGGTGATAAACAGGCAGTCGAGAAGTTTGAAAATGCCGTGATAGACATCCCACAAATTATTCAGGCCCAGCGTTTGTTTGGTGAGCCAGATTATTTATTACATGTGGTCGCTAAAGATTTACCGGCTTTTCAGCGTTTGTATGATGAAAAATTATCTGCTATTCCGAGTGTGCAACGGCTCATCTCAACCATTGTGATGAAAGACGTAGTACCTGAACGTTTGTTCCCAATCGGCTAAAAATCATCAGATATAAAAAAAAGAAGCTTTAAAGCTTCTTTTTTAGTTTCGAGAGTATTTAAGCGTCGAGTGTTTTACACAAAGAACAGATCGTGCCGTTATGTTTGTGAGAGAACATAATATCTGGGCGTTCGTAGCCTTGTTCACATACGCGGCAGTGATAGACGGTTGCTACAGGTGTACCTTCAGCATCGTAACGTGGTTCTTTAATGCCATCATCGTGTGACTTGATGTAGTATTTTCCTTTGGTTAATAAACCCATGATTGGTGTTAATAAAAAGGCAAGTATAAGCGCGATGAGTGGTGAGTAAGGAGCTAAGAAGCTACCAAATAATCCAAAGAATGCTGCAATCGATAAGCCTGCTGATACAAGGAAGGCAACCATGCCGACAGGGTTTACGTTGTATAGCATGTCACGGCGATATTCCGGTTCTTTCGGTGAAAGTTTTAAAACATATTTGTTGATTGAAATGTCTGTTGCAACAACCACAACCCATGCAATCGCAAAGTTTGAATAGAACCCTAAGATTTTACCCAGTACCGCAAACATGTTGCCTTCCATTAAAGCAAGTGCAATTGCCAAGTTCACCATCACAAAGACAATACGACCCGGATAATGTTTACTCATACGAGTGTAGGCACTTGTCCATGCAAGAGAACCCGAGTAAGCATTGGTCACATTAATTTTAATTTGAGAAATAACCACCAAAATCACTGCAAGTGTTAAAGCTGCCCAGCCCGGAAGCATGTCATGAAACGCTGCATTAAACTGTTGAACAGGTTCAGTGCTGTTTACGCCCGGTATTTTAGTGAGTAAATAGAAACCTAAAAATGCCCCAATAATTTGCTTAATCGCCCCTAAAATCACCCAACCTGGGCCCGCTGAAATAACCGCAGCCCACCATGCTTTGCTATTTTCTTTTGTTTTAGCAGGCATGAAGCGTAGGTAGTCAATTTGTTCACCAATTTGCATGATTAGCGATAAACAAATACCAGCACCTAACATGATCGCTGCCATGTCTACGGTGGCAAAACCTTCTTTACCTGTAAAAGTAGCAAATTGGCTGACTAAAGTTGGTTCTTGGTAAATTAGGTAGGCCACAGGGCCGATCATCAGAATTAACCAAAGTGGAGTAGTCCAAACTTGTAATTTACTCAAGGCTTTCATGCCGTAAATCACCAGCGGTATGACCATAACGGTTGAGATGAGATAGCCGGCCCAAAGCGGAATGCCTAAACCGAGTAGTAATCCTTGCGCCATGATTGAACCTTCAAGGGCAAAGAAAATAAATGTGAAACTGGCGAAAATGATACTGGTGAGGACTGATCCGATGTAACCGAAACCTGCGCCACGGGTAATCAAGTCGAGGTCGATGTTATAGCGCGCTGCGTAGTAGGCTAATGGAATGCCAGTTAAGAAGATAATAATCGCTGCAAATAAAATGGAGAAAACAGCATTGGTTGTTCCGTAAGACATACCAATACTGGCACCAATAGAAAAGTCAGCAAGATAGGCAATACCGCCAAGTGCAGTAATAGCGACAACTTTGGGACTCCAGCGCCGAAAGCTGTGTGGAGCATAACGTAAAGTATAATCTTCTAAGGTTTCATTCACTGCTTTTTGTGAATCTGTACCTTGCACAGTGTCCAGATTTGGATGTTCAGATACACTCATAACATCAATCTCCCAATCATTTTCGGTCAATCAACACAAATATTGATCATTGTTTTTTGATGGATTTGAGTGTGTGATTTTTGGGAAAAATTGAAAATACGTTATTTTGCGTATATATGCGTATTAGAAAAAATCGCCATGATAAATGACTTTTGGCATAAGGATTGCTGGGTTTAATGCAGCCCCATCCAAAACATGAGTGTTATGCCAGATTCTTCACGCCCCCAACAAGCACCACAACGCGTGATCAAAACACGCCGTGAATATAATATTTGGGTGGCAGATGAAAGTATCGAAGATTATGCGCTCCGCTATGCACCTACCTCAGTAAGAAAATGGTCACCTTGGACTGTGACCAACACCGCAATTTCGACCGTTAGCTTTCTGGCGATGGAGGCCATTGGGGCGACCATGCTTTGGCAGTATGGTTTTAGCAATGCAGTATGGGCAGCCATTGTCGTATGTACCATCATATTCTTAACCAGTTGGCCGATTAGTTATTACGCTGCAAAATATAATGTAGATGTCGATTTGCTTACTCGTGGTGCAGGTTTTGGCTACATTGGCTCAACCATTACATCTCTAATTTATGCCAGCTTTACCTTTATTTTGCTTGCGTTTGAAGCTGCAATTATGGCGATGGCACTTGAACTGGCTTTAGGTATTCCGCAAGTTATTGGTTATTTAATTTCTGCCTTAGTAATTTTGCCTTTAGTGGTCAAAGGTATTGGTTTTATTAACAAAGTTCAGGCAATCACGCAGCCAATCTGGCTCTTATTGCTGTTATTACCATGGTTTTTTGTACTTTGGAAAAAGCCACAAATTTTAAGTAGTAGCCTGCATTTTGTTGGTGCGGTTTCAAACTCAACTGATTTCAACCTGTATTACTTTGGTGCGGCGTGCACTCTTATTTTTTCATTTGTGATCCAAATTGGTGAGCAGGCCGACTATCTACGCTTTTTGCCGCAACAAGAAAAAAATAGAACTGCGTGGCGTTTTGCTGTTTTCTTAGGTGGGCCATCTTGGATTATTTTTGGTTTTCTAAAAGTTTTGATGGGCATGCTGCTGATGGTTTTGGCTTTTCAGTTGTTTATTCCTGTCTCTGAACTAGACAATCCAACTTATCTGTATTGGGTTGCCTATCAACAGTTTATTCCAAACCCTCAGCTTGCTTTAATCTTGACTCTAGCACTGGTTTGCTTGGCACAAATTAAAATTAATATGACCAATGCTTACGCTGGCTCATTGGCATGGTCAAACTTTTTTGCTCGCTTGACTCATAGCCATCCGGGGCGAATTGTCTGGCTTCTTTTTAATGTTTTTATTGCTATTGTTTTGATGGAAATGGGGATCAGCCATGCAGTTGAGCGCATTTTAGGTCTATATAGCAATATCGCTTTGGCATGGATTGGCGCCGTTGTTGCCGATTTAATTATCTGTAAGCCTTTAGGTTTAAGCCCGAAGGGAATTGAATTTCGCCGTGCTTATTTATACGACATTAACCCCGTAGGTGTAGGGGCTTTACTGATTGCTTCAGTGTTATCGATGCTCAGTTATTTGGGTTTTTTCGGATTGATGGCGAAAGGTTTAGCAAGTTTTATTGCTTTGGGGAGTGCGGTGTTATGTGTTCCTGTGATTGCTTACTTAACCAAAGGCAAATATTACATTGCGCGCCAGCCTGAAAAAATTCAGGCAACTTCAATTGCAAACTGTGTCGTGTGTGAAAGGGATTATGAACTCGCTGATATGGCAGGCTGCCCAGCCTATAACGGTACGATTTGTTCTTTATGCTGTTCACTTGAAGCACGCTGCCATGATTTATGTAAACCCGATGCGCGTTGGTCAGTACAACTTAAGAAAGCTATCTGGCACTATTTACCAGAACGTTGGGCCAGCCGTTTAAATAGCAGGGTTAGTTTATATTTATTACTGACTTTAGGGCTGTCGATCGTTTTAGCAGTCAGTTTGAGTCTGGTTTATATCCAAGAAAAGACCTATTTAGAAACAATTAATGCGGCAGCAGTTCCTCAGTTATTTACGCTATTTGTGAAAATTTACACCATTTTATTTTTATTAATGAGTGTTGCCGCATGGTGGTTAGTACTAAACGATGAAAGCCGCCGTAATGCTGAAATCGAAACGCATCAGCAAACAGCATTATTGATTGACGAAATTGCTGCCCATGAAGTCACTTCAAAAGACCTGCAAGATGCCAGAATTTCAGCAGAGCGAGCAAATGATGCAAAAAGCCGTTATGTCATTGGCATTAGCCACGAACTAAGAACACCTCTAAATAGTATTTTGGGCTATAGCCAATTACTTCAAAAACAAGAGCAGCTTTCAGAACAAGGCAAAATGGCGCTCGGGGTGATTAGCCGTAGTGGGCAACATCTGACTTCACTGATTGACGGTTTACTGGATTTAGCACGCATTGAAACAGGCAAAATTTCTTTAAATGTAGTCGATGTTCATTTCCCAAATTTTATAGAACAGATTATTCAAATGTTTCAGCCACAGTTTGAACAGAAGAATTTACAGTTTGTTTATGAAATTGGAGATAACCTGCCGCATTATGTCCGTACCGACAAAAAACGCTTAGAACAGGTACTTATTAATTTATTGGGCAATGCTTTAAAATTTACAACGAGCGGCACAATTACTTTAAAAGTCGAGTATCGTTTCCAAACGGCTTATTTTGAAATTAGAGATACGGGCTGTGGTATTGCTGAGGCCGATTTAGAGCGAATCTTTAATCCGTTTGAACGGGGCAGTAATGTGGTTCAAGGCGGATTTACCGGAACAGGACTCGGACTACCCATTGTCAAATTGTTGGTCGATTTACTCGGTGGCCAACTATCTGTGACTAGTCAGCTCAATCAGGGGTCACAGTTTAAGATTAAGTTTTATTTACCTTCAAAAGAAGTAGTGCATCCAATTTCTAATGTTTACTCAAACCAGATTACGGGTTATCAAGGCGAGCGAAAACGAATTTTGGTTGTCGATAATGAAGCGGTGGACCGAGGTTTAGTTGCTAATTTTCTCAAACCTTTAGGGTTTATGATTGAAGAAGCCGAGTCGGGCATTGATTGTTTAAGACGTGTACCTATTTTTCAACCTAATCTGATTTTGATGGATTTAAATATGCCTTTGATGGGCGGTTGGGAAACTGCGCGATTATTGCGTCAGAATAATATTACTAATGTACCGATCTTAATCATTTCCGCCAATGCGGGCGAGCGCGAAGTCAATCCACAAGATGCCATCTTAAGTGAGGACTTTATGCTAAAACCAATCGACCTCAATCTGTTGCTGAGTAAAATTGGAGACAAATTAGGTTTGATATGGATTGATTCTAAATCAGATGCACTACTTGAAAATAAAGAAATTCAAACACTTGATCTAAATATATATAAGCAAGAGCAAGCCACTTTTCATACACCAATTAAACAGCCAGAAGATAATGAGCTGCTCGATTTACAGCAAAGCTTGCAACAGTTAAAAGATTTGATTGGGCAGGGTTATATTCGTGGAATTCAACAGACTTTAACGCAATGTCGTCAAAATTTTCCAGAGCATAACGAGTTATGGGAACAGCTTGAGCATGCTATTCAAAAGTTTGATTTAAAACACGCGCAACGATTAATTCAGGATAAGCAATGAGTACGCAACATGTTTCTTTTCAGCAAGCTTCGCCAAACGAGCAGGCTGTTATTCTGATTGTGGATGATGTGCCGGAAAATTTAGGCTTGCTACATGAAAGTCTAGATCAGGCAGGTTATCGCGTGCTTGTCACAACCGATGGGTTAAGTGCCATTGAAATTGCACACCGATGTTTACCAGATATGATTTTGCTTGATGGCAATATGCCACATATGGACGGTTTTGAAAGTTGTATACAGCTTAAAGCGAGCCCAATTACGCAGTTTATTCCTGTCATTTTCATGACAGGCTTGTCGGAAACAGAACATATTGTGCGTGGTTTTCAGGTCGGTGGGGTGGACTATGTAACCAAACCACTAAATATTGAAGAAGTATTAGCAAGGGTAAAAACACATTTGGCACATGCCAAACTATTGCAGCAACAAAAACAGGTGATTGATGCAACGGAAACAGCAATTCTCGCACTAGATGTTCACGGTAAAATTGTTTGGAAAACTCAAAAAGCCAGTGATTTACTAAACCAATATTTACCCGAATTAGACGGTTTTGAGGCAGGTTTAAAAGCTTGGTTTTCAGATTTGGAACATGAAAAAGACCCCAAAAAATTAACCAGCTGTTCTTATTCAACGCCATCTCAGCAATTACAGCTTTTATTGCTTACGCCGTGGCAAACTGAACCAAGTGTGGCAAAAAATTATCTGATACAGATTAAGACTTCTACGCCAGCTTTGGAAATGGCTGATATTTTGAAATATTGCCCACAGTTGACTCAACGTGAGGCAGAAGTCATGCATTGGTTGTTGTTAGGGAAAACCAATAAAGATATTGCAGAAATTTTGGAGCTTAGCCCACGGACGGTGAACAAGCATTTAGAGCATGTTTTTGAAAAACTTTGCGTTGAAAACCGAACTGCTGCCGTGGCACACATTAATAGTCTGGTACAAGAGTTTCATTAACTTCATTTAAAAATAGAGGCCCGTGTTGAGCCTCTATCATCTGTATTACTTCAAGTTTTGTTTAAAGAAACTGGTTAATTTATTAAATGGAATGAGATCGACCCGATCATATAAATCAACATGTCCAGCACCTTTAACGTAATAAAGTTCTTTAGGTTGGCTTGCGAGTTTATAAGCTTCTTCACTAAACTCCTTTGAATGAGCCTGATCACCTGTAATAAACAACATTGGACGTGGTGAAATCGTTTCAATATCGTTAAATGGGTAGAAGTTTAAAAATTTGACATTACTTGTAAGCGTTGGGTGGGTTGTAAGCTCTCTCGATGAGCCTTTAGGCGTATATTCTCCGCGTGGAGTACGATAAAAGTCGTAAAATTCGCGTTGAATAGGGTGTGTATCTGCTGTTAGCTCATGCGTAGTTCCGCTGGTATATTTGGTTTCACCACCTTTAAACTCAACATAACGCTGTGCAGCGGCTTCTGCAATAATTTGCTTTCTTTGCTCTAGGGTTTGTGAGTGACGTAAGCCATTGCGGTTTGCTGCACCCATGTCGTACATACTTACAGTGGCAATAGCTTTCATACGTGGATCAATTTTTGCTGCACTAATGACAAAACTCCCACTTCCACAAATACCTAATACACCAATGTTATTACGGTCAATGAAGGATTGAGTTCCTAAGTAATCTACTGCGGCATTAAAAGCTTCTGTATAGATTTCTGGGGCAACTAGATTTCGAGGTTCACCTTCACTTTCACCCCAGTAAGGTAGGTCAATTGCTAGGGTAATAAACCCTTGCTCAGCTAATTTTTGTGCATAAAGCATAGAACTCTGTTCTTTCACAGCACCCATAGGGTGACCTACAATAATTGCAGGACTTTTACTATTTTTATTGAAGTTTTTAGGAATCACTAAGTTCCCAACCACGTTCATGTTGTATTGATTTTTAAAAGTCACTTTTTGAATAGTCACTTGCTGACTTTGATAAAAATTATTCGCGCCGTTACTCATGTCTGCTGCCATAGCTGAAGTTGAAGAAAAAAATCCAATTGTTGCTGCACAAATTGCCGCCGCTGTATGGGTTTTAAGCTTTTTAAAAAAGGGAGATGTAGTCATAAATACCTCAATTTAAACAATGTGAATGGGTGGATAGATAGATGTTTATTCGATTTGGGAAATTGAAATTTTGATGGGTTGTTTTTGCTTGAATGCTTGGGGAATAGCGTCAAGTTTCCCAAGAAAAATGAGGCCATTCGCGTAACCAACGGCTGAGTCTTTATAGAAAAAAGCCAGATTGCCCCATGGAGCATAATAGGTAAGATCACCAGCCTTGCCCGCATAACCATGAGGCGAACTCTGCGTAGTTAGCTTGTTTGGTAGATCGGCTATTTTTTCGGTAGCGTCATAATCTTTAAGTGTTAATGTCAGTGGAAGCTGCTTGGCAAAATCTTCAACAGTAGGTGTTATAGCTAATGTGGCAAATAGTGGTTGCTGTGTTCCATCAATATCAATACAGATTTTCATCATCGATACCCTTTGTTGATTTTTACCTTGAGGCTTTATTTCATAAGAAGCGGAGCTCACTGAGAACAAAACACATAGGCTGACTAAGCCTTTAAAAAACTTATAACTAGCCATATCAACTCACCTCGCTTCTTTAAGAAAAAGCACATAAAAGCAATGAAGCCATTTATTCTTAACGTAAAGATATGAGTGGAATTTATTAATTTTTTACAATAATAAAATGACTCATAATAATCGCCTCAGTTTATTTAAATCTTCATATTTACTGCTTGATAGGGATTTTAACGAATCTTCTTTTTAATAATTAGTCTAAAAAACAAACATGGACTTATGAGTAATATTCATGAATAGTTTTATCCTTTATAATGAGATTGACTCCCCAATAAGAGATAAAGCAGATGATAAATAAAGAAAACTATAATGATCTTTATGCTTTTTTAATGGTGGCAAGAGAGGGTAGTTTTACTAAGGCCGCAGGGAAAATGGGAATTTCACAATCTGCGCTAAGCCATACGATTCGGGGTTTAGAAGAACGTTTGGGAATGTTGCTCCTGACCAGAACTACACGTAGTGTTTCACCTACAGCAGCAGGCGAAAGGTTGAAACAAACGATTAGTGCCAGTTTTGACCAAATTGATAATGAATTGTCACTTTTAACATCATTTCGGGATCAACCTGCTGGTACGGTTCGGATTAATGCCAGCAGCCATGCAATACGGGAAGTGCTTATTCCAAAACTTAAAAAGATTGCTGGTGATTATCCTGATGTACAAGTGGAAGTGACTGCCTATAGCGGTATGGTCGATATTGTGGCAGAACGCTTTGATGCTGGAGTTCGTTTTGGAAGTCGGGTAGCAGATGGCATGATTGCGGTACGAATTAGTCCAGATGTCAAAATGGCGGTAATAGCAACACCAGCATATTTTGAGAAATATGGAATTCCCACAACTCCTAAAGATTTAGCAAATCATCAATGTATTGGCTATCGGTTAACGACCCAAGGCAGTGTGTATGCATGGGAATTTTTGAAGGATGGACAAGAAACAAAAATCAAAATCCAAGGACAATGGATATTTAATGAAAGCTATGAAATTGCACAAGCTGTTCGGGCTGGATTTGGACTAGCTTATATTCCAGAAGATTTGATTCGAGAAGATTTAAAAGAGGGGAAGCTGATTCAAGTTTTAGAAGAGTACAGTATCCAGTTTCCTGGATACCATTTGTACTATCCACATCGCAGACAACTTTCACCTGCGTTACGGTTGGTTATTGATGTATTACGTGAGTAGCATTTCGCCATGTGAGAAAAGCTGTAATTGCGCTTAATAGCAAAATAGTTGCGCTCATATAGAACGTGGCGCTATAACCATGTGAGTCATATAATAATCCGCCTATAGTTGCACCTAAAGTAATTGCAAATTGAATAATCGCAACCATCAAACCACCACCAATTTCGGCATCTTGATGTAGTGTTTGGGCAAGCCACGTGTTCCATGCAACAGGTGCCGACGTTCCAATAAAGCCCCATAAACCCATCAATATAGCAACGAACCATAAATGCTCACCACCAAACACAAAAGCTCCAGCAATCGCTGCCATGATCAATGGAATAAGAATCAGATAACGATAAACATGTTGGTGAAGGATTAAACTAATTACAAATGTACCCACTAAACCTGCTGAACCTAAGATTAATAATAAAATGGATAGCATTGTCGCATCGACATGAGTAACGGTTTCTAGAAATGGGCGTAAATAGGTAAATAGTGCAAATTGGCCCATAAACAATAATAAAATTCCTGTCATCCCATAAAGTACAATTGGGCGTTTTAGTAAACCAAATGGATTTTTAGATTTCTCGGCCGACACGATTGCTGGAAGAGAGGGCATACTTTTAAATTGCCAAATAAGTGCAACAATCGCGATAGGAACAATACAAAAAAAAGCGCCACGCCAGCCAATAATTGAACCCAAAAAACTTCCTAATGGTGCTGCAATTGTGGTGGCTAGAGCATTTCCGCCATTTAATAAACCGAGTGCTTTAGGTACTGAAAGCGGAGGAACGAGTCGCATGACAATTGATGTCGACATCGCCCAAAAACCGCCAATAACTATGCCTAAGATTGCACGACCCAACATAAACAAAGCCGCAGAATGAGCAAATGTAATGACTATGCCAGAGGCAATCATCAGTAGGGTGAGTAATAAAATGATATGACGTCGGTCCCATGCCTTAAATACACGGCTAATCGATAAGCTAGTAATAACAGCAAAAATACCTGAAATTGCGATTGCTTGACCCACTTGGCCTTCACTCATATTTAAATCTAAAGAGAGGGGGGTGAGTAAACTTACGGGCATGAACTCAGATGCAATTAATACTGCGCAGCAGAGCGACATTACAAAGACGGCACCCCAGGCAGGTGTTGAATGTTCATATGTGCTTTGCTCAATTTGATGAAAAGAAGGCATAAAAGTTCCAATCTAAAAACCATTGAATTTTCATAAATGAAATGAATAAAATCTGGTCGCAGAGCTTAACAGTAATGATTTGAGAGGATTAGACGCTGAATTACGAATAGAATTATGAGTTTTATGCATGAATTGTATTTAAAAAACATACAGACTCGCTGCTAAAAACAGGCTATTTTTTTACACTTAGATTTGTTCTTATAGATAAAGATAGACAAAGTCATTTCTAAATAAATATGAGTCATAATACGAGGAATTCATTGTGAATATTCAACAAAAAGATGATGCAAAACACGGCAGCTTTAGCTTACTTGATGGCGAAGCCGTTGCCGGTGAAATGACTTATACATGGGCAGGCGAAGGCATGCTAATTATTGATGCTACAGATGTGAATGAAAATTATCGCGGACAAGGTGTAGGTCGCCAATTACTTGATGCTTTGGTCGCCTTTGTTCGTGAAAAAGAGGTGAAGGTGATTCCACTTTGCCCATATGCAAAATCAGTTTTTGATAAAGACTCAAGCATTGGCGATGTACTTAGAAAATAAGTACTAGACTGAAAATTATTAAATAAAAAATCGGGCCTTGGTGTCCGATTTTTTATTGGTTTTAATATTCAACTTTATTTGAGTGAATATGTTTTGAGCGGTTGTATTCAACTGATTCGAAGTTTTTCGATTGCTAAATCGAATTTATCAAACTTATAGAAAAGCTTATCTAATAAAAATAGTTTTAGACCAATTGGGAAAAAAATAAACTCGTTACACAAATATTTAATGGCTGACGATAGCTAAATATTTATAACGTTTTAATATTATTTTTTGGAATTTTCCTTGAACTGGCAGTATATCCATAGTGTGTTGCCGCAATTTTTCTCTGCAACTTTGACCACGCTGAAAATTTCAATTATCAGCATTATTTTGGCGATTATTGTAGGGCTAATTTGCAGCATTTTAATCACATATCGCGTGCGGGTGCTAAATAGAATTGCCCAGTTCTATATTGAGTTATCTCGAAATACCCCTTTATTAATTCAACTGTTCTTTTTGTATTACGGTTTGCCAAAACTCGGTATCAAAATTGATGGTTTTGCTTGTGGTGTGATCGGACTGACCTTTTTGGGCGGAAGCTATATGGCTGAAGCCTTCCGAGCAGGTTTGCAGTCTGTTGCACAAGGGCAGATTGACTCAGCAAAAAGTATTGGTCTGCAACCGACTCAAATTTTTAGATACGTCATTTTTCCTCAAGCACTGGCCATTTCAATTCCAGCAATTGGGGCAAATTGTCTATTTTTGATTAAAGAAAGTTCTGTGGTCAGTGCCATAGCTGTCGTTGAACTGCTTTTTGTCACCAAAGACTTAATTGGCATGGACTATAAAACCACGGAAGCTTTGTTTTTACTCATCATGGCTTATCTGATTATTTTATTGCCTGTATCTATTTTAACCAGTTATCTGGAGCACAGAAGTCGGAAGGTGAGCCATGGAACTTGATTATCTATTTCAAGCAAGTCACCTCGAACGCTTAATGTGGGGACTTTGGGGAACTGCAAAAATTGCTTTTATTTCGGTCTTTTTCTCTGCGATTTTAGGCACAGTTTTCGGTGTTATTATGACTTCTAAAAACATAGTCGTTAAAGCGCTGTGTCGCCTGTATTTAGAAGCGATTCGAATCATTCCAATTTTAGTTTTACTGTTTGTCTTTTATTTCGGCTTTGCAACATGGTTTAACTGGCAGTTTTCCGCAATGTGGGTATGCGTTGTTGTATTTGTTTTATGGGGCACGGCTGAAATGGGAGACTTAGTCCGTGCAGCCATTACTTCAATTGATCAGCATCAACGTGATTCGGCTTATGCGCTCGGACTTAACCATGTTCAAGCTTTAATCTACGTCATTTTTCCGCAAAGTCTAAAACGCGTAACACCAGGCGCGATTAATTTATTTACCAGAATGGTAAAAACCAGCTCTTTGGCAGTACTGATTGGTGTGGTTGAGGTCATTAAAGTTGGCCAGCAAATTATTGAAAATTCGCTATTGACCGTGCCGAGCGCTTCTCTTTGGATTTATGGCTTTATTTTTATTTTGTATTTTCTGATTTGCTATCCCTTATCTCGTTTAGCGGCACATTTAGAAAAGGTCTGGGAGTAATTATGCCTTTGTTATCGATACAACAATTACAGAAATCATTTGCACAAAGTCATATTTTACAGGGCATTGATCTGGATGTAGAACAAGGAGAGGTGGTTGTTATTTTAGGTCCATCAGGTTGCGGTAAAAGTACCTTACTGCGCTGTATTAATGGATTAGAGCCAATTCAGGGTGGTGAGATTCGTTTAACTGGTTCAGGTGTGCTCGGTAAAGATGTGGACTGGACTAATGCTCGTCAAAAAATTGGTATGGTTTTTCAGAACTATGAGCTGTTTGGGCATATGAATGTCATTGACAACATTTTGCTTGGGCCACTCAAAGTACAAAAACGCCACCGTGATGAAGCTGAACAAGTAGCTGATGAGTTGTTAAAGCGAGTGGGGTTGTTTGAGCGAAAACTTGATTACCCACGACAACTTTCTGGTGGACAAAAACAGCGTATTGCTATTGTGCGTTCATTGGTTATGCAACCTAAAGTCATTTTACTTGATGAAATTACCGCTGCGCTTGACCCAGAAATGGTCAGGGAAGTGCTCGATGTAGTACTCAAGTTAGCGAATGAAGGAATGACCATGCTGATTGTGACACATGAGATGTCCTTTGCTCGCAAGGTTGCTGACCGCATTATTTTTATGGATAAGGGCAAGATTATTGAACAGGCATCACCAGAAGAATTTTTTGAACAGCCAAAAACAGAACGAGCGAAAGCCTTTTTAAATATTTTGTCGTACTAAATTTTTATTATTTGAATCATGAGGAAGTGAATGTTTAAACGTAATTCAATAAAAATATTAAGCAGTCTTGCCGTTGCTGGGGTGTTATTAACTGCATGTATTAAAACGCCATCAACTGAACAGGCAAGTAATACTCAAGTGGATCAATCTTTAGAACAAATCAAAAAAAATGGAGTTCTAAAAGTGGCCGTTTTTGCTGATGATCCGCCATTTGGTTATGTAGACAGTGCGGGGAATAATCAGGGCTTTGATGTGGCTTTAGCAAAACGGGTGACCAAAGATTTGCTTGGTGATGAAAAGAAAGTTGAGTTTATTGTGACTGAAGCTTCAAATCGGGTGGAGTTCTTAAAATCAAACCGTGCCGATGTGGTATTCGCAACATTTACAGTAACGCCTGAACGTAAAGAGGTTGTGGATTTTGCTGAGCCTTATTTAAAAGGTGCTTTTGGTATTGTCTCGCCTAAAGCCAAGCCGATTACAGATATTGCTCAATTAGAAGGTAAGACCTTAATTGTAAATAAAGGCACAAGTTCAGATACCTACTTTACCAAGCATTATCCAAAAGTGAATTTACTTAAGTTTGAAAGAAACTCGGATGCCTTTAAAGCCTTAACCGACGGTCGTGGTGACGCAATTTCACAAGATAGTACTTATGCTTTGGCGTGGGCCGCGAAGAACCCAAGTTATGTAGCAGGCATTCAGTCTATTGGTGATCAAGAGTTTATTGCACCAGCAGTTAAAAAGGGCAATACCCAATTATTGAATTGGCTTAATACTGAAATTAAGCAGCTAAGAACAAGTGGAGAAATTAATAAAATTTATGATGAAACCTTGAAACCAATTTATGGTGACTCGGTCAATCCGAATGTGTTTTTAGATGTAGGCCAATAATTTTCGATATCGCTAGAGCAGTGTTTAAAAGTAGGCGCTGCGATTTTAAATAAGACTTTTACAAGAACGATAGGGTGAAATAATGACAACATTAACATTTCAAAACGTGAAGCATATTTTGGCTGCATCTTTGCTGAGTTTAGGTTTAGTTGCCTGTGACAAAGGAACTCAGTCTACTGAAAAAACGGCCGATACCACACAAACTGTGTCGAGTATTGAACAGATTAAAAAGAATGGCGTGGTACGAATTGGCGTATTTAGTGATAAACCGCCGTTTGGATATTTAGATGCTCAAGGTAAAAATCAGGGCTTTGATGTAGAAATTGCCAAGCATGTCGCCAAGGATCTGCTGGGTGATGAAAACAAAGTAGAATTTGTTTTAACTGAAGCGGCTAACCGTGTCGAATATTTAAAAGCCAATAAAGTGGATATTATTTTTGCAAACTTTACGGTTACACCAGGACGTAAGGAAGTGGTTGATTTTGCTAAACCTTATTTAAAAGTGGCACTAGGTGTGGTTTCTCCTAAAAGCCATCCGATT
This sequence comes from Acinetobacter sp. XS-4, assembly GCF_023920705.1. Lineage (NCBI taxonomy): Bacteria > Pseudomonadati > Pseudomonadota > Gammaproteobacteria > Moraxellales > Moraxellaceae > Acinetobacter > Acinetobacter sp. XS-4. The sequence continues at coordinate 2,504,484 of NZ_CP094657.1, read as the reverse complement.
ACCGATGTTGCTCAACTTAAAGATAAAACTTTATTGGTAAACAAAGGTACGACGGCTGATTCATTCTTCACCAAGACTCATCCTGAAATTAAACTGCAAAAATATGAGCAAAACACTGAAACTTTTGATGCTTTAAAAGATGGCCGTGGTGCTGCACTTGCACATGATAACTTGTTGGTTTTAGCTTGGGCTAAAGAAAATCCAAATTACACCGTTGGCATTACCAATTTAGGTGAGCAGGACTTAATTGCACCCGCAGTGAAAAAGGGTGATAAAGAGTTATTGGACTGGTTGAACCAAGATTTAGAGAAACTGGCGAAAGAAGGCGTGATTCATCAGGCTTATGAAAAGACGTTAAAACCAGTGTATGGCGATACCATTAATCCAAAAGATTTATTGGTTGAGTAATTCTAATAAAGAGGACTCTAGATAGGATTTGCTTGAGCTAATGTTCATCTACAGCCTGCCCATAATTTATAAAGATAATGTTTTTGCAATATTTTTTTATAGATGTAAACAGTGGTCAGGTTCTGTAGATGAGAAAGTTTTTGGTTACTTTTTCCAAAAAATTAACAGAATTAGCTGTTTGCTTTAGAGGTTAAAAGGTAGGATTCCATCATGCTAATCCCTTGAATTTATATTACTTTAACTTAAATAAAGTCGGCTCTGCTGCTAATTTATCTGCCAAATATTGAATTAATACACTCAATTTAGGCGGGACATGCCTTGTCGGTGGGTAAAGTAACCACAGCCCACCACTATAATAGGTTTTAAAATACCAATCTGGTAGAACCTGAACTAAACTACCTTGTTGTAGAGCATGGCGTGCAACAAAGTAAGGTAAGCTCGCAATACCTAAATGTTGTAATGCGGCACTCAAACGCACACCCGTATGATTTGCAGCATAACGCCCACGCACAGCCACACTGATCGATTTATTTCCTTGTTGAAATTTCCATTTTGAGTCACTGGCTTGTTCGCCCAAGTAAATACATTCATGCTGCTTTAAATCATGAGGATGGTTCGGTGTGCCATGTTTGGCCAAATACTCAGGTGTGGCACAAATCAAATGGTCAATATCAATGAGCTTTCTTCCCATCAGCCCACCCGGTGGTTGCTCTGTAATCCGAAGCGCTAGGTCAACTCCATCATCAATGAGGTCTACATAGCGATCTTCTAAAAGCATTTGAATATCAATTTTTGGGTAGCGTTCTAAAAATTCAGGTAAATGCGGATGAATCATAAAATGCCCCACAGCTTTGGGAACACTCATGCGAATAATACCTTCAGGTTCGATATGAAATTGCCCTGAACTTTCCATAACTGCTTGTGCAGCATTCACCATATCTAAACAGCGTTGATAGACCTGTTGCCCACTTTCACTCAGACGAAGTTTCCGTGTAGTCCGATAGAGTAAGCGGGTGCCTAAAGCACGTTCTAAACGGGCAATCGCACGACTAACAGCAGAAGGTGTGGTACCAAGCTGCCTTGCAGTTTCAGAAAAACTTTCTGACTCGACTACCTTAACGAAGGTCGCCATTTCATTTAATAGACCCAGATTTTGATTTGTGCTCATGAGGCAAAAGTTATTTGGATTTTGATTGGATTATCGCGTTTAAGAAATCGCAATACAATCTTTTCATCGTAAGGTATGTATGAAAGAGTATGACACAAGCATTGTATTTATTAGGCACATTGAGTGCTGAGGTAGAGGTTTTAGCGTGTATTCCATCAGAAGATGGACGTTTTGCTGTGCGTTTATCAGTAACACCGTTTCACCCACAAGGTGGTGGTCAACCTAGTGACACTGGAAAAATTGCAGAGGTAGATGTAGTTCACGTTGCAATTGAACAAGGTGAAATAATTCATTACTGCTCACACCCCGTTGATTTAGGAAACACATTAGCTCAAGTTAATGAAAAGAAACGTCATTATCATAGCCGATTACATTCGGCTGGGCATCTCATTGCACATGTAATGCATTTATTTGGCTGGCAAGCTATAAAAGCTCAGCACTGGCCCAACGACGCTCGTGTTCAGTTTATTCCTTTGGATACGGCCCAACAGTTAGATGGTGAAACTCTTCAGCAGCAATGTTCTCACTATATTCAAGATGGTTTGCCAACCCATTTTCATCAACATGCTGATGGCTTTCATGAAATCAGTTTTGGTGAGTTTCCTGCATTTCCTTGTGGCGGAACTCATGTCACGTCATTAGCAGATATTGGTTCTATAGAAATTCAGTCTTATCAGTTTAAAAAAGGGAAGCTCAGTGTCAACTATAGCGTTGCCGAGGGGGTTGCATAAATGTGGCAGTTGTATGGACATGAGTTTTTAACGCTAGCACTCATTCACTTTATGGCGGTGATTTTACCGGGTCCAGATTTTGTGATTACGGTCAGACAAAGTGTGCGTTATGGTTACCTAATTGGATGTCTGACCGCGATTGGTATTGGTGTCGGAATTTCAGTCCATGTGTTTTATACACTGGTTGGGATTGGTTTTTTGATTCAGCAAAGTGAATGGCTCATGTCGCTTATTAGAGCAGCAGGAGCAGTCTATTTAATTTATTTGGGGTGGCAATGTTTACGTAGCCAGCCAAATACCAATATTGAAATTAATGGTCAAACAGACAGTGATACTCCAAGTTTATTTAAATCTTTTACGATGGGTTTTCTCACCAATGCGTTAAACCCCAAAGCCACTATCTTCTTTCTGGCAATTTTTACGACGATTGTAAGTACGACTACACCGATGAAAATTCAGGTCTTTTATGGGGTATGGATGTGTATGGTCAATGCCATCTGGTTTATGGTGGTGAGTGTACTGTTTGCACAGCCTATTGTACGTAAACGGTTTTTGGAGTTCGGAGTTTACTTTGAGCGGGTAATGGGGGTGTTGTTAATTGGGATTGCATTGAGATTGATTTGGGGATTGTTTAATTAAGCTGGAGATCTATTAATATTTCCTCTGGTTAAAGTCATCTGCAAGTTTTAGATTAGCATGACGGAGTCTTCCCGTTTATGCGTCAGAATGAATTAGCTAATTCTGTTACTTTTTTTGGAAAAAGTAACCAAAAAACTTTCTCATCTACAGAACCTGTTAACTGTTTTCACTTATCGGGAAATGTTGCAAAAACATTATTTTTATAAATTATGGGCAGGCTGTAGATGACTCTTAGCTCGAGCCGAAGGCTAACCTAGAAATCGAATTTTAAATAATAAGACTCCGCCGTGATAACCGCTAATGACTTTTAGTTCAGCCCAAAGCTATTCACAAGCTCTTAGATAGCACGACAGAGTATTATCGCTTAAAGTTTTAATTTCTTCAGTCGCCTTCGGCTGGACTTACTTTGGTTTCGCTCAAAGTAAGCAAAAGCATTGTCATCTGCAAAACCTGTCGACTTATTTCATTTAACTAGTATTTCACAGAAACAGAATCTTTTTGATGCTACGCAGGTTGCAGACGACTTTTGCTCGAGTAAATGTAGTGCTAGGACTATTTGAGTTTTAATAGTTTCCTCATTGAAAAATTGAATTTTAATGATGGCAAATTAATTATAAAAAAGACCGCTCGAAAGCAGTCTTTTTTGCAAAAATAAATTTAACTGGTACGCCTATTACGCGTTAGTTGATGTAAAACCGATACCAATAAATCAATTTCTTCAGTTGTATTATAAAAAGCCAAAGACGGACGCACGGTCTGTTCCACACCAAAACGACGTAAAATTGGTTGTGCACAGTGGTGGCCAGAACGTACCGCAATACCATGTTGATTTAAAGCTTTGCCCACTTGTTCAGTTGAATAGCCTTGTAAGGTAAAGGACATGACACTGGCTTTGTGATGTGCGGTTCCGATCAAGCGTAAACCAGACACGCTGCTCAGTGCATTTTGACCATATTCGAGTAGATCATGTTCATAGCGAGCAATGTTATGAATACCTAGACTTTCGACATATTCAAGTGCAGCGCCTAAGCCGACAGCATCGGCAATGTTTCCAGTTCCAGCTTCAAACTTGTTTGGTGCAGGTTGGTAAACCACCTTTTCGAAGGTAACATCTTGAATCATGTTACCTCCACCTTCCCAAACAGGCATGCTTTCTAGCAACTCTGGTTTTGCATAGACCGCGCCAATACCCGTCGGCCCAAACACTTTATGTCCAGAGAACACAAAAAAGTCTGCATCAAGGGCCTGAACATCGGTAGGGATGTGCGAAACAGATTGAGCACCATCAACTAAAACACGTACACCTTTGGCATGCGCAATTTTAATGACTTCAGCAACAGGTGTGACTGTACCTAAAGCATTCGAAACTTGAGTAATCGAAAGTAGTTTAGTGCGCTCATTAATCAGTCTTGGCAACTCTTCTAAAATAATTTGCCCAGTGTCGTCGACAGGAATGACTCGTAATTTCGCTCCAGTTTTTTTAGTGAGTTGATACCAAGGCACAATATTGGCATGGTGTTCCAAGTGAGAAACAATAATTTCATCACCTTCGCCAATATTTTGTTCGCCCCATGTTTTTGCAATAAGGTTAATCCCTTCGGTCGTTCCTCGTACAAAGATAATTTCTTTAGAAGAGGGTGCCCCAATAAATCTGGCAACTACATTTCTTGCATGCTCATAGGCATCGGTCGCACGAGCTGCTAACTCATGTGCAGCACGATGAATGTTTGAGTTTTCATGCTGGTAAAAATAAGCAATCCGGTCAATCACGCGCTGCGGTTTTTGTGTGGTCGCAGCATTGTCTAACCAGACCAAAGGACGACCATTGACACGTTCCTGTAAAATTGGAAAATCGCGACGAATGGCATGTACATCAAGCGGTTGCGCACTACTTGCTACAAAGGTGGGTTGTGACGGTTCATAGTGGCTATAACTTTGTCCACTTTGTGGTAAGTCTAAAAAGTAAAATGCTGAACTTTGGGTAGGCGTGTTCGTTGCAAAACGATCTTCAGCCAGCAATGATGTCAGCTGGTCACCATGTGGCAACTGAAAAGACTGCGCAACTGAGTAATTATCCTCAACTCCTTTAACTGAAGGTTCTGCTGTATTTGGAGCAGAAAAATCATTTAAAAAATAATAAGGTGATTCACCTGCACCAGTAGGTACGCTTGGTTCAATGCGTGGCACATTGGGTTCACTATGAGCAGCTTGTGGCAAATGTGGTTCAAATGGTGGGCGCGGTAAATTCGCACCACCAACCACAGGTGCAGACGCTACAATTCGGCGTTCAGGGTAATCTGGCAAATTTGGAATATGCTCAGGATATTCCGGATTGAGACTTTTCTGAAAGGCGATATTAGGCGCACGACCACTGAGTGCAGAAAATGGTTCACCTGGTTGTGGTGGGTGCGGCGGTGCTCCAACAGGTAAGTCCAGATTAAGTCCCGATGGAGAAGCCGAACTGCCTGAGCTTGGTAGTGCTGAAAAAAACTCATTGGCAAGACGGGCAATCGTGGATTCATCGGGGAAGTTGGCTGGTGGATTAACACCAACCACTTCGGGCCCTGTTGGACTACCTTGCAGATTACTTGTAGTTAACTGGGTAGTCATGATATTTGTCCACCTCCACATCATCTAGTACTGCCAACGCATCATCGGTGAGTACTGCAAGTGAGCAATATAACGAGATCAGATACGACGCAATTGCATTACGGTTAATTCCCATAAAACGTACTGAAAGACCCGGTGACTGTTCTCCTGCAAGGCCTGGTTGGAACAAGCCAACAATACCTTGACGCTTTTCACCAACACGAAGTAGTAAGATTTTAGTTTTGCCATCTTCTACAGGAATTTTATTGGATGGAATAAGTGGAATACCGCGCCATGTAATGAATTGCGAACCAAATAAGCTAACCGTTGGAGGTGGTACGCCACGACGTGTACATTCACGGCCAAATGCTGCAATGGCATCAGGATGTGCTAGGAAAAAACCAGGTTCTTTCCATACTTTACGTAGCAAATCATCGAAATCATCTGGAGTAGGTGGGCCATTTAAAGTCGAAATACGTTGGTCATCTGTCACACTCGCCAATAAACCGTATTCAGGGTTATTGATAAGCTCACTTTCTTGACGTTCTTTAATGGTTTCAATCGTTAAACGAAGCTGTTCTTTAATTTGGTCATGTGGGCTGCTGTAAAGGTCAGCAACACGTGTATGTACATCTAAAACAGTTGATACACCATTTAAAAAGTATTCGCGTGGCTCAGGGTCATAATCAACAAAAGTCTGAGGTAATGTTGCTTCATCACGCTGAGTGCAAGCCACCTGAATGTCATCGGTATTATTTACACGGTTTAGGCGATAAATACCTGCTTCAACAGGGAGCCATTGAAGTAAGTGAGTCAGCCATCGGGGAGTAATCGTAGAAAGTTGGGGAGCTGTCTTGGTTGCATTGGCCAATTGACGGGCTGCATGGTCCCCAAGAGCAAGTTGGGCTTTGTCTGTATTTTTCGCCATGAATCTTTTTCCTTATTACAGTGGCTTGGTAAATCAAAAATTAAAAATTCTAGGATGGATATAAACTAGAATTAGTTCTGGTTTTAAAATAAAAGAGCGTTATAAAGTTTTAAAATAAGAAGTTTATTCATTAAAAAAACTATTTTTAAAATAAAAATATATTTAAATTAGAAATAAGAATTTAATTAATTTGCTAAGTTCTTAGTATTTATTTGTCTCCTTATCTATTTATTTAATATCTATAGTTTTTAACTGGGAATATGATTTTTTTGATAAGACTCATTTGGTGACTGTAAAATCTGGCTACCCGCAGCAATACTATGTGTAAGCCAGACATTACCCCCAATAATAGAACCTCGGCCAATCGTAATACGGCCTAAAATCGTGGCGCCTGCATAGATCACAACGTCATCTTCAACAATTGGATGGCGTGTATAGTCTTTTTTCAAAGCACCATCATCATTCGTTTCAAAACGTTTAGCTCCAAGTGTTACTGCCTGATAAATACGAACACGTTCCCCAATGACACTGGTTTCACCAATCACCACACCTGTACCATGATCAATGAAAAATCCTTTACCGATTTGTGCACCGGGATGAATATCAATGCCCGTTGCAGAATGTGCCAACTCAGAAATAATACGAGACAATAGAGGCACTTGAGCATAGAGCTGATGTGCAATACGGTGGTAAATAATCGCAAAGATGCCCGGATAGCAGAGTAATACTTCATCCACACTATGTGCTGCCGGATCACCTTCATAAGCCGCTCGCACATCGCCATCTAAAAGACGACGTATAGAAGGCAGTGTGTTGGCAAAATCCTGCACAATATTTTGAGCAAGTTCCTGTGGTTGTTGGGCTGTGCTCAAATGACCCAAATGTCGTTTTGCCTCATAATTTAAAGCCAGTTGTACCTGAGCATGTAAGGCTGTCAGCACTCGATTTAACGTGTAGGCAATATAAGAATCTTCAGTTTCTTGGCGTAGGTCGGCAGGGCCTAAACGCATTGGAAATAAAATGCCGCAAAGGTCATCTAAAATAGCTTTTAAAGCTTCTTTAGACGGAAGTTCACGGCCCCCAAATTCTTTGGTTCTGTGCTGTTGCTGACGCCAGTCATGCCTTGCTTGTTGTAAGCCCTGTACAACAGCATTAATGTTCCATTGAGTCACAAGCTTTCCTTGATTCACTGAAAATTGATTAAAGTATTAGTCTTGTTGCCAAGGGAGTTGATGAATACGCCAGCCGTTTTTCTGATTACGTTGTTGGTTATCATCTAAGTCGCCTTCAAAGCCTTCAAGAACGTTATAAATGTGCTCAAAACCTGCATTAAATGCGGCTTCGGCTGCTTGTGCTGAACGGTTGCCACTACGACATAGCAAAAGAATGGTTTTATCTTTGCCAACTTTTGATTCAAGCTCTTTTAAAAAACGTGGATTGCGATTAAATGACGTACCTGTTGCCCAAGCAACATGAATAGTTTCAGGAACATATCCTACAAATTTACGTTCTTCATTGGTGCGTACATCAACTAAAACAGCCTCTTCTTGTTGTACGAGCTGCCATGCATCAGTGGGTGATAGACTTCCACTAAAATTCAGTTCATGGTCTTGTGCATATTGCTTTGCTTTAGAAAGAATATCTTCATTTGACAAGGATGGATTTGAACCAGTTGAGATAAAGCTTTGAGGGGCTTCTGTATTTAATTTAGCATTCATTGAATATATCCTTATCTTCGATTCAGATTGTTATTGTTCAATTTACGCGGTTTTAAATATAAGCAAAAATAAGGAATATCTATTTATATATATTATTTTGATAAATAAGGAGAGTGAATGTTTCTTGCAGAATAGTATTAGTTAATCTAATAAAGTTTTTTCATAACATATTTAATAAATTTTAATATTTAGTACAAACCGTGTGAATTAAAATAATCCACACGATTTTAAAAATTAAGCAAATCCACCATTTACCCGAATGACTTGTGAATTTACCCAGCGTCCATCTGGGCCTGCTAACATAGCAATTACACTGGCAATTTCTTCAGGTGTTCCGATTCGTTCTAATGGAGCGAGTTTTGCAATAGCTGCCACTTGCTCATCAGTTTTTCCATTATAAAAAAGGTCAGTTCCTGTCGGGCCGGGTGCAACTGCATTTACAGTAATATTTCGGCCGCGTAACTCATTTGCTAACACATGTACTAAGCCTTCTACACCTGCTTTTGAAGCAATATAGGGGCCATATGCCGGAAAGGATTTAGCAATTACACTAGTTGAAAGGGTAATAATCCGGCCACCATCTGGAACTGTTTCAGCTGCATGAGCCAATATTAAAAACGCACCACGTAAATTGGTATGAATTACTTTATCGAAATCTGGCAGACTTTCAGGGGTAATTTTTGCCATAGGCATAATACCGGCACTATGAACTACTACATCTAATTGACCATTAACGGCTTTTGCTTCTTGAAATAAACGACCCACCTCATATTCATTTGCTACGTCGGCTTGAATAGCAGAAGCTTGACCACCTTGTTCCACAATATGATCTACAGTTGCTTGGGCATGCACCTTATTGCCAGCATAGTTAACAATGACATAAAAGCCATCTTGGGCTAAGCGTTCAGCAATTGCACGACCAATACCACGTGATGCACCTGTAACAAGAGCTGTCTTTTTTGAAATATTCATTTTTAGATTGCCTGTTTGTGTAAGTATGGCTTATTTTAATAGTATAGAAATATGGGATAAATCTTCATAATTGGATAAGATAATTCCATATTCATTAATAATAGATGGAGTTAAAAAACGAGCACTATGGATAAATTTGATACCTTGCAACTTTTTACCCGCATAGTAGAGCTGGGTAGCTTTAGTCAGGCAGCCGATCAACTGAATATCCCACGTGCTACAGCAAGTAACGCCATTAAAGATTTAGAGAATAACTTGCAATGCCGTTTATTAGAGCGGACTACACGGCATGTAAGAGCATCGTTAGATGGACAGGCATTTTATGAGCGTTGTACACAAATATTATCGGAACTTGATGATGCAGAATCATCCTTACGGAATGTAATTACTCAGCCCCGTGGTTTATTGCGTGTAGATTTATCAGGCGCACATGCGACCAAAATTGTTTTACCTAATATCGACCAATTTCACGAATTGTACCCCGACATTGAACTGGTAATTAGTACAGGAGATCGCTTAGTTGATCTTATTAGAGAAGGGATAGACTGTGTGGTGAGGGCGGGGCGTTTGGAGGATTCCACTTTAATTGCTAGACATTTGGTCGATATGCCTCAAGTGATTTGTGCAAGTGCTGACTATCTAAATAAATATGGAACGCCTCAGCAACCAGAAGATTTGTTATCACATTATTGTGTTAATTTCTTTTCGACATCAGGCGGGCGGAATTATCCATTTGAATTGATGGTGAATGGCAAAAAACAAGATTATTTTTTGAAAAGCTGGATCTCGGTAAATGATGCTGAAAACTATGTATTATCTGCTTTACGTGGGGCAGGTTTAATTCAGGTACCGCGTTATCATGTGGCAAATGAATTAAAAGACGGGCGACTGGTTGAGGTTTTATCTGAATGGGAAACCCCTAAGATGTCAGTTTCTGCTTTATATCCACAGCATCGGCAGCTCTCACCACGCGTACGAGTTTTTGTCGCTTGGCTGAGTGAGTTATATACAGGCTATTTTTCAAAATAACGATAACGTATAGTTAGAATGCTCTCTAGCACATATAAATTTTTGGTGAATATGTGATTGAATTACCCAATGCAAATGATTGGATTGTTAGAAATTCTGATCCTAATAGTCTAGAACGAATTGAAGCCTTTTTTACCGATCATGCTTATGAGTCGCATCGCCACGATACTTTTGCAATTGGTCGAACATTAACAGGTGTTCAAAGCTTTCATTATCGTGGAGAGATGAAACATAGCTTGCCGGGTATGACGATGGTTTTACATCCTGATGAAAAACATGATGGAGAGTCAGGTAGTCGAGACGGTTTTAGATATCGGATGGTGTACGTAGAACCTGCAACCCTACAGGAAATTATGAAGGGTAAACCTTTACCATTTTTTGAAAATGGCTTGAGTCAGGATCCTCGGTTATTTAAAGCAACTGATGTGTTACTGCAAGGAATAGATCAACATATCGACTCTTTAGAAAACCAAGATGCTTTATATGATTTGGCAACCACACTTTACGAAATTTCTGGTAACCATCAACGAACTTCTCATAGTTATGACTATGTCGCAGCGGAGCGTGCTAGAGAGTTTATACATGCTTCTTTATATGAAAATATCTCTTTAGATGATATTGAAAAAAATGTGGGACGAGACCGTTGGAGTCTTTCACGCGATTTTCGACTCTTGTTTGGTACAAGTCCACATCGATATATGACCATGCGTAGGTTAGAGGTTGTGAAGTCCTGTCTGATGTATGGCGAGTCATTGACTCAAGCTTCATTGATTGCCGGATTTTTTGATCAAAGCCATATGTCACGCCATTTTCTAAAAGCATTTGGTTTAACCCCAGCCAGATGGCGGATGATTAATAAATTAGCTTCTTAAACCAAATGATTCAAAAGTCAGCCTATTTTAGACTGACATAGTTTGCATCTTAAATTAGATTTATACCTTTCAAAAAATCATAAAGCATAAATATGCCAGAAACGATTAGCATCATTGCCATGGTTTTATTTAGGCGATTAAACCAAATTTTATTTTTAATTTTTTTGCCTAATATTGCACCAGCGCACGAGTAAAGGAAGGGTGCGCCCGCTGCACCAATTGAAATGAGCAAAGAAACCAAAAATATGTGAACGCCAATGATGTGTGCTGTGGGGTACATAATGGTTGTAACAGGCAAAATGACTAAAATCCCTTTTGGATTTAAAGCTTGTATCCAAAAACCATTCCAGAACGAAAGCACCTGAACTTCAGTGGCTTCATCACTCATATCAATATCTGACTTTAGCATTTGATATGAAAGGTAAAATGTATAACACGCGCCAAACAAAGCAATATAGTGCAAGGCATTTTGTGGAATGATCGCGGCACCGATATATCCAAAAATCATGAATAGCATCAACATGGCACAGCCGACACCTATAAAAAAATAAATTGTTTTTTTGAACTGTCCCGTAAGGCCCGAATTTAAACCCATAAAATTTACTGGGCCGGGGCTATACATCACACTTAAGGTATAAAGAAAGATTTCCATAACGAATCTACTGAATCAAAAATAACCCAGCATACTGATTCGTAAATTTAGGGTCTTGTACGTTTGTGATGACGCTTGCACAAACGTACAAGACGAGAAAAATCTAGATTAGGCATGATGAATGACTTGAGATAAATGATTCAGGATAGAGGTTTATGTTTGACACAAAAATTGCGTTGATTGTCCGTAACGATCTTGCGACTTGGCAAAGGCTAAATGTGGTGGCTTTTTTGGCAACGGGAATTGCCTCGGCTGTACCTGAAATGTTGGGTAAACCTTATATCGATCAAATGGTTATGAATATGGCAACATGCTAGGGCAGCCAATGTTGGTATTTGAAGGGGATTTATCAGGACTGCAAAAAGCGCATCGCAAAGCGATTGAACAAGATTTAACGATTATTCCCTATGTACACGCCATGTTTTCTACAGGAAATGATGAGGATAATCGGGCCGTCTTTTTGGCCGACGATGCAAATCAATTAAATTTGGTTGGGGTAGCGCTAAGAGGGCCTAAAAAAGCAGTTGATAAGGCAATTAAAGGACTTTCACTACATCAATAATAGGCTAAATAATTTTTAATAATATATATTAATAAAACCCACTATTTGAGCAAAAGTGGGTTTTATTTTAGAAATGATGATTAAACTTTATCTTGAGTTTTGGTATCAAAGTCGTTGGCATCATGGCGTTCATGTAACTGTGTTTCTAAATCGCCAAAGGTACGATTGACCATACGACCACGTTGTACCGCAGGACGCGCTAAAATTGCATCTGCCCAACGCTGAACATTTTTATATTGATCAACACCTAAAAACTCTGCGCCGTTATACACCCAGTTTTTAACAAGACCACCATACCAAGGGAATGCAGCAATATCAGCAATGCTATATTCAGAACCAGCCAAATATTCATGCTTTGCTAAATGCTGATCTAACACATCAAGTAAACGTTTAGTTTCCATAGCAAAGCGGTTAATTGCATATTCAACTTTAACGGGTGCATAGGCATAAAAATGTCCAAAACCACCACCTAAGTAAGGCGCGCTGCCCATTTGCCAGAATAACCAATTAAGGCATTCAGTACGTGCAGCAATATCAGTCGGGATGAAAGCTTTAAACTTTTCAGCTAAATAAAGCAAAATTGAGCCAGATTCAAACACTCTTAATGGCGGGTTTTGGCTATGGTCAACCAATGCTGGAATTTTAGAGTTTGGATTAATTTCTACAAAGCCACTGCCAAATTGCTGTCCTTCACCAATTTTAATGAGCCATGCATCGTATTCAGCTTCTTGATGACCTAATGCTAAAAGCTCTTCTAGCAAAATAGTAACTTTTTGACCATTAGGTGTTGCTAAAGAGTAGAGCTGGAGCGGATGTTTCCCGACAGGAAGTGTATGCTCGTAACGCGCACCTGAAGTAGGTTGGTTTAAATCGGTTTTTTCTCCAGTCCATTGCCAAACTTGTGGAGGAATATAGTTTGAATCACTCATTTTTTATCTCGTGTCTGGTGTACATAAAGGGTTCAGTTATGTCGCAAGGCAAGCCATTTTTGTACGGTTGGACGTTGCCATTGTTGTAATGCATAGTTTTTTAAATGCTCTGGAACAGCATCGCCATTTTGAATGAGGCGTTGCAACATTAGGGCAAGTTCAGCATCTACAATACTCCATGAACCAAAAAGAAATTCTGCATGAGGAGCGAGAAGCTTTTCTGCAACAAAGAACAGTTTCTCGGCTGATTTTTGGCCTTCTTCTGAAAGTGGAGTGGACTTGGGCCGAATGAAAATAACATCGGTTGGACGCTCAGTTCTTAGTGCCACTAAGTCAGATCTGAGCCATGCCTGAATTTGTCTTGCTCTTGCACGTGCTTGTATATCTTTTGGATAAATAGATGTATCTGGATAAAGCTCTTCAATATATTCCAAAATGGCAGAAGATTCTGATAAAGCAAAATCATGATGTTCAAGTACAGGCACTTTGGCTGTTAATGACTTTTCTACGTAAGACTTTTCAAACTGGCTTTGCTGACCTAAGTTGATGGTCGCTATTTCAAATGGAATTTGTTTTTCATGTAGCCCTACAAAAACTGTAAAAGCATAGGGACTTAGAAATTGTGAATCTGTGTACAGCTTAAAATGTTCATTATTCATTGTTATTGTCCATGTCATAAAACAATGGTACCTAGTCTAAGTGAGCTGATCCAAGATTGGGTAGCTTTTTTGTGGAAAAGCTTTATCGGTTTTTGAATTAAGCCATTTCAGTGTTCAACGTCAGGGCTTAATGTGCTGAAAATGCTGATGGATAATGCTAAGCCAAGCTTGTACTGCTGGTGAGACAGGAAGATTCTTTTTCCAGGCCATCACTAAGTGCCATTGAATATTTGGTTTTTCGAGTGGCACTGCTGCAAATAAAGTCGGGTCAAGCATGTCTGTATAATATTGTGGCAAGAGAGCGATTCCCATACGTTGTAGCACCATATCTGCCAAGAGGTGCCATTGGCTGGTGCGACAAGCAATGGTTGGGTAGAAACCATGCTGCTTACATGCATCAAGAATAATACTATTTAAAGAGAAATTTTCAGGAAACATTAAAAACGATTGGTGTTGTAGTTCTTCTAGATTTATTTTTTTACGAGTTGCCCAAGTTGCATCCCGACGTAAAAGGACCATTAAAGGATAGTTACATAATTCAATGCTATTAAAGATTTGTTCATCAAAGGGCTGCAATAAAACACCGACGTCTAACTCATTATTAAGTAAGGCCTGTTCAATACCACGCGAACCTACTTCCATAAAAGCCAATTCAATCTCTGGCCATTGCTGGTGATAATCAAACAGAGCAGTCGTTAAGAGCTGTGAACCTAAAGGCGGAACGCCAAGTTTTAAAGTCCCTGTTTTTAATTGTTGATAATTTTCTATCTCAAGAAAGATGTTTTGTTCTGCCTGAAGAAGCTCGATGGCATGTTGATAAATGCGCTCTCCAATTTCAGTTAACTCGATTTGCCTTTTCCGCCCGTGATCTGGCTTAACCAAAAGCTGGACCTGAAGCTGTTCTTCAAGCTGTTGTATTATTTTACTAATGGTGGGCTGAGTGAGATACAACTCTTCAGCAGTACGGGTAAAACTTTTAGTTTTTACCAGTGTAACGAAGCACTGTAATGATTTTAGAGAAAGCATAATAAAGAATAGATTATTCCATTTTAGAATAATATTAACATGAATAATTCATATTTAGCAGATTTCATCGAGGTAGCATAATAGTGTAGTTAACCATCTAATTTCGTAAAATGAGTACTGAATCAGCTTCTGGAACACCCACACAACCTTCATTTTTAGTTTTAGTTAAACAAATTTTGATTTTGGCTGGATTTTGGTGGGTCGGATATCTCTTACATCAAAAACTCGGTGTACCTGTCTCGGCAGGCATTTTAGGTATGTTTTTATTGCTTGTATGCCTGTTCTTTAAAATTATCAAAATGGATCAGGTAGCAATGGGAGCAACTGTTGTTTTAGGAGAGTTGTTGCTGTTTTTTGTGCCCGTTGTGGTCGCCGTAGTGCAGTATAAAACCTTGTTTATGACCGAAGGATGGCAAATTGTCTTGAGTATTGCAGTTGGGACCATTTCGGTCATGCTCAGTACATGTCTGACTATTCACTATTACAATCGTTTGAAAGCTTATTTACAGGCTCGCAAACGTCTTCAACATAAGCATATCTAAGAGAGAATGACATGAATATTTGGTCAATTCTTTGCCTGATCTGGACTTTGGTAGCCTATGTTGTGGCAAAGCGAATCTATCAGAAAAATCCAAAACTTTGGTTGTCTCCCGCGATTAGCGTGCCTGTACTTACCATCATTTTGATGACAATTTTTGGAATTTCATATCAAACTTATGCAGAAGATACGCAGTGGATTGTTAATTTATTAGGGCCTGCAACGGTTGCGTTTGCTGTACCGATTTATCGCTATCGGGAGACGATTCGTAAAAACCTTGGGGTTCTTTCGATTGCGATTATTGTGGGGATGAGTGTAGGCGTGATGTCTGCCTATGAAATGGCGCAGTGGTTCCACTTTAGCCCTGAAGTGACCAATAGTTTGATGGCACGTTCTATTTCGACACCGTTTGCCATGATTTTAGCGGAAGATATTCACGGTTCGGCAGCATTGGTTTCACTATTTACCGTTATTACTGGTTTGGTCGGTATGATTTGTGGCGATGCGATTTTAGCGATTACTAAAATCCGTTCTAATGTGGCAAATGGGGCAGCCTTTGGCAATGCAGCCCACGGTTTTGGTACAGTTAGAGCACAACAGCGCAATAGTGAAGAAGGTGTAATTGCCAGTTTAACCATGGTTATTGCTGGTATTTTAATGGTATTGATTGGACCATTTGCCATTCATCTATGGTTGCTGTTGTAGGGTTTATCTAACTTGATTTGTCATGTTATTGAATAATTCTTGATAGTTTTTTGATAGCTTGTCTCATCAGTTCGGGGTCAAAATCGCCTAAGCCAACAATTAACCCCGGACGTTGTTGCTCTTTTGAAAATGTCGGTGAAATTGCTTTAATGGCAATGCCTGCATCGACTGCCGAGTTTGCAACTTCAATGTCATTAATATGATGAGCGAGCCATAACACCATATGCATGCCTTGATCGCCCGGTTGTAACCAAGCCAGCTCTTGAGGTATGTATTTTTCAATCAAACCAATAATGTATTCTCTGACTTCTGCATAGACATTTCGAGTACGTCGGATATGCCGCTCTAAATAGCCTTCTTGAATAAAAGCAGCTAAAACATGCTGGTCGGCAGCAGGTGGGTGCCGATCAATTAATACTCTGAGCCCACAAAAAGGTGCCACCAATTCTTTAGGCAACACGGCATAGCCAAGTCTAAGAGACGGAAATAGGACTTTACTGAAAGTCCCAAGATAAATTACTTGGTTGGGCGCCATACCTTGTAAAGATGGAAAGGGTTGACCGTTATAACGGAGTTCACTGTCATAGTCATCTTCAATGATCCATGCATTTTGCTGTTTTGCCCAAGCCAATAAAGCAGTACGTCTTGCTAGGCTCATCGGCATGCCAAGTGGGTATTGATGAGATGGTGTCACAAAAGCAGCACGCGCATGTTTAGAAAGCTTAATTCCAGTTTCAACCTGAATTCCTTCTTCATCGACAGGAACACGCACCATCCGAATGTTTTGTACAGCATGCTCAAAAATGGCTGTTGTACCCCGATAAGCTGGATCTTCAATCCAAACTTCATCCTTTGCTTCAAATAAAATCTGGCTGCAAATATAAAGTGATTGCTGGATGCCGGGAGTAATCACAATTTGGTCAGGTTCGCAGTGGACAGAACGAGATCGACGTACGTAGTCTGCGATTGCAATTCTTAGTGATAACACGCCTTGAGGTTCACCATAACCCGAAGGAACTCCGGCTCCTCGCGATCTAAATTTATTACCGAATTTACGCCAGATATCACTTGGTTGAGTACGACCAATCGGAACAGATACCGCAAAAGGAGTGTGGGGAAGCGGTTTAAATTCTTTAAGCACTTGAGCATAAGAAAGTGCTGATTTAGTCAAAGGGATTGAGCTAGATGTGGTTTCTTTTTGAGAGTGTTGCGGCGTAGTTTTTTTAGCTAAAGCATGAGATACATAGGTGCCAGTTCGTGCTTGGGAGTCAAAAACACCTTCAGCTAAAAGCTGATCGTAAGCTTCAATAATCGTTCCGCGAGCGACCCCAAGTGTCTGAGCCAATTCACGAGAAGAAGGCAACGGATCGCCGGGCTGTAAATCACCACTTTGTACGGCTTCGCGTAAAGCTTGAGTGAGTTGAGCACTAATCTTGCCTTGGCTTTTATCAATTTTTGCAATAGACGGAAGTTCAACAACTTTTGCCATTCTTGCCATAATTCTGGTCTACTTAAAAAAATACAAAGTGGTTCTTTTTAATAAACCACATAAACCAGAAAATTTACAACACAAAATATAAATAACCCTGATATTTACAGTGAGGTTTTTAGCTATGTATATCCCCGATGATTTTGCAGAAAACCGTTTGGATGTATTGCATTCTCTTATTACAGAACATCCATTTGGGGTACTTTTTACTCATGGAAATAATGGCTTAGATGCAAACCATCTTCCATTCGAGTTGCAGGAAAATGAAGGGGAATTTGGTGTACTCCATGCCCATGTGTCTCGCATTAATTCTGTTTGGCAGGACATTAAAGATGGCGATGAGGTCTTGGTCGTGTTTCAAGCAGGTGATGCTTATATTTCACCAAATTGGTATCCATCCAAACATGAACAGCACAGACAAGTGCCTACTTGGAACTATAGGGTTGTGCATGCATATGGCAAAGTGACGATTCGAGATGATGAACGTTATGTTCGTGGTGTAGTGGCTCGTTTAACTCGTACCCATGAAGCATCTCAACCGGAACCATGGAAAATGTCAGATGCGCCGAAAGACTATCTTGAACCCATGTTAAAAGCCATTGTAGGTATCGAAATTGAAATTACCAAGCTTCAAGGAAAATCAAAACTTGGACAAAACAAAGAACACCGAGACATTCTAGGGGCGGCAGATGGCCTATTCAAATCTGGTCATCAAACTATAGCGGATGCCATGTACAGTGTCGCTGAGTTAAATAAATAATTTTGAAAATATAGAAATTTAGTATTGATTGAGGAGACAAAGATGTCTTGGACTACGTCTGTTGAGCTAGTTGGCGAATACGTTATTTTAAAGCCGCTAGATGTAACACATGCTGAATCGCTCGCAGAAGCAGTTTGCGATGGAGAACTCTATAATCTTTGGTACACGCGTGTTCCAAGACCTGAGCAGATGACCGCTGAAATCGAAAGACGTCTTGGTTTGCAACATTCAGGTTCTATGTTGCCATTTTATATTGAAGACCGAAAAACAGGGAAGGCTTTAGGAATGACGACTCTAATGCATATTGAAGAAGCACATCGCCGTGTAGAAATTGGTTCGACGTGGTACCGAAAGTCTGCACAGCGTTCGCCAGTCAATACTGAGTGTAAAAAGCTATTGTTGGCTCATGCATTTGAGTCTTTAGACTGTATTGCGGTTGAGTTACGCACATCTTCTTTAAACGTTCAAAGCCAAGCCGCAATTGTTCGTTTAGGCGCAAAGCTCGATGGGGTACTCAGAAGCCATCAAATTGTGAAAGATGATATTTTACGCGACACACACGTTTACAGCATTTTAAAACATGAGTGGGCTGCAGTTCGCCAAAATTTGGAATGGATGTTGAGTAAGCCACGTTAAGATTTAATGCATAAGTCTATATTCTTGAGGCGTATTCCCCGTCCAGTTTTTAAATGCTCTGCTAAAAGAGTTGTGCTCTTGAAAGCCCAATAGAAATGAAATTTCACCAGTACTCATTGATGACTTTTCTAAATAATGTTGCGCAAGAGACCGACGTGTCACATCCAAAAGCGTTTTAAAATTGGTTTGTTCTTCTAAAAGTAGCCGTTGTAATGTGCGTTTGCTCATCGCGAGTCGTTGAGCAACATCATCTATCGTACACAGTCCAGCAGGTAGGTTTTCTAAAAGTATTGCTTTAACTTTTTCGCTAACTGTTGCATTTTCATCAAGTTGCATAAGACTACGTTGCAAGTTTGGCTCGAAAAAAGACCACATAGTTGGGTTGGCTGTTAAAAAAGGACGTTCCGCATCTTGGCGTGAAAAGACAATTGAAATGTTTTCACTTTTTTGTGGAAGTACGTCAAAAAATGTTTTGTACTCTGCCAGATTATTAGGTAAATCGGGCAGCGTAACTTTCAAAGGTATAACCTGATGCCTTGTACAGATTCTTGCTAATTGAGCAAAAAAGACCAGTTCAGACATGGCAAGGCTTTGGGGCGTTGGCGTAGATACATTATAAAATTTGAGTTCTAGCGTTGTTGTGTCATCATCAATTGCAACTTGTAACTGCATTGGCCCAACGAGTCTTTTAAATTCAGATAGACGCTGTATAGCAATATTGAAGTTGGGACTACAAATACACGCAAAAATCGCTGGGTCAAACAGTTCAACTGTAATCATTTGACCGATTTTTAAAGGTAAGTCATTTATTCCTGCAAGTTGTTCAATTGCATGCCAAAAATTGAAATATTGAATGGGCGTAAGGCTTGCATCTTTACGGTTAAATAAATCAAGCGGCAGAGATGCCAAACGTAATGCATCTTCAACATTTATGCCTAAGTCATTAAGTAATAACTTCCAATTAGTATTTAGGGCAAAATTTGAAGCATATTTCATTTTGGCATCTCATCATTAAGTTTGTGTTGGTCACTTAATTTATTTAATAACGGACATGACCATACGATCAAACACACGGTCACCAAACCATTTACGTACAAATATCATCAGTTTGGCATATTTACCACCCACATAGCGTGTTTTAGGTGAGGATGCATGGACAGCTTTCATTAGCATATCAACAACCACTTGCACATCTGAAAGCGCGCCTTTTTCGACAGATAGATGAGTTGCATTGGCAACTGCTTTTGCCATTTTTTGATAGGCGCTGTTGCCTGAACGCTCAAGCATAGGCTTGACCATTACATCCGTAAATTCAGTTGCAATGGCACCGGGTTCAATGACAACAACATCAATATTAAATGATTTTAACTCTAAACGTAGACAGTCAGACCAACCTTCAACGGCATGTTTACTTGCATGATACCAGCTACCAAGTGGTGTATAGATTTTTCCGCCCATTGATGAAATATTGATAATACGACCCTGCATTTTTTTACGCATACTAGGCAGAACCTTTTGAGTTAAGTAAGCCATACCAAACAGATTCACTTCAAATTGATAACGGGCATCGGCGAGGGTTGTATCCTCCATAGCACCATACATGCCAAAGCCCGCACAGTTAATTAAAATATCAACACCATGGGTTTCTTTTTCAATAGTTTGTATAACTTGGTCGATATCATCCTGATTAGTAATATCCATTTTTAATGTATGTGCGCCAAGCACTTTTAATTCATTCATGGCTTCAATGCGACGTGCAACGGCATAAACAGTTGCACCTTCTTTGAGTAATGCTTTGGTAAATGCTTTTCCCATACCCGATGATGCACCTGTGATAAGAATGATTTTTTCTTTAACTGTGTTCATATTTTGTCTCTCAACTAAAGTTTTTAAGGAACTTGTTTTTCGATAGAGACATCATAGAAATTTGAATAATATTTACCCAAATCGAATGGCGACAATGTTTAATCAAAGTGCGCCAAACTATTTAAAAATATTATTTCCTAGAAATAAGAACAGATAAATACTCGGTTAAATTAAAGCTTCTTGCCGTCTTTTGCTTAACCATATTAATGAGCATGCGGTGATTATTAACCATGGTATTAAAGCGATATTCATTGCTTTCCAGCCAAATAAATCGAGTAAAGCACCAGCGCTAAAGGAGCAGATTAAACCGACAATAAAAACAGTCATGTCGTTAATAGCCTGGGCCTTGGCTTTTTCAGCCGCAGTATACGTCCCTGTGAGTAAAGAGGTACTACCAATAAATAAAAAGTTCCATCCCACACCTAATAAAACTAAAGAAATAGCAAAAGAGGCGAACTGAATACCCGATAGAGCAAATCCAATGTAGCAGGCAAATAATAAAAGACCTGCAAACATGATTTTAAGCACTCCAAAGCGAGCAATTAAATTTCCAGTAAAGAATGAGGGTAGAAACATACCAAGCACATGTAGTTGAATGACTGTCGTAATTGATCCAAGTTCATGGTGTGAATGTCGCATGGCAATTGGTGTGGCAGTCATACCTAAAATCATGATGCCGTAACCTGTTACTGCACCAAACAGAGCAACTAAATAGGTAGGCTGAAAGACAATCTGTTGCCATGGACGACCAGCAGTAAAGTCAGACTTTTGCTCAATAGTCTCGGCAATGTATAGGCTAGATAAAATCCCCATCGCAATAAATGAGATAATGCTAATAATTAAAAATGAACCGATATATTCTAAATGCTGGAATAAAGGCCCACCAAAACGAGCCAAAGTCGGGCCAATCAGTGCTGCAACAATTCCACCTGCCATCACCCAAGAAATAGCCCGTGAACGGAATGCATCATTTGCCACTTCACTGGCAGCAAAACGATAAAATTGAGCAAAGGATTGATAGGCCCCGACACATAGCGTACCTAAAGCCAGAAGCATGAGTGAGCTATAAAAAATACCGATTGATGCAATAATGCCACCAAGCACGCCTAAAAAAGCACCGAATAGAAAACCATTACGCCGTCCTACACGTGCCATTAACATTGAGGCTGGAAACATCATTAAAGCCGTACCCAAAAACATAGATGCAATGGGTAGCGTTGCAAGTGTTGGGGTATTTGCGATATTAGCCCCAGCCAAGCCGCCAATGGTCATGACCATGACAGAAACAGTTTGGAAAAGGGATTGGGAACTCGCCAAAATGAATACTTGGCGATGCATTCTATTTTGAAGCATAAAGAGCCTTTAATTATATTCAGCAATAGCTGAGGCTAGATGTCCAGTTTTTACATAAATAGAAGCGCCAGACAAACCAGCTTGAAAATGTGCATGTGTTTTCGGTGGTAGGCGTATCCATGTGCCGGTTTCATAAACTATTTCTTTATCGACCAATTGACCTCGGGTAATCAGAATTTCGATTCCGTCATTGGCATCTTCAGTAAAAAATTGCTGTGGGTTGAGTTTTTCTAAATAAGTGTGTTCGTAACTTGCATCAACCAATGTGCAAATTAAACGCGAACCTATTTCTTGCCATTGTGCTGGGTCATTGGTATTGATTCGTAAGGTTTGAGTTTCTGACGTAGGAATTTGCATAAGTTTGACAAAAATCAATGTACCTTCTTTGCTCGACGGTTGATGTACTGACAGATGTGGACTGCGTAAATACCATCCAGCGGGGTAGTGTTGATTTAGATTTTCAGTAAATACGCCTGAAAGTACGAGGATTTCTTCACCATGATGATGTCGATGTTCAGGGAAAGTTGTATGTGGCGCATATTTCACTAAACTAGTCGCACGGGCTACTTCATCACCAATACGATCAAGCATGACGCGATCAACTTCCCCACGGGGAGATTGCACCCAGTGATAGTCTTCAGGTTTGATAATCACAGCCTGTGAAAAATCGGCATGGATCAACATGAATACTCTCCTCGTAAACTAAACTCTCTTTATTCAATAACAAAATAAACAGAACGAATTAGCAAGTTAAATTAATGCTCTGTATGAAAAATTAGTGACCAGCCATCACACCACCATCTACAGGAAGAATAGTTCCTGTAATCCAAGAGGCATTAGCTGATGCAAGGAATAAAATCGCTTCGGCAATGTCAGCCGGTTGACCATTGCGGCCTAGAGGATGGAAAGAGTTAAAAGTCGGTAAAGCTTCTTTAACCTGATCTTCGCTCATAAACGTGTTGTAAACAGGTGTTTCTACTACGCCTGGCGCTACGGTATTGATGCGGATATTTGATTCGGCTAATTCAATGGCTAAGTTATGAGTGAGAGCATGTACCCCTGCATTTGCTGCTGAGTAAGCAGAAGAAGGGGTTGCTTTTACAGCTTGTAATGCCCAAAGCGAACCTGTTTGTACAATTGCGCCGCCTCCACGTTGTTGCATGGCTTTAGCAGCAGCTTGCGCCATAAAAAACTTGCCTTTCAAAATGGTATCTAAAAACCAGTCGTATTCTGTTTCAGTAATATCAAGGAAAGATTTTGGGTTAAATACACCTGCATTATTGATAAGAATATCAACACCGCCAAATGTTTCAGATGCTACTTTTACTAAATTTTTTGCAGTTTCAGGGTCGGCTATATCACCAGCAAAGTAGCGAACTTTTTCACCTGTCGGATCTATTTCATGGGCAGCTTTTTGCAATTTATTTTCATCGCGACCGCCAATTACAACATTAGCGCCTTCTTGAACCAAGCGAATTGCAACTTCTTTACCAATACCAGAACCGCCACCAGTAACGATGGCAACTTTTAAAGAAAATCTACTCATATGCATACCCTTAAGACTAAATAAAATAAATTGATTGACTTATAAAACTGATGTATCGCAATCAATGTAGGTTTATTTTAGGAATATAGTTTTTTATTCACAAATGAGATAATCTGCTTGTTCGGTAAAGAAAATCTTTAGTTGATGAAGCATGTTTGAATGGCTAAAGATGCTTGCAATAACATATTGGTTTGAATATCTATAAAAGAATTCTTTTCTCTTAATGAAAAAATACTAGAATAAATCATCGTCATGTCAGGATGCTCCCATTGTCCAGACCAATCCATCAGGTTGATCCTTTGCGTCCTCCAATAGTTGGAACAGAGGCAATATCATTATTGACAGAGCATTCATTCCCTCGTCATTCGCATGATTATTTTGGGATTGGTGTGATTACGCGTGGCGCGCAGCGCTCATGGAGTTTGGTTGGTCAGGTTGAAGCTGGCCAAGGTGATGTCATTATTGTAAATCCGGGCGAAATTCATGATGGTATTCCGCTTGATGGGCCTCGCGCTTGGCAAATGATTTATATTCAACCCGAAATATTAAAGCAAGAATTGCTTGCAGAGGGACGTAGTGCTGATGCCATCTTGCATCCTTTGGTTCGTGATGGACTTTTAAGCCAACGACTGTTGCAACTATTCAAAGAAATGGCTTTGCCAGTGGTTGAGCATGTGGCATTGGAGGAAATGCTACTCTTTAGTTTGATGCATGCTAGTCGCTATCACATGTTATCGGAGCGCTATCAGCCAACCCGTTGCTCGTCTGTTCAGCGTGCTAAAGAATATCTCGATGATATGGCAGAGCACACGGTTACATTGAGCGAGTTGGCAGGTTTATGTGATTTAAGCCGTTTCCAATTACTCAGAAGCTTTTCTCGTGAGGTTGGAATTACCCCGCATGCTTATTTGTTGCAACGACGAGTATGCCATGCACGCCATTATTTACAGCAGGGAAATAGCATAATTGAAGCTGCATTGCGTGCAGGTTTCGCCGATCAAAGCCATCTAACACGAGCTTTTTTACGTCAGTTGGGCATTACGCCAAGTCGTTATCAAAAAGCAATTTTGTCTTAAAAGATCTCTGCAATTTTATTCAAGACCTATCTCTATGCTTCTGTGATACTCAGCCAAAATCCATGTCTGGAGCAGGCTTATGCAGATTAGTATCGAATTTCTCATTACATCACTTATTGTTGTGATTTCACCGGGTTCCGGGGCAATTTATACCATTGCAACAGGTTTATCTCGTGGGGCAAAAGCCAGTCTTATTGCAGCAGTTGGTTGTACACTTGGCATTATTCCACACATGCTGCTTGCAATATTGGGACTTGCTTTAGTATTTCTCACCAGCACCTTTGTATTTACCATCTTAAAATTTTTAGGTGTGGCTTATTTGTTATATATGGCATGGCTATCGCTTCAAGACAAAGGAGCATTTCATTTTGAACAAGAACATACCGAGCATTCAGCCTTTAAAATTATGAGTTATGCAGTATTTATTAATTTATTTAACCCAAAGTTGCCTTTATTTTTTCTCGCTTTTTTACCTCAGTTCGTTGCAAATGATACGACTACGCCAACATGGGATATGTTGTTGTTGAGCATGATCTTTATGCTAATTACATTCGTGGTTTTTATGTTTTATGGTGTTTTTGCAGCAATGATGCGCCAGCACGTATTAGGTAAACCTGCTGTACTGAAATGGCTTAGACGTAGCTTTGCTTTAGGTTTCATTAGTTTGAGTATGAGGCTGCTATTTAGTTCTAAGTCTTGAAAGTACTAAAATCGTAATTGCATTGAATGCAAGCATTTTGAAATAGAGTTTTACGAGTACAAATGAGATAATTTCCGTTACCTCATAAAGAAAATCTTTAGTGCCATGAATTCACCAGTTTATTTGAATGCACTCCGTGCTTTTGAAGCCAGCGCGCGACATAAAAGTTTTTCTGCTGCGGCAAAAGAGTTAAATGTTACTCCGGCTGCAGTGGGGCAATTGGTGCGTACACTCGAAGATTGGCTAGGCTTTCCTTTATTTCATCGACAAACTAACGGTAAAAATCGGCTTATTGCCACTGAGTTGGCTGAGTCAGTTTTACCAGATATTCGGGCGGGTTTTGATAAGCTGACTTTGGCTTTAGAAAAATTAAAACAAGATTCTCTATCAGGCGTTCTTAATATTGCAGTGAGTCCTGCATTCGCCGAAAAATGGTTATTACCAAGAATTGACCACTTTCAAAAACAATATCCAGATATTGATATTCGTTTAGATATTAACCTTAAAGCCGTAGATTTTTTAGAGCAAAAAGTCGATGTGGGTGTCAGATATGGCCAAGGGCAGTGGCAAGGTTTAGAAGCTATTAAACTCATGGATGAAGAGGTTTATCCCGTATGTTCACCCGCATTTTTAAAAGAACATTCATCACTCTTAACGCCGAACGATCTAAAAAATATCACTTTAATTCATGACCTTTCTATGGAAAAACATCAACAATTTCCAGGGTGGCAATCTTGGTTAAGAAGTGTGGGTTTGGATGACATCAATATTAGCCGAGGTATGCAAATCAACAGTTCATCTGCAGTTTTACAGGCTGCAATGGAAGGACATGGTGTCGCATTAGCACGTAGTGTCATGGCGCAAAAAGATATACAGACCGGACGATTGGTTCGTTTATTTCCTCAAATTCATTTCTCATCACCTTTTTCTTATTATTTGGTATGCCGACCAGAATATACAAACTTGCCTAAAGTCAAAATCTGTCTGGAATGGTTTTTTGAAGAAATTCATCGAATATAAAATTAATCATTAACCTGAGGTTAATAACCACTGATGTAGGTTGATTGATCGAAATTCCATAAAGCGTTTTTATAGATACAGAACAAAACTGCGATCTATATAGGTAAGCACATGGAAGGATCAGTTCAGAATAAAGAACGGTTATGGACAAAGCGGCGTCATGCCAAACAACTAAAACTAGAGATGGCAAACCAATATACCGATGGTGTGGTTATTCCAACTCAAGACATTATTAAAGTTTTAGAAACCTTAATTACACCAGGTGACAAAGTTGTACTCGAAGGAAATAACCAAAAGCAGGCAGATTTCCTTTCGCGTTCTTTAGCACAAACCAACCCAGATATTTTACATGATTTGCATATGATCATGCCAAGTGTTGGGCGTTCGGAACATCTTGACCTATTTGAAAAAGGCATTGCGCGTAAACTCGATTTTTCTTTTGCTGGCCCACAAAGTTTACGTATTAGTCAGTTAATTGAAGATGGGCTGCTAGAGATTGGAGCCATTCATACCTATATCGAACTATATTCACGTTTGGTGGTCGACCTCATTCCAAATGTGGTGCTCTCGGCGGGCTTTATGGCTGACCGTCAAGGCAATATCTATACGGGCCCAAGTACCGAAGATTCTCCAGCACTTATTGAACCTGCGGCTTTTAGTGACGGTATTGTGATTGTTCAGGTCAATGAATTGGTTGATGACGTCTCAGAGTTACCACGTGTCGATATTCCTGCTTCTTGGGTGGATTATGTGGTGGTTGCAGACCAGCCATTTTATATCGAACCGTTATTTACTCGTGACCCGAAACATATCAAGCCTGTGCACATACTCATGGCGATGATGGCAATTCGCGGAATTTATGAAAAGCATAATGTGCAATCGTTAAATCATGGCATTGGTTTTAACACTGCGGCGATTGAACTGATTTTACCGACCTATGGCGAGTCTTTAGGTTTAAAAGGAAAAATTTGCCGAAACTGGACACTGAATCCGCATCCAACCTTAATTCCAGCGATTGAAACAGGTTGGGTTGAAAGCGTGCATTGCTTTGGTACCGAACTGGGTATGGAAAAATATGTTGCAGCTCGTCCTGATGTGTTCTTTACAGGACGTGATGGTGCTTTACGTTCCAACCGCATGATGTGTCAGCTCGCGGGTCAGTACGCCG
Organism: Acinetobacter sp. XS-4; assembly: GCF_023920705.1. Taxonomy (NCBI): domain Bacteria; kingdom Pseudomonadati; phylum Pseudomonadota; class Gammaproteobacteria; order Moraxellales; family Moraxellaceae; genus Acinetobacter; species Acinetobacter sp. XS-4. The sequence goes on along the minus strand of NZ_CP094657.1, from coordinate 2,476,745 downwards.
TTGATCTATTTATTGGCGCAACTTTGCAAGTTGATGGTATGGGACATTCTTCGACTGTTACCAAAGGCCGTTTGGCTGGTTTCGGTGGTGCACCAAATATGGGACATGATCCGCGTGGCCGTCGTCACGATACGCCAGCATGGTTAGATATGCGTTTGCAAGGTGCTAATGAAACAGATACCTATTTGGCACGTGGTAAAAAACTCGTTGTGCAAATGGTGGAAACTTTCCAAGAGGGCGGTAAGCCGACTTTTGTGGAGCGTCTTGATGCGATTGATGTTGCTAAAACAGCAGGCCTACCTTTAGCACCGATCATGATTTATGGTGATGATGTGACCCATTTACTCACCGAAGAAGGCATTGCTTATCTATATAAAGCAAGCAGCCAAGAAGAGCGTCAAGCCATGATTGCTGCGGTGGCAGGCGTGACCAGTATTGGTTTAACTCAAGACCCTAAAACAACAGCACGTTTAAGAAGCGAAGGTCTAGTAGTATTCCCTGAAGATTTAGGTATTCGCCGCACCGATGCAACACGTGAGCTTTTAGCTGCGAAAAATATTGCCGACTTGGTGACATGGTCTGATGGTTTATATCAACCACCTGCAAAATTCAGGAGTTGGTAATGATGGCACAATTTCAATATCAAACACTTAGCGATAGTCAGCTTTTAGCAGATATGGCGGTCGAAGCTTTGATTGATGAAGTTAATCTGACGCCTAAACCAGCTTTGGTTGATCGCCGTGGCAGTGGTGCACATGATGACCTGACTTTGGACTTAATGGAGCGCTCTGCGAAAAGTTTAGGACCCATGTTTGAGGCAATGGCCCAAGCTGCAAAGCATCATGGAAAAGTCTGTTTGGCCTTGCGTGAAGACATTGGAGAAATTGGTCGCCAAGGTGAAAACACCATGATGTTGGCGACAAATGGTGTCAATACACATCGCGGTGCAATTTGGGCATTAGGGTTAATGGTTACGGCAGCAGCATTGGCGCGCAGTAATCAGCAATATTTATCGGCTGTTGAGCTATGCCAGTTAGCAGGCCAGATTGCTCAGCTTGAAGATCGTTTTATTCCAAAGCAGGCTTTAAGTCATGGTCAGCAAGTACAAAAGAGATTAGGCATCTTAGGTGCAAAAGAACAGGCACAACAAGGCTTTCCAACTATTGTGAATTTTGGTTTAAAGCAACTTCATCAAAGTCGTAGTAGACCTATGAAAGAAGAGTTCGCGCGTTTAGATGCCTTACTTGCCATGATGACCGATCTGACTGATACATGTGTGCTTTATCGCTCTGGAACATCTGGTTTAAAACGTATGCAACAAGGTGCTCAGCAAGTACTGGATTTGGGCGGTAGCTCAAGCTTAGAAGGTCGACGTGCTTTGCATCTTTTAGAGATAGATCTGCTTCGGATGAAAGCTTCCGCTGGTGGTGCCGCAGATTTATTGGCAGCAACACTATTTATAGATCGTGTTGAGCAGTCATCTGGAAAAAATAAAAAGGGATTTTGATTATGGAAACACTTCAATTTGAATTTGTGGCCACAGAGCCACCGATAAAAAAAGCGTTGGTAGGATGTGTAGGCTCGGGTGATTTAGAAATTTTGATGGAACCCGGCGAAACAGGAAAAGCTTCAATTCACGTAGTGACTTCGGTAGATGGCAGTGCAGCACGTTGGCACAATCTTTTTGAGCGGATTTTTACTGCGCAAATACCACCAGCGGTCAATATTGATATTCATGACTTTGGTGCAACTCCCGGTGTCGTTCGCTTACGTTTGGAACAAGCATTGGAGGAGATTGCTCATGACTGATATTCAAGGCTTGTTAAATAAACAAGATTTTATTGAACTTAGTGCAAGAGAACGTACGAAATCATTGTTAGATGCTGGTTCTTACAAAGAATTACTCGACCCATTTGCACGTGTCATGTCGCCTTGGCTCGTTAAGCAGAATATTGTGCCTCAAGCCGATGATGGTGTGGTGATTGCAAAAGGATCTATTCAAGAACGCCCAGTGGTTTTAATTTCAATTGAAGGTTTATTTCAAGGTGGAAGTTTAGGCGAGGTGGGTGGTGCCAAAATTGCAGGTGCCTTAGAACTTGCAGTTGAAGACAATCTGAAAGGGATTCCAACAGCGGCAATTTTATTGTTAGAGACGGGCGGCGTTCGCTTACAAGAAGCAAATTTAGGTTTGGCTGCAATTGCTGAAATTCAGGCTGCAATTGTGAACTTACGGCAGTATCAACCCGTGATTGCTGTGGTCGCAGGCAGTGTAGGGTGCTTTGGTGGCATGTCAATTGCGGCTGGTCTATGTAGCTATATTGTAATGACACAAGAAGGACGTTTAGGCTTAAATGGCCCGCAAGTGATTGAACAAGAAGCTGGTGTTCAAGAATATAATGCCAAAGATCGTCCATTTATATGGAGTATTACAGGTGGTAATCCGCGCTTCGCTAGTGGTTTGGCAGATGCTTATGTAGACGATGATCGTCAAAAAATTCGTCAGCAAGTTATCGATTATTTAATCCAAGGCGTGCCTCATCAGCATCGTAGTTCAAATTACTCATTCTATTTAGCGAAGCTACAACAAGTCGATACTGCTGAGCAAATTACTCCAGCACAGGTTGTGGCTTTGTATCAAGGAGAGCAAGCATGAATATCGCCGTTGATACATTAAAAGCATCTACACGTGGTGCACATTGGTTTAAAGCATTTACACAGGGCTTTAAGACAGTTGAAGGTTTTCCAGCTTCAGTTTGGGTGGCCGATGGTCAAATCGATCAGCAAGCGGTACGTGTGATTGCTGTTGTTCAAGACAGTAATAATCTGTTCCCTCGGGCAAGACAAGGTGAAGTTGGACTGCTGGAAGGCTGGAATTTAGCAAAAGCGGTTGATGACGTTATTCAAGCCGATGTTCATTCAGAAACTAAACGCGGCATTTTATGCTTGGTTGATGTCCCTAGTCAGGCCTACGGGCGCCGCGAAGAATTATTGGGTATTCATCAAGCTTTAGCGGGTGCAGTGGATAGTTATGCCAGAGCCAGATTGGCAGGCCATCCTGTTGTCAGTTTATTGGTTGGTAAGTCGATGTCGGGTGCTTTCTTGGCGCATGGATACCAAGCCAATCGTATTATTGCCTTAAAAGATTCAGGTGTTATGGTGCATGCGATGGGTAAGGAATCTGCTGCACGCGTTACCTTACGGTCAGTTGATGAGTTAGAGCAATTGGCATCAAGCATTCCTCCAATGGCTTATGACATTGAAAGTTATGCAACGCTGGGTTTGTTATCTGAACTGTTATCTGTTGAAAACCCTGAACAACCGACAACCGATGATCTACTGTTAGCGAAACAGGTGGTTGCTCAAGCATTTAAAGAAATTAATGCTGATCAATCTAGAGGATTGGAACAAAGGCTTCACGGCAAAAACCGTCAAATGTCTAAAAAGGTCCGTGAATTATTGCGCGAGCAATGGTCATGAAACTTGAGCTTGAAGCCCATGATTTACTGTGGGGCATGACGGTCGATTGCTTGGCCGATGATGCTCCACTTTGGGTGAAAGAGGTTTTGCAACGAGGTGATCCTGTTGTAGTTCGACGGGCAATTACTCCTGTAGATCAGGTGGCTGTGGGGGTAAGAGGACAATTTCGCTATCAACGATATGCTGCGCAAATGCCAAGAATTGCTGTTAGCAAACAGCTTAAACCCGAAGCGCTGACTCATGTAGATACGCAGCAGTTTGAGCACCTAGCAGAACGTTTACAGAGCATTTCCAGCATTATGAAAAACTTTTCAGGATGTTGGGGATATACAGGAAGTTTCGGATTTGAACTGGCAACGGGCATTAAAACAGTAACCGAGCAAAGTGACATAGATTTGTTGATTCGAGCTGAACAGCCTTTTAGCAAAATGCAGGCGATTGAGCTACTCGAAAATTTTCAGCAAGTAGGGCTGAATGTGGATATACAGCTTCAACTTCCACAAGGTGGTTTGGCGTTAAAAGAATGGGCTGGGAACAGTGAAAAAGTTCTATTGAAACGTTCTGATGATGCTGTTTTAGTAGAAAACCCATGGAATTAGGGAATAGATATCATGGCTTCAATTTGGGTATATCCGGGACAAGGTGTGCAACGAAGCAATATGCTGCACGATTTACCTCAAACTGCTCTGGTTAAAGAATACCTTGAGCGTGCATCGAATGCACTCAAAGAAGATGTCTTGATGTTGGATAGTCCGGTTGCATTGCAATCGACACGTGCAGTACAGCTTTGTTTACTGATTTCAGGTGTAGTGAGTTCTACACTATTAACTGCGCAAAACTTAACGCCTGATTATGTTGCGGGTCTATCGATTGGTGCATGGTCGGCTGCGGTTGTAGCAGGGGTTTTAGCCTTTGAGGATGCCGTTCGTTTGGTTGCCTATCGAGGTGAACTCATGCAAAACGCCTATCCAACAGGCTATGGTATGACTGCCCTGATTGGTACAGACCGTGCAGCTGTTGAAAGATGGGTCAAACAAATTTATGAAATAGCGCCAGAGGTGTTTGTCGCAAATATTAATGCACATAACCAGATCGTTATTTCAGGAAGCTTTGAAGCCATGAACCAAGTTGCTGTTTTGGCAAGGCAACAAGGCGTGGTGGCAAAAAAATTAGATGTATCGGTGCCATCGCACTGTGAATTATTAAGTCAGCAAGCAAAGCAACTTGCAGCGGCTATGGAGGGAGTGACTTTAAAGCAGCCTAAAATACGTTATTTAAGTGGTACAACGGCTCGTACGCTTAGCAAGCCAGAACAGATTGGTGATGACTTGGCTTTTAATATGAGTCGAACTGTAGATTGGGAAAGTACCATCCAAGCTGCATGGGAGCGAGGTGTGAGATTGCAGATCGAAGCTTTACCGGGAACGGTGCTTACTACACTTGCACGCCGAACATTTAAAGAAGGAACCGTGTTGTCATTTCAAGGGACACGCATAGACAGTATTCAGATGGCAATGCAAAAAGAACAGGAAAATTGTTTTTCTTTTTGAGTCAGATTTTACAAAAGCATAAATGATCCAAGGATATGAGGGATTGTCATGATTATATATGGAGTTGGTTTACTCGCACTTTGCACCTTGGTAGGTGTTATTGTTGGCGATCTGTTGGGCGTTTTATTGGGTGTAAAGTCCAATGTTGGTGGCGTGGGTATCGCCATGATTTTACTCATTTGCATACGGTTATGGATGGAAAAACGTGGTGTTATGACAGTTGAAACCGAAAAAGGCGTTTCATTCTGGGGCACTATGTATATCCCTGTTGTTGTTGCTATGGCAGCACAACAAAATGTGGTTACAGCATTATCTAGTGGACATATGGCACTCTTTGCGGCGGTAGTTTCGGTTGTCGTTTGTACATTTACGATTGCAGGTTTAAGTCGTTATAACAAAGCAAGCCCTTTACCTAAGGAAGAAGACACCACATTAAACCGCATTGGAGGCAAAGTTCATGGTTGAATTATTATTAAAAGACTTAACTCATTTAGGTTTAATTACAGCTTTCGCCTTAATTGCTTTAATTATGTGGCTGTCGACCAAGCTATCTAAATATTTAACCAAGGGACGAGTGCATGCTTCAGCAATTGCCATTGTGATTGGTTTAATCTTGGCATGGTTTGGCGGAAAAATGACAGGCGGTGAAAAGGGCATAACTGATCTTGCGCTCTTTACTGGTGTCGGACTCATGGGCGGTGCAATGCTTCGTGACTTTACTATTGTCGCAACTGCATTTGAGGTACAGGCGACTGAGGCGAAAAAAGCCGGATTTATTGGCGCATTCTCTTTATTTCTCGGAACCATTTTGCCATTTATTGTCGGTTGTATGTTTGCATGGATTTTTGGCTATCGTGATGCAGTAAGTATTACTACAATTGGCGCAGGTGCAGTGACTTATATTGTAGGGCCAGTTACGGGTGCTGCCATTGGTGCGAGTTCTGAGGTCATGGCGCTCTCAATTGCAACTGGGCTGGTGAAAGCAATTTGTGTAATGGTTTCAACACCGCTGACCGCAAAATTTATGGGATTAGACAATCCACGTTCTGCCATGATTTTTGGTGGCTTAGCAGGAACTGTAAGTGGTGTGTCAGCTGGTTTAGCAGCTACAGATCGCCGTTTAGTGCCTTACGGTGCGCTCACGGCAACGTTCCATACAGGTCTTGGCTGCTTAATGGGGCCGACTGTTTTGTTCTTTGCTGTTAAAGCTTTAGTTGGTTAATCAATATTTAATACTCAGCCAAAAAGACCGTTGCTACTAACAACGGTCTTTTTTATTTTTGAAATTAGAGGCAAACATTCGACATTCAGCAATCAGAGCAAGTAAGTTTGGATCGCGCTCTTTACTTTTTAAAAAGACGAGACCAATTTCTTGTTGCATGTGATATTGCTGTTTGAGCGGAATAAGTTTAACTGAACTTTCATAAACCGCAGAAATACGACCGGGTAGTAGAGCAAAGCCGACGCCAGAGCTGACCATACTAATTAGGGTAAAGATATCATTGACCTGTAAAGCAACTTTAGGTGAAAAACCAGCTTTTTTAAAAATGATGTCGCTGTCGTTATGAGTTGCAAAACCCTTAGTTAAAGTTAGAAAAGTTTCTTCCTTTAAAAGGCTTAAATCAATGTCTTTAAAATCGGCATATTTTGAATCTTTATTAACTGCCAGAAAGATATCGTCTGAAAACATCGGCAAAATTTCAAAGTCATCATCTTGAGTGGTTTCATTTAAAGCCACGATAATGGCATCAAGCTCGGTTGCCTTAAGTTTTTTCACCAAGTCCTGATTTGAGCTGAGTAAAAGTTGAATATCAAGCTCACTACGTCTGAGTTTAAGACCGCTAATCACATTTGGAATCGTATTAACAGTTAGAGAATAAAGAGAACCTAAATGTAAGACCTTGGCTGCAAAACCCGCAGCTTCTCTGGTTTTATTTACGGTAATAAAAATGTCTTGTACGATTTTTTGAGCCCGCTCTTCAAACACATAAGCACTTTTTAAAGGAATCAGGTTACGGCCTTCATTTTTAAAAAGAGGACAACGTAAAGCACTTTCTAAAGAGTGTAAGGCTTTATGAACACTGACATTGCTCAGCTCCATTTCTGTTGCTGTTTTAGACAAATTACCGCAGCGCATAAAAGCTAAAAAAATCTGTATTTTTTTTAGGGTAAGTTCTTCATCAATTTCCATATAAATACCTTGAACCTGTTTCCCTTAAAACTATCGATTTGAACTATCAAGTTACCACAAAATAAAGACCATAGAATTGTGCTTAGGTCGAAGGGTTGATTGATGAACCTGCTTTATCTTATTGCTGAATTGTTTTAATGATTTGATCTAATGCATCTTGAATTTTAGCGTTCCATTCAAAAGAGCAGTTGATTCTTAAATAATGCTGCTGCGAGGGTAAAACACTAAATAATTGGCTTGGGGCTACGCCAATATGCTGTTGGATCAACTCTTCATAAACTCGCATACTGTCTAGAGTGCTAGGGAGTTTAACCCAAAGAAAATAACCACTTGGGTAGTAGTACAATTCGCATGAAGCAGGAAGGTTTTGTTTTAAATAATGATAAAACTGTTTTTTATAACGTTCGAGTGAAAGTCGTAGAGTACGCAAGTGCTTTTCATAATGATGATGAGACAAAAACTCAACCAATGCATTTTGAATGAGTGCATTTACTGAAATGGTACTCATGAGCTGCAAGTGCTGAATATGGTCTGAAAATTTACCTGCATAGACCCAACCGACCCGAAAACCTGCACCTAATGTTTTAGAAAAAGACGAGCAGTGAAGCACTAGATTTTGCTGGTCAAAATACTTCATCGAAAGTGGTTTTTGGCCGCCATAAAAAAGCTCTTCATAGACATCATCTTCAATCAAATAAATTTGATGTTCGTGAAGCAACTTGGCAATTTTATATTTAATGTCATCACTGACTGTAAAACCAATCGGGTTATGTGCATTCAGCATGAGCCAACACACTTTAATTGGATATGTTTGAATAACCTGTTCAAAAGCCTCTAGGTCAAAACCATGTTGAGGATGTTCAGGAATGGTAATCACTTTTAACCCTAAACGTTCTGCTGCCTGCCAAGCGCCATAAAAGACATTTTGCTGTAATAAAATATAATCACCCGGCTGAGCAACTGCTTGCAAAGAAAGATTAAGTGCATCTAATCCGCCAGATGTAATGACAATGTCATCTGGGTCGGTCTGTATTCCTTGCATACAGTAGCGTTGAGCAATAAGTTTTCTTAACGCTAAATTACCCGGAGGTAAGCTTGTAGTTTGGTCATAACTGTTTTTTTGACGCGCAAGCTGCCCCATAATTTGAATTAACTTTGGCGCATATAAAAGCTGACTATCGGGAAAGGCTGAGCCAAAAGGTATGATAGATTCATGTTGAATCGATTTAAGATATTTAAAAACTAACGAGTTAATTTCAATTTTAGAGTTAAGTGAAACCACTGAATATTGCTCGAGTGGCTTTAGTGCAATTTGCTCGGCAACGAAATAACCTGATTTTTCTTTTGAATAGATAAGACCTTGCGATTCAAGTTCTTGATAGGCATTCATGACAGTCATTAAGCTAAAACCAGAGCGTTGTACCTGATCTCTTAATGAAGGTAATTTTTCATGCGCATTTAAAGTGCCACTTTCAATAAGTTGGCGAATACTATGGGCAAGTTGTTCAGATTTATACATGTATGGGCTGCCCAAAATGACAAAATAAAAGATGCACTTAATCAATAATAAATGCCGTTTGCAGAATCTACAAACGGCATTTGTTGAGAATAATAGATTTACTTTAAATAAGGGGCGGCATAAATCAATATGACTTTAAACAAACCCGCAATAACACCTAAAGCTAAAAAGCCAGCGAGCCATAGCAGAATAAACCATTGGGTTTGATTGAGTTTGACTGATAACTTTTTCATAAAACCCCCATACATTTAGTGATAGCCTTCATCACCTACACGAACTTTGTCTCTGAATACCCAGTAAGACACAATGGTGTAAGCAATAATGATCGGAATCAGAATAAGTGCGCCAACCAAAGCAAACATCTGGCTTGAGTGAGGGGCCGCTGCCTGCCAAATAGTCACTGATGGCGGAATAATATATGGCCATAAACTAATGACGAAGCCTGTAAATGCAAGGAAAACTAGAGCCAGTGTATATATAAATGGCTTGAGGTCATGTTGCTGCTTTTTACACGCTGATAAAATCAGGCCGACAAATAATAAGACCAAAATAGGCACAGGGCTAAAATAAAACAGGTTTGGTAAAGAGAACCAGCGATCTGCAATTTCAGGATGAGTTAACGGAGTATATAAACTCACGCCACCAAAAATAATGAGCAACGCAATAATTAGCTTTGGCATAAGCTCATACATACGTTGCTGCAAGCCTTTTTCAGTTTTTAAGATGAGCCATCCACATCCTAAAGTGGCATACATGGCAACTACGCCAATACCTGTGAAGATCGTAAATGGAGATAACCAGTCAAGTGATCCACCCGCATAAATACCATTTTCGGTTTTAATCCCTTGAATATAAGCACCTAAAATAATCCCTTGCAGGAAGCTGGTTAAAACTGAACCCCAAATAAAAGCCAAGTCCCAAAGATGTTTAGTGCGATGGGCTTTGAAACGGAATTCAAAAGCAACGCCACGGAAAATCAGGGCAATCACCATGAAAATGATCGGTAAATAGAGTGCTGATAAAACTGTTGAATAGACCAGTGGAAATGCAGCATATAGACCAGCACCACCGAGAACCATCCATGTTTCATTACCATCCCAGACAGGAGCTACGGTATTCATCATCACGTCACGTTCTTGGCTGTTCTTAATGAATGGGAACATAATCCCGATTCCTAAGTCGAAGCCGTCCATGACCACATAAATCATGACACCTAAACCGATAATACCGACCCATATTAAAGAAAGATCAATCATGACGGTTCTCCCCAGAGTTTTGTTTGCTGTCAATATTTTCATCGACTGCACTAAGTGGACGCATTGGTGTTTTAAAGTGTCCAACGCCGCCTGCTTCGGTATTTTGTGTGTCGATAAATTCAGGGCCTTTATTAATCAGTTTTAAGGTGTAGTAAATACCACTCCCAAAAACGATGGTATAGACCACCACAAAAATAAACAGGCTCAGTCCGACTTGTTCTGCAGAAACCGTATGTGAAAGTCCATCTTTAGTTCTCATAATACCGTACACCACCCACGGTTGACGGCCAACCTCAGTGGTTACCCAACCTGCAAGCATAGCGACATAACCAGATGGTCCCATCACCAAGGCAAATTTATGGAACCATGATGTTTCATAGAGTTTTCCGCGTTTACGTAGCCAAAGTGCAATTAAAGACAGGGTGACCATGAGTACACCAAGGCCTACCATCACACGGAAGCTCCAGAAAACAATCGTTGAATTGGGACGGTCTTCAGGTGCGAAATCTTTTAAACCTGTCACTTGGCCATCTAAGCTATGCGTTAAAATTAAGCTACCCAAATAAGGAACACCCACTTCGAAGTGGTTACGTTCTTCTTTCATATCTGGAATTGCGAATAACAATAAAGGCATAGGCTCATTGTGATTGGTTTCCCAGTGTCCTTCCATTGCTGCAAGTTTGGCAGGTTGATGTTCACGGGTGTTTAAACCGTGATTATCGCCAATCACCACTTGTAAACATGAAGTCACCAGCACCATCCAAAGACCCATCGAGAACGATTTTTTCACCAATTCATCGCGACGGCCTTTTACTAAATGCCATGCAGATGTTCCAACGACCAATAATGATGAAACCAAGAAGGCTGCTGCACCCATGTGGGCAAAGCGGTAAGGAAAGGATGGGTTAAAGACAATTGCAAACCAGTCTTTTGGCACAATAATGCCATTTTCGATGGCGAAGCCTTGAGGTGTCTGCATCCAGCTATTGGAAGATAAAATCCAGAACATGGAAATACATGTTCCGATCGCAACCATAAGTGTCGCAAAGAAATGGGCTCGAGGACCAACACGTCCCCAGCCAAATAACATAATGCCTAAGAAACCTGCTTCTAAGAAGAAGGCACTCAAGACTTCATAGGTCAGTAAAGGACCAGTAATACTTCCTGCAACACGTGAAAATTCACTCCAGTTAGTACCGAACTGGTAACTCATGACCACACCCGAGACCACACCCATACCAAAGGCAACGGCAAAGATCTTAATCCAGTATTTAAATAGATCTTTATAAATCGGGTTCTGGGTTCTTAACCACTTCCACTCTAACACTGCTAAAAAACAGGCAAGACCGATAGAGGTGGCCGGAAAAATAATATGGAAGGATACTGTAAAAGCAAATTGTATTCGCGCTAATTCTAGAGCGGTTAGACCGAGGCTCATAAACTTTCCCCCTGTGAACTAGCTGATGATGGTTAAATGAGTTAAATACTTATTTTCAGGCAACAAAGTATTTTGACGATTAAACTTACTTCTGTGATAAATGTTCTTAGCAAGTAAAATGCCAACAGGGTGAAGTAATATAATTGCTTGATATTTCAAGAGAATAGACTGATTGATTGTTCTCAATCTGTTAACAAAGTTTATGCATGATGTTGCATTTGTAAAAATGCATGTTGCATTGAAACATTGATGAAATATCTGACGATGCACCATAGATCGTTTCATGAAAACTACCTACCTTAAGAAGCTTTCTTAATCATGCACTCGCTAATTTTGTATATCTAGATACAGAAATTTTTTATAAAACTATAACAGTCTGGAGCAATTGTGAGGTGTGCTATAGTTTTTTTTCAATTATCTGTAGCTATATATCCATTCACCTAAAGTCCAAAATAAATGAACAAGATTTACGAATGGCCAAAATCATCGTTATAAGCAACATCAATGCGACTTTGGTTTTTATATAAGCGCAGGATAAATTACTTCTTTTTTATTCCCTTGTTGTTTTGTGTGAGGTCTGGTTGTTGCGTAGGTTATTAAAGACCTGATTTAAGTGTAGCTCTTCTAAAATAGCTTGGATGTTAAAAAATGTTTACTACTTCTCAACTCAATGTCCTGCATAAAATTATTAAAAATCAGCCTATTCCAGCTTCTATAATGGCTCAACTAGAGCAGACCTATGTTAATTTTGAAGCAACTTTATTAAGAGCAAAGGTTCTCAGAGACTTTTCTAAATCTGAAACTGTATATTTAATTCAATCTCATATTCACTTAAAGCAAAGCAGTGTGGCTTATTTATTTTCACCTTTTATATTTGCCAATTTAAATAAAGCAGCCATTTACACAACACCTGCGACAGCACCTGTACTTTCTATTCTTAACAAATATTATCAAGCTGAAAAAAAGGTACTTTTCAAGATCGATGATGTTCTAGAAAGCTTAAAAGTATATATAGATTTAGAACTTGGAGAGCTTAGTGAAGTTGAGTTTATTTATTTAAGTTTAATTAAAGCACTGTGTAGAAGTGATCTCTCTACGGTTTTTCTAATCACTGATTTAGATATTGATTTAGAACATCTGAAAGAGCTTGAGCAGTTCTTAAAAGTCAAAATTTATTGGATTAACCCCAAAAAAAGCGATGATTTAAAAGATATAAATGAATTGGAAATGCGTAAATTATTATTCAAAAATAAAGATGACACTTACGTGAAATTATGTGCGCAATTTGCCAAGATGAATGCAGAGTTGGTAGGTTTATGCGATACCTTTACCGCTAGTCAAATGACGCATTTAATTGATGATATGTTCTATTCAGAGCATATTTTCGAAAAATTATCTGTCTATTCAGAATATATGCAAACCTTATTGCAAAGTCAGCATAGTCCTAACAAGAAAGCGATAGCTTAGCGCTGTAAGCTTTTACTTTGCGTTATATAAAGAATGAATACAGTTATAAAAAAATAATCGTTTTCATGTGAAATAAATATTTTATGGTAAAAGCAAAGCAATATTGGTTTTACATAAATGACAAATTTAAATTTTGAGCATCATCTCGGTTCACTAACGCATGCGGCACTTAGTCAGGCTTCAATCATTTCTCGGGTGTGGGGTGAAGGACCTTCTGAACGTTATGATGATTTGGCAAAAAACTTCAGACCGACTTTTGCGCGTATTAAAGAAGGGGCTTTAATCCGTGAGCAGCAGCATATTTTGCCTTATGAACAACTTCAGTGGCTCAAAGATATTGGTTTTACACGATTACGACTTCCTAAAGCTCATGGGGGCTTTGATGCAACCATTCCTGAATTATTTGCATTATTAATTGAACTTGCAGAGGCCGATTCAAACTTGCCGCAATCTTTGCGTGTGCATTTTGGTTTCACTGAAGATGTATTGGTAAGTAAAGATAAAGCGTTTCAACAGCGTTGGTTCAGCCGAATTGCAAATGGTGAAACGGTGGGTAGTGCATGGTCTGAAGGTGGAAAGGAGTCAATTGATCAGTTCGAAACACATTTGTATCGAGACGATAACGGCAAAATTCGTGTTAAAGGCCAAAAATATTACACCACAGGGAGTCTATATGCAGACTGGGTCGAAATTGGTGTAACTGACTTAAAGGGTGAGTCTGGTTCGGTCGTTGTTCGCCGTGAAGATGAAGGCGTTGAAATTGTCGATGACTGGAACGGCTTTGGTCAGCAACTCACTGCAAGCGGTACAGCATATTTCCATGACGTATTGGTCGATGAAACTGAAGTTTTACCTGATGATGACCGCTTTAAATATTCAGCGGCTTACTATCAACTGGTCCAACTGGCAATCATTACAGGTCTAGGACGTGCTGCAACCTATGATGTTTCTCAAGCTGTTGCTAAACGTACCCGAAACTACACGCATGCAAATGCCCAATTTGTAAAACAGGATCCACAAATTTTACAAGTCGTGGGACAAGTTCGTGGCGCGGCTTACAGTGCAGGGGCGATTGTTGAAAAAGTTGCACAAAGCTTGCAGCGTGCTTACTTGGCTGCATTTCAAAATAATGAGCAGCTTGAAGAGGAGCAAAATGCGCTTGCCGAGCTTGAAAGTGCACAGTCTCAAACCGTTATTACCGATTTAATTTTAAATGCATCTACAATTTTATTTGATGCTTTAGGCGCTTCAGCAACAGATAAAGATTTAGGTCTAGATCGATACTGGCGTAATGTACGAACTTTATCTTCACATAACCCGAGAGTATTTAAAAATCGAATTATCGGTGATTTTAGTGTGAACGGTACATTACCACCGTATCAATGGCGAATAGGGAATGTTGCTAAGCAATAAGTTATAATTTTAGATATTAAGCTGCTATTTTTAGCGGCTTAATATTATTTAATTTTTAAAATAAATTATAAAAATCTATTAGAATAAAATCATATTTTGTTTGGGGTTTATATTATAAAGAAAACCTAAAAATTGATTTAGTATAAAAATAAATAAAATGCTGGTTGATATTTTTATGACTAAGAAAATTAGTTTTAATGCTTTTGAAATGAATTGTATTGCTCACCAATCTCCAGGATTATGGCGACATCCCCAAGACCGATCTGTTGAATATAAAGATTTAGAATATTGGACAGATTTAGCACAAATTCTTGAGCGTGGTTTTTTTGACGGTATTTTTATTGCAGATGTACTTGGTATTTATGACGTTTATCATCAAAGTGCTGAACATGCTTTAACAGGTGCAGTACAAGTTCCAGTCAATGATCCGCTACAGATTGTGCCAGCGATGGCCGCAGTCACAAAGCACTTGGGTTTTGGTGTCACGACCTCTATTTCCTTTGAGCATCCTTATCCTTTTGCTAGACGTATTAGTACGCTAGATCATTTAACCAAGGGGCGAGTTGGATGGAATATCGTGACTTCTTATTTGGAAAGTGGCTCGAAAAACTTGGGCCTAAAAACTCAGGTCAACCATGACAATCGTTATGATATTGCTGATGAATATTTAGAAGTTCTTTACAAGCTTTGGGAAGGTTCTTGGGAAGAAGGTTCGGTACTTCGTGACCGTGAAAGCGGTATCTTTGCTGACCATAATAAAGTGCATCCAATTCAGCACGAAGGTAAATACTTTACTGTGCCGGGTATCCATATTTGTGAGCCATCACCGCAGCGAACGCCAGTACTTTATCAAGCAGGTGCATCCTCACGTGGGCAGAAGTTTGCTAGTCAAAATGCTGAGTGTGTATTTATTGCAGCGCCGTCTAAAATTGCCACTAAAAAAGTGGTACAGGGCATTCGTCAAAAATTGGCTCAAGAAGGCCGAGACCCGTACTCAGTTAAAATTTATGCACTTTTGTCGATTGTAACCGATGAAACCGATACAAAAGCGCAGGCTAAGTTTAAAGAATATCAAAGCTATGGAAGCTACGATGGCGCTTTAACATTGCTATCTGGCTGGTCAGGTGTTGATTTTTCACAATATCAACCGACCGACAAAGTTGAATATATTCAAACCAATGCGATTCAATCTTTATTAGATTCTTATGTAAATGCAGACCCAGAACGTGTTTGGACCATTGAAGAAATTGCAAACTGGAACAGCTTAGGCGGTAATGGACCTGTGTTAGTGGGTTCGGCAGAAACCGTTTCGGATGCTTTACAGCAATGGGTTGAAGATACCGATGTCGATGGCTTTAACTTGGCTTATATTTTGGCGCATCAAACCTTTGCCGATGTGGTTGAGTTTATTGTGCCAGAGTTGCAAAAACGAGGGGTATATCAAACCTCATATGCACAAGGAACATTAAGAGAAAAATTATTTGGTGCTGGTCCATATTTGCCTGAAAATCACCGCGGTGCAAAATATCGTAATCTAAAGGAATTAAAACTTGCTGAGGCGAGTTAATATTTTGGAAAACCTTTAAATAAATAGCTGGTTAAATGCCAGCTTTTATTTTGTCTTTTATATCGGTTTTACTGCTGAGTTAATAATGAAAAGATAATTCTATAATTGAGATTAAAAAATCAGATTAATTTGTTTTTGTATTATGTGAATAATCATTATTTTGTTTCTGTTATTAAAATTCAGGAATTATTAAGTGAGCACACAAGAACTCGATCATAACCATCGTTATGAAATTAAATCTCCCGATGATGTTTCACAATTAATTTCCAAATTTGCAGGGAAGGGTAAATCGAATAAAGTTATTTGGTTGGCATTGATTGGGGTATTTATTGATGCCTATGATTTAACAACGCTGTCCTTTGGTATTGAGCAAGTTATCTCAGAGTTTTCTTTAAGCCCTGTGATGACTGGTGTGGTGGCTTCAGCAATTGTCTGCGGAACCATTGTTGGTAACCTGATTGGTGGTTGGCTGACAGATAAAATTGGCCGTTATCGGGTTTTTATGGCAGACATGGTGCTCTTTGTCATTGCTGCAATTGTCGCAGGCTTTGCACCTAATGTCTGGGTTTTGATTTTAGCCAGATTTATTATGGGGATTAGTGTTGGTATTGATCTGCCTGTGGCAATGTCATACTTATCTGAGTTTTCCAAATTTAACGGTAGTAGCAACAAGGCAGCGCGTTTAGCCGCATGGTGCCCAATGTGGTATGCCGCTTCTTCGGTGTGTTTTGGTCTGGTTTTGGCGCTTTATTTTCTTTTACCTCCTGAGCATAGCAACTGGTTATGGCGAGCATCTTTAATTTTTGGAGCAGTGCCAGCGTTACTCATCATTTTTATTCGTGGTAAATATTTAACTGAATCACCAATCTGGCTTGCAAACCAAGGCGATTTAAAAGGGGCTGCTAAAGTTCTACAAGAGTCCTATGCTATTAATGCAGTTGCTACAGTTGAAAAAGTAGAAAGAACCGCTGAAAAGAAAAAGCGCGAGGGTTTTGCAGTTTTATTTAATAAAACCTATTTGCCAAGAACGATTGTGGCAATTGTGATTCATATTTCGGTGGCATTTCAGTACACGACCATTGCCTTCTTTTTACCTTCTATTTTAACGCGTTTCTTCCATACCGATGTCTTGACGACCATTACTACAACACTCGGGCTTAATTTATTGTTTGCATTTACGGGCGGGCTGTTAGGTGTATTTGTTGCCAGCAGATTTAAATCTCGTCATGTGTTGCTTACAGGCTTTTTACTCCAGTTTATAGCCCTCATTGCTTTGGCATTAATTGGTGAACCCGGTAATAGCTTTCTACTCTACACCGCAATTGGAATGCTAGGTTTATGGCTTTTTGCCGAAGGCTTTGGGCCTGGGGCACAAATGATGGTTTATCCAACTATGGCTTATCCGGCTTCAATTCGTGGCGTTGGGGTCGGCTTTAACCGTGCAGTAACGGGTGTTGCTCAAGCAATTGCTTTGTTTGTTTTACCGATCTGGATGGCGGGATATAAAACCGATGTTTACCTGATTATTTCTATCTTTGCGTTTATTCCTTTAATTGTGATTGGACTACTGATTAAGTTTGAGCCTACCGCCCAAGATGTCGATGTTATAGATGAAGATAAAACAGAACTTCCTCTCAATAATTCACCAGTAATCGACTAGAGTAAAAGTAGATATCTAGATAAAAAGAAAGGCCAACATTTGTTGGCCTTTCTTTTTAGAGTTAGAAGTAATAAGCAAAAATCACAAACGCTTTTTTATTCCATTTATCATTGCTTCCGCCAGCCGCAAGGCCTTCACTGTCTCCTAGATATGGATCGTGTTTACCCATCAGCAACTCGGCTTGTACCGTCAATTTTTGATAGTTAAAGGCAATGCCGGGAATAAAACGGGTTGAATCTTTAAAGCCATCTTGCTCTTTTCGATAAGAACTATAGTTTAGGTAGGGGCGAACAGAGGTAATTGGGCCAAACTGCTGAGGAAATAAATAGCTGAGTTCGGCTGAGTAAATCTGACCTTTGGTTGCCGAGTTAAATGAATAATC
Source organism: Acinetobacter sp. XS-4 (assembly GCF_023920705.1). Lineage (NCBI taxonomy): Bacteria > Pseudomonadati > Pseudomonadota > Gammaproteobacteria > Moraxellales > Moraxellaceae > Acinetobacter > Acinetobacter sp. XS-4. Next base: position 2,458,825 of record NZ_CP094657.1, on the reverse strand, counting down.
GAAACCACCCAAAGTCAGGTGATCTTTATATTGGGTGTCCGCATTATCAATGTCTTGATAACCAGCCAAAAGCTGTAAATTCCATTGATTGTAATTGGTATTGCTAAAAACTGAATAGACTTGGCGATTGCCATCTTGCCCTGAACGTTTATTTTCAATGGTGGAGTACCATGCAGAGGCACCCAATTGGGTAGAGAAATTTTCTTGGCCTAAGACATTTTTAAAGGTATGAGCACCGCGAACAACAATCGAGTTCTTTTCTTTAGTATTGGTGCCTTGTGGTACAGAGTCATCCGCATTGACAGGGTTGATACTAAATCGGCTCGAATCTTTGCTTTTACCTCTGTAGGTGCCACCATCGGTAGGATAAAAGGCGAGTTGTGCTTCATTGATGCCATCATTGAAATCATATTTCACCCCAAGGTTGTGCACATCTTCCCAACCTGCACTATTGGCAATGCCTAAATAATAAGTATTTCCCCAAAAGCGACCCAAGCCAAAAGGAACTGGGTTTAAGCCAGCAATAATTTTACTGTTGTCATTAATTTTATAACCTAACCATGCATCGGTAAGCCAATTGGCATCGCCTAAACGCCCGTAATACTCATAAACCCGATAATCTAGACGGCCAATCCATTTCGGGGAGTTGTAATCTAACCATAATACCGCGTCATTAAAGGAAAATTTACTGGTAGTGGGATTAGAGTCAAAATCATAAACATATTTAGCCCGAACAGTACCACTTACTTTAAGTTGACCTTCTTCAGCATTACCAAAAGTAAGGGCTGCATGACTTGAAAGGCTGAATGTAATCAAAGACGTTGTAATTAATGTTTTTTTCAAAAATTGAGAATGTTTAAACAAAAGAATTTTTCTCCTCTTAAAAATAAAAATTAAATTTGCGTCATGTATAAACCAGAAAAAGATTTGTCCAAATCTCAATATTTGCAGAAGATTTAAGATAAAAAGATAATAAAATCTGAACTTTATATAAAAAAATGAAAATTAATTAGATGCAAAACTCTGGATGCGATAAGCAAAAATAAAAATGATGAAATGAGTAGGGTAAAATAATTAGAGGATGTATGTCAGGTTTTTCTCACCATGTGTTTTTTGAATATCCTTTTTAATTATTGATATATAAGTATTTTAATTTTATGGCTAATCTGTAAGTTTGGTTGAAATTTTCTTTTTACCAAAAGATAAAAACTTATATGAAAAAGTTATTTATCAAAAATAGATAAGCAACTCATATTTTTTTATTTTTCATTATAAAGCCAGCTGCATACCATGATCTTATATTATTGAAAGATCATGAAATTATGAGCACAAAGACCAAACCGTTGATTATCACGGCAATTGTGGTAGTCGCAATTGTTGCATTTATCGTATGGCAAAATAAAAAAGATAATAATACAAGTGCTTCAGTTCGCGACAGCAAACCTGTCGTGATTGCCTACCAAACAGGTGTTGACCCAAGCAAAGTTGCGCAGGCCAATGGGGAATATGAAAAACATAGTCAACGGACCATTCAATGGAAAAAATTTGATGCGGGTTCAGATGTTGTAAACGCACTTGCTTCAGGCGATGTTGTACTTGGCAATATTGGTTCAAGTCCACTTGCTGCTGCGGCAAGCCGTGATTTACCGATTGAAGTCTTCTTAATTACATCAAAACTTGGTGGATCTGAAGCATTAGTGGTAAGTAATAAATCAGGCATTAAAACTCCCCAAGATTTAATTGGCAAAACCATTGCTGTACCGTTTGTTTCAACCACGCATTACAGCCTTTTGTCTGCACTTAAACATTGGAACATTCCAGAAGACAAAGTAAAAATTATTAACTTGCGTCCACCTGAAATTTCAGCTGCTTGGGAACGTGGAGATATTGATGCTGCCTATGTTTGGGAACCTGCTTTAAGTAAAGCCAAAGCATCTGGTACGGTTTTAACTGACTCAAAACAAGTGGGTGAATGGGGCGCTCCAACTTATGACCTATGGGTTGTGCGTAAAGATTTTGCAGAGAAAAATCCTGATTTCTTAAAAGCTTTTGTTAAAACTACGCTTGAGCAGCTTGAAAAATATAATCAAGATCCAGCCGCTTACGTTAAAGATGCCGATAACGTGCAAAAAATTGCGCAGCTCACAGGTTCTGATCCAAAAGATATTCCGCTTTTATTAAGTGGAAACATTTACCTTGACCATGCTCAGCAAAAACAAACGTTAGATGGTGAATTTGCGCAAAATATTTTTGATACGGCGAAGTTCTTAAAAGGTCAGGGTAAGGTCGATCAACTTAAAGCCGATTATAAAGGCAATGTGAATTCTTCATTTTTGCAGCCTTAAGGAGTTGTCATGAGTGTACTAGAAGCCAAACATATTCATCTGACTTTTCCTAAACAGCAAAAGCCAGTTTTACAAGACATTAACCTAACGATTGAAGAAGGTTCTTTAACCGTGATTTTAGGTGAGTCGGGTTGTGGCAAAACAACTTTGCTTAATATCTTGGCAGGATTTCAAAAGCCGAGTTCAGGTGATGTGCTTGTAAATCATGAAGTCGTAACTGGACCAGATGTAACTCGTGCTGTCGTATTTCAAGATCACGCCTTACTTCCTTGGTTGAATGTTGCAGATAATGTTGGCTTCGCTTTGCAGTTAAAAGGTTTAAAGCGCGCGGATATCGAAGCACAAGTGAACGCAATTTTAAAAATTGTAGGTTTAAGTCACGTTGAAAAAGCCAATATTTGGGAACTTTCCGGTGGTATGAAACAACGTGTTGGTATTGCTAGAGCTTTGATCAGTCACGCGCCGTTTATTTTATTAGATGAACCTTTTGCCGCATTAGATGCTTTTACGCGTGAAAACATGCAGCAGTTAGTGCTCGATTTATGGATTCAACAAAATAAAAGTTTCTTTTTAATTACTCATGACATTGAAGAAGCATTATTGCTCAGCAATCAGTTGGTACTGATGATAGCACATCCGGGCAAAATTGTAGAAACTCTACATCTCGATTTTGCTAAACGATATCGTCAGGGCGAGTCTATTCGCTCAATTAAATCGGACCCTCAATTTATTCAGCTCAGAGAACAGCTGTTTGAAAGTTTAAGGGCACAAAAACAAAGCGGTAAGGAGGCGTTAACCACATGAGTACTAAAGATAACGTCTATGAATATGACAAAGCAGGGCTAAAACTTAAGCCAGATGTGCAAACAGAAAATGCTTCATTTCTATCGTCATTTTTTGAGAAGCATCGCACTTTGGTAGTTAGCATAATTAGTGTGGGAAGTGTGGTTGCACTCTGGTTCCTTATTACTGCTTTGCATGTCGTACCCGAACTGTTTTTACCGAGTCCACAGGCAGTCTGGCAAAAATTTATATCGGTCAGCCAAGAAGGCTTTATGAAGGCTACTTTATGGCAACATTTGGCCGCCAGTATCTCGCGTGTGTTTTTAGCCTTGATTGCTGCCGTGGTGATTGGTGTACCAATGGGTTTATGGATGGGCCTGAACAAATGGGTTCGTGCAGTTCTAGATCCTTTGGTTGAATTATTACGTCCAATTCCACCGTTAGCTTATTTGCCATTACTGGTGATTTGGTTCGGTATTGGTGAAACCACAAAAGTACTTTTGATTTTCTTCTCGATTTTGGCGCCTGTCATTATTAGTAGTGCACATGGTGTGTTAAGCCATCAGCTTAATCGTGAACGTGCTGCACTGTCGCTAGGGGCAAGTCAGACACAAGTATTTTGGCATGTCATTTTACCAACAGCTTTACCTCATATTATTACCGGTATTCGTATTGGTCTTGGGGTGGGCTGGTCAACATTAGTTGCAGCCGAGTTAGTTGCAGCAGATCGTGGTATTGGTTTTATGGTGCAATCGGCAGCACAGTTCTTAATTACCGATACGGTGATTCTGGGCATTATTGTGATTGCGATTGTCGCAGTTAGTTTTGAGCTGTTTTTACGTTGGTTACAAAAACAGTTTTCTCCTTGGTATGGTCAGCAGTTGTAGTAAAGAAGATGAATACAGTAGTAGCAAACTTAAATATTGAAGTGATCAAGCCTACCATTGGCGCAATTATTCACGATATTGATTTGAATGCGTTAAATGAACAGACAACGCAACAAATCCAGCAGGCTTTGCTTGATCATCAGGTCATTTTTTTTCGAAAGCAACAATTAGCACCGCAAGCACAAGCAGACTTGGCCCGTAGTTTTGGCAGCTTACATGTGCACCCGATTTATCCTTCAATTGAAGATGTGCCTGAAGTGATGGTGCTCGATAGTTGGAAACAAGATTTACGTGATAATGAACTTTGGCACACAGATGTGACTTTTAGTAAAAATCCACCTTTAGGTTGTGTGTTGCAAGCCATTAAAATTCCACCTGTAGGCGGTGACACCTTGTGGTCGAGTAATACAGCAGCTTTTAAAGGGCTTTCGCTCGAGCTACAGCAAAAATTACGTGGTTTAACTGCAACACATGATATTCGTAAGTCTTTTCCACTTGAACGTTTTGCTCATAACGAAGAAGAACGTGAAAAGCTTTTGCAAACATTTAAACGTAACCCACCAGTGGTTCACCCAGTGGTGCGTACCCACCCGGTTACAGGTCAGCCTTTGTTGTTTGTAAGCGAGGGTTTTACCACTCGAATTAATGAGTTACCTGAACAAGAAAGTGAGCGATTACTTAATTTCTTGTTTGAACATGCGACCCAAGAGCAATTTCATTTGCGTTGGAAGTGGCAAGATGGTGATATCGCGATTTGGGATAACCGTTGTACGCAACATAAAGCATTATTTGATTATGGCGATGCTCATCGCATCATGCACCGTGCAACTATTAACGGCGATGTGCCATTTTATAAAAGCGAACAACAGCCAGAGTTAGCCGAAGTTTAATTCTTTGGTTTTCAGCCGTTTCAATTCCAACGCAGCATTTTGAGTTGGAATTGAAACAATAATTCTTTAGCGCATCCCAAATCCTGACAATATGCCCGTGTAGCTCTTTGCAGGAGGTGAGGCCCAATCACCAATTTTGCTGGTTTTTAAATTTAACTGAACTAACATTTCAGCTTGTTTAACTGCTGTTGCAACGCCGTCAATAACAATCACTCCCAACTCGTTTTGTAGTTTTAGGCATAAATCACTCATACCTGCACAGCCCAAAACAATCGCATCGCTTTTATCTTCCGCTAGTGCTTTTTTGCATTCATCTCTTACAATTCGATAAGCATCAGATTTAGGAAGTTCTAACTCTTCAACTGCAATGTCACAAGCTCGAACATTTTTGCAAAATGGTGTAACCCCATAACGATGAGCCAGATGCCAGCTCATATTCACTGTGCGTTGTAAGGTTGTGACCACACTAAAACCAGTACTTACATAACTTGCAGTTCGCATAGCTGCTTCGGCAATCCCAATCACAGGGGCTGAAGTCATTTCACGGGCAGCATAAAGCGCAGGGTCACCAAAACAGGCAATAACATAAGCATTTACACCTAGAAGTTCACCTTGGCGAATTTCTTCCAGCACGCCTACAGCACTTAGGGCCTCATCATAATAACTTTCAATCGTAGCAGGGCCCATTTGAGGACTCACTGCAATAATTTGAGTACTAGAACCTGCGACTATCTTTGCTGATGCAGCAAGTTTGTCTGTCATGCTTTGGGTGGTATTAGGATTAATAATTTTAATTTTCATTGTACTTTTACCTTAGTCATTGCCGATTTAGCATGGGCAAGCGGTTGGTTAAGAAATCGGTAAATGACAAAAGCGAATCCCATCCCAATAAACCATGTGAAATTAGCAAGTGCAGATAATTGTGGTAAAAGCACACATAGAATAGGAATTAATGAAGCTGGAATTAAGGCATAAAAGGCAGAGTGGTTATAACCATTTTTGTACCAATACAAACCTTTGCTATCTAAGGTATATAAATCATCTACTTCGATTTTTTGTTTTTTAACGAGGTAAAAATCGGCTAGCAATACGCCAAAAAGTGGGCCAATAAATGCACCTAAAATATCAATGGTGTAATGGATCACTTGAGGATTATTAAATAAATTCCATGGGGTAATGAAAATCGAACTAACTGCTGCAATCATTCCACCCATGCGCCAGCTAATTTTGCTCGGTGAAACGTTGGAAAAATCAAAGGCAGGTGAAACAAAGTTAGCGACAATATTAATCCCGATGGTGGCAATCATTAAGGTCAAGCTGCCTAAAATAACCACAAAGGTATTATCAAGTTTTCCAACCATCTCAACAGGGTCTGTAATGAGCTTGCCGTAGACTGGAAGCGTTGCCGCAATACACACCACAGTAAGTAAAGAAAAGCCTAAGAAATTAATCGGTAGTCCAAGAAAGTTCCCCATTTTAATGGCATTAAAGCTTTTGCCATAACGAGAGAAGTCACCAAAGTTCAGCATCGGGCCTGAAAAATATGAAACAACAAGCGCAATAGCACCAATCATGACTGGTACAACCGCAAAACCGTCGTATTGAACACCGCTCAAGTTTAAATCAATATTTTGCCAGCCAGCTTTCCAGATGAGCCATACTGCCATCGCAAACATTACAACGTAGACAGCTGGACCTGCCCAGTCAATGAATTTACGAATGCTGTCCATACCAGACCAAAAAACAATCGCTTGCAGTAGCCAAAGCAGCATAAAGCCAACCCATCCTAAATAGGAAAGTCCAAGAAAGCCATAAGTTGAAACATCGGCATAGACCGACCATTCTGGAAAGAACTTTAAAATGACTAATAAGAAAGCACTTGAGGCCAAATAGGTTTGAATGCCATACCACGCGACAGCAATAAGACCACGAATAACGGCAGGAATATTTGCACCAAGCACACCGAAGGTTGCGCGGCAAATAACAGGATAGGGCGTGCCAGTTTGTTGACTAGACTTAGCAATGAGGTTTGTAAAAAACTGAACTATGGCAATGCCGATGAGTAAAGATAAAAGTACCTGCCAGCTATTGAGTCCTAGTGCAAAAAGGCTCCCAGCCATGACATAACCGCCGACACTATGAACATCAGACATCCAGAAAGCAAAAATATTATAAGCGCCCCAAGTTTGCTTTTTTAAAGGAGCCAAGTCTTGATTTGTCAGTTTTGCATCATAAGAAGGTTTAATTATTGCTTCGGTATTATTCATCTTGAACACTCATTTCCTTAAGATGGAGGCACTTTCAGCAGCATTGTTTTCTGTCTAAAAGAATGAAATTTAAATTGTGTACAATGTGATATTTAAATTGTGCACAATTTTAATTGAGCAAAACTTATGCCAAATTGAAGAAGTAGCGCTTATGAGCTATTTAAACTGGTATGAATTTTGGATATGAAGAGACAGATTTATAAAATGATAAGTGCTTAATTTTTTATAAAAAGTAAGTAAATTTAGGTGTGTAAGTGGATATTTAGAGGTCTAATATTGACTTATTCGGCTCAGTATATTTGCTGTGGGAATGAGAGCAATATTCCAAAACGCTTAAGTTAAACTTACACTACTGTCATTAGATAAAGTTTTAAAAAGAGGAGGCATTAATAAAAATGGAGAAATCAATGCCATCGAATGCACCAAAAAAAGCCGTAGAAATGAGCAATGATGAAATTGATGACCATATATATAACGCTATCGTAGATGCTATTTTAAATCGACAACTTGCTCCTGGTGCACGTTTAGTTGAAGCACCTTTATGTGAAGCATTTGGTGTAACGCGAGGAGTGTTAAGACGTGTCTTCGTCAAACTTGCACATGATAAGGTCATCGAAATTCAGCCCAATCGTGGAGCACTCATCGCAAAACATAGTGCTCATGAAACAAAAGAGGTCTTTGAAGCACGCAGTATGCTTGAAATCGCCACTGTAAAAAAGCTAGCTCAAAAGTCACATAGCCTAGATTTTGGTGAGCTTCAAAGCTTAGTAGATCAAGAGTCTCATGAGCGTTTAGCTGGAAATTGGGCCTCATGGATTAAGCTATCAGGTCAATTTCATTTAAAGCTGATTGAAGCAAATCAAAATACGATTATGACCAGTTATTTGCAGACGCTTATTGCAAGGACTTCGTTATTGATTGGGTTATATGAAATTCCCAAACATAATAATTGTTCGGCAGATGAACATCGTGCAATTTTAAATGCTATTGAGCAAGGCGATGAAAAGCGAGCAACTCAATTGATGGAAGAGCATTTAGAACACTACGCGACGACATTTATTGAACAAGATAGCACAGCAACAGCAGAGCAAAATTTATTAAACTTATTTAAAAATAAGAAAATTGAAGCTATTTAAACTAACTAAAAATCATGGGCCGATTCTTATTGAAAAGGCCCAGATTGGTTATTTTAGGGGAACGATTTGATGTGTTAAAAAATCGATAAATAGTTTTACTTTCTTCGATAAAATTTTACGTTTTGGCCATGTCACATATAAGTGAAGAGACTGACTGGTGTAGTCCTCCAAGCATTTCTGCAATTTACCTTCTTTGTAGTAAGGCTCTGCAATAAACTCTGGAAGAAAGACAATACCGTGATTTTTTAGGCACATATCTAATAATAATTCTCCATTATTACAGGTCATTACAGGGAAACAATTGAAAGATACTTCTTTCTGATCTTTTTGAAAAATCAACTTTTTATGTCGGCTATCTTGATAGTAAATCAGAAACTTATGATCTTTTAGCTCTTCTAAAGAGGCAGGCAATCCATGTTGATTAAAATACTCAGGTGTTGCATATAAATATCGTTGGTAGGTATTTAAGATTTTACTATTTGCTAAATTTGGAGGTGAGCCATCTAAACGAATTGTTAAATCAAATTTATTATTATTCATGTCTAGTAGCTGATCCGTCATGAATAAATCGATTTTAATGCTAGGATATTTCTCAATAAAATCTGAAATGATATTTTGAAGAAAAATATTGCTAAAAGACATTGGCGTATTGAGCTTGAGTTCGCCTTCAGGATACTGCTGATTGTAGCTAATTTCATAAGCAGCCCATTCGAACTCACTTAAAATGACTTTACTATGCTGATAGAACTTTTCCCCACAAGAGGTAAGGTTCATCTGTCTTGTTGTTCTGTTTAAAAGTGTAGTTTTTAGGTCATTTTCTAAGTAGCAAACTCGTTTGGCAACCAAGTCCCGAGAGATATCGAGAGCTCTGGCGGCACTACTAAAATTCCCATGTTCTACGACACTTACAAAAGTGGAAATACAGTCTAATCGATCCATGGATAAGCGAAATTTAAAAAATATATATCAATGATTAAACTATAAAAATTAAAAAGCAATCATTGTTTTTATTGTATTCGTAAAGGATACAGATTCGTGCTGATTTAGTGTCTATGCTTTTACATTTTTATCTGTTTTGATAATGGCCAGTAAGCAATTTCAATGCATTACTCATAAGGAATTTACCCATGAATAAATCACTTTTAGAACAACTATCACCAACGAATTGTCAGGTTATTTTTATTGATCATCAGCCACAAATGGCTTTTGGGGTTCAGTCAATAGATCGCCAAGTATTAAAAAATAATACTGTAGGGTTAGCAAAAGCAGCTAAAACATTCAATATTCCTGTCACCATTACTACGGTTGAAACAGAAAGCTTCTCTGGACATACCTACCCAGAACTTTTAGATGTATTTCCAGATGCTCCATTACTAGAGCGTACTTCAATGAATTCATGGGATGACCAAAAAGTACGTGATTCGCTTGCAAAAAATAATCGTAAAAAAGTGATTGTTTCAGGTTTGTGGACTGAAGTGTGTAATAACACCTTTGCTTTTGGTGCCATGCTTGAAGGTGATTATGAAATTTATATGGTTGCAGATGCTTCAGGCGGCACATCGAAAGAAGCGCACGATTATTCTATGCAGCGTATGATTCAAGCAGGTGTTATTCCGGTAACTTGGCAACAAGTGTTACTTGAATGGCAACGCGATTGGGCACACCGTGATACGTATGATGCAGTTATGGCAATTGTACGCGAGCATTCTGGTGCTTACGGTATGGGTGTGGACTATGCTTATACGATGGTACATAAGGCACCTGAGCGTACAACATCAAAACACGAAGTACTTGCGCCAGTTCCTGCAAAATAAAATAGTACTGATTTAGGTAAAGGCATGTCTAGTATTCAATATTTAAGTGATATTAATACAGATATGCCTTTATTTTTTAGAACGATAATTCACAAGAATGGAGTTCAGAATGACCGAAATAAACCTCATACTCATAAACGGTAAAATCACCACCCTAGATCCTAAAAATCCAGAAGTACAAGCAATTGCGATTGCAGATGGTAAAGTCGTACGCACCGGCTCAAATGATGAAATCATGAAGCTGGCAGCAGCAACCAGCAAAGTTGTAGACTTAAATGGTCGTCGCGTTATACCGGGTCTAAATGACAGTCATCTGCATATTATTCGTGGTGGCCTAAATTACAATATGGAGCTGCGCTGGGAAGGTGTGCCATCCGTTGCTGATGCACTGCGCTTACTTAAAGAGCAAGCAGATAATACGCCAGCTCCACAATGGGTCCGTGTCGTGGGTGGTTGGACTGAGTTCCAGTTTGCAGAAAAGCGCTTACCGACTTTGGAAGAAATTAATAAAGCTGCACCAGATACTCCTGTATTCGTTTTACATTTATACGCCAGTGCCTTGTTGAACCGAGCTGCACTTGATGTATTAGGCTTTAATAAAGACACGCCAGACCCACCTGGTGGTAAGATCGTACGAGATGAAAAGGGTGAACCAACTGGTTTGTTGCTCGCAACTCCATCCGCTATGATTTTATATTCGACCTTAGGTAAAGCACCGAAATTGCCAGTTGAAGATCAAGTCAATTCAACTCGTCACTTCATGCGTGAATTGAACCGATTAGGCATTACTTCTGCAATTGATGCAGGTGGCGGCGGGCAAAACTATCCTGAAGATTATGATGTAATTAAGCAATTACATGATCAAAATCAAATGACAGTTCGAATTGCTTATAATCTATTTGCTCAAAAGGCAGGCCAAGAGCTTGATGATTATCGCCGCTGGACAGAAATGACATTTCCGGGCGATGGTGATGCATTATTTAGAATGAATGGAGCAGGTGAGAACCTGACTTGGTCAGCGGGTGACTTCGAAGATTTCTATGAGCCACGTCCAGATTTACCAGAAAAAATGGAAGGTGAACTTGAAGCCATTGTAGAACATTTGGCTGAAAAGAAATGGCCATTCCGTATTCATGCAACTTATGATGAAAGTATTAATCGTTTGCTCAATGTATTTGAGAAAGTAAATGCCAAACAGCCATTTGCGACCCGATTTATTATTGACCATGCTGAAACGGTATCTGAGCGTAATATTGAGCGTATTGGTGCATTGGGTGGTGGTATTGCCATTCAACACCGTATGGCATATCAAGGCGAAATTTTCGTAAAACGCTATGGTGCTGAAGCTGCTCAGGCAACGCCACCTGTTAAGAAAATGTTAGAACTTGGTGTTCCTGTAGGTGCGGGGACAGATGCGACTCGTGTTGCATCCTATAACCCTTGGGTGTGTTTGTACTGGCTAAGTACTGGTAAAACAGTTGGTGGTTTACCTTTGTATGATGAAAAGAATCTGTTAGATCGTCAAACTGCACTCAATCTCTGGACCAAGGGTTCTGCATGGTTTTCAGGTGAAAAAGATGTCAAAGGTTCATTAACAGCAGGGGAACTTGCCGACTTGGTTGTACTGTCTGATGACTACTTCAAAGTGGAAGCAGAAGATATCCAGTGGATTGAGTCTGTACTCACTGTTTTAGGTGGAAAAGTGGTATATGCAGGGGCAGAATTCAAGCAAGACGACCCGCCGTTACCACCAGCATCTCCAACATGGTCGCCAGTAAAACGCTTTGGTGGTCAGTGGCGTTTATCTGAAAATTGTAATGCACCTTCTAATCAGTCATTACAGTCGCAAAGTGCTTTGTGTGAATGTGCCAGCAGTTGTGGCATGCATGGACATAGCCACTCATGGATGCTTGATGTGCCTGTAAATGATAAAGATAAAAAATCTTTCTGGGGTGCACTCGGGTGTTCTTGTTTTGCATTTTAAATAAAACAGTGTGAGAACCTGCCTTACTAAATGGCTTGATTCTCTAAGGTATGTACGATGAAAATGTACTTGTTATCTTTGGCTGTAGGATTGCTTGTTGGTGTCTTATATTATGTTTTAAATGTTAAGTCACCAGCTCCACCTCTTGTTGCATTAGTCGGGTTATTAGGCATGGTAATAGGAGAGCAAATTCTTCCTTTTATTAAGTCCTATTTTTAACCAGTTTCACTCAAAAAAAGCTAAATGGTATTGTGCCATTTAGCTTTTTTTATTTATTAATGTCTTCAATTATTTTATACGACGGCCTTGTTCATCAATAATCACTTCACCATCTTCTTTTGCAAAATAGCCTAAGTTTTCTGAATCTAAAATATCTAAAACAATTTCAGAAGGGCGGCAAAGCCGTGCACCTTTTGGTGTAACCACGAATGGGCGATTAATTAAAATTGGGTATTGCAGCATAAAATCAATTAACTGCTCGTCTGTCCAGTTGTCTTTTTCTAACTCTAAATCTTTATATGAATCAACATTTTTACGAATGGTTTCACGTACAGTTAAATTTGAATCTTTAATGATTTGGATCAGCTCATCTTTACTTGGTGGTGTTTGTAAATATTCAATAACGAGAGGTTCAAACCCAGCATGACGAATGAGTGCCAAGGTATTGCGTGATGTGCCGCAAGCAGGATTATGGTAGATCTTCACTAGTTCAGTCATGGTAAATTTATTATCAAATTAAGATATTGCATTTATATATGGATATCCGTATATTTGCAATAACGAATATATTCTGTTGAAGATATGATCAACCAAGTCGATTTTTTTAAATGTCTATCTGACCAAACTCGGTTAAACATTCTTAAATTAGTTCTAAATAAACAAAATATTTGTGTTTGTGAGCTAACAGAACAGCTTGAGTTGAGCCAACCGAAAATCTCTAGGCACTTAGCCTTATTAAGAACTCATGGCGTATTGCTGGATGAAAGAAAAGGACAGTGGGTCTATTACAGCTTAAATCCTGATTTGCCTTTATGGGCTTTAGATATTTTAAAGGTGATAGAAAATGATGAGAGTAATACAAAAGTAAAGCAACAAGATCAGCCTTTCATCACTACAACTTGCTGTGATTAATCTTCCTAGATTTCTGTCTTAAAAATTCGGATTTTCTTAGCATAAATACATGAGTCATTTGTGTGTATTGAGCAAAATTAATCAATTATTTCTTCGAGTAGAACATGACCAAACAAGGGCTTTCCTTTTTAGATCGAAACCTGACGCTATGGATTTTTATAGCAATGGCTTTAGGTTTATCCATTGGAGTTTTCTTTCCTCAGGCATCTGTATCTTTAAATGAATTAAGTGTAGATAATGTGAATATTCCAATTGCGATTGGTTTAATTCTAATGATGTATCCACCTTTAGCAAAGGTTGATTACGCTGCGCTACCAGAAGTATTTAAAGATAAGAAAACCTTAACTTTATCGTTGGTGCAAAACTGGGTTATTGCTCCAGTTTTAATGTTTATTCTTGCGATTGTTTTTTTGCATAACTATCCGGAATATATGACGGGCCTTATTTTAATTGGCTTAGCACGTTGTATTGCAATGGTATTGGTCTGGAATGGTCTTGCTTGTGGCGATAATCAATATGTTGCAGCGTTGGTTGCCTTTAACAGTATTTTCCAAATCTTATTTTTCAGTACTTATGCTTGGGTTTTCTTGACCTTTTTGCCGCCATTTTTTGGTGTGGCAGGGCAGGTTATTAATGTTGATTTTTGGACCATCACACATGCTGTTTTGGTGTATTTAGGTATTCCATTTTTAATGGGATTTTTAACTCGTTTGGTTTTAGTTAAATCAAAAGGGTTAGCTTGGTATCAAACTAAATTTTTACCAAAGATCAGTCCAATCAGTCTGATTGCTTTGCTATTCACGATTGTTGCTATGTTTAGCCTAAAAGGTGGCGATGTGGTGAGCTTACCGTTAGATGTATTACGTATTGCGATTCCACTTACGATTTACTTTGTGGTGATGTTCTTTATCAGTTTTTTTATGAGTAAACGGCTGGGGAATAACTATCCTCAAACAGCGGCAATTTCATTTACCGCGGCAGGTAATAACTTTGAGTTGGCTTTAGCTGTTGCGATTGCAACTTTTGGTTTAGCATCACCTGTGGCATTTACTACAGTAATAGGACCATTAGTTGAAGTACCTGTGCTGATTTCATTGGTTTCGGTTTCGCTTTGGTTAAAGAAAAAGTATTACGCTTAAGAAATATAACAAAATTTATTTGATCAAGATTTTATTAAAGTGCCTTTAGACAGGCACTTTTTATACTCAAGTCATTGTGGGTAATAGTTTTTGTAGTAGTTCAATGAAGTTTGAAACTTTAGCCGAGTTTTCATTTTCACGTGTAATCAAGTAAATAGGAGCATTCAGTTTTATAGAATCATCAAACTCGCGATATACAATTTCATGGTCCCAAAAATTATGCATTGAGGCTGGCACAATTGTTATACCAATTCCAGCAGCAACTAAATTTAAGGTTGCGGTAGGTCGAGGTGCTTCCTGAACAATGCGCGGACTAAAACCTGCCTGATAGCAGCTATATAGAATATTGTCATATAAACCTTGTCCTGAAGAACGACGGTATAAAACAAAATTTTCATCAGACAAGTCACTTAAACTAATTTTCTCTTTTTGTGTAAGTGGATGGCCTATAGGCAATGCCACTACCATTGACTCATCTAATATATGAAGATGCTTTAATCCAATATCACGACTAATTGGTGCTCGTAAAAAAGCAATATCAAGTTTTTCCGAAATTAACCAATCCAGCTGCTTTTGACTGCCTGCTTCCTCAAGTTTTGTTTGTACCGCAGGATATATTTCCCGATATGAACGCAATACTAATGAAATGAGCGGATGCAAGCCTGCGGAACTTGTAAAGCCAATATTGAGTTGTCCAGTTTTACCTTGGCTAACGTCTTGGACTAATTTTGGAATATGTCTGGCATGCTCTAATAAAATTTGTGCTTCTTTAAATAAGGCTAAACCTGCCTCAGTCGGTTCAATTCCACGAGGCTGGCGAATAAGTAATTGGGCACCGAGCTCTTCTTCAAGTTTTTTGAGTAAACGCGTTAATGGCGGCTGTTGAATAAATAATCGATTTGCCGCATGAGTAATGTTTCTTTCCTCAACTACTACCACAAAGGCATGAAGCTTATGTAAATCTAGCATAGGAATACCTTTAGGGTATGGTTATTGAAAATAAAAGCATTTGTAGATATATCATAAAAGTAGCATTCTATGCTGGTCAGATAAAGTGAAAAGTAACGAAAATGAACCATGTTGAGATTGCCGTGCAGAATGAGAGCGTACCAACTTGCACAGAGTTATTTTTAGGTTTTTTAACATTAGGTTTAATTGGATTTGGTGGTGTGTTGCCTTTGGCTCGTAAAGTCGTTGTAGAGCAAAGGCAGTGGCTAAGCCCTGAAAAATTCACTGAGTTACTTGGTCTGTGTCAATTCTTACCAGGCGGCAATATTATTAACTTATCTGTTGCGATTGGTATGGAGTTCCGCGGTGTCCGTGGAGCAGTTAGTTCACTGATTGGCTTGATCTTTGCGCCTACGGTAATTGTTGTACTTTTACATTATGTCTATGAGCAGTTCCAAGACAACCTTATGGTTAAGCATCTTTTCGAAGGGCTGGCAGCAGCAGCAGCGGGACTTCTGGTTGCAACTGGCTTAAAAATGTTGAAACCATTATTACGGAATCCAATAGCGATGTGTGTTGTCTTGGCGGCAATTATCAGTATTGCTTTTCTAAAAATCTCCTTGCTTTTGACCATGCTGATTTTGTTGGCAATTTATTCAACTATTATTTGGAGACGTGTGTAATGGGTGCAATTCTACTTACTTTAGCCATCATTTTTACTCAATTGTCTCTTATTGCATTTGGTGGCGGAAATACAATTTTGCCTGAAATGCAACGTCAAGTGGTTGATATTCACCATTGGATGACGGCACAAGAATTTAGTGCATTATTTGCCATGGCTCAAGCCGCGCCTGGTCCAAACATGATGATTGTACCGTTGGTAGGATGGCATGTAGCAGGGTTGTCAGGTCTATTGGTAACGTCTACTGCTAAATTTTTACCTTCATCAATTATTACTGTGTTTGTAATGAGAGGCTGGTCAAAATTTAAAGATAAGAAATGGCGCCGTGTTTTACAGCTTGCTTTACAACCTGTCACAGTTGGAACGGTACTTGCCAGTGCGTGGATCATTTCTGAGGCGGCAGCAATAAATACTTTACTTGTCATTATGGTAGTCATTGCAACTTTATTATCTTTAATTAAAAAGGTTCATCCCTTGCATGTCTTAATTGCTGGGGCGGTATTTGGTGTTGTCTTACTCTAGTTTAAGCAGTTTGCCAACCTGCGCTGGATGAGTTCAGGTTGGCTTTTTTTGATTGAAGTGAATAAGAATAAAATCTAAAAAACCGATCAATTCTATAAAAACATACTGTTTCACCTATTCTATGTTTTAACGTACTATGCATCTATTGAAAGAATTTGGATGCATTGGAGTAAAAACAGATGTTAGATCAAAACATTAAAACTCAATTAAAAGCTTACTTAGAACGTTTAGAAAGTCCAATCGAATTAGTGGCTGCTTTAGATCAATCAGATAAAGCTGCTCAAATTAAAGAATTAGTGACTGAAATCGCTGAACTTTCTGACAAAGTGACTGCACGTTTTGATGGCAACAATACACGTCGTCCAAGCTTTGGTGTGGCTAAAGCAGGTGAACAACCTCGTGTGTTCTTTGCTGGCTTACCAATGGGCCATGAGTTTACATCTTTGATCTTGGCACTGTTACAGGTGTCTGGTTATGCACCTAAAGTGTCGAATGAAGTGCTCAACCAGATTAAAGGTTTAAACCTTAAAGCCAACTTTGATGTGTTTGTATCGCTAAGCTGTCATAACTGTCCGGATGTGGTACAGGCGCTTAACCTGATTGCGATTTATAACCCGAACACCACAGCAACCATGATTGATGGTTCATTCTTCCAAGACGAAGTGGAACAACGCAAAATCATGGCTGTACCGATGGTGTTCCAAGACAATGAGCACATTGGCCAAGGTCGTATGACACTTGAAGAAATTGTGGCAAAACTTGACACCAACTCAGCTGAAAAAGATGCAGCAGCACTTAATGCCAAAGATGCTTTTGATGTATTAGTGATTGGTGGTGGTCCTGCGGGTGCAACAGCAGCAATCTATGCTGCACGTAAAGGTATTAATACAGGTATCGTAGCTGAACGCTTTGGTGGTCAGGTCATGGATACCATGGACATTGAAAACTTCACGTCTGTACAAAAGACTCAAGGTCCTAAGTTTGCTGCTGAAATGGAAGCACACGTTCGTGAATACGATGTTGATATCATGAACCTGCAACGTGTCAGCAAAATCACAGGTGCAAACCAAACGATAAATGGTCTGGTTGAAGTTGAACTTGAAAACGGTGCAAAACTTGAATCGAAAACTGTGATCCTTTCAACAGGTGCACGTTGGAGAGAAATGAATGTACCGGGTGAGCAAGAATATCGTACCCGTGGTGTCGCGTACTGCCCACACTGTGATGGTCCATTGTTCAAAGGCAAACGTGTTGCGGTGATTGGTGGTGGTAACTCAGGTGTTGAAGCTGCAATTGACCTTGCTGGGATTGTTGAGCATGTGACTTTGGTTGAGTTCGATACAAAACTTCGTGCTGACCAAGTTTTGCAAAACAAACTGCATAGCTTGCCAAACACAACTGTGATTATGAATGCGTTAAGTACAGAAGTGTTAGGCGACGGATCACAAGTGACTGGTCTTAAATATAAAGACCGTGCCACTGATGACGAGCATGTGGTAGAGCTTGCAGGGATCTTTGTACAGATTGGTTTATTGCCAAACACTGACTTCTTAAAAGACAGTGAAGTTGAGTTAACCAACCGTGGTGAGATCATTGTCAATGACCGCAATGAAACCAATGTCAAAGGTGTATTTGCTGCGGGTGACTGTACAACTGTACCTTACAAGCAAATCATTATTGCTACAGGTGAAGGCGCCAAAGCATCACTCTCTGCGTTTGATTACAT
Organism: Acinetobacter sp. XS-4; assembly: GCF_023920705.1. Taxonomy (NCBI): domain Bacteria; kingdom Pseudomonadati; phylum Pseudomonadota; class Gammaproteobacteria; order Moraxellales; family Moraxellaceae; genus Acinetobacter; species Acinetobacter sp. XS-4. The sequence goes on along the minus strand of NZ_CP094657.1, from coordinate 2,440,571 downwards.
CATCCGTTCTGGGCAATAAAACTTAATTTCAAAACAAAAGAGCCAAAGGATAACCTTTGGCTCTTTTTTATTTTTATGGTTTATATAAACCGTGTTCGACTAAATGCTCTCGTAAAATACGACGTAGCTCTAGTACCGCTTGAGGTGTTAACTGAATAGAGTGTCCACCTGGAAGAACTTTCTCAGATTTTGCACCTTCTAAGTGGGCGCTCTTATAGGGAACGATACCATCGGTAATCACATTTGGGTCATCACTCTTGGTAATGTTACCCATAATAGAGTGGAAGACTAACCCTTGGTGCGGATTAATATTTTCTGTAAGTTCCATAAATTTAGATTGATGACTCAAATCACTTGGACCATTTTGAATCAAACCATTATCAATATTACTCAAGAAATCTTTAACATCTAAATTTTCAGTGGTAAGTGAAGTCGCTACAGCTGACAAAAATGCGCCGGGTAAACGAATAATTTTACGTGCGGCTAACGTAAACCATCGATCTGCATAATCTGTACCTCGATGAGGAGAAGCCAAGAAAATTGCACGATCAAAGTTATTGATTGAATGCATTTGCAATCGTTCAGTAACCATTGGATGTTTCTTAAAGCGGTTTTGCTGGCGAATTGTCATCAATTCTAAAGCCGGTTTGGTAATATCACCATCACTGACCAGTAATCGACTAATAATACCTCCCATACTATGTCCAACAAGAACAGCATCATGTGCAGCAGGGTCACTAGGGTTTAAAGAACTAAAAGCTTGCTTAAGAAGGGCGTAAGTTTGGAAACGGCTTTCTAGAATCGGCATATTGGTTGAATAGAAAATTTGCCAAACTTGATAGTTATCTCTTAAAACAGTATCACCCATAACATCATTGGTCAAAGCAATCCATGCTTCAGGACTACTCGCTAGCCCATGAACTAACACAATAATTTTCTTATTTGGATTGTATGGCTCAAGCATGTAGAGATGTGGCATGGTTAAGTGCTGATCACGATCAATCAGACTTAAATAAGCTGCTACACCTAAATTATTTTCGGCTAACCATAAACCGTAAGGAGCAGAGAAGTTTGCTGCTAGAGGATATTGTTTTCCAGCGACACTAATATTATCAGTTCGGTATGGGTCGTAAACCCGAATCACGAATTCAGGGTTATTAATAATTTCTTCAACAGTGGTCGCATGTTTTGGTTCAGCGACAATAGTTGCAGCCAAATAACGTGCATGGTGAATATTCGGGTTAATACCATTTTTATAATTGTATTTAAGCGGGTCTAAAATATATTCATTAATATCATCTTTTCCTGAACTAGGAAAAACCGCTACAAATTCAGAGCCAAAACCGTCACGACGGTTAATGGTTCTTAACCCTGAAAAATTTAAGTTATAGCTTGAAATTAATTTTTCTAACTTTTGACCAGCAAGTTGCTGGTGAAATTCGAAATCAATCGAATAGATACTTTTACCAATATGTATTTGAGGCTCTACGACATCTTTTTTGGGATGGCGTAAATCATAAACACTCACCATTTTTGCTATGGCTTGATTATAGAAGTCACGAATCTGAACTTGTCTATTATCAAAAATACGGTCAGTAGGCTGACGCTTCGTTGAAAATAGATAGGCGTAACTATAACGAATACTTTTATCTAGTAAATTTAATTGCTGGTCTAGACAATCATCATATTTACTTTGAATATTGGTTTGTTCTTCTTCAGACTTATGTTTAGTAAATCTACTAATCCTACAATCTGAAGAATCTGACAAAGCCATTGCTTTTGCCAGATACATTTCACTTGCAGCTGATAAGAACTGCTCATCTAAAATTTGAGGTAATTTTTTGAGTTGATTTATACAGTTATCAGGGGTGTCAGTACAAACTTTAGCTTCCTGACCAGACATTGATAAAACATTCAGACTTGCTTCGCTGAGTTTATCTTGCGTAAGAATACTATTACGTTCATTTGCAATAGTCACATTCAAAGCTTGCTGTTTAACATTAACGACCTGACAACCACTCAGAATTGAACCGAGTAGCATGACCGTCAATAGTGTTTTGCTTCTTTTTATTGAAAACATTATGGTCAAAATATAGTGGCTCAATGGTAGGTAGATCATACAAATTTTAAAATATTTTTCAAATGATCAAATAAAAAAAAGGGCTGTCAAAACAGCCCTTTTTTATCTTATTAAACTTATTTTTTAGATGTTGCCGTAGAGTTCGATGGAGACATTGCAGGGTTAGTTAAAACTTGCCATACATTCCAACGACCTTGTTTTTCAATTTCTTGAATTAAACGATCAGCAATTTCCGATTCATCTGGATATTTAACTTTATAATTTTTAAGCGTCTGAATCGCGTTTTTCTTTTGTTCCATTGCAATGTAGTTATTTGCAGAAGCTAGATACGCTTCTTGAACATTACCTTTAATTGCTTTATCTAAGTAAGGAATGGCTTCACGTTGGCCACCACCTTCAGATAAACCGAAACCAAACCAGAAGTTTGCTTCTGCATCATCTGGGCTAATTTTTAAAAGTCTTTGAGCATATTCTAAAGATCTAGTGGTGTGAACTGTACCTAAATCAAGGTTACGTGCAAGAACACTTGCTTTAAAAGCGCGAAGCAAAATATCAAATGATGCATTTGGATTTGCAGCAAGTGTATCAAGTTGCTGTGTTACTTCTTTAAGTTTACTTTCGAAGCCTTTACGTTCTTGGCGGTCAGTAAAGCGAGGTGGGTAGTGACGAGCTTTGCCTTCCACTAACTGTAAGAAGTCATCAATACTTGTTACATCAATTTCATTCTCGCCAGCTAGAACTGCGTATTTCATTGAACGCTTTGAATTATTTACAGTCGGAACAATCAGTTTGTTGGTGTCGAGAGTAAGCTGTTTGGTTGGATCATCTTGACGATTAACCACCATTTTGGTTACCGGCTGTGCAGCAGCATCTTTTAACGCAACCTCAAATGCTGGCGGTTGATCATAGTTAAAAGGATTTAGTGCATAAAAAGGAGGAGTAAGCTCTGGTTCCTTGAAAACAAAAGGCTCAATTTTTTGTTGTTTTACAGGTGCCATTGTACAAGCTGTTAAACTTGAGGTCGCAAGGATGATATATGCCAAAGGCTTAAAATTCATAGGATCTTCCGTTCATTTTAGTAAAGTCAGATTTGGTAGTGGTAAGTCTAGGAAAAGCTAAACCGACATGCAAGGGTAAGCGTGTTACATTATGAATCAAGAGTATTACGTTTTTGATATCTTGTTTTGTGCACCACATTCACGACGCACTTCTTCAAGAATTTTTAGCTCTTCATCACTAAAAGGTTGTTCATCTTGGCTTTCTTTTTTGAAACTAGGGTCTAGTTCTGATAAACGCTGACATAAATTATTCATACGTGTTTCATTGTGCTGAATACGATCAAGCAAAACGCGCATACCTTCTAAAATAGGGTCTGACTGATCAGCAGTTGTCGCATATGGAGCAAAACCAATACTTTGTGCATAATCGCGGCGACGTTCTTCATCTTTATCTTTAGTTTTGTCGGCATCTTTATAGATATAGCGAGCAGGGTTTCCTACAGCAGTTACTCCAGCAGGAACAGCTTTAGTCACCACAGCATTTGAACCGACTTTGGCACCTTTACCTACAGTAAATGGACCCAAAATTTTCGCACCCGCACCAACGACCACACCATCTTCTAAAGTTGGGTGACGTTTACCAGTTTTCCATGTGGTACCACCTAAGGTAACACCATGATAAAGCGTAACATCATCACCAATTTCAGCAGTTTCACCAATCACAACACCCATGCCATGATCAATAAAAAAACGCTTACCGATTTTAGCGCCAGGATGAATTTCAATTCCTGTAGCAAAACGGCTAAATGAAGAAAGTAGGCGAGCTGTACCTTTACAATCTTTTTGCCATAATTCATGTGCAACACGATGCATTATAATTGCATGAATACCTGGGTAAGTTGTCAGAACTTCAAGTGTATTGCGGGCAGCAGGATCTCGCGCAAATACAGCTTTTATATCTTCTTTAAGCTGCTTAAGCATTGGGTTGATCCTCCTTGTCAGATAATGCTTTTTTCCATTTACCATTTGTTAAAGCTTGCACGCGACTAAAAATACCGCGAAGTAAATGATATTCCATACGATCTAATTGTATACGACCAAATAAACGACGCAAGCGTAAAGGTAATAAACGTGGATTTTCTGGATCTAAAAATTCAATTTCAGTCAGCATTTTCTCTAGATGAGGATAAAACTCTTCCATTTGTTGCTGAGTCACCAAAGGTTCATCCCATTGCATGCTTTGACCTTGCACTAATGGCATTTCATCTACATTCTGATCAACTTGCTCTTGTTCCAGAGCAGACATTCGAATTTCGTAGCATACAACCTGAATCGCTTGCGCAACATTTAATACGCCATAGTCAGGATTTACAGGAATTGTTAGATGGTAGTTTGCTAGTGCTAATTCTTCGTTAGTTAAACCACGGTCTTCACGGCCAAAAACAATAGCAATTTGTTGTCCCTGAGCGGTTGCCTTAATAGCTTCTTTAGCCGCAGGTCGCACATCAAGTAAAGGCCAAGGAATGGTGCGACTACGTGCACTTGTTCCAAATACTAAATGACAATCTTTAATCGCATCTTCTAAGGTGTCTACAATCTCAAGATGTTCAAATAAATCTTGAGCACCCGCAGCAAGTGCTTGTATATCTGGATGAGGATATGTTTTTGGTGCTACGAGAACTAATTTAATTAGTCCCATTGTTTTCATGGCACGTAAAGCACTGCCAATATTGGCAGGCAAAGTCGTATTTACCATGACAATACGCACTTGTGCTAATTGCTTTGACACGGTGGTGTGGTCAAACGAACTCATAACATTTCCAGAAATTACGAATATTGAGAAACTTCGCTTTGGTATAAATCCAACGCATCGTCCATAGACATACCTGCAGGAGGAGAGGCAACAGCATGTGGACGAACAGGGTCTGCTGCTTTAGCTGCTTTCGACTTTACTTGATATTCAATATAAATATTATCTTTACCAAAATAATCTCTGAGTTTAGCAAGTAATTCATCTAGAGGAGCGACTTTCCATTGCGGACCAAACTGAAGTTCGGCTTGAGCATAGGGTTGATCAATCTGTAACTGTAGAGTGATATGTTGATGCATATCTACATTGCAAAATGGCAAGATCATGTTTTGTAGATCTTTTGCCAATGTTGGCTGCATGAACTCTTCTGTTAATTTGATTTGAATACTGTTAGCACGTTTTTGTCTTATTTCATTTAACGTGAAAGCTTTGGTTAAACGTCCCATTGGACGATCAAAGCCTTCTCGTTCATAGATTTCGCCTTCGAAAATTACAACACGCTCCACTTGAACGATATCTTTAAAACGTTGGAAGCGTTCATGATTACAGCTGACTTCAATACGTGCAGTACCATCATCAAGTACAATAACCACACGGTTCGGGAAGTTTGCGACATCAATGACCAAACCCGCATAAACGGTTGTAACACCACGACGCGTAGCTGTAATTTCATTTAGTTTTACGGGAATAAAAGATTTGAGTTCTTGTCGGTAAACATCAATTGGATGTCCCGTTAAATACAAACCAAGTGTATCTTTTTCGCCTTTGAGACGAACCTCGTCACTCCAAGGTTTTACTGGTTTAGCTGGCTTACGCTGAACTTCTTCAACCTCACCAAATAAATCCATAATACCGCTTTCACGGTTACTTCGAGCTTGATCAGCAGCTTGAACAGCTTCAGGCAATTGTGCCATTAAGCTTGCTCGTTCAATTCCCAAGCAATCGAGTGCACCCGCGCGAATTAAAGCTTCAAGAGTACGTTTATTGATTTTCTTCAAATCAATACGATGGCAAAAATCGAATAGATCTGTATACGGACCAAATTGTCGACGAGAGTCAATAACTGACTGCATTGCTTGTTCGCCAACGCCTTTAATTGCGCCTAAACCGTAAACAATCGTTTTATCATTACTTGCATGGAAGTGATAAGTCGACATATTGACCGAGGGTGGTAAGACCTCAAGATTATTATTTCGACAGTCATCAATCAAAAATACAACACTGTCCGTGTTTTGCATTTCCGATGTCATTACCGCTGCCATAAACTCAGCAGGGTAATGCGCTTTTAACCATGCTGTGTGGTAGGCAACCAGCGCATAAGCAGCGGCGTGAGATTTGTTAAAACCATAGCCTGCAAACTTTTCCATATAGTCAAAGATATGGTTTGCAGTACTTTCATCAATCCCTTTTTCGGCAGCACCTTCTAGGAAAATTTCACGCTGCTTGACCATTTCCTCAGGTTTCTTTTTACCCATTGCACGGCGTAATAAATCTGCGCCGCCTAATGTGTAACCTGCACAGATCTGTGCAGTCTGCATTACCTGTTCCTGATAAACCATAATCCCGTAAGTTGGCTCTAATACACCTTCTAAAAGAGGATGAAGATATTCAAAATCTCCACCATGCATACGGTGAATAAAGTCAGGAATCAGGTCCATTGGGCCCGGACGATATAAGGATACGAACGCAATAATTTCTTCGAATTTGCTTGGGCGTGCTTCTTTAAGCATCCGTTTCATACCGACGGATTCAAACTGGAATACCGCTGTCGTATTTGCATCGGCAAAGACAGAGTATGCTTTAGCGTCGTCTAAAGGAACATGTAAAATATTGAGCTGATCATTACTGTCGCGGTTTTTATTAATATTTTGGATCGCGTCTTCAATAACGGTTAAGTTACGTAAGCCCAAAAAGTCGAATTTAACCAGACCCGCTGCTTCTACATCATCTTTATCATATTGAGCAACGCGGTTTGTGCCATCTGCATCACAAAGTACAGCCGAGAAATCGGTAATTTTACCTGGTGCAATAACTACACCTCCGGCATGTTTACCAGTATTTCGGGTTACACCTTCTAACTTTAATGCCATTTCCCAGATTTCGCTTGCATCATCGTTATCTGGGTTAGATGGATTGGTCACAATATCTTTAAGCTGAGGTTCCATATCAATGGCAGTGGCTAAGTCCACACCGAGCGGTTTGGTCGGCACCATTTTTGAAATACGGTCAGCTAAACCATAAGATTTACCTAATACACGTGCAACATCACGGATTGCACCTTTTGCTGCCATAGTTCCGAAAGTTGCAATTTGTGAAACGGCTTCGCGACCATAAGTACGTGATACGTAATCAATAACGCGGTCACGTCCGGCAATACAGAAATCGACGTCAAAGTCTGGCATCGATACACGTTCTGGGTTCAAGAAACGTTCGAAGAGTAGATCGTAACGAAGAGGGTCAAGGTCAGTAATTTCTAAGCTATAGGCGACTAATGAACCTGCACCTGAACCACGACCTGGCCCGACAGGAACACCATTACTTTTTGCCCATCGAATGAAGTCCATGACGATGAGGAAGTAGCCTGGGAAACCCATTTTCAGGATAATACCAACTTCATAATCAATTCGTTCATCGTAAGGCTTACGAATCTCAGGCCAGTCTTCGCCACGTTTTTCAACAGGGTAAAGATAATTTAAACGCTCTTCCAAACCTACTTTAGATAAATGTTCAAAATAAGTGTCGATGGTAAAACCATCTGGAATTGGGTAGTCAGGTAAAAAGTAGGTGCCAAGTTGTAGTTTAACGTTACAGCGTTTAGCAATATGATAGGTGTTCTCGATAGCACTAGGAATATCGGAAAACAATTCGATCATTTCATCTGAGGTTTTAAAGTGCTGCTCAGGACTATATATGCGTGGGCGGCGATTATCTGCTAGTACATAGCCATCAGCGATACAAACACGAGCTTCATGTGCTTCGAAATCTTCTTTTTCTACAAAGTGCACATCATTATGCGCAACCACACCAATATTATATTGTGCAGCAAGTTTAGCTGCTTCTTGAATAAAGTCTTCTTCACCGGGACGGTCGGTACGTGTTAAAGCAAGATAAACACGGTTACCAAACTTTTCGAGCCATGCTTCTAAAAGGGGAGCAGCTTTTTGAGGATTCGATGAGCAAAGCATCTGACCAACATCACTATGCTGGCCAAGTAAAACGATAATATCTTGATGCTGTTCAAGTACCCATTCTTTTTGTACACATGGAATACTAAGCTGTTGCCCTTCAATAAAACCGCGTGAAACGATTTCGGTAAGACTTTTCCACCCAACATCACTCATTGCTAGTAATGTTGCACGATGTTGAGCATCATCAAGGCGAATTGTGCTACCTAAAAGAGGCTTAATTCCTTTTTTTAAACAAGAATTATAAAACTTTACCGCAGCATGGAGGTTCGAAAGGTCAGTTAATGCCAATGCAGGCATTTGGTCTTTAACCGCAGCATTGACCAAGTCAGGTATGCGAACTATCGACTCTGTAATCGAAAATTCTGTATAAATACCTAGATGAACAAACTGCATAAACCAATCCTTAATGCGACTACAGCATAGTTTAACACGCAAAGTTAAAAGGAAATGGTTAATATTTTGGCAAACTGTTAAGGATTTTATTATTCAAGAAGAATGAGTTGAACATCTATTGTACAGATTTAATATAAAAGACATTATTTTTATAAAATATGACCAGCTCAAACATCTAGGCTTGAGCTGGTTGAAAAACTTAGTACTGCCAGAACATGCGTTGAATTTCTTTAGCATCTGTCGTCTTGGTAAGAGCTAATGCTGCAAGAAGGCGCGCTTTCTGTGGATTTAAGTCGTGTGCTGCTACCCAACCATATTGAGAGTCAGGTTGTTCTGCATCACGTAATACAAAACCTTGTGGAACACGTGATGAGCGGATAATTTGAATACCGTTCTTGTCGTGAAGATTTTGTAACGTTGGTACGATATATTTTGGTACAGAACCGTTACCAGTACCTGCATTAATAATCGCTTTAGCACCTGCTTTTGCGTACGCTTCATATGCATCTGGAAGCATCGAGTCTGAACCATAAACAATCTGTACAGTTGGAAGTGCATCGCCTTTAATATTTTCAATATTAAATTCTGAAGCATTCGTATGACGTTTTACAGATTGTCTGAACCAGTATGGTTTGCCTTCAACTAATGTACCTAAAGCGCCCCATTGGCTAACAAAAGCATTTGTATGAATGTTAATGCCTTTAGTTACATCACGTGCAGCAAAAATAGAGTCGTTCATGAGAACCATAACGCCTTTATTTTTTGCGTCATCAGAAGCTGCTAAAGCAACTGCACTATAAAGGTTAAGCGGGCCATCTGCTGAAAGAGCAGTTGAAGGGCGCATTGAACCAACAAGTACAATCGGTTTGTCAGTATGAACAACCAAATTTAAGAAAAATGCTGTTTCTTCTAAAGTGTCTGTACCGTGTGTAATCACGACACCATTAACAGATGGCTTTTTAACAAGCTCATTTACTTGACGAGCAATTTCTAATAATTCCTTGTCAGTAATACTCTCAGAAGCGATTTGTAATGCTTGAATACCAGTTACATTTGCCAAATCTTTGATTTGTGGAACAGCATTAATTAAGGCATCAACTGGAACTTTTGCAGCAGTATAAGTTGCACTGTTTGCTGAACTTGCGCCAGCACCCGCGATAGTACCGCCAGTGGCAACAACAACTACATTATTTTTTGCATAAAGTGGGAGAGAGCAGGCCAATAAGCCCATCGCTAAACCTAAAGATTTAACAGTTTTAGTCAACATCGAAAATATCCTTATGAAGTGACGAAAGTAAAAAAGTTTGTCGAATATGTCTGCTTTTCCTAAGCAAAATACATACCATGTAAAACATATTCATAACTTGTTTGAATAAGAAGCATCCCTGAATAGCATTTTGTTTCATCAACAATTGCTTAGTCATTGCCTTTATTTAGCGTTAATAAATAACATGAATAAAATAAAAAATCTATTAAGTTTTTCTAATTTATCTCGATTTGTTTACTTTTTAATATAAAGAAATCAAATGATTTTTTTATCATTATAAAATTAAGAAATAATGGGTGTGGTGAGGTTTTGTTTACCATTTGGTAATTCTATGCTGTTGATTTTATATATTGTTATTTATAAATGAAATTATGTAGATTTTTAAATGTATAAGATAAATAATAATTTTAATAGTTTAATATAGTTAAGCTGTAATAAACTGAATTAAAATTTAATCACTTGGTGTTTATTTATAGAATTATAAATTCTGTTTGAGTAATTTTTATTCTATTTTTAAGGTTTACTTTAAGAAAATTTAATAGGAGTTAAAATTAATTATCTGGTTCATTATTTAATATAAAAATATAGATAAATTTTTATTGTTTAATTTTAGAATAAAAAGAAGAGCAATTTTATAAGGTCATATAAAATTGCTCTTAAGTTGGGAGAGTGGGAGAAAAGAGAAACTTAAGCGGTTGTTTGTTCTTGAGTTGATTTAATTAATGCAGGCTCTGGTAGTTCTTCAGTGTCAGTTACTTTTTCGCCTTCAAGTTTCGCAACAACTGCGGTAGCAATACTGTTACCTACTACGTTTGTTGCAGTACGACCCATATCGAGGAACTGATCAATACCAAGCAATAAGAGAATGCCTGCTTCTGGTAAATGGAACATGGTGAGTGTTGCTGAAATAACCACAATTGAAGCTCGTGATACACCAGCAATACCTTTACTTGTCACCATAAGAGTTAACAGAATTAAGATTTGTTGAGTGAAGCTAAGATCAATGTTGTAAGCTTGAGCAATAAACAGTACTGCAAAAGTCGTGTACATCATTGAGCCATCGAGGTTAAATGAATAACCCAGTGGTAATACGAAGCTAGTTACTTTTTTAGGTACACCAAATTTATTGAGTGCGTCCATTACTTTAGGGTAGGCAGATTCACTTGAAGCTGTAGCAAAAGCAAGAGTTACAGGCTCACGAATTAGTTTGCCTAAGCGGAAAATATCTTTTTTAAGTACGATTGCACCAACAGAGAACAAAACAATCCAAAGTAGCAGAAGACCGAAATAGAACTCAGCGATTAAAATACCATAGTCAACAATCAAGCCTAAACCTTGTACTGTAATTGCTGAAGCGATTGCAGCAAATACTGCAAAAGGAGCAAACATCATGACGTAATCGGTAATACGGAACATGATTTTGCTAAGTTCTTCAGTCAAACGAACAATAACAGACTCTTTCTCGTTGCCTTGATTTACAAAAGCGAGTGCTGAACCAAAGAAAATTGAGAAAACAAGTACTTGTAAAATATCGTTATTGGCCATTGCTTCTGCAATACTGCGTGGAAACACATGACTTAAGAATGATTGCAATGTAAAGCCAGTGGTCGTTGGGAGAGAAGCGCCACTAAGTTGTTGAGCTGTTGGTAGTGCTAAGTCTAGAGCTGCACCAGGTTGGAAAAAGTTTGCTAAACCCATGCCGATGGCAAGCGATACAAACGAAGCAGTAATAAACCAAGTCATTGACTTGAGTGTGATGCTACCAATCGATGTAGATTTCCCCATTGATACAATGCCTGAAACAATTGTGGCAAATACCAATGGAGCAATAATCATTTTGATGAGACGTAAAAAAATGTCTGTGCCGATGCTGAAATAAGAAGCGATTTGTTTGAGTTGTTCACCTTCATTGAAAAAGTGGTGACAAATCCAACCTGTTAGTACGCCAAGTAAAATAGCAATAACAATATACTTGAGCAATTTCTTTTGCTTCATATGAACCTCTATCCATTTGATTCAATCATTCTTTGATGGGATTTGAATGATTAAAAGCTTTCCTTGTTAATTCAGTCCGGTCGTTCTACCGATTTTATCTTCCTAGATATCTGTATCTGTTTTAACCGAATCGAATATGGTGATGTTGTTATGGAAAAGGATTGTTGCTCGATTTTGAAGCAGTGTGAAATGCAAAAATATACTGATCCATGCATTTTTTGCATAATAAAGGTTGAGGAAGACGTGAAATTGCACACAAATTTAAACGTATGGTAAAAAATATATAAATGAATTTTTAAACTAAATTTAAAGATTAATAGAATTAAATTTTCAAAGAAAAATATTTAATTTCAATATCTTATTTTTATAAAGGACAGAAGGTGAGTGCGTTTTGGCGAATTCTTTTTAAATTAATAAAATAAAATTATCAAAAAAGGCATCTATTTTAAGATACCTTTTTTGATATGCATTTTTTTAACGACGGTTGGCTAAGAAACGACCTAAGCGAGTAATTGCTTCTCGTAATTCATTTTCAGCAGGTAAGAAAACCACACGGAAATGATCTGGAGTTGGCCAATTAAAGCCCGTACCTTGTACCAATAACACTTTTTCTGCGCGTAGCAAATCAAGCATTAATTTTTCGTCATCTTCGATTGGATAGATATTTGGATCGAGGCGAGGGAAACAGTACATTGCTCCATCTGGTTTTACGCAGCTTACACCAGGAATCTCATTTAGCATTTCCCAAGCAATATTGCGCTGTTCGTACAAACGACCACCTGGACGAATCAGGTCATTAATTGATTGATAACCGCCTAGAGCAGTTTGAATCGCATATTGAGCCTGAACGTTTGCACATAGGCGCATTGATGCCAACATATCTAGACCTTCGATATAGTCAGCAGCACGGCTTCTATCTCCAGTAATTGCCATCCAGCCTGAACGGAAACCTGCAATACGGTAAGCTTTTGATAAACCATTGAAAGATACGCAAAGCTGGTCGCCTGCTAATGAAGCTACTGAAACATGTTCAATACCGTCATAAATAATTTTGTCGTAAATTTCATCAGCAAATAAAATTAGATCATATTTTTTTGCAAGTACTACAATTTGTTCAAGAATATGACGTGGATAAACTGAACCAGTAGGGTTGTTCGGGTTAATGATGACAATACCGCGAGTATTCGGTGTAATCTTGCTTTCAATATCAGCAATATCTGGATACCAGCTATTTTCTTCATCACATTTATAGTGGATTGCTGTGCCACCTGAAAGATTAACAGCTGCTGTCCAAAGCGGATAATCCGGCATTGGAATCAACATCTCGTCGCCATCATCAAGTAGGCCTTGCATCGCCATAACAATGAGTTCAGACACACCGTTACCAATATACACGTCATTAACGTGCATATTTAGGATGCCTTTTTGTTGATAATACTGGCAGATAGCTTTACGTGCTGGAAAGATACCTTTCGAATCAACATAACCAATCGCATTTGGTAGGTTTAAAGCAACGTCATTAATAATTTCTTGTGGGGCTTCAAAACCAAATGGAGCAGGGTTGCCGATATTTAGCTTGATGATCTTATGTCCTTGCTCTTCCATTTCATTGGCGGCTCGTAATACTGGGCCACGAATGTCATAACAAACATGCTCAAGCTTCGATGATTTCTTTATTTCTCGAGAAGTTGGCATAGATTGGAGGGGAGCAGTATTTTTAGACATAGCTGGATTCACTTTTGCATATCGGTATAAATAACTTTTAAATGTTTTAACTGTTACCAAATTCAGATCGTGTTGATCTTTTAGTAATTCAACAATTTTTTCATGGGTAAAGCCCGATTGCTGATACTGTTTGATAACTGGTAATAGTTGCTGGAAAAGCACACTTTTTTTCTGAGACATGTTTTGTCCTATACAACCGTGCTATACAAGAGTAGCACCATCTTTGCTTCCTTGAAAGAAAATAAAACATAAATTTGCTTACTTTTGGTTTTGAGATTTGCTTACTTTTTGCTTTCTGTTGCTTAGATGATTAAATTCCAACAAATTTTACGTTCAGAGACTAGTGTTTTTGTGATGAATGGCGTAAATATAAAACTCAATCATCAGAAATGTTTACATCAGAATAAAGGTGCATGTCATGGGAAAAGTCAATAAAACAGACCGGGAATGGCAAAGAGAGTTATCACCAGAAGAGTATCGGATCACACGACAAAAGGGCACTGAAGCTGCATTTACGGGGCAATACTGGAATACTAAGCAACATGGTACCTATGTCTGCCGTTGCTGCGGGGCAGAATTGTTCTCATCAGATACTAAATATGACAGTGGTTGTGGTTGGCCTAGCTTCTTTAAACCGATTGAGGCAACTGCAATTGAAGAACATGACGATTTATCGCATGGTATGGTCAGAACAGAAATAGTTTGTCATGATTGCGAAGCCCATTTAGGGCATGTTTTTGAAGATGGACCACAGCCGACTGGTTTGCGCTATTGTGTAAACTCGGCATCATTACAACTGAAATCACAAGAAAAAAATGATGAGGAAACCTATCCATGAGTAATATTTATCAGTTTGAAGCTGAACTGTTAGAGGGTGAAGTTAAGCAATTAGCTGATTACAAAGGTAAAGTTTTACTAATTGTAAATACTGCAAGTAAATGTGGTTTTACACCACAATTTGCTGGTCTTGAAAAACTTTATGAGAAATATAAAGATCAAGGTTTGGAAGTTTTAGGTTTTCCCTGCAACCAGTTTGGGGGGCAAGATCCGGGTAACAATAAAGAAATCGGTACATTCTGTCAGCGCAACTATGGGGTGAAATTCCCGATGTTTGCGAAAGTAGATGTAAAAGGACCAGAAGCACACGTGATTTTTAGATATTTAACACGTGAAGCTAAAGGTATTTTAGGCAGTAGCACGATTAAATGGAACTTTACCAAATTTTTGGTAGGTAAAGATGGCGCTGTGCTTAATCGCTATGCTCCTACGACCAAACCAGAGGCATTAGAAGCTGATATTGAAAAAGCATTAGCAGGTTAATGAATTCAATGAACGCTATTCCTCAAGCTTTTGAGCTTTGGCAAGATGGGCGAATGCCTTATGTTGAAACCAGAAGATCTTGTTTTAGCCGAACATGTTATAAATCTCATAGTCATCCAACATTTTCTATTGGAGCTATAGATGAAGGGAATAGCGTTTTTCAAAGCTCATTTGGTACAGCACAAAAGATCTCTGCTGGTACGTTAGTCATTGTACCTGCCCACATTGAACATTCTTGTAATCCATTGCCAGATCAGGCTTGGAGTTACCAGATGTTGCATTTGGATATATCTTGGCTTAATCAATGGTATGCCGAATTTCAAAAAGAGGGCTTTGATTTAAATTTGCCCCAGCATAGGCCTCTGATTATTAAAGATGAGTCTTTATATCAGGCTTTTTCTGGTATGAATAAAACTTTATTTGACTCTCAAAAATTGATTCTTGAAAAAGAACAGTCGCTTATCTATTGCCTTACTCAGTTGTTATTACCACATTTTATATTAGAAGAAATACAGAAAACTCAATATTTGTATGAAGACTTCTTAGTGTTAATTCATATTATTAAATCATCTGAACGATTTATTTCTCTAGAAGAGCTTGCGCAGCAGGTGGGTCTTAGTCGATATGCAATTATTCGTCTATTTAAAGCCAATGTTGGCTTAACGCCCCATGCATTTCAAATTAATTTAAAAATTAATCAGGCCAGAGCCCAGCTGAAAGAGGGGATTTCACTCGTAGAGTTGGCAGTAAATTTGGGCTTTAGTGATCAGAGCCATTTTCATAAAGCTTTTAAAGCACATACAGGAATCACTCCTCGCCAGTTCCAACTCGCAGCCGCGCAATAATTTACAATAAATTATTTTTCTCTATTTTTAAGCTATTCCATACAGTTTTAAAGATGAAATCGTTATGGAAGTTTTTTTAGTTATCGCCTTTACTCACTTTTTAGCACTGTTATCCCCGGGACCAGATTTTTTTCTTATTCTCACTGGCCTTTTGCAAAAAGGTTCACGTTATACATATGGCATCATTGCAGGAATTACATTTGGTAATGCCTTGATCTTAATGGTTTGTCTATTTGGATTCACGGTGCTTGGCAATTTCAGTACAACCATTCTTTTACTACTTAAATGGCTTGGAGCTGGATATTTAGCTTATTTGAGCTTTCTTTGTTTTAGGGCCGCTCAAGGAGCAACTTTAAATATTAATGTTGATGAAAATAGTGTGGTTGAACAAGATTATAGTTATCAAAGTCAAGTTAAAAGCTTGACTCTGGGCTTGCAATCCAGTCTTTTTAATCCTAAAAATATTATGTTTTATAGTAGCTTGATGTTGCTTATTCAGCATCAATTTAGTTTGGTGCAAAAATTACTAATGAGTGGATGGATGGTTGCAGTCGTATTTTGCTGGAATTATCTTTTAGTTAAATTATTAAGTCAAAAGCGGTGGTTGGACTGCTTAAAACGAGTGTCCAGAGGGCTATATTATTGTTCAAGTATCACATTTGCAATTTTCGCTGGATTACTTTTAATTACAACTTAATAATCTGCTCTCATTAATATTTTATTGGATAGTGAAAATGCTTATATAAATAATAATAGTTATCATTTATTATCGCTGCATTAATAGCTGTAAGTTCAAGTGCGATAGATGAAACGGAAACTGAAACCCTTAGTAGCAATGATGGCATGTATTTCATGCTATGGATTAACCACTGTTTCAGCAGATGATGCTGTGCAAGAACAAACAACAGGTGAAAATCCAGTTACATTGAATACTATTCATATTACTGCAAGTGCCGATGCATCAGCAGAAGGTTTGATGGAGGCATTTGCTGGTGGTCAGGTTGCTAAAGGCGGTCGAGTTGGTATTTTTGGAAATCAGATTAATTTAGATACTCCTTTTAACTTAACAAGTTACACCAGCCAATATATTCAGGAACATCAGGCAAAGAGCGTTGGAGATGTTTTAAAAGCTGATCCCAGTGTACGAGTAGGGCGTGGATATGGCAATTTTCAAGAAAGTTACTATATTCGTGGGTTTAACTTAGGTTCTGATGATACAGCGTATAACGGTTTGTATTCGATTTTACCTCGTCAGTATATTCCAGCAGAACTTTTTGAACGTGTTGAGGTTCTTAAAGGTGCTTCATCATTTTTAAATGGCGCAATGCCTGGAAATGGAGGAATTGGTGGAGCAATTAATCTGCTACCAAAGCGTGCTGCTAATGATCCACTAAATCGTGTGACTGTAGGAACTGATTTTAATGGTGGTTATGTTGCAAATGATATCTCTCGTCGTTTTGGGGAGAATCAGCAATTTGGTGTGCGTGTAAATACTGCATACCATGGTGGAAATACAGCCATAGATGATGAAAAAAAATCATTAGGTCTGGCATCTATCGGCTTAGATTATCGTGGTGATAATTTACGTATCTCAGGTGATATGGGGTATAGCAATAACCGTTTAAAAGCTACTCGCCCAAATGTCACCCTAGGAAGTGGGTTAACTTCAGTTCCTAACCCTATTGATGGTTCTAAAAATTATGCTCAAAAATGGTCTTATTCAAATGAAGAGGATTATTTCGGGAGCTATCGTGCTGAGTATGATTTAACTGAAAACACGACGGCTTATGCAGCTTATGGTTTTCGACATGGTGTTGAGCAAAATAGTTTAGGGAATGTTACGCTGACTAATGCTGCTACGGGTGACGGAACTCTTTACCGTTTTGACAATGCGCGTGTTGATATGGTGAATACGGGTGAGGTCGGGATACGTACCCAAGTTAATACGGGAAAAATTAAACATAACTTAGTGCTTTCAGCAGCTGCATTTCAGCAAAATACACGCAATGCGTATTTTATGAACTCAGCCGAGAGTGAACTCTTAAAAACTAATATTTATAACCCGATACAATATGATCAGCCTGTAGCAAGTTCTCCGCTTTATCATGGCAATGATTTAGATTCGCCTAAACTAACGACAAGAACGCGTTTAAGAAGTATTGCTATTGGCGATAATTTAAAGGCACTAGATGACAAATTAATTGTTATGCTGGGCGGTCGTTATCAGACCATTATGCAAGATACTTATGGATATGATGATCAAGGTAAAACATCATCTTATGATGAAAGTAAATTTACACCAGCTTTGGGTGTAACCTACAAAATTACTCCAGAAGTTTCTGTTTATGCTAACTACATCGAGTCTTTGGCAAAAGGTTTAAGTCGTACTACAGGGAATGTTACTACTACGCTTAAACCATTTGTTGCTAAACAAAAAGAAGTGGGCGCTAAATATGAAACTGATGACATTGGCGTTAGTTTAAGTTTATTTGATATCAATAAACAGCGCGCTATTTTACAAGATGATGTATTTAGTGATGCAGGTGAGTATGTTCACCGAGGTGTCGAATTAAATACCTATGGAAAATTAACAGACTCTATTACGGTTTTGGGTGGCGCATCTTGGATGCAAGCTAAACAAAAGAATACTGGAGCTGAAAAATATAATGATAATTATGAGGTGGGTGTACCTAAGTTTCAGGCAAATATTGGTACAACATGGAAATTACCGATTCCACAAGATGTATCTTTAAATGCTCAAGTGACTTATACAGGTTCTACATACGCAAGTCTTGATAACAATTTGAAAGTAAAAGATTGGACAACACTTGATCTGGGTGCAAGTTATAAAACTCAATTTGGACAAGTACCGACTACATTCAACTTTATGGTAAATAATGTATTTGACAAAGATTATTGGTCATCCGTTGGGCTTTCAGACAATATCAATAGTTCAGGAAATACAAATAATGGCTATTTGGTTGCAGGAGCGCCACGTACTTTCTTATTAAGCGCATCTTTTGATTTCTAATTAAAGAGCAAGATTAAAAGGCCTCCAATATGGAGGCCTTTTAATTAAAGAGTTTTGTGAGGTTAAAGAATTGCTTTTAAACGCTTAACCACTTCTTCGCATTGTGCTAAATCGGCGACTAAAGCCATACGTACATGATTTTCGCCAGGGTTACCTTGATCTGTGTCACGAGATAAATAACGACCCGGTAAAACTTTAATATGGGCTTTTTCCATTAACATCTTGGCAAAAGTTTCATCGTTATCGACTTTTAACCAATAATAAAAACCCGCATCTGGCTTTTGCAGAGGTAATAAGTGATCTAGTTCGTTTTGGAATAAATCAAACTTTGCACGATATTGCTTACGGTTTTCTTCAACATGGTTTTCATCATTCCATGCCGCAATAGATGCAAGCTGATGTTGAACAGGCATTGCTGCACCATGATAGGTACGGTACTGCAAATATGGTTTTAATAATTCTGCATCACCCGCTACAAAACCTGAGCGTAAACCCGGTAAGTTTGAGCGTTTAGAAAGTGAATGAAATACGACACAGTTTTTATAGTCATCTCGACCAAGTTCCGCACAAACTTCTAATAAACCTGTAGGTGCTTGCTCGAACCAAAGTTCTGAATAGCATTCGTCAGAAGCAATAACAAAATTATATTGATCAGATAAGGCAATTAGCTTTTTGAATTGTTCTTTAGAAAGTACCGTGCCAGTTGGATTGCCCGGTGTACATACAAAAAGAAGGGCAGTTTTTTTCCATACTTCTGCGGGTACAGCATCAAAATCACCTAAATAGCCATTTTCTTCGGTGCAATTGATGAAATAAGGTTTTGCACCAGCCAGTAGAGCGGCACCTTCATAAATTTGATAAAACGGATTCGGCATTACCACATACGGTGCGTCTTCACGGTTAATGAGCGCCTGAACAAATGAGAAAATCCCTTCACGCGTACCAGACACTGGCAAAATGTGGTTTTCAGCACTAATGCTATTAAGTTTAAAACGCTTAGTTAGCCACTCTGCAATGCTTTGGCGAAGCTCTGGCAAGCCCTTACTATTTGGGTAAGTTGAGAGGTGATTAAAGTTGTCAATAATTGCCTGTTTAACAAACTCTGGTGCTGGGTGCTTAGGTTCACCAATTGATAGTGGAATCAAGGGAAGATGAGCAGGAGTGATATCCTTAAAAAGTTGGTTTAACTTTTCAAATGGATATGGGTGCAATAACGACAAGCTAGAGTTCATTAAACAGTTACCAGATAGTTGAGTTTCAGTGCTGACAAATTTGATTAGATGCTTCATCTAATGCAGCTTTAAGCTTTTCCGAGAAGAGT
Organism: Acinetobacter sp. XS-4; assembly: GCF_023920705.1. Taxonomy (NCBI): domain Bacteria; kingdom Pseudomonadati; phylum Pseudomonadota; class Gammaproteobacteria; order Moraxellales; family Moraxellaceae; genus Acinetobacter; species Acinetobacter sp. XS-4. The sequence goes on along the minus strand of NZ_CP094657.1, from coordinate 2,420,598 downwards.
TTGACCTCTTCGTTATTTAACGGTTTTCCATCTTTTTTCGTGACAAAGAAAATATCTTCGGCACGTTCACCTAAAGTTGCAATTCTAGCTGAATGGATGTCTAAACCTTGCATCATAAATAAGCCACCTACACGTGCAAGTAGGCCAGGGTGGTCGAGTGTTGAAATTTCAACCATGTTTTGCTGTAACGCTTCATTCAATGTTACGTCGACTGTATTTTCAATATCAAAATGACGTAGTTGACGTGGAATGCGGCGTTGCATGAGTCCTGGGTATTGATCTGGCTGACTAAGCGCCTTCACTAATGCAGTTTTAACTGTTTCTTCGCGTTCAGGGTCGGTTAGCAATGTACCAAAGCGATCAAGCACAACATAGGTGTCTAAGCTAAATGCAGTACTGGCTGTGATAATTTTTGCATCCTGAACGTCTAAGTTCATACGGTCCAAAACTGCTACAGTTGTGGCAAAAAGGTTGGGTTGGTCACGTGTATATATAAAGATTTGTACTGCATCTTGCGCAGCTTTACGGTGAGCACGCAACAGTACTAATGGCTCTGGATTATCGCCGTGTTTCAAAATTGCTTGAGTGTGCCATGCAATTTCATCTGCCGACTCTTTAATGAAGTATTCATCGCCTAGTTCTTGCCATACTTTTTCAACGTCTGCCAATGAGAAGTTATTTACCAGTAATTCACTTGCTGCAAATTTGGTATCTTCAATCAGCATTTGATAGTCAACAGGACGGCTTAAACCTGTACGAATGACATCACGTGCATGCGTATAAAGTTGACGCATAAGCGAGGCACGCCATGTGTTCCACAGTTTTGGATTTGTCGCATTAATATCTGCCACTGTTAAAGTGTATAAATAATCAAGATGTTCCATATCACCAAGTTTTTCGGCAAAATCTTTAACAACATCCGGATCGGAAATATCCTTTTTCTGAGCAGTCAGTGACATGAGCAAATGGTTGTGAATGAGCCATGCAATTAATTTACATTCACGCTCTGTAAAGCCATGCGCCCGTCCAAACTCGATTGCATCTTCTGCACCAAGTTCACTATGGTCTCCACCGCGGCCTTTGGCAATGTCATGAAATAATGCAGCAATAAACACAATATCTTGACGTGCAAGACGTTGGAAAACTGAGCTTACAACAGGGAACTCTTTAGCAAATTCTGGTTCTTTAAAGCGGTTTAAATTTCGCAGTAATAATAATGTGTGTGCATCGACTGTATAGATATGGAATAGGTCATATTGCATAAGACCCATAATTTGACCAAAGGCTGGAATATAGTTTCCTAAAACACCATATCGTTTCATCGCTACCAAAGTATCGTATAGACGATAAGGTGAGCGAATGATTGACATAAATAGGGCTTGATGCTCAGGATTATCTCGAAAATTTTGGTTAATACGTTTTGCAGCAAGAATAAGTAAGCGTAAAGTACGAGCGCGGATTCCTTCAATATCTGGTCGATTAGCCAAAATATAGAATAGTTCTAAAATAGCACTTGGATGTTCTGCAAATATTTTGTGGTGCTGTACGGCAAGTTTATTGTCGACAATCTTAAAGTGGTCATTAACGACTTCAATTTTACGTTCGTAATTTGGTAAACGTGGAGTAATGACCGATTCGCTAAAATAGGCTAACAACATTTCATTGAGCGTTGAAACCTGTTGAGCAGTACGATAGTAGCGTTTCATGAACTGCTCGACACCGTAGTTTACAGGCTGACCTTCTTGGCGAGCGTAACCAAATTGAGCCGCAATTTCTCTTTGATGATCGAACAGAAGGCGGTTTTCATCACGCTTCGCTAAGCGATGTAAATGGTGACGAATTTCCCAAAGAAAGCTTTCAGCTTCTTCTAAAACATTTAATTCGAATTCTGAAATAAAACCTAAATGAACTAAGTCATAAATGCGGTTTACGCGGAAATGACGCTTAGCAATCCAACCAATCTGGTTAATATCACGAATGCCACCAGGCGCATTTTTAATGTCAGGTTCTAAATTGCTTTCAGTGTTGTTGTGTTGGTGGTAACGCTTAGCTTGTTCAGCCATTTTTGCATCAAAAAATGTTTTGTCTGTCCACGTTTGCGAAACAATACGACGCGGCCATTTTGCAAGTTGACTATTGCCCGTAATTAAACGAGCTTCGATGAGTGTAGTTGCAACAGTTAAATCGGTGGCAGCTTGTTCAACACAGCTTTGAATGGTGCGAACGCTAATACCGGGCTTAAAATTGCCAACATCCCATAAAGAGGAAATGAATGTAGAAATACGTTTTTCATTTTCTTCGTTAATTTCATGTTCCGATAAAATCATGATATCAACATCAGAATAGGGCAACATTTCACGGCGCCCATAACCACCCACAGCAAAAAGACCTAGTCCTGTTTGATCAAGTTCGGCATGTTTCCACAAAAAGATCAGTGCTTCGTCAACGAGGTCTGAGCGCGCTTTAATGACTTCCCGAATAGATTGCCCATTTTCATATGAATCCTGCAATTGCTTTTCTACATCCGTTCGCCATTGATTAATGGCTTTAATATCATGATGGCTTGTAACGTAGTTCAGCAATGGCGATGTATTGATCATGAAAATGGGTCTACCAAAAAGTAAATATTAAGAGTTGGTTTTTACGCTTACTTGATCAGCGGTTTCTTTCGCTAAAGTACGAGCAAGATCAGTATTTTCTGCACGAGCAGTTGCCACACCCATACGACGTCGTTTGAAACCTTCTGGTTTACCAAACAGGCGTAGGTCGGTATTTGGGTTGGCTAATGCTGTATTTAAGCCGCTGTAGCTTAAGTTATTGGCATCGACCCCTGCATAAATCACTGCACTAGCAGCAACACTATGGCGAGCTGTGTTCACTGGTAATCCTAAAATTGCACGAGCATGCAGTTCAAATTCGCTTTGAAATTGTGATGCTAGAGTCACTAGGCCAGTATCATGCGGGCGCGGTGAAACTTCACTGAACCAGACCTTGTCGCCTTTAATAAACAGTTCTACACCAAAAATACCACAGCCACCAAGTGCTATTGTCACTTTATTTGCAATACGTTTTGCTTCTTCAAGTGCAGCCGCAGTCATTGGTTGAGGCTGCCAGCTTTCTACATAATCACCAGCATCTTGACGGTGACCAATTGGGTCGCAGTAGTGAGTTTCGATTTCGCCAGTTTCAGGATTTTTAGCACGAACGGTAAGTAATGTAATTTCAAAATCAAAATCAATTTGAGATTCAATGATGACCGTACCTTGGTTAACACGACCACCTTGCATCGCATATTCCCAAGCGGTATCGACTTCATCGAAACTTTTTACACGAGACTGACCTTTACCAGAAGATGACATTACTGGTTTTACAAAGTTTGGATAACCAATATCATCAGAAGCAGCGCGGAAGCTTTCTAGTGAGTCAGCAAAGCGGTAAGCAGAAGTAGGTAAACCAAGTTCTTCAGCCGCAAGACGACGAATGCCTTCACGGTTCATAGTCAGGTTTACAGCTTTAGCAGAAGGAATAACAGTTGCAGTTTGGCTCGCTTCAATTTCAAGCAAAACTTCTGTAGCGATGGCTTCAATTTCTGGAACAATTAAATTCGGTTTAATTTTCTCGATGAGCTGTTTTAACTCAGTTGGGTTAGCCATATTTAACACATAAGAAAAATGTGCAATTTGCATGGCTGGCGCATGATCATAACGGTCGGCTGCATGTACTTCTACACCAAGGCGTTGTAAAGAAATTACAACTTCTTTGCCAAGTTCTCCTGAACCTAACAATAAAACTTTAAATGCAGAAGATTGAAGGGGGGTACCGAGTGTCACGCTCATGCGAATCATCCTGACAAAATTATTTTTTTAAGCATAGCAGAACTTATGGTGTAGTTAAGCCTTATCATGCATAAAAAAGTAATTTTGTCGGACAATTAAGATGTCACTTTTTTAGATATTAACTTGATAATTTAAAAGTAACTCATCTGCATTTTTGCCACGGATACCCCAATTTTCTTTAGGGGTTTCAAAAATCGTAATTTCAATATCTTGAGGTGCTATTTTGCATTGTTCTTCGATATTGCGAAATAACGTTTGAATGAGTTGTTTCTTCGTGGCTGCGCTACGTCCCGAAAACATCGAAAGTTCGATAATAATGTAGTGTTGGCTGCGGTCAGAAGGATAGATAAAATTTCCAGGCTTAAGACTGATAAAACGTTGAAATCTTTTTTCAACAGGATATTTCAATTCTTCAATGAGTGCTTGATGGATTGCATGAGAAAGCAATTCTCGATACTGCATAATCGTTTGTTCATTGGCGTAAATTTTAACTTGTGACATTATTATCTCTATTAAGTAAGGTTATCTTTTTAAACAATTCAAAATTAGTTTTTATGCCAGAAGTTTCAATCTTAAAGGCTTCTGGCTAGGTTTTATTTTATATAAAGAAGATCAGTTTATCTATTTATAAAGGTAAATAAGTATAGATCAGGCCATAAACAATTGCGGCAGTTAACGTTGCCAGAACAATTTTCTTAAATTTAAAATAAAGACCTGCTAAAACCAAAAAACCGATGAGCATAGCTACACTTTTATCTGGATTTTCAAGAAGTGGTGGAAGAGTGGCAACAACAAGCATGGCACTAATTGCAGATATACCAATGCATCCCAAAGCAATTTTTAGCCAGACTGAACCGCGTCTTTGCTGTGTACCTTGTAGTTTTTGTATAACAAAGAAGGGTCCAAAACGTGAGGCGAAATTAGCAATACCAACAATGATGCCGACCAGAATAATCTCTAGATTCATTTTAAACTTCGACCTCTTCTTGTTGTTTTAACACATAATGTTTAAACAAGCCTGCTAAAATGCCTGAAAGAATGCCAATAAAAATAGCCGCAGATAGGTTAATCCAATAGCAGGACAACGCTGAAACGACTAAAGATACAGCGACTACAAGGCTATGTTTGCGTTCAAAAGCAGCCAATAAAAAACTCAAAAATAAAGCAGGTAATAAGAAGTCTAAAGCTGCTTGTAAAAATTTTGGAAGATGAGCGACTTGATCAGCAAATAATCCTCCTAACAATGAGCCAGTTGCCCAAGCTATCCAACTAAATAGACTTAAGCCCAACATCCAAGACTCAGACCATTGTTGTCTGCGCTGTGAAAGTTGGATCATTCCACTGGCAAAAACTTCATCGGTTAAGCCCCAAGCCCACACCGCCGTTTTTTTAAGATTTAATTTGCCTGGAATCAGATTATATAAAGCTGGTCCATAAAGCACATGGCGAATATCGAGTGCAATGACTGTTAATGCAGTTAACCAGATAGATGAACCACTGGCTAAAAGTGCAACAACTAAGAACTGACTGGCACCCGCATACATTGAGCAAGATAGGAAAAAAGCTTCCCACGGTGTAAAACCAAACTGAGATGCAGAAACACCGAAGGCAAAAGAAACGGGTAAATAGGTGAGTACGATAGCTTGACTATCTTTGGCACCTTGCCAAAAAGTTGCCGTTTGATCAGCCATCAATTGTTGTTTGGACACAATACACCTTGGCAATAAACCAAATGATAAAAATACTTGAAAGATTGAGTATTGTAGCCGAATTTAATAGCATAGTGCCGAAATGTTTAATCGGCAGTTTGCTATGTTCAACGCAAAGATTCGTTTAGTTTATATCGCCATGTTGAGTGCAGGTGTTTTTGCATTGCAGGGCTGTGACAATGGTAATCATGAGGCAGAAAAAAAAGTAGAAATTAAGCCAGCACCTAAACTAACCAATGACGCAACTGTTTATGCTCAAAAAGCATGGACTTTAATTAATACGGTTGAGCATTTGGTTTATGAAAAGAAGCTGAGTCAAATCGATGACAACGTTCGTAAACCTTTACGTCAATTGAGCACCGACTGGCGTATTAATGTAAAAATGACGGACTCAGTAACAGAAGGGAAATACGCACTTTGTCGTAAAGCTTTAACGAGTCTAGATGTATGGGCTCGTGAAACACTTGAAAATAATGATTCAGTTGCTAAGAAGCAAGCCGATTATGAGCGAGATAAAGCTCAGTGTAAGGATGCGATCGATACGCCAAACCTTGGAAACACATCTCCAAAATAAAATTTATAAATATAAAAAAGCGAGATGATCAATCTCGCTTTTTTGCTTTTAAAACGATAAGGAGTGAATGTTAATTATGGCTTCGTCGCAGCTTTAGCTGTGTTTGCTGTTTTCACTGCATCATGTTTCATTTGAGTTGCATCGTGCTGAGCATGCATAGATTTCATCATTGCTTCATGCTTTTGTTCAGTCATATCTTTCTTAACATCTTGTTTTGCTTTTACTGCTTCTTTTTTAGCAGTTGCTTTACCATGTGCAGCAACACATTTTCCACCTTTATGATTTGGTCCTGTACCGCCTTGTAATTGAGTTCCTTTTGGACATGCAAATGCCGAAACACTTAACATAGCCAATACGCCTGCTGTAAGAATTGTTGATAATTTTTTCATGTTAATCAGCGCCTTGTTGAGTATTATTGCTCAGCTTGAGTGTAAAATGAAAATATCTGCTTTAAAACATTTATTTTGTGAAATAGAGTTTGAACAATGTGTTGTTTTGCTGCGATATCTATTTTTTTAATTTGGTTTTAAGTTTTTGTCATATAGCTGGTTATGCAAAGACTAGGAATGGGCTTGAGCAAGTACTTTTAATTTCTCAATATCTAAAATTTCAATTTTTCTAAAAGCTATTTTGATGATCTTTTGTTTTTCGAGCAAGCTCAGCTCATGATTAATTGTCTGTCTGGATGTGGTCAGCATATTTGCCAATTGTTCTTGAGAAATATGAATTTGACTATCTTGAATAAGAACATGATTGCCATAACCTTCTAAAATGAATAGAAGACGTTGAGCAAGCCTTTGAGAAATACTGCGTGTTTGGATAGCAATCTGTTCTAAGAAAACGTACCTGAGTTTTTGGCTGGTTAAACGAGCAAAATAATACCAATAATATGGATTGTCTTTGAGTAATTCATTTAAGGGCTTCGCAGGAATATGTAGAACTATACTTTTTTTCAAAGCAATTGCATCGTGCGAACGTGGTTCATGATCAATCAGCGATATTTCACCAAACCACATAATTGGCTCAGCAATAGCAGAAAGTGCTTCATTACCATTTACATCGACATAACCCAAACTAATTGAGCCTTCAAGCACAGTATAAATGCCATCAAACATATCTTGGGCACGGAAAACATAGCTGTTTTTTTCAAAGGTTCTTTGTTTACCATGTTCTAGAATAAAGTTTTGGAATGCTTCTGGAAGCACACTAAACCATGTGTTTTCTTTTAATCGGTTAATATAAATAATGTCCAATATTGGGCCATCCATGAAAAAAATCATCACTTTGTCAAATAGCTGACAACTTTAAGTTTTCCTTATTTGTACAGTATGACTATATGTAGATGAATAGGGAACAACTCATGTCGAATCTGGAGCAACAGCTTAGCAAATATGCGGCTTACCACCTAAATCATAAAAATATTTTGACGCATTTTATTGGTATTCCACTCATCGTGTTTTCAATTCTATGTTTAACAGCGAGAGCAGGAATTGATATTGGCAGTTTTAAATTGACTTTAGCCATGGTGTTGATTGCAGCTAGTACGATTTATTATTTTATTTTGGATAAAGTATTTGGTTTACTCATGCTGATTCTTTTAGTCGCTGTGTATCCACTGGCGAGCCAAATTGCCCAGTTATCTTTAGGAGAATGGTTGGCAGCAAGTATTGGTTTCTTTGTGGTGGGATGGGTCTTTCAGTTTGTTGGGCATTATTTCGAAAAGAAAAAACCAGCTTTTGTTGATGATGTGATTGGACTTGCGATAGGGCCGTTATTTGTATTGGCAGAATTTATTTTTATGCTGGGTTTCAGAAAGCCTTTGCATGCGCGTATTTTACAAGAGGCGCGTAGTAAACGAGAGACGATGGATCTTAGCCATTAACAATAAAAAAAGCCCCAACATAATGGGGCTTTTTTTTAAGCTTTAAACTTAAACGTTGAAACGGAAGTGCATTACATCGCCGTCTTGAACCACGTAAGTTTTACCTTCTAAACGCCATTTACCAGCTTCTTTAGCGCCGTTTTCACCGTTGTATTGTACGAAGTCATCATATGCAACAACTTCAGCACGGATAAAGCCTTTTTCGAAGTCAGTATGAATTACACCAGCTGCTTGAGGAGCGGTTGCACCAACTTTTATTGTCCATGCACGTACTTCTTGTACACCAGCAGTGAAATAAGTCTGTAAACCCAAAAGCGCATAACCTGCACGAATAACCACATTTAAGCCTGGTTCTTCCATGCCCATTGCTTCTAAGAATTCAGCACGGTCTTCATCTTCTAATAATGAAATTTCAGCTTCGATCTGGTTGCAAAGAGGAACAACAATTGCGTTTTCGTCGCTTGCAAGTTTTTTAACTGCTTCTAAATGAGGATTATTTTCAAAACCATCTTCAGCAACGTTTGCAATATACATGGTTGGTTTTAAAGTCATTAAACCAAAACCACGAACTAATTTACGTTCGTCATCAGACAAATCAGCCGCGCGAGCTGGTTTACCTTCGTCAAGTAAAGGTTGGATTTTTTCTAAAACTGCTTTAGTTGCTACAGCTTCTTTGTCACCGCCTTTAGCAACTTTAGTTAAGCGTAAAATTGCTTTAGCAACAGTTTCAAGATCGGCAAGTGCAAGTTCAGTATTAATAGTTGCGATGTCGTCTAATGGATCAATTTTACCATTTACGTGAATTACGTTTTCATCTTCAAAACAACGTACAACATGAGCGATTGCATCAGTTTCACGAATGTTTGCAAGAAATTGGTTACCTAAGCCTTCACCTTTTGATGCACCAGCAACAAGACCTGCAATGTCCACAAATTCCATTGTAGTTGGCAAAATACGCTGTGGTTTAACAATCGCAGCAAGTTTGTCTAAACGTGGATCTGGTACAGGAACAATACCTGTGTTTGGTTCAATGGTACAGAAAGGGAAGTTTTCCGCTGCAATCGCTGCTTTCGTTAATGCATTGAAAAGGGTAGATTTCCCTACGTTTGGCAGACCAACAATACCGCAATTAAAACCCATGAAAACCACTCACAAATGTGTAAATTAAAAATTGTGGCTGATTTTACATGAAAGCCATGACAAAGTCATGGCTAGAGCAGGGTTCTGTTGAGTTTAAACTTTACGTTTATCAAGTTGCTGGGCTAATGCATCACCTGTCGCTTGTATTAACATCACCAAAACAATGAGCACAAAAATCACAGCCAACATAATTTGCATATCAAAACGTTGATAACCATAACGATAAGCAATGTCTCCTAAGCCGCCAGCACCAATAGCACCGGCAATCGCAGAGGAGTTAATCATGGTCACAATAGTCACAGTAAAGCCTGCCACAATACCCGGTAGAGCCTCTGGCAAAAGCACATGCCAAATAATTTGTTTACGGTTACAACCCATTGCTTGAGCCGCTTCGATTAAGCCTTGATCGACTTCGCGTAAGCTGACTTCTGCAATACGGGCAAAGAAAGGAATTGCCGCAATGGTCAATGGAACAATAGCTGCCCAAACGCCATAACTCGTACCCACAATCCAGCGAGTAAGTGGAATGAGTGCAACCATTAAAATAAGAAAAGGCACAGAGCGAGTAATGTTAATGACCCAACCCAAAGCTTGATTAATCTTTTGTGAAGGGTGAATACCATGTTCTGAAGTGCTGACTAAAATGACGGCAATTGGTAAGCCAATTAAAAAAGCAATAAAAGCAGATGCACCTACCATGAGTAAGGTATCTACAGTTCCAGTAATTAATAAATCAATGAGCTGGTCGTGCATAGCCAAGTACCTCAAATTGTGCAATTGCAGTTAATGCATCTTGTCGTATAGATGAAAGATCAATTTCTACATTAGGAATACCGACTAAGAGTGAGCCAATAATATGCCCTTGAATCGTATCGACCTGACTTTGATATAAATTGACAGGCGCTTTAAATCGAGCAAGTAATTCTTGAATATCTGGAACCTGATGAGCTTCAGCTTCATATTTAAGTTTTACGATAATATGAGTCGAATTTTCATCGGGTAGAGGACTGATTTTAAAAGGCAGGGTAATCTGCTCAAGGTTTAGCAATTCTTGAGTAATCTGTTGCTCTGGTCGTGAAAACACAGACCAAACTTGTCCAGCTTCTACAATTTCACCTTGGTCAATCACCACGACTTGATCACAAATTTCTCGAATGACCTGCATTTCATGAGTGATGAGAACAATAGTTAAACCAAGTTCCTGATTAATCTTTTTAAGTAAAGCCAAAATAGTGGCGGTACTCTCTGGATCAAGTGCCGAGGTTGCTTCATCGCAAAGTAAAATTTCAGGGTGGTGAACAAGTGCACGTGCAATACCGACACGTTGCTTTTGCCCACCTGAAAGTTGTGATGGATAATAGCCAGACTTATCTGCAAGACCTACGAGTGCCAGAACTTCATTTACACGTTGGTCGATATCTGTTTTGTTGTAATTGGAAACTTTTAAGGGCAAAGCCACATTTTCCCAAACTGTTTTTGCAGACATTAAATTGAAATGTTGGAAAATCATTCCAATTCGCTGGCGTGTTTGAATAAGCTCGGAATGACTCAATTCAGCAATATTTTGTTGATGAATATGAATACTGCCTGCATTTACTTGCTCTAAGCCATTTAAAGTGCGGAGTAGGGAAGATTTTCCCGCACCACTTTTACCAATAATGCCTAAAATCTTACCTTGAGGAATATCAAGGTTAATCTCTTTTAAAGCATGCAGTTTTTGACCTTGCGATTGGTAAAACTTATTTAAACCACGAATTTTGATATGGGGTAGAGAAAAATCAACTTGTGATCCAAAACTCACCATCGTCATTCTCCTTATTTCCAGCCTTGAAACCACATACCTTTGCCAAAGTCTTTATCCAGAATGTCTTGTGCTTGTTTTGAGTTCTGGAATGCTTTAACAAAGGTTGCAAGTTTTTGGTTCTTATCTTGGTAATCGCGACGGGTCACAAACAAAATTGCATATTTTTTATCGATTGGATCTAAAAATAATGCGCTATGTGGGTCGGTTACCTTTGCCATTTTTAAGTAGTGAGGGAAGCCAAAAATTAAATCGACATCGTTATATGCATGTGCTGTTTGAGGGCCTTCAACCTCAACGAAGCTTAGCTGTCTAGGATTAGCAATAATGTCTTGAGTGGTTGAAAGCTCATTGTTGCTATCTTTCAGCTGAATTAAGCCTGCGCGGTGCAATAAAATTAAAGCGCGAGCTAAATTGACTGGATCATTTGGAATAGCAACACGTGCTTGTGAAGGTAAGTCTTCAAGTGATTTATATTTTTTTGAATATAAACCTACATGACTTCCTGAACCGACGGCAAATGCATGTAAGTCATAGCCTGTTTCCTTAACGGCATTGCGTAAAAATACGCTTTGCTGGAAAAAGTTTGCATCAATATCACCGTTTTGTACGGCAACATTTGGTGCTCGCCAGTCAGAAAATTCAACGAGTTTGACATGAACGCCTTGTTTTTCCACTTCATTGGCAACGCTTTGTAATAGTTCAGCATAAGGCGGGCTAATGCCAATTGTTAACACATCATCGGGTTGCTTATTTTTAATATAACGGTAACCGGCGATACCCAGAACTACGATAACAATCGTAATTCCGAGTAACCAAGGTTTATGCTGTTTGAACTGAATAGCCATAATTTTTCCGTTATTACTTCCAGCCAGGGAACCAAAGTTTTGGCCCAATTTCAGCGTCTAAAACAGCTTTAACTTTTGGCGAATTTTGATAAATCTCAACAAATTTCTTTAATTTGTCGCCTTTATCCTGATAGTCGTCACGCACTACAAACAAAATCGCATAACGTTTATTGGTATTGTCATCCAGTAAAAGCGCGCTTTCAGGATCAGCTGTTTTTGCTAAGCGCAAGTAATGTGGATAGCCAAAAGCTAAGTCAACATCATCAATTGCACGTGCCGTTTGTGGTCCTTCAACCTCGATGAATTGCAAGTTTTTAGGATTTGAAACAACATCTTTGAGTGCAGATAAATGGTTGTTTGAATCTTTAAGTGTAATTAATTTAGCTTGCTGTAAAAGTAGTAGGGCACGACCTTGATTCACTGGGTCATTTGGAATGACTACGCGTGCATTTTGTGGCAATTCATCAAAGCTTTTATATTTCTTTGAATAAAGTCCGACATGTGATGCTGCACCTACTGCAAATGCTTTTAATTTAAAGCCAGTTTCTTTAATTGCATTGTCTAAGAAAGGTTGATGCTGGAAAAAGTTCGCATCAATATCCCCATGATTTAAGGTAATGTTTGGTGTGTTCCAGTCAGAAAATTCGACCAGTTTCACATTTAAACCTTGTTGCTTTGCTTCATCGGCAGCAGCTTGTAAAGTTTTTGCAAATGGTGGGCTAATACCAATTACAAGTTCATTTGAGCCACTTTGACGGTGTTTATTCCAAAAGAATAAAGCAACAAAAAGGACTACAACGACTAAGCCTACGCCTAGCCATTTTTTAGAGGCTGTTTGAGCCATGTCTATCTCCAAATTTAGGCAGTTATTTCTTCAATTTTTGTTAAGTTTTTGCTGTTGTTATAGGGACTACATCGGAACGCTTGAACAGGGTGCTGTTCTGGTAATTGATCGCCGCGATTAAAGATTTTGTTCCGTAGTGAACCCGTTTTATATGCAGTTTTATAGCGACTACGTTGTTGTAGTTCAGGAATGACCAAGCGAATAAAGTCATGGTGAGACTCGGGTGCAACTGTACGTGTCAGATTAAAGCCATCAATATCGGTCTCATCTAAAAGGTGAATTAAGTATTCAGCAACTTCTTCGCCACTACCCACGATGAGCGGATAACGACCACCTAAAACATGCTGAGCTTTTAAATCATTTTTAGTGATTTGCTGTTCTTTAAATTTTTCAGTAATTGAAACAATGCTGTTACTTTTCTGGTAGGGAATTGCTTCATCGTCGGCAAATTTACTTAAGTCGATGCCAGTTGAACTCGCATAATGCGCTAAGCCAGCTTCAGGACTTGCATACTGACGATATTCATTAAGTTTCTGTACAGCCAGATCATGTGTTTCGGCAACAACAACGGTTATGCCGACAAAGACTTTAATGTCATCCGCTGAACGGCCTTGCTGTTCTGCAAGAGCACGAATCTTTTTTACTTGTTCGCGAATTTTTTCGGATTTGTCACCGCCAATAAATACACACTCAGCATGGCGAGTAGCAAACTGTGTACCTTTGGGTGAAGCACCTGCTTGAAACAGTGTTGGGGTGCGTTGCACAGAGGGAGACACCTGAAACACACCTTCACTTTGGTAATATTTTCCGTGATGATGAATAGTGTGAACTTTAGATGGGTCTGTAAAAACACGCTGTACTTTATCTTTTTTTACAGCATCGTTTTCCCATGAACCTTCCCAATATTTGTAGCAAAGCTCTAAAAACTCTTCGGCTTGTTCATAGCGAGCATCGTGGTCTTTTAAACCTTTTTGACCAATCAGGCGTTCTGCACTGTCTAGATAACCTGTAACGATATTCCAGCCAATACGACCTTGAGTTAAATGGTCGAGACTTGCAAAGCGGCGGGCAAATTGATAGGGATGCTCATAACTCAAATTAACAGTGACCCCAAAACTCAAGTTTTGAGTGACTGCTGCCATAGCTGAAATGAGTGTGGATGGGTCATGGCTCGGAAGCTGAATTGACTCTTTTAGAGTCAGATCAATACCATTTTGATAGACATCATACACACCTGTAATATCGGCAATAAACAAGCCATCAAATAGACCACTTTCTAAGGTTTTAGCTTGTTCTGTCCAATAGTTTAGTTCATTAAAACGATGTGATTCATCACGAGGATGTGTCCATAAGCCATGATTGATGTGCCCAACACAGTTCATGTCAAAAGCATTGAGTAAAATTTCTTTCGCTTTGAAATTTGTCATTACAATGTCCCCCGACGAGGTGGTAGAACACCATTAAGAACATAGTTCCCAATAAAGTAATATTTCCATCGTGCAGCATCATGCAACGTATGAACGCGTGCATTACGCCAGAAACGGTCTAGGCCATCTTGTGACTGGCTTCCACGGCTTCCAGCAAGTTCAATCAGCTTTGATGATGCTTTTAGTGCTGTATCACTACTATGAGCACGCACTTTGGCAACATCAATTGATGCTTTAGCAAGATTTTCAGGTGTGGTTTCAATTTTTGCTGCATCAATTGAATGAGCAGCTTGTTTTAATAAGACTTCACTTGCTCGTACATCTACGGCAATGCGGCCTAATTCATAAATTGTCAAAGGATCTTGGTTGGCCGTTGCAACATTTGAATCAATCCATGGACGAGCTTGATGTACTCTTTGCAAGCTTTCTTCAAAGGCCGCACGTGCAATGCCTACCTCAATCGATGCATGCATGATTTGGGCAAAAGGGCCCACTAAGGTTGGTTGTAAAAATGCACTATCAAAAGGAATAACATCATCTGCATCTACAAAAACCTGATCAAATTTAACTGTGCCGCTACCTGTAGTTTTCTGTCCAAAACCAGACCAGTCATCAACAAGTTTCAATCCTTGTGAACCACTTTTTACAAATGCTAGATATTCTCGACCTGCATCGTCTAAAACTAAGGTTGGAATACGGTGCGCAAATAAACTTCCTGTGCAGTAAAACTTTTCACCCTGAATCAAATACCCATTTTCGTGAGGACGGATATTAGTTTGTTTATGGGTTGAAGTTTTAGTTTTAAACTCAGCAAGTGCGTTACCAAAGCGAGTACCATTTAGCACTTCACCATATAAGCGTTGCTTTTGAGCTTCTGTGCCAGTATTGCGCAATACCTCTAAAGCATAAAAATGGTTTTGTGGAATTTGTCCGATTGAACCATCTGCACCACTTAAAAGAGCAATCACTTTAGCAACGGTATGACTTGAAACTTCAGCACCGCCATATTGCTTGGGTACTGTAATTGCCCAAAGACCAGATTGGCTCAATGCATCGATTTCGGTATACGGTAGAATTCGCTTAGAGTCTCGCTCAACTGCGGTTTTTTTAAACTGCTCTGCAAATTGTTTGGCAACGTCTAAAGCTTCAGCATCATTTTGAATAATGTGTGCTTGGCCAGATGCCGAGGTTTGTTTCGTTTGAACCGATTGATATGAAGTCATGACAATTTCTCCTTAAATCCAGGCATGGCGGGCAGGGAAATGACCATTAAGGTAATAATTGCCAATGGCATGTAATTTCCAGCGAACAGGGTCGTGTAAGGTATGCACACGGGCATTTCGCCAATGTTGATCTAAATTGTGTTGACTTAAACTTGAACGGCTACCACCAAGTTCCAACAACTTTTCAGAGATTTGTAGAGCGGCGTCATTGGCATAGACCTTTGCTTCTGCGACTAAAATTGAAGCTTTTGCAGTCTGTTCATCAGTGACATTTTGAAGTTGATCAAGTTCATCTAAATATTCAGCAGCTTCATCAAGTAATAAAACTGCAGCGTCGAGCAAAATATTTAACTTACCTACCTCTTGCAGGGTGTAATGCTCAAAGCTGGCTTTTTCAACATTTGCATCAATAATCGGGCGTGCTTTATGAATGGTCGATAACGTATCTTCGAAAGCAGCTTCTGCAATACCTACATCAATAGCCACTTGTAATAACTGTGAGTAGGCACCTCGATAGGTTGGTGCTTTAGTCAATAAACGTTCATCAAAAATAAGTTCTGGGTTAACTTCAACATTATTTAATTTAACTGTACCACTCGCTGTCGTACGTTGCCCAAAGCCATTCCAGTCATTAATAACTTCAATACCTTGTGCATCTTGATTCACAATCACTAAAACGACATGGCCTTCAGGATGAATCGCTTTAATTGCGAGCCAATGTGCAAAACTGGTTCCCGTCGAATAGAATTTTTCGCCGTTTAAAATATATTTGCCATTTTCAATTGTAAGTGTAGTTTTTAAGGTTTTTGAGTCATGGGTATTACGTTCTGGGCCACCGTTGGCAAGGCGTTTACCTGCTAATATTTCAGAAAAGATAAATTTTTTTTGTTGTTCTGTACCCATAATTTCGATCAGGTTTAAAAGGCTAATCTGATTTTGTGGAATTTGACCAACGTTCGCATCGCCTTTACTTAAAATACGAAAAACGTGCGCTAGTGTTTTATTGGAAACAAAAGCTCCGCCATATTTTTTCGCAATTCGAATTCCACCTAAGCCTTTTTGACTTAAGCTTTCGATTTGCTCATGAGGTAATAAGCGTTGTTGATCACGTGTATTACGACCCTCTAAAGCATAATCCGCCACTTGATAAGCAGCATTAATCGCTTGTTGATCATTTTGAATGATTTGGACGTATGCAGTCGTTTTTGATAGAGAATTAGACATAATGACACCTTGTATTGCTGTCATTACCTTACAAAAGAAATATTTTTCCACTAAACGAGGACTTATGCTCAGCTTATGAAATAAAGTGCAAAGCATTTTTTTTGATTTTTAATGGAGAAATAAAGATATTAAAAATTTATATAAATCAATGTTTTGTTATTTTTATGAGAAAAAAGAATAACAGAATTAGTTTTAATATGAAAAAGAGCAATAAGTACGGTAAAAAAAGATATAAAAAGCTATACCTAAGTGTCAGCAAAAAATGAGCACAATATCCATTGTTTTAAGTAAAAATAGCTTTTAAAGTACCTACTTACCATCGACCATTTTTGTACAAATAGTCAAATAAAAATAAACGTGGAGATTTTATGCGGGTTTTGTATCAGTTTCCTTTGTCCCATTATTGTGAAAAAGCTCGCTGGTTGTTAGACCATAAAGAACTTGATTATGTGGCTCATAACTTAATTCCAGGGTTTCATCGTGCTTTTGCACAACTCAAAACAGGGCAAAATTTACTGCCAATTTTGAAAGATGATCATCAGTGGATTGCTGAATCAACCAAAATTGCACTTTATCTGGATGATACTTACCCAGAACACACGCTGTTGCGTCGTGATGAGCAACTTAGACAACAAACTCTTAAAATTGATAGTTTGGCTGATGAGCTTGGTATACATGTGCGCCGTTGGGCCTTAGCTCACACGTTGGCACAAGGAGACCATGCTCTAGAAATTATGATGGGTGAACAGGGCTATTTACGTCAGTTTGAAAAAATATCGAAGCCATTTCTCAAAACACTCGTAAAGAAGAACTATAAACTTGAAGAGGAATTGGTAAGCAAGTCCAAAGAGAGCATGGACGAACTCATAAATGAACTAAACAACTATTTAATAGAGAATCAAGCGCGCTACATGGTGGGTGATCGCTTAAGTCTTGCTGATATTTCTGTTTGTTCGATGCTTGCACCACTATTAGAGGTGAAAGGTACGCCATGGGAGCATGAAGAAGGAGAGGACGTTTCTGAGGAATGGAGCAACTATCAAAAATATTTACTTGATTTGCCTCTAGGTCAATATGTTTTAAGAATATATCAAACCGAAAGAAATGCACGCGTAGATTGGCGAGGAATTTAAACTTTATAAAATGCCCTGATTTTCTCAGGGCATTTTTGTAATATTTCTAAGTTCACTCATTTATCTAAATATTACTATCAATCTTCTAAATGCTTTTTATTAAAACATTTATATATATTATTTTGATGTAGGAATTTCTTTATTTAGCTCATTATTCAACTTTAGTCTAAATACTTAATAATTTTAATTTTTATGACTTTTCACAAAATACAATTTTTCTAAAAACAGTTTTTAGCTGAAGTTAAGCCACTTTATCGTGCATGTGTTTACATTGTAATCAATAATTGCCACATTTAAGTGTAAATAGATGAGCTTAATAATAGACAGAAGATTAAAACATAGATTAAAGTAGAAACATGTTAGCAGTTTTAAAGGTATTAACTCTGCAAAACAGCTAAATAATAAGTGAAGCAAATGGATGTGTCTGGCTTGGAAAAGTTGGCGCGATAATTGCAATTTAATAATAAATCACTCTATTGCTCTATATGAATGATTCTATAGATAAATAGAGAGAATGATCATCAAGGAGTTCTTATGAAACGTTCTGCAACCTCTCTCATTATTTCAACAGTTATGCTTTGTACGGTTGGCGCTACTTCTCAAATTCAAGCAGCAGATACATTAGCTAAAATTAAAAGTACCGGAAAAATCGTAATTGGCCATCGAGAATCCTCAGACCCAATTTCATATGTTGTTGCAGGTAAACCAGTAGGTTATGCAGTCGATATCTGTAATCAGTTTGCAAATGACATTAAAAAAGAATTGAAAATGCCTGGGCTAAAAGTTGAATACAAGGCAGTCACTTCATCAACACGTATTCCTGAACTTTTAGCAGGCAATATCGATATGGAATGTGGTACGACCACAAACTCTAAGCAACGCCAAGAACAAGTTGGCTTCTCAACAAACTACTATGCGACAGAAGTACGTATGGCAGTTAAAGCGAACTCTGGTATTAAGAGTTTGGCAGATTTAAACGGCAAGGCCGTTGTGACAACTCAAGGTACAACATCTGATAAATACATTAAGATGAATGAGAAGGGTCAGTCAATTAATGTCCAAAATATTTATGGTAAAGATCATGCAGACTCTTTTGCCATGATGGCATCTGGCCGTGCTGCTGCATTTGTAATGGATGATAATATTTTAGCTGGTTTGGTTGCCAAGTCTTCTACACCTAAGGCATTTGCAATTGTAGGGCCAGTACTTTCATCTGAACCTTACGGTATTATGCTTGCTAAAGATGATCCAAAATTTAAAGCAGTTGCAGACCGTACTGTAAATAATTTATGGAAAACTGGTCAAATGGACGCTTTATATAAGAAGTGGTTCCTATCACCAATTCCACCAAAAAACACTAATTTGAACATGCCACAAAGTTCATCTTATAAAAAATTAAAAGCTCACCCAACAGATGCAGGGATCTAACAAGATCTTTTTGTCCTAAATTTCCTTAAGCAAGTGAAAACTCACTTGCTTAAGCGGTCTATTTTTCCTAAAGATATTCATTTAAGGGGCAAACATGTCAGTCGGCTCGCTAAACTGGACTATATTCTGTGCGGAGTCTAATGAATATGGTGTCGATAAAGCCGCATGGGCAGAATCAGTCTGTAGAGTAATTGGTAGCTCAAGTTACAATGCACACGCTGAGGCACCCACATGGTTACAAATGTTAGGTTCAGGCGTCTTTACTATGGTTTGGACAGCTGTTATAGCCTTTCTTATCGCATTTTTATTAGGTTCTCTCCTAGGGGTAATTCGAACATTACCCAACAAACCTCTCGCATTTATTGGCAATTGCTACGTTGAAATCTTCCGTAATATTCCACTTATTGTACAGTTATTCTTCTGGGCATTTGTTTTTCCGGAATTTTTACCGGACAGCTTAAGTGCAGGCAGTGGAGATGTTGTTGCTGGTGGATGGTGGAAAAATCTTTTAAATCATCAACCTGCGGTTATTGGTGTTTTTGCATTAGGCCTCTACACTGCTGCGCGTGTATCTGAGCACATACGTGCAGGTATTAATACTGTCTCTCGCGGACAAAAGTTCGCAGCTTCGGCGATGGGTTTTACTACTGCACAAAGCTATCGTTATGTCATTTTACCGGTTGCATATCGTACCGTATGGCCAACGATTACGTCTGAAGCAATGAACGTTTTCAAAAACTCAGCTGTTTTATATGCATTAAGTGTTTTGAATTTCTTCGCTTATACAAAAACTATGCGGGAAGAAACTTCTCAGGACATCATTATTCTTATTCTCTCTACACCTGTTTATTTGATTATTACTTATAGCATTAAGTTTGTGATGGCATGGATTGAGAAACGAATGGCTGTACCTGGCTTAGGTTCAGGAGGGAAGTAATTATGGATTTTTCTTTATTACACAATCCTGACGTGATCGCGGCACTCAAAGAAGGTTTCGTTTTTACCCTTACCGTGACTGTATTGGCGATGATGGGCGGTATCCTAATCGGAACTCCATTGGCAATGATGCGTTTGTCGAGCAATGCCATCGCAAGTAATTTTGCAAAATTTTATGTTGATCTGTTTCGTGGTATTCCACTGATTCAGGTGATTTTTATCTTTTACTTTTTGTTGCCTAAAATATTTGAGTTTCAATCTGATACCTATTGGGGACCGTTGTTTTCGAGCGTTGTGACTTTTGCCATTTTTGAAGCAGCTTTTTTCTCGGAAATTGTACGTTCAGGAATTCAGTCGATTTCAAGAGGTCAGGTACACGCAGGTTACGCGTTAGGTTTTACCTATGGGCAATCTATGCGCTACGTGGTTTTACCTCAAGCCTTTCGTAACATGCTCCCAGTATTGTTAACTCAAACCATTATTTTATTTCAGGATATCTCATTAGTTTATGTGATTAGTGCACCAGACTTTTTAGGTCGTGCAGATACATTGGCTAATACGTATGGTCCTGAAACGAAAGCAACATTCTATTTAATCGTCGCTGTAGTGTACTTCTGTAGTTCGTTTGTGCTGTCGCAATTAGTCAAACGCTTACAGCAAAAAATTGCCATCATTCGCTAATTGGAGATTTTAAATGCCAATGATAGACATCCAACATATCTCTAAATGGTATGGTGATTTTCAGGTTTTAACAGATTGCACGACGAGTATTGAAAAAGGTGATGTCGTTGTTGTTTGCGGGCCTTCTGGTTCAGGAAAATCAACACTCATTAAAACAGTAAATGCGTTAGAACCATTTCAACAAGGCGATATTATTGTTGATGGAATTTCTTTGAAAGATCCAAAAACAGATCTTGCTAAATTCCGTTCGCGAGTGGGAATGGTCTTCCAACACTTTGAACTTTTTCCGCACATGACTGTTTTGGAAAATTTAACAATTGCTCAAGTTAAAGTATTAAAGCGTTCGGTTGCCGATGCACGTGCAAAAGGCCTAAAATATTTAGAACGTGTAGGTTTACTTGCACATAAAGATAAATTTCCTGGTCAATTGTCTGGTGGACAACAGCAGCGTGTAGCGATTGCGCGCGGCTTGTCTATGGACCCAATCTGTATGTTGTTTGATGAACCAACTTCTGCACTTGATCCAGAAATGGTCGGGGAAGTGCTTGAAGTAATGGTGCAACTTGCACATGAAGGTATGACCATGATGTGTGTTACACATGAAATGGGCTTTGCTAAAAGAGTATCTAATCGTTTAATTTTTATGGATGAAGGTAAGATTTTAGAAGACTGCCCAACCCATGAGTTTTTTGATAATTTAGATGCTCGCCACGAGCGTGCGAAGCTTTTCTTAGAAAAAATTCAAGCCATGCACTAATACTAGTAATAAAAAAGAGCCTTTTGAAAGGCTCTTTTTTACACCCAATTTTTAGAAATTATATTTCGCTAATAAATTGATACGTGAGTAATCACCCTTATCGCCCGCGAAAGTTTCTCGCTGGCCGTAAGTGTATTCTGCACCTAAATCAATATTTTTAACTGGATTCCAGATTAAATTGACCAAGGCATTATAAATTTCTTTGTTATAGCTGGTACTGGTTAAATTGCTATTTGCATAGACACTATCATCTTTATATTGAATACCGCCTATTGCAAAAGTAGAGCGGAGGATAGGGCTCCATTTCCGTTGATAGCCAATCACGGCACTATCAAATTCACCTAAATTAATATCCTGAGTTGTTGTGTCATAGGCATAGGCTGAGTTGCTATAAGATAAATAGCGACCATCTCCTTTTACATGGTAGTAGTTAGCAACCAAGCTATCTTGAGGCGTTAAATCATATTTACCGCCAACCCCAACACCCCAACCAAATTTTTCTTCAGAAGAGCTATCTTTGGGTGCTACACGGTTTTCATGGGCAAGACCATGTAATTGTAATAGGCCTTTATTATCCGTTGTTTTAAAATCATATCGTGTAGTTAAAGCAGGAAAGCGGCTTCCACCAGCAGCATTACTCACTTTTTCAACATCACCGCCTTCGAGGGCAACTAATATTTTTTGCTGAGCATTAATAGGTTGAGTGTAACGAACCTGTACAGTACGAGTGGTTCCTGTTCCGACTGCACCAGTAAAGTCTAGTGTTTCTGGTGATGTATCTGTATTTACAAAAGGTGAAGTCGTTTGACCTGCTAGCCATTTACCTAAAGACATATAAGCATGGCGAACACGGAAGGTACCATTACCGTTATCGCCATTTCCGCCCATGAAATCAGCTTCAATTTTGCCGGTTAAATCTCCGTATTGAGTAGGTCGAGTAATATCCAGCCCAATTCGTGAAGTTGCAGCAGATACATTTAGCGAATCTTGTCTTGGGTCATCTTTATTTAAAGGGTAGTTGGCTGCATTTGAAATGGTACCATTTGAACCTTTAAAGTCATAGGTTGCATCTACTCGGACATTCCCATAAAGCTTAACTTGGGTTTGCCCATCCGCCATTGCCATCCAACCTGGTTTTGATACAGGAGGATTAGAGGTAGCTGGTGCCACGGGAATTGTTGCTGGGGCACTAACTGATAAAGCTGTTTTTTGTTGATCAGATAGTTTCTGGACGAGTTGTTTTAACTCTTTTACTTCATCACGTAAGGCGTTAACTTCAGCATCTGTAGCGGCATGCACAGGCATCGTCACGCTAATTACGCCTAAAGAACTCATTGCTAGCACGAGTGTTTTGATTTTATTCACAGGAACTCCCCGACATGGATAAAAATTTTCCTGCAAATACATAACAATAATAGTGCCAACTTTAAGAATTTAGAAAAATAGTAAAATATCTATGATTATCATTGCTTTATGTTTAAATGATAGTGTGCGTAAAATCTTATATTGAAAAAATAAAAGAGAGCGTGAAATTCACTCTATAAAATGCGCCATATGCTTCATTATTTGCACGGTTAAAATGCACGACTGCAATAAAATGTGTAAAAGAAATAAACGTTTTAGCTATTTTTAAACCTTTGTATTTTAAATGCAGATGAGTTGTATAGGGTATACTGTCCTCACTGTAAAATTCTGGCTGGAGATAACAATGGAGTTAGACCGTTTTGATAAACAAATTCTAGAAATTTTGTCTCATGAAGACTTAAATTTGAATGAACTTTCAGAACGGATCAATCTGTCAGTTAGTTCTGTGCATCGCCGGATTAAGCATCTGATTGAAGCCAATGTTATGGGGCAGCTCAAAAGGGAAATTAATTTTAGTAAACTTGGATTTACCTTACACATTTTATTGCAAGTTTCATTGAGTAAGCACGACACCGAAACATTTGATAAGTTTCTTTCGGAAATAGAAGCAATTCCCGAAGTGACCAATGCATTTCTCGTGACAGGGCAAAGCGCAGATTTTATTTTGGAACTTGTAGCACGTAACATGGATGACTACAGTGAAATTTTATTAAAACGTATTGGAAAAATTGACAATGTTGTTGCGCTGCATTCCAGCTTTGTTATTAAAAAATATAATGTTTTTAACTGCTATAACCTACTCAATAAGCTATAAAAAAACGCACCATTAGGTGCGTTTTTTAATTCAAATGTTTGATTTAGGCATCAAGTTGAGCCAAAACTTCATCTGTGAACTCAACGTTAGTATAAACGTTTTGTACATCATCAAGATCTTCAAACATATCAATCATTTTAAGAATTTGTTTTGCTTGGTCGACATCGGTAATTTCAGCTTTGGTTGATGGACTCATAACCACTTCTGCATTGTCAGATTTTAAACCAGCAGCAGTGAGAGCATCTTGAACTTCACCAAAAGTTTCTGGTGACGTGATTACCAAAATTTCATCTTCAGAAATTTCAATATCTTCAGCGCCAGCTTCTAAAGCAACTTCCATGATTTTGTCTTCTAAAGAAACATCTTCAAAAGTAATTTCACCACGTTTAGTAAATAAATAAGCGACTGAACCCGCAGTTCCTAGGTTACCATTTGTTTTACTAAAACAGTGACGTACATCTGGTACTGTACGGTTTAAGTTATCTGTCATTGTTTCAACAAGAACAGCAACACCGCCAACACCATAACCTTCGTAAGTTACTTCTTTTAAATCATCATTATCTTCACCACCTGCACCACGTTGGATTGCACGGTTGATGGTGTCACGTGTCATATTAACTGAAAGAGCTTTTTCAACTACTGCACGTAGACGAGGGTTACTAGCAGCATCTCCACCGCCAAGTCTGGCAGCAGTCACAATTTCACGAATATATTTAGTAAAAACTTTACCGCGACTTGCATCTTGTTTCGCTTTACGATGCTTAATATTGGCCCATTTAGAATGACCCGCCATGGACGTGAACTCCAAAAAAAGAAAATGCAAAAGTGCTGGAATATTAGCATAGGCTTGGTTTTGTTGAAAACTGTTGCCCTGCGTTTTGTTAGCCAATTGAATAAGAATAATAAGCTTAAGGCCTAATGAATGAGATTAGGCCAAATCAAACCCAATTTGATTTAGTTAATTTTGACGTCTATGTCAAATTGCGCATATAACTCTTTAATCGTTTCCAAATCTTTTTGTAAGTCTGTTGGGTAAATTTTGCCTAGAATCCCGCCTTGCTTGCTTCGAGCGTTGGCATACATGAGTACGATTGGAACATTAGCTGCTTTTGCTATATGCCAAAAACCTGTACGGATAGGTTTACGGTCTGAGCCATCTTTCGCACGAGTAGCTTCAGGAGCAATCACTAAGTTAAAAGTTTCATGAGTTTGAAATTGTTCAACCATTTGAGAAACAATATCTTTACTAGCTTTGCGGTCAACAGGAATGCCGCCAAGTTTTTCTAAAACTGGCTTAAGAGGACCCTTAAAAAGTTCTTTTTTTATTAAAGTATGAATCTTAATGTCTAAAATTTGGAAGAGAGCAATAGAGAGCACAGCATCTAGATTTGATGTATGTTCAAAGCCAATAATAACTTGTTTTTTTTCAAGAATTTCAGGATCTACATTATAGGTCCAACCAGCAGCTTTAAAGATAGAGTTAGCTAGAAATTTTTTCATAGATCAGTGCAAATTGATAAATTTGCAGGATTCTAATATGAGTTTGTAAAAAAGCCTAGAAAAATTATGAAAGCTAACGTAGAGCATTAAAAATGATGATTATCTAAGCTGTGGAAGATTTAAAAAGTTCTTTTTTATTTTTCTTTTAAACTTAATAAACTTAGATAATTTTTTAAATTAAGAGACCGATTGGGGGATCTCTTCATTAATTAAAAATTCAATATATTGCCAAATTTTTTCAGCGTTAATAAGTGTTTTATCTGTTGTTCCATCAATAATCATCCCATCAATAATAGAAATAATGATATGAGTAAGCGGAGTAGGGTTTTCTATACCTAATTGAGTGAGCTGTTCTTGTAATAAATGAGTTAACCACTTCGTATACTCGTAAAATGGTTCACGAATTGAAGTATATTGTTTAGATACTTCAATAAATGCTTTTTTAAATAAACATCCATTAAATGTTTCACTATTGATCCATTCAATATACCAATTAAAAATAATGTGGATTTTCTCAAGCGAGTTAGCATCTTGACGTAAATCTAATTGTTCATTAATTGAATTTTGAATATTTAAATTTCGATGTTGCAAACATTCCATAATTAAATTTTCTTTCGAGGGAAAATATTTATAAAATGTCATTTTTGCAACGTTCGATTCAGCAATAATACGGTCAACACCAGTTGCATTGTAGCCAATCTGATTAAATAAATTTAAAGCAGTATTTATAATATCTTCTTTTTTTGACATTACTATTCCATATAGTTAGAACAAATTATAACTTAATCTAAAAAATTAAAATTTTAATATGAATTATCATAGTAAAAAAAGGGATTGGATACAAGTTTATATTGTGATAATGATTATCATTAACTATATTTTTTTTAAATTTTATATTTGATTTCGTACGATTTTAATTCTAATATGGATTGATGAAGGAATATATTTAAATATTGATTTAAATCATTGTTTTTATAATAAATTATGTAAAAATCGATCGGGCTTCAATAAGTTTAATGAGAGTAGATATGCCTAAGAAATTTGAGAATTTTAATAATCCTAGAAAGAAAGCACTCGCAGGGATGAAGCAAAGCATTTCAGCCGAGCTATGGGAAAAAAATTCAGACTTTTTGACCCGATTAAGAGCAAAAATTGCTAAACATGCAGTTTCACATCATCCTGCAATTGATATTTTAAATAATGGAGAAATTAATAAAGAAAATTTAAAAAAAATACACTTAGAATATCGCCATGCAATTGTACAAACTTTTACTGACGCGTTGCTCATGGCTCAATTTCAAACTAAACAACTAGAGCCAAGATTGCATGCTGGTGCGAAAATGTTTCCACGTTTTCTTTTAAGTTTAAATATTTTTGACGAGTTTGGGTTTCGACCTGGTTTCGACAAAGATGGTTATTATCAGGGGAATCCTGAATATGCTCACTATCCTTTATTTGAAGATGTATTAAATGATTTTGGTATTACGGAACATGATCGTCTGACTTATCAGCCGACTGAAATTGCAGATCAAGTTAGAGTTTTTTTAGAAAATGCTTATGATGACTATAAAGCTGTTTCAGCTTTGTTAGCCGTCGCAGAAGAGGAGGTCATACTTTATAGTCCACCGTTACGCAAAGCGACTAAAGCTGTAGGTTTGGAGGTCGAGGGTGGTGGTTATTATCATGTGCATGGCATTTCTGAGGATGAAAGTGCCGAAGCTGCAGATGATGATCATGAAGAAGACTTATGGTATGTCTTGATGCAAGCTTGTACAGAAGAAGATTATAATTATATCGAAAAATTATGTTTAGAGTATTGTGATTTATGGGAAAAATTTTGGGATGTTCAAATCGAAAACTTAGAGTCAATCCCTAAACAGAGTTTGGCTTAAGAACATGACAAATAAATAACTCAATAATTTAGAACAATCATAGATACTGAAAAGAATGCTCAAAAATATGGGAATAGTAAAAGATCTTTTAAAGTTAAAACGAACAATACAAAATCGGCACACCCTTTATTTTTAACGTGTTGTTTTTATATTAGGTTGCTAATGTCTAAAGGGCTTTCGATGCAGATTTATAATAATCCCAGCATTACTGCGCGAAGGACTGCCGAAATTTTATTATTTACATTGAGTTTTTGCATTACATTCACCACATGGAAAGTCACTGTTCTCTCACTAATAGATAGAATGAGCGCAATTTCTGAAGCAGTTTTTCCTTCAGCACTCCAACGCAATACCTCTTTTTCTCTGCTGGATAACTTAAGATTTAAAACAGCGAACTCTCTGTCATTCACAATTTTGGCAATACTATTATGCAGCATTTGAGCAAGCCAAAACATTTTTGTGGATTGTGATTTTTGTTCCTGTTCAGAAATTGGATCAGCTGATCTGGCAAGTGTGAGCATGCCTTGTGTACCAATTAAATCTCGACATGATTGTGACCAGCCAACACTTAGACCGTATGATTGTGCTTCATCCCAAAAATCTCTTGGTGATTGCTTATTTGCTGTTTGGCTAGACCAAATCATTGGTTTTAATGAGCTTAGGCAATGTCGTACTGTTGGGTCGATAGCAACGTAGTGGCACTCAGTATAACGTTGCTGCCATTCTTCAGGATAATTATTCAGTAAGATTGTTTTGGGTTGAGCAATAGAGAGGGGAATGTGCATACCATAGGCACAATAGTCATATCCTAGTTGTGCGCTAATTGATTTAGCGATATCAAACAGCTGATGGACATCTTTTGCATATAAAGACGCAGAAATCAGATCTTCTTGCCAAATTTCCATGTTTTCCCCTTGTCGTTAATGGATAAAATTTTATTAAAAGTCTTTGATTTTTATGGTCAAGTATTCCCTTGGAAGGGTTTATATAACGGCAAATTTGTGAAATTAATTGATTGATCGGGAAAATGTACGGGTGGTCGTTGGCGTGATGACTTCAGTCTCGTATTCTTATGAGTTCTAAATAAATTATAAACCTTGACGTGCGAACAAGCACTCTATGAGTAGGATTTAAAAGCCCTTTCTTACAACACCTTAGTAACGTAGGTGTATATTTACTCGTTAATAAAGCTTTACTCATCTGATTTACAATATTGGTCGTCTATTGGGGCTAGAAACTTACTGCTCAGTGACCATAAATCAGAGTTTTTATAACTTAATAGCGAAGTCGTGACGGTGATGCTTATACGGTACAGTATTGTGATTTTACTGAGGTTGCGGATAGTAGGAATTAGTAATGTTAGATATAAATGACATATTCATTTGATTTACCTTGAATATAGAATTTAATGTGGGTGACAAAAAGTGTGAATCTGTTGCACTATAAATTTATAGTGCAACAGATTGATATAACTAATTAAATTCAACAAGAACCCCAAACAACACCAGACCAAACAGGGTTGTCATTAAGGTAGAGAGTAATTTTTAAGCCCTTAGGGATACCCCATGATGTACAAACATCACCGCAGACTTTGAGTGTTGCACCAATTGGAATACTGATAGGAGATGGGAAGCAAATTTGCCCAATGATTGGGAAGCTGAAACATATTTTGTTTGTTGTCGGATCGTAAGAAGCTGAAACACAAGCTTGAAGGTTTAGTGCTTGAACTCCAGCTGAATCTAGTTGGCTTTTGAGACCTTCTACAGTTATATTATTTTCAGTTGTTAAGTTGGTATTTTCACTTGCTAAATTAGCGTTTGCAGATTGTTTTTCAAAACCGACTTTTGTGTAGTCAGGAACCACGTCTTTTTCACATTGACATTTGCTCATTTTAATACTTCCTTTTAAATGTTCGTACTCATCTGGCTTTTCCGAAATTCGCCCCATTTATTTTTTGTGGTTTCTGGAATCCACATCCACCCCAATACAGGATGATTTCTTGGAGGTAGATGTATTTCTGCGATCTTTCGATATCAATACATCTGCTTATTCTTTAACCAGAATGTAATGATTTTTTTGAAAGGAAATAACTGTAAGTTCTTACGGTTTTTAAGCAAAATGATGTTTTGAGCTTTGGAGGGTTGAATAACTAAAACTTGTAGAGGGCTTTAAGAATAGGTATATTTCTTAGTATTGTGATGCAATTCACACTCTTATTTTTCTTGATAATTGATACTAGTTACTAAGAAAACTTGCTTTAAAAATAATCAAATTTGAGTCTTAAGCTATAAAAGACATAGCTTTACTAAATAATGAAATAAACTAGCAGATTCATTATGAGTGATTATTTAAAGTGATAAATTCTTGAACTACATTCGGAGGATACGTTGTTAAATTTAGAGTATAGATACTCTTATTACTATCATGTGCCAACAGTTCCAGATAACCTTCTGAAGCCCCTTGTCCTAATAGGAGAAAAGGTCAAATTGCAGAAACTCTAGATTTACCCAATTCTAATTGTTTTTTTATTTTAAGTGTTAACGATTTGGATGATAGAAGATTCATCTTATACTGAGAAGAAAAACAAAGTGCTCAAAAAGTTTAAATGAAGGATAAAGATCAACGGATTATTAAACGGGTGAACTATAAAGTAGATGAAAGCATCTGATAGCCTGAAAAAATATATTAAAAAACCCCATAAACTTTTTAGTTTATGGGGTTTGAATTTGGTGGGCCCACCGTGACTTGAACACGGGACCAACGGATTATGAGTCCGCTGCTCTAACCAACTGAGCTATAGGCCCTATAAGTCAGAAAAGCTTTAAATCTCAAGGCCTTTCAGTGCGTGCAATACTAATCAATTTTTTAATCAAACACAAGTCATTTTCTAAATTAGGCGCATACTAGACCCAAAAAGATTGTGTTATTTTAGTTAAATATTACAAGCGATCATGATTCTAGCGTATGAGTGCTTCACGAGTAAAGTGAAGAAAGTTATTTATCGATCAATTAGATCTTATTCCAGTTTGAAGTTTATAGTGAATGAGATTTAATTGCCTATCCTGTTCAAATTGTTAATTCTTTTAAAACAAATATTGTTTGAATATACAACCAAGTTGAGTGAGGTTAATTGGATACTACTAAAAAATATAAGTTAGATAAAGTGACTCAAACTAGCGAAGTACAAACATAATTTATATATGTGTATTTTATATTTGATTTATAAATATTATTTCAATAATGATTGTAGAGTATTCTAAATTTATTAATAGAATTATTAACTTGTTGTTGTTTTTTTTAATGAAAATTTTTCTTTGATGTTTGATAAAGACTAGAATAAATTTATTGAAGATAAGTATATTTTATAAATTATTCAAATCAGAATAAATAATTTATATTCTAAAAATAAGAATGAAAAATCATAATATTTATGAAATTAATTTTATTTTAGGGTCGGCAAAGGATTTTTACTCTCACTTATAGATATAGGGTTTGGTGGAAATTACTCAGTTAATATTAAAAGCCAAAGTCTTTAACAAGAATTAATCTAACATATACAATGAATAAAGATTTAAGGGTGAAATACAGAAATTAATAAATGAAACTAGAATATATTAACATTAAGAGATTTATCTCAATTTATTAAAAAATAGAATTTTTTAGTGGAGAGAGTAAGAGTTTTTTATTGAAATTTCTTTCTTTTTTAATTTGTTTTTTATATAAAACTTAAAGTGTGACTACTTTCATGTTTTATACAAATTGTTGTATTTTATTGAATTTATTCTTGACTAAAATGCTTGGTTTTAATAAAGTACAAATGTATTTTTCAAAATAAAAAATATTACTTAGTCCTGAAATACAGTAAGAAGCCTGCTTTTTAAAGTAGGCTTCTTGCTTTTTGTAAGATGGAGAAATAGGACAGAGCAATAATCTAAATTATAAAAGTAAGTATATAACTAGAAAATAAAACTATAGAGAGATCATACGTGCTCAGAACTACAGTATAAGAAATTATAAATTCTCTTGAATAATCTGGATGAGTTCTCTAGCTGCTTTAGATAAGGGGCGGTCTTGAAGCCAAATTAAATAAATGGATAGAGGTAAATGATTTCTGGTGTTTTTAAAATCTAAAAGAACTAACTGACCTTGATTGATTTTTTCTTGTACTAATGATAATGGGAAATTTCCCCAACCGAGTCCTGCCTCAACCATATTAATTGCTGTTTGTAGATTATTCGTTTTCCAGTACATTGCACCAATAATTGAACGGGAATCTGTCATTTCATGGTCACTACTCGCCACTACAATTTGTCTAATATTGATTAACTCTTCGATAGAAAACTGCTTTTTTTTTTCTTGTAGAAGACTATGACTAGATGAAATTGTAGCAACGACTGTTTCAGTCATTACCAGTTGCAAGTTTTCACGCATTTTTATATTGAGGTCTGAACCTGCTAAACAAAGACTAATTTCTTCCTTATAAAGTAAATTGACGATGTCATCTTGAGGTGCAGTAATAACCTCGATATTCAGTAAGGGGAATTTATCAGCTAACTTTTTTATTGAATAGAATAATAATTTGGTATTTACATCTGAGACCACGCCAATACGTAATTTACTTTCGAGGCCTAAAGAAAGTTCATGCGCATGAGTACTAAATAGCCTAAGTTGTTCAGAAATAATTCGCGCTTGAGGTTCCAAAGCTAATGCTTTAGCGGTAGGAATGACTTTGCGAGGAGTACGTTCAAATAAGGTGTAATCCAATTCTGCCTCTAGATTAGCAACTGCCATACTGACTGCTGAGGGTACCCGATTTAGTTTGCGGGCGGCTGCTGAGAAAGATCCCGTATCTAGTACAGTAATAAAGAGTTCAATATTTTCGCTGTTAAAATTCATTTTGATATCAGTTGAACTGAAAGCTATTAACTTTATATATGATTTTAACTGAAATTAAAATATAAAGAATTAATTAGAGTTTGCCTATTATGCAAGGTATAAAGCGTCGAATTGTCTATGTTTCTTCATATGAAGTCATCGGAATGATCATTTCATCAGTAGGGTTAGCAATTTTGGCAGGTGATAGTGTGGAACATACTGGTCCTCTTGCTATCATGATTACGACCATCGCTGTAACTTGGAATTTTATCTACAATATTTTATATGAGAAGTGGGAGGCTAGACAAAGCAGTAATGTCCGCACAGTTAAGCGTAGAGTGGGACATGCCATTGGTTTTCAGCTTACTTTGGTTCTGTTTTTGATTCCTCTTATTGCATGGTGGATGGATATTTCTCTGATTGCCTCTTTTTGGTTAGACGTGGCTTTTATTATCATTATTCCTATCTATACTTTTATATTTAATTGGAGCTTTGATAAGTTATTTGGATTGCCTAATTCGGCACAGGCTAAAGCGCTATAAGAATAGTTGCAAAATCAGCTCAATAAGCTATCAAGGTGCGTGACTTTGATAGCTTATCTAGTTTAATTATTTGATTTGATCAATGACTAACGATTTTGAAAACTTGAGTTGAGCTTTCTTGGCGAAAATATAATAAATCACTGCAGTAGAGATCAGTCCTACCAGCCATGATAAATCAATTCCTCCTAACATCTCAGCAATTTGTCCCGTATAAAATTTACTATCAATAAAGGGCAGTTGAATCAAAATACCTAGAAAGTAGCAGGTGATACCAATTCGATTCCAACGGCCATACTTGCCATTTGGATCATAGAGTGCCTCTACATCACATTCTTCTTTAGAGATAAAGTAGTAATCAACCAGATTAATAGCACTCCATGGAATGAAGAAGGTAAGTAAAAACAGAATAAATGCTTTAAAAGCACTTAAGAATGTGTGCTCGCCTATAATTGCAATGAAAGTAGAAATCACAACCATAGCAAGGACAATGAGTAATCTTGTTATTTTTGAAATTTGATTTGTCGATTTAAAACTATTCCAAATCGTAGCAACGCACATAAAACTACCATAAGCATTTAAGGTAGTCAGAGTAACTTTGCCAAAAGCAATACTAAAATATAAAAAGGTTACGACTAGGGCAATTGGATTCATACCCACAACATATTGAACTTCATTTCCAACAAAATTGCCGTTTGCAACCTGAGCGATCAAAACTCCTAAAGTCATGGAAATCTGTGAACCCAATAAAGAGCCTAAGCCAACAGCCCAAAAAACATGAGACGAAGATGTTTTAGTTGGAAGATAGCGGGAGTAGTCTGCAACATAAGGTCCAAAAGAGATTTGCCAAGAAGCAGAAAGTGAAACAGCTAATAAGAATGAAGACCAATTGAAATGACGTACTGCTAAGAGTTCAGAGAAATCAGAAAGCGCTAAGATTTGAGTCAGAATAATGACAAAAGCAATCAGACCAATAATACTGGCTACTTTGCCGACCAAATGAATTAAACGATATCCAATCGTTGCAAATATAATAATTAAACATGCGTAAATTAAGATGCCTGTTGTATTACTGACATGTGCGAGGTGTGCAATTGCTTTACCCGCGAGCACCTCTCCAGTTGCGGTAAACCCAAGATACATGAGGCAGACGAGTATGATTGGAATACAAGCACCATATACTCCAAACTGGACACGACTTGAAATCATTTGGGGAAGGCCTAATTTTGGACCTTGAGCAGCATGTAGAGCCATGACAGCAGCACCAAAACATTGCCCCACAAATAAACCAATAATCGACCAAAAAACATCACCACCTAATACAACTGCTAATGCACCCGTCACAATGGCTGTAATTTGTAAATTGGCACCAAACCAGAGGGTGAATTGAGCAAACACTCCGCCATGTCTTTCATTTTCTGGAATAAAGTCAATGCTTCGGTTTTCAATAAAACTACTATTTGGTTTCTCAGCCGATGAGTCCATTACACTCTCCTTGTCCTTTAAGAGTCCACTCTATTTTTATTAAGTCAGTATTTGTACAAACAAATACAAACATGTATATACAAGTTATTTGAAAAATAATCAAATGTTTTTTGGGTCTTTTGAAGTTAAAAGTAGTTTAAGTATTTAATAAATAATAAAAAAATTTAGTCTGTTTTTATTTTCAATAGGCTTAAATAATGAAAAAATAATATATAAAAAAGCCCTCTATTGAGGGCCATACTTTATACATTAGTGTCTAAGATCGTTTGAAAAAAAGTTGGAAGTTCAGAAAATTGGACGAGTTGGGTTTTATCTTCTTGTTTATAATAATACTGATAGTTTGGAGTTTCTGAATAATTATCTAAATATTGAGTTGCATCGGTAAATTGTGCTTTGGCAACAGGTTTGTCTTTTTTTAATTTGATAATAACAGGGTTTACCGAATTTAATTTTACAGGAACACCATTCTCAAATTTAGCAGTTTCAATCAATAAGGAAATTTTGAAATTTCCAAAATTCACACAAAAATGACCTCCATTTTCTGTTTTAATTTCATACTCAGAGAAAAGATCTTTAAATAAATTCTTTAAAGATTCTCTATGTTTATCTAAAGCCACTTGAAAGTCATGATCTTGTTGCTCTATTTTTTCTTGCTCTTCTTGTAGCAATTTGGCTTGCTTTTCAATGGTTGTGAAATCCAGCTTCATTTTTAATATCTCCGTTGGTTGTTTTAAAACTATATATGGCAATCTTTTATTAATTTTTAAAGAAACATACGTTATTTGTTACAACGGAATAATTAAGAAGAGCTTTTGTTATAAATAATAAAAAATGTAAAAAGATATTTTTAAAATAAATGTTATAAAATTAAATGGTTTAGTAAATAAATAATTTTTCTATTTTGTATTTGAAGATGCTGCTACATGATAAACATAAAATTTTTAAATGTAGCAGCATATTTCCTATTTTGTATAATGTTTGCTTATAAGCGGACTAGTCTTAATTTTTAAAAAACCTCCGCTACTCATTACACCCAGCATGACTAACGCTGTACCTACCAATTGCCAGATATTAAGAGATTGTCCAGTAAGTAAGGCGATCAGCATACTGAACACTGGTACAAAGTTAAAAAAGACGGAAGCACGTCCAGCCCCTAACTTTTGTATGCCATTAAACCAGAATAAATAAGCAATCATTGTTGAGCAAATAACGACATATCCCATGGCTAAATGTGCATTTACAGGTGCAGATGCAATTGCTGACAGAGGGTCTTCAAATATCATACTTAACACACTAAGGGTTATTGCACCGAACATCATAGAAAAAGTTGTTGTTTCTAGCGGAGTGGCATTTTTTACATAGCGGCGAGATAGAACATTAGCTAAGCAAAAACCAAAAGCTCCTAATAATATAAATAGATCTCCAATATCTATTTTCAGGTGAAGTAACGTTGTTATATGGCCCTGACTAATGACCAGCAACACACCACTTAAACCGAATAAAACACCTAAAAATTTACTAGGGGTAAGTTTTTCACCGTCCAAAACAATTGTCATTAATAGAGTCATTAACGGTGTAGTTGCCATAATTAAAGCACCGTTCACGGCAGATGTCGTTTGTAATCCATAAAAACAGCCTATGTTGAATCCTGCAATTCCGATTACCCCAATAACAAGGTAGATAAACAAATTTTGACTTAAGACTGCCCATCTTAGTTTGCCTGTTATTGAAAAGATTAGAAGTAAGCCTAGGCTTGCAATTGAAAATCGTTCAGATGCGGCAGATAGCGGAGGCATATGATGAATGATATAAGACATTGCATTAAATGCTGATCCCCAAAAAAACATCGTTAATACGATACCAGCATAGGCATAAGCCACCGTTCTGTTCATCGACAGGCTCCCACTAAGAAAGGTTTTATTCTGGGCAATTATATAAAGGTGTACAATTCCGTATTAATACACGTCTAATGTGAAAATTTGCACAATGATCGATTGGGAAAATTTACATTACTTTTCAGTTTTTACTGAAGAGAAGTCACTGTCAGCTGCCGCAAGAAAATTGGGTGTAGATCATGCAACTGTATCCAGAAGAATTGCTCAGCTTGAACAAAACTTAAAACTTAAATTGGTTGATCGTAGACCACGGACCTACATTCTTACTCCTGATGGTGAACGTCTTGCACAAGTAGTTGGGCGTATGATGGAAGAAACTTTTTCTATTGAACGTTTAACTCAGGCTGGTCAGCAAGAAGTAATGGGTAGCGTTTCTATTAGTATGCCTCCTTTAACTGCTGCACATCTCATCATGCCTCATCTGGGGGCGTTTTATCGTCATTATCCTCAATTAAAATTGCGTGTACTCGGTGATGTTCATTATGTTTCTTTGCAGCATAGTGAGGCTGATATTGCTGTAAGATTTGGCCGTCCTAAAGATGAAAATTTAGTAGCTCGCAAAGTAGGGGAAATACCTTTTGGAATATATGCAGGCCCAAATTATTTAGCTTCAACAGATCCTGAAAATTATGAATGGATTAGTGTAGAAGTGGGGGGAGTACATGGCCAAAAACAGCAAAAACTAAAAGAAAGATTAAATTATAAAGAACCCATAATGGTTACCAACCATCCTGAGTTACAGTGGAGAGCTGCATGTGGGGAAGCAGGGTTGGCTGTTTTACCTGATTTTTTAGGGGCACTCAGCAGTTTAGAAAGATTGCAGGATGATCATCCTATGAGTGCTGAAATCTGGCTAGTTACACACGAAGATTTACGTCATAGCCCTGCAATTCGAGTAGTGATGGACTTTCTCGTATCTTGTTTTGAGCCTTTGAAAGTTTAGGGGCTATTCATTTGTATAAAAAGCCGCTGAAGTCCGCAGCTTTTTATTTTGATATATTTAAGTCAAATTGACTTCTATTCCATTGCGTAAATTGGATTGATCCTGATTAGAATTTAAATCAATTTTTGTATACGACTTGGAAAGTATCCGTCGAGCAGTAAAATTAATTGGTTTTTCTAAAAACCTTGGTAATTTGATACCTAATGGATTTGTTTCAGTTTGAGATGCTTCGGTAGTGACCCTTGTTCCCATAATATAGTCAAACCAAGGTTTGGTAACACACCAATTAGCATTTTGGTTGCTTGTCATATGATGATCATAGTGCCAAGGAATTCTTTTTTTTGCATATTCTGGATCTAAATGTGATTTTGCATGTACACGCCAATAATTCCATAACCCATAATAAAGCCCAGCTGTAAAAAACGGGGCTACAGGCAAAAAAATTGTAGCAGCGCCAGCTAACCCAATTAATGCTGTTTTTTCATTATAAATTTCTGCATTTTTGAACATCGATTCAGCATAACCTTCATCTTGAAAGCTATTTAAACGAGCGCGTTTATGATGCGCGATATGAGTAAAAAATGGACTATTACGATACTGACTTGGATATTCATGTAACCAAACTTTATGAAAGTACCATTCAAGGCCATTTGCAACAAAAACACCTACGGGAAATCCGAGCATATTCAAAACTTCTTAATTACAATTTAAAGTGATTGTAAAAGAAGAATGTTTTATCCCTTTGACTTAAAAGGCAGCTATATAAGTGTCTTTAGAATCAATTTAACTATTTTTGTTTACGTTGGCGGTAAGCACTAGGAGTTTCACCCGACCAACGTTTAAAAGCTCGTGTAAAGGCAGAGGGCTCAGAAAAACCAGTTAGATAAACGATTTGATCGATGGTTTCTTGTGTGTGAGCAAGTAAACGTCTGGCTATTTTTTCCCGATGCTGATTTAAAATTTTTTCGTAATTTGTATTAATTGCCTGTAAGTCTGCCCGAAGGGTACGGGGATTACGGTTTAATTGTTCAGCAATAAATTTTTGATCAAATTGTCCAGATTCAAGTAATCCATTGCTAAGCAAACTTTCAATAGCATAAACAAGTTGATGCTTTTCTAAAGTTAGTAACTGTTGTCCTGCAAGAGTTTCATGAATTCTTAATAATTCTGGCTCAGCAGCTGGTGAAGCTTTATTTAAAAGTACACTAGGAAAAATGATAGAACCTTCTGTTTGCCCTAAAATCACGGAACAATTCCATATTTCCTCATAAATTTCTACTGATGCACCTTTTTGATATGGCAAGATAATTTGAGTGGGTTTGAACTCATTATTTGTAATATAGTTAAAAAAATTAAGAAAAATACCAATCCCACATTCTAGATAATGTCTTACAGGGTGCTCAAAACCAGACAATATTGCTTTATCGTCTTTAACTGTTAATTTAAGATCAAATACATCTGTAAGTATGGCCTGATATCTAAGAGCCCGCTGCAAACCTTCTCCGAAAGTTGAGCTACTCAAAAATAGATATTCAATTACTAATCCCCTGAAGGGAGGCATTTGCTTTCCTACATGTAGACCAATGTCTGTATCTTGGCTGATTTCTTCAGCTGCTCTCCAAAATCGTTGTTGGGTAGAATTATCTCTACGAATATTTTTATCTGGCGGTTGATTGGGCAAATTCACACTTGCAAAAATAGATGCTGCATCTAAGCCCATCTTTTGCATAGTCTGATAAGTCATCCATAAAAAAATTCCAGCATCTGAAGAACTTTTTGACATATTTAGATCACATATCCCTATAGACTATATGGCGCATTCAACCATGATTTTAGTATGGATGCTATATCCTAGAAATTCATAATATTTTAATTATCAGGGAAGAAACCTGCATCTTCACGTGCTTGCTTTAAAGCTAAGATAAAGGAGGTTAATAAAAGCAAACCTATAAAAAAAAGAAAAAGATCAATGTGACTAATCGCAAAACCTATACTTGTAGCGCCTAGACTTAGTAATAAGATACATAATATTTTCCAAAAAATGAGCATGTTACGTTCTGATAAAAAGTCTAAAGATATTATTTGTAATTGAAGGGGAATTCTAAATTTTTTTATGTTTTTTTTATTATAAATTATGTAATTTAGTAAAATTAAAAAATTTATGATTTTGATTTAACCATATGAAAATAAAATAGATTTTTATTTTATTCGAATTGGAGAGTGAATTTTAATTTTTCTTAAAATTAAGTTTTTATTAATTAATAGAATGATAATTCTTTAGAAACACTATAAAATAGTGTTCATGAATTAAATTTATTTTTTTAATTTATTTAAAACAATGCTTTATGTTATCTATTAGAATCTTTGTTAAAAAAAAGACTTGATCTTTAAGCTATTTTTTGAAATTATACTCATGCAAATTGTGATCTATTTCCCACAATTTGTATTTCAGGTTAAGTGGTTATCACTAATGCTCATTTGCTATTTTTGCTTATGAGCATTTTTTTATGTGATTTTTTAATAGAACTACAAAGTTTGAAAAACATGAGTTTTTTGAGTTCTCTTGATAGCATTAAGCTTATTTATTTTTCGTAATTTTATAGATAGTAGTTAATCATATTGAATCGTAACAGTCGCTGTGGCTTTAACCTCACCTGAGGTTACATTGGTGGCAGTTTGATAATAACGAGCA
This sequence comes from Acinetobacter sp. XS-4, assembly GCF_023920705.1. Classification (NCBI taxonomy): domain Bacteria; kingdom Pseudomonadati; phylum Pseudomonadota; class Gammaproteobacteria; order Moraxellales; family Moraxellaceae; genus Acinetobacter; species Acinetobacter sp. XS-4. The sequence continues at coordinate 2,381,155 of NZ_CP094657.1, read as the reverse complement.
GTTAAAGGAATATCGTATTCTATAGTTTGGTTGGAACTCACCATACCTATATTTAGTTTGCTTGCTTTTTGAATCGGCTTATTTGCTCCATTCATATTCCATAACAGTTCGACACCCACACCATTAGCTTTGATTGAATTCGCGGCACTGTTGTTAATCACCTGATTATTTGAGGTATCAGAATTATAATCAAAACTTAAACTAATCAGGTTACTTGTGGCAATACCAGAGTTGTTTTCGCCGCCATTACATAAGATTGATAAATTAAAATTCTGTTCCCCTTGGGTTGAACCAATAGTTTTAAAACCTGATTTCATTACGGTTGGAAGTTGAACTGGCGTATCTACACCATTTTGAATTTCACATGATGAAGATGCAATAAGAATAGGGGCATTACTTAATACGGTAGTTGTTAAAAATGGGCGGTTCTGTTGTCCTGATACATAATAGGTGCTGTAACGGCCTGCGACTAGTGCTCCAGAACCTGTTGTCATGGCAGTTTTAATAACCTCCATAACAAAATACCCTGGTGAAAGCGTATATGCTTTATTTGGTGTTAATGTACGTCTATAGGGATAATATCCTGAAAAATCTGAAGCATCAGAAGCTTCACGGTAAAGACGAATACCAATACCGGGAATATTGGTCGCATAAACATTATTACCTATAGGACTAATTGGATAATTTAAGGGGAGAGCTGCAATAATTTGATCACTCGCGCGATTACAAGTTGCAGTCGAATTATTAGGAGAAACTATAAAAGTATTCTTTTGTAAGATCGTTCCTATTGGATCATTTGGTTTTACTACGATTTTACCTATATTCATCGGAATATCGACGGTAGTAAATCCTTTACTTAAATTACAATTTGCATTTGTATTGCTATAAGCAAATAGACTCACTGCCAAAAATCCAATTTTTTTTAAAATATTATTCATTTACAGACTGCCTTTGTCATAATAATTGGTTGGTTGTTATGCTTTATTTGATCCGCTATATCGTATTCAATTTCACATTTTTCAGTACTCGTATTTCCCCATTTCACATATAAATGGTCATGGGTTAAGGGTGTTCGTAAATAAATGCGACTGCCTTGCGCGATAATACCTATTACTTCGTTATTCTGGTTGTATACCTGTGCGGCAAAAGGTAGATGTGAGCCATCTAATGTTGTTGTACTAATAAAAAGTGCATAACCTTTTTTTGTTGAGAATTGAACTTTAGTGATTGAGCCTGCATAGGGGGCAATCCGTAAACTGCTCTCACCAAGTTCAACTTGTGTGGACATGTCTTGTGGGTCAAGACTGATGTCATTCATACGGTAAGGCGTAACATAGGGAATAACGGCATATCCTTTTTTGTTAATACTGAGCCCTGGTGTATTACCGACTTGTGCTCCAGTAGCATCTGGTGCATAGACCAGCACCAGGGTTTGAGCCTGATCTGGCCCAAACAGAATTCCTTGGGAATGTGCAACAATATTGCCACTGAAGTTAAGCATTTCTTGTTGGTATGAATCTGCGTGACTTAATGAAGCACCAAGTGTTGTATAGTTTGTTTTATAGGTGCCATTAATATTCAGGTTGGTTTGACCATGGTCCTGATTAGAAATTGATGCGCCGTAGTTTAAACGACTTCCTGTAAAGCCACTGAAGCTTAAAGTCTGGCTATCCTCACCAATAACACTATTAAAAGTCAGAGAATTTTTCTTAAAATCTAATGGAAAAGATAAAGAAGCAAGGTACTGCGTATCTTGACCTGTGCGAGTGCCACCTTCATCAATCTCGCTGCTAATTGCGGATAAACTATAAGTTAAATCTTTAAATTGATTGCTATAACCTAATTGGAACTGTTTATTGGTCGTGGGTTGATTCCAATAGTTTGTCCATGAACCCACTAAATAAAAATTTCCCCATTGCTTTGGAAGAACTTGATTTAAAGTAATCTGGAATTCACTTTTTTGTTTGCCTACTGAAAAGCTATCAATATTTTGTTGTTGTAAATCTTGAATTAAAATTGCATCACGCAATTTGAGGTAGTTCTCTGTTGAATAGCGATAAGTAGCTAATGTTAAATTAGTATTTGTTGGGGAAAATAATTTGCTGTAACTTAAACGATAACTTTGCCCTGTCATTTTAGATTGATGATCAAACTCAGCTTTTGATTGAGTGGCATCAAAAGAGACAGCTCCAATGGGTGTTGAAAAAGCTGTGCCTAGTAATAACGAGAGATACTGCTGGGTCGCTTGAACCGCACTGTAAGTTGTGAGGTAATTATTAATTCCCCGTTGATACTTACCCTGTATCAGCCATGGAGTTAGGCTAAGGTTTGAATCTCGAAACTGTCCTAAAGTAAAAGAGTATCGACTCATTTGAGGGCGTAGCATTTCGACGACAGAAGCATAGGGAATAGAGAATTTTTGAATTACTCCATTAGATTCAATTACCGAAACTTGTAGCTCACCTCCAAATCCCGTTGGGTAAAGATCATTAATTTCAAAGTTTCCAGGTGGTACCGTTGTCTGATAAATTAAATTGCCTTGTTGCCTAACCTCGACTTTCGCATTGGTTTTTGCATAACCTCTCACTCTGGGAGCGTAACCGAGCATACTGTTTGGAAGCATTCGGTCATCACTTGAAATATTTACTCCGCGATATGGTAAAGAGTCGATAAAATCACTATTGGTAAAATAATCGCCTAAAGTCAGAACGCCATGAATTTTCGGAAATGCTTTTTGTATATATGTATTCGTTGAAGTATAAGAAGAATTATCAGATTGAAAATCAGTATGGTCTTGCCATTTCCATTGTCCATTATGGCGAAATTGCCAACTCGCTAAATTTGCTCCAAGATTCGTCCCCATAAAAGCATATGTACTTTCATGTTGTTCGTTAACTATCCGGTAAGCAGTCGCGTTATATGTCAAAAAAGCTGCATTAATACCTCGATCCCAAAGATGTGGATCGATATTGCCCTGTGCATTTTTTTCTAATGTGACTTGGGGGATAGAAATATCAATTCTTAAACGAGAGCTATCAAATAAATAAAAAGCATTATCTATCCAAGTCCCTAGTGCGTCACAAGAAAGAGAGGATGTATGAGAATGTTGGCTAAGCACGTCAGCTTTTACACCATATTCTAGTAACATGGCTTCCGTAAAACAGGTTTCGGCATTTACGTTAGGAGAGCGAGCATTAAAGCGCATACGTCGTTTACCCAGCCATTGACCATTAATATAGACATCCAAGCTATATTCACCAGCTAAGATGGGGTTTCCATATTTGAAACGACCAATATCAATTTTTTGCGCATTACCTACTAAAAAATTACTATCAAACTCTGCTTTTGAGAAACCTGAAACATCGGTACTATTTTCGGCATATGCAGCCAAAGGCATACATATCGCAATACTTGAGGCCACATAACAAGTAAAAGGGCTTTTTAAACATATATAAGGTATAAACCATTTAGACATAGTTTTAGAGCCTATTCATGATAGGTATTTAGGTTTTCTTAAGTAATACAGTGAGGTTAGAACTTTATTGGGTGCTCAACTCTTCCACCATAATCATTGATATATACAAAGCTCATATCTGCTAATTTTTTATTTTTTATTTTTATTTTATCTTCGGAAAAAGGGGCAACCATTAAACCTTGTTGTAATAAGTCTGTTTTATGGCCTTCACCTCCTTGAAAAATGGAGCTAATAGTTAGGAAAAAGGGTGTCGGGTTCTTTACTACTAGATATTGATCATTTATTTTCCATTGAACTTTCTCACTTAGTTGTTCAATATTTTCTTTTAGATTTATAGGGCGATAAAAAAATTTAATGCGTGAACGAACAGCGAGCTGTAAAAAATTATTAGAAATAGAGGTGGTTTGGTCTTGTTGAGTTTTGCCTTCCGGTTTAGGAGGTATATCTAAAACATTAAGCCAAAAAATAGATTCTTGTTGCTGATTTAATTGAGACGTATTAGGTAGAGCTGTAATTCTTAATGTCTGGCCCTTAGTCGCCTCTACTCGTGAAATCGGGGGAGTAATAATGAAGGGCACATTTGCTTCATCGGGAGTCGACTTTGCATTTCCATCATCGATCCAAGCTTGAACAAGAGAAGGAGCAGTACCGTTATTACTCAGTTGCAAAGTGATCTCACGTGCATTTGAAGGATAAATGACACGAGTTCCATGTAAAACAATTTCAGTATGGCCTGTTGTAGTCAGTGCTACCTGTAGGCAAACTAATCCCCAAAAAAACTTACGACCACGAAAAAGCATGAGTCATATTCTCAATAATTAATAATAGATAGGAGATAGCTTCTATCTCTAAATAGAAGCTTCAATAATTTTAATGTTATTGATAAATAATGGTGTATTTTACTTGCGATGTTACCGTACCCGCAGTAGAAGCACCTGTAGCATAATATTCAGCATAATAGTTAAGGTCAGCATCACCACCTGCTGAAACATTCACCCATTGTGAGTTGGTCTGAGTTCCATTTGTGCTTGTAGCGAGTACAGGGATTACAGCGTTATTACTACCGAGCAACTGGATATTCACGTTTGTTGCCCCGCCCGAAGTTGCTTGGTTTAATAAACGACCAGTATTAAAGTCAACGGTAGCACCAGGCTCAAAATAAGTGGCTACTTTGCCAGCAGAAGAACAGTTCGTTAAATTAATTTGAAATGGGGTACGACCAGCGACATCACCTGCATTTTTTAATGTTTGAGATGAAACTGTAGGCAGATTGATTGTTAAGTTTTTATCTCCAGTATCAATAGTGCAAGTATTATCCGTGACAAGACCATTAATAGTAATTGTGCCATCTGCAGCTTGTGCATTTGCTATATTTAAGAGAGAAACCGCCGCCATAAAAATAAATCTTTTCATAAAACCCCCAGAATAGCCTTTTAAAATAAAATCCATTACTTTTCAGCAAGTTTATTCTGCTTAAGTAAGGCGAGGGAAATATATCACTTTTCAATCAAAAAACAAGGAAAAACATTATATTTATATGTATTTTGATTGGTTTTTTTTATTAATGAATATTTTGGAAATACATTTTTTATCAGTTGGTAAAATAATGTGTGATTCATTATTTAAAATAAAATGAAAAAACTCGTAATATTTAAGTAATTGTATTTTATTTAAATTAATCTAACTTTAAAACATTTAAGATAGGAGTTGTCTATATTTTTGGTATAACTTTATGTTTTTTAACAATAAAATTATTTTTTAATTTATCTTGTGAATATATTTATTTTTTAAGAATTTTTTAAGATTCAATTCCTACTGTTTTAGTTGTAATTCAATAAAAGATAATCTGGAGTTCCGTTCCATGAATAGTATGAAGTATAGCTATAAACCTAATTACTTTTTCTTTGCTCATAAGCTAGTTTTGTTTTTAAAGGATTATCTCATTAAGCACCCAACTGAGCAGCAGACTACGTTTAACTTACAAACAATTTATGACATCTTTAGTCATGATCTTGCCTCAAGTACAACTAATCTTGAGGGTATCTTAAATATTGCAGATGAATACGTCTTTGAAACAGAAGAAGGTTTACTTCCATTGATCAGTAAACACTCTGTTAATCTAAAGAGTCATGTACTTTCTTTGGAGTTTTCACCACAAGCTTTGACAAGCTTATTGTCTGGTCGTTCTTTAGTGAACCCTAAAGCAGCTTAGATTCTCTTTTAAGGTAGAGTTAACTCATATAAAATTCATAAAATTTATTTTTTTAAGAGTGATTTATGAGTAAAGACTTTAAGGCCTTAACTTATATTGTGGATGATAATATAGCAGATACAGTGACTTGGCTTTTACATCATCAGGATGTTTTTGATGCTTTTAATTTTGATGTGTTGAGCCAAGAGTTGTCTGTAACGCATGCAGCAGGAAAAGACATTATTCGAGTAGGGACATTTCTTAATGCTACTTATGGAATTTTAGTTACCTCTGTATAAATAAAAAAGCCCTGAAGAATCAGGGCTTTTTTATTTTACTGTCTTAAGTTATGCACTCATGGCATTTACTGATAAGTCAGCAACTGTTGGTTTTGGTTTTTCTGCAGTTAAGCCTAGTTTATTAAACAACGCTTGGTCTTTACCTTCACCTGCATTTGGTGTGGTAAGTAATTTATCACCAGAGAATAATGAGTTTGCGCCTGCCATAAATGCTAATGCTTGATCTGAATCACTTAATGACTCACGGCCAGCAGATAGACGAATATAGCTATGCGGCATAATAATGCGTGCAACCGCAATAGTGCGGATCCATTCAATTACATCAAGCTTTTCAACATCAGCTAACGGCGTTCCTTCAATTGGAACAAGCATGTTAATTGGTACAGATTCAGGATGGATTGGTAGGGTAGCTAATTCATGTAATAAGCCAACACGGTCTTCACGACTTTCACCTAAACCTACAATGCCGCCGCTACAAACTTTCATGCCAGCTTGGCGAACATAATCTAGGGTATTTAAACGATCATCAAAAGTACGGGTGCTAATGATGTGAGAGTAGTACTCACGAGATGTATCTAGGTTGTGATTGTAATAATCTAAACCAGCAACTTGTAGGCGCTCTGCTTGAGATTGGTTAAGCATGCCTAAAGTCATACAGGTTTCCAAACCTAAAGCTTTTACTTCACGTACCATTTCTAAAACATAAGGCATATCGCGTTCATGTGGGTTACGCCAAGCTGCACCCATACAAAAACGAGAAGAACCTGAATCTTTTGCAGCTTTTGCTTCACTAATCACTTTTTCTACAGCAATACGTTTTTCTGCTTCTAATTTTGATTCGTAATGTGCGGATTGTGAGCAGTATTTGCAATCTTCAGGGCATTTACCTGTTTTAATCGATAAAAGGGTGCTGACCTGAATCGCATTGGCAGTGAAGTGCTCGCGATGTACTTGCTGAGCCTTGAAAACTAAATCCAAAAAAGGTTGTTCATATAAAGCTTGGATTTCTTCACGATTCCAATCATTACGTAGAGTCATTGTCATATCCATGATGATGGCATTAATTCACTACACATAATCATACAGAATTCGTATTAAAGCTATAGGGCAAAAAACATCATTTTTTTAATTTGGTAGCTTAAGTTGATTAAGTTGTTGTTCAATTGCCCAATCAATATGCACGTTGACAATATCATCATGCAAAATTTTGCCATTTTGTAGTTGAGCTACAATTTCTGTTGAATAGGGGGCATTTCCTAAACCGATGGCAATATTACGTTTAAATGATTGATAACCTGTCCTGCGGATTGGGCTACCTTCTGTATTAGCCAAAAAAGTAGCTTCATCCCATTGCCAGATGTCTAGAAGACTGATGTTATCTAAACCATGCCGAGGGTTAAAATCGTTAATAGAAGCAGTTTTGGCAAAACTGTTCCACGGGCAAATTAATTGGCAGTCATCACAACCAAAAATTCGATTACCAATACCAGCACGCAATTCTTCAGCAATGATTCCTTTATATTCGATGGTTAAATATGCGATACAGCGCCGTGCATCAAGCATATAAGGCTCTACAATTGCTTGCGTCGGACAAATATCAATACAAGCACTACATGAACCACAGTGAGGGGTTGTTGGTCCATCAAAAGGTAAATCTAGTGATGTGAATAGTTCACCTAATACAAAAAAAGAACCTGATTTTTTATGGATGAGTAAAGTATGTTTGCCCGTCCAACCCATTCCGGCACTTTCAGCCAACGATTTTTCAAAAATAGGAGCTGAATCAGCAAAAGGGCGTGATTCAAAATCACCCACTTTTTCACGAATTCGTGTAGCTAATGTCTTCAATCTGCCCCGCATGACCTTATGGTAGTCTCGACCACGTGCATATCGAGCAATAATTGCAGAATTAGGTTCAAAAGGTACATAACGTGGTTTTGGTGACTCAACCAGATAATTCATTCGCACACAAATAATGCTTTTTGTACCAGGAACTAATAATGTTGGATCAGCCCGTTTTTCTAGATTTTCCTCTAAATAGGTCATATCTGCATGATAGCCACGTTCAAGATACTCTAAAAAACGTGGCATTTGCTCTTGAGCATCTGGTTTTGCAATGACACAATCAGCAAAACCCAAGTCTAAAGCTTGAGCCTTGATCCATGCTTTTAATTCATGAAGATCAAGTTGTTGCAACGCAATGCGTGATGTATCGGAAGATGTCATAAACCAAAACAGAAGAGGATAATAATATGCAGACGGTAGTTTACCATAGCGATGATATTCAAGCATGGGAGCAACGCTGGTTTGCTGCGCAAAACTCATCATTAGGTTTAATGCAACAAGCGGCTTGGTCAATTGCTCAACAGTTAATTGAACTTTTTAAAGAACAGTCTATTAAAAATATTGCTGTTTGGTGTGGACAAGGGAATAACGCAGGTGATGGTTATTTTATAGCAGCTTATTTAAAGCAAGCGGGCTGGAATGTTGAAATCTTTGCTTCAGAAGTAGGAGCTTCAGCAGATTTACACCAAGCTGTGCAATTTGCAAAAGATCAACGGGTGCAAATTCATCAAGGTTTTGAACTTGCAAAGCGTTTTGATTGTTATATTGATGCTTTATTTGGCATAGGTTTAAATCGAGAATTAAACACTAATTGGCAACAGGCTATTCAACAATTTAATGAACAAACTGGGCTAAAAATTTCTGTTGATATTCCAAGTGGCTTACATGCAAATACAGGTTGTACCTTGCCGTGTGCAATACGGGCTGATCATACATTTACAGTTTTAGGACTTAAAGCCGGATTATTTACAGGTCAAGGTAAAGAATACACAGGCGAGCTTCATTTAATTGATTTAATTCCTATAGACCAAGAGCTGAAACCGTTAGCTTATTTAACATCAACAAATATTAAACTTCCTAAGCGTATGGCATTTGGTCATAAAGGGAGTTATGGGCATGTTTTAGTCGTTGGCGGGCATGAACAAATGGGCGGTGCTGTAATTATGGCTGCCGAGGCTGCTTTTCATGCAGGAGCAGGTAAAGTCACGGTGGTTTGTCATCAAAACCATCATCAGGCTATTTTGTCTCGTTCACCAAATATTATGCTCCGTGATATTAATGGCTTAAATGAAAAGTCTATTAAAGACATTTTATCTCAGGTTGATGCAGTATGTTTTGGGATGGGTTTGGGACGTGATGATTGGGCAAGGCAGATCTACCAACAATGGTTTAATTTGTTAAATCAGAGTACACATCTAGAAATTGTTTTAGATGCGGATGCTTTATGGTTTCTAGCAAAACAACCTCAAAAATTGAATCCGCACATTTATTTAACGCCTCATCCAGGAGAAGCTGCAACATTACTTGAGTGTTCTACTACTCAGATTGAGAATGATCGAATCTCTGCAATTTATGCCTTACAACAAAAATATGCAGGGCAGTGGGTGCTTAAAGGAGCGGGCAGTCTGATTTTAGAAGATGCTCTTTATATTTGTACGCAAGGTAATGCCGGTATGGGAACTGGTGGAATGGGAGATGTACTAGCAGGAATGATTGCAAGTCTAAAGGCCCAATTTCATAAGGCAATTGCGTTACATGAAATGGTTACCCTGCATGCTCAAGCTGGTGACCAACTTGCAAAACAAGGTATGCGAGGTTTACAGGCTTATCAAATGAATGAAGCAATTACTCAAGTAGTGAACTAATAAAACTTTAACGTCTACGACTGCTAGAGCGGCTTCGTCCACGTGCCATACCACCTAAGGCATTAAGGACAGACAGTTTGCTCATACTTCCAGATGCATGAGCATGGCAAATTGCTGCTGCTAGTGCATCTGCTGCATCTGCTTGAGGTTTAATGGTCAGGTTAAGTAATCGCATAACCATCATTTGTACTTGTTCTTTGTCGGCAGCGCCATAACCTACAACAGATTGTTTAATTTGGCGGGCAGTATATTCTGCAACTTGCAAATCTAAATTGACCAAAGCGGCTATCGCTGCGCCACGTGCTTGACCAAGTTTTAGAGCCGAATCGGGGTTTTGGGCCATAAACACTTGCTCAACGGCAGCTTCAGTTGGACCATGAAATTTAACAATACGTTCAATACCAGCAAAGATACGTTTTAAGCGTTCGGGCATTTCCTTAGTTTCTGTTCGGATCGTACCTGCATCGATAAAACGTAATTTGCTTCCATCTTTTTCAATGATTCCATAACCTGTTAAGCGTGAACCAGGGTCAATCCCAATAATCAAAGACATGCGAAGGCTTACATAAATAATTTAAAGGTATTGTTACATACCAAAATATGATCTGCATGAGTTATTTAAGCAAGTCACTTATGAATGGTTATTTTTCGTTTTTAAATAGATTCAATTTTGGTTATTACAAAGAAGAGTTTTGAAGGTTTCCTAAAAGATAAAAATTCTTTAATAATTGACAATATTCTAGTTTAGTGGAATATTTATCTATAATTTTGGAAGCGAAGTTTGTGGGTGTATGGAAGATATTAATATTCGCATTGCACAGCAAGTACGTGAACTGCGTTTAGCTCGTGGATATACCCTGGATGTTCTTGCTACCCGATGTCAGGTGAGTCGTTCTGCAATTTCGTTAATTGAAAGAGGTGAGGCCAGCCCAACAGCGGTTGTTCTTGAAAAGCTAGCAAATGGTTTAGATGTACCTTTGACTCAACTCTTCGCTAACCAGCAAGTTAATCAATCACCTCAGCCCATTGTTCGGCGTAGTCAACAATCAGAATGGAAAGACCCGGAAACTGGCTATATTCGCCGTCAAATTTCACCTCCAAATTGGAAGTCCTCATTTCAAATTGTTGAAATTGAATTTCCCCCTCACTCACGAATTACTTATGAAATTAGTGAAACCTCTAAGGTAGTACAACAGCAACTTTGGGTAGTTGAAGGGAAAATTGATATTCAATTAGGTGAATCTTCTTATGCTTTAAGCACAGGGGATTGTTTGGCAATGCAACTAAACCAGCCCGTTATATATAGTAATAATTCATCTCAAGTCGCTCGCTATATTTTAGTCGTCTCTAGTCAACTCGTCTCTGCTGTTAAGGAATCTTTATGACCTATTCCCTCGATTCTAATTTTCGTTTAATTGATTGTAATGAAGCAGAACATTCAGTAGCTATTTTAGAGATTTTGAATGAAGCAATTATCAACTCTACTGCTCTATATGACTATTTACCGCGCTCCGAAGAGTCGATGAAAAATTGGTTCGCAGTTAAAAGACAAAATGGTTTTCCCGTGATTGGTATTGTTGATGAGACAGACAAATTATTGGGTTTTGCGAGCTGGGGGACCTTCAGGGCTTTTCCTGCCTATAAATATACCGTTGAACATAGTATTTATATTCATCATGAGCATCGTGGTTGTGGACTAAGCAAAATTTTAATGCAAGAGTTGATTCAGCGTGCTCAAGAGGCCGAGTTACATGTATTGATTGGTTGTATTGATGCGACCAATCAGGCAAGCATAGGTTTACATGAAAAAATGGGCTTTATTCATGCAGGCACTTTTAAACAAGTCGGTTTTAAGTTTGGAGAATGGCTCGATGCTGCTTTTTATCAATTAAATTTAAATACACCATTACATCCAGTTGATGGCTAATAAATTAGGTTCAACTTTAAAAATTAAAGAAATAGCCCAATCTATGCTTGGGCTATAGAGTTCAACTTATAAGATACCCAGTTGTTCTAAGCCTTTATAAGCAATTTCCTTGCGAATAGAGCTAGGAGTTCCTTTTTTCATTTCTAAATTAAGTGAGAATGCGACAATTTCTCCTTGTGGTTGAACGACCCAGCCTGTTAACCAACCAACTTGTGGTTCAACATCCCATCCCCAACCACTTTTGGCATAAATTTTACTTCCATTTTTTTCCTCTATGAACACCATTGATTGAACTTGTTCTTGTACATTTTTGCTAAATGGAAGAGTTTTATGGGCTAATTCATAAGCAAACTGGGCTTCTTGATGAGGGGTGATTTTTAGAGGGCCAACAAGCCAAAAATTATCTACTTTTGAACCAATGTTAGCATTACCGAAACCAATACGTTTTACCTCTGTGGACATAAGATCCAGACCAATTCGTCGGGCTAGTTCTTGATAAACTGGAATCGCAGAAGCTTTCATGGCATCGCCCAATGTCATGTCTTTTTCCCAATCAGGAAATAAACGTTTTTGCCCATCCCATTTAAACACTTCAGTTGTAGTTGCCTTATGATGTTCAAGTCCAATTAAAGCATTTAGCATTTTAAAGGTAGAGGCGGGAACATAGGCGGTTGATGCTCTTTTAAGATCATTGCCATAAATTTCTTCTGTTTGCCCTCGGTTAATCACCAAAACACCCGTGGTCTGTGCTTGATCAAACAGTGATTTAATTTCTTCTGAATTTTTATTGGCAGAAATAGAATGTTTTTGATGTTGTTTTGCTGTATTGGAAGAACAGGCGGATAAAAATAGGGCACTTGTTGCAACGAGAAGGGCTTTCTTATACATAATCTGACTAAGTTTAATTTGAAGTATTATTAATTAATTTAACTTGAATAGAACTGTCTTTAGATAGGTGAAATGTAAGCTATCTAGGATAGGTGTTACTATGTAGGTATTACTTTTAAAGCCCCTATAAAGTAAAGCATAAACAAATGAATGTTCCTAACTTTGCTAAGCAAATAAGACTTTATTTGACTAACGACGTTCTTTTTTGAAGAGATTCTCACTCAAATAGAGTAAAAAAATTCAAATCTGATTGAAGTGGCACTTGATAAAGTGGATACAGCACTCATTAATAATAAAGCATGTTTGTTTTTATCGAGTTAAAATCAAATGTACTCCAGTATTGCAGATTCTTATCGATGTAATAGTTTTTGATAATTTTTTAGAAATTAGACAGAACAATCAGAGTTAAGAGGAATGCTTAATCCTTATTTGAAACTTAAATAAGGTTAAGTCAAATAAAACTGCAATGAATTTTCTTTTTGAGATAGATAAAGTTTTACATGAATTTACTTCTTATTGTAGTTCTGGGCGCGATTGTTGAAATTGCCGTATGGATTGGCGTAGCACAGTTCATCAGTGGATGGTATGTGTTCTTTTGGTTCATTATTGCTTTCTTTATTGGTTTGGGGCTTATTCGCAGAAGTACTGCCGGTATTATGCCTCAATTACAGCAAATGCAGATGACAGGCCAGCTAGGTAGTGACCCAACAGTAACTAAAAAGCTTGCTTATGCTTTTGCAGGTTTCTTATTAATGTTGCCAGGCCTTGTATCTGATGTTTTGGCTGTTTTAATTTTGATTCCTGGTGTTCAAACCGCATTTCGTAATATAGCGATGAGAACTCTTGCAAAACGCCAGCAAGCTATGATGAATAAAATGATGGGTGGTATGGGTATGGGCGGTAATGCTTCGGGACAAAACCCATTTGCTGATTTAATGCGTCAAATGCAAGATATGCAGAACCAGCAGGGTGGTGGTCAAGGCCAATACCATGATTCAAACATTATCGATGGTGAAGCGCGAGACGTTACCCCAGACCACAAAAAAATAGAGCATAAAAATAAAGATTAATAAGTAAGTGTGTTATGAAAAAGCTTGAACCTCATGGGTTTAAGCTTTTTTTATTTTTAAAATTATTATTTATTTTGGCAAACTGAAGTAGATGAATCAATATCTTCCATTTCTAATTTAGTTTCGTCTTGTGGTTTTGACTGCGGTTGATATTTATTTGAAGGTAGAGCGGTTTGCTTGTTTTCAGATTGTTGATAACCTCTACTTCGGTTTGCTCTTTCGCGAAAGCCACCCTTATTAATGAGCTGTGTATGTGACATGCATTTGCCTAAAATGTGAGATTATTCGCTTATTTTAGCAAATTTGGCAAAATATCAAAATAAGAAAAATAGTGCCAAAAAAATAATATTTAACTTATCTTATTGTATTTTAATAATGTTTTTTTATTGACTCAATTGTTCATTCAGATTGAATTATCTTTTCATTTCACATAGGATAAATATAAAGGATGTATAAATTAAAAAATGTAGCAAACCTATTAAAACAACAACGGTTGAAATGAGGGAAGGAGGGTTACCTATGCTATATCAATACCATTGTGCGTGTTGCGACAAAGTTGTGGCATCAACTGATAAATCATGTCCACATTGTGGTTCGCAACATATTCGAAGCCCGTATGGTTTGTGGATGTTTTGTGTTATGGCTTGTTTAGCAGTTGTCGTCGTATTTAAAGTTGTCCATATTTATGTCCAGAATCATCAAGATACGCCAATGCAGTCAACATTACTTGATGTGCTAAATCAGGATGATAAAACAACAAGACAATAAATTTTGTTCAGAGCTGCAAATGATATGGCATCAAGGATGGTTGCTAGAAGAGTAAACCCTACATACTATAAAATTTAAACTCTAAATAAAAAAGCCCGCTCATTGGCGGGCTTTTTGATGACTTTATATTAGAGGCCAGCAGCATCTTTAAGGGCATCAACTTTATCAGTTTTTTCCCATGTAAATGCAGTGTCTGATCCTTCGCGACCAAAGTGGCCATAAGCCGCAGTTTGTTTATACATTGGCTGAATAAGATCCAGCATACGAGTAATACCAAACGGTCTTAAATCGAAATGATCACGCACAAGTTGAATAATCAACTCATCAGAAACTTTTGCTGTACCAAATGTATTAATTGAAATTGAAGTAGGTTCTGCTACACCAATTGCGTAACTCACCTGAATTTCACATTTGTCAGCAAGACCCGCAGCTACAATATTCTTTGCAACATAACGACCAGCATATGCAGCAGAACGGTCAACTTTAGATGGATCTTTACCAGAGAAAGCACCACCGCCGTGACGAGCCATGCCACCATAGGTATCTACAATAATTTTACGGCCTGTTAAACCACAGTCACCCACAGGTCCGCCAATAACGAACATACCCGTTGGGTTAATATGGAACTTAGTAGCAGCATGGAACATTTCAGCAGGAATGATCGGCTTGATAATTTCCTCAATGATCGCTTCTTTAAGCTGGCTTTGAGTAATTTCAGGATCATGTTGAGTAGACAAAACGACCGCATCTAGACGTACAGGCTTGCCATTTTCATATGCAAAGGTAACTTGGCTTTTTGCATCTGGGCGTAACCATGGGAGTGCGCCTGAGCGACGAAGTTCAGCCTGACGTTCCATTAAACGGTGAGCATAAGAAATCGGAGCAGGCATTAACACATCTGTTTCACGGCTTGCATAACCGAACATCAAACCTTGGTCACCGGCACCTTGATCTTCAGGTTTTTGACGGTCTACACCTTGTGCAATCTCTGGTGACTGTTTACCAATCATATTGATTACAGCACATGTTGATCCATCAAAGCCAAGATCAGAGTGGTGATATCCAATACCGTTAACGGTATTACGAACAACAGCTTCAACATCAATATTAGCAGTCGTTGTTACTTCACCAGCAAGTACAACAGCGCCTGTTTTTACCAGTGTTTCACAAGCAACACGTGCGTATGGGTCTTCTTTTAAGATTGCATCCAAAATAGCGTCGCTAATTTGGTCGGCCATTTTATCGGGATGACCTTCGCTTACAGATTCCGAGGTAAAAACAGCGTACTCGCGCATGAAAGTCCTATCTTGGTTATTTCAAAAGACATAATATGTTACATCGACTTGAGCTTGAGGACCAGTTCATACTGACCAAAAAGCATGAATTTGTTTCATTTATACTGTGTTTTAATTGATAAGTGTATTAGTAAAATTGATATAAAGAGTTTTTATTTAAAGTATTGGTATTTCAACAACGTGTTGTTAGTGTATTTTTTAGACATATGAATTAACAAAAAGATTATATCTTATAAGTCGGATTTTAAAGAAAAGAAACATGATCGATCTTGATAGAGATTTCACAATATTTTATCTATATATCAAAGTCTAATAGAACTGCCTGTTCGTATAGGGGAGCAGTATTTAAGAAAAGGACCCCTGTTTTGTATAACTTAAAGGTCCAAATGTTTTTTGTGTAACCAAGAAACGGTTAAAAATAAAGAAATATACTATGTTGGGGTTTACCCTCAGCCTTTTTTTTAAGACAATATAGCGGCATTGAATTGTTATTCATCTTCTTCTTTTCATCAATCTATTAAAATTGGATTCTGATCTTATGACGACCCCTTTAAACGAACGTCGTATTGCAAATGCAATTCGTGTATTGGCAATGGATGCTGTGCAACAGGCAAACTCAGGGCATCCTGGTGCTCCAATGGGGATGGCAGATATTGCTGACGTCGTCTGGCGCGAGTTTTTAAATCACAACCCAACTAATCCACAATGGGCAAACCGCGACCGTTTCGTTTTATCAAACGGCCATGGTTCAATGTTGCAATACGCTTTGCTTCATTTAACAGGTTATGATCTTTCAATTGAAGATTTAAAACAGTTCCGTCAATTACATTCTAAAACTCCTGGTCACCCTGAATATGGTTATGCACCAGGTATCGAAACAACAACTGGTCCTTTAGGTCAAGGTATTGCAAATGCTGTTGGTTTTGCTTTAGCAGAAAAGACTTTAGCTGCTCAGTTCAATAAAGATGATTTAAACGTTGTAGACCATTTCACTTACTGTTTCTTGGGTGATGGCTGTTTAATGGAAGGTATTTCTCACGAAGTATGTTCTTTAGCTGGCACATTACAACTTGGTAAGTTGATTGCTTATTATGATGACAATGGCATTTCAATTGATGGTGAAGTAGAAGGCTGGTTCAGCGATGATACAGAAGAGCGTTTTAAAGCCTATGGTTGGCAAGTTCTTCGTGTTGATGGGCATGATGCTGATGCGATTCGTCAAGCGACAATCGAAGCAAAAGCTGAAACTCAAAAACCAACAATCATTATGTGTAAAACAATTATTGGTTTAGGTTCACCAAATAAACAAGGTAAAGAAGACTGTCATGGTGCGCCATTAGGTAAAGATGAGATTACTCTAACTCGTGAAGCATTAGGCTGGAAAGAAGAAGCATTCGTTATTCCTGCTGATGTATATGCTGCATGGGACGCGAAACCAAAAGGTACTGAATCTGAAGCAGCTTGGGATGCGGTATTTGCACAGTATCAAGCAAAATATCCAACTGAAGCAGCTGAGTTACTTCGTCGTATTAGCGGTGACTTACCAGCAGAATTTGCAGCGCAAGCAGATGCATTCATTCGTGAAACAAATGCGAAAGGCGAAACCATCGCAACACGTAAAGCGAGCCAAAACACATTACAAGCATTTGGTCCTTTATTGCCTGAATTACTAGGTGGTTCTGCTGACTTAGCTGGTTCTAACTTAACGCTTTGGAAAGGTTGCCAAGGCATTCAAGAAAACCCAGCTGGTAACTACGTATACTATGGCGTACGTGAGTTCGGTATGACTGCAATTGCGAATGGCGTTGCATTGCATGGTGGTTTTGTTCCTTACGTTGCAACATTCTTAATGTTTATGGAATATGCGCGTAATGCAGTACGTATGTCTGCATTGATGAAACAACGTGTAATTCATGTTTATACACATGACTCAATTGGTTTAGGTGAAGATGGTCCAACTCACCAACCAATCGAACAAATTGCTTCTTTACGTGGTACACCGAACCTAAATACATGGCGTCCTGCTGATACTGTTGAAACTGCTACTGCATGGAAATCTGCTTTAGAGCGTAAAGATGGCCCTACAGCACTTATTTTCTCTCGTCAAAACTTACCATTCCAAACACGTTCTGAAGAACAAATTCAAAATGTTACAAAAGGTGGTTATGTTCTTGCTCAAGAAAAAGGCGAATTGAAAGCAATCATTATTGCAACTGGTTCTGAAATTTCTTTAGCAATGGAAGCTTATGCTCAACTTGATGGTGTGCGTGTAGTTTCTATGCCATGTGCAGAAGAATTTATGAAACAAGACGCTGCATATCGTGAAGCTGTATTACCAGCTCACATTCGTGCACGTGTTGCGGTTGAAGCTGCTCATGTTGACTACTGGTGGAAATTTGTTGGTCTTGATGGCAAAGTAATTGGTATGACAACTTATGGTGAGTCTGCGCCAGCAAAAGATTTGTTCCAATTCTTCGGTATTACAACTGAAGCTGTTGTTGCAGCAGTAAAAGAATTAACTGCTTAAATATTAAAGTAGTGTAAAAAAGCGCTCTTTATGGAGCGCTTTTTTTATATTTGAAAGGTTAAATGCTAAGTTCGGTTTGAATATTGATTTGAGACGTCAGTAATTTATGAATAGGGCAGTTTTCAGCAACTTTTAATAAACGCTTGTGTTGGTCTTCAGTGAATTCACCTTTGAGGGTGATTTTGCGTTCAATATTATTTTGCCCTTTTTCTGGTTCACCATTTGGGTTTAATGCTAAGTCCACTTGAACATGATCAATCTTAATACCTTTAAGATTCGCATACATTTCTAGTGTAATGGTGGTACAAGCCCCTAAAGCAGACAGTAATATTTGAACTGGGTTTGGAGCAGTATCTAGACCACCTTTGTCTGTAGGTTCATCAGCAAACCATTGGTGACCTGAAGGGTCGGTCAGAGTTACTCGATATGGAGTCGAAGTACTTTGTGCTTGAGCAGTATTAGCCATGTTTTACCTTGTTATTGATCAATAAAGTCGAAGTAATAACGAATTAATTTGAGAATCTAAACACGGTACGAAAGTACCTGTACTTTATAATATTGTTTTTAAATAATAACTGTAACGCTTTTATTGTTGCATGGATGAAACATATCGTTTTATAAAGAATAGTGAATTAAATTACTTGATGTATACACTAACGACTATATCAATAAAGGATACGAAAAATGCATCTTAAAACATTAAGCTTCGGTTTGGCAGTAGCATTGGCTAGCTCAGTTACTTTAGCTGCGCCAGTTGACTACAAAATTGATCCTACACATACAGCTACTGTTTTCTCGTGGAATCACTTTGGTTTCTCTACGCCAAGCGCTAACTTCTCGGATATCCAAGGTGTAATTAAAGTTGATAATGCTAAACCAGCAAACTCATCTGTTAATGTGACTATCCCTTTAAGCAGTGTAAATACAAACGTTCCTGCTTTGGATAAAGAGTTCCAAGAAGAAGCTTGGTTTAATGCAGCTAAATATCCAAACATTACTTTTAAAAGTACTAAAGTTGAAACTAAAGACAAAAAGCACTTTAAAATTACTGGTGACTTAACTGTTAAAGGTGTAACTAAGCCTGTAGTGCTTGACGCTGTTTTAAACAAGCAAGGTGAACACCCAATGGCAAAAGTACCAGCGATTGGTTTCAATGCTACAACTTCATTCAAACGCTCTGACTTTGGTCTAGGTAACTACGTTCCAAACGTGGGTGATAAAATCACTGTAAACATTACGACTGAAGCAAAAGTTGATAAAAAATAAGTTTTAAGTTTTTTAAAAAGCCCTCATTTTTGAGGGCTTTTTTATTAAATTGGTTCTTTTTTATCTGGATCTATAAATACTAAAGGGACTGAAGGATCAATATTCCTTTTTTCAGATTTTTCTCTTAGGAATTGGTAAGTAGGGACCTTCATTTTTGCCTGATCGCGTAATTTCTTTTTAATATATAGAACAAGAGCAAAACATGTTGTTGCCACAGTGAGCATCATACCATTCATATAGCTCATGATTGAGCTTACATAGCCAATCGTCGTTAATCGATGCATCATACGTTCAACTTGAGTACTACTTTCTACTCCAGTGATTGCCCAACTACATAAATGTTCACAGTTGTTAATAATTAGGTGGTAGTGGTTTTCATGCATACGTGAACGCATCCGGCGCACGATAGCTTTTCCTTTGTATCGCGGCGTGTCATAAGAGCGAACATGAATTTTTTTGCCATGCGAGAAAGCATCTATTGAAGTGATTTCAATTGGCCGTTTCTTGATGAAATGCGCTAAGCCAGAATAATGGATAACTCGGCCTCTCCCAGCATATATACCATGATGGCTATAGCCGAGATGCTTTACGATGAGATGAGCCCCTAGAGGGTAGCGCTTATTCGGTTGCTGCATGCTTACGCTGATCCAATAAAGTGTAGATGGCTTTTATTGAAAAGCTGCTAACCATTATAACCAATATCAGCAATGCGGAGTGTATTGATTACGTCGAATGAATGAGTTTGATACATACCCAATTTATTTACGTTTATTGTATATAATTTAAAGATTTAATATGAAGGAAAAATGTCATGTCTGGTGGTATTAAATGAAATGGGTGATCTGGTGTTTAACAATATATGGGCTTTTGATTCAGTCTGTCTACGCGATAGAACACCAGCAAATTAAAACCGCAGAAAGTGACCAATATGATGTGCTTTCAATTAGCAATTTAAAACAGTTGCGCTTGTTCCTTAAAAATTCTAATAATCAACAGTATTACAAAAGCTTTAATAATGTTCAGGACCAATTAAAACAATGTGAGCGACTTTCTTTCGCAATGAATGCAGGGATGTTTCATCCCGGATTTTCTCCAGTAGGACTCTATGTTGAACAAGATAAGGTGATTCAACCATTAAATGAAAATAAAGGATTGGGAAATTTCTTTTTACAGCCTAATGGTGTGCTAGCTTGGAATAAAAAACAGGCCTTTATTTTAACAACACAGCAATATAGCCAACGGGATTTTAACGTTGAGTATGCGACACAATCTGGCCCGATGTTAGTAATTAATGGAAAGATAAATTCCCTTTTTTTACCAGATTCTCAATCAAATAAAATTCGTAATGGTGTCGGTATTCGAAATAATAAATTGTATTTTGTAATATCGAAGAATAGCGTGAGTTTCTACAACTTTGCTCAGTTCTTTCAAAGGAATCTTAAGGTAGAGCAGGCTTTATATCTTGATGGTTCTATTTCTAGTTTATATGTTCAAAAGACAAAGCGTAATGATCAACTATTTGAAATGGGCCCAATTGTTGGGTGGGTCGACCAGACAGCTTGTCGATTAAAGTGAAATATAAAAAAGCCAGTACAAGACTGGCTTTTTTATTAGTGAATAGATGGTTTTTGAGTGAGTTCATTTAACTCTTTTCGGCTATAACCACGGGAAATAAGAACTTTTTTGATTCCCTTAATGACATCTTCATCTGTTGCTAGCGCAAGCGCACTTAGAAGTTGTTCATTTGTTTTACATGAGCAGTCATTTTCAACACAAGCAGTTTGGTTTTTATGCTCGTTATGCTGTTGATCTGCTAAGAACAGCTTTTGCCAAAAACTCATAGAGCCTTCATATACAACCTAACATAGCTCGAAATATAGCCAATTTAAAATAAAATACAAGTCTCTATAAGTGATAAATCCACCAATTGAACTCAAGAATTTTCGATAGGAATGCTCGAGTTAAACGAAATTATGACGGACAGATGACTTGATATTTTTTGAAAATTTAAATACTTAACCAATAAATCTTTAAAAAATAAGGAGGTATAAAACCTCCTTATTTAAAAAATTACAATGAAAGATTTTGTTTAAATCTTCTCAAGTAATACACCTGACTCAACATGATGGGTGTATGGGAATTGATCGAACAATGCAAACTTGGTAATACGGTGAGTTAAACCTAATATTTTTAAGTTCTCATGCAGTGTATCTGGGTTGCATGAAATATAAATAATACGCTCAAAGCCTTGTAATAATTTCAAAGTTTCATCATCAATTCCTGCACGTGGGGGATCGACAAATACGGTATCAAAATCATAACTCTGAATATCAATATTCGCTTCTTGTAGGCGGCGGAATTCGCGTTCGCCTTGATAAGCTTGAGTGAATTCTTCAGCTGAAAGACGTGCTACTTGAATGTTATCAATCTGGTTTTGTTCGATATTCCATTGAGCAGCATAAACGGAAGATTTGGCAAGTTCTGTTGCCAAAACGCGTTCAAACTTTAGAGAAAGCGGAAGAGTGAAGTTGCCGTTACCACAGTATAGCTCTAATAAGTGTTTTTTTGATCCTTCTGCCGCATCACATGCCCATTGCAGCATTTTTTTGCAAACCTGTGCATTTGGCTGAGTAAAGCTACTTTCAATTTGTTTGTATTTAAATGAACGGTTTAAAAGTTCGAATTCTTCTACAACAAAGTCATCGCCAATAATAATTTTCTGGCCACGACTGCGGCCCATAATTTTAATGTCTAACTTATCAGCAAGCACTTTAGCCGCTTGTTCCCATTCCTGATCTAGTTTGCGGTGATAGATTAATGTAACTAACATTTCTCCGCTAAGTGTTGCAAGAAAATCAGCTTCAAATATACGGCTAGAAAGCTTTGGTTCCGCTTTAAGTTCTTCCAAAAGTTTCGGCATTAAATTATTAATGCTTTGGTCTGCAATGGGAAACTCATCAATGCGTACAACAGTTTTCTGCTTGTCATCATCGTTACGTTCAAACATAGCATAGAACATGTCATTTTCTGTATGCCAGATACGAAACTCAGCACGCATACGGAAATGTTGTTCAGGTGACTCAAACACTTCTAATGTAGGTGGAGTAAATTCAGAAAATTGGGCAGTAATGCGGTCAATTTTAGTTTGAAGTTGTTGATGATAAGAAGAGGTCATAGACAAAGAAAATTTAGACAGAATCAAATAGTGAATGGTATCAAAAAAAACGAGGTTACAGGAGCCAATTTTAGCTAGATATCAGTAAGGAAAACTATTGTTAAAATTAAGGATGCTTCAAAACACGATTAATAAAATCTGATTTTACTGCTCTATATTGATCGTGGTCTAAATGGCTACACTTTGATTTTAATTGGTTATATTCATTGACTAGAGTTGGAGAAGCCATAAGCTTATTTCTAAATGTTAAGAAAAATGTGAATACTGAATCCGTTACTACAATTTGAAATGCCACATTATCGTTGTTGAGTGATTCGAGCATACAGAGCTCATCTGTTCTTAGCGTATTTTGCTTCTCTACAAAATTAAGTGTTTTTAACTGCGCTATTGCGAATTCAAATTGATCAGGCATAACTTCAACGTAAATATCTAGATCACCTTTTGAAATAGCATTCGGTATGGCAGATGAGCCAATATGCTCAATTTGGGCAAATGGTAGAAGTGTGGAAATATCTTTGTGATATGAATTAAAAAGTTGAGCACATCTTTGTTGATATTGTTCTGGTTCTAAAAAGACCATTATTAGAATCTCGATTTGATAAAATTTATATATTTAAGAATAGATTACCTGATTAAATAAAAAAGCCCAAATACTGAGATTTGGGCTTTTTAGAAAAATTATGGGTTAATCAGACATTGTCATTAAACTTGCGTTACCACCAGCCGCAGCTGTATTCACACTAATTGCACGTTCAATCACTAAACGTTCAAGTGGAATATTCTCATTCGGCTCAACATGTGTAATACCAACAATTGCACCAGAACGCGTAGCAACTTCTTGCTGTAATGAGAAGATTTCTTCACGATTACCATGATGTAAAACTGCATCAAAATCATCAGAACTGATATTTTTGACTGTAGTAATTGCAGCAAGCACATCTTTTGGCAAGGTTTGTTTGTATTTTGCCAATAATGGACTATTTGGCATTACTGCTGCTTGGCTACCAACTGCAAAAATTGCGAGCAATTGATGTAATTGATTTTGTTCAGTGTCTGCAATTGAAAGAACTCGATGACGCGGCAAAATAATATATTGGTTACTTTCCCCAGTAGGGCCTTGTAATTCATAAAACTTACCAACACCAAATGGTTCAATATCACGATTTGCTTGTGGTAAATGCTGTTTCGCCCAATTTTGTAAGCTCTGATAAACCTCACGGTTAAAGTCTTCAAAAGCAGTTTGTTCATTCTTCATAGCAAATGGTGTTGCTAATACTTTGTTTGAACACTGCTGCATTAAGCGATACATGTAAAGCGGACCACCAGCTTTCGGGCCTGTACCAGATAGGCCTTCACCACCGAACGGTTGTACACCAACAACAGCACCAACAATATTACGGTTGATATAAAGGTTACCAACTTCAGCATGTTGAATAACTGTTTGGATGGTTTCATCAATACGGGTATGTAGACCCATTGTTAAACCATAACCTTTGGCATTAATACGTGAGATGAGTTGTTCGAGTTCACCATACTTATAGGTAATGATGTGTAAAACTGGACCAAAAACTTCGCGTTGCAAATCATCAAGATTAGGTAATTCAATTGCTGTTGGTACAACAAATGTTCCTTTATCTAATTCATTTTGGCTTGTCGCACCGAACATCAACTGATGTACAGGGTAGCCTTTAGACTTCATTTTCTGGATATGTTGGTCAATTGTCTGTTTCGCTTCGTTATCAATCACAGGACCAATGTCAGTTTTTAAAATCGCAGGGTTACCTACGATCAACTGCTGCATTGCACCTTTAAGCATTTTAATTACGCTTGTGGCACTGTCTTCCTGCACACATAAAATACGTAAAGCAGAACAACGCTGACCCGCGCTATCAAAGGCAGAACTTACGACATCAAGTACAACTTGTTCAGTTAATGCTGATGAGTCCACAATCATTGCATTTTGACCGCCAGTCTCTGCAATGAGAGGAATAGATTGACCATTATCAGATAAACGTTTCGCAACAGTTTTCTGTAAAATTTTGGCAACTTCAGTCGAGCCAGTAAACATGATGCCATCGATACGATTATCTTGGCTAAGCTGAGCACCTACTGTTTCACCGCGGCCAGGAAGTAGCTGTACAGCACCATGTGGGATACCAGCTTCCCATAAAATCTGAACGGCTTGAGCTGCAATTAAAGGTGTTTGTTCAGCAGGTTTAGCAATAACACAGTTACCGCTGCCTAGTGCTGCTGCAATTTGACCAGAGAAAATGGCAAGAGGGAAGTTCCATGGGCTAATACAAAGTACAGTACCTAAAGGCTGAATTGTCGTATTTGCAGGAAGGTTCTCAACTTGAGTTGCATAGTAACGTAAGAAATCTACAGCTTCGCGAACTTCTGCAATCGCATTTGCATAAGTTTTACCACTTTCACGGCTTAGAAGAACCATAAGCTCTTGCATACGACCTTCCATGAGGTCTGCTGCGCGTTTTAAGTATTGAGCACGCTGATCTTTAGGCGTATTTGACCATTCAGATTGAGCTTGCTCAGCTGCATTAAGTGCAATTTCAACATGCTTAAGATCAGCTTCTTGTATATGCCCAACAATTTCATCATTTTGTGCTGGGTTTGTAATTGCAATAGAATGACCTTGCTCTAATGAATCGTTATTTGCCAATAATGGATGGCTTTGCCAGATACGATTACGGAGCTGTTGAGCTGTGCTATCTAGGACTTCAAGTGGAGCATCATTTGCTAAATCATACCCTTTAGAGTTTTTACGGAGTGATCCGTACATATCTAAAGGTAGTGGAATTGATGGATGTTTTAAACCAACTGAACCTTCGAGTTTAGCTGCTTTGCGAATATCGTAAATTGGAGACTGAATCAGATCTTCAACTTTAAGTGTTTTATCGGCAATACGGTTAACGAATGAGGTATTCGCACCATTTTCAAGTAAACGACGAACTAAATAAGCTAACAACGTTTCATGATTACCAACAGGAGCATAAATACGGCATGGCACACCTAATTTATTTTGCTCACGTGAACCAACGACTTGTTCATAAAGCGGTTCGCCCATGCCATGTAAGCATTGGAATTCATATTGACCTGCATAATATTTGCTCGGATCAGCTAACTGATAGATCGTTGCCAATGTTTGAGCATTATGAGTTGCAAATTGAGGATAGATGAACTCTGGCGCAGCAAGTAATTTTTTAGCACAAGCGATATAAGATAAATCGGTATGTACTTTACGCGTGAAGACAGGGTAGTCATCCATACCTTCGATTTGCGCTTTCTTAATTTCGCTATCCCAATAAGCACCTTTCACAAGGCGGATCATGAGACGTTTTTGGCTGCGTTTCGCAAGATCAATAATATAATCAACCACGAAGAAACAGCGTTTTTGGTAAGCCTGAATAACGAAACCAATACCTTTCCAATCCGCAAGTTCTGGTTCGAAGCAAAGGCGCTCAAGTAACTCAAGGGAAATTTCTAAACGCTCTGACTCTTCTGCATCGATATTTAAACCAATGTTGTAGTGTTTAGCTAAACGAGCGAGTTCAAATACTTTGCCGTAAAGTTCTTGATGAACACGTTCAATTTGCGCACGTTGATAGCGAGGATGTAAAGCAGAAAGCTTAATTGAAATACCAGGGCCATCATAAACGCCTTTACCGTTAGACGCTTTGCCAATTGCATGAATGGCTTGATTATAATCGTTAAAGTAACGTTCAGCATCATGCTCGGTTAAAGCTGCTTCACCCAACATGTCGTACGAATAGCGAAAACCTTTGTCTTCGAGTACTTTCGCATGGTCGACAGCTTCTTCAATGGTTTCACCAGTTACAAACTGTTCCCCCATCATACGCATTGCAACGTCAACAGCTTTACGAATAATGCCACGTCCACTACGTGCTAAAAGGCCAGTAAGTACACTTGAAAGACTGGTTTGCTTTGGTGTTTCCATAAGCTTACCGGTTAACATGAGGCCCCATGCCGCAGCATTTACAAACATTAAGCTGCTTTGGCCAACGTGCTCTTTCCAGTTACCTTGATTAATCTTATCTCGAATAAGCAAATCACGTGTTGCTGAGTCTGGAATACGAAGCAAAGCTTCAGCAAGACACATGAGTGCCACACCTTCTTGTGAAGAAAGAGAGAATTCTTGTAATAACCCTTGAACAATACCTGCTTTACCTGAAGAGGTCTTACGTTCACGTAAATTATTAGCAAGATTAAAAGCAAGGTCATAAATTTTATGATCTAAATCATCAGATACCGCAGCAGCTTGTAATAGCTCTTCTACAGCTTCTGGTTCAGCACGTCGCCAAGCTGTATTGATGCGTTGTTCAAACTCACTTTTATCGTTGAATTCGGTGATATAGCCTTGGTGAGATTTATCCATTTGATGAAAAGTATCCATTGTGTTCATATCTGTTTCCGCCAACCGACTCTCGTACAAAGATCTTGAGTAGAGAGGTTTAGATAATTTATCATTACAGAAGAAACACCGAATAACTCACTATATTTATCCCATTTTTTAGAGGAAAATTCAGATGAATGGCCCATTATTAAGCCTTGATCGCACTGATTTAAAAATTTTGGATATTCTTCAAACAGATGGGCGTATTTCGAACAGTAAATTAGCCGAGCTTGTGAATTTATCTCCTACTGCAGTGATGGCGCGAGTTCAAAAGCTGACAAAAGATGAATTCATCTTAGGATATGAGGCTAAGTTAAACCCTGTTAATTTAAATGCCAATTTTCTAGTGTTTGTTGAAGTATTACTGGATAAAACCACACCTAATGTTCTAGATGAGTTTATTGATGCTGTGGTTCACTATCCGGAAATTGTTGAATGTCATATGGTGAGTGGAGGATTTGATTTTTTAATTAAATTACGAAGTGGCAGTATGGAAGAGTTTAGACGTATTGCGGGGCAGGTGTTATGGCAGTTACCGGGAGTGAAAGAAACTCGGAGTTATCCAGTAATGCAGGTAGTGAAAGATACTTCAAAAATTAAAATTAAAACCAAAAATAAATAAAGGGGTCCAAGCCCCTTTATTTATTTCAATGATTTATACGCTTTCTTTGTAGAGTTTATCTGCTTCTTCAAAGCGTCCAGTTACAGTCGTATTTGGCGCTTTAGTTAAAAGACTCACTACAATGATGCTGATAAATGCAAGGATAAAGCCCGGAATGATTTCGTAAACACCTGTGCTTGCGAAAAGATTTTTCCAGCCAATAACCACAACCGCACCAACGATCATACCTGCTAAGGCACCTTGTAAATTCATACGTTTCCAGAACAATGACAAGATGATAAGCGGACCAAACGCTGCACCGAAGCCAGCCCATGCATAAGCAACAAGGCCAAGAACCTTACTATCTGGGTTCCCTGCAAGAGCAATAGCAAGAACAGCAATGACAAGAACCATTACACGGCCAACCCATACAAGTTCTTTTTGAGATGCATTTTTACGAAGGAAACCTTTGTATAAATCTTCAGTTAAGGCACTTGAACATACTAGAAGTTGACAGCTTAACGTGCTCATAACAGCAGCTAAAATTGCTGCCAAAATGATACCCACAATCCATGGATTGAATAAAATTTTAGTCAATTCCATAAATACAGTTTCAGGGTTTTTGCTAACAACTGCCGCTAATTCAGGATGTTGTTCAAAATAAGCAATACCGAAGAAACCAGCACCCACAGCACCTGCTAAACACAAGATCATCCAAGTCATACCAATACGACGAGCAGCAGGAATAGATTTTACTGAGTCGGCTGCCATGAAACGTACAAGGATGTGTGGTTGACCAAAGTAACCAAGTCCCCATGCCATGGAGGATAAAACTGCTACCACACCAAAATCTGAGATGAGATTAAATGCATGCGGACGTGCAGTTTCAATCAGGGTAACAAAATGAGTTGTGTCCCCGATCGCAAGGTAAGTCACGATTGGTGTTAAGATCAGGGCAAAAATCATCAATCCAGCTTGGAATGTATCAGTCCAGCTAATTGCTAAGAATCCACCGATACAAACATAACTGATGGTTGCAATAGCACTGAGCCAAATAGCTGTGTTGTAAGACATGCCGAATAAATTTTCAAATAAACGGGCACCCGCTACCATGCCTGAAGCACAGTAAATAGCGAAGAAAACCAAGATGATAACAGCAGAGAAAATACGAAGTACTTTTTTCTGGTCATCAAAACGGCTTGTAAAATAATCTGGCAAAGTTAATGCATTGTTTTGAATTTCAGTATGAACGCGTAATCGACCAGCAACCAGTAGCCAGTTAAGCCAAGCACCGATAATAAGACCAATTGCAATCCACGCTTCAGATAGGCCAGAAAGATAAATTGCTCCTGGTAAACCCATGAGTAGCCAACCACTCATGTCTGATGCGCCTGCGGATAACGCAGTAACGAAACTGCCTAAACTACGACCACCGAGAATATAATCTGAGAAGTCGCTTGTAGCACGGTAGGCAAATAAGCCAATAAGTACCATTGCTACGATGTACACCATAAACATGATGAGGGTGGGATCAAAATAACTCATGATGGATGTGTGTCCTTATATCCATAATCCGTGATTGTAACCTAATCCAGGTCGCTGTTTTCTTGTACGGCATTCAAGAGGTTGAGATTCAACCACAAAAGATTTTTTTTGCTCTGTTATTTTTATATTGTACTTTTGTATCTTTGTGTAACTTAAAATAAGTGGATTTTTTAAGTGAAAAATTATAATATTAATCATTAACTTATAATTTTTTAATATTTATTTTTTAAAGATTTTATGAGAAATAAAAATATTTTAAAAAAAATAACTCTAAATCTAATTGTAAAGTGCTTGGAGGATAAAGTTTTTTTGAGCAAAATTAGAACAATGCTAGAAAATTTTATCTAAAAAATAGTAATTTTTATTCAAATTAAATTTATTTGGTCCTTAAAAATAGCGCTTAATGGGTTAAATTCTCAAAAAGTTGATGCATTCCTTGAGTCGCTGACATTATTAACAATTCATATTGTTGAGGAACACGTCCATAATCTGCTTTGGGATCTATATAGTAAGCTTTACATTGATCTGAAATTTCATGTACTAGACCCGCAACTGGATATACGCTTAATGTGGACCCAATGACTATAAAAGTATCTGCACTTTGCACTAATCTAATTGCTTCTTCATAAGCAGGTACGGCTTCGCCAAACCAAACAACATGTGGACGAAGGGGATAACCATCTGGGCAAAGGTCATGTTCTAAATCTAATTCCCAACCGTTAATGTCATAAAACTGAGTTGTAAATTGCGCATTGGGGCCAGAACTTTTTGCTAACCGAATATTGCCATGCAAATGTAAAACGTTGGAACTTCCCGCACGTTCATGCAAATCATCAATATTTTGAGTAATAACATGTACGTCAAAATAATCTTGTAACTTGGCAATATATTGATGAGCTGAATTGGGTTGAGACTCTAAAATATTTTTACGGCGTTCATTGTAAAAGCGTTGAACTAAAGCAGGGTTCTTTTGCCATGCTTCAGGTGTGGCAACTTGTTTGATATCGTAATTTTCCCATAGACCATTATTGTCACGAAAGGTGCTAATTCCACTTTCAGCACTCATACCAGCGCCAGAGAATACAACAAGCTTTGTCATAGAAGTCACCGATTTGTAAAACTGATTTTGAATAGATAAAGAAAAAGCCAGTTTACGACTAAACTGGCTTTTATTAAATATGAAAAGCTATAGCTATCTTTTATAAGCCAGCTTCATATTCTGCATTTGTTAAAAGTTTTTCAACATCTGCAATGTTGTCTGGTTTGATTTTATAAATCCAACCCTTACCATACGGATCATCATTTACAAAATCAGGATCATCTTCAAGGTCAGTATTTACTTCTACTACAGTGCCTGAAACAGGCGCATGGATGTCAGAAGCAGTTTTTACTGACTCAACCACACCAGCTTGTTCGCCAGCAGTAACTTTACTCCCAACTTCTGGAGTTTCAACGTAAACCAAATCGCCAAGTTCATCTTGTGCATGATCAGTAATCCCTGTAATAACAAGATCACCCTCAATCTTTACCCACTCATGTGTACGTGCATACTTCAGTTCCGAAGGATGGTTCATGATAACTCCTTAAGCTTGTGTCCAATATTTTTAAACATTATAAGTATGGGTCTTTACGCCAGTTGCTCGGACTGCGGCCGCTCCAGCGTTTAAAAGCTCGGCTAAAATTTGCAACGTCCGAATAGCCAAGTTCATCTGCAATTTGTTCAAGACTATAATCTGTGCGGGAAAGCAGAGATGTTGCATGTCGATAACGCACTTCATCAACCAAAGTTGAAAAGGAAGTTCCTTCTGCTGCTAGTTGACGCTTGAGTGTGCGATCTGACATATGTAGGTATTCTGCTACATTTTCTATGCTTAAGTAATGTTGTTCAGAATTACTTAAAATATCACGAACTCGCATTGCTAAACGACGGCGTTCACCCAAAGCAGAAAGTTCAGCTTCACATTGGTTAATGGCAACTTGACTTGCGATAGGGTCAGCATTAACTAATTTAAGCCCTAAATACTTTTTATCAAAACTTGAAATTAAATGTGGTTGGTTAAAGCGAATTGTGCTGCTCAGCTTATTTTTATATTTGTCAAAACCTTCTGGTTCTGGGAAATCTAAATCTACATCACCAGCTAAATCTTCAATACCAGTCATCGCTTTCGCCATGCTCATGATACCAATAGTTAAACCTAAAACGATTTCTGTACGTAAAGGTTCTAGTTCAATATCACACTGTAATTGTAAGGTCGCTTTTGGCCCAAAAGTTGAGAAATATAATTGTAAAAAGGGCAAGCGTAGCTGAATAAAGCGGGCTGCAAGAGCAATCGCTTCAGTAATATCTTTGGCTGTCATAATTGCATAGCCAATGAAGCCATGAATTGAGATACGCATTTGAGTACCAAGATGGTAACCCAACGTCGTTTCGCCAGTTAAATTAAGCGCGTGTTTTACCAGTTCATTTGCTACTGGTGTAGAAATACGATAGTCAGGGTCAGCCAGTTGCTCACTGGTAAGATGAAATGGAGCAAATAATGTTTCATCGTTGTATCCCCAACGCGAAACAACATCTAATAGCAATAAGCCATAGACACCCGGAATACCCTGATCTTGACGAGCTGAGGTAATTTTCATATGCGTTCCATTGCTCTCATCAATTTTTCACATGCATTTCTTACACATCTTGTCATGAAATATAATCTGAGTTTATAAAAACTGTTAGACAATCATATCAACCATTTTTAAACATTTTTTTTAAAGACAACAATTTTTGTTGTTGAAATAAGTAAAACATCCCCATGTTGATTTAAGGCTTGTGTAACGTAACTAACAATACCACGATCTAATTTTGTTTTGGATGGTGTGATAGCTGAAATTTCAGCTTCAACATGAATTCTATCACCAGGTCGGGTGGGGCGTGGCCACCGTAGACTAGATTCGGAACCAATTAGACCCCCATGAATAGGCATGCATTCTGTCCATAAACGCATCGTGATGGCTGAGGTGTGCCAACCACTGGCAGCAATCCCCTGAAAAATAGGATCATGCTTAGCTTGCTCTTCATCAGTGTGAAATGTTTGAGGATCATAGGAATTTGCAAATTTTTTGATTTCATCTAAGGTGATTTCATATTCACGACTAATGAAACGATCACCAATTTTCAAATCTTCTAAATAAAGCATTAATCTTGACCCTGTAAAACTTTTTGTTCAAATAGGAAGCCGCCTGTTTGACGTTTCCATAATTGTGCATATATTCCATTTTGAGCAATTAACTCTTCATGTGTTCCTTGCTCAGCAATTCGACCTTCATCAAGAACAATTAAGCGGTCCATTTGTGCAATAGTAGATAATCGGTGTGCAATTGCAATAACAGTTTTATCAACCATAAGGTCATTTAAACTGGATTGAATCGCTGCTTCAACCTCTGAATCCAACGCACTAGTCGCTTCATCTAAAATGAGAATAGGAGCATCTTTTAAGAATACGCGTGCGATAGCAATACGTTGTCTTTGACCCCCAGAAAGTTTTACGCCACGTTCACCTACTTGGGCGTGATATCCATTACGGCCTTTTAAATCAACCAATTGAGGTATAAATTCGGCTGCCTTTGCTTTATTAACAGCATTTTCCATATCGGCATCAGTTGCATCTGGACGCCCATATTTAATGTTTTCAGCCACTGAGCGATGTAATAAAGACGTATCTTGTGTCACTAAGGCAATATTTGCTCTTAGACTATCTTGAGTCACATCTTCAATATTTTGCCCATCAATTAAAATTGCACCTTGCTTAAGATGGTAGAAATGTAAAAGTAACTGGATAAGCGTAGATTTTCCTGCTCCAGAGCGCCCAACAATTCCGATCTTTTCGCCTGCTTTAATATGCAAGTTAAAGTGATCAATTACATTTTTATTGTTATAAGCAAAGCTTACATCTTTAAATACAATTTCACCTTGGGGAACTTTAAGTGTTTTTGCCTCGGCCTTGTCTTGAATATTGATTTTTTTGCCCAATGTTTGCATACCATCTTGAATGGTTCCAACATTTTCAAATAACGCTGACATGTGCCACATCATAAATTCAGCCATACTATTAAGCTTTAAAATCATGGCAGTAGTCGCCGCAATTACACCTAATGCTGCTAAACCTTGAGTCCATAGCCAAACTGAAGTACCAATAACGCCAATAAACAAAACGGCTGATAGCATGTTGATACTTATTTCAAAAAGAGTGCCTAAACGCATCTGCGCATAGACTGTTGTCATAAACTCTTTCATTGATGCTTTTGCATATTGGCTCTCACGTCCCGCATGAGCAAACAATTTAACAGTTTGAATATTGGTATAAGCATCGGTAATGCGGCCAGTCATAACTGCTCGGGCATCGGCTTGTTGCTGTGAAACCTTACTTAAACGGGGAATAAAGAACCATGCACTTAATAGAAATAAAGTTAACCAAACTAAAAGAGGTATTAACAAAATAGGGGAAATAGCCCCAAGGACAATGCTAACGGTAATGAAGTAAATAGCGACGTAAGCTAACATGTCGCCCAAAATAATCCAGAATTCACGGATTGCTAGAGCAGTTTGCATCACTTTTGCAGAAAGTCTTCCAGCAAAGTCGTTATGGAAAAAATCTAAGCTTTGTTTCAATAAAAGATTGTGAAAACGCCAACGCAAACGCATTGGAAAAGTACTATATAAAATCTGGTGTTTAACAATAGATTGAATATTTACGAAAAAGATATTAGCAAATAAAACACCAATTAAAAGCAGTAGATCAGTTGCATGTTGACTGAAAAAACTTTCAGGATGACTTTTACTTAACCAATCTACAAGTTGTCCAATTTTTGAAAAAAGTAAGGCTTCAAAGCTTGCAGCACCTGCTGTAAAAAGAATAAGTAAGAATAAATAAGGGCGTAAGCCTTCCGTCGCTTGCCAGACAAATGGGAAAAAACGAGTTGGTAAAGGTTCATCCAAACCTTTTGTTGGGTAGGGATCTACAAGTTTTTCAAACCACTTCAGCATGAATTACTACCTTTAAGACAAAAGCCACTTAATTAAGTCTTTGCAATTAAATTTACAAAAAGTCAGTCAGATCAATATCACTTAGTTTTCGATCTTTTGAGTATGTGCAAATACACAGAACTGATTACGTTGTGCGTCATTTATTAGTACATGACGTAAAATTTGGATACCTGAAGAAATCTTCAAGAATGTCGCGAAGACTTAAAAAATTATGATTTATTATATCGGGATTAATAGATGAAGTGGTGAAGGAATTTATTCTTTAATTGTTTTTTCTGAATATTTTGAACATTTGTTAAATTAATACTTTTTAAAGTAATTCGAAAAAGGCCTTTATATTATGCATCATAAAGGCCCTTGTCTGTGTTACCACATTAAATCATCAGGAATAACATAGGCTGCATAAGGATCTTCTTCATTTGTGGTTTGTTCATTTGACTCAGCATTGTTCAATAGAATAAAACCTTTCATTTTTTGATCAATTTTTTCAGCTAATGGTTTAGGTAAGTATGCGTATTGATTTTGATCTTTAGCAATGAGCAAACTGCCTGACACAAGGGCATTATATATTTGCTGAGAAATATATACTTTCTTGATCTTACCCTCATCAATAAATTGATAAACACTATCACCATCAGTATTTGAAATCTTATGATGTTTAATCATTTGAATGATGGATGCTTTGAGGGCTTTTTCCTCAAGTTGCTGTTGCTTTTCTAAGTTTAAAGCCTGATCTTTAGCTAACTTTTCTTGTTGAGCTTTTTCAATATTCGCTTTGATTTCAGGTTCATCGCTTTGTCCGATACGCTGTTCGTGGTGAGCTTGTTTTGTTAGTTTTTTTGCTTTTTTATTATCCACTAACCCAGCTTTTAGTAGCTGTGCTTGTAAGGCATTTTTAACCATGACTTAATCCTTATGTGAAGTTGAGGGGCTATACAAGTAAACTACCCAGTAAGAAATACTTAAGACTAAGCTTAAAGTTGCTGGCAATAAAAATGCTTGTAACTTTAAATACGGATGTACCAGCGCAGCGAGAATTCCACCAAGCAGAAAACCCGTAAAAATAAGTAAGTGTAAAACAATACGTCGGTTTTCTACCGGTAAGCCTCTGGCTTTATAACCAAGTGCTAAACCAATATCTGTTAAAACACCAGATAGATGGGTAGTTCGAATAATGGTTCCTTTATAATGGCTTACCATTGCATTTTGTAGCCCCATTGCTGTACAAGCCCATAATAATCCATAGCGTGGAAAATAAGGAAGTAATAGCCAGCAAAGGAAAATGAATAAGGCAACAAGACTCAAAGGTAAACCATAGCGACGACCTAATCGGAAGTGGCTACTGCCTAAAATAAAACCACTATAAAATGAACCGCAAACATAACAAATAATCACCAGAAGCAAGAAAATGATATGTTCTGGTTGCCACTCTACCAAACTCATGGCTAGCATACTAACGTTGCCAGTCATATGTGAAATAGATTGATGCAAAAGGGTAATTAACCCTAATACATTAATCATTCCGGCATTGAATGCCAGTAAAAAGGCTCCGACTTGGAACCAGTTTGGTAGACGTTGAAATGGCATTTTTTAAGAAGCTTGCTTAGAGCGAATATCTACAGCTGCGGTAAATAAAACATCCGTAGAAGAGTTAAGCGCTGTTTCTGTAGAGTCTTGTAATACACTAATGATCATACCAATAGCCACGACTTGCATGGCAATTTCAGTTGAAATACCAAATAAACTACAAGCTACCGGAATCAGAAGTAAAGAACCACCAGCTACACCAGAAGCACCGCATGCTGAAACTGTAGCAACAACTGATAAAATAAGCATTGTTGCAAAATCAACATGAATTCCAAGCGTATGTACAGTTGCTAATGTGAGTACAGTAATTGTTACTGCTGCACCAGCCATATTGATTGTTGCACCTAATGGAATAGACACACTTGCCGTCGATGGATTAACACCTAAGCGTTCTGCTAAATCTAGGTTAACTGGAATGTTGGCTGCTGAACTTCGTGTGAAAAAAGCAGTAATCCCACTTTCTTTAAGACATTTAAACACGAGAGGGTATGGATTCCCACGTATAGTAAGTGCAACAAGAATTGGATTGATAACTAAAGCAACAAAGAACATCGTACCTAACAGTACTATTAATAATTGCGCATAACTTTCAAGGGTTGCGAGACCTGCATCTGCAAAAGTTACTGCAACCAAACCGAAAATACCGACAGGTGCAAAAGCAATTACTTTATGAATAATAGCGCTGACAGCATGTGCAACATCTTGCATTACTTCTTTTGTGGTGTCTGAGCTATGGCGCATCGCTAAACCTAAGCCAATTGCCCAAGCTAAAATACCGATAAAGTTTGCTTCACTAATTGCTTGAACTGGATTAGCAATAAAGCTTAAAAGCAGATTTTTTAAAATGTCAGCTAAACTTCCTGGTGCTTGCAAATCATTGTGCGAAACAGTGTTAAGGAACAAAGTACTAGGAAAAGAAAGACTAACAATCACAGCTGTGAAAGCAGCAAGCAACATACCGACTACGTATAAAATCATGATTGGACGTAAATTTGCACTATGACCCACTTGAAAGTTGGCGATAGAAGAAAGTACCAATACAAAAACTAAAATAGGCGCAACAGATTTTAATGCTTTAATAAAAAGCTCACCAAACAAACTTAAATATGGCGTAAAGTCTGGAAATAATAATGCAACGCCAATACCTAAAATAATGGCGAAAATAATCTTGGCTACCAAGCTTAATCGAGAAAGGAATTCAAGCATATAAAGACCTTATTAACCTATTCATGGCTAAAGGTTGAACAAGCGGAGTATTTTATACTTAAGTTAAGTGAATCTTAAGCTTTTTTATACCAACTAGAGTTTTTTATAATGAATGGTAATATTAAGTTTTTGTTTTAATTTAGTTTTTAATTTAAATTCAACATTTTTGATTGGTGGCTTTGCTTGTTAATTGTTCGTTGGAAAAATGAATTATTTCAAAAACTGTAAAAGTCCCGTATGACTACACTGATATAAATTAATAGAACGGTAAACGGAGTAAATGAAACTTTGGAAAAACTACGCGAATTTTCAAAACTTTGTGCTTGGACTAAACTCTAAGCTTTCAAGCTGAAAAATCGCATATTTCAGGAAATTACTAATATTATTATAAATTTATAATTTAAAGATATTGTTTATTTACTTGCACAGTACAGTTGGTGAAGCGTATTTAAAATTGAATGCATATTGTCATCCTTAATAGAGTAAAAAATTTGCTTACCATCACGACGAGTTGATACAACATCACTTTTACGTAACATCATAAGCTGTTGTGAAAGAGTGGGCTGTGTAATTTGGGTCTTCTCTTCAATTTGCGAGACATTTAGCTCTTCATAAGCTAAGTGACATAAAATTAATAACCGATCTGTATTAGCCAAAGATTTGAGAATTCCAACGACCGAATCAGCCGCATTTTTCATTTCTTCAATTTGGAGTCCATCTTTCATACTTTATACCTATATCAATATAGCGGGCATAGTATAGATTGATCTTGCGGAAATGAATGTAGCAAAACTAATCAATCCAATTGTTTTTGTTGAAAAGCAATATAAGGGGAACTGATAAATAAATAGTATTTTTAATTAAAAACAGTTGTTTGTATTTCTTTTGTGTCTGAAGTGTTGCATTGTGTTATAAGTTTAATTGTTAAGTATAATTGAATTGAAGCTAATGTGAAATAAGTGCTATTTCACTCAGATAAATAGTTAAATCTAATTTATCTCTAAATGAAATATAAAAAATGATTGAGTTTTTATTTTTTAAATATATAATCTGTTCTGTACAGACAGGTCTGTATATTTTGGTTCGGTAGGGTCGAAAAAAACGTCTAATTTTGAACCAAAATGACTTTCAGACGCAGCGTGATAGAGAAGAAGAATATTAATATAAGAAGAATAATATCGCGCTTTATTTTTAAGCAGCTCTTTCAAAGTCGATTAACTTTTCAACTCGATTCCAATAATCATAAATTTTTATTGAACCATGTTCGACTTGAGCTTGAATAGTCATACCTTCCAATATATTAACGAGTAATAAAGATAAAGGGCCTGGTTCTTTTACATCATATTGGTTAAGAAGATTTTGCATCAGTTGAGTTAACCAAGCTTTATACAACGTAGCAGGTTGATGCGTTGACGGATATTGTTTTAAAACTTCTTCCAAAGCTTTTTGAAACATACAGCCATTAAAATCTTCGCTATTAAACCAGTTGGAATACCATAAAAATACTGCTTTAATTCTCGCAAGAGGGTCTAACTCATCATGTTCTGATAAGGCAGCAGTAAGAGAGTTTTGTAAAAGCGTATTCCGTAGAAGTAGGCATTCTTCAATTAACTTTTCTTTCGATGGAAAATGCTTATAAAAAGTCATTTTTGCAACGCCAGATTCATTAATGATGCGATCTACACCTATAGAATTATAGCTATATGAGTTAAAAAGTCTTAATGCGGTGTTAATAATGTCATCTTTCTTCGACATATTTTTTAGCCTCTCACAAATGAATTGCTATTCGCTTGAACTGTGATCTGTATTAATGAGAATCTGGATTTTTAATTTTACAAGGTATTGTTTGTTATTGATAGAAAAAAGATATTATTTTTTTAAACGGTATCGTTTAAATTTTAAGGAAAAAGTAAGTAAGAGCTATGCCATTTCTTTAATAATCAGGTTTTCTATTTTAAATTTTTTGTTCAACATTTCTTAAGTTTAATAACCTTAGTTACGTGTTGTTTAAGGAGTTGTAGATAAATTTAATAAGTAATAATGGAATGTATCTGTGCGTTTGGTTGTTCCTTTTAAAAGTAGACTTTTCCACTTTCATGAAAAAATCTACTTTTATTAAGACATTTATTCTGAAGGAGGTAAAAGCATAAGAATAGATTCATTTAACAAGTGAGCAACGTTCTCTAGTGTTTCATCATCATTAAATTGGCTATCGAATGGCAGGCTCTCTCCATTGGCAATCGCTTTTAATTTTTGCCCAAAAGACTCAGTTATAAAGAGTGCTTCGCCATTTCCCCAAAAGTTTAGGGTTCCGTCTTGTTCTGTATAAAGTAGTCGAGAAGCTGGCTCTAAAAGAACCTCGTATCCTTCTTGTAGGATTTCTTTCAAGTCATCGGCTTCGATTTCATCAGCTTCTGGAATATTATCAGGATATTTAGGTTCACTCATATAAGACATGATCGCGGCATCAAGTGCTGCTGAGTCTTGTAATTGAGCTAATACTAAGTCTTTGAGGTGACCCAGTTCGGTTGCGTTAATTTCACCAATTTGACTCATTTGCTTGCGTGCAATGTCTAAAACCGGATTTTGCAACAAAGTATTAGCTGAAAACTGGTCGCTAATACGCTCCATCATTCCTGCAATGTTTGGCATGCGAAAGCCAAATGAGAATGTTAGGCAATTGTCTTCAGCAACGCCATAATGTGCCATTCCAGGTGGAACATATAGTAAATCGCCAGGCGCTAAAATCTCATCAAATTCCACATCTATTTCAGGCAGAAGTTTTAATGGTTGATTGGGTAAAAATGTCGTATTTGTATCGCACATTTGTCCTAACTGCCAACGACGGTGTCCGTGACCCTGAACTAGAAACACATCATAAAAATCAAAATGCTTTCCAACTGAACCACCTTTGGGAGCGTAAGAGACC
Organism: Acinetobacter sp. XS-4; assembly: GCF_023920705.1. Lineage (NCBI taxonomy): Bacteria > Pseudomonadati > Pseudomonadota > Gammaproteobacteria > Moraxellales > Moraxellaceae > Acinetobacter > Acinetobacter sp. XS-4. The sequence goes on along the minus strand of NZ_CP094657.1, from coordinate 2,341,235 downwards.
ATAATGTCATCGCGGCGCCATTGGGGAATAAATGGAAATTTTTTCCAAAGTTCAGAAAGGTCAAATGAATAGTGATCTACAGCTTGTACTAAAAGCGTCCATAGTTTTGGCAGCTTTTGAAAGTCACCCTTAGTTAAAGGTGAAGACTTGACGTGCCATTCATTTGGATTTTTATCTTTTTGGCGAATGAGTCGGGCACTCGCATGTTCTTCCAACGCAAGTTCTTGCACATCTTGGGGTTCTAAAAGACCGACAATCTCTGGTAACCCGTTACGTACTAGTAAAGGTTTTTTCTGCCAATATTCTGCTAAAAATTGTTCGGCAGTAATACCGCCTAAAACTGCTAAAGGTTCTGTCATGGAAATAACCTATTTAATAATATCTAAAATTAAGGAATCTGTAGACCAAGCTGCCTTAAAATATGGCAAAGTTGAATCATTGGTAAACCCATAAGAGTCGTCTGATCTTGGCCTGTCATTTTTTCGAACAAACTAATTCCTAAACTTTCACACTTAAAGCTACCAGCACAATGGAGTGGTTGGTCTAATGCAATATATCGTTCAATTTCAGCTTGAGTTAGGGTTCGGAATTTAACTTGATAATGTTCAACAAGCGTTTGCTCAAAATTCCCATCAACCCATTGAACACTGAGTGCAGTACTAAAAAAGACAGTTTGCCCTGAGTTTTCTGCTAACTGAACTTTGGCATTTTCAATGGTCATTGGTTTACCAATAAAGTCATTAGGGGCGTGCTCTCGCCATGCGACTTGATCGGAACCAATAATAATTGCATGTGGGTTTTGTGCAGCAATCACTTGAGCTTTTGTGAAGGCTAATCTTTTTGCAAGTTCATCAGCATGGGTTTCCTTGCGAGGGCTCTCATCAATATCTGGGCTCACACAGATATAGTTAATCCCTAGGCGATCCATTAAGGCTTTACGCGTTTGACTGCTTGATGCCAAAATAATTTGTGGCTGAACCATTACACTGCAAATTCCATTAAAACATCTAAAGGCACATAGCTTAATACAGCTTGGTGACATGCATGTATTTTGATGGGAGGGGCTTGACCCGCTTGATAAGCTTCTACCCAACGAGTTACACAGATACACCAGAAATCACCAGGCTTCAGGCCGGGGAAATCTACCTCTGGTAAAGGGGTAATAAGATCATTACCTATTTTTTGTGAAAAATTTAAGAAATCAGAGGTCATTTGCGCACATACGGTATGCTGACCAAGGTCTGTTACTGCTGTGTGGCAGAAGCCATTTCTAAAATAGCCAGTAATAGGGTCGAAACAACAGCTTGCTAAAGGTTCCCCTAAAACATTTAAACGATTGATTTGTGGATCTGGATGAATAGACATAATGGATGAAATATCAAATGACTATCTCTATCATAATCAAAACTCAGGCTTTCTACAGCTTTTATGCAAAAAAACTAACCTTTTTTGATGTAATCATTTAAAATTGGCGCGTTTTTAAAATCATAAAGAGAGCTTTACATGAATTTTCAGCGTATGACTGACCTTAACTTAACAGGTAAACGCGTCCTTATTCGTGAAGATTTAAACGTTCCTGTCAAAAATGGTGTGATTACTAGTGATGCTCGCTTACGTGCAGCATTACCAACTATCAAGGGTGCTTTAGAAAAAGGCGCAGCAGTGATGGTATTTTCACATTTAGGTCGTCCTGTTGAAGGTGAACCAAAGCCAGAACAATCACTTGCACCAGTCGCTGCTTATTTAACAGAAGTATTGGGTCAAGAAGTTAAATTGTTAACTGATTACCTAGATGGCGTAGAAGTTGAAGCTGGTCAAGTTGTATTGCTTGAGAATGTACGCTTTAACCATGGCGAAAAGAAAAATAATCCAGAGCTTGCTCAAAAATATGCTGCATTATGCGATGTATTTGTAATGGATGCATTTGGTACCGCTCACCGTGCAGAAGCGTCTACTGAAGGTGTAGCTCGTTTTGCTCCTGTAGCAGCAGCTGGCCCTTTATTGGCAGCTGAGTTAGATGCACTGGGCCGTGCAATGCAAACTCCTGAAAAACCAATGGTTGCAATTGTTGCAGGTTCTAAAGTTTCAACTAAACTTGATGTTCTAAACTCACTATCTAGTATTTGTGATCAACTTATCGTTGGTGGTGGTATTGCAAATACATTCTTGGCAGCTGCTGGTTTCAATGTTGGTAAGTCACTATACGAAGCTGACTTGGTTGAAACTGCAAAACAAATTGCAGCTAAAGTAAGTGTTCCACTTCCTACTGATGTGGTAGTTGCGGATGCTTCGCAAATTAACTTTGAAGATTTCTTGGGTTCTTTAGCAGCAGCGCAAGCAGTTGTGAAGAAAGTAGAAGATGTAACATCAAATGACATGATTTTAGATGTTGGCCCGGAAACAGCTAAAGCATTTGCAAATATTTTAACAACGTCAAAAACGATTCTTTGGAATGGTCCTGTAGGCGTATTTGAAGTTGATCAGTTTGGTGAAGGTACGAAAGCGCTTTCGCTTGCTGTTGCTGAATCTGCTGGTTTCTCTATTGCTGGTGGTGGAGATACTTTAGCTGCGATTGATAAATATAACGTTGCTGATCAAATTGGTTATATTTCTACAGGTGGCGGCGCCTTCCTTGAGTTTGTTGAAGGAAAGACTTTGCCAGCAGTTGCAGTTTTACTTGAGCGTGCTTAATACTGTTATCTAAAAACAAGAAGGGATTGGGTTACCAGTCCCTTTTTTCATGGATAGGTCATTAAACTGTCATATATCTGCAATAAAATAGTGAGCATTAAATCACCAACTGTGGACAATAGTGATGAATTTAAAGCTTACATTTGCTGCTCTGTTAATTGTACCGATGATGTTAACTGCTTGTGCTAAGAAAGACGAAGCATCTCAGGCTGGACAAGAATCGGCAGCTTCTACCGCTGTTTCTGAAAAAGTAACACCTGAGCAACAAGCAGCAATTGATGCGATTGATAAGCCAGTTTTAGATGAAAAGAATACCGATGTGGTTGAAGGTAGTGCATCAAGTGAGGCTGCTGCTTCAGAAACACATTAATTTGTTGTTTTTTGTTAAAAAATCCCTGCATATGCGGGGATTTTTTTTGAAATACTGTGATTTGTTGCTGAATTGAAATAAATGAAAGGGTAGAATAACCCGCACTACCTGGGAGGATATTATGGCACTCATTTCAATGCGCCAGCTCTTGGATCACGCTGCTGAACATAACTACGGCGTACCAGCATTTAACGTAAATAACTTAGAACAAATGCGCGCAATCATGCTTGCCGCGGATGCAACCAATTCACCTGTAATTGTTCAAGCATCAGCTGGAGCTCGCAAATATGCAGGCGCTCCATTCTTACGCCATCTTATTTTGGCTGCAATTGAAGAATGGCCACATATTCCAGTGGTAATGCACCAAGACCATGGTACAAGCCCTGATATCTGTCAGCGTTCAATTCAGCTTGGTTTTAGCTCAGTAATGATGGACGGTTCATTAGGTGTAGACGGTAAAACACCTACATCTTACGAGTACAACGTTGATGTAACTCGTAATGTAGTTGCTTTAGCACATGCATGTGGTGTTTCTGTCGAAGGTGAGATTGGCTGTTTAGGTAGCCTTGAAACTGGTATGGCTGGTGAAGAAGATGGTGTTGGTGCAGAAGGTGTACTTGACCATTCACAACTTTTAACTTCTGTTGAAGAAGCGACTCAGTTCGTTGCTGATACAAATGTTGATGCACTAGCAATTGCAGTTGGTACTTCACACGGTGCGTATAAATTTACGCGTCCACCTACAGGCGATATCTTGGCAATTGACCGTATTAAAGAAATTCATGCGGCATTACCAAATACTCACCTTGTAATGCATGGTTCGAGTTCTGTTCCACAAGAATGGTTAAAGGTAATCAATGAGTTCGGCGGTAATATCGGCGAAACTTATGGTGTACCTGTTGAGCAGCTTGTAGAAGCGATTAAACATGGTGTACGTAAAATCAACATTGATACTGATTTACGTTTAGCTTCAACTGGTGCAATTCGTCAGTTTATGGCAGAGAATCCATCTGAGTTTGATCCACGCAAATACTTTGCTAAAACAGTTGATACAATGAAGCAAATTTGTATCGATCGTTATGAAGCATTTGGTACAGCTGGAAATGCTGACAAGATTCGTCCAATTTCTTTAGAGAAAATGGTTGATCGTTATAAATAATTCCCATTAGGGTTTAATTTAAAAAAACCGGTTATTTATATAGCCGGTTTTTTTATTAAGTAAATTTTATTCATAAAAAAACCTGCGATGAACGCAGGTTTTAATGAAGACAAAAGACTTACTTTTGTAAGTTCTTTTTGTCTAGACTTGGATCTTTAATTTCTACATAAGCATTCGCACGCACTTCACGCAGCCAACTGTCGATTTCGGTATTAAATTGACGTTCACCTAAGATTTGACGTGCCATACGTTCTTGATATTCATGAGTCATATCTTTTTCACGTTTTTCAGTTACTTGTAAGATATGCCACCCGAATTGAGTCTGGAATGGTTCGCTGATTTCACCTACAGGAATTTCCTGCATTTTTTTGTCAAATTCAGGCACCATCATGCCTGGAGTTACCCAGCCTAAACTGCCGCCATCACGCGCAGAGCCGGTATCATTTGAATAGGTCGCTGCAAGAGTTGCAAAATCATCGCCAGCTTTTAAGCGTTTATAGATGTTATCAATAATTTGCTTGGCATTTTCAAGGCTAACCACTTCAGATGGTTGAATGAGAATGTGGCGAGTTTGATATTGAGGTACTAAAGCTTTTTGCTCATTTTGTTTGCGTTCAATAAGCTTTAAGACATGCACACCATCACGTACTGAAATTAAGTCGGTTGTTTGACCTTCTTGTAATGGAGTAATACGTGCTGCAAGTTCGGCAGGAATATCTGAAAGTGGGCGGAATCCCATGTCAGCCCCATCAACTTTTGCATTTGCAGTTGAAAGCTTTTTCAATGCGTTTATATCATTACTTTGTGCAAGCTTCGAACGTACTTCTTGAGCTACAGATTGAACTTCCTGCGGATTATCACCAGTAATACGCATATGAATTACGTGTGCTTGGTTGCCTAAAGCAGCTTGTCCCTGAGGTGATTTCAAGAAGTTTTCTACGTCTTGGTCACTAATTTTAATACGGGACATGACTTGTTGTTGGCGCAAACGGCTAATCGCTAAATCCTCAGCGATTCGGCCACGTAAACTTTCATAAGTTCCTGGTGCCATAGCATCCAACTTTTGCTGGAAAGCTTCTAAACTTTTACTTCCAGATTGACTGGCTACTTTTAAGACTGCTTCATTTAAGCTTTTTTCATCAGGTTTGATGCCATATTTTTTAACCTGTTCAAGTTGTGCCTCACGCAAGATGAGTTGATCTAACACCTGAAATTGTAAATATTGCTGAGGTGGAACCTCTTTTTTTTGTGCTTGTAGTTCGTGAGCGGCTTCAGCCATCCCTTGTTGAAGATCACTTTTTAAAATTACGCTATTGTCCACAATTGCCACAACTTCATCAGCGGGTTGGGCAAAACTATGCATTGATGAAGAGATTAGGGCAGCAAGGGTAGTTGCTTTAAAAAACTGTTTAAGATGCTTTGTCTTCATTAACGTTGTGTCCAAGATTGATTAATTTTGTTAAAACCTAAAACGCGATTTTCAAGTAAAGACGCGAGTTTATTGTTTAAACCACCTAAACCTTTTAGTGTAATTTCGGCCATAATGGCACGTTTTTCACTAACATCTGGAGATTTTGGATCATCTAGATCGTTATAGTATGAGCGACCATAGACAGAAATGCCCCAGCAACATGACTCATAGTTAACCCCTAATAAGATTTCGCGGGCAACATCATTGTCCATGTCATATTGTACGTGGCCCATAATACGCCAATTGTCTTTAACTGGTTGTATAAACGATGCAACAACCTGATCGTAGGTGTCTTGACGTCCTGCAATATCTTTACGATAGAAATAGCCTAAGTTATAAAGATTTCCTTTATCTCCAGTATAATAAACTTGGAAATCACGCTGAGCGTTATCACCATTAGACATCCATGCTGAGTTGGCTGCGATTGTGAAATTTTGGTTTAATTGGCTTGTTAAACTTACAACTGGACCAGTATTGCTTTCGGTATCAATCTCGTCTTGTTGTTTTAATGTCACACGGCGATCTTCAAAATAATAACTTTGACCAACACTCGCACGTAAACGTTCTAAGCCTACTGTGTCAAAAAGGCTATAACTTACGCCAAGTGATAGAAAGTTGTTGTCTTCCAGACGGTCATGTCCATAGAAACGGTAAGGGTTAAATAATTGATCGTAACTTACTGATGCTGAAGTTGAGTCAAAGTTTGGATAGCTGCTTTGGTCTTTGTATGGAGCATAGGCATAAAATGCGCGAGGGGTAAGCGTTTGTAAATACTTGCCTTCACGTTCAAAATTAAGCCCAGTGTCCAGTGTAAATTGAGGTACAACGACTGATTTATTCTCTGAACCACCATCTAGACCTTGAGATGCAATACTGTCCTTATCATAGAATGTTTGAATAGAGCGTACAGAAACTTCAGGTATTACAAATGCTGCTGGTGTGCGGTAATTGTAGCGTGTTGCAAACTGGTTGTAGATACGTGTACCACTACTTTCTTGAGCAGAATCATCATTAATTGATTTCTTGAAGTATGCGGTATCGTTATTGAATTCGTATTGTAAGCCTAATGGATTACCCGTCACATAATTCAATAAGAATTGTGGCAAACGTGCATAAGGCTTATCAACATCGGCAATATCAGGGTCAAGTGTCTGGAAATCTTCGACTTTAAGCTGAGCTTTTAAACCCGGAATACCATGTTGGTAGTTTAGTTCCCATGCTCTACGTAAGTTTAAGTCTGTTTTAGAGTTAGGACTGCTATCTAAGTCTGAGAAATAGTCTTTATCTGAAGCATAGTTATATTCTAGATTAGTCGACCATTGATCGTTGATATTCCAGTTATGTAAGAAATGGAAATCTTTACGATCTTTATCATCATATTCTTTGTCAGATGGCAACATGCCACCCCACATTTCACCCGCACCAAAACCATCGGTTAAATATCTAAAGTCACCTTTTAACATTGCACCGCGGTCTGCTAAATAGCGCGGAGTAAGTGTCAGATCATAGTTAGGTGCAAGGTTTAAATAAACCGGAACAGAAAGCTCAACACCACCATCGTTTGAGAAACCAAACTGAGGATTGAGAATACCTGTAGTTCGGCGATCATCAATTGGGAAGTTAAAGTAGGGAATTGCTAGAACTGGAACATCTTTAACATATAGTTTTGTTCCGTGGGTTGTACCACGTCCAGTTTCCTGATTTAACTCGATTTTATTTGCCTGAATTTTCCAACCTGGTTTTTGACCCGGTGGACAAGTCGAGTAGGTAGCATCGTTAAGAACCATGACATTTGGTGATGTCCTTTCGATTTTCCCTGCGTGACCATGAGCATGTTGTTGTTCAGAAATATAAAAACTATTTTCTAAATGACCAGTCTGGTTTTTTAGGTTGTAATTAATTTCGTCACTCTGTGAAAGTAACCCGCCTTGAGCGAGTTGTACTCGGCCTTGTGCGTGTGCGAAGGTTTGGGTCTTATCAATCGTAACCTTGTCAGCACGAACTGTACGTCCTTCCTGATCAATAACGACGTCGCCTTCTAAAACAGAGTCACCAGCAGGATTATAATGTCCGTAATTAGCCGTAACGACAGAAGTCGTCTTATCGGCATCTAAGGCTTTGGTCTCTGGGTTAATCGGTGTAACCCAAGTACCTTGGCAAAATGCCGAGCTTAAATATTTATTGTCACGAAGCTGTGCCTCAGGTGCAGATTTATCAACATAATACTGTTGAAAGAATTCTTGACCTGGGTAGGCTTCTTTGATGCTCGCTTTAAGTTGATTATTGTCTATATTGGAGACAACATCAGCTGACTCAGCATAACTTGATTGTATGGAGCCACATAAGAGCGTAAAAATAGCTGTCGCTAAAGGATTAAATTTAAACTGATGCTTCATTGTCTCATTAACCAAGTATGCTAATTCACAATTAATTATTGTCGCATGATAGAGAAAAAGTTTATAAGTGGCTACACTTAACCCTTCAAAAATCTCAGCTTGTTTTAGATTTTATTGCAAATGAATACACAACGTGAACAATTGATATATACATGGCTTACATCTGTTCTTGAAAGTGATCAATTTAAGATCGCTTTTTTAGCAGGTGATGCAAGCTTCCGCCGTTATGCGCGTATCCAGTTACAAAATAAAACGTATATGCTCATGGATGCCCCTCCAGAAAAAGAAGACTGTGTTCCGTTTGTGACCATTGACGAATTTTTTGCAGGCCATGGCGTACGCGTACCGCAGATCGTCGCGAAAGATTTGGCTCAAGGTTTTCTGTTATTGGAAGATTTTGGTGATGTGCTGTTGTCTACATTATTAAATGATGAAACAGTTGATAAATACTATGAACAAAGTTTTAAACAACTTATTCAATTGCAATCTATTGATGGCACTAATCAGTTTCCAGCTTATTCTTACGAAAAATTAATGTCGGAAATGCAGTTGCTTACAGACTGGATGTTGCCATCACTTGCTATTCAGCCGACTGCTGAGCAGAAAAAAACGATTGATGATGCATTTGATTTCTTGGCTCGTACCGCAGTAGCCCAACCACAAGTGATTGTACATCGAGATTTTCACAGTCGTAATCTGATGAAAATTGAAAATGAACTAGAGCTTGGAGTAATCGACTTCCAAGATGCTGTTATTGGTGCTGATACATATGACTTAATTTCGATTACTCGTGATGCATATGTTCAATGGAATGCAGAGCATGTTTACCAATGGTTTAGAGTCTTTTATGACTTATTGCCTGAGTCTGCCAAACAAAACCGTAGTTTTGAACAGTTCAAGCGTGATGCAGATTTAATGGCTATTCAACGCCATATTAAAATTCTTGGCATTTTTGTGCGTCTGTTTGAGCGCGATGGTAAATCAGGTTATTTAAAAGATTTACCACGTGTCATGTGGTATTTACTCGAAGAAAGTCGTGGTTATGCTGAACTTGATGAGTTTATGGTATTTATAAATGACATAGTGATGCCTAAATTTATCGAGAAATATGGTAACTACGAGGTAGTAGCATAATGAAGGCAATGATTCTTGCTGCTGGTTTGGGCAATCGTATGCGTCCACTTACGCTATATACACCAAAGCCTCTGCTTGAAGTAGGTGGTAAGCCGCTTATTGTGTGGCATATTGAAAAACTTAAGAAAATTGGTGTGACCGAAATCGTCATCAATTCTGCATGGTTGGCCGATAAACTCATCAGTAGCTTAGGCGATGGTTCTCAATTTGGTGTGGATATCCGTTGGACACGAGAAGATGAAGGTTTAGAAACAGCGGGTGGAATTATTAATGCTTTACCACTGCTTGGAACAGATCCGTTTATTCTGGTGAATGGGGATGTGTGGACCACAATGGATTTTGAAGGTCTACGCCATATTAAGTTAAATGACGATTTAGCACATCTTGTGTTGGTTGATAACCCTAAACAGCATCCTGAAGGTGACTTTACATTATTCGATGGGCGCGCTTTTACATTTGATCAAGATGTAACGGGTGAGAACCTCACTTTTAGTGGGGTATCTGTTATCCATCCTAAGCTTTTTGATGGATTGGAATCTGGCAAACGTCCTTTAGCCCCACTATTGAAGCAAGCGATGCATAATCAAAAAATATCTGGTGAAAAACTTAAAGGTGCATGGGTAGATGTGGGAACACCTGGGCGCTTAATGGAGCTAGATTTGCAAATTCGTGAAGGCTTCTACGATTAAGTGTGTAATCCCTAATCGTTAACTAGTGTTCCACGATGCATAAATGGGTATACTTTGTTTTAAATTTTACTTAGATGTTATCTGTTTATGCATCCGTTTTTTCAAGAGTTACAACAGGGTAGTCAAAAATTAGGTTTATCGCTTAGCGATGAAGCTTTGGCATTATTGTTAAAATATCAAGATGCTTTGGTACTTTGGAATAAAGCATATAATCTGACAGCAATTCGTGATCCGAAAGAAATGTTAGTGAAGCATTTGTTGGATAGTCTAAGTATTTTAAATGACTTACCTGAAGGTAGACTACTTGATGTGGGTACAGGTGGTGGTATGCCTGGCATGATTATTGCTCTTTGTCAGCCTCAACGCCAATGTGTTCTTTTAGATTCTAATGGTAAAAAAATTCGTTTTTTGAAGCAATTTATTGCTGATCTTAAATTGAGTAATGTTGTGGCAGTACAAACACGTGTTGAGAATCAAGATACAATTGATGAGCTTGGCCAGTTTGACGTCATAACAAGTCGAGCTTTTGCTTCTTTAACGGACTTTGTAGATGCAGCTCAGCCATATCTTCATCAGAGCAGTATAATCGCAGCGATGAAAGGTGTAGTGCCAGTTGAGGAAATTGAGCAGCTCAAGCAGGACTTTTCATGTAAAGTGATTGAACTGCGCGTACCAAGACTTGATGAACAACGTCATTTACTTTTACTTCAACGTATCTAAATAAAAAGTATTAAGGTTACCATGGCTCAAATTATTGCGATTGCAAACCAAAAGGGTGGTGTTGGTAAAACAACGACTGCAGTAAATCTTGCAGCGTCTCTAGCTGTATTAAAAAAACGTGTATTACTTGTAGATATGGACTCACAAGGTAATGCTACGATGGGGTCTGGTATTCAAAAGAACGATCTTTTGTATTCAATTACAGATGTTCTTCTTGGCGAAGTTCCAATTGAAACAGCCATTCAAAAAGCAGAAGTTGGATATAAAGTTCTAGGCTCCAATCGTGAGCTTTCAGGTGTAGAGCTCGCTATAGCAGAGCAGGAAGGTCGTGAATTCATTCTAAAGAACGCTTTGAATGAAATCAGGAACTCATTTGACTATATCATTGTGGATTGTGCTCCAAGTTTGAGTTTGATTACTGTCAATGCTTTGGCGGCTGTAGATAGTGTCATTATTCCAATGCAATGTGAATATTATGCGCTAGAGGGTTTGGCTGATTTAACTCAGACTATTGATCGTATTCAAAAAGCACTCAATCCTGATTTAGAAATTATTGGTGTATTACGTACGATGTACGATGCACGAAATGCTTTAACACGCGATGTGTCAGCAGAACTAGAGCAATATTTCGGCAAAAAACTTTATGATACTGTTGTTCCACGAAATGTTCGCTTAGCAGAAGCACCAGCACACGGGTTACCTGTTATCTATTTCGAAAAAAGTTCTAAAGGTGCGGTTGCATACTTAAATCTTGCAGCTGAGATGTTAAAGAGAAGTAAAGTGAAGAAAGGAAGTAAAGTATGAGCATCAAAAAACGCGGATTGGCTAAAGGACGTGGTTTAGATGCATTACTTGGTTCAATTCAAAAAGAAAAACTACAACTGGAAGCACAGGCGTTAGACCACGGACAGTTAAAGCAAGTTGATGTGAATTTACTGAAACGTGGTGAATATCAACCACGTCGTTTTATTCATGAGCATGATTTACAAGAGTTAGCATCTTCTATTGAAAAACATGGCGTGATGCAGCCTATTGTCATCCGTCCAGTTGATGATGAAGCTCATCCATTTGAAATCATTGCGGGTGAACGTCGTTGGCGTGCAGCACAAATTGCGGGCTTAACTGAAATTCCAGCAATTGTTCGTGATTTAAATGATCAGGTTGCAATTGCATTAGCCTTAATTGAAAACATTCAGCGTCAAGATTTAAATCCGATTGATCAAGCAATAGCTCTACAGCGCTTTCATGATGAATTTGGTTTAAGCCATCAGGAAATTGCCGACACGGTTGGTAAAGCACGTACTACTGTCAGTAATCTGTTGCGGTTGTTGAGTTTGGCTGATGATATTAAAGATTTCATGCAGCAAGGCCAGCTTGATATGGGGCACGCTCGAGCAATTTTGACATTGAAAGGTAAAGATCAATTAGAAGTTGCTAAAATTGTAATTGAGAAAGGATTGTCCGTTCGTCAAACAGAGCAATTGGTGCGTGATAGAAGTGAGCCTAAGCAGGAAAAGGAAAAAGCGCCTGTAGCACCAGATATTGAGCAATTGACACAAAAACTATCAGAGCGTTTTGGCGCTAATGTAAAAATTGATCATAACCAAAAAGGTAAGGGTAAACTTGTTATTCATTATCATACCTTGGATGAGTTAGATGGCATTTTAAATATTTGCTTGCCAGAATAATTTGCAGTTGGGTCATGTATTTCTAATTTTATATTCTTGGGGAAGAACATATGTGGGAACTTGTGAGAGCGGGTGGCTGGTTGATGCTGCCTTTAATTCTATGCTCAATTTTAACTGTTGCGATCAGTATTGAACGTTTTGTTCGGTTAAGACGTTCACAAGTTCTACCCGAAGCATTAAGCGGTAAGAGCTCTTTAAGAGCTGAAGATATAGTGGAAAGTTTAGAACAAAATGTAGAAGTGCAAAATAGTGCATTGGGACATATTTTAAAAGCAGGCTTTGAGCATCGCGAACATGGTGAGCAATTTGCTCGCGCGCAAATGGAAGTTGCAGCTTCTCAAGAAATTTCCTATTTAGAAAAAAATATTAATTTCTTGGGTACTTTAAGTGCTGTAGCGCCGCTTTTAGGGTTGCTTGGTACTGTAGTGGGAATTATTGAGTCATTTCTTGTGATTGATTTTGGATCGGCTGGTAGTCCAAGTTTAATGATACCAGGTATCTCTAAAGCATTAATTACCACTGCTGTGGGAATGTTAATTGCAATTCCTGCTTTAATTGCTTATCGCTACTTTCAAAGAGTGGTGCAAGATTATATTGCTGAATTAGAGCAGCAATCGACCTTATTTCATGCCTCATTGTTTTATAAGCGTTCTTCGTCTGTAGCTGAACATCGCCGTGTTGGTTAAGAGGTGGACGCCAGATGAAATTTAAACGTTCTCAGGTTGAAGACATTCATATCAATTTAACGCCTATGATTGACTGTTTGCTATTCATTTTGGTTTTTTTATTGCTGTCGACCACTTTTAATCAGCCAAGTCGGATCAATTTAACATTACCAGATGCACAAGGTGTTCCACCAAAACAGTACGATCATAAAATTGAAGTCGTGGTAGACTCTGCTGGTCATTATGCTGTGAATGGTCAAGCGCTTTCATCTAAAGAGGTTGCTGATCTGAGTACTGTAATTAAGCAAGTTGCTCAAGAGCACCGTGACTTTATGTTCATCATTGCTGCGGATGCCAAAGCGTCTCATCAGGATGTAATTCGCGTTATGGATGTGGCAGGACAACTCGGTTTTGTTAACATCAATATTAGTACCAAAGTTCCTTCTAGAGGTTTTTCTGAGTGAATCAAGATTTTAAGGTTTATACGCGTCTCTTAGCCTATTTAAAACCTTATTGGGGCGTGGCCTTATTAGTACTTATCGGGTTCGGTATTAACTCAGCAACAGAAGTTTCCGTTGCTAAATTGATTAAATTTATTATTGATGCAATCCAAAACAGTAGTAGAGCAGATTTGGATTGGTTCCCATTATTAATTATTTTATTAGTATTCTTCCGCGGCTTAGGCCTATTTATGGGCGGCTACTATACTGCGGTGATTTCCCGTAGTTTAGTTTTTAGTATTCGTCAGGAAGTTTATGCGAAACTTTTAAGACTCCCAGCACAATATTACTTAGATAATTCATCTGGTCATATTACTGCCAAAATTATGTATAACGTTGAACAGCTAACAGCTGCTTCTTCGGAATCATTAAGAACCATTGTTAGGGATGGGATGATTACTATTGGACTATTAGGCTATCTGTTCTATACCAATTGGCGTCTTACCTTATGCGTTTTTGTGTTTTTACCAGTAATTGGTGTATTGGTACGTAAAGCTTCGAAACGTATGCGAAAGCTTTCGTTACAAGTTCAAGATACGATGGGTGATGTGAACCATGTTGTCCAAGAAAGTATTAATGGTAATGCTGTAGTAAAGACTTTTGCTGGTGAAGAATCTGAACAAAAACGTTTCTATAAGTCATCGGAAGAGAACTTAAAACGTGGTTTAAAAATGGTGATTGTACAAAACCTGAATAGTCCAGTTGTTCAGGTGGTAATGGCTTGTGCTATGGCGCTTATCGTATGGCTAGCTTTACGACCTCAAATTTTAGGCACTACAAGTGCTGGTGAATTTGTAGCCTACCTTACAGCGGCTGGGCTGTTAGCAAAACCAGTTAAAAGCTTGACTGATGTAAATGAAAAGTTACAACGTGGTTTAGCAGCAGCTCATTCTGTTTTTGAATTACTAGATTTACCTGAAGAGCAAAACAATGGCCAATTGAAGCCTAAATTAAATGGTGCAATTCGTTTTGATCATGTGACATTAAATTATGCTGATGGTGTATCAGCTATTAAAGATTTTTCTTTGGATATTCTTCCAGGTCAAACTGTGGCATTGGTTGGTCGTTCAGGGGCGGGTAAAAGTTCATTAGTTAACATGTTGGTACGTTTTCAAGAAGTATCGAGTGGACAAATTTATTTAGATGATTTGCCAATTAATGATATTGAGCTTTCTAGTCTGCGTACGCAAATTGCAATGGTAAATCAACAGGTTATATTGTTTAACCGTACCGTTCGTGAAAATATTGCATATGGTCAGTTGGAAGGCGCATCAGATGAAAAAATCTATGCAGCAGCAAAAGCAGCCTATGCACATGACTTCATTATGAATTTGCCAAATGGTTATGACACTGTTTTGGGTGCGCAAGGTCTAAACCTATCAGGTGGTCAGCGTCAGCGAATTGCAATTGCTCGAGCAATTTTAAAGAATGCTCCAATTCTAATTTTAGATGAAGCTACAAGTGCTCTCGATAATGAATCTGAACATTTTATCCAGCAGGCATTTGATGAAGCGATGCAAGACCGTACAACGATCGTTATTGCACACCGGTTATCAACAATTGAAAATGCTGATCGTATTGTAGTGATGGATCAAGGGAAAATTGTTGAGCAAGGTACACATAAAGAGCTTCTTGAAAAACATGGTGCTTATTATCAATTACATCAGCGTAATTTTGAGGATAACTAAGCATGTCATTGGCCCAGCTGATCCAGAATGCATGGAATAAGCAATCGAGTTGGTTGATTGCCTTACGCCCATTATCTTGTTTGTATCGTGCTGGGTTTCTATTAAATCGTAATTTTTATACTGCGGGTTTAAAAAAAGTTTATAAGGCACCTGTACCTGTCATGGTGATTGGTAATATTACTGTGGGTGGAAGTGGAAAAACTCCATTATTAATACAACTGGTGAATTATCTACAACAGCATAATGTCAAAGTTGGGGTCATTAGCCGTGGGTATGGTGGTACAGGTCCTTTTCCAATGTTGGTTACTTCGGGTGCTCAAGCAACTCAGGTTGGAGATGAACCTGCATTAATTGTTCAATCGACAAGTGTACCAATGGCAGTAGGTCCTAATAGGCAGGCTGCAATAGAACTCTTATTAGCATCAACATCCGTAGATTTAATTATTAGTGATGATGGTTTGCAGCATTGGGCACTGGGACGACAAATCGAGTGGATTGTACTCGACCAAAATCGTGGCTTAGGAAATAAAAAACTATTACCTGAAGGATATCTTAGGGAGCCAGTTGAGCGTTTAGAGGCTGGGACAGTAATTGAACATGCGTATAAACCAACTACAGAATTAAATATGCATCTTGAGACTGGACAGCCATATTTACTCAATCCTTCGCCAAGGTTCGAACACAGTTTTAATCCTCAAAGTAATTATCATGCTGTGGTGGGTATTGGCTTTCCGCAGCGTTTTTATCAAACACTTAAAGATTTAGGCTTGAAACAATTTCAAGAACATGCGTTTCGTGACCATCATGATTACTCAATCGATGATTTAATTTTTAATGATGAACTGCCACTTATTACAACTGAAAAAGATGCGGTTAAATTATTACCATTGCTTGAAAAAAATCCGGAATTTAAACAGCCTATTTGGGTTGTTCCTGTTAAAGCTATCCTGTCTGTAAAGTGTTATCAGGTTTTAACGCAGCAACTGCAACAACTTGATATCCAATTATCTTAGGAAGAAAAAATGAAACACATCGTCATTCCAGCACGCTTCTCAAGTTCGCGTTTGCCAGGTAAACCATTGTTGCTTATTCATGACCGTCCTATGATTTTACGTGTAGTGGATCAAGCCAAAAAAGTCGAAGGTTTTGATGATCTATGTGTGGCAACAGATGATGAACGTATTGCTGAGATTTGTCGTGCAGATGGTGTAGATGTTGTTCTCACGAGTCCTGATCATCCATCAGGAACAGACCGATTAAGCGAAGTTGCGCGCATTAAAGGTTGGGATGCTAATGACATTATTGTAAATGTTCAGGGAGATGAACCTTTATTGCCGGCCCAACTTGTTAAGCAAGTTGCAAAACTTTTGGTTGATAAACCAAATTGTTCAATGTCGACGTTGTGTGAGCCTATTCATACCTTAGATGAATTTCAGCGCGATAGCATTGTAAAAGTAGTCATGTCTAAACAAAATGAAGCTTTATATTTTAGCCGGGCAACTATCCCTTACGATCGGGATGGGGCGAAGCATGATGAACCGACTTTACATGCACAAGCATTTCGTCATTTAGGTTTATATGCGTATCGAGTGAGCTTATTGCAAGAATATGTGACCTGGGATATGGGTAAGCTTGAAAAGTTAGAAAGTCTTGAACAATTGCGTGTTTTAGAAAATGGACATCGTATTGCGATTGCTGTTGCTCAAGCAAATTTACCACCTGGTGTGGACACTCAAGCTGATCTCGATCGCTTAAATAATATGCCTGTCGAATCTTTTGAATAAGCGTTAATTTTTAATGAATCCGAATGTAACCTCAAAGGTTTATCCTTGGCAGAAAACAACATGGGATACCTTAACAACAAGGTTTCCCAATATTGGACATGGCCTATTATTTTATGGCAAGCAAGGCTGTGGGAAACATGCTTTTGCTAAGCATTTTTTGGCATGGGTGCTTTGTCTTAATAAGCAGTCTCATGGCGCTTGTGGTGAGTGTAGCAGCTGTCAATGGTTAAAATCAGACACCCATCCCAATTATGTCCATATCACAACAGATGAAGAAAATAAAAAGCAAAATGCAAAAATAAAAATCGAAAAGATTCGAGATTTACTGCCTTTCGTGCAACAAACTGGAGAGGGCTGGAGAGTTATTCTTATTGAGCCTGCTGAAGCTCTTAACTTAGCATCCTCAAATGCATTATTAAAAACCTTAGAAGAACCAGGTGAGCGTGTTGTTTTAATTTTATTGGCTGATCACTACCTTAAATTACCAGCCACTATTCGTAGCCGATTGCAGCACTTTGCTTTAGATCGCATTTCATATGAACAGGCTACTTCATATTTGAATGAGCATTTATCTGAAATTGCAGAAGTACAACCTGATTTATTGCTTGGTCTATCTAATGATATGCCTTTACAAGCAATAGAAATTGCAAAAAGTGATTGGTTTACTAAACGACAGATTTTCTTAAATGACTGGCTAAAAATTGTAGCTCAAAAAAATATGCCTTTATTTTTCTCGGGAAAATGGCAAAAAGAATTAAGTTTTAGCGATTTTATCGTACTTTTTGAGTACTTGTTGGGAGATTTAATTTGTGTCAAGCTAAATCAACCACAAAAAAATACGGATTTAGATTTTGATCAATTGAGTCCATATTACGACTTAGAAAGCTTATTTAATATTTATAGTGAAATACAACAAGCGAAAAAGCTTGTTGAGCAAAATGTACAAAGTCAACTTATTATAGATCAATTGTTTATAACGTTAATGAATATTTAAGGGGAAGATTATGCAGCCGCAAATGGGGGGGATTATTCAGGTAAATATTCCTGATAGAGCTACTTTGCAAGCAAGCTATATGGGATATGTACAAGGTGGAGGCCTATTTGTACCCTCAAAACAAAAAGTAAAAATGGGACAAGAAATTTTCATTTTAGCTACTTTGCCTGAGCAATCTCAAAAAATTCCTCTTACTGGTAAGGTGATTTGGATATCACACAAACAGAGCGGATTTAAACCCCAAGGTTTTGCTATTCAATTAAGTGGAGATAAGGGAGTTTACTATAAAGCTGAGGCAGAAAGAGTTTTGGCTGGTAGTATGTCTCTAGACCGTCCAAGTTATACTATGTAATCAAATAGGATATAAAAGTGTTTGTTGATACGCATTGCCATTTAACGATGTTAGATTTAACGCCCTACAACGGTGATCTGGACCTTGCGCTCGCTGCAGCACGAGCTGAAGGCGTGTCTAAATTTATGGCAATATCCGTTGATCTTGATGACCATATTGCATTAGCAGAAATTGCAAAGAGGCATGAAGATGTTGGATATACGGTAGGGGTGCATCCTTGTGAGGATGTGGATACGATGGCACGTGCAACAACTGAACATTTGATCGAGTTAGCTCGATCAGAAAAAGTATGGGCTCTGGGTGAAACTGGATTGGATTATTATCACAGTATAGATTTTATTGAAGAGCAAAAGGCATGTTTTGCCAGACATATCCAAGCTTCGAAAACTGTAAAAAAACCAGTCGTTGTTCATACACGTTCAGCAAAGCATGATACGGTAGATATTATTCGCGCTGAAAACTCTACTCATGGAATTTTGCATTGTTTTACTGAGGATTGGGAAACTGCTAAAGCTGTGCTGGATTGTGGTTATTACATTTCTTTTTCAGGTATTGTGTCATTTAAAAATGCACAAGACTTGCGTGATGTAGCTAAACAAGTTCCACTAGATCGACTTTTAATTGAAACAGATAGTCCTTATTTAGCACCTGTGCCATATCGCGGTAAAACAAATGAGCCAAAATATGTGCCTTATGTAGCCAAAGCGCTCAGCGATGTATATGATAAATCGGTTGAGGAAATTGCAATGATCACCTCACAAAATTTTGAGAACTTGCTAAAAGCGATTTAAGTTATAGAAACTATATAAGAGAGTAATTGCGTGAAGATGGATCGTCAGGCTCAGTTCCGAGCAAGAGAAGTATTAATATTTCAGGTTGCGGAGCAATTATTGCTAGAAAATGGCGAAGCTGGAATGACACTTGATGTCTTGGCTGCTGAGCTTGATTTAGCAAAAGGAACTTTGTACAAACATTTTCAAAGTAAAGATGAATTGTACATGCTATTGATTATTCGTAATGAACGTATGTTACTCGAAATGGTTCAAGATACTGAAAAAGCCTTTCCAGAACATTTGGCCTTTTTTATGCTGCATCATTTACACCATCCTGAACGGACAGTTTTATTTCATCAAATTGAGGAAAAACTTTCGATTACAGCTCAAGGTGTGCATCACCTTTTTAATGAGCTTTATCAAGTGCGTAAACAGCGATTACGAATTATCATTCGCATGACTGATCACTATTTAGAATCGATTCAAAGCAATATGACAACTCGAGATTATCTGGCATCTATTTGGTCGTTAACTCATGGTGCAGCAGCTATTCTCAACTCAAGCTTTTACCAACGCTATTTAGGTTCAAGAGATACTTTAAGAGTGGCTTATATTGATCAGGCATTAGCCTTACCTAAACAAAGTGTTGAACAATATGCTTAATAGGTCGATATGAAATTTCAATCACTGCCTAAATCACAAAAAGGTTTTACCCTCATTGAAGTGATGGTGGTGATTGTTATTATGACGATTATGACCTCTCTTGTTGTACTCAATATAGGTGGCGTTGACCAGAAGAAAGCGATGCAAGCAAGAGAGTTGTTTTTGCTTGATGCACATAAAATCGGTAAAGAGTCACTTGACCAGTCTCGTGTTTTAGCTCTATCTACTATGAGTGAAACTGATGTTTCTCCATTTTCTTATGAGCTGTATGAATACCACGATCAGAGTAAACTACAGGTTCAAGATTTAAAAAACCGTTGGCAGAAATACCCAGAATTTACTACGCGCCAATTGCCTAAACATGTATCGTTTACAGTACAACCTCTAGATGGTCAAACTTATTCAAAAGCTACGAATACAGATTTAATTGGCGGGCAGGCTCCGCAGTTAATCTGGTTTGGAAATGGTGAAGCTAAAACAGTTAAAATACAGTTTTACTTTGAACAAAAACCAATTGGTTCAGAAATACAAATTGATCATTTGGGTAAAATAAATGAAATCTAAAGGCTTTACTCTATTAGAAGTAATGGTAGCTTTAGCAATTTTTGCGGTAGCTGCCGTCGCGTTAACTAAAGTGGCCATGCAATATACTCAATCTACCTCAAATGCAATTCTTAGAACAAAAGCTCAGTTTGTGGCTATGAATGAAGTTGCTTTAATGGAGATAAATCAAGAATGGCTTCAAGGTACTCAAAGTAAGCAAGTTACTTCTCAAGGTGAAACCTGGCAGATTGATAAATCTGCTGAATCTACAGTCAGCCCGAATGTTCAGAAAGTGGATTTGCAAATTAGCTTATATGATTCTGATAAAGGGAAAGTTCAAAATGGTATTACCCACTTGGTATTTTTTAATTATCCAATGAAAGCAAAATAATGATAAAAAATAAATATCTTCGTTCAAGAAGTCCAGCTTCTCATCTTGCTGCACGATCGGAGCAGATGATGAGGGGTTACTCCGAGCAAAGCTCTTCGTCTTGCGCTCAGACAAAGCGTGGCTTTAATGACTCTCACATTCGAAACACAGTTTCTCGTCTTACGGCACGATCGAGCAGTGCTCGATTAACTCCTGCCTCAGGATTTACTTTAGTTGAGCTTTTAGTCGCAATTGCAATTTTTGCTGTTCTATCTTTGTTGGGTTGGAAGATTTTTGATTATTTATTAAAAGTCCGTGATCGTAATGCACAACACGAAGTACAGTTATTTGAATTACAAGATGCTTATCAACAAGTTTTGCGAGATACATTGCAAATTATACCTTTATCGGCTAATCAAGGCGGGCAATTACGTCCAGCCTTAGAGCTTGATAACCAAGTTCTTCGCTTTAGTAAGGCTGGTGTTACGGATCCCTTAAAGCAAGGATTATCACCTTTTGAGCGTATTGAATATCGATATGATCCTGATCAAAAAAAGCTTTATCGTCTTAAATATAGTAATTTGAATACTTCAAATAGAGAGCAGCCATTATCAAGTACGCTGTTGAGCCAAGTTGAGCAATTTCAAATTATGGTACTCACGCCACAAGAAGTGACAAAGTGGCCAGAAATTAATATTGACCCCACAAAACCTGAAGAATTTAGAAAGCTGCCGAAAGGAATAAAAATACAACTCACAGTTGCCGGTGTAAGTTATGAGTGGATTTATAGTTTAAATCAAGGTGATTTATCGCTCTCCAAGCAAGGAGTGCAATAATGTTATTCTATAAAAAAAATCAGCAAGGTATAGCTTTGCTAACCATTCTAATTATGGTTGCTTTGGCTACAATTTTAGCTGCTTCTATTGCAAAGCATCAAACTAATACGATGGCAAATACTGGCTATTTGATGCGTCAAAATCAGTCACTACTTTATGCTAAAAGTGCAGAGGCCTTTTTTTCTGAATTATTAATTCAAGATGCAAACAATGCTGGTGGCGTTGATCATTTAAAAGAAACGTGGGCACAGCCGATGCCACCTTTTCCTATAGAAGATGGATCAGTGTCAGGGCGTTTACTAGATGAGTCAGGCAAATTTAACCTAAACAATTTAACGACGAATGAAGGCAAGGTAAACGAAGCTGCTAAAAATTGGTTTGAGCGATTACTTGTACGTGTAGGCTTGCCAGCAGAATTAAGTCAAGCAGTCATCGATTGGCAAGATCCAGATGACGAACCATCTGGGCCTATGGGTGCAGAAAGTAGTTATTATGAGGGGCTTGATCCTAGCTATTTAACTTCAAATGCCAAATTTCACAGTATTGAAGAGTTGAAGTTAGTAAGAGGTTTTGACGGGAAGAAATATGATTTAATTGCTCCCTATATTTCTGCTTTACCCGAAAATACAAAAGTGAATATTAATACGGCTTCTCCATTAGTTTTAGCGAGTATGGATCAAAAATTAGATTTAGGAGCGATAGAAAAAGAACTTCAGATGCGCCAACAAAATTTAAAATTCTTTCAAAATGTTGATGAATTATGGCAACTGAATGCTTTTTCAACAGTTGATACTCAAAATAGAACTGAGGTGAATAGCCTGTTAGATGTAAAGTCGAGTTTTTTTCAAGCACAAATTGAGGTTGTGCTAAATAATAGGAAAAGACAATTTACAAGTGCGCTAATGCGTAATGATAAGCAGGTTTATGTTTATTCTAGAAATATGTCGCCATTTAACTAGTTGAAAAATTTTGATTTATTTTTTTTGATTATTTATTAAAAAGTCATGGGTAGAAATTTCTCTCTTGACTAAATAGAATAAAGATAAATTTTCTATATATTTATCTTCAATATTTCTTCACAAGTCTTATCATACTTTTCGCTAATTGTTTCTAATTGAAAAGTGGTGCGAAGTTTTCATCTTTTGCTTTATAATAATGTTCCTAGAAGGAATGATCGATTTGGCACATGTTAATTCGCAAGTTATTTAAGTTTGAAAATGCACATGTTGTACGTAACTGTACATCGGATCGTTGTAAGCGATCAATTCATGGACATAGTTATAAAGTCGAATTATTGCTTAAAGCTTCGAAATTAGATCATGGACAAATGGTTTATGATTTTGGGCTTTTAAAAGGGGTAATAAAAGATCTTATCGACAGCTTTGATCATGCAATCTGTTTTTGGGAAAAAGATGATTCTCAATATATTGATGCTTGTCAAACTTTTAGTGCTCGCTGGATTTCTTTACCTGTTTCACCCTCGGCTGAACAATTCTCTCGTATTTTCTTTTATCTAGCTCAGCAAGTTTTACAATCAACAATCACTCAAAATGGGGAAGGTGATGTTGAGGTTTATTCAGTTATTGTTCATGAGACTGATACTGGATATGCTCAAAGCTTTATTGAAGATATTCAAAACGAACAAATGGGGATTTTAAGTCTTGATGGAATTGTTTTTTCAGAACAAATTCAGATAGAGTGGGTAAATCCGCAAATGTATGAAGACTTGAAAAAAGGGATGAAATTTAATAATCCTCAAGTTGATTTACAAGTCGAAGTGTAAATCGAATTACTGTATTTGTAGAATTGAAAATTGATCTAGGATGACATTAATGCAATTAACTGAGCAACAGCAAGATAAACTCAGTAAAGTTCAATTAGAAGAAAGCTGGAAAATATCTTTAGCATCTTTTTTGTTAAGCCCCCAAATGGATAATTTGCGCGATTTCTTATTTCAAGAGAAGCAAGCACAAAAAATAATATATCCGCCGAGTAAACAAATCTTTAGTGCTCTAAATACGACACCTTTGGCTGAGGTGAAAGTCGTTATTTTGGGACAAGATCCATATCATGGACCGAACCAAGCGAACGGATTAAGTTTCTCTGTTCAAAAAGGTATTGCATTACCACCATCTTTGCGTAATATTTTTCATGAATTGCATACAGATTTGGGTATTCCAGCCCCTCGCCATGGTGACTTAACGAAATGGGCTAACCAAGGGGTGCTTTTACTGAACAGCGTGCTTACCGTTGAGGCTGGACAGCCAACTTCACATCAAAAGCAGGGTTGGGAAGCATTTACGGATGAAGTTATTGATGTCCTGAATGAGCAAAGAGAACATGTCGTATTTATTTTGTGGGGTGCTTATGCACAGCGCAAAGGACAACGTATAAATAGAGATAAACACTTGGTTTTAACCGCTGCACATCCATCGCCCCTCGCTGCAAACAGAGGTGGTTTTTTTGGATGCAAAGTGTTCTCAAAAACAAATCAATATTTGAAACAACATGGCATTGAGCCCATAGACTGGCAATTGGACGCATGATGAACTCTCCCAATCTAAATAACTATCACCCGGACTTGGTGGTTGAAGAAGCAAAAAACGGCTGGCGTATAGTACGTTTGAATCGTCCTAAATCATTGCATGCTTTAGATGAATCAATCGTAACGGCATTATTACGGGTATTTGAAGATTTCCGTGATAATGAGAGCGTTAAAGCAATTTGGTTAGACTCAACTACGCCGAAAGCTTTTTGTGCAGGCGGTGATGTTAGAAAATTACGTCAACTTGTTATTAATCAAGAAGTAGATACTGCGAATAAGTTTTTTCAGCAAGAATATGCTTTAGACTTACTCTTACATAATTACGCTAAACCCGTGGTTGTTTGGGGCGAAGGCTACGTTATGGGCGGTGGTTTGGGCCTGTTCATGGCAGCACCATTCCGTCTAGTGACCCCATATTCTCGTTTAGCAATGCCTGAGATTAATATTGGTTTATATCCAGATGTTGGGGCGAGTCGTTTCCTAGCAGATCGTGGCCCAGTAGGTTTGTTTACTGGTTTAACTGGTTCGATCATGACAGCTGCTGGAGCGTATAGTATTGGCTGGGCAACACATATTTGTGAAGCACAGCGTGATAATGTTTTGCAGAAAGTTTTAAATATTAATTGGGCTCATTATCCTGCTGGGGATTTCCGCGCAATTGATGATACTTTAAATAGTTTGCATCGCCCAGTTGCGGCAGGTCCATTGCAAAACTCGCTAGACGTGATTCATAGCGTTTGCCGCGGTTTTAATTTTGAACAAGATTATCAAGCTATTGTGAGCTTACGTGATGCGAGCAGTGATTGGTTGCGCCAAGCGAGTGAGAACTTGCAAAAAGGATCTCCTAGTACTGCTGCCATTACTTGGTTGTTGTGGCAATGGGGTAAGCAAATACATTCTTGGGACGAAGTCTTTGATCTAGAAGCTCAGATTTCTGAGTGGAAAATTCGTCATCCTGACTTTGTAGAAGGTGTCCGTGCACGTTTGGTTGATAAAGATTTATCACCAGAATGGAAACCATGTGAAGACTTAAGCTTAAGAGGAATATTAGCTGATAGTCCACCAGTCACTTCAATAGATAGCTGGAATGCATTACTTAGACAGCATGGTGTGATCACCTAAATAAATGACTGAATATAGTGATGAATATTGGATGCAGCTTGCTTACGAGCAAGCTGAATTAGCCGCTCAGCAGGGTGAGATCCCAGTTGGAGCGGTTGTGGTGAGCCAAAATCGAGTGATTGGATCGGGCTATAATGCTCCCATTAGTTTGTTTGATCCAACCGCACATGCAGAAATTCAAGCTATTCGTGCAGCATGCTTATCATTAGATAATTATCGCTTACCTGAAGATGCAACTTTATATGTCACTCTTGAGCCATGCACAATGTGTGTAGGCGCATTAGTACATGCAAGAATCAAACATGTGGTTTTTGGGACGACAGAACCTAAAGCGGGTTCATTGGTAAGTGCTCGTCAGCTACTACAGCATGGTTATTACAATCACAGATTTACCTTTGAACAAGGTTGTTTACAAGAAAAATGTGCCCAACAACTCAGTCATTTTTTTAAACAAAGACGCGAGCAAAAGAAACAAGAAAAACAACAGAAAACGTCCTTAAATGATTAAAAAGTAACACGAGCTTATGGCAAACTAACGCGATTTTACTGCCATGATTTTTTTAATAAGGAATATTCAATGCGTAATGTAATGACCGTAAAAAAAGAATTTAATGCTCCTCTTAGTGATGTATTTAACTTGCTCTCGAAACACGCAACTTACAATACTGCTTTTGCACCTTTACAAGTTGTACGTGTGAAAGACTCAGCAGATTCTAAAAGACCTGATGGTTTAGGCTCAGTTCGTCGTATGGGATTTGGTCCAATCAAGCCCCTTAAAGAAGAAATTACATTGCTTGAAGAAAATAAAAGTATTGAATATAAATTAATAGATAATCCTTTGATTAAACATCATTTAGGTCGAATCGAGTTTTCTGAAATTACCCCATATATAACTTTAGTTACATACCGCATCGAGTTAACGGCAAAAGCTCCAGTGGTAAGTAAATTAATCCTTGCACAGCTAAAACTAGCCATTACACTAGGCTTTTCGAGATTAGCTAAAACAATTGCTTCTTAGTGAGAGTTCAATGACAGTTCAAATTATTACTATTGATGGTCCGAGTGGTTCGGGTAAAGGAACATTGGCTGCAAAACTTGCAGCACATTATCAATATCATTTACTCGATTCTGGTGCCTTATATCGTTTATTGGGGTTGTCATTACATAAACATGATTTATTAGAGAAATTAGACAGTCAGCTCGATGAATGTATTCAATATGCACGTCAACTCGATATTAAATTTGAAACTTCCGCAGCAGGTATTCTGGTTTTTCTAGATGGTGAAGATGTATCTCAAACAATTCGTACAGAGCGGGTTGGTGAATATGCATCGAAAGTTGCAGCAATTCCAGAGCTTAGACAGGCATTATTTGAGCGCCAAAGAGCTTTTGCGCAAAATCCTGGCTTAGTTGCAGATGGCCGTGATATGGCAACAGCTATTTTCCCAGAAGCAAATGCAAAAATTTATCTAACGGCTTCAGCTGAGTCGCGTGCCGAGCGAAGAGTAAAACAGTTGCAGGGCATGGGCCTAGATGCTAAAATAAACGACATTTTAGCTAATATACAGGCGCGTGACAAAAGAGATATGGAGCGAGAAGTTGCTCCACTCAAGCCAGCCAAAGACGCTTATATCATTGATAGTTCGGAATTAACGATCGATCAGGTATTTAAGTTAATGGTTGAGTATGTCAATAGCCGTACCATTTAGCAAATAGAATTATCAGTTGACGCATAGCTTGATCAGTCTATAAAGACTATGTTGATACTTAACTAAACCGGCCTTGTCTGATCCAAGACCGCGGAATTTATCAGGTATATCATGACCGAATCTTTTGCAGCCCTCTTTGAAGAAAGTGAATTAAACCTCAACGTTGAAAAGGGTGCAGTCATCCAAGGTGTTGTTGTAAACATCGATAGCGACTGGGTAACTGTTGACACTGGCCTAAAGTCTGAAGGCATTGTTGACCGTGCTGAATTTTTAAATGAACAACGTGAACTTGAAGTTCAGGTTGGTGATACTGTTGACGTAGTTGTTGAAGCTCTTGACAACGGTATGGGTCAAACAGTTTTATCACGTGAAAAAGCTAAGCGTGCTGAAACTTGGACTAAACTTGAAAAAATCTTTGAAGATGGCGAAATCGTTACTGGTGTTATCTCTGGTAAAGTTAAAGGCGGTTTCACTGTTGACATCGGTCCTGTTCGTGCATTCTTACCAGGTTCATTAGTTGACACTCGTCCTATCCGTGACACTACTCACCTTGAAGGTAAAGAGTTAGAGTTTAAAGTAATCAAACTTGATGCTAAACGTAATAACGTTGTTGTATCTCGTCGTGCTGTTATGGAAGCTGAATCTTCTGCTGACCGTGAAGCATTACTTGCTCAGCTTGAAGAAGGTCAAACAGTTACAGGTACAATCAAGAACCTTACTGATTACGGCGCATTCGTTGATCTTGGCGGTATTGATGGTCTTCTCCATATCACAGATATGGCTTGGAAGCGTATCAAGCACCCTTCAGAAGTTGTTGAAGTTGGTCAAGAAGTTACTGTTAAAGTACTTAAATTTGACCGTGAGCGTAACCGCGTATCTTTAGGCCTTAAGCAATTAGGCGAAGATCCATGGTTAGCGATCATGAGCCGTTACCCTAAAGGTTCTATCGTTAAAGCTCGTGTAACTAACTTAACTGACTACGGTTGTTTCGCTGAAATCGCTGAAGGTGTTGAAGGTTTAGTTCACGTTTCTGAAATGGACCACACTAACAAAAACATCCACCCATCTAAAGTTGTTCAGATTGGTGATGAAGTTGATGTTATGGTTCTTGAAGTTGACGAAGAACGTCGTCGTATCAGCCTTGGTATCAAACAAACTCGTGCTAACCCATGGGAAGAGTTTGCTAAAGCTCATGAGAAAGGCGAAAAAGTATCTGGTACTATCAAGTCTATCACTGACTTTGGTATCTTCATCGGCTTGAACGGTGGTATCGACGGTTTAGTACACTTGTCTGATATTTCTTGGAACGAGCAAGGCGAAGAAGCTATTCGTCGTTACAAGAAAGGTGACACTGTTGAAGCTGTTATCTTGTCTGTAGACGCTGAAGGTAACCGTATCAGCCTTGGTATCAAGCAATTGAACAGCGATCCGTTCAATGATTTCTTAGCTGCTAACGAACGCGGTGCTTTAGTTAAAGGTACTGTAACTGCAGTTGATGCTCGTGGCGCAACTGTTAAGTTAGCTGACGAAGTAGAAGCTACTCTTAAAGCTTCTGAAATCAATCGCGACCGCGTTGAAGATGCAACTAAATTCTTAGAAGTTGGTCAAGAAGTTGAAGCGAAAATCATCAACGTTGATCGTAAATCTCGCTCTATCAACTTGTCTGTTAAAGCAAAAGACGAAGCTGAAGAGAAAGAAGCAGTTGCTACTTTACGTACAGCAACAACAAGTCAAGAAAATGGTCCTAAGACTATTGGTGACTTGATTAAAGCACAAATGAAGTAATAGGTTAACAAAGTACAGTTTCATGTAACGGAATTGTACTTTTTATACAAATTACTGTAAACGGTAGCCTAGTATTCAACATACTGCGCTACCGTTTTGTATTTAAACAGGTTATTATCAGACGACATAGAGTAGCAATAAATAACGAGGTCGTAGATGACTACTGAAGCTCTTAATAAGTCTGATTTAATTGAACGCATTGCGCTAAAAAACCCACACTTAGCTGAACCTTTGGTGGAAGAAGCGGTTAAAATTATGATTGATCAAATGATAGAGGCCCTATCAACTGATAATCGAATTGAAATCCGTGGTTTTGGTAGCTTTGCTTTACACCACCGTGATCCAAGAGTTGGTCGTAATCCTAAAACAGGAAGATCAGTAGAAGTGGCAGCTAAAGCTGTTCCACATTTCAAACCCGGTAAAGCACTGCGTGATGCAGTCAACGAATCCGGGAAATAAATAAAAATTTATAAGCGGGGTGCCTATGCGTTATATTTTAATTGCATTGCTTATTGTTGTATTTGGTTATTCTTTAGCACTTGTATTGCAAAATCCAACAGAGCTTTCTGTTGATTTGTTATTTACCCAAGTTCCAGCTATGCGATTAGGCTTGTTATTGCTACTCACATTGGTACTTGGAACGGTGGTTGGTCTTTTGTTAGGTGTGCAAGTTTTCAGAGTATTTCAAAAAGGCTGGGAAATTAAACGTCTTCGCAAAGATATTGACCATTTGAGAAAAGAACAGATTCAAAGTGCTCAATTAGCAGCAGCAGAAGCCGCTGCAAATGTAAGACATGAAAAAACTGTTTTAGATGTTTATCCCCAAGATAAAAACTCTACTCCGTTATAATTCGAACACTACTCTTTATTCACGGGTAAAGAGTAGTATATTCCTTAATTTATTAGTTTGTTCTTCTTTGTATTTTTCTAAAAAATAAGTCCCCATAGCATTTTGTCTCTAAATTTGAAAGCCTTCCTTATACATTCCTTTATTACTTGATGACTTGTCTATTATAATGATGCTGATTTTATATGATGGAAGAAAGTCTCTTGAGTATCATTGTTGCGTTAGATGCAAAAAGCCAATATGACGCTTTAAAAATTGTTGAACAACTTGATCCTACTTTATGTCGTGTAAAAGTGGGTAAAGAGCTTTTTACTCATGAAGGCCCATCTGTTGTAAAAAAACTTCAAGAACAAAACTTTGAAGTTTTTCTTGATCTTAAATTTCATGATATTCCAAATACTACCGCTCAGGCTGTTTGTGCAGCAGCTGATTTGGGAGTGTGGATGGTAAATGTCCATGCTTCAGGTGGCCGTAAAATGATGGAAACTTGTGTAGAGCGTTTAAAAGCAGGTAACTATCAAACTCAGTTGATTGCGGTCACTGTATTGACCTCAATGGGACGTGAAGATTTAAAAGATATTGGTTTAGATGTTGAACCAGTGGAGCATGTAAAGCGCTTAGCTAAACTCACTAAAGAAAGTGGTTTGGATGGTGTGGTTTGTTCTGCACAAGAAGCTAAAATTCTTCGTGAATTGATTGGACAAGACTTCTCTTTAGTAACACCTGGTATTCGCCCAGAAGGGTCAAATGCGGACGACCAAAAACGTATTGTGACTCCGAAGCAAGCTATGCTTGATGGTTCTACACATTTGGTCATTGGTCGACCGATTACTAAAGCAGAAAATCCAACAGAAATGTTGAAGTCTATTCTTGCTTCAATTGCTTAAAAATTTAGAAATAAGCTAATTAATAGCGGGGCGAGTAGGCTTAATAATAAGCCGCTCATCATGGCGTGTGGTACGTAATGCGTGCCACATGACTGTTTTACCATAGCTAATGTAACATCCATTGAAGTTGCACCAGCACTTGAGATAGCAGGGCGTGGAAAGCGCCATCCCATTGTATACATTAAAAATATAGCAACAATTTCTCTAAATAAATCAGTTAATAATGCGATACCACCTAGTTCTGCCGAGTGCAATTGCGTAAATAAAATCCCTGACATTGAGTACCAGCCATAACCTTGTGCTAATGCTAACGTCTCATTCAGTGCAAAATGTTTGTTAAGCAAAAAGTAGTTGATGAAGCCTGCGATACATGAGCCTATAAAAGCGGCTAAAGGTACAATTAAAATTTTCCAGCTTAACCACGTACGGTTAAAGTGGGTGAATGCCAGTTCAATACCAATTAAGAAAATAAATAGTAATAATAAATACCAACTATTAAAGGCCATATGTGAATTGAATTGAGTGGCAATAGCTCCTAATAGAACACCGACACCTAAGGCGAGAAAAGCTTTTGCAATATTCTTTAGAGCATTTACAAAGAGTTGAAGCGAGATTTTTCCTTTTACACTTTGTTTATCAAAAATTGTATAAGCCAATAAACATGTAAAAAAAGAACCAAAAGAGGTGGTAAGTGCAATGATTATAGCTGGTGGAATTATGGCAGAAGGATTCTCAATTTGATCAAGTGCTAGCGTTAATTCTAAAGCTACACTTGCTAAGAGAATATAAGAAAAATAGGGCAGTATTTTAAATATAAACTTTTGGATATTTAAAGATAGTTTGGGTGCTAGAAAATAGCCGGAAGCAAGTGCTAAAAAAATTTGAATGATGAGATAAAAAGATTGCATATAATAATAGGTGGATTGTTTTTAACCCACCTATTATGTCTTGAACATTTTAGGCTGCATAGCTCTGTGAGCTTTTATTTAATAGTAAGTAATCTTTAGGATTAACTTTTCGTGTTTCTAACCAATACTTCCATGTATAGGTTGGCCATAGTGAAAAGTTTTTTCCGTCGGCAGATTGATACCAGCTACTACAGCCCCCAGCTTGCCACACAGTCCCTTGAAGCTGAGTTTGAACCCGCTCGTTAAAAGCATCTTGAACTTCTGGTTTGATCTCAATTGCTTTTTGCCCAGACTTTTCTACGAGTTGAATGAGTTGTAAAATGTAATTTACTTGAGATTCAATCATAAAAATAACCGAATTATGACCTAATACTGTATTAGGGCCGACTAATTGGAAGAGATTGGGAAAGTTTTTAGTCATAATGCCATAATAACTTTCTGCACCATCTTTCCACGCCTGTTTTAACTCGACTTGATTACGTCCAATACAAGTGAAGTGTTTCAAGTAAATACGTGGGTCAGTAATAAAACCTGTACCATAAATTAAACAATCAATAGGTCGTTCTTTACCGTCTTTCGTAACAATACTATTTTCTTTAATTTCTTGAATACCATTCGTTACGAGCTCAACATTTTTACGGTTAAATGTAGGGAAGTATTTATTTGAAATAAGAATACGTTTACATCCCATCACAAAGTCTGGTGTGAGTTTTTTGGCTACTTCTTTATCTTTCACTTGGAAGCGAATGAAAGCTTCTGCCAATTTTTGACCATATTTCATAATTTGGGGTTGAACAATGGGTACAACGCGCGACTCATTACTCCAGTAAAGACGACTACGATGAATTTGGCGATAAAGATTAGAAGATTTGAATAATGTTTTACTCAAACGAGAGTATTTGCGTTCATCTCGTGGTATTACCCAAGCTGCCGTTCTTTGGAATACATAGAGCTGTTTAACATCTCCAGCTATTTCTGGAATATATTGAATTGCACTACCACCAGTACCAATAGATGCGACTGATTTACCGTTTAGGTTATAGTCATGTTCCCAGTGTGAAGAGTGAAAAACTTTTCCTTTGAATTTTTCGATACCTTGAATATGAGGGATTTGTGGGATATGCAACGGGCCTGATGCAAAAACTACAAATTGAGCTTCCATCGAAGGTTGATTTTTAAAATCTAAAGTCCACACGTGACGCATTTCATCATATTGGACATGAGTTACATCATGATTAAACTTACAGTAATTTTTAATTTTATATTGTTCTGTAATATCTTGAATATATTGAAAAATCTCTGGTGCTTCAGCATAGCGTTTTGACCAGTCAGTTTTGGGTGCAAAAGAGAGGGAGTACATATGAGATTGAACATCACATGCCGCACCTGGATAGCGATTTTCTCGCCAAGTTCCACCAACATCATTTGATTTTTCTAAAATAACAAAGTCTTGCTGTTGATTTTGCAGTAAACGGATAGCCATTGCTAGGCCACCAAATCCAGCACCAATAATAGCGATTTTAGTTTTTTGAATAGCATCTTGCTTTGCGTTTAGCATTGGAAACCCTGCATAAGCTGAAAAGAGGATTGCATGCAAGACTAACGTTTTTTGATCAGTTTAAACATGATTGGATCGACGTGAAAATTGATAGATTCGGCAATTAATTTTCTTTCTTCTTTATAGTAAAACATTTGAGTCTAGGGAAATTGATAGAAGAATGAAACGGTCGATACTTGGTTTAATGTATTTAATTCAAGGAATGCGCAATGCAGGCATTGATGTCGACTCACGTTTGGCTGGTATAGGAATTAAGTTTGATGCTTTAGATCCGAGTTCCACAATTCATGATCGGCTAGAATGGGATATTCAACAAATTATTAGTGAAAATGTTGAGCCTGAAAAGGGTCTATTTATTGGACAGCATTATGCTTTAGCTGGTTACGGACCATTACTTATGTTGCTTGTAACGAGTAGGGATGTTCAAACTGCATTAAGTAAAGGAATACAATATCAAAGACTTACCCATTTATTTGGGGCTTTAGGTCTATATGAGACTGATGAACGCACCATTTTAAATTATTTGCCTGTTGATTTGAAAACGCAAGTTGGACAGTTACGGGCACAATGTGAAGTTTCAGGGACTTATAAATTTATTCAAGATATTTATACGATGATGGGGCTACAAATGCCTGCTATGCGTATAGAACTTCCATTTGAAAAACCAACGGACTCGGATACTTTATCTCGCTATTTTGCATACTATGGTGATGATGTGCACTTTAATGGTAAATATGCAGCATTTAGCCTAAGCAAGGATGTGCTTGAAATCCAAATCCCTTCTGCGGATATCATTACACATCGTATTTATGAATCAAAATGCATTACAGAAATAACAAGATTAAATCAACAAGATCACCAAACTCCACATATCATACAATGTGTGCAAGATTATCTTGAGTTGCAACAAGGAATTATCCCGAGCATGGCGGAAACTGCTTTTGCATTGAAAATGCCTGAAAGGACATTAAGGCATCAATTGCAACAGTTAAATACGAGTTATAAGCAAATTCGTGAACAAATTATCAAGAATAAGGCATTAAAGCTTATGGAATATAGAGAATACTCAATAGAGGTTATTGCCGAATTGCTTGGTTATTCTGAACCAGCGGCATTTAATCATGCATTTAAACGATGGTTTGGACAGAGTCCTCGACAATATGGCAAAGAGTCATCGTCGTAATTCTTGATGCTAAAAGCTAATGTGGTTGAACAAAATGTTCGCTATACTCCTATCAGTTAAAATTGAAATAAAACGATATGTTAAATTTAAAATCTTCTCATAGTACTGCATTCTCACCTTCTTCCCCAGCAGAACGCTATGCTGAGGCTTTAGCTTCAGGCCAGTTTATGGCAGATGAAGCGCAAGCACAGGCAGTGCAAGAACTAGATCGCGTATGGAAAGAACTTTTAAACCGTTATAAAGCCTCTAAAAAAGCTTTCCGTCGTTTTCGCCGCCAAACTTCACCTAAAGGTGTCTATATGTGGGGTGGAGTAGGCCGCGGAAAAACTTGGCTTATGGATCAATTTTATGAGTCAGTGCCATTTCGCCGTAAAACACGTATGCATTTTCACCATTTCATGCAACATGTTCATAAAGAGTTAAATAAGCTTTCAGGCCAACGCAATCCACTTGAAATTGTGGCTGACCAAATTTATAAAGATGCAGTCGTTATTTGTTTTGATGAGTTCTTTGTGTCAAATGTAACTGATGCAATGATTCTAAGTGATTTATTTCAAAAATTATTTGTTCGTGGTGTGACATTAATTGCAACATCAAATATTGCACCAGATGGCTTATATAAAAACGGTATTCATCGTGATCGCTTTTTACCAACAATTGAAATGGTTAAAAAGAATTGCGCTGTGTTAAATGTTGATGCAGGTGTGGATTATCGTTTGCGTGTATTAAAACAAGCTCAATTATTTAAATCGCCATTAAGTAATGAAGTCCAAAACTGGATGTCGGAACGTTTTAGTGCTTTAACGCATACACAAGCTCATTCTCAAGAGCCAATTGTAATCAATAATCGTATTGTTGAGACTTTAGGGCATACAGAAGATGTCTTGTGGTGTGAGTTTTCTGAACTTTGCTTTAAACCACGTAGCCCAGCAGATTTTATTGAAATTGCAAATATCTATAATACGGTTCTAGTAAGTAATGTCCCTCATTTAACAGATTTCTTGTCTGAAGGTACACGTCGTTTTATTTATCTAGTCGATGAATTTTATGACCGTGGAGTAAAACTACTTTTAACTTCTCAAGATAGTATTATTGATATTTATCAAGGTGAAAAATTAGCCTTTGAAATTGAGCGTACTCGTTCGCGTTTATTGGAAATGCAATCGGATGAATATTTACATTCAGAACATCGTCATATTGATGAAGCTAAAAACGCATAAAAAATAGATATGGAAAGCGCTCTATATAGGGCGCTTTTTTTACAACAAAAATAGATAAATTTAGTTAAATAATGCTTTTTCATGCTGCAAAGTTTGATATAACTAAATACGCTTTAGAAAAATAAGATAGTGAAATTTTTTGTCTGTTAACAAAAAGTCTAGTTTCAGTATCTTTAAATATTGAATAAATTATTGGGAATCCTAGTTAGAATTTTAATATTTCATATATAGAGAAATTTATCTTTGTCAATATTTTTACAAGGGAAAATGCTCACTATTTAGGAATGTGATATTAGTATTCAGCTTAATTTAAATCGGTATACTAGGATTCTCTTGGTATAAAAAGTAGCAACTTCAGGAAAGACAATGACTGCACGTATTCAAAAAGGCAAGTTAGCGATTGCTAAAGAACTTTACGATTTTATCGAAAATGAAGCTTTACCAGGTTCTGGTTTAGATAGTGAAACTTACTGGAAGAACTTTGAGCAAGTTGTTGTCGATCTTAGCCCAAAAAATAAAGCATTATTGGCTAAGCGTGATGAATTACAAGCAAAAATTGATGAATGGCACCGTAACAATAAATTTGAATTAGGTGCTTATAAGGCGTTCTTAACTGAAATCGGTTATTTATTGCCGGAAGTTGAAGACTTTCAAATTACAACTGAAAATGTTGATGAAGAAATCGCATTATTGGCAGGGCCGCAGTTAGTTGTACCTGTACGTAATGCACGTTATAGCTTAAATGCAGCAAATGCTCGTTGGGGCTCTTTATATGACGCACTTTACGGCTTCGATGTAATTTCTGAAGAAGGCGGAGCTGAAAAAGGCAAAGGATATAACCCTGTACGTGGTGCAAAAGTGATTGAGTTCGCTAAAAATTTCTTAAATGAAGTTTTCCCACTTGCACAAGGTTCACATGCAGATGCGACAAAATATGCAATTGAGCAAAACAAACTTGTTGTGACTTTGAAAGATGGCTCAAAAACAGGTTTAGCTCATGAAGCTCAGTTCGTTGGTTTCAACGGTGAGGAAGCGCACCCTACAGAAGTTGTTCTTTTAAGTAATGGTCTTCATGTCATTATCGAAATTGATGCATCTAGCCCAATTGGTCAAACTGATTTAGCGGGTGTTAAAGATTTAACATTCGAAGCAGCTGTAACTACTATTCAGGATTTAGAAGATTCTGTTGCGGCAGTAGATGCTGAAGAAAAAGTTGAAGGTTACCGCAACTGGTTAGGTTTAATGAAAGGTACGCTTCAAGAATCTATCGAGAAAAATGGTAAAACGATTGTTCGTGATTTAAATAAAGATCGCGAAATTAAAAACTTAATTGGTGGCACTACAAAACTTCATGGTCGTTCACTTATGTTACTTCGTAACGTAGGTCACTTGATGACTAACCCAGCTATTTTGGTAGATGGTGAAGAGATTTTCGAAGGTATTATGGATGCATTGGTAACACCATTGTTATCAGTTGCAGACATCCGTAGTGAAAACGAAAATAAGAACTCTCGTAAAGGTTCTATGTATATTGTTAAACCAAAAATGCATGGTCCAGAAGAAGTTGCGTTTGCTGTAGAGCTATTTGAACGTGCTGAACAAGCGATTGGCTTACCACCTAAATCGTTAAAAATCGGTATTATGGATGAAGAGCGCCGTACATCTGTAAACTTGAAAAACTGTATTGCTGCTGCAAAAGATCGCACAATCTTTATTAATACTGGTTTCATGGACCGTACTGGTGATGAAATTCATACTTCAATGGAAGCTGCACCAGTTGTTCGTAAAGAAGCCGTAAAAACACAAAAATGGATTGCTGCTTACGAAAACCGTAACGTTGCAATTGGTTTGAAGACTGGTTTACAAGGTAAAGCACAAATTGGTAAAGGCATGTGGCCAAAACCAGATAGCATGAAAGATATGTTGGCAACTAAAGCTGCACATCCAAATGCGGGTGCTTCATGTGCTTGGGTTCCATCTCCAGCAGGTGCAGTGCTTCATGCGATGCATTACCATCAAGTAAATGTTAAAGCACGTCAAGATCAGTTGAAAGCTGAAGAAATGTTGTCATTAGATGACTTGTTGACTCCTCCATTTGCACCAGAAACAAATTGGTCAGCTGAAGAGCTTAACAATGAACTTGAAAATAACTGCCAAGGTATTTTGGGTTACGTTGTACGTTGGGTTGACTTAGGTGTAGGTTGTTCGAAAGTTCCTGACATTAATAACGTAGGTTTAATGGAAGACCGTGCAACATTACGTATTTCTTCTCAACACGTAGCAAACTGGTTACGTCACGGTATCGTGACTCGTGAACAAGTTGAAGAAGTGCTTAAACGCATGGCGAAAATTGTTGATGAGCAAAATGCGAATGACCCATTGTATAAACCAATGGCTGCTAACTTTGAAACTAACATTGCTTTCCAAGCAGCTTCTGACCTCATCTTTAAAGGTTGTGAGCAACCTTCAGGTTATACTGAGCCGTTACTTCATGCTGCTCGTTTAAAGTTAAAAGGTTATACAGGTGACTAATTTCAGCCTGTCATAAAAAAAGCCTCTTCGGAGGCTTTTTTTATTTGAAAGAATAAATTAAATGTATGACTTAATTATTACTCACAATTCCAATTTTGGTTACACCTAAACGCTGCGCCGTAGCCATGACCATAGCTACATTTTTATATTCAGCCATTTGATCTGGTTTAAGTTTGATCTGGTCTTGATCTTTTTTAGCAACCACACTTTGAAATAACGTCTCTAGTGCGGTGCGGTCTGAAACCTGCTGGTTATTCCAAAACACTTTACCTGCTGCGTCAATTCTTACATCAATTACTTCAGGTGGCTTTTCATTTGTTGGTGGCGGTGTGCCGTTTGGCAAGTTAATATTAATCGTGTTGTTTGGTGCAGGGATAGTAATAATAAACATGATAATAAGTACCAGCATGACATCAATAAGAGGTGTCATGTTGACCTCTAACATCACATCGTCATCATTATTTGAACCGACATTCATACCCATAAAATTCTCCTTAAAATAATTACTGGGAGGCTGGAGGGGTAGTAACAAAAGCAATTTTGCCAATACCAGCTTGTTTGGTCGTGCTAATGACCTGATCTATCGCCTCAAAATGAGTAAGCTGATCTCCACGAATATGAACTTCTGGTTGAGGCCTTTTTTGTGCAACTGCTTGGAGCTTTGACAGCAATATTTCTTTATTCGGCACATAGCTTTCATTCCAGAAAATATCTCCTTTCTTGTTCACTGAAAGTTGAATATTTTCAGGTGTAGTTGCATATGGAGTATTTTTTTCTTCTGGTAGTTTCACTGGAACCGTATGTGTGACTACCGGAATAGTAATAAGAAAAATAATAAGTAAAACCAACATGACATCAACCAGAGGCGTCGTATTAATTGCGCCGATCATTTCGTCGTCATCTTCAGAACCAACACTCATACCCATAACGTTCGCTCCTCGTTATTTAATGCTGCGGTTAACCGAATTATTGGTATTAATTTCCCCGCTTAATAAAACTGCGTGTAAATCTGAACCAAACGAACGAACATTTTCCATAACGGCTTTATTACGGCGAGTTAGCCAGTTATAACCAAGTACAGCGGGTACTGCGACTGCAAGACCAATAGCTGTCATAATTAAAGCTTCACCGACAGGACCAGCAACTTTATCAATAGATGCCTGACCTGAAATTCCGATGGCTGTTAATGCATGATAAATTCCCCAAACCGTACCAAAAAGACCAACAAATGGTGCCGTAGATCCAACTGTTGCCAAAAAGGCTAAGCCACCACCTAAGTGATTTTGTATTTTTTCAATTGCACGTTGAATTGATATGCTGACCCATGTATTAAAATCGATTCGCTCAAGTAAAGAGCCGCCGTGCGATTTGGTTGAGTTAATGCCTTTTTCTGCAATAAAGCGATATGCGCTACTTTGCTCTAAATTATCAGCTGCATTATCTAGCGAGGTTGCTTCCCAAAAACTTTTCTCTGCCTCTTTGCCTTGGCGTTTTACTTTAGCTTGTTGTAAGAATTTAGAAATAATGATGTACCACGTACCAATAGACATCAGTACCAATATAAATAAGGTAGATTTAGCGACTAAATCTCCTTCACGCCAAAGAGCTTCTAGACCGTAAGGATTTTTAACAGTTTCACTAGTTGCTGGTTTCGGTGGTGGAGTTGGAGTATTTGCATTTGAAGTCGCCTCAGTGGTTGCTGTTGCAACAGGAACATTATTTGTTTCTTCTGCAAAAACTGTACTTAATGGGAGCAATGAACATGCTGCGATTAAACTTGCAGAAGCGAAACGTACGAGTGGTTGAGTTGATTTTTTCATCATATTATCTCCAATTTTTTTAATTTCTTACTAATTCAGTTGTTTATTCAATTACGAATGGATATTCAATTTCATACCAGTCTTGCTGAGGCATGCCATCTTTCATTGCTGGTTTGAATGTACATAAGCTGTAAGCTTTAGTTGCTGCTTTATCTAGGGTTTTACTACCACTTGATTTTTTTACTTTGGCATCAATGACTTTTCCTGAAGTATCAACCAAAACACGTATACGAACCGTACCTTGTTCTTCATTCATCAGTGCTTCACGAGGATATTCCGGTTTTTCGCAGCCAGCAGAACCCTCCGAAACACCGCGAGTTACGCCAGTTGGTTTAGGAGCTGGGGCAGCTGCCACTGGAGCCGGTGCGGCAACAGGACTTGGTGATGGGGTGCTAGGTACAGCCGGAGCAGGGGTAGCCACTTTAGTTGGTTGAGCTACTGGTGTCGTTTTTTGTACCGGTGTTGCTACTTTCTCTACTTGTTTTGGCGGCTCAGAAACTTTGGCAATTTTTTCTACCATTTTAGGTGGCTCAGGCGGTTTTTCCTTAGGTTTTGGCTCCTCTGGTTTAGGTGGAGGAGGTGGTTTAATATCTTGAATAATTTGTAATTCCACAGGTTTTTCTGCTGGTTTTTGAATATTGTTTGCTAAACCTGACATCAGAATATAGGCAACAATAAGATGCAGAAAAAGTACTGCGGCAATACCAATAAGGCGCTTTGCAGATTTATTTTCTATGTCTGTGAAAGTCATGCCCATAGTTACTCCTGAAACTGTAGACAAACAATTTTTTAAAATGACTGTTTGGCTAAGAATGAGTATTTGTTCTGCAAACTAACTGTTGAATGTTACATTTGCAGAACAACCATTTAGAACTTATATGTACCTCGGACAAAGTACGTACGCCCTAAAGGATCTGCATAACGTGGGTCATATCCCATTTGGAAGTTGTCGCCAACATTTGAAGCAGGAGGGTCTTCATCAAAAATATTTTTAATACCAGCGGTCACTTCTAGATTTTTAAAACCTTTGTATGTGCCTGAAATGTTGTATGTTGTATAGTCGCTTACTTTGTGATTTTGATAACCAGGCTTAACAGAAGACGTTGAATTTTGATCTTGATAACCGCGAGAGAAGTTTTGTTGGAGGTTTAAAGCCCAGTTTTCATAATTCCAATTTAGGTTTGCAGTATGTTTCCAGCGTAGAATAATAGCTTGGTAGTCTAGACCGCTATAAGTGCCGGCAACACTTTTCCATTCGCCATTTGGCTCGGCTTGATATTTGTAGTCTGTAATATATGTTCCATCAATATTGAAACCAAAACGACCTGTAGCAGTCATTGGAGAAACCCAACTTAAGCCCACATCGAAACCAGATGTTTTAATTCCACCTAAATTTTGTTGTGTTGTAATAATATAATCTAATGAGCCATCAGGATTACGTACAAATTTATCTGCATATTTCACAGGGTCATCAAAAATAGCAGTTTCTGAAAGTGTAGCAATTTGCTTGTCTACTTCGATATTGAAGTAATCAAGAGTGAAGGCTAAATTTTTAATTGGTTCAAATACTAAGCCAGCAGTAAAAGACTTTGACTCTTCTGGATCTAGAGTTTTATTTCCCCCATTTTGTCTATCAAATTGCATATTACAATCACGTTCTCTTACACCACCTGGTTTTAAGACATTCCCTGGGCAGAGTACGGGATCATAATAGTACCCACCGGTATTGGTTACTGAGTTTGGTCCATTAACTTCCCAAAGTGTTGGAGCTCTGAAGCCTGTACTATAAGTTGTACGGAACATTAACTGTTTGATAGGTTCCCAACGAAGTGCAAATTTAGGATTAAACGTATCACCAAAGTCGTTGTAGTCATCATAACGAGCAGCGATTTGAGCTTCTAAAGTTTTAAGAAGTGGGATATGAAATTCGGTAAATACGGATTTAATATTACGATCGCCAGTATTTACTGGTT
This sequence comes from Acinetobacter sp. XS-4, assembly GCF_023920705.1. Classification (NCBI taxonomy): domain Bacteria; kingdom Pseudomonadati; phylum Pseudomonadota; class Gammaproteobacteria; order Moraxellales; family Moraxellaceae; genus Acinetobacter; species Acinetobacter sp. XS-4. The sequence continues at coordinate 2,299,660 of NZ_CP094657.1, read as the reverse complement.
CATCAGGATCGACGCCTGTACTAGGCGCGACTCGGGCAACATCAGTAACGACTTTTGAAGTCCAATCTTCATAACGATAGCTTGCTCCAATAGCGAACCCAACATCTCCTGCTGGTAATTTAAATATAGGTCGGCTTGCAGTGAAATCAACGGTAGTTGTATCTAGGTTAGCTTTTAAGTATTTACCTTCAACTCCTAATTCATTCCATACATTAGCATCTTCAGGGTTTTGCGGCCCGAATGGGTTTAAAATACCATTGTTTAAAGCTTCTTGTGTTTTGTCAAAATTTAAATAGCCGCTTACGACAGCATCCGAGGCACTGCTATGGGCATAGGTAACGCCTGAATTAATATCCCAACCATGAGTTTCACCTTCAATACCAGCAAATATTCTATGTGACTGGTTAATACTATTACTTACACGATTCCCCGATTGTGAACGCAGATATAGAGGGATAGGCCCCGTAGCACCAGCTAGGGCAGGAGTTATGCCATTTCCTGGATAATATTTACTGCTAGGGTCAAGCGTCAAATCAAAAAATACATCTGGCGCAACTGAAGTAGTGACTTCACTTCTTGCATATAAATATTCTGCAATTGCGTTAAAATTATCATTCAGTTTAAAAGTGGCATGTCCCATTACAGATATATCTTCTGTTTTTGGAACAATTCCAATCACAGCTTGGCTGTTATATAGACAATTTTTCCCATCCTGACTCGTCGTAACAAGAGGATTACTACCACAACCAGTGGATGCGTAAGGGTTACCTAAACCTGGGACATTAGCAGGGAATGAGCCACTACTGGCTTTTTCTATACCTAATTCAGGTAATATGCCTCCACGCCGACTGACTTTGCGGTCTTTGGCCATGACATCATCGCCTTTTCGATAGTCGACAACACCAAAAACGTTATAGCCATTTTCATCTAAATCACCGAAGCCACCAAAGATACTATAGTCTTGTTGTTCACCACCTTTTTCTTCTGGTTTTTGATAACCTGCGGTTAGATTAAGGCCCGTAAACTGCTTTTTGGTAATGAAGTTAATTACCCCGCCAATTGCATCTGTTCCATAAATGGAAGAGGCGCCATCTCTTAGAACCTCAATACGGTCTAACATTGCGAGTGGAATAATATTTAAGTTTGTGACGCCGCTATCATATGCATTTGCAGCTAACCGACGACCATTCAGTAAAACAAGTGTTTTATTGGCACCTAAGGCTCTCAGGTTTGCTGATGAACCCTCTGCTTTACTTCGGCCCACATTGCTCGCGGTAACAAAATTAGATTGGTTTGCGCTAATTTTGGCTAAGGCCTCTTCGGTTGTGGTCACCCCTTGTTTTAAAATTTCATCAACTTTTACAATAGTAATGGGTGAGGCGCTTTGAGCTGCAACTCCTTTGATTGAAGAGCCTGTTACAGCAACTTTTACAACTTTGACGGGTTTATCATCATTGCTTGACTGTTCTGTTTCTGCTGCTTGTGCCATGGTAAGACACATCATGCTTAAACTAAGGGTACTTAATTTAAGCATTGTTTTGCCAATCTTGGGGGTTACCTGAGATCGAACATTGTATTTTTTTTTCATCGTGGATTTGATCCCTTTTTGTTGTAGTTAGCGATATTGCTGGAAAGTTTTTAAGCAAAGCAAGTGCCAACTATATATTTTTCTTTTTTATTTTATGCAAAATATTGATATATATTGATTTTATTATGTTTGTGGTGAGGATTTAGTGTTTTATCTTCACCTAAAAATTTTTCCATTTGGTAAGTTTTTTTGTGGTGGCTAAAAGTTCCAAAAATATTTGTATAAAAAATAATCATTATTGGATTTTTCATGTTTTTAGATTTGACTTTTGTATCTTTTTAGAACTATTTAAAATGTAATTATATAATGTAACATTTCTTCTTTGTCACATATATTTAATATAAATCAAATTATTACATTCTTGTTTTTTTATTTGTGATATAAATTTTTTCTGAACTAGAATGAAACATTTATGACTTTTAATTGTGCAATATGAGCTGATGATGGATAAGCTATATAAATATAATATTTGGCAAAAACTTACTTTTATTTATATAGTTCCACAAGTTTTAAGTGCCTAATTAAAATGTAAATTTTAAATATTTTTATAGGGATTATTCTTGATCATAAAATATGGCATGAAATTCGCTTTATATTAGATAGTTACAGCTTTCTAATTTTATTATGATATTTTCCATTCGATCAAATAAAAGATTGAATAAAAAGGCTAATAATTTACAAAGAAGAAAGTAGTCTGTTGAGAAAGAACTTTTCTTATGCGGATTTAGATGTTACTCAAAAGGATAATATCTTTAAAATATTAATTAAGTAGGTAGGAACTTGAAATTAAAAATTTTTAAGCTCGCCATTTTAAGTCTGGCTATTACATCAGTTTCTTGTGCTTTCGCCCAAACGCCTGCACAACCAAACAAAATATTACATGTTGCTTATGAGGCACCCGATGATGGTTTTGACATGGTTAAAACCACCAATTTTTATAGTGGCAGCATTGCAGAAGCTATTTTCGAACCTTTACTTAAATATGATTATCTGGCACGTCCCGTACAGTTAGTGCCTTATACGGCTGAAAGCCTACCTAAGGTTGGACAAGACGGTAAAGTTTATACATTTAAACTTAAGCCTGGTATTTATTTCACTAATGACCTTGCTTTTAAAGGTAAACGCCGTGAACTTGTGGCAGAAGATTATGTTTATGCAATTAAGCGGATTTTAGATCCTAAAAACCGAGCACCTTCTGTTTCTTTTATTGATGGTAAATTATTAGGTGCTGATGCGGTTGTAGCGAAAGCAAAAAAAACTGGAAAATTTGATTACGCTGCACCTATTGCAGGAGTCAAAACACTTGACCGATATACATTACAATTCACATTAACTCGGCAAGACTTTAATTTTCCTTATATTCTTGCCTATATTACATTTGGTGGCGTTGCTAAAGAGGTTGTTGATTATTACGGTGACCGTATTGGCATGCATCCGGTCGGCACTGGACCTTACATGTTAAGTAAATATTTACCACGAAGTAAGGTCGAACTGGTTGCCAATCCTGATTATCGAGGCTTTGTCTGGAATTTTAAGTCAACAGGAACACCGTGGGATAACCAGCTTGTTAGAGAAATGAGCGGTAAGAAAATGCCACAAATTGGCAAGGTTGTGGTCAGCATTATTGAAGAGGATCAGTCACGATGGTTAGCTTTTCAATCTGGCCAACTGGACTTTGACAAACTAACTGCGAATGCAGTTCCTCAAGCTTTAGATGGAAATCAACTTAAGGATTCCTTTCAAAAAAGAGGAATTAAGCATTTCCCTAATAAAGATCCCGAAATTACTTATACGATGATGAATATGCGTGATCCAGTGATCGGTGGTTTTAGTCCAGAAAAGATCGCTCTTCGTAGAGCAATTACGTTGGCATATGATCAAAAAGAAAGTATAAGACAGGCCTATAAAGGTCAAGCTGTTAGGTCTGAAATGTTTATACCTGAAGGTGTAAATGGCTATAACCCGAAGTACAGAAGTAGCGTAGGATACAATCCGCTATTGGCAAATAAACTACTTGATTATTATGGTTATAAAAAGGGGGGAGATGGCTACAGAAACTTGCCAAACGGAAACCCTTTGGTTTTAAAAATTAATACAGAAAATAGCTCAGCTTCGGTTATTCATTCAGAACTCTGGAAAAAAAATCTGGATGCAATTGGTATTCGTGTTGATTTTAAAGTAAGTAATTTTGCAGATAACTTAAAAGCTGCAACGCAATGTAAATATATGATCTGGAGCGGCGCATGGATTGCGGATTATCCTGAAGGAGATAATTTTGCTCAATTACTTTATGGCCCAAATGCGGGACAGGGGAACCATGCTTGTTATCAGTCTAAAACATATGATGCTCTTTATAGTCAGGCCATTCATTTACCACCAGAACAACGTTTACCATATTATGAAAAGCTTAATCGCCAGATTGAAGCTGATAATCCATGGATTATTCATATAACACGAATTCGTAACTGGTTGATACAACCACAAGTTCAGGGTTTTAAACCCCACCCAATGATGAATACAAACTGGCAATATCTTGATATTACCCCTGTTAAAAAATAATTTTAGATAAAGATAAATATGACTGAAAATTTAATAAAACAGCTCAAGCATTGTAGTGTCGGTTTGTTATTTGCCAGTATGGCATTAACTGGATCTACGACTATATTTGCAAAAAGTCCAGCCGATCCGAATAAAGTTTTACGTTATGTATTCCCGACAGCTGAAACTGGCTTCGACCCAGCTTATATCCATGATTTATATTCGGCTCATGTAACCACTTCGATATTTGAAACTTTGTATACCTATGACTATTTAGCAAGGCCTGCAAAACTCATTCCGCAGATAGCAACAGCCCTACCAGAAGTTAGTAAGGATGGCCTGACTTATACCATTCATATAAAAAAGGGTATTTACTTTACGCCAGATCCAGTCTTTAAAGGGAAGCCGAGAGAATTAACAGCCAACGATTATGCGTACTCTTTTAAGCGGTTATTGGACCCGAATTTACGTTCTCCAAATAGCTGGTTGTTAGAGAACAAAATTGAAGGTATGGATACATTAATAAAAGCAGCTAATAAAACCGGAAAATTTAACTATGACCAAAACGTAAGTGGTTTACAAACACCAGATAGATATACCTTAGTTATTCGTTTAGTTCAGCCTGACTATAACTTTCCTTTGTTACTTGCGCATGACCCGACAGGAGCTGTGGCGCGTGAAGTCATCGAAAAATATAAAGATAAAGCAGGTTATGTAATGGGCCATCCTGTGGGAACAGGGCCTTATGTACTGAGTAAGTGGGTACCTGCTTCACGCATTGTTTTAAAAGCGAATCCTGATTTTCGTGGTTTTACTTGGAATTTTACTGCCAGTAGCCCTGAAGATCAGGCAATCGTAAAACGCCTTAAAGGTAAAAAAATGCCGCAAATAGGCACTATTGATATTCAGGTTATGGAAGAAAACCAATCGCGATGGCTGGCATTTCAGCGAGGTGAAATTGATATATTTCAGCTAGAAGGGCAATTGGTTGCGAAGGCGATTAAAGACGGTAAATTAAGACCTGAGCTTGCCAAAGAAGGTGTGCAACTATCACGTATTGTTGACCCTGAAATTAGCTATATTTATTGGAATCTTAAAAACCCAGTTGTTGGTGGAATGAGTAAAGAAAAAATTGCATTACGCCGTGCAATTGCAATGTCTCGCTCATTAGATCAAGAAATTAAATTAGTCAGAAATGATGATGCTCAGCGTTTACATTTTCCAGTTCCACCTGGAGTAGTGGGATATGAACCTCAGTATAGAACGAGTACTCCATATTCGGTGAAAGCAGCTAATTTACTATTAGATCGATATCACTATAAAAAAGATGCCTCAGGTTGGCGTACGCAACCAGACGGAAAACCTCTCGTTATTGAGTATATGGCGCGCAGTGACAGTATCGGGCAGCAAAGTGCTGAACTTTGGAAAAAGAACTTTGATAGTTTAAATATTCGCATGGTCTTTAAACCAATGCTTTTTGCAGACCTCATTCGAGCGCAAAAACAGTGTGAAGGTATGTTCGGGGCTTCAGCATGGATAGCAGATTATCCAGATGGTGATAATTTCATGCAGAATTTTTATGGTCCAAATACACATATGACGAACTGGTCTTGTGGTTCGATTCCAGAGTTTGACCAGTTGTATCGTCAGACGCAAAAAATGCAAGCAGGTTCTGAAAGAGATGCACTTTATCGAAAAATGACACGCTTGCTAGAAGTTTATATGCCTGTACAAATGTCTTATGCACGCTACCGAAATATGTTGGCCCAACCACAAATCATTGGATATAAGAAGCATCCAATTTTACATGCTGAGTGGATGTACATTGATATTGATACACATACTAAATCTAATCATTAAATGAAGAGTTTGGAGACATGATGAAAAATAAAACACTAAAAATGACTACTTTATGTATGTTGGCAATAGGTATAAATCAGACCGTTTCAGCAGAAACAACACGTCCAACTTTGCCATTACTTAAAGCACAACAACTTCCAGCATGGTGTGATGCTAATTTAAAAAAGATTCAGCAACAGATTACAATTTTTGAAAAAATACCTGTTAAGGATAATGCAGCAGCGGCTCCTATATTGGCAAAATGGGATAAAATTTTTGCACATTTTGAGGATTTTTCAGGTCCGATAAGTCTATATAGTAATGTAGACCCAGATGCAAAGTTACGTAAGGCAGCAGAAGACTGTGAAATCAAAATTAATCAGTTTCACACTGATATATTTCAGAACCCGAAGCTATATAACCTAATTAAAAATACACAAGCAACAGACCCAATTGACCAAAAATACCGCCAAGATATTCTAGATCAGTTTGAAGACACAGGCGTGCAACTTGAACCGGTAAAACGTGCACGAATGAAGGCTATTCTGGATGAGCTGACTAAACTTGAGCAAGAATATGCGCGTAATGTCCGCGATAATCCCGAGAAACTTGAGTTTACTCCTGAAGAGATGAAGGGCCTGCCTCAAAGTTATATTTCAGCATTAAAGAAAAATGCTAAAGGCAACTATGTATTAGGTTTTGAATATCCTGAATATCGTCCTTTTATGGAGTTGGCAGATAATGATGATGCCCGAAAAAGATATCAAATTGCCTTTACTCGACGTGGTACTGAGCAAAATTTAAAACTACTCAAACAAGCAATTGATTTGCGTTATGAACTTGCGCAGTTATTTGGAAAACCAAGTTATGCAGATTGGGTTTTAAAAGATCGTATGGCTAAAACGCCTGAGGCTGTAAATCAATTTTTAGCAGAAGTACAAAAAACAGTAGCGCCTCTTGAACGTAAAGAAGTAGAAGAACTGCGTGCATTTAAAGCACAAACACTAAAAACACCATTAGAAAAAACCGAGATCACGCGTTGGAGTGAAGCTTACTGGAGCGAAAAACTTCGTAAGAATAGATATCAAATTGATCAGGAAAAACTTCGTGATTATTTCCCAACTTTAGCTGCTCAAAAGTGGTTGTTTGCTATTTCATCTGACCTTTACGGGATTGATTTTAAACCTGTCAAAGTTAAAGCATGGCAGGATGAAGTTGAATATTACGATGTAGTTGATAAGAAGACAGGAAAACTTTTGGGTGGCTTATATATGGATAAATTCCCTCGTGAAGGGAAATATGGCCATGCTGCCGTTTGGGGAGTATACGGTGGAAGTACGTTAACCAACCGCTTACCTATTTCAGCATTGGTCACTAACTTTAACCGGAAAGGGTTAAATAGCGATGAGCTAGAAACTTTTGTTCATGAATTTGGTCATGCTTTACATGGCATTTTATCAAATACACGTTATGCCAGTCAGTCAGGAACATCCGTAGAGCGTGATTTTGTAGAAGCACCATCTCAAATGTATGAAGAGTGGGCACGCCGTAAAGAGACTTTATCTAAAGTAGCTGATTATTGTGATCCAGCATGTCCACGTGTTGATGACGAACTAATTGCCCGTTTAAAAGCAGTACATAACTATGGACGTGGCTTGCGTTATGCGCGTCAAACTCTTTATGCACAGTACGATATGTCATTGCATACTGCGGATGCTTTAAAAGTAAAACCTTTAGAAAATTGGCAAAAAATGGAAGCTGCTACAGCTTTAGGTTATGTACCAACAACAGAGTTTCCTGGGCAGTTTGGACATTTGATGGGCGGTTATCAAGCAGGTTATTACGGTTATATGTGGTCTGAGGTTTTAGCTTTAGACATGCTTTCGGCTTATGGTAACAACCTTAATAACCCACAAGTTGGGCAGCGTTACCGTCAAACGATTTTATCGCAAGGTAGCCAAAAACCAGCTGCTCAATTGGTTAAAGATTTTCTTGGCCGTGAACCTGATAACAAAGCGTTCTTTAATGAGATTACCGGACAACGGGTTAAATAAGGAATTATCACTATGCTGGCATATGTTATTCGGCGTTTATGGCAGATGATTCCAACCATGTTGGGGGTAGTCTTACTTATTTTTATTCTTTTTAACTGGGTTGGTGGCGATCCTGCTTATATTTTAGCGGGCAAGATGTCTAATCCTGAGCAGATTGAAAACATTCGTAAACAGCTAGGTGTTGATCAGCCGTATTACGTGCAGCTCTGGATTTTCATTAAACAAATACTGACTTTTGACTATGGTGCAAGTTGGAGTACTGGCGAACCTGTTTCCCAAATTATTTTAACTCGATTAGGGCCATCGCTCACGCTTTTAATTCCACTCACTATTTTACAGACCGTTATTTCAATTATTTTGGCCTTAGCTGTTGCAGCGGTACGTGGTTCTTTAACTGATCGTATGGTCATGATGTTATGTACTATTGCGATGTCGATCAGTATTTTAGTTTACATCATTGTCTTTCAATATGTTCTGGCTTATCAGCTAAGTTGGTTTCCTGTACAAGGTTGGAGTGACACTTTTTCCGAGAATTTATTTAAATTTGCCTTACTCCCGATTTTAATCATGCTGGTGGTGAGTATTGCACCGACTTTACGTTTATATCGTAGTTTTGTGCTTGATGAAATTAATCAGGACTATGTTCGAACAGCACGTGCTAAAGGTGTAGGTGAAAGCCGGATTTTAGGTGTACATGTACTGCGGAACGCTTCAATTCCTATTATTACCGATGTGATGTCAACCTTACCTGCATTACTCATCGGCGCATTTTTAATTGAACGCTTTTTTGGTATTCCCGGGATTGGTCGAGAGGTGATTATTGCAGTTGAGCGGAGTGATTTTCCTGTTATTAAGGCAATTACAGTTTATATCGCAGCTGCAACCATGATTTTTAACCTTATTGCCGATTTGGTCTACAAAGTGGTTGATCCACGTGTACAGTTGAAGTAGGTGGGCTATGCTGAGCGTTTTATCAAAAAGAAAACAACAAACAAAAGCCGAAGCTCATTCATCTGGCCTGTGGAAACTTGCCATGCGTCGTCTTCGAGCCGACAAGATTGCGATGTCATCGCTAGTGATTGTATTGCTTTATTTTATTATCTTGGCTTTATCAATGATGGGCATGATTGCATCTGACTGGAATAAAGAGGTTGCAGTAAGTTATGCACCGCCCACATTTATAGGCGCAGATAAGACAACAGGTGCAGGGCAAAATGCAGCAGCGATTGAAGAAGAGTTACCGATAAATCCAGTTGATCCTTTAAAAGATGTAATTCATCAACTCAAGGCTGAAATTAAACAAGAAAAGAGTGCTGGGAGTGCAATTGATTATTATGGTGTAGTTGACCCTTTAGCTGATGATATGAAGGCCATTGATCAGCAACTTGGAGGGCATTTACTTGATCAGCAAAGTGAACTCAAAAGCACACTTATATTTGGAGCTGACAAATGGGGACAAGATGTCCTTAAAAAGACCATTAAAGGTGCTGAAACTTCAATTATTGTTGGGGTGATATCTGCTTTACTGGCGGTAGGCATCGGTACACTTTTAGGTGCAATTTCAGGATATTTTGGCGGTTGGGTTGATGATATTCTCAACTGGTTTTATAACATTTTTACCTCAATTCCATATTTATTATTAGTGCTTGCCATTGCTGCCGTACTTCAACAAAAAGGCATTTTATCCATTGTTCTGATTTTAGGTTTAACGGGCTGGACGGGGGTTTATCGTTTAATTCGTGCCGAATATATGAAACATACCGCACGTGAATATGTTCTTGCTGCCAAGGCAATTGGTGTTGGACATTTCCGCCGTATGTTCATTCATATTTTCCCTAATGTCAGCCATATCGCTTTAGTTCAAATGTCAATTCTGGTGGTTTCTTTTATTAAATCTGAAGTCATTTTGAGTTTCTTGGGTTTTGGTGTGCCAGTAGGCGTAGTGTCTTGGGGGAGCATGTTGAATGAAGCACAAAGTGAACTTCTTTTAGGTAAGTGGTGGCAGCTTGTCGCAGCTTCTATCGCAATGGCTGTTTTGGTTACGGCATTTTCAATGTTTACTGATGCACTCCGTGATGCATTAGATCCAAAACTAAAATAAGAGGAAGATCCAAATGTTAGAACAAGAAAATAAGAATGCACCGTTGTTGCACGTTAAAAATTTACGAGTAAGTTTTAAAGGTGAAGATAAGCAATATATTGAAACCGTAAAAGGAATTAGCTTTGACATTCCAGAAAATACAACTGTTGCTTTAGTCGGTGAGTCGGGTAGCGGTAAATCAGTTACTTCTTTGGCAACTATGGGGTTACTGCCTGTAGGTCAGAGTAAAATTGATGAGCAAAGTAAAATTATATTTGAAGGCAAAGATTTACTGAGCTTATCTCGTACAGAGATGCGTAAAATTTGTGGCAAAGATATTGCAATGATTTTTCAGGAGCCGATGTCATCATTAAATCCTGTTTTTACGGTTGGCAACCAAATTGCAGAAGTGTTGTGTTTGCATATGGGGTTGAGCCGTAAACAGGCTCGACAACGCGTTTTAGAGTTGCTTAAAGAGGTAGGTATTCCTTCACCTGAAACTAAAATTGATGCCTATCCAAATCAGCTTTCGGGCGGTCAACAGCAACGTGTCATGATTGCTATGGCAATTGCATGTGAACCTAAACTGCTGATTGCCGATGAGCCAACCACTGCGCTTGATGTCACGATTCAAAAGCAAATTATTGATTTACTTGAGTCATTACGTAAACGCCGTCAAATGTCGATGCTTTTTATTACCCACGATTTAGCGTTGGTCGGTGAAATTGCAGATAAAGTCATTGTAATGCGTCATGGCGAGATTAGAGAGCAAGGCGCTGCTGAACAGGTTCTTGAGCAGCCTAAAGATGTATATACGAGAGCTTTGCTCTATTGCCGCCCGCAAATGTCACAACGACCTTATCGTTTACCAGTGACGAGCGATTTTATGCGTCAAGAAGACAACATCTTGGTCGAACAAAATTTTGATGCTTCAGAAATTCCCGAGCGCAAACGTGGTTTAAATGGTGATGAGCAAATTATTTTAGAAGTAAAAGATCTGAAAAAAAGCTTTTATAGCCGTAAAGGCCTATTTGGCAAAGAAGAGTTTCAGGCAGTTAAAGGGGTTTCTTTTAAACTCGCTAAAGGAAAAACCTTAGGTTTAGTCGGAGAATCTGGTTCAGGTAAAACAACTGTTGGGCTATTACTCATGCGCTTACATCAGGCATCTGGCGGGCAGGCTTTCATTGAAGGTAAAGATATTCTCTCATTAACTGAAAAAGAGTTTGCTAAATATCAACGGAAAATCCAGATTATTTTTCAAAATCCGTATGCCTCTCTTAATCCACGCTTTACGGTTGGACAGATTTTATTAGAGCCTATGCAAATCCATAACATCGGTAAAGATGATACTGAACGTAAACAAATTGCGCTTAGTTTACTTGAGCGAGTCAATTTACCCGAACAAGCTTACTATCGTTATCCACATGAATTTTCGGGTGGACAGCGTCAACGTATTGCGATTGCACGTTGTTTAACGCTAAAGCCTGAAATTTTGATTTGTGATGAATCTGTTTCTGCACTCGATGTTTCAGTCCAAGCGCAGGTACTTAACTTATTACAAGATTTACAAGATGAATTTGGGCTCAGTTATATCTTTATTTCACATGACTTATCTGTTGTGAAGTATATCTCTGATCAAGTTATGGTCATGAATCATGGTAAAGTTGTGGAAATTGCCAATTCGGATGAGCTTTATGCGCATCCTCAACATGATTACACTAAACGTCTATTACAAGCCATTCCTCAAGGGATTCAACACATTTCATAAGCGTAAAGTTGTGACGTTAAAGGCACTTTTAAGTGCCTTTTTATTTGGTTTATAGACTAAATGCTTATAAAATAAGAGAGTTAAAATACTGTAGTTTATTCTTGCTATGTGCGCTAACTTTAAACCTTTAACTCTTGCCCAGTTGCAGCAACTTCAGTTGCCTGTGGTTGGCTTTAGCTATGCCGAAGAGGTTTATCCTGCGGGAACAATGCCATTATTATTCAAATCACCACAAGGTCTTGAATGGCGTGAAGTCATGTTTGGCTTGGTTCCCAAATGGGCCGAAGATACCAACATAGCCAAACATACTTACAATGCCCGTCATGAAACGATTTTCCAAAAACCGAGTTTTCAGGAAGCTGCGCTTAAATGTAAATTCGGTGTGATTGCAGTCACTGAGTTTTATGAAAGTAAATATATAAATGATAAGCCTGAGCGGTGGGGTGTACGCCGCAAAGATGGGCAAGCTTTTTTTATTGCAGCGATCTATGAAATTTGCAAAATCAATGAGACCGTTATTCGTTCTGCAAGTATGTTGACCATGGATGCCATCGATCATCCCATGATGAAAGACTTTCACGAACCAGGTGATGTCAAAAGATCAGTTATTGTGATTCCACATGACCGACTAGAAGAGTGGTTGAGTTTAGAATCGCCTGATATTTCCAGCTTTATTGAAGGTTTTCCAGTGGAAGAGTTTGAATGCTCTCATGTGCCTAAAGAAAAAGTTATAAAACCGACACCACAGTTAAGCATGTTTGACTAATCTATCTAAAATAAGATGAGGTTATTGATATCAACTCTGAATCAATAACCTATATTGTTTATTCAATATTTTTACTTAATGTTTGCACCTCAGAATCTTGAGCTAGATAGCTCAACTCAATGGGTGAAATAACAAAAGTTGTATTGTCTGATGTCTGTTTAAATACAAAGCCATATTCAAAAGACTGGCTACTTTTGTTTGGTAACCAGAATAGATAAGGACATCCTGTATAACTACCATCCCAACCCATTTCTCTTGCTAAAGCTAAAGCTGTATCTGATTTTGCAATAATTTCTTTAAGAGATTCTTTATCTCTTGTTGAAACATCACCATCATCATCTGCAAATGTTTGTAGGAACTCATTTAAGGGCGTAAGTTCTTCCCAGTTACGTTCTATTGTCGAGAAATGATATCCATATAGCATCATGTGCACTTTCTTCCATCTTGTTATTGTGTGATTGAACATAGCAAGAAATACATGAAAAGGAAATGGATGAATCTGATTTAAGTTGTTTATTTTTCATAACTTATAGATTGTTTTTTGTACATAATAATGGTTTTTTAACATCATCAGTTTTCATATTAACTATATAGTGTGCACACAAAGCATCGTTCATCTAATCATTAAGATAAATTACTTTTTTAGTAAATCAAACTGTTGGCGAATATTGAATTGTTCATAATTCACCTATAATAGAAATGAAACTATGTAGAGCATATTTATGTTTATAACAACTACACGCCCACAAGATACTTTGATTAATCAGCTTCTTCCCGTTTTGGAACAAGCGAGCCAGATTCTATTACAAGAATATCAAAATTATTCTGCGGGTTATGAGTTTACTATTCATGAAAAACAAGACGATTCACCTGTAACTCAAGCAGATTTAAAAGTGAATCTTTTCTTATTAAAGCACTTGGCAGAAATTACCCCAGACTTGCCTGTTTTGTCTGAAGAAAGTGATTATAGTGCTCGCCATGACTGGTCTACGTGTTGGATGTTAGATCCTCTGGATGGAACTAAAGAGTTTATTCATGAGCGTGATGAGTTCACGATAAACCTAAGTCTGATTAAGGGTAAAGAAACAGTTTTCTCAGTTATTGCCGTGCCATGTGAACAAGTGGTGTATTTAGGATATCTGCAAGATTTACCTTTTAAATATAGCTTTAGCCAACAACAATGGTATCAATATCAGGTTAGTTCGATAGTATCAAATGCACCTATACAAATAGGACTTAGTCACGGCAGTAAAAATCCGAAATATCAAAAATTTATTCAACCTATCGAAAAAGAACATAATATTATTCGAAGAGAAGCTGGGAGTGCTTATAAATTTTGCATGATGTTGGAAGGTGAAATAGATATTTACCCGCGATTCCACCCAACTTCTGAATGGGACACAAGTTCTGGTCAAGGTTTACTAGAAAGTATAGGTGGGGGTTTACTTACTCTTGATGGAAAACCTTTTGAATATAACCAAAGAAGCACGGTTTTAAATAAGGGCTTTATCGCATTTCGTGATCAGGAAAGCAAAAAAATAGCATTTGAAGCATTGGCCCAATCGGGTGTTATAGATTGAGAGTTATGCCAGACATGTTATAGTGGCAAAGTATTGAAAAAAGATGACAAGATAACAATGGCACTCGATTTATTGCCTAAAAGTATGTTTGAAGCAATTGATTTATTGCCCGATGCTTCAACTCCCGTGACCTTATTTACGCGCCATTCTCTAAGAGAACTTGTGGATGGACAAGGACTAGCTGGATATGATCTGCAACTTACTCCTCAAGGACGTGAGCTTGCACAGGCATGGGGTAACTATTTAATTAGAAATACAGATCGTGTTATTCAGCATTGTATTTCAAGCCCAATACAACGTTGTGTCGATACGGCTGCGCTCATGATTGAAGGGGCTGATGATGTAAGTCCTGAATTTAATACGCATACGATTGAAATTATTGAACAAGGACTACTGGTTGAGCCGGGTAGCTTTGTACTAGATATACAACAAGCTGCTCCTTATTTTAAAAAACAAGGCGCTTTGGGGTTTATTAATAGTTTTGTAAATAATGCATTACCCGGCATGAAACATCCTATTACTGGTGTTTTAGACGTGCTAGAGCTTATTTATCATACGCATCCTAAAACTCAAGGCGGACTGAGTTTAGCTGTCAGTCATGACACTATTATTGCTGCAATTGTTGCTGTAATTTCTGGTGAAAATAAAATTAAGAAAGAAGATTGGCCTGAAATGATGGAAGGCCTATTTGTATGGTTTGAAGGCGAAGAATTTCCAAATTGCAAATTAAAATGGATTTGGAGAGGTAAGACCTATGAGTTGAATGTAGCTAAATTCCGAAAAACGCTATAAGCTCAAAAAAGATAGATAATAAAAAAAGCCCAATAGGGCTTTTTTTACATGCTTTAATTAGTTAGCTAACGCTTTAACTTGAGCATTTAAACGGCTCTTATGACGAGCAGCTTTATTTTTGTGGATGATGCCTTTATCAGCCATACGGTCGATTACAGGAACAGCTTTTTGGTAAGCTTCTGTAGCAACAGCATGATCACCACCAGCAATTGCACTTAAAGTACGTTTGATGTATGTACGAACCATAGAACGCAAGCTTGCGTTGTGTTTACGTGCAGTAACGTTTTGACGCGCACGTTTTTTAGCTTGAGCAGAGTTTGCCACTCTTGCACTCCTTGAAAATAAGTTGGTCTGGGCGGGCTGTGGTCAATCCAGTAAACTGGTGCAACCATCACCAGCCCGTAAACAAGTGCCATATTGTGATGAATAGACACCGTGAAGTCAAGCCTTGAGAACGTTTTAAGCTGTTTTAGGGGGTGTTAAAACGGTAAGAAAAGGTTAAATTTAAAACAAAGTTAAATAGGGATGGATAAAAAATGACAGCAAGTAAGAAAAAAGCGATTGTGCTTGGTGCAACAGGGTTGGTTGGATTAGCGCTAGTAGAAAAGCTCCAGCAGGCTCTAGAATTTGAAGCCATTACCGTAGTCGTTAGAAAAGAATCTCAAGTATTTAATACATATGACAAAGTTAATCAGCTCATCATAGAAGATTTCTTAATGTTGAATGATGAAGATGTGAACGGTCATACCCATGCATTCAGCTGTCTGGGAACAACATTAAAAAATGCAGGCTCAAAACAGGCATTTTACGCTGTGGATTATGAAATCAATGCTCATTTAGCAGATTTGGTACAAGATAAACATATTCATCTATTGTTAGTGAGCGCACTTGGTGCAAATGCCAGTTCACCAATTTTCTATAATAAAGTGAAAGGACAACTAGAAGATTATATTGAGAGTCTAGAGCTCGAAAAATTATCTATTTTTAGACCATCTTTACTTATTGGTAAACGTAGTGACGTACGATTTATGGAAGACTTAGGGCAAAGTTTATTTAAATTTATTGAGAATAAATTACAGAAACCATTCAAATATAAGCCTGTAACTGCGGAGCAATTGGCTCATACGATGGTCGTAGCGGCGCTAACGCAAATTGAAGCTTTTAAACGATATGATAATCTGAGCATACAGAAAACTCGATAAGGGAGAATAAAAGTGTCGACAGTACCATTCGTAACATGTGATTTATTAGATGATAACCCTGAAAAAGACTTACAAGTTGTAATTCCCTCAATGGATGGAAAGTTCTTTCAAAGTTATGGAGCGCGTAAAACTTTTGGCGGACAGGTCGTAACAGTAAAGTGCTTTGAAGATAACTCGCGTGTAAAAGAGTTATTGGCAACAGAGGGTACAGATAAAGTATTAGTGGTAGATGGTGGAGCATCTATGCGCTGTGCGCTTATGGGGGACATGATTACTGAATCAGCAGTTAAAAACAACTGGAATGGTGTCGTGATTTACGGTTGTGTACGAGATGTAGATGCACTTGCAATTTTGGATTTAGGCGTACATGCATTGGCTGCAATTCCGCAAAAAAGTAATCGTAAAGGCATTGGCGAAGTAGGCACCACTTTGTATTTTGGTGGTGTCACAATTCAATCTGGTGATTTTATCTATGCTGATAATAATGGAATTGTGATTTCAAAAGAAAAATTAGTTTAATCACACTCTATAGAGGATTGCAGAATGGTGAATCATCAAATTAAAGTATTACAGGCAGTTATCTCTGCAATTGCTGAAGGTGGTAGGGGTGTAACAGGCACTGCTTTTTCTCAGCAACCTGTAAAAGCTTTGAAGCTATATGAGTTTGAAGGTTCGCCATTTTGCCGCCGCGTTCGTGAAGTGATTACACTTTTGAATCTGGACGTTGAAATTTATCCATGTCCTAAAGGTGGCTTGAAATATCGATCTATTGTTAAAGAGACTGGTGGTAAATTACAGTTTCCTTTTTTAATTGATGAAAATACTGGTGATAAGCTATACGAATCACAAGAAATTATTCATCATTTATTTAAACACTACGGTAAGACTGGAAAGACACCTCAGAAATTTTCGAATTATCCGGACATGCCGTATGTAGCATTTGCTGGAACCATATTAAATGGTGCTCGGGGCGTTTGGATAAATAAAAAAATTGTTGATAGAGTGGTGCCTGAACAAAAACTTGAGTTATGGAGTTTTGAGGCAAGCCCTTATTCGCGAATTGTAAGAAGTTTACTCTGTGAGCTTGAGCTTCCATATATTTTGCATAATGTTGCAAAAGAAAGATGGCAAGATCAGGGTCCAGCTATTCTTCGTTTAAAACCGGGTAAATATGTACCTTTAAAAGGTGGAAAAAGAGAAAAAATATTGCCTGTTATGCAAGGTAAAATGCAGGTCCCTTATTTGGTAGATCCAAATACTGGAGTGAAGATGTTTGAGTCTGCTCAAATCGTAAAATATTTAAAGAAACAATATGCTCGTTGATTAATTAAGATAACGTCTCGGAGTTTAATACAATTTACTTAGACTCTGAGAAAGATCTGATTTCATAAGAGTATGTATGAAAAGAATATGAATATGCTAAATTAATAAAGATAAATACCTAAATAAGGCATATTTTATGGAATGTATGAGAATTCAACCTGTAACGAGCGCTCCTGGTGAAAATGCATTATTTATTGTATTGGGACTAGCTCAAGGTGATTCTGTAATAGAAAAAGTAAAAGATTTTGCTGCTAATTTTTCAGCATTAACCAGAAGCCTGTCTAATCGTTATCCAGAAAGTAAATTTAATGCTACGTTGGGTTTTAGTTCAAATGCATGGGATGTTTTATTTCCAGAGCAAGCGAAGCCTCAAGAATTAGAAACTTTTCAAGAAATTAGAGGTCCGAAATATACGGCTGTCTCAACTCCGGGTGATTTATTTTTTCATATTCGTGCCGATCGTCAGGCTTTATGTTATGAGCTAGGCAATATAATCAATCAACAGCTTGGTAAAGTAACGCATCCAATTGATGAGGTTCATGGTTTTCGCTATTTTGACGGACGTGCAATTATTGGCTTTGTTGATGGGACTGAGAATCCGGAACCCGTTATTGCAGCGCAGTGGGCGTTAGTAGGTAATGAAGATCCTGATTTCATCGGTGGAAGCTATGCTTTTATTCAAAAATATACACATGACATGGAGAAATGGCGTGGGTTGAGTGATGAAGAGCAAGAAAAAGTTATTGGTCGTAAAAAGTTCAATGATGTTGAACTCGGTGATGATGAAAAGCCTTTAACTGCTCATAATGTTGTAAGTAAAGCTCATGATGCAGAAGGCAATGAACTTAAAATTATGCGAGCTAATATGCCTTTTTCAAATCCTTCTAGAAATGAATATGGCACATTCTTTATTGGCTATTCCCGTAAATTTAGCACAACCCGACAAATGCTTGAAAACATGTTTTTAGGCAATGAGCAGGGTAATCTTGATCGATTGCTTGACTTTAGTACTGCCCAGACTGGTACCTTGTTTTTTGTACCAACTGTCGATTTTCTTGATGATTTAGGCGATGAATAGTCGTTAAATTAGAAGGCTTAAGTCATGGAAGTAATTAGATCGCTTCCATGACTTAAATTTAAAATTAATATGATGTGATGAAATGTTTAAGAAGATAACTCAGCTTTTTCAAGGCTCAAAAGAAATGCCAGAACAAATTTACTTGCAAGAGAATCAATTAAAATTTGATTCTGAACGAGGACCTATCATTAAAGACGTAGTGATTAATGAGAAATGGTCAGAACATATTGAGTATTTCTCAAACCGTAAATTACAAAATTTTGATAATCTTCAGAAATTATTCCTCATTACCCCACAAATTAATGAAAAGATTGATCTGGAAGTCGCAACCCAACGCTATGTAGAAAGATTGGGAAATACGCAAGAAAAGCTACTTGAGCTTAAAGCGATTATACAAATATTAAATCAATATTACGTTTTGTTTTTGCGTGATAAATAATCATAGTTGATTGATTAAAAAATATAAAAAGTAGAGCTAACTAGTAGTTTGATTTTCAAAAAAATAACTCAATTCACTAAAAACATCATGCTACTATTAGGCTTATATCTTCTTAGCTGATAAAAGCCATATACATGTTTCAACAAGAAATCTCTCAATTGAATTTACAACAGCTCAAGGCCGGTGAAAAGCGTTGGGTGGGGTCGTTATTAGGTTCATCTGCTGCATTATTATTCAAAGAAATTGCTGTTCAGCATTCGTCTTTGCTTGTTGTGGTTGCCAGAAATAACCAGCATGTTGCTCAATTAGAAAGTGAACTTGAGTTTTATGGCATAAAACCGACAATTTTTCCTGATTGGGAAATCCTACCATATGATCGTTTGTCACCTCATCAAGATATTGTTTCAGAACGCCTCGCAATTTTATCTAATATGCCTCAGAAGGGGGTATTGCTACTTTCAGCAAGTACTTTAGCTCAAAGAGTTGCGCCATATTCATGGGTTTTGGGTGAACATTTTGATATTCATGTTGGACAAAAATTCGATTTAGAACAACAAAAATTACGTTTGGTACAAGCTGGTTATCATTTAGTAGATACTGTTTATGATCACGGTGAGTTTGCTGTGCGTGGCAGTATTATGGATATTTTTGCGTCAGGACAAGAGGCACCTATTCGCATCGATCTGTTTGACGATGAAATTGATACATTAAAATTCTTTGATCCAGAAACGCAAAGAACCACCACAGCTTTGAAAAGTTTTACAGTTTTACCTGCAAAAGAATTTCCATTAAAAGAAGCGCGTTCAATTTTTAGAGATCGGTATTCTGAACTTTTCCCTACAGCAAACCCTAAGAAAAACCCGATTTATCAAGATGTTTTAGAGGGAATTGCTTCACCAGGAATTGAATTTTATTTACCATTGTTTTTTGATAAAGCACAAATGGAATCTCAAAGCACACTTACAACGTACTTTCCAAAGAATTGCATTGTAATTACAAATGATGATGTGGATACTGATTTAACTAATTTTTGGAAAGAAGTTTTTCGTCGTTATGAAGATAGACGTCATAACGTAGATCAGCCAATTCTTCCTCCTGAAGAGTTATTTATTGCTCCAAACCATTTGCTTAGTGCTTTAAACCAGTTCCCGCGTATGCTTGTAAGTACCGAGACGGTTGAAGAAAAAGCTGGAGCATTAAACCTTAAGGTTGAGCAGCCACCGAAGTTGGCTGTCGATCCGAAAAAAGAGAAACCGTTTACCGTCGTTAAAAAATATATTGATGAAGCAAATCATCCTGTTTTATTGGTTGCAGAAAGTGCCGGTCGACGTGAAAGTTTAAGAGATGGTTTACGTGCCAGTTTAGGAGATATTCCGGGTGTAGACAGCTTTGAACAATTTCAGAAGAGTCAGTTTGCGATTGCTATTACAAATGCTCCGCTAGACCGTGGCTTACTTTTAACAGATCAATTGTCTGTTATTTCAGAAAATCAATTATATGAACATCGGGTAGTTCAGCGTCGTCGTAAACGTCAGCAAGAAGTTTCAGAAGAGTTCTTAATTCGAAGTTTGACTGAATTAAGTATAGATGCTCCTGTTGTTCATATTGATCATGGTGTGGGGCGTTATGCAGGATTAGTGACTTTAGCAATTGAGGGGCAAGATTATGAATTCTTGCAGCTCAATTATGCTGAAGGGTCAAAAGTTTATGTCCCTGTAACTAATTTGCATCTTATTAGTCGCTATAGTGGCGGAGACCCAGATTTAGCTCCACTTCATAAAATTGGAAGTGATGCGTGGAGTAAAGCTAAACGTAAAGCTTTAGAACAAATTCATGATGTTGCAGCCGAATTGTTGCATATACAAGCACGTCGTCAGTCAAAACCTGGTTTTGGTTTTGAACTTGACCAATCACTTTATATGCAATTTGCCAGTGGATTTGCCTATGAAGAAACACTTGATCAGGCAAATGCTATTGAAGCGACGCTTCATGATATGCAACAAGCTAGACCGATGGATCGACTTGTTTGTGGTGATGTGGGTTTTGGTAAAACTGAAGTAGCTATGCGAGCAGCGTTTGTAGCTGTGCAAAACAGTAAGCAAGTTGCTGTTTTAGTGCCTACAACTTTACTAGCACAACAACATTATGAGTCTTTTAAAGATCGCTTTGCTGATTGGCCTGTGCGTATAGAAGTGTTGTCACGTTTTGGTTCAAATAAAACCCATACAAAAAATATTGAAGATTTGATTGCGGGTAAAGTTGATGTCGTGGTGGGAACACATAAGCTTTTACAAGAAAATGTGCAATTTAAAGACTTGGGTTTAATGGTCGTCGATGAAGAACATCGATTTGGTGTGCGTGATAAAGAGCGTATCAAAGCATTACGAGCAGATGTAGATATGTTAACGCTTACTGCAACCCCAATTCCACGAACTTTAAATATGGCTTTTTCGGGAATGCGTGATCTATCTATCATTGCTACACCGCCAGCTCGTCGTTTAGCGGTTAAAACCTTTGTACAAGAACATACGGAAGCCTCTATTAAAGAAGCGATTTTGCGTGAATTACTACGTGGCGGCCAAGTATACTTCTTACATAACGAAGTCGATACGATTGAAAGGGCTGCTGAAAATATCCGTGTTCTTGTACCTGAAGCTCGTGTGGCAGTCGCTCATGGACAAATGAGAGAACGAGAGCTCGAACAAGTGATGCAGCAGTTCTATCACAAAGAATTTAATGTATTGGTATGTTCAACCATTATTGAAACTGGAATTGATGTTCCAAATGCTAATACAATTTTGATAGAAAGGGCCGACAAACTTGGTTTAGCTCAATTACACCAATTACGTGGGCGTGTGGGACGATCACATCACCAAGCCTATGCTTATCTGTTAGTTCCTTCTATAAAACACTTGAAAGGTGATGCAGAAAAACGTTTGGACGCAATTCAACGTGCTTCTACTCTGGGTGCTGGCTTTATGCTAGCTACAGAAGATTTAGAAATTCGTGGTGCAGGTGAGCTTTTAGGTGAGCAACAAAGCGGTTCAATGCAGGCAATTGGATATAGCTTGTATATGGAAATGCTTGAAAAAGCCACTAAGGCAATTCAGCAAGGGAAAACACCGAATTTTGATGCACCATTATCGCTGACTGCAGAAATTAATTTACATATTCCAGCATTGATCCCAGATGAGTATTTAGGGGATGTGCATCAGCGTTTATTGTTCTATAAGCGTATTAGTAATACAGATACGCAAGAGAAACTCGATAATATCCGTATGGAGCTCATTGATCGTTTTGGAGTACCTCCGCAGTCAGTTAAGCATTTGTTTAGTGTCCATCAAATTCGCTTGAAAGCTGAACATCTAGGCATCACCAAGATCGATATTAATACTCAAGGTGGCAATATTGAATTTTCACCAGATACACCTGTTCAGGCAATTAGCATTATTCAGCTCATGCAAAAGCATCCAACCTATTATCGTATGGAAGGTGGTCAGCGTTTAAAAGTGATGGTTCAGCTTGAGGAACAGGAAAAGCGCATTCAATTTATTAACGATTTATTAGCTAAATTATTAAATGAATTACATGCTTAAATAGTGTTTCAAAGTGATTTTCATCCCATACACATTTTTTGAAAGCTGATATCAGAATTTTATGCACGATTTCTTCAATTGCAGGAGGAATAAGTGCATAAAATCATTGTTATTTGTAATCAAACCAGCCACTAGCAATACTCACATCAAAACTGATGTGATAGTATTAGCCATTATTGTTTATTGTCATTTATAAAAGATATGTTTAGTTTGCATCCACAACTTGCTCAAGATACTTTTTTTGTAGGCGATTTTCCGCTTTCAACATGTCGTTTAATGAATGATATGCAATTCCCGTGGCTGATTTTAATCCCTCGTGTGCCGGGAATCACAGAATTATATGAATTGAGCCAAGCTGATCAAGAACAGTTTTTACGTGAATCAAGTTGGTTGTCTAGTCAGCTAGCTCGAGTATTCCGTGCTGATAAAATGAATGTTGCAGCTCTAGGTAACATGGTACCTCAGTTGCATTTCCATCATGTCGTGCGTTATCAAAATGATGTTGCATGGCCTAAGCCAGTTTGGGGTACTCCTGCAGTTCCATACACAAATGATGTACTGGCTCATATGCGTCAAACCCTTATGCTTGCTTTACGTGGTCAAGGTGATATGCCTTTTGATTGGCGCATGGATTAAATCGATGCAATGCCACATTTATATGAATGTGGCTACATTGAGGTGTGGAGGATAGGGTGCAATTAGAGAGGTTTATCGATAGAGAGCCTAAGCAGTTTGCATATTTTCATCGCTTGATGGGATATTCAATTCTGTCCTTAATTTTAGTGATCTATGCTTTTACCTCACCTAATACAAATTATCAGATCTACATTCCTCCTTTTTTTCTGTTTTTACTTTTTATTAGTTCGAAGTTAGAGCACTGGCTTCAATACCAATTTGATAAGAAAACTCAAAAAAGTGTCTTTTTTGCAATTGATGCAATTGTTGTAGCAGTGACCTTAGCGGGTCTGCATCTTAATTTGGTGCCTACATTTATTGCAGTATTTGCATTATTTTATTCTGCAATTAATAGCCGTATTTCTTTCGCAGTCATTTGTTTGACGAGCCTGTTGGGCGCGATTATTTTTTATTTAAGTACATTTTTCTTATTTGGTTTTTATACATATTTTGAACCTACTAGCCAAGAGTTAACTGTTATTACACTCTTGGGTTTGGTTATGTTTATTACCATTGGAAATTACTACCAACATCGTTGGGTTAAAAAGATCAGTCAGCAGCGTCAACACTACTATGACCAAATGACCCGCTATATTGCTTTTGCTAATCAGTTAAGCCGTTATGCGCCACTACAGTTGTGGCAGTCTATCATGCGCGGTGAAGCGGAAGCAAAAATCGAATATAAACGAAAAAAAATGACTGTATTTTTTTCTGATATTCAGGGCTTTACAGAGTTATCTGAAACGTTAATTCCTGATGACTTAGCATTTTTGCTTAATGATTATTTAAGCCATATGACTGAAATTGCCAAGCAGTATGAAGCTACAGTCGACAAATTTATGGGGGATGCCATCCTCATATTTTTTGGTGATCCGAATTCTCAGGGTGTCGAGCAAGATGCAAAAGCCTGCGTAGAAATGGCAATCGCTATGCGTCAGCAAATGAAATTACTGCGTGAGCGTTGGAAAAAAATGGGCTATTCAGCCTTGCATATCCGTATGGGGATTAGTACTGGTTACTGCCACGTGGGAAATTATGGCGCAACACATCGTATGGCTTATACTATTGTAGGTCGAGATGTGAATTTAGCGGCTCGTTTACAATATGCTGCTGAAATAGATGAAATTTTAATTTCAGATGATACTTATCAATTAATCAAAAGTGATTTTCTTTGTGCTCCCAAAACGCCAATTTACTTAAAAGGTATTCAAGGTGCTGTAAAGACCTGGCAAGTGATGGAGAAATACACAGGGAATAAGTCAGATCATCAGCAATGGTTCGACTATGAGTATAAGGGCTTTCATTTAGTACTTAATTTAGAAGAAGTACAAAACTATGAATATCCTGAATTAGTAGAAGTACTTGAGAAAATGATTCAACGGCTTAAAGTTCAACAAACTTTAATTAATACTCAAGGCATTGCACGATTAAGACTAGAAGATGAAGTTAAACCTGTTGAAATTGATCAACAAGATCAAGTTTAAAACTTAAAATGGGAAGCAAAAAAAAGCTGCTTTTAAAAGCAGCTTTTTTATTTTAATGACTTTCGGAAGCGTGATTGATTGTGTATTTAGGAATCTCAATTTCCAAATCTTCATCAACAATCTTCACTTGGCAAGAGAGACGAGAATCTGGTTCAAGACCCCAAGCCCGATCTAAAAGGTCTGCTTCAACATCATCCATTTCTTCTAGGCTGTCAAAACCCTTGCGAACAACTACGTGACAAGTTGTACAAGCACACGACATGTCACATGCATGTTCAATTTTAATTCCTCGATCGAGCAAACTTTGACAAAGATTTGCATTTTGTTCGACTTCAAATTCTGCGCCTTCAGGGCAAAATTGAGCATGAGGAAGTACTTTAATACGGGGCATATTGATCACCTATACCTTTAGTTTGAATTTGACCAATCTTCAAGTTTTGTACCTTTTAAGGCGTGGTCAATATGTCGATTCATACGTAGTGCGGCAAAAGCATCACTATGTACTTTAAGTTGTTCTACAGCTTTTTCAATTGCTTGAATATCATTGCCTTCAAGTTGAACTTTTAGCAAATTTTCAGCAGTTTTAAGTGCTTCAAGTTGCTCATCATTAAGCAAATCAGCATCAACCTTAAGAGCTTGTTCTAAAGCTTCAAGCTCACGTTGGGCTTCTACTTTAGTTTCTTTCAAATGACGCAGATTTTTATCTTCTTCCGCATGTTGGAAGCCTTCAATTAGTAAGCGTTCAGTATCAGATTCTGATAAACCGTAAGATGGCTTAATATCAATTTGAGCCTGTACACCTGAAGTTGTTTCACGAGCCGAAACAGTGAGTAGGCCATCTGCATCTACCTGAAAGGTAACTTCAATACGTGCTTGACCAGCAGTCATAGGGGGAATGCCATGAAGGACAAATCTTCCTAATGAACGACAATGTTCTACCAAATCTCGTTCACCTTGAACCACATGAATAAGCATGGCTGTTTGGCCATCTTGATAAGTTGTAAATTCTTGACGACGAGCAACAGGAATAGCGGTATTACGTGAAATAAGACGCTCTACTAATCCACCCATGGTTTCTAAACCAAGTGAAAGAGGAGTTACATCTAAAAGTAATGAACCGTCTTGACTGTTTCCAATTAATTGGTTGGCAGTAATCGAAGCGCCAATTGCAACTACTTCATCAGGGTTGATCGTGCAAAGTGGTTCTTGATTAAATACATTCCGAACTGCTTGCTGAACAGCATACGAACGGGTAGAGCCACCCACTAAAACAACATTTTTAATATCTGATAATTCAAGTTTTGCATCACGCAAAACACGCTTACAAACACTGATTGTTTTATCTAACGCAACTTGAATAATACTTTCAAAAGTTGGACGATCAAGTGTTAATACATTTTCAAGTAGTTTTAACTGAACTGATTCTTGAGTAGATAATTGTTCTTTTGCTTGACGAGCAGCAACCATAAATACTGCATATGCTTCATCGCTCAAAGTATCAATATCTAGCTGCTTTTTAGCCCATTTAACAATGAGGCGATCTAAGTCATCACCACCTAATGCGGTGTGGCCGCCTGTAGCTAATACTTCAAAGACACCTTGTGAGAAACGCAAGATTGATACGTCAAAAGTACCGCCACCTAAATCATAAATTACATAGTTATGATCTGTGGCTAAATTAGTTTCTTGGTCTAAACCATAAGCCACAGCTGCAGCAGTTGGCTCATTTAATAAACGTAATACATTCAAACCCGCAAGTTGTGCTGCATCACGAGTTGCTTGTCGCTGAGCTTCATCGAAATAAGCAGGAACAGTAATAACTGCACCATTTACTGGATTTTGTAAGCTAGTTTCAGCACGATCTTTTAATTGCTTTAAAATTTCAGCAGAAATTTCAACAGGGGTTTTGCGACCAGCACGTGTTTCAAAAGCTGGCATCTCATTTTCAGAACCCATTAATTCATACGGATGCTGAAATTTGATATCTGCCTTTGAACGACCCATAAACCGTTTTACAGAAAAAATTGTATTTTTAGGGTCGGCAATAAGGAAAGGCTTTGCTTCTTCACCATAGTGAGTTGCATCATTTCCATAGTGCACAATAGAAGGAAGTAGTCTTCTTTCTTTTTCGTCATTGAGTACTTTAGGTTTGCCTGATAACACTGTCGCAACTAAAGAATGTGTTGTTCCTAGGTCGATACCAATCGCAATGCGGTGTTGATGTGGGGCACTGGATTGACCCGGTTCAGCAATTTGCAAAAGTGCCATGAGTTAAATCCCTTGAATATAATTTGGAAAAAGCAAAATTAAAAATCGTCGTCTAAATCAAAGTTGTCTTCGTCATCCAACATTTGATCTTCTGCTTTTTCAATATCGTTAAGAACGCGCTGAAAGAAACGTAATTTACGTACAGTATCTCGAGCCTCACCCCAGTCTTCATCTGAGTAATCAATTTTAAATTCGCGAACTAGACTTTCTATCCACTGAAGCACTTCTTGTTTAAGAGTGCTTAGGTGTTCTTGAGAGGTTGCTTCATCAAGTTGTTCACGAAGCTCTAATGCTGATTGTAAGAACTCAAAATCGCTAATAGATTGATCGAGGTGATGGTCTTGCTTTTTTAATGCTAAAAGATAAGCGGCGCGGCTGTCTATTTGCGATAGTGTTTTAAAAGCTTGATTGATTTCACTTGATTTGATCAAAGCCTGATTTTTATCTTCTGCTTTATCAGGATGATGTTGCTGCTGCAAATTCAAGAAACTAGATTTTAAGCTCGCCAAATCGATATCGAGTTCTACGGGTAAATTGAACAACTCAAAATGATTCATTAGAAAGGAGGTCCACGTTAATTAAATACATTAAAACAGTGCTATAAAAGTCACTGTTTTAATGAGAGATGGAAGGAGAAGGGTTATACAGTGAAGGACTCACCGCAACCACATTCACCTTTTTTATTGGGATTGTTAAATTCGAACCCTTCATTAAGGCCATTTTTGACGTAGTCCATTTCCAAGCCTTCTAAATACACATGGCTTTTTGGATCTACAAATACCTTAACGCCAAATTGTTCGAAAACTTCGTCATGTTCGTCGATAGAATCAACGAATTCAAGAACGTAAGCCAACCCAGAACAACCAGAAGTTTTCACACCCACGCGAATGCCTTCACCCTTACCTCGGTTTTTAAGGTAATTGCTAATATGAGTCGCAGCATTTTCAGTTAAATGAATCATGAAAACTCCAACGTTTACAGTAATAACAAATTAAGCTTTTGATTTTTTAGTGCGATAATCTTCAATCGCAGCTTTAATCGCATCTTCAGCTAATACAGAGCAGTGAACTTTTACTGGTGGAAGAGCAAGCTCGGTTGCGATGTCAATATTCTTGATTGATTGAGCTTCATCAAGAGTCTTGCCTTTTAACCATTCAGTTACGAGTGAGCTTGACGCAATTGCAGAACCACAGCCATAAGTTTTAAAGCGGGCTTCTTCAATTACACCGCTATCGTTTACTTGAATTTGTAAACGCATCACGTCGCCACATGCAGGTGCACCCACCATGCCTGTACCTACATTTTCAGAGTTTTTGTCTAAAACACCAACATTACGAGGGTTTTCGTAATGATCAATTACCTTTTCGCTATAAGCCATTTCGCTTCTCCAAACCTCGGGGTCAGCCTAATATTAATATGAGGGTAAAAACACTAATTTCAATGAATTAGTGTTCAGCCCATTCAACTGTAGAAAGATCGATACCTTCTTTGTACATATCCCAAAGCGGAGAAAGTTCACGTAATTTCTCAACAGCGGCTTTGGTAATTGTAAGCACATGATCAATATCTTCTTCAGTCGTGTATTTACCAAAACTGAAGCGGATTGAACTGTGTGCTAGCTCATCAGATAAACCTAATGCGCGAAGAACGTATGAAGGCTCTAAGGTTGCAGAAGTACAAGCAGAACCACTTGATACGGCTGCATCTTTGAGCGACATCATTAAAGATTCACCTTCAACAAAGTTAAAGCTGACATTTAAATAGTTAGCAACGTTTTGAGTTGGATGGCCATTTAAGAAAACTTGTTCAAGATCTTGTAAACCATTCCAAAGCTTGTCGCGAAGCTTGCGAATACGCTCTTGTTCTGCTTGCATTGTTTTGCCAGCAATTTCAAAAGCTTCACCCATACCTACAATTTGATGAGTTGCTAAAGTACCAGAACGCATACCACGTTCATGACCACCGCCATGAATTTGTGCTTTTAAACGAACACGTGGGCTACGACGTACATATAATGCACCGATACCTTTTGGACCATAAATTTTATGAGCTGAGAAACTCATTAGGTCAATTTTCATAGTAGATAGGTCAATTTCAACTTTACCAGCAGCTTGAGCAGCATCTACATGAAAGAAAGTTTTATTGGCACGTGTTAATTCACCAATTGCTGCGACATCTGTAACTGTACCGATTTCATTGTTTACCATCATAAGAGAAACAAGAACAGTATCAGGACGAAGGGCAGCTTTTACCATTTCAGGAGTAATTAAACCTGTTTGTGGTTCTGGTTCTAAATAAGTAATTTCAAAACCTTGATCTTCTAATTCACGACAAGGATCTAGAACAGCTTTGTGTTCAATTTTACTTGTAATGATGTGCTTGCCTTTAGATGCATAAAATTGTGCTACACCTTTTAGGGCAAGGTTATCTGATTCAGTTGCACCAGAAGTCCAAACGATTTCACGTGGATCAGCTTTAATTAAATTTGCAACTTGCTCACGTGCATATTCAACTTTCTCTTCTGCCTGCCAGCCATAAGCATGGGAACGAGATGCAGCATTACCAAAGGTACCGTCGAAAGTTAAACACTCCATCATACGTTCTGCAACTTGCGGATCTACTGGAGTGGTTGCTGCGTAATCAAGATAAATTGGACGTTTCATATCAAATACCTGTACCCGATAAAAGAGCTGAATCTATGCCAGTCACATTTTGGCGTAATGCAACAGTTTGAACGTTGTCTCGGCTAATGAGGTCGGCAAGAGAGATTTTTGCTAAATAGTCGGCAATATGATGAGAGAGTTCTTGCCATAAATCGTGTGTGAGACACATTGCACCATTTTGGCAGTTACCTTTATGGTCACAACGTGTTGCATCAACAGTTTCATTTACAGCTTCAATAATTTCTAACACGGTAATTTCATGAGCATTTCGAGCCAAATGATAACCACCATTTGCACCACGAACACTAGAAACTAAGCCATGACGCTTAAGTTTTGCGAATAACTGTTCTAAATAAGCAACTGAAATGGATTGGCGAGCGGCAATTTCGGCGAGCGTGATCGTTTGTTCAGTTGGCTGCAAAGCTAAATCAAGTAGAGCAGTCACTGCGTAGCGACCGCGAGTTGTAAGGCGCATGATTCGATACACATGTTAAGACTAGATAATAGGATTTTATGAATCCCGACTAAAATAGTCAAGTTTTTTTATTTTTAATTCAAGTGCAGGAACAAAATAGAAAAAATAATTTAAGCAACCCACAAATTATATATGAAATAAACAATAAATATGAGGCTAATTATACCAAAGGCGAAGTTAATATTACGTTGACGCTGCTGTAAGCGAGTAATTCGATTTTGATATTGTTTGATTTCGACATGAAGTGAATTGATTTCTGAACGTTGGTGATCAATTTTTTCAAGCAATGGGGCAATTCGTTTACGTGAAGCAAGAGTTTCAGCTTCATCATCAAGTGTATTAAACCATTGCTTCCAGTCCGCTAAAAGTTTAGGCAGAGTAAGATGAGAAATTAAATCTAATAACTCTTTTTTAGTTTCTGCATCACCATCAATACGCATGTTCTTAAGACTGCGCTGGTTTGAAAAAGCGAAAATCTTAATTAAATCGATAAGTGTACTATTGATTTCCAGATCAATACGTCGGTCAAAAGAATGGATATCGAACAACAAACCCTTTTCGGTAAATTGGACATAAAAGTCAAAAAAAGGAAGGTAGCTATTAATACGAATAGTTGTTTTGTTTGAAATAAACTTTTTCGCTTGCAAGCGAATAACACCATCGTGGGTGAGAATAAATGAAAAGAATGTTTCTAAAATAATTAGAACAATATTCAGCAACAGACGGGGATGTTTTTGTCTTTGTTGCGTTTCACTCATAAAAGTTTATCCTTAGAAATAGCAGTTAGCTGAAGAATGGGACATCCTATCCCAATCTTTAATAAATGTCCTGTTAAATATATTTACATGACTTAATTGCTTTGTAGAACAGTTTTGTAAATGGATCAAGTCTTTACTCTGATATTATAGAAATATTTTGTGGTCAAATCAGTCATCATCTCTCTCATCTGACTAGGAGCTTAGATCAATGGATAATGCAAATATAGATACCCCGACAGAAGAGTCAGAAGAAAAAAATAAATTAAAATCAAGAAGTTCAAGAAAATCGGCTTTGGATTTTAGAAAGTATACTAAGCAAATTTGGTTAGCTGGGCTAGGGGCTTTTTCACGTGCAGAAGAAGAGGGTAATAAGCTATTTGACTCTTTGGTCAAGGTAGGTGAAGAGCTAGAGTCTAAAACTGGCGACTTGGCAGATAACGCTGTAGGTAAGGTCACAGAAAAAGCAAAAGAATCTGTATCTGAGACAAAAGATAAAGTAGAAAAAATTCTTGATACCAGCGTTAACCATTCTTTAAACCGAATTGGGTTGGTGACTCCGAAGGATTTACAGCACATTGAACAGCTCTTGGTACAGCTTCATATTAAGGTGGATGCTTTAATAGAAGAAAACCAGCAGTTGAAAGAAAAATTGAATAAAAAGTAAAAAATGTTGGGATTTAGCAAATATATAACAGTTTTTTAGCATTTATTTTCGCTAAAAGCCCTGCTCTAGTATTGCGTTTTCCCCCAAAGCATTGCTATAAAGGCGTCATGGCCTTTTAAACTATAGCCTTGGACCTTAAACAAACGATATTAAGAGGATGTTTTATTCATGAATAAATCAGAATTAATCGATGCAATTGCTGAAAAAGGGGGAGTATCTAAGACTGATGCAGGCAAGGCACTCGATGCGACAATTGCGTCAATTACTGAAGCACTTAAAAAAGGTGACACAGTAACTTTAGTTGGTTTTGGTACTTTCAGTGTTAAAGAACGTGCTGCACGTACTGGTCGTAACCCTAAAACTGGTGAAGAGCTTCAAATTAAAGCAACAAAAGTACCTAGCTTCAAAGCTGGTAAAGGTCTTAAAGATTCAGTAGCTTAATCTTTTAAGATGATTAAACGCGCCAATATAGGCGCGTTTTTTATTAAAAATCTGAATTGACCAATATTGCTCATTCATTGATTGTGGTTTTTCAGTTAAAATTCTCCTCGAAATAAAATATTGGAATACTTATGGAATCGTTTCGTACAGTCATTAAGGGTTGGCTCGGCAAAGTCCTTCTAATTTTGTTTTTGACCCCTTTAGCACTTGTAGGTATTGAAGGATATTTTAATAGGGGAAACAAG
This sequence comes from Acinetobacter sp. XS-4, assembly GCF_023920705.1. Classification (NCBI taxonomy): domain Bacteria; kingdom Pseudomonadati; phylum Pseudomonadota; class Gammaproteobacteria; order Moraxellales; family Moraxellaceae; genus Acinetobacter; species Acinetobacter sp. XS-4. The sequence goes on along the minus strand of NZ_CP094657.1, from coordinate 2,267,344 downwards.
GCTGATGTTGCAAAAACAGTAAATGGCCAAGAAATATCTAAGAAAGACCTCGAAACTTTAACTCAGTCTTACAAACAACAATATTTAGCTGCTGTTAAAGGTGATGAGAGTTTACTTAATTTGCCTGTTATTCAGGCTAAGGCACTCGACATTTTGGTGTCACGTAATTTATTAATTCAACAAGCTGAAAAATTAGGTATTTCACTAAGTGATAGTCAAATTGAGCAAATGTTAGCTCAGCAGCCTAGTTTGCAAGAAAATGGACAGTTCTCGCAAAAACTCTATGAAAATTATTTACGTTCTGTTGGTCTAACAAGTCAGGGCTTAATATCTAGCCTTCGTCAAGATCATGCTTTAAAAATGCTAACTTCAACTTTTTCTGATTATTCTTTGGTAAGTAAAGTTGATTTAATGCAAATTGCGAATTTGCAAACTGAACAACGTACGTTGCATTTGGCTAGTATTAAATTAGATGGCTATAAAACAGGTTTAACTGCATCTAATCAAGAAGCCACAGATTATTACAACAAACACCAAAATGAATTTAAACAACAGGCTTCTGTTGACGTTGATTATGTTGTTCTGTCTCCATCAATGATGGCTAGACCAGCTCCTGCAACTGAAGCTGAACTTCAGCAAGCATATAGCAAGTTCGTTGAAACTCAGAAAAAAGATGCTAAACGTACTGTGAAGCATATTTTAATTACTACTGATGCTCGTGATGATGCTGCGGCTCAAAAACTTGCTAAAGAAGTATATGCAAAAATTCAAGGCGGTCTTACATTTGCACAAGCTGCATCTCAGTTCTCTGAAGATCCAAGTTCGAAAGCAAAAGGTGGTTTAGTTGAAGCATATGCACCAGGTGTTTTTTCCGATGCGTTTGATAAAACTGTAGTAAGCCTAAAAAATGGACAAATTTCACAGCCAGTAAAAACTCAATATGGTTATCATATTATTGAGGCAGAAACTCAAGCTAGTCAGATCCCTTCATTTGAAGCTGAAAAAGCTCGTTTAGTAGCAGAAGTTGAGAAGAATAAAGTTGCTAATGTTTATTCTGACTCGGTAAATAGCTTAAATGAAATGGTCGTGGGTAATGATTCTTTAGAAGGCATTGTACAAGAAGTAAAGAGTACAAAAGTTGAATCATTAAATGGCGTAACTTTAGCTACACAAAATCCATATTTAAGTGATCCAAACGTTAAAATTAAATTGTTTAATGATGACGTGAAAAATGGTGACCGTAATGCATCGTCTAATATTCAGTTAGCGAATGGTGATACGGTATGGGTTAAAGTACGTGATTATCATGCTGCTGGTGTAAAACCTTTAGCACAAGCGATGAATGAAGCAAAAGCAAAAGTTATCGATGAAAAAGCGCGTAAAGCTGTTCAAGCAAAAATTGCTACTATGCTGACTGAATTTAAAACTCAACCAGCAGATCAAGTGGTTGCTAAAAATAAAGTAGCATTTGAATCGGCTGGCGTATTTAGTCGTTCACAAGGATTAAAGCGTGAAATTGAGCGTGCAGCATTTAGTGTAGCTACACCTAAGCTAGGTATGTGGTCTGTTACAACAGCGAATTTACCAAACGAGCTGGTTGTTGTTGCGGTTTCAAATGTAAATTCATCTGCTGCAAATGCTATTCCTGCTGACCAGTTACAGCAATTAAAGCAACTTTATCGTCAATCACGTGGTCAACAAATATTGGAAGATTACAGTCAATATTTAAAATCGCATGCGAAAATTAAATAATAATTTGATTCAATAAAAAAAGCGCCTCGGCGCTTTTTTTTATTGGCAGTTAATCTAAGCTGTGACCAATATATTGCTGTCTATATTGTTTAGGAGATAAATCAAAAATTCGTTTAAATGCCTGACTAAACGCTGTTTCGGATGAATAGCCAACCTTATTTGATATTTGCTGAATTGATAAGTTACTTGTGCGTAAATACTGACTGGCTAAACGGAAACGATAATGCTGTAAATAAGTTAGAGGTGGTTCACCAATAATACTGCTAAATAAGTTTGCAAATTTAGAACGTGACATACAGCATTGTTCAGCTAAAGATTCAACTGTCCATGTGACTTCTGGTTGGCTATGAATAGCAGATAGTGCATTGCTTAATTCAGGATGAGTTAAGGCACTTAACCAGTTTTGTTGGTCTGTCATCTGTTGAATATGATCGCGAATGCATTCAATGAGCAAAATACTGACTAAATGATCAATAATTTTGTCGTGACCCGGCCTGATTTTTTGAGTTTCGATAGCTAGAAAATAAAGTCCAATTTGTAGCCATTCGGGTGGAGTGGTTTGATTTTCATGCTGAATATGCATAATGGATGGCAGGGCATTAATGAGTGGTCCAGCCATATGAGTATCGATTTGGCAGCGTAAACATAGCAATAATGTATTATCTGGAGATGAAGTACCAAATTCGATGGCATCTTGTCTATGACCGTTAAAAAGTGATGTTATATCTAAAGAATCTACCAACTTACTCGCTGTTGATTTTGAGTCAGTCGCACTATGTGCTTTTCCCGAAGGAATTAAAATAATGTCACCAGCAGTCGCAGTTATTTTTTCTGAAGTGTTAAGTTGAATATATACTGAACCAGTTAAAACAATATAAGCAAGTAGAGCAGATTGATCTTGTGTTTTAAAAGCCCATTCTCCTTGCGCTTTTAAATAGATGTATTCAGACTTATTTAGGTGAATATCATCAAAAAATTTACTTAGTGCATCCATATTTAAATGATCAATCATTATTTTAATAAAATTATAGTGAGCTACAAGAATAGATCAACATGTGTTTTTAGGACAGAAAAGTGGAAGAAAATGCCAAAGACTTTAACATAGGTTTTTTGGACGGTTACTACTGTTAACTAAACACTATTTCTTTAACTATATAGACATATAGAAAAAGGAAATATAGCTATGAATGCACCAGTAAATGTTCAGCAAGAACTTATGCCAGTGCCTGCGTCTATGCGTGAAATAGATCGCAAACGCTTTTTATGGATGATTAGTCCTGCTTTACCTGCTATCGGTTTAGCTATTTTAGCTGGTTATCAGTTTGGTCCACGTCCTTTGAAAAAAGTCTTCGCATTAGGTGGCCCACTTTTATTACATGTCGTGATTCCTGCAATTGATACTATTATTGGGAAAGATGCTCGAAATCCGACAGATGAAGAAATTAAGCTTTTAGAAAAAGATCCATATTATTCACGTCTTGTGAAGAGCTTTATTCCTCTACAGTATGCAGCAAATGTTTATGCATGTTATTTAACAAGTCGTAAAACGACATCTTTTATTGATAAGATTTTACTTGGTATCTCAATGGGTGCAATTAATGGTATTGCGATTAATACAGCCCATGAGTTAAGTCATAAGCATGACCGGATAGACCATATTTTGTCTCATCTAGCTTTAGTTCCTACAGGTTATAATCATTTCCGTATTGAGCATCCTTACGGTCATCATAAGCGTGCAGCAACACCAGAAGATCCAGCTTCATCACGTATGGGTGAAACATTCTATGAGTTTTGGCCACGTACTGTTATTGGTTCTTTTAAATCCGCAATAGAAATTGAAAAAAACCGTTTAAAACGTAAAGGTAAAGAATTCTGGTCTTCAGATAATGAATTATTACAAGGCTGGGGAATGACTGCTGCTTTTCATGGTTCTATGGTTGGAATCTTTGGCAAAAGCACAATTCCATATTTAGCAACGCAAGCTTTTTATGGCATTAGTCTTTTTGAAATTATTAACTATATTGAGCATTATGGTTTATTACGTCAGAAAAAAGAAAATGGTCAATATGAACGTACAATGCCAGAGCATAGCTGGAACAATAATAACGTAGTAACAAACTTGTTCTTGTACCAGTTGCAACGTCATTCAGACCATCATGCGTATCCGACTCGTCCATTCCAAGCATTACGTCATTTTGACGAGGCGCCTGAGCTACCAAGCGGTTATGCAAGTATGTTATTACCAGCATTAATCCCTTCATTGTGGTTTAAAATAATGGATAAGCGAGTTTTTGATCATTATAAAGGTGATTTAAACAAAGCAAATATTTCGTCAAAAAGACGTGCAAAAATCTTTAAGAAATTTGGTGTAGTTGATAAAGCGCTAGAGAGTACAGCTAGCGAATAAATAAAAATATTAATTCCTGAAATACGAAGCCCTCTAGTTTAATCGCTAGAGGGCTTTTGAGTTTTTGATATAAAGCTAATAAGAGAAGGGAAAAATCTCCTTTAATTATTATTTTAGTTCGCTAGAAGATTTACCCAGTTCTCGGCGGGCAATGATCAATTGCTGGATTTGCTGAGTACCTTCAAAAATATCAAGAATTTTTGAGTCACGTGCCCATTTTTCAAGTAATTCATCTTCGTTATAGCCAACACTTGCTGCCAATTCGACACATTTTAAAGTGATCTCATTACCCACACGACCTGCTTTGGCTTTTGCAATAGAAGCTTCCTTAGAGTTAGGTTTTTTGTTATCTGCCATCCACGTTGCTTTTAACATGAGTAGGCGAGCAGCTTCCCACTCAGCTTCCATACGGTAGATTTGAGCTGCAAGGTTAGAAGCATGTAGGTAGGGCGTAGAATAATTAGGATCGAGTTGATCTTTAAAAATCTCTTTAATGCGTTCTAGTGAAGCTTTAGCACAACCGATTGCCATTGCTGCAACTAAGGGGCGAGTATTGTCAAAAGTTTCCATTACTCCAGCAAAACCTTTAGCGACATCTACTTCGGCATTACCTAAAAGGTTTTCGGCTGGCACACGACAATCAATAAAACTAATTACTGCCGTATCTGAAGCTTTAATTCCCAGTTTATGTTCGAGACGTTCAACTTTCATTCCTGGTGTACCTTTAGGTACCACAAATGACTTAATAGCTGCACGTCCAAGTTTACGATCGAGAGTGGCCCAAACAACGACAGAATCTGCACGTTCGCCAGAGGTCACAAAAATCTTTTCACCATTTAAAATATAGTCATTGCCATCTTTGGCTGCAGTGGTGCGGATAGCAGCAGAGTCAGAGCCGCATCCTGGCTCAGTAATTGCCATTGCTGCCCATGTTCCTTTGAACCGCTCTAATTGCTCATCATTTGCCACAGCAGCGATTGCTGAGTTCCCAAGCCCCTGACGCGGCATACTCAGCAATAAGCCAGTATCTCCATAACACATCTCAATAATTCCAAGAGCGGTCGACATGTTAGTTCCGTTACGAATACCTTCACTGTCTGTCTCACCGCGCTTTCCAGCACCTGCAGCTCCAGCATTAATACCTTCGCCACCTTCATTCATGCCATCAATCAGAGAAGCGAGCATATCTAGCTCTTTGGGATAAGCATGCTCAGCTTTATCATATTTACGAGAAATAGGGCGTAAAACATTGATCGCAACATCATGTGCTTGATCAATCATCATTTTGAATTTTTTAGGATTTTGTAAATTCATTAAAGTATCCTCTGATTGATCATTTAAGCATGTAAGCCAGATTGTAAAATTGCAGTAGCCCGTAAATCACGGTACCAGCGTTCAACAGGATGTTCTTTTGTGAAACCATGCCCACCAAGAATTTGCACACCATCTGTACCAATTTTCATCGATTTTTCAGCACAAAGTAGTTGGGCTAGATAAGCTTCACGATGGAATGGCTTGCCTGATTCTGCAAGGCTTGCTGCGTTTAAAACCAGCATACGCATTGCATCAATTTCAATAGCCATATCTGCAATTATGAAAGCGACACTTTGGCGATGAGAAATGGGCTCACCGAATGCAGTTCGTTCATTGGCATATTTGATACAGTAAGCTTTTACAGCTTCACAAGTACCTACAGCCATTGCACACCACATTAAATTGCCCAAATCTAAGAAAGCTGTGTAATCAAAGTCTGTTGCACCTAAGCGTAGAGCAGGAGAGTGATTAAAGCGAAGAGTTGCAGTTTCTGTGGCTTTAAGACCCATGGCCGGAGTGTTTTTAATTGAAATTGTTTCATTACACTGCACGACAAATACGTCTGGCTTACCGTTAAAGTCTGCGCTGACTAAAAATACATCAGCTAAATCACCTAAAATCACTAATGTTTTTTCACCATCAATAAAAAATTGATCATTTTCAAGTGATGCTTTGGTTTTTAAAGTATAAGGATTAAATGCCGGAGTTGCTTCTTGAACTGCAAAGGTTGCTGTAATGTCTGAGTCTTCTGCAAAACATGATAGGTACATCGACTGAACTTCAGCAGAACCCCAACGGGTAATAGCATTAATGACGCTAAATGTACTGAGTAATCCTGCTGTAAGGCTAAAATCACCTTCAGCTAGTTTTTCAGCTATTAATAGATTACTTACAATATTTTGTTCGGCTGCAACACCGCCTAATGCCTCTGGAAGTGCATAGTAGTTAAGACCTAGATCCTCAACATATTGCCAAAGGCTTTCTGGAAACTGAGCATTCTGGTCAGCTTCATGTGCTAACCCTAATAAAACCTCTTGAGCAAATTGAGACATTGCGTCAGAAGTCATTTGTTGTTCTTCAGTTAGGCTCAAATCAAATAGATTTTTTTGTTGGCGAGGTAATCGCTGTTGGGAGATTTGTTTTGGTTTAAATGCTTTTTGAGTCTGGCTTAATGCTTTAAAACCAGCTTTTGAACCTTGATAAAGAGATTTTTCAACAAATTTACGCAACTTGAGTTGATCAAGTACATCGCTTCCAGCCAATCTGGTAATTAGCGATAAACCCAAACCCTGAGCTTTATTGATCATACTTGTCATGATTATGGTGTCCTAACACATTGTTATTGTTTTATGCTGACACGCCTTATATTAAAAAACTATGTCGTTACTGACATTCAAAAAATGAGTAGATAAATGGCAAATAGAAAATGATAGAATTATAAGTTTTTGATTTTATTAATTTAAAATTATTTAATTATTGAGGGAGTTAAGGGGTATTGACTAGAATGACATGGAATCATTCTAGTCCTTTATTAAATTAAGCAAAGTTACGAATCATACGTCGCACATTTGTTTTTGCATCAATAACCGTCATAAATGTATAGGCCCCAATAAATTTACGGCTAATAAACATAAATTCTTTTGGAGGAACTGAGAAATAACGTGATGCCATCGATTTACTTGCTTGCTGCATAACACGGCTATGTAACTGACTTTTCTTCCAGTCATAGCGTTCATGTTCATCCATAAGGCCAGCTGGCATATCTGGATTATTTGCAGGGGTACTAAATGCTTCTGTCGCGATTAAAAAGACATCGGCCATGCCTGGTTTTATACTTTCAGGCATTGCTTCAAAAAACTCATATCCAGTCATTGCTTGTACCATCGCATTTTTATCATGCTGATAACCAGCCTGAATTAAATTACGTGCAACTGATAACAAGTGTTCATTAAACTGACGGATAGCACCAAAATCTAATAATACAATCTTATCTTGAATATCTTGGCCATTACCTAAACGAACAAGGTAATTACCAAAGTTAGGATCGGTTTGCATTTCGCCCCATTCAAAAATTTCACGAACTGCAATTTCGAGTGAAGCTTCGCCAAGCTGATTACGACGCTCCTGAGGCAAAGACAACATCACAGGGCTATTGATTGGAACACCGCGTTCGAAAGTCATGCAGAGCACTTGATTGGTACAGTATTCATCTACAATTGTCGGAACGATATAACGCTCGTCATCTTTTAAGCGTGCACCGAAGCGACGGGTAGTGGCAGCTTCAACATCATAGTCAACTTCGCGATGCATCATTTCACGTACTTCATCAAACCACTGATCAAATTCGCGGGTTTGTGGCACCATACGTGTCAGTTTAAGCATGTTTTTAAACAAGCTCATATCTGAGTCAATTGCATTTGCAACGCCAGGATATTGAATTTTTAAGACTAACTCTAAGCCATCTGATTTACGCGTTGCACGGTGTACTTGAGCGAGAGAGGCGGTGCCAATTGGCTCATGATCAATCGTTAAATCATTTAACTTAGCACCCAGTTGCTCTTGTAAATGCGGCTTAATTGCAGGCCAATCTAAGGCAACGGTTTGGTTATTTAGAGTATTTAATGCTTGTGTAATCTCTTCTGGTAAAAAGTGTTCACCATAAAGAGCCATCATTTGGCCAATTTTAACAATAGAACCCTTAAGTTTACCTATTTCAGAAACCAGATAATTAGCTTGTTCGCTCATCGCTTTTTTGCGTTTCTTTTCTTTTTCTTCTTCATTAGAAAATAAAGAAGAGGCACTTGCAGTTGCCCAACGTGTTCCTGCAAGTAAAGAAGCTTTCGCGATTGATAAGCGTCGATCCATGGAAGAAGTTTTTAAACTCTTAAGCTTATCTTTCTGATTTGACATGAAAATAGAATCCTATGCGCATCATGCAGCCAAACGCTGGTGATCTAAAATTGTAACGAATATTACATGTTTTGAGCGTATTAAAATAGTTCTCTCAGACTGAATGATAGGCCGAAATGGTCATCTTTATTTCATTAACACACAAATAGCCTAAGCAATTTGAAAATTTAGGAAATTAACATCATTCAGATGAATAAAACTAAGATAAAACCGATCTTTGATAACAAAACGGATTACATTTTAAATTGAATCTTTAATTCAGATTTCTGCATCAAATGCAGGCGATTTGTCTGAATATGTTGCAATAACATCTGTTTGACTGAATCATGCATAAAACCAAGTGCATGAGCTTTTACAATAATGATGCTAGGAAGGGTATAAAAGAAGTACTTAACATCATCAAGAGTTGCGTTATTAAAAATACCTTGTTCAATTAACGTCTGCTGCAAAAAATGCTTTTCATTTAATACAGAATCTGAAGATTCATCCCAAAAACGGTGACGCATAGCCATCAGATTGTTGTGTTTATAACTCATAAAATTGTCAGCTCAGACTTCAAATCTAAATAAAATATATGGAGTCGAGCCCCGAATATCAAGTTGAGATTATTTTTTCTTCAGTTGCTGTTTGAATTTTTATGTAACTCTTGTAAATAGCCTAAGTAAATTTTAAATTTTTTCTAAAAAAACTATAATCGAAACAATTTCATCTATAACACCATATACCATGACTCCTGCATGTAGATTGTTAAAAAGTAATAAAATCGAATTTTCTATTCACGAATATGAACATGATTCAAATGCCAAAAGTTTTGGATTAGAAGCAGCCGAAAAATTAGATTTAGATGTAAACGAAGTATTCAAAACTCTAATGGTAAGTGACGATAAAAATTATTTCGTTGCGATCTTGCCTGTTAATCACCAATTAAATTTAAAAAAAGTAGCTACGGCGTTTGGATGTAAAAAATTACAGATGGCTAATCCTAAAGATGCCGAACGTTTAACAGGGTATTTAGTAGGAGGAATTAGCCCTTTAGGCCAAAAGAAACGTTTAAAAACTGTCATTGATGCATCGGCTCAAAACTTTAGTAAAATTTATGTAAGTGGCGGAAAAAGAGGGCTTGATATTGGTTTAAATCCTAAAGATTTAGCTCAGCTTTTAAATGCCCAATTTGTTGATGTACTTGATCAATAATAATGGTTTAGAAGCATAGTTTAAGAACCAATCGTTTTTCTAGCTACATTTAGAAAATACTTTGTTGAAAGGTATTACTTGTTGTAGAACTTTTTACAAAAAAGAAGAGAAAAACAAATAATAAAAAAAGCTTGAACTATTAAATGAAAATGATTATCATTATTGTTAATGGCGATGTAGTCCTCGTCCCAACAAGGAGTGAAGAAATTGTTTGTAATATCAATCTTATATTCTATTAGTTCATACTCATTTTCTTATGAATTTTAGTGTTATACCAGAAGCACCAACAATGAAAATAGCAAAAGGTGAGTTGATTTCTGGTATGTGACACCTGCGTGACATTATAAAAATATGCGGGTGCAAGTAGCGGTAAATGGAACTAAGAAAAATAAATACTATCAGCGCAACAAAAAGAATAAACCAAGAGCGGCAAGCGAGGATGGCTTGTCGCTCTTGCATTTACACTTAGCTTCATACTTATTTATATTGTTCAACCTTTTTAGAGTTTTAACTCTGCTCAGTAACAGATCTCTTATATTTTTGATTAAAAAATAACCACTAATGTTTCATTTATTAATATCCTGCCTTTTTAACCAATTTTTTGTATACCCTGAATAAAACATGATCAAAAAAGAGGTAAAAGCGTGCTTATTTTTCATGGAAAACCTGTTCATGGAGCAATTTTTGATATGGATGGGACAATGTTTGATACTGAGAGGTTGCGGTTTCAAACATTGCAACATGCATCTCAAGAACTCATTGGGCAGGAATTTTCACACGAATATTTAATGCAATGTTTAGGTTTAAGCGCAACTACTGCTGAACAATTGGCTCAACGTTTATATGGCGTAAATGTTCCCTATAAAGAAATACGAAAAAGAGCCGATGAGATGGAACTCGAATATATTCGAAAACACGGCGTACCGATTAAAAAAGGTTTGGTTCAAGTTTTAGAACGTTTACGAAAATCTGGTTTAAGAATGGCTGTTGCGACTTCAAGCCGTAGAGCAATTGCCGAAGAATATTTAATTAATGCGAATGTTTATAAGTTTTTTGATGTGATTACCTGTGGTGATGAAGTCGAACAAGGAAAGCCGCATCCAGAGATCTTTTTAAAAGCTGCTAGTCAACTTCACTTGGATGCTAACCAGTGTCTTATGTTTGAAGATTCTGAAAATGGTTTAACTTCAGCTCACACTTCAAAAGGTTTGACGATTTTATTAAAAGATATTAAAGAACCAAATGATGAAATGCTGGAAAAAGCGCATTTTTATTATGATCAGATGTATGACTTTTTAACTGATCTTGACCAATTTATTCCTGTTATGGATATGCCAGAGATACAGGAATCTTTTCCTCAAAGTCTAAATCAGCTTACGGTAGGAATACATGGTTTCGGTGCTATTGGCGGTGGTTATGTAGCACAAATCTTGTCACATTGGGATGGATACACAAAACCGAAGAGAATTATTGCTTCTACACGAAATAGTCTTTTCCGTGAAGCTGTGAATGCATTTGGAACTTATAGCATTCGCTATGGGCAATTTTCTTATGATGAACGTATTGAGAATATGACCATTGTTGATTCTGACAATGAACAACAAATGTTAGAGATGTATACACATTCAAGTTTGATTGCACTTTGCTTACCTGAACAAGCGATCGAAGCTGAAGCAAAAATAATTGCAAAAGGATTATATGCGCGTTTTAACTCGCCACTTGAAACATGTATTGAACCGTTAACTTTTCTAATTATTTTAAATAAAGTCGGCGCGAAATATATGGTTATGAAGCATCTTAGAGAAGCTCTACTAGAGTTAACTAACGATGAAGATGTAACTGAGCATATTTTAAAAGAACATTACTTTTGCGACACCGTTGTAAACCGTATGGTTTCGAAACTATCTAATCAAAATTTATATCGTCAACTTCGCATTAAGCATTACTTTCTTGAACAGCATTTATCTGATGTCGAGCATGAAGAACAAGTCGAAATTGAAGATTGCAATAAACTGACTCAAGATCAGCAAAACCAGGCATCTTTATATGTTGATAACATGCGCCGTAATTTCCAGCCAGGTCATATATTACAAAGCATGGACCTAATTCTGTTTCATAGCGAAACGGATATGCCAATTTATGTAGAAAAAGGCAGCCCTTTACTCGAAAAGTTACGTCAAGTTGTCTTGGTTAATCAGATTACAGACATTCAATTAATCAAAAACCGTCTATGGAACGGCGTACATGCGATGCTCGCTTGGTATGCATCTTTACTGGGTTATGAATCTATTGGTGTTGCCATGGGGGATCGTTCAGTTAAATCTTTTGCAGAGAATTTAATTAGGGAAGTAAAGCAAGGGCTTGCAATTGTATTACCCAACTATGCAAAAGATTTGGATCGCATGGCACAAAGCTTTCTAGACTCATGTGAATATGCTTTTAAAGACCCTTGTCAACGAGTAGCAAGAGATCCACTTCGCAAATTAACTCATAATGAAAGAGTAATTGCGTCAATTGAGGTAAATATAGGTCATGATTTGCCTTATAAAAACCTATTAAAAGGCGCTGCGCTAGGGTATGCCTATGCAATTCAATATGTAGAAATTGAAGAGGCTGATGCGATTAAACATTTACAGCAGCAAATTCAGAAATTGGATATGAGCACTGCCCAAAAAAGACAACTTGAAGTTGAGTTAACACAATTAATTCAATATTTATTTTCTGAACAAGGCAAACAGCCTTTAAATATGAATATTACCAACTCCAAAAGTACGCGTACTCAATATGCTTAAGTTTGTTGAATAAATTAGTACTCTACATTTAAAAGGCAAACATGCTTTAATACAAAAATTGAATGATTTTGAATTAAAGCTGTGCTGTTAAAACCCTCGACGCTCATGGTGCCAACATCTATACGGGATTATCCTGAGTGGCATCTTGGGCGCCAAAATTATGCTTTATGGTATTTAGAAATTAATGATCAAAAACTAGTTGATTATTTAGATACGTTACGCGCGCATTTTTCAGAGTTCTTACTAGAACCCAATAACCGTCAATATCATATCACGCTGTTTATATGTGGATTTTTAAACCACGAAACTAGAACCTATCCTGATGACTTTATTTTTAGTGAATTTGAGCAGCAAAGAGAAATCTTAAGAAAAGAAAATTTTGCTCCGTTTCATTTAAAAATTGGTTCAGTTGATAGTTTTAGTAGTGCTTTATTTATAGAAATCCAAGATGCCGAAAATATCTTACCTCTAATACGCCAAAAGTTAGGTTTAGTTTCTAATGAAATAGCTGCTTTAGAATATTGTCCGCATATTACTTTGGGGTTGTATAAAAAAGACTATAGTAGTGATTTGATTTTACGAAAAATTTCTCAATTACCTGTACAATACAAACAGGCTGAATTTGACCTTAAAGTCGAGCATTTAACGTTTGGTTGTTATCAAGCTCAAACTTTACAAGGTAAGTTATATCCATCTCAGCATTTGTTCTTAGGTGATTCATGTTGCAACTGATTTTGGGTGGAGCCCGTTCTGGCAAAAGCCGACTCGCTGAAAAAACAGCAATAAATACGCAATTAGCGGTGACTTATGTTGCGACGGCGCAAGCACTTGACCCAGAAATGCAAAGTCGAATTGAACACCATCAAAATCAGCGTCCTGCTCACTGGTCTTTGGTTGAAGAACCCTTATTTTTAGCAAAAACTTTGCAGAAAATTGATCGACCTAATCAAATTATTCTGGTGGATTGTTTAACACTTTGGCTAACCAATTTGTTACTTTTAGATGATCAAAGTGTTCAACAACTTGAGTGTGAGCAGCTGCTAAAAGTTTTACCTACGCTTGAGTCAGAAATTATTTTAGTAAGTAATGAAACGGGTTTAGGCGTTGTACCACTCGGTGAGATAAGCCGAAGGTTTGTTGATGAAGCAGGTAGACTACATCAAGCTCTAGGGCAAATTGCAGATAGGGTTTTGTTTTGTGTGGCTGGTTTTCCAATGATTTTAAAAGGTGAAAAGTAAAATGAACTGGTGGTTAGAATCTATACAGCAACCTAATGTGGATGCAAAACAACAAGCTGAGCAACACCAACTTCAACTCACAAAACCTACTGGTGCCTTAGGTGATTTAGAACTGATAGCAGTTAAACTTGCTAGTTTACAGTCAAATGCACATCCACAAGTCAGCCATCCATGGATCACCATTTTTGCAGGTGATCATGGCGTGGTTGAAGAAAATATCTCTGCATACCCTCAAGCCGTAACCCGTCAAATGCTGCAAAACTTTACGTTTGGTGGGGCTGCAATTAGTGTAATTGCCAAATATCATCAAGCTCATTTGCAAGTGATTGATTGCGGTACAGTAGGTGAAGCGTACGAATACGAAGGCGTTGAACGTCATTGTATTCGTGCTGGTACAGCAAATTTTGCTAAACAAGTCGCAATGAATACTGAGGAATGCCGTGCTGCTCTAGAGTTAGGTAAAAATAGTGTAGACACAGCTAAAGCCAACGGTGCAGATATTTATATTGCGGGTGAAATGGGTATTGGAAATACTTGTTCTGCTTCTGCCTTAGCATGTCTTCTATTAAATGATACTGCTGAGCAATTAACTGGAGTGGGTACAGGAATTGGTGCCGATCAGTTAAGACATAAAATAGAAGTCATTGAACAAGCAATCGAGCTTCATCATAAGCATGTTATTGGTGATGCTTTCAAAACATTGTGTGCTGTAGGTGGTCTGGAAATTGCGGCAATTGTAGGTGCTTATATTCGATGTGCACAGGTGGGTGTACCTATCATTGTAGATGGTTTTATTAGTTCGGTTGCTGCTTTATGTGCAGTACGAATGAATCCTAAAGTATGTGATTGGATGTTGTTTGGCCATCAATCGGCAGAGTATGGTCATCGCCGTATATTACAAGAACTCAATGCTGAGCCGATTTTAAAAATGAATTTACGGTTAGGTGAAGGTAGTGGTGCTGGTACTGCCTTAGCATTAGTTAAAATGGCATGTGTATTACACAACCAAATGGCTACCTTTGCTCAAGCTGCCGTAAGCGGGGATAAAATTGGGTAAATTCAGAATTGATTTGCTCAGACATGGTGAGAGTCAATATAGCCATACTTTACGTGGCCATTTGGATGATAAGTTAACGGAAAAAGGTTGGCAGCAAATGCAGTCAACCATTGAGCAAGTTGCAAATCAGTCATGGGATGTCATTATAAGTTCATCATTAAAACGCTGTGCTTATTTTGCTGAGCAACTGGCCAAAACAGAAGAACTCCCTTTACTTTTAAGCCATGACTTAAAAGAAATGTATTTTGGTGAGTGGGAAGGCGTCTCAACTCAGCAAATTTATGAAACCTCACCAGAATTACTGGCAAACTTTTGGCAAAAGCCGAGTCAATATTGTCCACCGCGTGCAGAAACATTAATGCAATTTCAAACAAGAGTTCTTAAAGGCTTTCAAGAACTACTTGTACAGATGCAAAACCAAAACTGGCAACATGGATTGGTTGTTACCCACGGTGGTGTGATTAAGCTACTGGCTTGTTTGGCTGGGCAACAACCTTTAGATGATTTACTAAAAATGCCGGCAGAGCTTGGGAAATTATATTCATTCGAATTTTCTGAAACAGATGGTCAATTAACTTTCATGTTGAGATAGGAAATTTATATTTCTATACATATGTAAGTTATTATTTTTATAAAGATATTTGAGTATTTGTAATAGAACTGTCATTGCTAAAAATTAAGCTATTGGCATTTCTTATTAAACACTCATCTGACTTATGAATATTTTATTTAAAACGACTGTGCTTGCAGCATCATTATTACTTGTGGCTTGTAACAATAATGATGATCAAGATGTTCAAACAACTGTTCCAACAAACTCATCAAAATATTATCAAACAAAAACACCTTACCAACCACAACAAGAAATAAAAAACTATGAAACAGCACCCAATGGGTTCCAGCCAGTTTTTACAGAGTTAGTGGCACGTCACGGTTCAAGAGGCCTCTCAAGTCTAAAATATGATTTGGCACTTTATAATTTATGGAAACAGGCAAAAGCAGAAAATGCCTTAACACCATTAGGTGAACAATTGGGTGCTGATTTAGAAGCAATGATGAAAGCCAATATCTTATTAGGCTATGGCGTAGAAGGAATCCGCCAGTATGGTTATGGAAATGAAACCATGACTGGTATTTTAGAACACCGTGGCATTGCAGACCGTTTATTACAACGCTTACCCGCTCTTTTAAATTCGCAAGCATCTATATTGGTACAAAGTTCTGGGGTAGATCGTGCAGTTGATAGTGCTAAATTCTTCACTGCTGAACTCATTCAACAACAACCGCAACTTAAAGATAAAATTGTGCCAACGTCTTATACTAGTTTATCGAGTGAAAGCGTTCCAAGTATTGAAGATGGTGGTGTTGATCGTTTTAAACTCTATTTTCATAGTTTGAATGCAGATGAAGACTTGACTCAACCACTTAGTGCTAGTCAACAAAAAATTTATGATGCTAGTCAGGCCTATCAAGATTTTGAAGAAAATAATAAAGATTTA
Source organism: Acinetobacter sp. XS-4 (assembly GCF_023920705.1). NCBI lineage: Bacteria > Pseudomonadati > Pseudomonadota > Gammaproteobacteria > Moraxellales > Moraxellaceae > Acinetobacter > Acinetobacter sp. XS-4. Next base: position 2,251,181 of record NZ_CP094657.1, on the reverse strand, counting down.
GCCCAAAAGTTAGATGAGTTATCAAAAAATACAGCAGCTGAAAAAACTGCCCAAACTGTACTTAATCCGATTTTTAAAGCAGACTTTATTAAAAAACTGGGTACAACAGGTTATAGCTTTAGCAATACCGGATCCTTTACGGTAACTTCACCAAAAGGTGAGCAAATTACAGAAAAAGGTAAGGGGAAAAATACGATTGCTAGTGCAGTTGATGCAGCAGCTTATGTTTATGAGCTCTATTCAATTTCTGGTGGCACGAAAGATGAGTTAAAAGGTATCAATTTTGATAAATATATGCCGTTAGATGCTGCGAAATTCTATGCTGAATTTAATGATGCGAACGATTTCTACGAAAAAGGTCCAAGTTTTACAGAGTCAAATCAAGTCACAAGTGAAATTGCTCAAGGACTTAAACAGGACCTATTCCAACAAGTTGACGCCGTGGTGAATAAAGCTCAGCCTTACAAAGCAGTTTTACGGTTTGCCCATGCTGAAATTATTATTCCTTTGGCAACCAGCCTAGATTTACATAATATGATGCAGCCTTTACCACTACGTCAGACTTATAATTACTCAACCAGCTCATGGCGCGGTGAAGTAGTTTCACCTATGGCGGCAAATGTCCAATGGGATATTTTCCAAAATAGCCAAGGCAATACTTTGGTAAAAATGCTTTATAACGAAAAAGAAACTTTGTTCAAATCTGCGTGTAACTATGCACGTTATACACCAACTAGTTTTTACTACGACTACATTAAATTGAAACAGTGCTATCAAATGCAATAGATTTTCAGTTTTTGGAGTCTTTAATGGGAATAGGGATTGCTATTCCCATTTTTATTTATTCATAATCCAGTTTGTTTTCAAATATAGATCAGTTAGAGACTTGGATATGACACCTTTTTGGATTGCATTGCAATTTTTAACTGTTCTGCCTATTGAGCTAAAGACAATGCCAACGGCGCAACAAAATGGTCGAGCTATTTTGTTTTATCCACTGGTTGGACTGATTATTGGTGGCGTTCTTTTTCTGATCTCGTGTCTTTTAGTTAAATTACCGGTTCTTTTACTGGCTGCCATCATAATGACTTTATGGATTTGGCTGACAGGGGGATTACATCTAGATGGGCTAGCAGATACGGCAGATGCATGGGTAGGTGGTTTTGGAGACAAACTACGTACTTTACAAATCATGAAGGATCCAAGTTGTGGTCCAATTGGAGTACTAAGTTTAGTTATTATTTGTTTGCTCAAGTTTGTACTGATTTATCTGTTGATTGAACAACATCAAACGTTATTTTTAGTCTTTGTTCCCGTTCTAGGTCGTGTTGTGCCATCTATTTTGTTTTTAACTACACCATATGTCCGTGAAAAAGGTTTAGGTCGTTCGTTGACTGATTATTTACCTAAAACGACTTCTTGGATAATAGCTGGGTTGGTTCTGCTATTGGCTTTATATTGGGAGTGGCAAGGGCTTATTGCCATCATTGGTTTTTTAATTGGCCTTGTTTATTTAAGGCATCTCTTTATTAAAAGAATTGGCGGTATTACAGGTGATACAGTGGGGGCAGCGATTGAGCTTAGCGAAACCGTGCTGCTTTTTGCTTTTGTCGTGAGTTATTTTTATTTATAGCTAGATAAAAGCTTGTGGCCAAATTGATGACCACAAACTTAAAGTTGATTAATCACCAAAGTGATAGCGTAGACCTAATAAATAAGTACGTGGTGCAGCTGGTGTATAGCTCACTTCATTATTACTAAAAGAAGTACTTTCAGCATAATGAGTATCTGCCACATTTAAAATCTGACCATATACCTCATAAGCTTTTTTACGATAGTTCGCACGAAGATTGAGTACTGTGTGTCCGTCATATTTTTGTGTATTAGCATCATTAATCCAATATGAACCTACATAGACACCTTCTGCTGAAAGTAGTAGTTCGGGAATTGGTTTAATTTGATATTCCAGCGTACCAAAAGTTTTTGGGGCACTTGGCATATCATTACCACTATAGTCGATAGTGGATGATGGCTGAAATTGTTCATAACGATGGCGAGCCCAGCTACCTGATAGTTTCAGTTTTTGGTCAAGTTGATCGGAAATTTGCCAAGTTGCACCCACTTCAATACCTTCGTGACGAGTTTTACCCGCATTCCGTGGTTCACGGCTATTATCTGGCTTGGTGTAACTAATTACTTCATCTTCACCATTTAAACGATAAAGCGTAATTTCACCATCCAAACGATCATTTAATGTTTTAAAGCGAATACCTGCATCAATATTGGTAAAAGTTGCTTCAGTCAAATTTGGTGTGACTAAATTTGCGCCGTAAAGGCTACTAACTTCTGGTGGGACAAAGCCTTGTGACCAGTTTGTATAGAAGTCAATTTGTGGTGTTACGTTCCAAATTGCACCTAGTTTCGGACTGGCCTTATGAAAGTTTCGTGTTTCATCAGGTGCGCCCGTAACATTAGATGGAGTTAAATTATTTTGATAATTATAACGAATCCAGTCATAACGAGCACCGCCGACTAAGTTTAAAGTAGGTAGAGCTTGCCAGTTAGCTTGGGTGTAGATTGCTTCATTATCAACATCGACATCAAAATCACGTAAAAGTTTTCGCTGTTTAAAACCTGTATAAATACGGGTAACTGGATCTCGAAAAACTTCAATGTCATTGGTTCGACCTTGGGTCGGAGAATGCTCAGCCATGCCACCGACGACTAACTTAACTTGGCCTAGCGTTGCTGAATGCTGTAAGTTAAGCCCATAGGACTGAAAACTATTGTATGTTGTTTGTCCGCTATATGTTCCTGTTGCAACTCCGTCTTTCTTGTCTGTTTTTATGTTATAGCTTGGGTTTTGCTCTGTCGTATTGTCTCGATAATATAAAGTAATTTGACTTTGTTGCTGATCATTCCAGTCATGGCTAAGCTGGGAAGATAGTCGAGTTGCATCTACTTCACGATAGGTAAATGTCTGATAGCTATAGCCAGGGCGTTGACTATAATCTTCAGCATTTAAACTACCTGTCATATCTGCATATAAGTGGTTATAACTAAAAATGTTTTTCAGTTTAGTTGTGTCTGAAATCTGCCAATCATGACGTAAGGTAACGCTTTGTTTATCTGATTCGGCATGATCTTGCCAGCTATCACCGCGATCACTGGCATAGGCAGAAATTCTTAAACCATGTGTTCCGTTGTTTGTATCAAAAGTATCAGATGCCCCCACATCTACACGGCGATAACCTTCGCTACTCGCACTCAGGCCAATATCAGCTGTTGGTGTTGTACTTGGCGCCTTTGTTAAAAAATTAATAGTTCCGCCAATGGCATTGCTCCCATAAACACTACTCGCAGGTCCACGCAAAATTTCAATATTGTCCACGCCAGCCATATTCATTTCGTATAGGGCATTGTGGTTAAACACGCCTACAGGACGAATTGAAAGACCATCTTCTAAATATTGATATACAGCTGCGGTTGTTATGGGTTGGCGTATAGACATCATGTGCTGCTCATTACCAAGGTCATTCATTAAAACCCCTGGTGTCTGATTCACAAGTTGTCCAATAAATGTGGCATGTTTATTTTCAATTTGGTCATTATTAATTTGGCTAATCGCTGCTGGTGTTTTATTGAGTGTTTCACCTTCACGGCTTGCTGTGACTACAATCGTTGTTAATGTTTTTGTGTCACTATTTGCTGGTGTTAAATCTTCAGCAAAAATAATAGGGCTGGCTGAGGCAGAAAAGCACGCCGCACTTAAAACAGATAAGCGGAATTTGAGGGATAACATATTTTGACCCTATAAAAAGCAATAAGTTTTGAGTCCTTGAAAATCAAGGATGGTAAAAGTTGCGTTCTTACAGAGCAGCAGGTGGGGCGTGTTTAATCGGTAAAATATAGAAGGTAGGGGGAAGTTCTAGCTGTATTGTCCACGTATGGCACAGGCATCGTACACGGGTAAACCAACGTAAAATTAAAACAAAAATCAAAGCAATTAAAGGAATTAAAATTGCTGCATCTAGACCATGCGTACAAAGCGGACAATGCTTCATGATTTGAGTAGCTAGAGCAAAGACTTCTTGAGCATGCGAACTATGAAATTTATCTTGAACAGATTCCATATGGTGATGGGCATGTGAAGAGTGATGCTGCTGAGTATTGAAATTTTGTTGGTGAAATGAATGCTCTAGCGTGACTGGCTGACAGTGACTAGGCATGGTGTATAACTCAGGTACGATGCCAATTTGCACTAAAGTAGGCAAAAAAATGTGCCATAGTAAACACAGCAAAGTGATAGCACTTAAAAGCGTGCGCCACTTCAGCAAATGTTGACGGAAACTCAGCACCATATTCTAGGCGGTCGTAGTGGAAAAGCTCGCCGAAGTATAATCAAAAAAGAAAAGTCATCATAGCTAAATTCCGACAAAGAAAAATAAAAAAAGCCCTCAAAAATGAGGGCTTAATTGATCTTCTTAAAAAGATGAATTAACGATTTGGTAAAACGTCTTTTAAAGATTCATGCATTTCAAGTAATGTTTTTTCAGTAGTTTCCCAGTCAATACAACCATCAGTTACTGATTTACCATATTCGAGATCACAAAGATTTTCAGGAATATCTTGGCGGCCGCCTTTTAAATGACTTTCAACCATAAGACCAACAATTGACTTATTACCATCTAATATTTGTTCAGTAATATTTTTAAGAACAAGAGGCTGTAAGTACGGGTCTTTATTTGAGTTCGCGTGGCTCGCATCAATCATGATTTTATTGCTAACTTTTGCTTTCGCTAAAGCATTTTCTGCTTCTTCAACAGAACCAGCATCATAGTTTGGCTTACCATTACCACCACGTAATACTACGTGTGCGTAAGGGTTACCGCTCGTATTAATAATCGAAACTTGTCCGTCTTCGTTAAGACCTAAGAAGCTATGACCATATTTAACAGACTGCATCGCATTGGTTGCAACAGTTAAACCGCCATCTGTACCATTTTTAAAACCTACTGGTGATGATAGACCAGAAGACATTTCGCGGTGAGTTTGACTTTCGGTTGTACGGGCACCAATTGCAGACCAAGAAATTAAGTCTTGGTAGTATTGCGGAGAGTTTGGGTCAAGTGCTTCAGTTGCACAAGGTAAACCTTTTTCATTTAATTCAAGTAAAAGCTTACGACCAATACGTAAACCTTTTTCAATATTAAAAGAATCGTTCATGTCCGGGTCATTGATTAGACCTTTCCAACCAATTGTTGTACGTGGTTTTTCAAAATAAACACGCATAACTAAATACAATGAATCTTTAACCTTTTCACTTAATGCTTTTAAACGCTCGGCATATTCGTGAGCAGCTTTAGGGTCATGAATAGAGCAAGGACCAATAACGACAAACAAACGCTTATCTGAACCATCTAAAATATTACGAATGGTGTCGCGGCCTTTTAGAACAGTTTGTGAAGCAACATCAGATAAAGGAAGTTCTGACTTAAGCTCAGCTGGTGTTACAAGAGTTTGAATGCTTTTAATATTAACGTCGTCGATATCTGGCTTTGAAACGGAATTTGAATGTGTAGTCATTGCTGTCACTGGTTCGATCATACTAAAGGTTGTTTTGTATACTGAATATACCATGAAATAATTATGAAAATCCTACATCTCATGGTATTTCAGTTTGGAAAAATCTTATTGATTTTGCTATCTTTCAGTTGAGTTGCTTGTTTTTTCGGCAACTACGACTTGTTGTTGTACCACAGGTGCTTTCGGTTTTGCTTTGACTGGGTTAACCATAAAGTTAACACCAAGGGCAAATAGGGTGATTCCTAAAATTTTTCGGATTAAACGTTCAGGCATGCGAGAACTAATTAGAGTGCCTACAATAATCGCTGGAATTGAACCCACCAATAACCACATAAGAAGCGTAAAGTCGACGTTACCAGCACTCATGTGTCCAAGGCCAGCCACTAAGGTAAGCAATACCGCATGTACCACATCTGAACCAATAATTCGAATCATTGGCAAGTTTGGGAACATGATTACAAGTGCCATAATACCAAATGCACCAGCACCCACAGATGAAAGGGTTACGAATACACCTAAGATGATACCCATAACTACGATAAAGCTACGTTTTTTATGGATAGCTAAATGTTCATTTTCAGTTTGAGTTACATCTTTACTTCTAAAACGATTAAAGAATTTTTCAATACGCGAGCGGAAAATGATAGAAACACCAGTCAAAGTCAGCATAAAGCCTAACACCATAGTTAACACAGACTTATAGTGTGTTGACTGACTTAAATAATGCTCAAGTACCCATGTGGTAGCGAAAGATGCAGGAATACTGCCTACTGCTAACCATAAAACAATTGGCCAGACAATATTGAGTTTTCTAGCGTGGACCATTGATCCACAGAACTTTGAAATTGCGGCATAAAGTAAATCGGTACCAATTGCGATATGCGGTTCAATTCTAAAAAGACTAATTAAAATTGGTGTCATTAATGAACCACCACCAACTCCTGTAATCCCTACACAGAAACCAACTAACATACCCGCTAAGATAAATTCAAAAGCACCAGACATCTTTATCGCCACATATCACGAAACGTCCATATCTTATTCCTTTTAGAGATAAACAGTTGTCATGAATAATGATTTACTTATGCAAAAAAAAGCTAAGCGATCATAATTTTGCTTAGCTTGAGCTATTTTTCATCAAATTATTAGGGGCTAATATTATTTAGATGATTTTAAAGGGTTAAGTAGAAGGATGAGACCAAAAGTTAACGGTGTTGCAAAGATCCACCAACTGACAAAACCAATTGAAAATTTATAGTGTTTAATCAGAATAAATGCACATAAAACAAATAATATGAATGCAGCTATTTTAAAGTGTCGGTAGTACTTTTGAGCTAATGATTTGAAATAGCCAGCTGACTTCGGCGATCGATATTTCTCGCTCGCCATAAATAACAAATACATTCCAAATAAAATGAAGATGAAAGCTATAAAGATCATGAGTTCACCTCAACCTTTAATTTATTCAGCTTTTTTTGAATCTTTTCTACAGCCTTATGCTGAATAGGTTGAATTTTGCAGAATATGAAAATTGCTAAAGCTGCAAATATCCATAAAAATACATCTACACGTGCAAACGTCCAATAATCTCTGAGACTTTGAACATAATCATATTTAAGCAAATAACTTAGATTTAAGATTGGAAGTGCGCTACATAGCATGATAAAAACGCAAAGTTGAGTTCGCCACAAATACTGTTTTTTAGTGATTAGTGCAATGATTAAGCTGATGAGCCAGACTAAGAAAAAGCTATAAATTTCATAATTGATTGTGGTTGGCGTAACTGTAAATAATCGATTCGCGCTTAAATAGGCGACAGTCGCACATGGCAGGCCAACAAATGCTGCAACATTTAAACGGTCAACTAAATAGTGTCCAAAGTGAAACTTACTATTCTTACTTTGAATTTGGCGTTTAAGGCTCCAGAGTAACAAACCGGAAGCAATCATTACACAACCTAGAATGCCTGAGAAAAAGAATCCTAAACGGAGTAAAGGTTGAGCAAATGTCGCCATATGTAGGCCATATACACCCGCATTTAAGGTTGCAATAGGACTATTATTACGTGTATCTGCCAAGACTTTGCCAGTTGATGCATTTAATGTAATTTGAGCCTGATTACGAGTGATAGACTGGTCTTCTTTTTGAATAAAAGTAATTTGAGCTTGATTGGTATTTGGATTTTTTACACTAATTGTTGATAAAGATTGATTCCCCCAACTTTGTTGAACTTGGCTTAATAACTTTTCGATTGATAGGTTCTGAGCTGGCTGAATCGATTGGTTCTCAGGCACAGTCTTTGTACGTATTTCGGTAAAATATTGATAAGGATTTTCAGGATAGAGCTTTTGCATTCCCCAAGGCAGATATAAATAGAAGAAAATGGCTAAACCTGTAAATGTAATGGTTAAAAAGAAAGGCAGGGCAATCACCGAAGAAATATTGTGAAAATCTAGCCATGAACGCTGAGACTTAAATGTACGCAAAGTAAAAAAGTCGGTGAATATTTTTTTATGGGTAATAATGCCTGAAACCAAAGCAATCATCATAATAAATGCGGCAAAACACACGACTAATCGCCCAACTATTATTGGAATGCCAAAAAGTTGGTAGTGGAAACGGTAAAAAAAATCGCCGCCTAGAGTTGCCGAAAGTTGAAGTTCTTTTCCCGTGTTAGCATCAAGTGTGGCATTGCCATAACCGCCGTCAGCTTTTTCCCAATACATAGTGTTGACTGGACTTTCAGGTGTAGCCACATTTAAATACCAAGATTTGGCATCTGGCGCGTTTTCTTGTAAATATTGATATGCTGTTTTAATCGCAATGTCTTGCTTTACTTCATACTGCGCAAGGGCAGGTTGCATCCATAAATTAATTTCGTGGCGGTAATAAGATAGGCTACCCATTAAGAAAATGGCAAATACGAGCCATCCAAATATTAAGCCAGTCCATGAGTGTAGCCATGCCATAGATTGACGTATACCCTTATGCATAACCCACCATACGCGCTGCAAAAAAGAAAAGGGCGCACAAAACAATTGATAGCCCAGTGAGTTTCAAAAGTGATTGAACGCAGAAACCTACGATCACAAAGATTACGTAAAATAGAATTGCTATAAATGCAGCGAGATATATAGCTTCAGCTTTGTCGAGGGTCAAAAGAAAAATTCCAATGAGTCCAAGACTTAAATATGCCATACAGGCAAAGCCCATACCGAAAACTAGCAAGAATCGATAGAAAACTTTTATACGATATGACACAGGGAGATTTACGGTTTTGGACATCTTTATTGACACATACACAAAGAATAATAAGTAAAGCCAATCCCTCATTGAGATTGGCTACGATATTAATATTTAAACTTTACAGCAACTGTATAGTTGGCAGAAGGGCCGTAAAAAGCTTGGCCATCTGGAAAACTATTTAAATATTTCTTGTCAAAAATATTATTACCATTTGCTTGAAGCGTAATATGATCGTTGACTTCATAGCTTGCCATTAAATTAACTAAAGCATATGCATCTTGTTTAATCGTACTGTTAACATTTGAATCATATAACTTTATCCCATCTTGCCATTGCAAGCCTGCGCCAACTTTTAGCTTCGGTAAAACTGGTGGTGTGTAGGTGGTTAGCACGTTAAGTGTCTGGTTTGGATTATAAGTTCTTGCCTCGCCGCCATTCTTAATATCTTTAATACTAAATTGAGCATAGCCGAAAGATAGATTCACATTATTTGTGATTTGACCTGATAAGCCGACTTCTACACCTTGTGACTCTAAATCACTGGTTGGTACTTTTCGATTAAGTGGATTTCCATCCGAGCTGCGTAAAGGGTAATTATTTTGCTCAGTTTTAAATACTGAAAGTGTTCCTGTTAAGCGATCATTTAGCCATGAACTTTTTACGCCCATTTCATAGCTTTTACCATCAATAGGTTTTAAAGCTTGATTGGTATCTTTATCAATACCAGTTTGAGGACGGAAAATTGAGGTGTAACTCATATAACCTGTATATTCAGGTGTAAAGTTATAAGTTAGTCCAACATATGGTGATACTTTACTTTCACTATATGACATTGGGGAGCCATAACTTTCACCTTTACTTTCAGCTTGGACATAGTTTGCACCAAGTAAAAGTTTTAAATCTTCATTAAGATGTAAGCGTGTCGCAGCATAGATGGAATTAATATTCTGTTTATAGTTTGCAGCTTCTGTGAAATCTGACCAAGTTACAGATTGTGGAGTCCAACTTGCCCAATTTGTCGTGAGCTGACGTAAATATCCCTGCGAGTAATCATTCAAAATATTAGCATCGTTAATAAAACCTGAAGATTGCTTATCTTGCTGATGACTACGTACATAGTTATAACCTAAAGTTGCTTCATGTTCTCGGTTGAAAAGCCTATAGGTTCCTTCGAGATTAAAATCGACAGCATGTTTTTCTTGATGTTCTTGTCCTCCCCAAGCGGTTAAAGCAACATCAGAACCATCAGCTTTTGGATAACCATAATAATAAAGAAGACGACTATTATGCTGGGTATCAAGATAGTTGTAGGTCAGCTTAGCGGTCCATTGATCATTAATTTTTTGCTTTAATTCAACAAAAGCATTTTGTGTTTCGTTATCCCAGTGTGCCCAGTCCGGATTTGGATTATATGAGCGCTCATATGAAATTTGTTTTCCATTGGCATCTAACAAAGGCAGAGCACCCCAGTTGTTTGCATTAGGTTTATTTTGTTCTTGGCTATAACCTGCGGTAAGTAAAGTACTATCTGTCAAATCAGCTTCAATAATACCTGCGAAACCATTTCTCTCTGACGAATATCGATCAAGGTAAGAATCACCAGTTTGCTCATAGCCCATAATACGGCCACGTACTTTTCCACTCGGTATGATTGCGCCAGAGACATCAGCTTCATAACGCTGAGTATCCCAAGAACCATAACTTACACCGCCACTTGCTTGGAATTCTTGAGTCGGGCGTTTTCTAATATTATTGATTGTTGCGCTCGGGTCACCGAAGGCGTTAGTTAAAGAATCAGCACCTTTAACGACTTCTACACGATCATAAAAATAAGTATCCGGATTCGTATTGTTGTAGTTATAACCTGAGAGGGGAAAACCCACGCCGTCAATCAATATATTTGAAATTTCAAAGCCGCGAGCCATATAAGTGGTTCGCTCAGTTTCTTGATTAGATACGGTTACACCTGGGGTATTTTTTAAAACATCTCGTGTACTGGTAAGTCCGAAATCTTCAATTTGCTGACGAGTAACGACATTAATGGTTTGAGGAGTTTCTTTAGCTTCAATATTAAGCTTAGTTGCACTACTGGAGTTTTTAACATTATATGCTTTGGTCTGTTCAGAAGACTGCTCAGCACTTGTGGCTTTAACTTGAATCGTCTGTAAAGCTTGTACCTCTGATTCTTGAGCATAAGAGAGGTTCGCATAACAAATCGCGCAGGCGATTACGGTAAGCTTAAATGGTCGAGGTGGGATATTCATAAGATTAAAGATAATGTAAATAATTCTCATTTATTTTATTGTTTGTAAATGTAAGCTACAATTCAAATTGCATTGTTAATTTAGATTAAAAGATAGTGAATGAATGTAATTTTAGATAGCTTGTGCTGTGGTTGCTTTGAATAAGTACGTATCGATCAAGTTCAAGATTGATAAACCTCTATGCTAGAATGCATTATTTCAAATTCTTGGGTAAATCGCCTTGGCAAACCGAAAACTTAAAATAGGCATTGTAGTTGGGGAAGTTTCTGGAGATACGCTTGGTGTGAAACTTATGCGTAGTTTTCGAGAACAAGGAATCGATGCCGAATTTGAGGGAATCGGTGGTCCTCAAATGATTGCGGAAGGTTTTAACAGTTATTATCCAATGGAAACTCTATCTGTAATGGGGATTGTTGAGGTCTTAAAAGACTTAAAAAAACTATTTGCCGTGCGGGATGATCTAATCAATCAATGGACTCAAAATCCAGTTGATATTTTTATTGGTATTGATGCACCAGACTTTAACCTCAGACTTTCGAAAAGTATTAAAGAAAAAAATCTTCCAATAAAAACAGTTCAATATGTCAGTCCTTCAGTCTGGGCGTGGCGCCAAGGACGTGTTCATGGCATTAAACAAAGTATAGATTTAGTTCTTTGCTTATTTCCTTTTGAAAAAGTTTTTTATGAACAATATGAAGTTCCAGCAGCATTTGTCGGTCACCCATTAGCTAAACAATTGCCACTTGAAAATCCAATTCAAATTGCCAAACAGCAATTAGGTCTTGATGAAGATCAAAAACATATTGCTTTGTTGCCAGGTAGTCGAAAAGGTGAGGTAGAGCGACTTTTACCTATGTTGCTTGGAACTGCCAATATTCTGCATAAGAAATATCCAGGCATTCAATTTTTAATTCCCGCGATTAACGATGCGCGTAAACAGCAGATTGAGCAGGGTGTTGAACAATTAGCACCTCATTTAAAAGCTGTAATTCATATTTTAGAAAATACAGATAGCGAGTCTAAAGTTGGTCGTATGGTCATGAATGCAAGCGACATCATCGCTTTAGCTTCTGGGACGGCAACATTAGAAGCAATGTTAATGCATAGACCAATGGTCACTTTTTATAAGTTGCATTGGTTAACTTATATAATTGCTAAGCTTTTGGTGAAAATTCCTTATTATTCTTTGCCGAATATTATTGCAGGTAAGAAAGTCATTGAAGAGCTGATTCAGGCAGATGCTACACCAGAAAATTTAGCCGCTGAAATAGAAAAACTAATGAATGTTGAGACAGCTCAAATTCAAGTGATGCAACATTTAACCATGCATAAACAACTTATTTCTGGAAATACAGAAGATCCAGTGCAGGCAATTTTGCAATGTTTAAATAGCTAATTTTTAAGATTTGCTTCGCTAATTGCTTTTAAGCCAGCTAATGAAAATTTCTTAAAATGCTCAACTAAATCATGTAATGGCATCTGGGCAATATTTTTAAGAGGCTCGGGTGCCTGAGCATTTGGTCCTGCAATAATGAGCATCATGCAAGGTGTCATCACGCTTAAAATACAAGGTAAAACAGCCGGATCATTTTCATCTAAACCAGCAACTTGACTAATGAGCTTACGAATAAGAAAAAATTTTCTCATACCTGCAAGCTCAATAAAATTTAGTAAATGCTCAGAAGGTGAAAACAGTTCACGAATAAAGACATTGCCATGCCAGACATCTTTTTCAGTTAATTTATGCAGCAACGTCTCAAGTAATAAGCTTAATTTATCTTCTGGTGAGTGGGTGCTTTCAACAAGTTCCAATAAATATTTTTCATCTAGATAGTGAGCGTGAGCTTCTATTAAGACTGCTTGATATAGCCCATCTCGACCATCAAAGTGATAATTAATCGCAGCTAAATCGACACTTGCAGCGTTGGCAATCGTTTTGTTCGCTATATTTGCAAAACCATATTGGGCAATTAAAGGTCCTGCTGCCTCAATAATTTTAGACTTGGTTAAGTCACCATCACTTCGCCTAGATCTGGACATGTTTAACCCTAACTTTCATTCACCATAAAAAGTATATCTTTTATTCAAAGATTGGAGTAATTTAAATTTAATTTAAATTTAAACTAAGAAAATTTGAATTTAATAAGAAGGCCAATAAGATGAATAAAAAAGTGATTGCCAGTGTTTTAGTTATTATAGCCGTAGCTTTAATTGGCTTTTTTGCGTGGAAATATCATAATAAAAAACAATCAGATAGTTTTTTAACTTTATATGGGAATGTTGATATTCGCCAAGTTTCACTTGCGTTTGAACAGTCTGGGCGTATTCAAAAACTTTTGGTTCAAGAGGGAGATAAAGTCCAAGCCGGCCAATTACTGGCTACGCTTAATACCAATTCATTACAGATTCAGGCAAAACAGGCACAAGCACAACTTAAAGCTCAACAAGAGGCAATTGTTAAACAAGAAGTGGGAGCTCGCCCCGAAGAAATTACCCAAGCAAAAGCACAACTTGCTTCTGCTCAAGCAGAGTTAGATAAAACAGATAAAAACTTACAGCGTTTACAAATATTAGTGAGTAGTACTGATGGTAGGGCAATTAGCCAACAAGAGCTAGACTATGCCAAAAGTAATAAAGATAGTGCTGAGGCAGCAGTTCGAGAAAGGCTAGCCAATTTAGAATTAATAATTAAGGGTGCTAGACAAGAAGATCGTGAAGCGACCAAGGCACAGTATGAAGTAACTAAGGCTAATTTAGATTTGATTAACTATAACCTCACTCAAGCTGAATTAAAGTCTCCTGTAAATGCAGTGGTACGAGCTCGGTTACAAGAAGTTGGTGATATGACAACAGCGCAAAAGGCTGTTTATACATTGGCTTTGACCGATCCAAAATGGGTTCGTGTGTATGTAAACGAACAAGATTTAAGCTCTATTAAAATGGGTGGCACGGCCCAAGTCATTCGTGATTCTTATCCGAATCAGCCTATTAATGGAAAAATTGGCTATATATCTTCAGTAGCTGAGTTCACGCCGAAAACCGTACAGACCGAAGAGATTAGAACAACACTGGTTTATGAGGTTAGGGTGTATGTAAACGATCCAAATGATCAATTGAAAATGGGTCAACCCGTGACTCTAAAAGTGCCACTTGCTTCGGGTGAGAATGCACATGACCAATGAAAATATGGTGGTTTATGTCCATGATTTAGTCATGAACTTTAAAGCTGAAAGTAAAAAGGCAGCAGATATTACTGCAATTGATCATTTGAACATGCAAATCAACAAAGGAGAACTTACTGCTTTAGTTGGTCCAGATGGCTCGGGGAAAACAACTTTATTAAGATTAATTGCAGGACTATATAAAGCCACCTCGGGTTCATTAAATGTACTCGGAATTGACGTGAGTAAAAATCCGCAAGCTGTACAAGACCGCATTAGCTATATGCCACAACGTTTTGGACTCTATGAAGATTTAAGCGTGCAAGAAAATTTAGATTTATATGCCGATTTACACGGTGTTCCAAAAAATATACGGAGTCAAAGATTTAAACGGTTATTGGAAATAACGGACCTTACTCAATTTACGCAACGTTTAGCTGGTCAACTTTCTGGTGGAATGAAACAAAAGTTAGGGCTAGCATGTACTTTAGTTCGCTCTCCAGAGTTACTACTACTTGATGAGCCTAGTGTTGGGGTAGACCCTTTATCAAGACGAGATTTATGGATCATTATTGAACAGTTTGTTCAGGAAGAAAACTTAAGTGTAATTATAAGTACTGCTTATATGGATGAAGCAGAAAAATGCGCTTATGTGTATGTCATGCATGAAGGCAAAATTTTAAAACAAGGTTCTCCAGAGCAGTTAAAAGAAATAGCACGTGGTCAAACATGGCTAGTAAAACCTCCTGAAAATATTAAGTCGCGGATTGTACAAGCCCAATTACTCAATAACCATGTAGAGATTATTGATGCTGTTCCCAAAGGCGAACAAGTACGTTTTATTAGTCGTCAAAAAGAATTATCTGCCAAAGTTTTGCCTCAGGGGTTAATAGCAAGTATACGAGAACCTGAGCTTGAAGATGCTTTTATGATGTTGTTACAGCAGGCTCAAAAGCAGCTAGAGCATGTATTAACTTCTAAGCAAACTTTTAATTCACTTAAAAATTATGAGTTGGAATCAGATCAACCTGTCATTGTAGTCAAAGATTTAGTCCGAACATTTGGAGATTTTACTGCCGTTGCCAATACATCATTTGATGTGCAGCGTGGTGAAATCTTTGGATTACTTGGGCCAAATGGCGCGGGTAAAACTACGACATTTCGAATGTTATGTGGATTACTACCAGCAAGTAGCGGGTATTTGGAAGTTGCCGGCAAAAATTTACGCACAGCTCGTGCTGAGGCAAGGGCTAAAGTGGGTTACGTCTCTCAGAAATTTGCACTTTATAGTAATTTAACTGTTTTAGAAAACTTGAAGTTTTTTGGGGGAGCCTATGGTTTATCGGGCGAAAAGCTAAAACAACAAATTGATAAAGCCTTACAGCAATACGATTTAAAGCCCCACGTTAAAAGCGGTGATTTACCGGGTGGTTATAAACAACGGTTATCTATGGCTGCTGCATTGTTACATGAACCAGAAATTTTATTTTTAGATGAGCCTACAAGCGGAATTGACCCGCTTGCACGGCGATCATTTTGGTACAGCATTGGCGAGCTGGCAAATCAGGGTATTACCATCATTATTACTACCCATTTTATGGAGGAAGCAGAATATTGTGACCGCATTGCCATACAAGATGCCGGAAAACTATTAGCCTTAGGGTCTCCCCAACAAGTCCGTAAACTGGCAAGTAAAGATAAACATGTTGGTGACATGAATGAGGCTTTTATAGCGATTGTGGAACAAGCACGTGTGCTAAGGCACGCTGTTTAGGAGGTCTACAATGAGCTTTGGATTTTGGAATCGATTGACAGCATTAGTTCGTAAAGAAACTAAGCAGCTCATACGTGATAAAAGTAGCCTCGGGATTGGTCTGGTTTTGCCTGTTATTTTAATTTTGCTATTTGGTTATGGACTTTCCTTTGACTTAAATCAGGCCCGAGTCGGCGTTGTCGTTGATCAGTCTTCACCGCAGATTAATCAGGCTTTAGCTGGTTTAAAGGGCTCACGATATTTAACAAGTCAAGATTTTCATAATTTGCCTGAAGCAGAGCAGGCCATTCGAGATGGAGAAATTGATGCCATTTTGCATTTTCCTTCAGATTTTGCCAGTCAGGCACAGCAAGGTAATGCCAAGGTTCAACTATTATTAAATGGTACATCCACTACCATAGCAACAGCCTTAGAAGGTTATGTTGCAGGTGCTTTGGCTACCGCACCGTCTATACAGTTTGACCGTAGTCCAATATTAGCAACGTCAAGCACCGTTAATATTGAACAAAGAATATGGTTTAACGAATCTGGTAACAGTACTTGGTTTTTAGTCCCTGGCTTAATGGTACTCATTTTAACTTTAATTGGCGCATTTTTAACTGGTTTACTTATTGCGCGTGAACGCGAACGGGGAACTCTAGAAGCTTTATTTGTTACACCTGTACGGCCATTTGAAATTGTATTAGCAAAACTCATTCCCTATGTAGTGGTTGGCATGATTGATATTGTGATCTGTATTGTTGCTGCATATTTTATTTTTGAAGTGCCCATGCGCGGTTCATTATTCTCAATTTTATCGGCTTCATTTTTATATTTAATCGTCTCGTTATTACTTGGTCTAACTATATCTGGCTTTGCTCAAAGTCAGTTTCAGGCAAGTCAAATTGCTTTATTGGCAAGCTTTATGCCCGCACTTATGCTTTCAGGATTTGTTTTCGATACACGTAACTTACCTTGGGTTGTGCAAATTATTAGTCAGTTACTTCCAGCTACACATTTTATGATTTTAATTAAAACCTTATTTATGGGAGGCGATGATTGGAAGTTATGGTTTAAAGAATGCGGTTTTTTATTAGGATATATCGTTGTTTTGATATGTGCTGTGAACTTTTCACTGAAAAAACGGTTGAGATAAAGTTATGTGGAGGCAACTAATCGTTTGGCTAAAACATTTAAGTTTTTTAGTCAAAAAAGAATTCTTAACCATTTTTAGTGATCCTGCAAATAGAGTCATTCTATTTGTACCAGCCCTCATGCAGGCACTTTTGTTTGGTTATGCTGCTACTTATGACGTTAACCATGTGGATTATGCAATTTTAGACCAGAGCAATGGACAGGTTTCACATGAACTAATCTCAAAACTAGATGGCTCTGGTATTTTTAAGCGTGTTGCATCACTTGAATATACCAATCAAATCAAACAGGTCATTGATAGCCGTCAGGTATTGGTCGTGATTACGATACCGTCAGACTTTGAAAACAAATTAAATAATAACCAAAGCTCTTCTATACAGGTCATTGTTGATGGCAGGAACTCATCAACTGCTGTTGTAGCTGGTTCATATCTAAATAAAATTGTTGGTCAGTTTAATCAGCAAAAATTTAACTTAGCTTTACCCATTAGCCTTGAAACAAGAACATGGTATAACCCAAATCAAGAGTCTCGATGGAGCCTAATGCCTTCATTAATTGCGGCCTTAAGTATGATGCAGACCTTGCTTTTATCTGCTTTATCAGTCGCGCGTGAACGTGAACAAGGTACATTTGATCAGTTATTAGTGACACCGTATACACCATTAAAAATTATGATTGGTAAAGCCTTGCCGCCAATTTTTGTAGGGCTGATGCAATCAACCATTATTTTATTGATCATTTTGTTCTGGTTTAAAATTCCTATGAATGGCTCTATTGGACTGCTTTATTTTGGTTTATTGAGTTTTAATGTGGCTGTAGTCGGTGTGGGTTTATCAATTTCGGCATTATCTTTAAATATGCAACAGGCTATGCTTTTTACGTTTTTATTGATTATGCCTTTGATGTTGCTTTCAGGGTTACTTACGCCTGTAGAAAATATGCCGGAAGCATTACAAATAGCAACATACACAAATCCCTTAAGGTTTGGAATTAACTTAGTACAACGGGTTTATTTAGAGGGGGCAAGCTTTGCACAAGTCAAATACAACTTTATTCCAATGATCATACTTGGACTAGTGACTTTACCTTTGGCAGCTTGGCTATTTAGAAAAAGATTATCTTAATTATATAAATTAAAAAGCCCCACTTTAGGGGCTTTAAAACTTACTTAGGCACGTAAGATGAGTTCGTAACCCGTGTATTTACGGATGTTAATAACACCAATATCAAAAATTAAATATTGGCCCTTAATACCTTGTAATACACCACGAATTTTTGGTGTTTTATCTAGGTTTAAAGACTTAATTTTTTCAGGATATTGTTCTACTGGGTAAACAAACTCACGTGGCAATTCATCTTCTAAGAATTCAACAGTTTCGTTAAATTCAAGATTCTGGCTAAATTCCTCACGAATAGTTTGAATTTTCGGTGCAAACTCTTCGATTAACTGATCACGTTGTTCTGTCAGTTTCAGAGGTTCAGCTTCACCCTTAAGGAGTTTGCGCCAATCAGTTTTGTCAGCAACTAAAGAACCAAACATAGTTTCAAGTTGACCAGATAAACGGCGTGATCCAACTTTTAAAATAGGTAAGGCTTGGGTTGCACCTTGATCTAACCAACGACCTGGCATATGGCTAACACGAGTAATACCCACTTTCAAAGCACTTGAGTTTGCCAAATACACAATATGAGGTTGGAAACACACATTATGGGCGAAGTCATCTTCACGACATGTACCTAAATGATAGTGACATGTTTCAGGTTTCATAATGCATAGGTCACATTCAGCTTTAGTTTTAAAACATTTAAAGCAGTGGCCTTGAGAATAAGACTTCGGTGTTTTAGTGCCACAAGAGGTGCAATAAATATTACCTGTCCATTCGATTTCTAGTTCTTGTCCTAAATTAAAAGGAAGATCAATTTCTGAACGGTCTAATACAAATTTGTATTCAACATTTGCCTTGGTTGTCTGTTGATCAGTTACACTAGCATCTTTTAGGCCTGCATGCATTTTATGGCAAATGCCTTGTAGTTCCATAAAGTTTAAACTCACATCTTTCAATTAAGGGTTGCAGTTATGGCTGAACAAAATGTCATCACTTCTATGCTAGACGATTTATCAAACGAACAGCCCATTCATACTGCACTTTGTATTGGCCAGAAAATTGACCAGAATAACGCAATTCAATGGCACTATTTTACCGTAACTGAGCTTTTAAGTCTGCCTTTTACTCAGCGTTATGACTTGGGTTTTGTATTGTTTGATACAGATGAAATGCAGAACATAACTGAAGTACAAAAATCACAATTATTAGTAAAACTACGTGACTTATTAGCAAAACGAATTGTTGTGGTGAGCAAACGGAGTGATGAACAGTTATTGCGTTCTTTAGGGTTCACCCAACTCATTGATAAGACTTCACATGATAGTGATTTTGCTTTATGGCAATTTAACATCTTGACCTATAAGCATGTTCCCGATTGGTTTAATTCAAAGTTCTGGGCAAACCCAGAGAACTGGAATAAATTCCGCTGGTAAAAGGCTCTAAATCTCTTTCAAAATTTAACAATTTGGCTTTTGCTGTCCTAACAAGAATCCGCGTATGCTCATGTATAAACCATACATAAGAGTTACACATGACAAATTTAAGCAACATTGTTGAAGTTCTGGCTCAGCAGGCTTTAGGTGGAAACCAACAAGCGTCAGGCCAAGGTGGTTTAGGTGGAATTTTAGGTTCAGTACTCGGGCAAATGGGGGGTAATACTTCTTCTGGCGCTCAAGGTGGTCTTGGAGGAGTACTAGGTTCTGTATTAGGTCAAGTGACTGGAAATAATAATGCACCTCAAGCAGGTGGTGGCGTACAAAGTTTATTAATTGCAGTTGTACCTTTAATTTTAGGTTGGGTTCAACAACAAGGTGGTTTGCAGGCTGCTCTTGAAAAGTTGAAAGGTGCGGGTTTAGGAAATCAGGTTCAAAGCTGGGTTGATCCGAATCAAAGCAATGGTGAGGTTCCTACTCAACAATTACAGAGTTTATTTAATCCAGCTGACATTGAGCAAGTTGCTGCGCAAGCTCAAGCTCCAAAAGAGCAAGTTTACGGTGCAATTGCTTCGGTCTTACCTCAAGTCATTGACTCATTAACACCTCAGGGTGACAGTACCGATCATCAAGAAGCAAACCAAGACATTCAAAACGTCATGAATCTTGTAAGTGGTTTCTTAAAGTAAGCTACAAAGTTAAAAAAGCCGATATAAAAATATCGGCTTTTTTAATCTGCAAAATAAAATAAAAGGGCATTAGCCCTTTTATTTTAGATCTGAATCAAAAATAACTAATTAGAAGTTATATTCGATACCAGTACCTACAACAGTTTGCTTGTCATCATCACTTAACCAGTCGCGTTTTTGTTGAGCAACGATACCGTAGAAGCGAGCTTGTTTGTTGATTTGGTAATCAAGACCTAAGCCGTACAAATCAATTTTACGATCTGCTTGACCACTTACTTGTGTTTCAGCAGAAGCATATTCTGCTTTCACTTTAAGTTTAGTGTTAGGAATTTTATAAGCAGCTGTTACTGCATATGCTTCTTCCTCTAAACCACGGTAAGCTTTACCAGCTTTATCGATTGAACCATCTGATTTATATGATTGACCATATGCAGTCAAGTCATCAGTAGGTTCAGCATGTTGCCATAAAGCACCTACAACAAAGCCTGATTTTGCGATGTCATAAGAACCAGTTACACGGTAAGCATCTGTATAAACATCTTTCAGACCGTAAGCAGCATATTTACCTTTAATACCAAAGTCACCAGCGGCAGCTACTGCTAAGCCAAGGTCTTTGTTCTCATAACCAAGCGCAGTAGACACAGAGTCAAAGCTATCATTCTTACTGTCTTTACCAGTTTCACCTTGTTTGCTGTCAGAGGTGCTTTCACCAGTTTGAGCCATGATGTTAAAAGTTAAACCAGCTAATAATTTAGGATCTAATTCAAAACCAACTACGTTATCTAAGCGGTTTTCACCGTACATGATATTAGTAATATCTAAACGTGTATCGTCATTAAAGATGTCTTGGTTACCACCAGCAGCAGTTTTAAAGTAAGAATCGTATTTACCTACTTTTAAAGTACCAACACCTTCAGTTTTTAAACCGATGAAACGGTTACGAGCGCTAAGGTCAGTATCAGAACCTGAACCATCAGTAGAAATTGCCCACTCAGCTAAATAAACAGCAGATAACTTGTCAGTTAATTTCTCTTCGCCTTTTACCCCAATGCGAGAAGAGTTTGAGTTAACTTCGGTAACATCACTTTTACCATCGAAATTTTTATTATCAACTTGGTTAATAGAAACATTTAGTTTGCCATACAAAGTTGGCGCTGCTTGCACCGCGTTTATGCTCAAAGTTGCAACTGCGGCAGCGAGTAGCAATTTCTTCATTGAGATTTCTCCAAAAGGTATTTAAAAATGGCGTATGCCTAGTTAACTATTTATTTTGTAGTTGACTTATGTACAAAAAGTTACAAAAGCTCACCAACTTGCTAAGCAGTATCGGCAAACTTTGTGACAGGGGCGTGAAAAATAAATGACAGTTTTATGACGGTTAAAGTTTAGAAATAAATTAATTATTTTAGTTTTTTATAGTTTTAAGACGAAAAAAAGCGGAGTCAAAACTCCGCTTTAATAGATTAGAAATCAAAGAGCTGCTTTTATTTTCTCAGCTAACGCTTTAATTTTTTCTTGATCTCCTAACTCTACAGCATGGCGTCCAAGTTGATGCACATTTGTAGGAATAAGGTGAAAATGAACATGCGGAACAGTTTGTCCTGCTGCCGCTCCAGAAAGTTGCATCAAGACAATACCTTCTAAATTGAAGGCTTTTTCCATTGCTTTCGCAATTTTCTGAACAATTTGGATGGTATATGCGGCTGCTTCTGGGGGTAAATCAAGCAGCGTTACAGCTGGTGTTTTTGGAATAACTAATGTATGGCCATCGGCTTGAGGCATAATATCCATAAAAGCTAGAACTTGATCATCTTCATAGACTTTTATCGCTGGAAGTTCATTGCGTAAAATTTTTGCGAAGATATTTTGATCATCGTATGCCATGTATTATTCCTTTAAAATTATTTACATTTCAATTCTTTCTGACGCTCTTTAATCGCATCAAGACGTTGTTGCTCTTTGTCAGAAAACTTTGGTTTTGTCGTATGACAGTTTTCATTACCATATTTTTCTTTAGCATCAGGATCTTTAAAACAAAAGCCTTTTGATGCATAAATCAAATTATAATCGTCTTGCAATTTCTGACATTCTTGCTCAGGCGTTGCAGCTTGAACGCTTAAACCAGCAATGCTCACCATGCCAGTAAAGACTGCAACCATAAATTTATTCATGAGCGTTTCCTCAGTTAAAGGTATGAACCTGTACTCAATATAAGGTTTATTACCAATATTTCAATGATTATTAATTACTCAAATGTCATTTTGGGTGATAATTTGTTCACAAAATAAATAAAAACATTAGATATCAATAATTTATAAAAATCAAATAAAAACATAAACTTAAGCGAAATTATATATATTTTTTTAGAATTTGATTCTTTTTAATTCACTTTTAGCTTTTATTAACGATATAAAAATATACTTCTGGTTGGGACGATCAGATATAAAAAATTTTAGTAAAAGGTGAGATCTTATAGTCTTTTCATTTGCTAAATAGACGAGCGAAGTTTGAAATTAGGTCAATGAAAAAGAAATATATCAATGACATTATGAAAATGTAAAGCGTGATAATTATCACACTTTTTATTTCAGGATTAAGTGGAATTCACTGGGCCCATTTTAATTTAGACGGAAATGGGCCTTTTCTTTTGATTTGTAAAATATAAATAAGTCAAGATTAAACTTAGTTTACAATTCAACTGAAAGATGTATTGATTTTACATGTTTTAGCTTCTATCATGTTGTCCTTAATTGCTGCGTTTGATAGTTTTTTGTTTTTGTAGCCCATTTCTAAAATTGAAATGGGTTTTTTTTATTAAAGTTATTTCGAAATATATTTATTCAATCCTATATATTGTGATGTAGTTATCCTTGTATTTAATTTGTGTGGCTGATTTTGCAGCTAACTTTCATGTTTACCGTTGCGGTTACTTTTTACTCTAATCAACTTACATATAGCAATGTTATATACATCATACTTCCTTAAAGGATCTGATTATTCATCGGAGACAAGATTAAAAGGAAATAGGGAATGTCACAGTTTTTACTCGTTGCTGAAAGCGTTTATCAAAAATCTGAAGAAGATAGGTTTTTCTCTAAAGATATTATTGAGCACTTGAATAGCTTGGTCAGTATGATTCGACAAGAGATAAAAGGAACTTCATACAGACTAAAATATAATTTTATTGATTTTGAAGAGTGCTTAAATAAGCCTACAGAAGAATGTACAGTTAAGCTTGATATTAGCTTAATGCCAGCATTTAAGAATAAGGGTGAGTACATTATGTGGTTGGCAAGTTTCATTGAAAAAATAACATTAGGAGGAAGAGAAAATTTTCCTCCACTTGCAAATACTTTGCTACCGAGCTGTATGCTTGCTAATCCTTATTTAAAAAAAATGGAACAGGCTAAGGTTGTGTCTGAAAAAAGCGCATAGATGATTGTAAATTACTTTAAATCACCTGATTACAAAAAAAATATCCAAGTACCGACATAGCATAAATCTTTCTAAAATTTCCCATTTTTAGTTTTTCAGGTTATAGAAAATTTCCGTAGCAATACACTTACTTTAAATAATTGAGTTCTCACGCCATTATTATTCACCTTATTAAAATAAGTATCTTGAATAAGTAGCGAACTAAAAGATTAAATTTACTCTAATGTAATTTTTGTCCATGCTTCATACATTTTAACTGCCGCAGAGAAATCACTATTGTCTTCAGCAGTTAAATGAGCAGCTTGAATTAAACTTTGTGTTAATGACAAAAGTGGGGCTGGAAGCTTAGCTTGATGGACTAAATCCAAAGCAATTCCTGTGTCTTTAGCAAGAAGAGGTAAGCCAAAAGTTACTGGGAATTCGCGACTCAATACACGCTGTGGGAATATAGTCTCTGTTACCAGACTTTTACCACTTGAAGCGTTAATACACTCTAAAGCTTCGTTTAAGCTTACCCCATGCGCTTTTAAAGCACTGAAACCTTCTGCAACAGACCAAAGGTTGACCGCGAGTAGCATATTATTAACGGCTTTTACTGCAAACCCTGCACCAGACTCACCGACATGTTTAATCAACTTTCCTACTGCTTGCAGAGCAGGCAATGCACGTTCAAAAGCTGAGGAATCACCGCCTACCATTACAGTCAAAGTGGCATTTTCAGCTCCTATTGTTTGACCGCTTACAGGTGCGTCCAGAAAATCAACATTTAACTGTTTTAATAAGCTTGCTAATGTGTGGGCAGAGTCAGGAACCCCACTTGTACAATCTATCCAGATTGCTCCAGATTTAATTTGTATACTCTTAATAAGTGCTTCTACATCTGAGCTTGTTGGTAAGCATGAAAAGATAATATCTGCTTGTGCTGCTTGCTCTAATGGGACAGCCTTTGTGCCATATTCTGCTGCATGTTGTTTGGCTTTTTCGAAATTTCGATTCCATACATAGACAGTATCGAAGTGTTTTGGTAAATGCGCTGCCATACGGTAGCCCATTGCACCCAAACCAATAAATGCAACAGATTGACTCATGGCCTTATCCTTAAATTTGTGTTGAACGTTCGGTCAGCCATGCCGCCAGTTTTGGCCAAAACTCCAGAGCACTTGCTTGGCTCGACATTAGGCCTAAATGACCACCGGGGATGAGAGTAAACGTGACATCCTGACTGCTTGTCAATTGACTTAATGGCGAAGCAGCGTCAGCAGTGACCAACTGATCACTACGACCCGCGCCAACTAAGAGGGAACAATCTATATTTTTTAATTCGATTTTCTTATCTTTTAACTGAATAAAGCCACGTTTTAATGGATTTTGTAGCCAGACATTAAACAACATGTCCTGATTAATCCCACCTGGATAATCAATCATGTTATTTAAAAAACTACTCAAGGTTGCATGCTCTTGTACAAACTGCAAATCATCAAGATTTTTTAGCAATTGCAGATGTCCATCAAACCATCCTTTAGGATCGAGAATTTTGAAACCTAACGAATTTAAAATTCCGGGACTGTGGATCAGACGTTTTGGCAATCCAGAATAAATACGTTCCTGAATTTTCTTATTGCGACCAATCAAATGGTTCATTGTCCGATAGAGCTTACCAATATGGCCAGATGCATAACTATCAATTGGACTACCCAGAACAATTAAATTTTTAATATGGTTGGGTTGGTTCAGAGCAGCATATAAAGTAACGAATATGCCAGCCATACTCCATCCATGGAGCGAGATTTGCTCAGTTCCTGCATGTGTTCGGATGAGTTCAATCGCTTTAGGAATAAAATCTTCAATAAATGATAAAAAGTTAAGGTGTCTATCTTTAAATTTTAAATTACCCCAATCGACCAAATAGACATCGAAGCCCGCATTTTGAAAGTATTTAATAAGAGAACGATAAGGATATAAATCATAAATCGCCATATTAATTGCGAGTGGCGCAACAAACACTAAAGGTTCTTTAAACTTTTTTTGTGTTGCTGCGTAATAGCGAATACGGGTTTGATTGAATTCGCCAATTACTTCATAGGGGGTGCTTTGGGATAGTACTAATGTTTTTGAATGAAATAGTCGGGCAGAAAGGTGCTTGATTTGACTTTGTTCAGAGACAAGGGACTTTAAGCGTTTCATCTTGCTTTACCAACTATTTACTAAAGATTGAATAAAGTCTAAGCGATAATTTTAATGTTTACCTTGACCTTAAATACCTTAGACACTCAAAATGATGATAGTTTTTTAGTACATGACCAGTAAAGGCGAACATTTAATGAACCAGTCTGATGATTTAGAATACCAACTTGATACTTTAGCCATTCGTACCGGACATACTCGTAGTTTTGAAGGTGAGCATGGCGAACCGATTTTTTTGACATCATCATTCGTATATGAAAATGCGGCTGAAGCTGCAGCAAAATTTTCTGGTCAGGTTCAAGGAAATATCTATTCTCGTTTTACCAATCCGACTGTATCGATGTTCGAAAAACGCTTAGCAGCTTTAGACGGCGCTGAACGTGCTGTTGCGACAAGCTCTGGAATGGGCGCGATTTTGTCAGTTACTATGGCATATCTCAAAGCGGGTGATCATGTTATTTGCTCAAGAGCAGTTTTTGGTTCAGTTGTTGCCTTGTTTGAAAAATATATTGCCAAGTTTGGTGTAGACATTACATTTGTTGATTTATGTGATTTGGATGCATGGAAAAATGCAGTACGTCCAGAAACTAAACTTTTATTTGTTGAGTCACCGTCTAATCCTCTAGCCGAGATCGCAGATATTCAAGCGCTTGCAGATATTGCTCATGCGCATGGTGCATTACTGGCGGTTGATAACAGTTTCTGTACACCTGTTTTACAGCAACCATTAAAGTTTGGGGCAGACCTCGTCATTTACTCTGCGACTAAATATTTAGATGGACAAGGACGCGCATTAGGCGGTGCTGTAGTCGGTAATGCTAAGTTATTAGAAGAAGTCTTTGGAGTTGTCCGTACACTTGGACCATCAATGAGTCCATTTAATGCATGGGTTTTCTTAAAAGGTTTAGAAACTTTGCGCTTACGTATGAAAGCACACTGTGAAAGTGCTCAGATTCTTGCAGAATGGTTAACTGCCCATGAAAAAGTAGAAAAAGTTTACTATGCTGGTTTACCAACTCAAGAAGGCCATGAACTTGCGGCAAAACAACAAAATGGTTTTGGCGGGATTGTTTCTTTCGTTGTTAAAGGCGAACGTGAAGGTGCTTGGAAGGTTATTGATAATACTAAGTTTATTTCGATTACCGGAAACCTTGGTGATGTGAAGTCAACAATTACCCATCCTGCAACAACTACACATGGCAAACTTTCTGCTGAAGCAAAAGCTACGGCAGGCATTCAAGAAGGTTTAATCCGTGTATCTGTGGGCTTAGAAGATATTAATGACATTATTCGTGATATCTCACGTGGTCTTGATCTGATCTAATCATTCCTATCGAAATAATTCTTTTGGGTTATTTTGTTTATGAAACCATCTCTTTAATCGAGATGGTTTTTATATTGAAATGTTACTCAAATTTCAGAACTACAATAAAAAAACTACATTTTTGTTTAAATGAGTGCTAAGAGCACAAGGTATAAAGACTCTAAATTTAATTAAAAGAAATGTGAGTTTTAAAATGCTTAAGCCTATTGCTATTGTCGTTGTAGTGGGGGTAATCGGGGTCGTTGGGTATAAATTACTGACCAAACCGAGTCAAAACCCAGTGAATGAAACAACTTTATTGATCAACAATGCAGAGAAGTCTGTGCAAGAAGCAGATAAATCTATTCAAGAAGCAAATACCTCCTTTAAGAAAGTTCCCTTAAGTGAATATAAAACAATTGATAAAGGTCTACAGGCATCTCAATAGCGCAATGAGGTTTTATAAGACTTTAATTTAGACCATCTAAGTATTTATGACGTATGCCTAAGTGTGGCGATGTTACTTATGGAGCTATGTGAAATAGAGCAAGAGATACTGATAGAAAACATTAGTCTATTGTGTCAGAATTACGGATTAATTTGAGTTCAATGCACCAGTCTGTATGTATTTTAATCGCATAGGTTGGTTCAATGAGATTAAGTTTTTATAAAGTATTACCAAATAACGAATAATACTTTAAAGATTTGATAGAGATACGGAGTAAAGTTATGAATATCAATATGCTCATGCAGCAAGCGCAGCGCATGCAAAAAGATATGGAAACAAATATAAAAAAGGCGAAAGAAGAGCTTGCCCAAACTGAAGTCCAAGCAGAAGCTGGTGGTGGTTTGGTTAAAGTAACCATGAATGGTCGCTATCTTGTAAAACGTATCGAAATTAACCCTGAGTTACTTCAAGATGAACCAGATATGATTGAAGACTTGATTGCTGCGGCGGTAAACGATGCTGTACGTCAAGCTGAAGTTATTTCAGAAGAAAAAATGCAAAAAGCAAATTCTGGTATGGGCTTGCCACCTGGCTTAGCGGGCATGTTCTAAGGAAATTCTGTGTTTAGCGATAGATTTGAACAACTTGTTCAAGCTTTACGTATATTGCCTAGCGTTGGTCCGAAGTCGGCTCAACGTATGGCATTACATCTTTTGATGAAAAATCGAGAAGGTGCGTTTGCATTAGCCCATGCTTTGCATGAAGCTTCAAGTTATATTCATGAGTGTAGCGTTTGTCATTCTCTAACTGAACATGAAATTTGTGATATTTGCGCCTCAACTGAGCGAGAAGATCAACTATTGTGTGTGGTTGAATCACCAGCTGATGTAATGGCGATTGAGCAAAGCGGAAGTTTTCGTGGTAAATACCATGTTTTAGGCGGACACCTGTCACCCTTAGATGGGATTGGCCCAGAAGAAATTGGTATTCCTTATCTGATTCAGCGTTTAAGTCAAGGCACTATTGAAGAAGTGATTTTGGCAACAAATGCGACGGTAGAGGGCCAGGCAACGGCTCATTATTTGGTAGAAGCGACTAAGCACTTACCTATACAAATGACACGTATTGCTCAAGGTGTACCGCAAGGTGGTGAACTTGAGTATGTAGATAGCCATACCTTAAGTCAGGCAGTTCATAACCGTATGAGAATGAAATAAGCATTTCGATGCTTGTTTCATTAATGCCATATAAAATTGAATTAAATTTATTAATTTGGCTATAAAAGGCAAATATTATTGTGTTTTTAATTACAAAAGATCTTTTAAATAAAATATGAATGCACATAAAAATGAAAAAGATCTTATAGATTTTAAACAATGAATATTTGGAGTTAACTTTAAAAGTATAAATAAAAGATCAAAAAATTATCTATTTTCGAAAAATTGTTCAAAAATAGAGTATTCATAAAGGTTTAAGTGGTAATTTCCTACTTCTATGTTATATATACCAGAGTTCTAAGCACTCTTTGCATTTACTTGAGAAAGCATGTTTCAGTTTATCCAACAGCAAACCGATTTGGTTGATGTTCTTCAAAAAATGGATCAATGTTCGATATATGGACTTGATACAGAATTTATTAAGGTTGACACCCTTTGGCCTAAACTTGGGGTATGCCAAGTCAATGTAAATGGCAATGTCTATCTGTTGGATGGTGTTTCATTAGATCTAAGTCAGTTTTGGAAAAGAATATTTCTCGCACAGCAAAATATTTTTCATGCATGTGGGGAAGACATCGATTTAATCTATCATTACGCTGATCAAGAAGATCTGCTTAATGTGTTTGATACTCAAGTGGGGCTTTCTTTCTTAGGCCATGGACTACAA
This sequence comes from Acinetobacter sp. XS-4, assembly GCF_023920705.1. Classification (NCBI taxonomy): domain Bacteria; kingdom Pseudomonadati; phylum Pseudomonadota; class Gammaproteobacteria; order Moraxellales; family Moraxellaceae; genus Acinetobacter; species Acinetobacter sp. XS-4. Next base: position 2,221,534 of record NZ_CP094657.1, on the reverse strand, counting down.
GTAAGTTACCAAGGTGCTTTAAAGCTTTGTCTAGACATTGACATTGAAAAAGATCAAACAAGATCAGATTGGTTAGCTCGACCTTTATCGCCTCAGCAACTTTGTTATGCGGCAAATGATGTTCTATATATAATGAAGTTAGCTCATCATATTCAAGAACAGCTTAAGCAGAAAGGGCTTTATGACTACGTTCTTGAAGATTGTAGAAGTTTAACTAAAGAAATTATTAGTGAAACACCAACAGAGTTACTCTATAGCGATGTTGGTAATTACCGTCATTCGCGCCGTCAATTGATGCAACTGCAAAATTTAAGTGAATGGCGTGAATACATTGTTAAAGCGACCAATCAGCCACGCAGTTTTATTCTTAGAAACTCAACCATGATTGATATGGTTGAAAAGAATCCACGTAATAGTTTTCAACTCTCGCAAGTTAAAGATATTCGCCCAAATGTAGTTCGTGAATATGGAAAAACTATTTTAGAATTACTTAAAGATTTACCGAATGAAAGTGAATGGCCAACAAAAATTGCCAAACCTTTTAAAGTAACATCTAAAGAAACTCTACATAAAATGGATATGGTGCTTGCCCATGCAATAAGTGAAACTTCTATTCCTAAAGAAGTATTACTTAGAAAGAAATGGCTAAATGCAATTCATCAACATGTTCTTTCTCAAGGGAATGAACAAGACTTGCCTGATTATCTTTTGGGTTGGCGTTATGAGCTATTAACTCAACCACTAATTCAGTTATTTCAAGAAGAAAAACAAAGTCTATCCATTTAAAATGATGTGATCGTTAAAATTTAAAGCTCATCTTCGTGATGGGCTTTTTTAATTAAGAGTAGTGAATAATTTAAATTAAGTAGTTTTTATTCATAAATAATAGATATTGAATATTAATAGTTAATAAAGTAATCATTTATATTCAATAATTAACTTTTTAAAAAGCTAGTAAAGTGATGAATTGAAGCAATTTTAATTTGTAAAAGTGATAATGAATTAAATTAACTGATTTAGTGAGAAAAATTCAATTGATTAAACATACAGGTCTGTATATTCTTGGTTGTAAGAAAAACAATTTCTACATAAATAATATATAACTATAAGTTTGTTTCGGTGCAGAAATAAAAAAGCCAACCCAATTGGGTTGGCTTTTTATTCTATACGAAATGACTTTAAAATGATCAATATCTTAATATTGATGATCTTTTCTTTATGTTATAAATTGAATTGAATGAATAATTAGAGAGATAAATATGCTTAACAACTTTAGTGCTGAACAAGCGCGCCAAAATGCTAAAAATTTTAAAATCAATCAAGAGACCATGCTGGAAAAAATTTTAACTGGTACTGAAACTGAATCTAAAGCAGGGAAAAGAAAAGCAACTTTTCAGTTTCCTATTGATGCTGTAAGCCCTGATCATCTTACGTCAGTAGAAGAGGAACTTAAGGGGAGAGGCTTCAATATTTCAACCAATATTGAACACTCTGGTACTACAATAACGATAGAAATAAGCTTTTAAATATCGATTTTTATTAGGCTGCTCTTTTGTGAGCGGTCTTTTATATAGTGCTAAAGAAATATAAATTTATTTACAATTAAACTTATATTAATCATGATTTTATTTGACAGGTTTTATCATCTTCTGTAGCTTTACTTTTTGAGTGGAATATGGATATGAACTTCCAAAAAATACTTTTATCTTTCAAAAATCAATCTACTGGTACAGATGCATTTAAAGATTTAAAAAATGCTTGTGAACAGTCTCTTAAAGAATCTCAAAATACAAAAGAAAAAGCTGCCGTCTATCTAATTTATGGTTTTGCACGTAGTTACGTGATTTTATATGAAGATGAAGCAGTAACCTCTGAATTTGCCAACACTTCTAAGACTATGCTTATAGATTACATGGAATGTTTAAATGAAGCTCTGTTAAGTCAAAATGATAGCGCTATTTTGAGTGCCTTAAATCAAGTAAGCGATGACTATATAAAGAGCTCTCGAGTTTTCTAAACACCATTAATTTGTCTTTGATGAAAGTACTTCTTTAAACAAAGCTAAAGAAGTACTTAATGTTTGTTTTAGTGAGACTTTTTCTTACCGCCACCATCTTGTTTATTGACAGTAGACCATGCAATTCGTTCGGCTTCTTCTTGAGAGTGACCTCTATCTACTTCACTCTCAACAATATGTTTAGCCTGACGTTTTTGCTTTGCTGTGTAAGCTGTTTTATCACCGCGAGGCATAAGTTCATCCTCCACATCTATAATTAAGATATTTAATATTTAAACATGCTGATAATTTAAACCAGTTAAGTAATGTCTGCCAATGTGTATTAAGTGGTTAGAAGTTTTAGTTAAATGTGAATTTTAAAATGTAATAACTCACTTTAATGTCATAAATTTCATAGTATTAATGTGCGAAAGTATTAAAAATAGATCACAAAAAGTACTCAGTAACGAACATTTTTTCTTTTTTCCTAAAAATTGTTTTTATTTTATTGAAGTTAAAAACTATATTTAATGTTTAAAATCAAATGTTTGTCAATTTACTGTGGTACCCAGCTTTTATCTGGAACAAAGTTATTATCGACCTTAATCAATGTTGTAGGTTAATATTTCCCAAGAATTAAAAAAACGACTGATGCGTAAACAAACCTGCGTGTGTGAGTCGTTTTTTTTCATGTATGCTGTCCTTAGTTCAAGAGTTGATTTGAAATGCACTGTGATATTTATAGATCGAGCAAAAAAGATGAAATGTACATGTATATTGCTCGTCCAAACTATCCTGACGATACGGAACAAGCTGATCCGTTTGAAAATATTCCTGAAGCTGTTGTACAAGCGTTTGGTCGTGCAACGTTTGTCATGCATTTAGAATTAGCTCCAACACGTAAATTGGCGCGTGCTAATGTTTTACATGTTTTAGACTCATTACAAACAAAAGGTTTCTTTATTCAGATGCCGCCAGAAGGGTTAATTAACCCAAATGCGGTTGAACCAGAGGGCTTACGTGGTGCGTGAAGATCAAACTGGAATAATGAATCAATTATTCTCTTTTTTGGATGTTGTTCCTGAAGGTGTTATTGCTTTAACAGCTTATGGAATAGGCGCTATTATTGCTTTATGGTGTTGGTGGCGATTAATGCGTCGCCTTCCTACAACTTTTGGTGCAATTAGTTGGCTTATTGTCTTTGCTATTTTAGTTACACCAACAGTGTCTGAAGGACCGAATGCATCGGTAGCACCGGCTATTTTTGGACTACTATTTGGTGTTTTAACCAAAGATAGCCCTCTAATTTGGTCAAATTTATCTTTAATTCTGTTTGTAGTTGGTCTAGGTTTGGTGATTGGATATTGTTGGTCAAAATATTCAACGAACAAAAGCATGCGTTCCATCTAACCATTGAAATAGAAAAATAAGGTCTTTACATGTCTGCTGATACCCAACATTTTACTGGTACAGATCAATATATCGCGACTGATAGTCTTAAGCTCGCTGTAAAAGCAGCTCGTGCTTTACAAAAGCCTTTACTCATTAAGGGTGAACCTGGCACGGGTAAAACTTTACTTGCTGAACAGGTAGCACAAAGTTTAGGTTTAAAACTGATCACTTGGCATATCAAATCGACAACCAAAGCGCAGCAAGGGTTGTATGAATATGATGCGGTTTCTCGTTTAAGAGACAGCCAGTTAGGTGATGATCGAGTTTACGATATTAAGAACTATATTAAACCCGGTAAATTGTGGGAAGCTTTCACGAGTGAAGAGCGTTGTGTTTTGTTAATTGATGAAATTGACAAAGCCGATATTGAGTTTCCAAATGACTTGCTGCATGAACTCGATAAAATGTCTTTTTATGTTTATGAAACCAATGAAACCATTACGGCAACACAACGCCCAATTGTAATTATTACTTCGAATAATGAAAAAGAATTACCAGATGCTTTCTTGCGTCGTTGTTTCTTTCATTACATTGAGTTTCCAGATGAAACTACAATGCGAGAAATCATTGCGGTTCATTTCCCAAATATTTCTGCAACATTAGTAAACGAAGCTTTACAGGTTTTCTTTAAATTACGTGAAATTCCTAATTTGAAGAAACCACCATCAACCTCAGAGTTAATTGATTGGCTAAGCTTGCTCATGGCAGATGATATGCCAGAAGATGTATTACGCAATCGAGATACATCTAAAGCTATTCCACCTTTATATGGTGCGCTGATCAAAAACGAGCAGGATGTACAACTCCTCGAACGTTTGGCTTTCATGTCTCGACGTTAAAGGAGGGAATAACCCATGTTTGTGCGGTTATTTTACACCTTACGTAAATACGGTGTTCCAGTTACAACTCGTGAGCTTATTGACTTAAACCGTGCAGTAAGTGAAGGTTTAGTTTTTGCCGATCAAGAAGAGTTCTATCAACTTGCTAAAACAATTTTAGTTAAAGATGAGCGCTTTTTTGACAAGTTCGATCGTTCCATGAAAGACTACTTTGACGGCATTGAAACCTTTGATCTGGATGAGTTACTCAAACAAGTTCATAAGTTACCAAAAGACTGGTTTGATTTAGAACTTCTAGAGAAGCATTTAACTCCTGAACAACGAGCAGAACTCCAAAAAGCAGGTTCCTTAGAAGAACTGATGAAAATGTTGGAAGAGCGGTTACGCGAACAGCATAAAAAACATCAGGGTGGTAACCGCATGGTGGGTACTGGAGGCACTTCACCTTTTGGAGCCTTTGGAGATCATCCAGAAGGCGTCAGAATTGGTGGACCAGGGCGTAAACGTTCGGCAGTTAAAGTCTGGGAACAACGTAAATACCAAAATCTGGATGACGACCAAGTCCTTGGTACTCGTCAGATGCAAATTGCTTTGCGCCGTTTGCGAAAATTTGCGCGCCAAGGTGCAGCTGAAGAGTTGGATGTTGACGGTACAATCCGTGAAACAGCCAAGCAAGGTATTTTAGATGTTCAAATGGTACCTGAGCGTCGAAATCGAATAAAAGTACTGATGTTGTTTGATGTGGGTGGTTCGATGGATGCTCACATTGCTCAATGCGAAAAACTGTTTAGTGCTGCTAAAAGTGAGTTTAAGACACTCGAATACTTCTATTTCCATAATTGTCTCTATGATTATGTCTGGAAAGATAACTACCGAAGAACAGCAACCCGCATGAACACATGGGATCTGTTTCACACCTATGGACGCGACTATCGTGTAATTGTAGTGGGTGATGCCAGTATGGCACCGTATGAGCTGAAATCGGTGGGTGGCTCGGTTGAATACATGAATGATGAAACAGGTGAAGTTTGGTTACGTCGCCTACGTCAGCATTTTGATAAAACAGCATGGTTAAACCCTGAAACAGAAGGGTATTGGCATTACACTCAGACCATTGGTTGGATTAAAGAGATTTTTGAAAATCATATGTATCCAATGACGCTAAAAGGCATTGAGGATTTGACGCGTTACCTTTCTCGATAAGCTTAATAACTTTAATAATTTAAAAAAGAGGGATGATATGCAACATCAAATTAACGGTATTGCTTTGCCGAATGAACAAGGATTTTTTGGTGAATATGGTGGACAATTTATTCCTCCACATTTAAAAGAAGCAATGGATGAAATTAATGTTGCTTATGAAGAAATTCGCCATACAGCTGAATTTCAAAATGAATTATCAGACCTCTTTACAAATTATGTAGGCCGTCCAAGTCCTTTATTTTATGCGAAGCGTTTATCTGAACAGTTAGGTGGTGCACAAATTTATTTAAAGCGTGAAGATTTGAACCACACAGGTGCTCACAAAATTAATCACTGTTTAGGTGAAGCTTTACTTGCTAAATATATGGGGAAAAAGAAAGTTATTGCTGAAACAGGTGCTGGTCAGCATGGGGTCGCTTTGGCAACTGCTTGTGCATTAGTGGGAATTCCGTGTGAAATTCACATGGGGCAAGTCGATATTGAAAAAGAACATCCAAATGTAGTCAAAATGAAAATTTTGGGTGCTCATTTGGTGGCGGTAACACGTGGTACAGCAACATTAAAAGATGCTGTAGATAGTGCATTTGAAGAATATTTAAAAGACCCAAAAAACTTTATATATGCCATTGGTTCTGTTGTGGGACCACATCCATTTCCTAAAATGGTTCGCGATTTTCAATCTATTATTGGTAATGAAATTAAAGATCAAACGCATCAACGATTTGGAAAAAGCCCTGATTATGTAGTGGCATGTGTAGGTGGTGGTTCAAATGCAATAGGCGCATTTACTGCATTTTTAAATGATCCAGATGTAAAACTTGTTGGGGTTGAACCGGCTGGACATGGTTTAGACACTAATATGCATTCAGCGACGCTAACTTTAGGTAAGCCAAGTCAAATTCACGGTATGGCGTGTTATGTTCTTGAGAATGAGGCTGGTGAACCTTTACCTGTGCATTCTATTGCTTCAGGGCTAGACTATCCGGGTGTTGGGCCACAACATAGTTTCTTAAAAGATTTAGGACGTGTTGAATATAGCACTGCAACTGACCAAGAGTGTTTAGATGCTTTTATGACACTTTCTCGTGTTGAGGGTATTGTTCCTGCGCTTGAAAGCTCACACGCTGTCGCATGGGCAATTCGTGAAGCTCCCCAATTAGCAAAAGAAACCATGATTGTAGTGAATCTATCAGGTCGTGGAGATAAAGACTCTGATTATGTTGCCGAAAAGCTTAAGCTTTAAAACGAATTAAACTTTAAGAACAGCCCTCCATTTAAGGGCTGTTTTTTGTTTTGAACATCTAAATTAAATTTCATTATTTTATAATTAAAACAAAGTATTCTGATTTTAACGTGTGATTGTTCGAGATAGGCCTGTAAAACTCCGGTTCATAGGGCAAAGCGTTGCTTTGCTGTACCTCACTCAGTAGAATAGTCACTTTGCAAAATTTGCCTTTGGAGACGCCTAAGTGGAGCGACCGACGATTAGCCCTGAAAATTTACAGGAAGCGGCTGAAAATTTATCAACAATTCGAGATTTCATTCGTTTTGGGGTATCAGCATTACGTCAACATGATGCACATTTAGGACAAGGTACTGAAGATTATTTTGCAGAAAGCTCTGCATTAGTTTTACAAACCTTATCTCTTGAATGGTCAGCAGACGCAGAAATTCTAGATGCGAAGTTATTACCAAGTGAGAAAGCAGAATTTTTAAGCTTATTGGAACGTCGTATTAATGACCGTATTCCAACATCTTATTTATTAAACCTTGCTTATTTCTTTAATAAGCCATTCTATGTAGATGAGCGTGTACTCATTCCACGTTCACCAATTGCAGAATTAATTGAGCAACGTTTTGCACCATATTGTTTAGATGAAAATGGGCAAATGCGCGAAGCCCTCAATAATTTGCCAGAAAATGCAAAGCCTAAAACTCCACACCGTATTTTAGATATGTGTACAGGTTCTGGATGTATTGCGGTTGCTTTGGCTTATGCATATCCAGACGCTGAAATAGACGCAACTGACATCTCTAAAGAAGCGTTAGAAGTTGCTTCAATTAATACTGAACACCACAATAAGCAATATCAAGTTGCATTGCTTGAATCAGATCTATTTGCCAAGATTCCAGCTGAAAATCAGTATGATTTGATTGTAAGTAATCCGCCGTACGTTGATGCTGAAGATATGGCTGACTTACCAGAAGAATTTTTACATGAACCTGAACTTGCATTGGCAGCAGGCCAAGATGGTTTAGACTTAGTTCGTAAAATGCTTGCAGAAGCGGCAGATTATTTAACTGAAGATGGCCTAATTGTCATTGAAGTAGGTAATTCTGAATGGTCAATGCGTCAAAACTTTAATACGATTGATTTCAACTGGCTCACTTTCCAAAAAGGCGGTTCAGGTATTTTTGCTTTGACTGCTGAACAATGTCGCCGTTATAGAAAACTATTTGAAGAGCAAATATAAGGAGTTGGGTATATGGCAGGGAACACTATTGGGCAACTCTTTCGTGTAACCACTTGTGGTGAGTCTCATGGCGTTGGCTTAATGGCAATTGTGGATGGTGTGCCACCAGGCCTTGAGCTGTCTGAAGAAGACTTGCAAAAAGATCTTGACCGTCGTAAACCAGGTACTTCTAAGTTTGCGACTCAACGTAAAGAGCCTGATCAAGTTAAAATTATTTCAGGTGTTTTTGAAGGCAAAACGACAGGCACGCCAATTGGTTTATTGATTGAGAATACTGATCAGAAATCAAAAGATTACGGCAATATTGCCCAAACTTTTAGACCTGGCCATGCCGACTATACATATACGCAAAAATACGGTTTTCGTGACTATCGTGGCGGTGGCCGTTCAAGTGCTCGTGAAACTGCTATGCGTGTTGCAGCGGGTGCAATTGCTAAAAAATATTTAGCAGAAAAATTTGGCGTCTTGATTCGTGGACACGTTACTCAAATTGGCAATGAAGTTGCCGAAAAACTGGATTGGAATGAAGTTCCGAATAATCCATTTTTCTGTGGTGACGTAGATGCTGTTTCACGTTTTGAAGCTTTGGTGACTTCTTTACGTGAACAAGGAACAAGCTGCGGTGCTAAGCTAGAAATTGTAGCTGAAAAAGTTCCTGTAGGCTGGGGTGAACCTGTTTTTGATCGTTTAGATGCTGACATTGCTCATGCGATGATGAGCATTAATGCGGTTAAAGGTGTAGAAATTGGTGATGGTTTTGCAGTTGCTGGACAATTTGGTCATGAAACACGTGATGAATTGACCAGTAATGGCTTTTTAGCGAATCATGCTGGTGGGATTTTGGGCGGTATCTCAAGTGGTCAGTCTATTCGAGTTGCTATTGCACTAAAACCAACAGCAAGCATTACGACACCAGGTAAAACAATTAATTTAAATCGCGAAGATACCGATGTGTTGACTAAAGGCCGTCATGATCCATGTGTAGGTGTACGTGCAACACCGATTGCAGAAGCAATGCTAGCGATTGTTTTAATGGATCATTTTTTACGTCATCGTGCTCAAAATGCGGATGTTATTCCGCCATTTGCTCCAATTGAACCTTAATCATATTTTTGATTATAGTACTTAAAACCCCGTATTTAATTTAAATATGGGGTTTTAAGTTTTTATTATACTGAAGTTTGATTAAATTTTAAATTATTGTCTTGTCTTATAATATTTATATAAATATAATATTCTGCGATTTATTTTGAGTATATTCATCTGTAGATATTGGCAATTAAATATTGTTAATTTTACTGCACCCAAATATTTATATTTATCTGTTAAAGGTAATTTTACTCAAATTGCCTTTATATAAGTTTATTACATATTTAATTTTTTATTACTTTAAACAAATAATTTTTAAAGTCATCATTGAAATTGGGGAAATATCAATGAATCAGTGCACATATAGAGTTGGCTGTATGTCAAAGGATAGGCTGTTGCCTAAAAATCTAGAGGCAATGATAAAAGTTATTCATGATTTATCTTTGTCATCTCATCTTTTAGGGAATTGGACATATAGTGATGAAAATCCAGATATACATATTATTGATTTAGATAGCGGTTATACGAACATACTTATTCCTAAAAAAATTAAGATCGTATTAAGTAATAATCCTGAGCTTTTAAAAGGGTATCAGTATGGTTTGAAGAGGCCATTAAGATATCAGGAGCTTCTCAATATTTTACAAGATATTGAGAAGAACGAATATTTCAAAACAAGTCATCAGGAACGTATAATAAGTAACGAGAATAAAGTGTCTAAAGAAAATTTAGAGACAAAAATTATTTATAAGCTTGTTTGTTATCCAGACTTTAAAAATATTCATGCAGAGCAGATTGTTAATGTCACTAGAGTTTGTGCTTTATTGTCTATTGAGTCAAAAACAGCCCAAGAAATTAAGAGATTTTTAAATTTATCTATTGATGAAATCCAAAAAATTATAGAAATAATAAAAAAAGAAGCTTATCCAAATTATGAAACAATACATGAGAATATTGTTTCGATGTTACCATTTTCCGCTGAATCCATTTCTACTGTACCGCAAAGAATAGAACAAAATTCATTATTCTATTTTTTAATTAAATTTTGGAAGAAGCTGAAAGGTGGGTTCTAATAAAGTGGAATTTTTCTATATTATACTGACTAAATCCTGTAATTCTTATTATCTAAAAATAGGATATTAATGTGTGGAAGGTCGCTGAATTTATTAAGTTTATATAAGTTGTTTTTAACGATTGGTTTAAACTTAAATAAAATTGGTCTTTTATACTATTGCTTCTAAATTATATTTTAGCTTTACCACGGATGGAAAAGCTAATTGTATATGTCTATTCATTTTAATTGAAAAAGGAGCTATAAAAAGCTAAGAGAGATAATCGTTGGTCAAAATTCATTTTGAACAGAAGTCTGACTTTTAAGTTAAATCTACAATTTGTTCTTCGTTTACAGCAATCTTATATTGATTACGCCCATTCGTTTTTGCTTTATACAAAGCATGGTCAGCACGCGCTACAAAAGCCGAAATTGAATCGTTTAGACGTGGAATGGTGGTTGCGACTCCAACACTAATGGTGACATGTGGTGAAACATCACTACATGGGTGCTTAATTGCAATTTTATCAATCGCACTCATTAAACGTTCAACTTGGATCAAAGCTTGCTGTGCATTTGTCATTGGGAATAACAATAAAAATTCTTCGCCGCCATAACGAGCCACTAAATCACCACTACGAGCAGCAATAGAAGAAATAGCAATTGCGATTTCTTTTAAGCACTCATCACCTTTTAGATGCCCTAACGTGTCATTGTAAGATTTAAAGTAATCAATATCGACCATCATGATGGTCAGGGGCGTTTCGTGTCGTAAAGCACGTCGCCATTCATTATCTAGTGTTTCATCCAAATAGCGTCGATTGGCTAAGCCTGTAAGTGCATCTTGCTGGGAAAGTAAAGATAATTGCTGTGCTTGCTGCATCAGTTCAATACGATTCAGCTCAATCATACAGTTTTGTAAGTAGTTTTCTCGATGTTGGCGGTCAGTTGCATAGGCAAGGGTCATTCCCAAAAAACTACTGAAGGTATAAGTCCGGTTCAGGAAGGTCCAGTCGATCACTCCATTTAAGTAATTGGTTGCCAAAATTCCAACAAGTCCTCCGACCCATCCAGCAAATATGGCGGTATAAAAACGCATACCTACTGCACCATAGATAATCACAATCGCATACATCATCGCTGCATGAAAAAGAACATTATCTTGGCCATTTTCAATGACGTTAATTAAAATAAAAGTAATCGCCACAGCTAAAGCTGAACCGACACCTACATAATAATCAAAGTACTGATTTAATTTTTTAATAAACGATAAAATCCACGCAAGAAAAATAATTACACCAACCCAAGAATAATAACTAAACCAGGGTAAAACTTGTTCAGTTGGTAAAACTTGATATATACCAAAGCTTAAAAATATATATAATATTAAAATAATAGGCGCTCTATAGCGGAACTCATAGGCAGCACCGTTTTGGTATTGAAAACGATAAATCGTTTCAAGCTGCTTTGGAAACCATACGAAGTTTAATCCTCGTGTGGTTAATAAATCTATTTGTTCCTGTCCCAATATATTGGAACCCTGCAACTTCATAATTAATGCTCTCTATATTGGAAGTTGTCATAAAATGAGACTTATTTTTGGTAAAGTTCCATCTAAAAATACTGATTATATAATGTGTGATTTATTCAAAATAATAATACAGTTTTTTTAAAAAAGTAATGATTTTTATCTGAGTTAAATGTGATAAAAATCACGACATTTCAATGATTAGCGTAACAATTATCTAAAGAGTCACAATCCATCGAAAAAAGTTACAAATGGTCGATTAACGATTGTATCTTTATCATTTTCGGATAGACTTGTAACGTGAAATACAGATGATTGCTGTCATATAAATAGGAAAATTAGCAATGACTGCTCTAAATCAATATGGAATGCATTTAGAAATTACACCGCATAATGGATGGTCACAGCAGTTCTGGGATGATCTGCTACCAGCGAAAGAACGGGTGAGTAAACATCCGTTTTTTTCGGAAATGGCCAATGGGGGATTGAGCCTAAATAGTTTCCGTTATGCTTTACTTAATTTCTATCCATTAGTCGCGCATTTCCCGTCATATATGGCTGGGGCGTTGGGCAAAGCAACGGGTTTTTCTGAACCTGGTGTTACAGAAGCACGAGATTGGTTAATCCAAAATATTAAGGTAGAAGAGCGACACTTAAAATGGTATCGCGATTGGGCAGGAGGTTTTGGTTTAACTGTAGACCAGCTTGATAGCGTGCGGCCGCCAGCTGCGATGAATGCGGTGAACCATTTTTTATGGAATATGAGTCATCGCGGTAATTTGGCAGAATGCCTCGCTGCAACAAATCTGGCAATTGAATGGGCAACGGGAGATTGGTCCATTCAGGTCTATAAAGGTATTCATACTTATACTGATCATCCTGAAGTAATGATCGATAAGCGTTCTTTGGCTTGGTTACGTGCGCATGCTCACTATGATGATCTTCACCCTTATGAAGCCATGGAGCTGATTAAGCGCTTATGTAATGATCGTCCAGATTGGCAGCAAAAAGCATTTCATGCTGCTGAAGAAGGGCTGCGTTATTATGAATTAGCTTTAGACGATTGCTATAAGGTACAGCTTCAAGCCTCTGCTTGATCTCACTTTAGAAAAAGGGAGAATATTGTATAGATATTCTCCCTTTTATTTTATTCGAGTAGTTTTAAAAGTTTAGTTCGATAAGGCGTGTCTTCAGGTAATAATTCAAGCAAACGCTCAACAGCATCTACACGATCTGGTACACGACTGACCACTCGTAATAGTTGATCAACATCTTCAATCTGATAAATCACATGACTCAAGCGAGCATCAAAGCAATCTCTCCATGCACACAAAAATGGACTTTCTGATTTAGCTAAAAAATTTCCCCTATAGAGAGTAAGGGTAGTCGATGTGAAGCCTAGGTTTAATGCTTGCTCTGCCATTAAGAAATCACATTGAATTTCACAGTTAAGTCTATAAGGGCGAGACTCGATGACATCCGGTATTAGGTTTCTGAGTTGAGAAAGTTCCGCTTTTAAAGTTGTGGTACTTACTGGCCGATCGCCATATAAAGCATAGTGAAGCTCTTCAAGGTTAATTCCCTCAGGACAAAGTGTCAGAATGCATAAAATTTCAATCTGACGTTGAGTCAATGTCAGGCTGTGCTGGTTATATTGAACTTTAGGTGTGCCGAAGGCTTTAATATATAAAATATTTTTCTGATGAAGCTGAATTGCTTGCTTCACAATATCAGCACATCTTTCAACAGCTAAAAGACCAAGAGAATTATGCTTTTGATATTTAGTCGATAAATTCATAATCCCATAAAATTGGCCAGTGTGTGAATCGGTAATCGGTGCTGCATAACAGACCCAGTCTCTTACACTATTCATTTGGTTTTCGTGTGAGTAAACGCAGTTAGCTGAATGAGTATTTAATGCTAAACCAATTGCATTTTGTCCCACTGCCTGAGTAGACCACTGACCACCTTCAACAAAGTGGACTTGCTCTGCCGATGAACGCATAGGTGTACTACTCCATGTCCAAAGTAGAGTGCCATGTGGGTCGGTCACACCAATTGCCATATCGGCATCTTCGGCAATATGCATTAGATTCCGATGACACTCGTGAATCGAACGACCAAATAATGAATGTTCCCATTCTTCAGTTAGGTCAAATAACGGAGCCGCATCTAGGTCAACTGGAGGTTTTTTCCCTAATTGTTTCGAGTGAGATGATTTTTCTGGCCGGAATAATGGCGGTGTAGTATCTAAAAAAGGTGATGATAATTGTTTTGACATATCCATATCGAAATTCCTTTATCATTGAAATGGCGTATCCGTAGCCGCTCAACTGTTATAACTTTTTTATTTTGACTATTTCCTCGTTATCTCCTTACCTTAAATACTTTTATGAGTCTTGACCATTAGCCTATTGGATAAGTTTTGTTAATTACATGACCATTAAGATAAGACATCTTGTCGACTAAAAGGCTTGGGTACAGATTCTCCAAAATATTGTCGATCAGCAAAATAGCTAGAACGAACCATAGGTGCACTCCAAATATTTTTAAAACCTAATCGCTTACCATGTCGTGTGTATCTTTCAAATTCTTGTAAACTTACAAAACGATGAATAGGTGCATGTGATTTTGAAGGCTGTAAGTACTGTCCAATGGTAACAAGGTCTACTTGATAATCTTTTAAGTCATTGAGTAGGGCAAGCACTTCCGCTTCAATTTCTCCTAATCCAACCATTAAACCAGACTTGGTTTTGATATCAGGACAATATGCTTTAAAGCGTTTTAGTAACTCTAGTGAGTGTTGATAGTCTGAGCCTGGGCGCATCGCTTTATATAAACGAGGAACCGTCTCAATATTGTGATTAAAAACATCAGGTGGAGATAAGCTCAAAGTTGAAAGAGCTGTTTCTAAACGACCACGAAAATCTGGTACTAAAATCTCAATCAGTGTTTCTGGGCAGCGTTTTCTGATTTCTTCAATACACTTTACAAAATGTGCAGCACCACCATCGTGTAGATCATCACGGTCTACAGAGGTAATCACGACATATCTTAATTTTAGGTTTGCGACTGTTTCTGCCAGATGCGTAGGTTCATCTTCGTCTAGCGGTTTTGGGCGACCATGAGCGACATCACAAAAAGGGCAACGTCTAGTACAGATATCTCCCATAATCATAAATGTTGCCGTACCTCCACCAAAACATTCGGGTAGATTGGGGCATGCTGCCTCTTCACAAACACTATGTAATTTTTGTTGGCGCAGTAAATTTTTTATGCGTTTGATTTCTTCAAAATCGGTTATTTTTGCTCTAATCCAGTCTGGTTTAGTCGGCAACTCTTCTGTTGGTAAAATTTTAATAGGAATACGAGCGACTTTATCCGCTCCCCGTAATTTAATACCAGTTTTCACTTCTCTCTTAAAATCCATATTATTAATTCCATTTTATTTAAAACTTACTTAAAATCCTGTTTTTTTGAATTTTAGATTTATTTAAACCTTTTTAATAAATCAAAATTAATTCAAGCACAAGATGTGGCTAATATTCTAAAATAATAAAGGTTGGTTAAAGGTTTGTTTTGCAAACCAATGAAAATAATAAAATTTTTTTTAATTATTTTTTGCTGGTTAAGTTTTTGAAATTAGTGATTTAATCGGAATTATTTTAAATAAAAACTTTTTAGTCTAATAGATCAAATATTAAATTTGAGTTTAATTAATTATAGCGAATTAGATTTTCGCTTGAAACTTGGTTGAATTTTTAAAATCAAGATAATAAAGGAAAAGGATATGCAATTAACGGAAGAGCAATTACTCGCAGCATATAAAAGCATGCGTGATATTCGTGAATTTGAGGATCGACTTCACGAAGAAAATACCAATGGTGATATTCCAGGTTTTATTCACTTATATAGCGGCGAAGAGGCTGTAGCAGTCGGAATTTGTGAAAACCTAACCGACAAAGACTATATCACTTCAACACACCGTGGACATGGACACTGTATTGCAAAAGGTTGTGACATTCACGGCATGATGCTGGAAATTTTCGGTAAAGATGATGGGCTGTGCCGTGGAAAAGGCGGCTCTATGCATATTGCCGATTTAGATAAAGGCATGCTTGGTGCTAACGGGATTGTAGGTGGTGGGCCTCCTTTAGCAATTGGTGCAGCACTAACAGCAAAAACCTTAAAAACTGGCGGTGTCGGGCTGTCTTTTACAGGTGATGGTGGTTCAAACCAAGGCCTTACTTTTGAAGCAATGAACATGGCGGTTGTGCTTAAACTTCCTGTGATTTTTGTCTTTGAAAATAACGGCTTTGGCGAAGGTACTGGCCATGATTACGCAGTCGGAAGCAAAGATATTGCTGGTCGTGCAGCAGGTTTTGGTTTACCAGCCGTTAAAGTTGACGGTACCGATTTCTTTGCAGTTTATGAAGCGGCTCAAACTGCCATTGAACGTGCACGCCGTGGCGAAGGTCCAAGTGTTATTGAGACGATTACTAACCGTTTTTATGGACATTTTGAAGGTGACCCAGGCCTCATTCGTTCAAAAGAGGAAGTCGATTTCGTTAAAGAAAATAAAGACCCTTTGAAAATTTTCAGAGAAAAAGTTAAAGGCAAAATTGATGAAGCCAAATTAGATGAGATCGATGTTGTATCTAAGGCAAACGTTGATGATGCAGTTGCTAAAGCTCGCGCTGCGGCATATCCAAAACCAGAACAACTCCTTACCGACGTCTATGTCTCTTACTAAAGGAATAGTAAAGATGCCAAATAAAAGTTTTCGTAATGCAATTAAAGAAGCCATTGAATCAGAAATGCGCCGCGACCCAACAGTTTTTGTTGTTGGTGAAGATGTGCGCGGTGGACATGGTGGTAAAAATACCGAAGATAACGAGCTAGAAGGCTTCGGTGGTGTACTTGGTGTGACCAAAGGCTTATGGACTGAATTTGGTTCAGAACGTGTTATTGATACGCCAATTACCGAGTCTGCAATTATTGGTATGGCTGCTGGTGCTGCTGCAACAGGTTTACGTCCTGTTGCTGATTTAATGTTTATGGATTTCTACGGCGTGTGTCATGACATGCTCTATAACCAAGCTGCTAAATTCCGTTATATGTTCGGTGGAAAAGCAAAAGCGCCAATGGTTGTACGTGGAATGATTGGTGCAGGTTTCTCTGCGGCAGCTCAGCATTCGCAGTCGCCATATAACGTATTTGCTGCGGTTCCGGGCTTAAAAGTTGTGGTTCCATCTAGCCCATACGACGTAAAAGGGCTATTAATTCAGGCTATTCGAGATGACGACCCTGTGGTGTTCTGTGAGCATAAAATGCTCTATGACATTAAAGGTGAAGTTCCAGATGATGCCTATACCATTCCTTTTGGTGTAGCAAATTACACGCGTGAAGGGACAGATGTGACCATTATTGCTTTAGGACTAATGGTACATCGCGCTAATGAAGTAGCAGACAAACTGGCAAAAGATGGCATTTCGGTTGAAGTGGTAGACCCTCGAACAATTTCACCTCTTGATGAAGAAGGAATTTTAGAGTCTGTTGCATCGACTGGGCGTGTGGTTATTGTGGATGAATCAGCGGCACGCTGTGGCTTTGGGCATGATGTTGCTGCACTGGTCGCACAAAAAGGTTTCCACTATTTGAAAGCACCGGTTGAACTCGTCACGCCACCACATACGCCTGTTCCATTCTCTCCAGTTTTAGAAAAAGAATGGATTCCAAGTGTAGAGCGTATTGAGCAAGCTGTGCGAAAAACATTGGAGGCTTAGGATGAGCGAAATTAAAACGCTGGAGATCCCAAAATGGGGATTATCCATGGAAGAAGGCACGATTGCCCAATGGCTGATTAAAGAAGGCGATAGCTTTAATAAGGGCGATGAAATTTGTGAAATTGAAACCACAAAAATCGTCAATGTATTAGAAGCGCCTTTTGCTGGAAAGCTCCGTAAAATTTTAGCAAAAGATGGGGATACTTTACCTGTCGGCGGTCTTATTGCGGTATGTGCTGATAGTGAAATTTCTGATGCAGAAATTGAGCAGTTTATTGCCTCACTAGGTGGTTCAGCAGTTAAGGCCCCTGAAGCACCTTTGGAACAAAGCGCAGTGGCGACATCTGCACCTGTTGTTGAAAAAGCAGAACAACCACAGACTGCAGCAGCTAGTGCTCCAGCTCCTGTAAAGGTAGCTAAGGGTGACTATGCTGTACCAGAGTCATTACAAGGCCAAACATCTGATGAATTGTTTACAACACCGCATGCGTTAAAGCTTGCAGAAAAGCACAATGTGAACTTGGCAAAAGTCACAGGTACGGGGCGTGAAGGACGCATTAGTGTTCAAGACATCCAGAAAGCTGTGCAAGCTGCTGGAGGTCAATGGCCAGATATTAAGCAACAAACTCAAGCTAAAGTGGTTAAATCTACGGCTGATGATAGTCGAATTTCAGCGACACCTGTGGCACGCCGTTTAGCAAAACAATGGGGTATTAATCTAAATGACTGCCGTGTTTCAGGTACTCGTGGTCGTGTCTGTAAAGAAGATGTTGAGGCAGTTTACTATCGTAATAATCCTGCATCGGTAAATGAACAATCTGCTCAATGTGCTGCTCGACCACAATCGACAATCACTACTGTCGCAATGAATGGTATGCGTAAAGCGATTGCTTCACGGTTACAGGCTGCAAAACGTAATGCACCGCATTTCCGCTTAGTGGTCGATCTAAACGTAGAGGCTTTGCAAAATTTACGTAAACAGATTAATGAGACTGTTCCACAAGTCAAACTTTCTATTAATGACATGCTAATTAAAGCAGCGGCAGCAGCACTGATTAAAGTACCTGAGGTGAATGTTCAGTTTGATGAGACGACTCAATCAATTTTACAGTTCTCTCAAGCAGATATTTCGGTAGCTGTAGCGATTCCAAACGGCTTAATTACACCCATTGTAAAAGCCGCAAATCAAAAATCGTTAGCGCAGATTTCTGATGACATGCGTGATTTAGCAACCCGTGCCAAGACTGGCAAGTTACAACCTGATGAATTTCAGGGAGGCAGCTTTAGCATTTCAAATTTAGGAATGTTAGGCATTAAACAGTTCGATGCCATTATTAATCCACCGCAAGGCGCAATTATGGCATTAGGTGCTTCTGAATCTCGCGCTGTTGTCGAAAATGGTAATGTCGTGGTTCGTGAGATTGTTACAGCGACGTTGTCATGCGATCACCGAGTCATTGACGGTGCAGTTGGGGCGAAATTCTTGGCCAGCTTTAAGCAGTTTGTTGAAAACCCTGCTTTAATTTTGGTGTAGGAGAACTCGCATGTCAGAAGCTCAATTTGATTTAATTGTGATTGGCGCGGGACCGGGTGGGTATGTGGCTGCAATTCGTGCAGCCCAGCTCGGGTTAAAAACCGCAATTGTTGAAGAGCAACATTTAGGTGGAATTTGCCTAAATTGGGGCTGTATTCCAACTAAAGCTTTGCTTGCAGGGGCAGAGCTTGCAACCCAGTTTAAACATGCTGGACAGTTTGGTTTTCAGGTATCCCAACTCGATTTTGATATTCAAAAGCTTGTGCAGCATAGCCGACAAGTATCAGCTCAGTTAGTACAAGGCATCGATTACTTGCTGAAGAAGAATCAGGTAACTGTGTTTAATGGTCGTGCTCAGCTGACGGCTAAAGAAAAACTTGAAGTGACCGATGCTCAAGGTAACAGTCAGGCTTTGAGTGCGCCCTACATCATTTTGGCAACCGGAGCTAAAGCTCGACATGTTCCTCAGCTTCCTGTCGATGGAGCATATGTGTGGAGCTATAAAGAAGCGCTTGTTCCAGAGCAGTTACCAAAAAGTTTACTGGTTGTAGGCTCAGGTGCAATTGGTAGTGAGTTTGCCAGCCTTTATCAAGACTTGGGGTGTCAGGTCACACTTATTGATTTAGCCAAGCAGATTTTACCAACAGAAGATGCAGAAGTTGCTCAATTTGTCAGGAAACAGTTTGAACAAAGAGGAATGAAAGTCTTAACCGATGCTGTCGTTCAAAGTATTCAAATTGAAAATGGACAAGTTCACTGTGTAATTGAAACGGCAAATAACGTTCAAACGCTTGTTTTTGACCGTGTGCTTTCAGCAATTGGTGTACAGCCTAATACCGCAGGACTAGGACTAGAAGGTTTAGGTGTAGAACTGAATCCACAAGGTTTTGTGGCAATTGATGACTATTGTAAAACCAATGTAGCAGGGCTTTATGCCATTGGGGATGTTGCTGGAGCACCGTGTCTTGCCCATAAAGCAAGCCATGAAGCCATGATATGTGTCGAGAAAATTGCTGGTGTAGAAAACGTACATTCACTCGATCGTAGCCAGATTCCGGGTTGTATTTTTACACATCCACAAGTAGCGAGTATTGGTTTAACTGAAAACGCAGCAAAAGCTCAGAATCTACCTATACGAATTGGCAAGTTTTCTTTAACCGCAAATGGCAAAGCTTTGGCAATTGGAGATGCATCAGGTTTCGTTAAAACGGTGATACATGCAGAAACGGGTGAATTACTTGGAACACATATGGTCGGCCATGAAGTGACCGAACATATTCAAGGCTTTGCAATTGCTAAATATCTAGAAGCAACTGATGAAAGTTTAGCTCAAGTGATTTTCCCACATCCAACATTATCAGAAGCCATGCATGAATCCATTTTGGCCTCAATGCAACGAGCGATTCATATGTAGAAATTCTACATTTACAGGAGTTGAACATGGTTAAGGGATTAAAAAATAAAGTTGTTTTAGTGACTGGGGCAGCTCAAGGCATTGGCCGTGGGATTGCCCTGCGCTTAGCGCAAGAAGGGGCACACATTGCACTAATCGATATGAAACAAGATCGACTGAACGATGTACAGCAGGAAATTCAGGCTTTAGGTGTAAATGTGAGCACATTTATTGCTGACGTAAGTGACCGCGAGCAAGTGTACGCCGCTATAAATCATGCTGAACAGACCCTTGGTGGGTTTGATGTCATGATTAATAATGCTGGAATTGCACAAGTTCAAGCGATTGCTGATATCACACCAGATGAATTTCAAAAAATTGTTGATATCAATATTGGTGGCGTGCTGTGGGGCATTCAGGCTGCAGCTGCAAAATTTAAGCAACGCCAACATAAAGGTAAAATCATTAATGCTTGCTCAATTGCAGGCCATGATGGGTTTGCTTTACTCGGTATTTACTCGGCAACCAAATTTGCAGTACGTGCACTCACTCAAGCTGCGGCAAAAGAATATGCCAGTCACGGTATTACGGTAAATGGATATTGCCCCGGAATTGTCGGAACAGACATGTGGGTTGACATTGATAAACGTTTTGCTGAAATTACCGGTGCAGCAATCGGTGAAACTTATAAAAAATATGTGGAAGGCATTGCCTTAGGTAGAGCCCAAACACCAGATGATGTAGCGGCATTAGTTGCTTTTCTGGCAAGTGAAGATTCGGACTATATTACAGGTCAATCCATTTTAACGGACGGCGGAATTGTCTATCGCTAAAACAACATCCTGAATTGAGGGAGATAATAATGAAAGCAGCACGTTTTTATGACAGAGGCGATATTCGTATTGAAGATATCCCTGAACCAGAAATCACTCCCGGTACTGTAGGTATTAAGGTGGCTTGGTGTGGAATCTGTGGTACAGATTTGCATGAATTTATGGAAGGGCCAATTTTTATTCCACCATGTGGACATCCACATCCTATTTCAGGTGAATCTGCACCGATTACCATGGGACATGAATTTTCAGGTGTGGTCTATGCCGTAGGTGAAGGTGTTGATGATATTGAAATTGGTCAACATGTGGTGGTAGAACCTTATATTGTGGCGGATGATGTACCGACTGGACCGGGCGATAATTATCATCTTTCCAAAAATATGAACTTTATTGGTTTAGGTGGTCGTGGTGGTGGTTTATCGGAAAAAATTGCGGTTAAACGCCGTTGGGTGCATCCAATTTCCAATAAAATTCCATTAGATCAGGCAGCCTTAATTGAACCGTTATCGGTTGGTCATCATGCTTTTGTACGTAGTGGCGCTAAAGCAGGTAATATTGCTCTGGTTGGCGGTGCAGGACCAATCGGGTTATTGCTTTCAGCAATTTTAAAAGCGAAAGGGCTTAAGGTTATCATTACTGAGCTAAGTGCAAAACGTAAAGAAAAAGCCAAAGAGTCGGGAGTCGCAGATTATATTTTAGATCCGTCAGAAGTAGATGTTGTTTCTGAGGTCATGAAAATTACCAATGGCGATGGTGTCGATGTCGCATTTGAATGTAGTAGCGTTAATAAAGTATTAGATACCTTGGTTGCGGCAGTGAAACCAACAGGCGTTATAGTTATTGTTTCGATTTGGAGCCACCCAGCATCAATTAATGTGCACAGTGTGGTAATGAAAGAGCTTGATGTACGAGGCACCATTGCCTATGTAAATGACCATCAAGAAACCATTAAACTGGTCGAAGAAGGTAAAATAAATCTGGAACCTTTTATTACCCAGCGTATTCAACTTGATGATTTGATTTCACAAGGTTTTGAAACCTTAATTCATAACAATGAGTCAGCAGTTAAAATTATTGTACATCCATAAATAGACAGTTAAGCCTATAAAAAAGAGCGATGATTCGCTCTTTTTTATTAAAGTAAATTGTTATTTTGGGCTTCAATAATAGGGGGTAATGGCTGTCCTAAAGAGCTTAGAGACTCTCGTTCAATTAAACGCACAATAGAATCGAGCGGTAAATCATTTTCTTGCAACCCAAAAGGTTCTTCAATTTGAGCACTTAAGGCATCTAAACCTAAAAACATATAAGCGATTAAGCCGACAATAAGTGGTGTCCAGATGCCTAAAGCTGCTTCAAGGCTAAACGGTAATATGAAACAGAAACAGTAAACAGCACGGTGCAAAAGTACTGAATAAGAGTAGGGCAAAGGCGTACCAGCAATTCGGTCACAACCTGCTTGGATATTGCCTAGTTCAACAATATGGCGATTAAGAGTGCTATAGATAATGTCACTAATTTCACCATCTTTTAGTACTTTAACTAAATCTTTTTGAATATTTTCGAGTACAAACTGAGGCGCATTAATGTGCTCATTTAAATAATTAAGTGAAGAGTTATTTAAATAGGCATGCTCAAGAAATTTGGTTGGTTCAACTGTTTGTTGACGTAAACGATCACGCAATAAATTACTAAAAATTAATACCTGATGAATTAAATGTTCACGTTGTTCATTAGATAAAACATGGCTATCTCTGACGATATGTCTGGCATTGGCAATTAAAGCACCCCAAAGTTTGCGGCCTTCCCACCAACGGTCATAACACGCGTTATTTCTAAAACCTGTACAAATCGAAAGAATCACACCAAAGATAGTAAATCCGATCGCGGGTACAGTAGGAATTTGAATCCAATGATAATAAGAGAGCCAGACTACACATGCTGAAATAAGGACAACAAAACTCAGTGCAGGTAAAACCTTGGGTAAAATTGTTCCTTTCCATGCAAATAATAGTTTAAACACATTGCTTTTATCACGAACAATCATACGAAGCCTTTGAATTAACAGACACAACCAAGTGCAATATGATACGCCTGAGATGAACTAAATACCTCCCTAAAGCTTATGTTTTTGTCTATATCGCCAAAGAGTCGTGCGACTAATTCCAAAAATATTGGCGACCATATTCAAATTGTGATTATATTTTTCTAAAGCTGCTTGTACATTTTCCGGATTAAGTTCCGTATTTGTGTCGGGTAATTTAACGTAATCCTCAGCATTTAAGAGCTCATTCGGTAAGTCTTCAACTTCAATTTCAACCGTACCATTGGCCATGGTTAAAGCATAAAGCAATGTATTTTTAAGCTCACGAACATTCCCCGGCCAGTCATAGTTAAGCAAAATCTGCATAGCTTTTTGATTGACGTGTCGAGGCATTGTGTCGAGTTGGGTTGAGCTTTCTTTTAAAATCTGATCGACAATGAGAGGAATATCGACTTTCCGCTCTCTAAGTGGTGGTATAAAAATTGGAATTACGCGTAAACGATAGAGTAGATCGTGACGGAAACGCCCAGCCTTAGCTTCTTCGCGTAAAGCTTTATGTGTTGCAGTAATAATTCGGACATTGGCCTGAATCGGTTTTTCACCACCGACTGGAGTAAATTCACCTGTTTCTAAAACCCGTAATAATTTAGCTTGAAGCTCTAAGGGAATCTCTGCAATTTCATCCAGAAACAGTGTGCCGCCTGCGGCACGTTCAAACACGCCTTTATGGTCACGAATTGCTCCCGTGAAAGCACCTTTAACATGTCCAAAGAGTTCACTTTCTAAAATATTAGAATTTAGAGCTGCGCAGTTAATCGCTACAAAAATCTTATTTTTACGTTGGCTATAATCATGAATGGCTTGTGCTACAAGTTCTTTACCGCTACCAGATTCGCCACGGACAAGCACTGGAAACTCAGTAATAGCAACTCTTTGAATGATTGAAAACATACGAGCCATTTCTGGTGAGCAACTATTAAAAACCTTGGCTAAATCTTGGAGTTGTTCTGTTAGCTCTGTTTCAGCAAGGTCATTCTCTATGCTAACGGGCTGTAGAATATGCAATTTCCCGATAATGCGATGCTCGGCAATATAAATATCATTTTCCTGATAGATGAATCGCTTTCTCATTTTAGGAGTATTAACTTCGAGATATTGATTGTGATGGTCTTGAGTAAGTGCTGCCATGCTCTCAACAGAAATATCGTCTGTATTAAATTTATAATGAATTGCTTGAGTCGTTGTGTCTGCCAAAAACAGACTCGCATTTGGGAATAAAGCTTTTAATTGCTTAAATAAAATAAAAAAATCTTGTTCTGACTCAAAATTTAACTTTGCCATTTCATGTGTTTCATATTCGTTTCATTGAAACATACTTGAGTTTCAAAGGAACATCAAGCTGAGTTTGTTTTCTAACTCTAATTTTATTTATAATTTTAAGTATTTGATTTTTGTATTTATTATTTAATTTTAAATAATTGGCATCTTATTTGCAAAATATAGGAAAGAAATAAATTATTGGGGTATAAATCATGTTCTTTAAGCAGTTTTTTGAGCAGGAAAGTTCGACTTATACATATATGCTTGGGTGTGAAGAAACACGAGAGGCTGTTTTAATTGACCCAGTCGCATCAGATATGGAGATTTATACAAAAGAATTAGAGCAGCATCAATTTACGCTCATCTATACCTTAGATACACATGTTCATGCAGACCATATTACTGCTGCAAATTTACTTCGGGAACGTTTTCATTGCAAATCAGTTTTACACCGAAACTCTGATGTAAATTGCGGAGATATTTTAATTACAGATGGTTGCACGCTTAAACTGGGCAACCACAGTATTGAAGCACGTTATACCCCAGGCCATACCAATGCTTGTACGAGTTATTTGGTAGGAAAAATGGTTTTCACTGGTGATGCATTATTAATTGATGGCTGCGGTCGAACTGACTTCCAGCAAGGTAATGCAGGCACACTTTATGACAGTATTCATAAGCAACTTTTCAGCCTACCTGACGAAACTATTGTGTATCCGGGACACGATTATAAAGGTCGTTTGTCTTCAACGATTGGTTATGAACGTTTAAAAAATTCACGTTTAGGTCAGAATCGCTCACGAGAAGATTTTATTAAATTGATGAATAATTTAAATCTGCCATATCCAAAACAAATCGATAAAGCACTACCTGCCAATCAGGCCTGTGGTTCAATTTCACAATCATAAGGTGGCGATATGGAACTTAAACGAGTTAATCAAGAATTTTATGTTGCTGACCAGATTACTGCTAATGACGTCGCGAAAATTGCAGATCAGGGAGTAAAAACACTGATATGTAACCGTCCAGATGGGGAAGGTGCAGATCAACCCAATGTAATTGAAATTGAAGAAGCAGCTCAACAATATGGCCTAAAAGTGATTTATCAGCCTGTGACCAGCGGCAAAATTACTGACCAACAAGTTGCCGAGTTTAAGCAGCTTTATCAGAATGCCCAGAAACCTGTTTTAGCGTATTGCCGTTCTGGTATGCGTGCAATCAGTTTATGGGCTTTGGCCGAAGTTGCTCCAAAAGATGCAGCACTGTTAGTTGAGTTGGGTAATAAACTCGGTTTTAACTTAAAAGGCCTAGTTCCACGTATTTTAAAACGAGATCACGAACCAGCCACAATTCCTTGTTATAGCGTTGTGATTGTTGGTGCTGGAGCAGCTGGAATTTCTGTTGCGTCTAGTCTTTTATGCCGTGAACCTAAC
Organism: Acinetobacter sp. XS-4; assembly: GCF_023920705.1. Classification (NCBI taxonomy): domain Bacteria; kingdom Pseudomonadati; phylum Pseudomonadota; class Gammaproteobacteria; order Moraxellales; family Moraxellaceae; genus Acinetobacter; species Acinetobacter sp. XS-4. The sequence goes on along the minus strand of NZ_CP094657.1, from coordinate 2,195,559 downwards.
CTTGATATTGTCATTATTGATCCAGCAGATACGCATTATTATCAACCGGGCTGGACCATGGTCGGTGGTGGTATTTTTAAACCTCAAGTAACCGCGCGCTCAATGACAAGTGTGATTCCTTCAAAAGTAAAATGGATGAAAGCAGCAGTTGCCGGATTCGACCCTGAGCATAATCAAGTAATTTTGGAAGGATGCCAACCCATTCAATATAAAGCATTGGTCGTCTGTCCTGGTTTAAAACTCAATTGGCATGGAGTTGAAGGTCTAGTCGAAACCTTAGGTAAAAATGGTGTGACGTCTAACTATCGTTATGATTTAGCGCCGTATACATGGGAATTGGTGCAACAACTAAACGGTGGAAAGGCAATTTTTACCCAACCACCCATGCCGATTAAATGTGCGGGTGCTCCTCAAAAAGCAATGTATCTTTCAGCCGACTACTGGTTAAAGCAAGGCAAACTCAAAGATATCTCTATCCATTTTTATAACACCGGCGGTGTTTTATTTGGTGTAAAGGAATATGTACCTGCACTAATGCAATACGTCGAAAAATATGGTTCAGAACTGCACTTTAACCATCAACTTGTCAAAGTAGATGGACCTGCAAAAAAAGCATGGTTTAAGGTGGTGAATGATGAAAATGCAGCATTGGTCGAGACTGATTTCGATATGTTGCATGTTGTTCCACCGCAACAGGCTCCAGACTTTATTCGTGCAAGTACTCTCACTGATGAGGCTGGTTGGGTGAGTGTGAATCCTCAAACTTTACAACACACACAGCATGCCAATATTTTTGCTTTAGGTGATGTGATGAATGCGCCTAATGCCAAAACTGCTGCTGCGGCGCGAGCACAAGCCCCAATTGTTGCTGTGAATGTTATAGCGCAGCTCAAGGGTGAGCAGAACTTCTGTGAATACAATGGATATGGCTCATGCCCACTCACGGTAGAACGTGGAAAAATCGTTCTGGCTGAGTTTGGTTACGGCGGCAAATTACTCCCAAGTTTTCCGAAATGGATGATTGATGGGCAAAAACCATCTCGTTTGGCTTGGCTGCTTAAAGAGCAGATTTTACCGCCGATCTACTGGCAAGGCATGCTTAAAGGCCGTGAGTGGATGGTCAAACCTGAGCGAGGATAAACAAAGCAACGCTTTACCCGAGCGCAAGACGAGAGCTGTGCTCGAGTTAAGAGGATAAACAAAGCAACGCTTTACCCGAGCGCAAGACGAGAGCTGTGCTCGAGTTAAGAGGATAAACAAAGCAACGCTTTGTCCGAGCGTAAGACGAGAGCTGTGCTCGAGTTAAGAGGATAAACAAAGCAACGCTTTGTCCTGAGAAGCGGTTGAAGCTTCGCAAGAAGACGAGAACTATTCACTCATTAACCAGCAGTCTACTGCAAATGATGTATATGCAATTTTAGGCTTTTGATATGTTATTACTTGTCGTTGAAGGCATCGTGATTGGTTTTTTACTTGGTCTGACTGGTGCAGGTGGTGGTATTCTTGCTGTACCTGCGCTAATGACTAGTCAAGGCTGGAACGTGGCTCAAGCTGTACCGATTGGGTTATTGGCAGTTGCGCTGTCTACACTCATTGGAACCATTGAAGGCTTATTTAAAAAGATTGTTCGTTATCGTGCTGCTATTTGGATCGCCCTAATTGGTGCCCCTATGGCCCATATCGGCATCCTAATAGCTAACACGATTTCGCCTGTCTGGCTCATGTTAATGTTTAGCTTAGTCATGTTTACAGTGGGTTATCGGCTCATTAGTAATCGAGTATCAGACTTTCATAACCCGCCGTGTCAGGTCAATCCAAGTACGGGGCGCTTTATCTGGAATTTTAAAACAGGAAGCGTTCTTGCGAGTATTGGGATTATTGCTGGGCTTTTAACGGGGATGTTAGGAGTTGGTGGCGGCTTTGTAATTGTGCCTGCGCTTAGAAAAGTCACAAATTTGGATATGCATAGTATTGTTGCAACCTCACTTATGATTATTTTTCTCATTAGTGGAATGAGTATTGTGATGCATATTGCAGAGGGTTTTCACTATCCAGTAGCAATCACTAGTGCGTTCGCGCTCGCAAGCGCATTCGGTATGTTATTAGGACGTAGAGCCATACGTTTTATTCCGTCTGCAATTGTACAAAAAGTCTTTGCTTTAATGGTTTTTGCTGTCGCAATTTATATGGTCATTAAGATTGTTAACCTAACAAATATCTAAGAGATATAGTATTTTAACCATCTATATAAATAGCAATTTTCTAAAGACAGATGTTAAAATTATCTTAGGAAAATTGATTTAAACCATTTAAATTTTTGAGAAAGCGAAATGAAGCGAGTTAACGTGGCAATTTGTGGTTTTGGACGTATTGGGCAACAAATTGCAGAGCTTCTTTCAAATCGATCGGCATATTATCAACAAAAATATCAAATTGATGTCCGTTTAGTGGGTGTCTGTAACTCATCATCAGGTTTAATTGATCAAGAAGGTTTACAAGCTGATAAATGGTTAGATAAAACACAATATCAACTAGGCCTAACAGAGCAAAAGTTTTTAGAGCACGTTCAAGCAGATGTCATTATTGAGACAGGACCAAGTGATTATGTGACAGGTGGAAAAGGCCTATTTTATTTAAATTATGCTTTAACACATAACATGAATGCGATTGCAGTATCTAAAGGTGCTTTAGTTGTAGAGGGTAAAAAATTAATTAACTTGGCGCATCAACACAATAAAAAATTATTTTTTAGCGGTGCAACGGCTGCGGCTTTACCGACAGTTGATTTGTTTGAATATAACTTGGCTGGTTGTCAGATTTCAGAGATAGAAGGTGTTTTTACTGGCACCACAAATTTTATTCTAAATGATATGTTGCAATATGAATGTGCATTTGCAGAATCTCTTGAAAAAGCTAAAGCAAAAGGTATTGCAGAGCCTGACAGTTCTTTCGATGTAGATGGATGGGATACCGCTGCTAAAATTACAATCCTGGCAAATACTGTTTTGGGATCTGATATAAAAATTCAAGATATTCCAAGACAAGGCATTAGTCATGTGACTGCTGATCATATACGTGATTGGAAAAAAGAAGATCTAATTCCTCGTTTGGTCGGTTTTATTCATATTAAAAATCAGCAAATTCAAACAGGTGTTGAATTAAGATTAGTTCCAGTAAATCATCCTTTTGCTCATCTTCAAGGTTCAAATAAATGCATTCGGGTGTTAACTCAGGAAATGGGTGAACTTGTTGTAAGTGGAGGGGCATCTGCACCTTTAGCCACAGCAGCCGCGGCTTTAAAAGATTTTGAGCTGATGCTAAAAACGGATTGCTAGAGGTGAATCTTTACTTATAAAAAGCAGGCTCTTAAGCCTGCTTCTCACAACTTTTTTGACTATTGAATAGCTTCTTTCCAATTTCAAATTTACTAAACATTAAGTAGTTGCCAAGTAAAATTAAAAGAATTCCAAATAATGCATTTAAGGTCCACTCATATCCTTCAAAGAAGGTAGAAACTGTTAGAGCGACTAAAGGGAAGAGTAAAGTACTATATGCTGCTTTTGAAGCACCAATTCGCCCAACAAGAGAAAAATAAGCAGAGAACCCAATAACCGTACCAAATATAGCCAAGTAAAGTACCGAACTTAAAAATGGGAAATTCATCGGAGGCATTAAATCTTGTCCAGTAAATAAAGCTAGACTTAACATCACCAAAGATCCATAGGTCATGGCATAACAGTTTGTTGAAAAGATATTTAGACCACGTTTTTGGTGTCTAACACTAATCATATTCCCTAAAGAAAAACCATAAGTGCCTATTGCACACAATCCAATACCCATTAATAACTGTGCATTAAACTGGCTATTAATGAGGTCATGCCAAAAAAGCAAAACAATACCACCTAGTCCTAAAAGTGCAGCTGGCGCAAAGTTTGGTGAAGGCTTCTGCTTAAAAAAGATAAGCGCATTAATGGCATTAAAGAAAACAGCCATCGAAAAAATAACGGACTCTAAACCACTATTTACATATTTAACTGCAGTATAAAAACAAATAAAGTTTAGGCCGAAAACACAGAGGCCTTGCAGCATACAGAACAAGTGATCTTTAAATGCAATCCGCTGTAGTTTTCCTGAAAAGAGTAAAACAACCCAAAGTAATAAGGCTGAAATAGCAAAACGCCATAAAATTGCGACAATAGGTGTTGCATAATGGCTCTGAATGGAAATTCCAATCCATGTTGTTCCCCAAATCAAAACTACCGCAACATAGAGTAAAATATTCATAAATTCATCCTCGATTACCAAGCTTAAGTATCTACGAATGTTTTATTTTTCACGTATATATTCTTGCTTTGTACATGCAAGATCTTGTGTTTTTTATAGAACTCAACTAGCTCAATTTTGCTGAATATGGTTAACTTAAGCTCAATGATATTCGTTTTAATTTTGCATGACCTATCAAACTTTAGAACAGCTACAGCAATCTAAAGCCAAGCTTCACGAAACTGTGGTGCTTGATGAAAATATGCAACTTGCATTTTGGTCTAATCAGCAAGATCGTGTAAGTGTCTGTAGCGATCACCACACTTTAAGTCTTTATATTCAAGATGGCTATGAAAGCTATCAAAAAACACCGGCGGGCTGGAAAAATGGCGGCGGGCCGGGTCGTTTTTGTTTGTTGCCCGAACATCAAGAGTCGACTTGGGATATAAGAGGCGGGCTTAAATTCGTTCACTTATATTATACCGACCAGCATTTGCGTGATGTCGCCGAAAAAATATGGGACAAAGAGCCTAATCAGATTGAACTAAATGAAGTTGCATTTAGTGATGACGAAAAGATTCGATCGCTATATCAGTTTTTCTTGCTAGATTGTGACTGGCAAGATTCTTCAAATCATTTGCAAATGAGTACCACTGCCAGTTTATTACTGAATCACTTAATTCGAAAATATAGCAATGTTCAATGGCAACAGCCTGCCATTAAGGGAGGGCTGGCGCCCCATAAACTCAAATATATTCAAGACTGGATTGAAGATCATTTAGATCAAGCGCTGACTTTGTCAGACTTGGCCAATGTAGTGAATTTAAGTGAATACCATTTTGCCCATATGTTTAAACAGTCTATGAATATGGCGCCTCACCAATATGTCATGCAAAGACGCTTAACTAAGGCAAAAGGGCTCATTCAGTCATCTCAGCTTTCTTTACAAGATATTGCTCTAGTATGTGGTTTTAGTTCAGCGAGTCATTTAAGTCATCGCTTTAAGCAGTTTTATGGCATGAGTCCTTCACAGTTACGTTAAGCATCTGGTGATGTAATTGGTTTATCTTGAGCTGCATCAAATAAAGCTCTTGCTGCATCAATATCCGCAATATGCTGCTGAGCCCATTGGCCTAAAGCAATTACAGGCTCTGTAAGTGAATGGCCCAGTGGAGTCAATTCATATTCAACATGAGGTGGAATTACGGGATAAACTGTACGCTTAACCAATCCATCTCTTTCTAAACCGCGCAAGCATAAAGTAAGCATACGCTGTGATATTCCATTGATATTTCTCTTTATTTCAGAGAAACGATGAGAGCGTGATGCAAGTGTCATTACAATAAGAATGCTCCATTTTTCGCCAACTCTAGCCAAAACTTGACTGACTCTTTGACAATCTGAGCTTTGGATATCATGAGGTATAGTTACAGTCATATTACTTGGTTCCCTAAATGTGCCTTCTTGTGCATAAGAATAATAGTAGTAACATAATTAGCTCAAGTAACAATTTTATACTGTGGGTATAAACGATGAAACTACTTCAAATTGACACAAGTATTTTAGGCGAACAGTCTGTTAGCCGCCAACTCACCTCATCTGTTATTCGTCAGCTCAGTGCAACGTATCCAGATGCAGAAATTATTCATCACGATTTTGCTTTAGAGCCAATTCCGCATTTGTCTGATGCTGAGTTTTTGGCATGGCAAGGGGTTGAACCTAATAATGAAACTGCACAACAACGTGTTGCACAAAACACCCAATATTTGGATGAGTTTTTATCATCAGATATCGTTGTGATTGGCGCGCCTATGTACAACTTTAGCTTCCCATCACAGTTAAAAGCATGGCTTGATCGACTATCTATTGCTGGAAAAACATTCCGTTATACGGAAAATGGCCCACAAGGTTTAGTAGAGGGAAAACGTGTCATTATTGCTTCTTCACGTGGCGGGGTGTATTCAGAAGGTTCAGCAGCCGAAGTTTTAGACTATCAAGAAACTTATATCAAAGCGTTTTTCAATTTTATTGGTGTGACTGATATTACTTTTGTACGTGCGGAAGGTATTGCTTTCGGCCCAGAAGCACGTCAAGCTGCGTTGGATAATGCAGCAGCGCAAATTGCACAATTTGCGGGTTAAAAATATAAACAGCCGAACAGTCATATTACTGTTCGGCTGTATTTATGAATAATTAAAACAAATTAAATCAACAAATAACTAAAAGAAAGTGACAGCTAGTCCAATCAGTGCCGATGCAAAAATGACATACAGCACGTTAATGTTAAAGCGGAATAAGGCAATGAATGCTGCAATAGTAATTAAGGCCGCAACAATATCAAAGTGACCAGAAAAACCGTGTGGCCATAGCACGTGATAACTAAAAAATAATGCTAAATTTAAAATGACACCGACTACAGCCGCGGTAATTGCAGTGAGTGGCGCCGTAAATTTTATTTCATTATGTGTAGATTCAATAATGGGAGCACCAGCAAAAATAAATAAAAATGAGAAAAGGAAAGTAAACCAAGTCACAATAACTGCACCAAGTGCTCCAGCAAAAAATAGATGCTCGGGCCCAAGTAATGAATGATTGACACCTCCTAAAAAACCAACAAAGGCAACAACCATAATGAGTGGACCGGGTGTAGTTTCCCCAAGCGCTAACCCATCGATCATTTGTGTAGGGGAAAGCCATCCAAAATGATTTACAGCCCCTTGATAGACATAAGGTAAAACCGCGTAAGCCCCACCAAAAGTGAGTAACGCAGCTTTAGTAAAAAACCACGCCATTTGAGTATAAGAATGATGCCACCCAAAATACCAACTTAAAGCAAAAATTGGCAATAGCCATAACCCAACAGCAATTAAAATGAGTTTTAATAAGCCTAACCAATGAAATCTAGCATGCTCTGGTGTCGGGGTATTATCATCAATAAATGCTGGGCCATAATCCTTTTGGCTGGCTTTATGTTCAGCGACTGAGGAAAATAGTTCTGGGTACTTTTTACTTGCTAAATAACCAGCAATACCAGCGAATAAAACAATAATTGGAAAAGGAAGTTTTAATACAAAGATTGCAAAAAAAGCTGCAATTGCAACTCCCCATAAAAATTTATTTTTAAGCGAACGGCTACCTATACGGTAAGTTGCATGAAAGACAATTGCAGTAACGGCAGGCTTGATCCCATAGAAAATGCCTGCGATAACAGGAACATCTCCAAATTTTATATAAACCCAAGACAGCCCAATTAAAATAAATAAGGAGGGTAATACAAATAGAATACCTGCAACCAATCCTCCAGCAGTTCTATGCATAAGCCAACCAATGTAGGTTGCTAATTGCTGTGCTTCAGGACCGGGTAACAACATGCAGTAGTTCAGGGCATGCAAAAATCTTTTTTCAGATATCCAGCGCTTTTGTTCAACGAGTTCTTGATGCATGACAGCGATTTGTCCAGCCGGCCCTCCAAAACTAATAAAGCCAAGCTTCAGCCAAAATAAAAAGGCTTGCCAAAAGGTGACTTGTTCCCCTGAATCATCAGGGGTATTTTGTTGTTTTTGTTGCATATTATCCCCTAAAAAATAATAGTAATTGTTACGTTTATGGCATAACGGAGTATGTTTTGTAGCATACCAAACACAAATGTATTTTTTATGATAATAATTCAACTTTTATAGATAATCATTCATTAATTTATTGATATTCATTGAAATTATTTTTTTGACTAAAGTTATCGCTTTAAATTATTTCCAAAGCTGAAACATTTTAAACATTATTTGCTCAAGTTGTTATAACAGGTTGTGAGCCGTGAGCCAGCTACCCCAAGATCCCAAAAATCATAAGCCTCTTTATGATCAGTTAAGGGAACTCATCCTTAACAAAATTGTAAATGGTGAATATGCCGTGTTGAGTCAAATTCCATCTGAAAATGAATTTGCTGAACAGTTTGGTGTAAGCCGAATCACAGTTCGCCAAGCACTCAACCAATTACAGTTGGAAGGCTATATTTTTAAGGTGCCAGGTAAAGGGACCTTTGTAAGTAAGCCAAAAACATTCCAGAACATTTCAAGTTTGCAGGGTTTTGCAGAAGCAATGTCATCTGCTGGTCACGAAATTTTAAACCGTGTCATCTCGGCCGAGCTTAAGCAAATCCCAATGCACGTAGTACCCAAATTAAAGTTACCTGTTAAAGCCAATGTATATGAAATTCAACGTGTTCGTTTACTCAACCGTCAGCCAGTGTCTTATGAGTTGACTTATTTGCCAGAACATATTGGTTTGAAACTTAAAGAAAAAGCGATTGATTTACGTACAACCGATATTTTCAAGGCATTAGAACAAGAGTGCGACATCCCTTTAGGACATGCGGATTTAAGCATTGATGCCACGGTGGCGGATGAAGAATTAGAAGCTTTATTACAAGTCGAAATCGGAACTCCGGTATTACGGGTTGAGCGTTTGACTCATGACGCAAATGGCCAACCGATTGACTATGAATATCTCTATTTCTCGGGCGATACCTTCCAGTACCGTTTACGTATTCATCGTTAATAACTCAGATAAAAATAAGGATTTTACAATGGAAACTAAATATCTTGAGTTCGATATTGTGGTTATTGGTGGTGGAACTGCTGGACCAATGGCTGCGATTAAAGCAAAACAAGAAAACCCCAATTTAAAAGTTTTGCTCATTGAAAAAGCGAATGTAAAACGTAGTGGGGCGATTTCAATGGGAATGGATGGGCTGAATAATGCTGTCATTCCGGGCTACGCAACACCTGAGCAATACACCAAAGAAATTACCATAGCCAATGATGGGGTAGTTAACCAAACCACTGTATATGCATATGCAAAGCATAGTTTCAAAACCATTCAACAGCTCGATCAATGGGGCATTAAGTTTGAAAAAGATGAGACTGGCGAATTCGCAGTAAAAAAAGTACATCACATGGGGGCATATGTTTTACCGATGCCCGAAGGCCATGACGTTAAAAAAGTTTTATATCGTCAATTAAAGCGTGCTCAAGTCAAAATTAATAATCGCATTGTTACCACAAAGCTTTTAAAAAATGAGCAAGGTGCAATCAATGGTGTACTTGGTTTTGACTGTCGTAGTGGTGACTTTTATGTCATTAAAACGAAAGCTGCCATTTTATGTTGTGGCGCCGCAGGGCGTTTAGGTTTACCAGCTTCTGGCTATTTGATGGGTACTTATGAAAACCCAACCAATGCAGGTGATGGCTATGCAATGGCATACCATGCAGGTGCTGAACTTGCCAACTTAGAATGCTTCCAGATTAATCCATTGATTAAAGACTATAACGGCCCAGCTTGTGCCTATGTGACAGGTCCTTTAGGAGGTTATACGGCCAATAGTAAAGGTGAACGTTTCATTGAATGTGACTATTGGAGTGGTCAAATGATGTGGGAGTTTTACCAAGAACTGGAAAGTGGTAATGGTCCTGTTTATTTAAAAGTAGATCATCTGGCCGAAGAAACGATTCAAACTATTGAAGAGATTCTACATACCAATGAGCGCCCAAGCCGTGGTCGTTTCCATGAGGGCCGAGGAACCAATTACCGTCAAGATATGGTGGAAATGCATATTTCAGAAATTGGTTTCTGTAGCGGACACAGTGCTTCTGGCGTATGGGTCAATGAAAAAGCCGAGACTTCGGTTAAGGGATTATATAGCGCTGGCGATATGGCAGCTGTACCTCATAACTATATGCTTGGTGCATTTACCTATGGTTGGTTTGCGGGTGTAAATGCCGCGCAATATGTGAATGTAATTGAAGATAGCGAATTAAACCAAAGCGAAATAGAAGCAGAAAAAGCTCGAATATTTGCGCCACTGGATTGTTCTGAAGGTTTACCAGCCGAACAAGTGGAATATAAGCTGCGCCGTTTTGTAAATGACTATTTGCAACCACCTAAAACACACCAAAAAATGGAAATTGGGCTCAAGCGTTTTGAAGAAATCAAACAGGATATTAAGCGAATCTCTGCAAGAAACCCGCATGAACTGATGCGTGCTGCTGAAGTTTCTTTTATTCGAGACTGTGCGGAAATGGCAGCCAGAGCCTCATTGTTTAGGGAAGAAAGCCGTTGGGGACTGTACCACTATAGAGCAGATTTCCCTCAAAAAAATAACTTGGATTGGTTCTGTCACGCGCATTTAAAAAAAGATGAACAGGGCAACATGGTCAGTTTCAAAAAAACAATCGAGCCTTATGTCGTTTCGATTAACCAAGATGAAGCTGTGTCATATGACCGTTTACGCATTCAAAAAGATGTTGCGCTTACAGACTAAATAAATCAGGAATTCAAATCATGGCTTTTATTTTTAAAGAAGTTCAACACCGTACTGTCGCACCCGTCATTATCGATGAAGATAAATGTATTGCTGATAAAGGGTGCACAGTCTGTGTCGATGTTTGTCCAATGGACTTATTAGCAATCGATCCAATAACTCAAAAAGCTTTCATGCAGTTTGATGAATGTTGGTACTGCATGCCTTGTGAAAAAGACTGCCCAACGGATGCAGTCAAAGTAAATATCCCATATCTACTCAAATAATTAATTTGGAATACTCAACATGAGACAAAATAAATTGACCAATAAAAAACGATTACTCAGTAGCTTAATTGGTGCCATTGTACTTGGCACTTTGGGGTGCGGCAGTAAAACAGAAACTGTTCGTGTAGCCATTGGCACGCAAGACACCACCATTAACTGTGCAACAGGTGGGTTGCTCATTCGTGAATTGAATTTATTACCAAAATATTTACCCAAAGATGGTGAATACAAGAATGTTAAATATGATATTCAATGGAAAAACTTTACCTCTGGTGCACCACTTACTAGTGAGATGGTGGCAGGGCGTCTAGATTTGGGAGCAATGGCTGACTTTCCTGCTGTTAATAATTTAGCGGCATTTAAAAAAGCTGGAAAAGAAAGCATATTTTTAACACCTTTGTCAGGCAGTATTAATGGTAGCGGCAATGCGATTGTTGTTCCAATTGATTCAAAAGTAACTTCACTTAAAGAGCTAAAGGGGCAGACTATTTCTGTACCTTTTGCCTCAACTGCTCACGGACTATTATTGCGAGCAATTCAAGCTGAAGGTTGGCAACTTGATAAAGATATTAAAGTGATTGCTCAGGCGCCAGAAGTGGCGGGGCCTGCATTAAAAAGTCATAAGATTGCTGCGCATGCTGATTTCGTACCATTTGGAGAGTTATTTGCTTACCAAGGCTTTGCTAAAAAAATCTATGATGGTTCACAAGCAAAATCACCTACATTTCATGGTTCGCTTGCCAGCAAAGATTATGCACAGCAGCATCCAGAAGTTATAAAGGCTTATTTACAAGCAACCATTGAAGCAAATCGTTTGATTCGCGAACAACCTGAAAAATATAGTGAATTTATTGCTGAAAAAACCGGTATTCCTGCCGAAGTTGTCTATCTCTTCCATGGTCCATTAGGTTTGCAAACTCGTGACTTAACTTGGAAACCTGAATATCGAAAAGCGACTCAAATTGCGATAGACACCTTAAAAGTTTTAGGCAAAAACGACGGTACGCTTGATGTAAATAAATTTATTGATGACCAATATATTAAGGATGCATTTCAGGCATCTGGACTTAATTACAGCCAGCAACTGGCTGACTATGCAAAATCACCTTTGGTTGCCAATGACGCTTTAACGGGCCAACCCATCAAAACATTTGATCGGGTGACTCAAATTTGGGTAAAGGGTGAAGAAAAAGTGCGTAGCTATGAAACACCTGAGCATGCATTTTCTGATTTAAAGAAAGTTCAAGCAGTTGGAAAAACGGTGCGTGTGGTTTATAGCCAAGATCATCAGTCCGACATTAAGTTACTTGCCAATCTGGCATGGTATGCCACAGATAAAGCAGGACAAATTCAGGCCTTTTTATTAAAAGATGATGCTGAAAAATGGGCTAAACAACAAGGCGGAAAAGTATATGACTTTAAAGCTATTCAGCTTGTAACACAGAGCTGATGTGTTGTCTTAACTAATGAGCAGGTGGTGACGAATGAGTAGTTTAGTCCAAACAAAATCTAAAAACCAAAGTACATTTTTGATTAAATTTTTCCAACAATTGAGGTTATATCCGGCGCATTTAAAAAGCTATGCCATTGCTTTTACATCTATAGCTTTCTGGATAGTCATTTGGCAAGGGCTTGCTCAGTTTAAAATAAATTTAGGTATTGTGAACTTTAGCAATGTCCCGACACCTTTAGATGTCATTCATGCGCTGTGGGCTTTCTTTCAACTCAGCACTGCATTTGAACATGTTGAATCTAGTGTCTTTCGCGTAGTGGTTGGTTTTGTGCTAGCGGCTTTAATTGGTGTAGGTATTGGTTTGTTAGCAGGACATTATCAAAAACTTGCTGCATTTCTAATGCCGCCATTAGAAGTACTACGTCCAATTCCAGCAGTTGCATGGATTCCTTTAGCGATTCTGATTTTTCCATCATCGGAAGCTTCCATGATTTTTATTACCTTTATTGGGGCCTTATTTCCAATTTTATTAAACACCGTACATGGTGTTGGTGCAGTTGACCCAAGGCTCGTTGCGTCAGCGAAAAGTCTAGGTGCTTCTGATCTAGCTATCATTTATGAAGTCATTATTCCGGGGGCATTACCTAACATTATTACGGGTTTATCCATTGGAATGGGCACTTGTTGGTTCTGTTTAGTGACTGCCGAAATGATTTCAGGCCAACATGGAATTGGATACTTCACATGGGAGTCTTTCACCTTGCAAAACTATAGCAATATCGTGGTTGGCATGGTGCTGATAGGAGCGTTAGGTATGTTTAGCAGCACCTTGGTGCGTGTGATTGGAAACCAATTTACCCCATGGTACCAACTGAGGAAATCATAAAATGTCAATTACACAAGGCCATGTGCGTATTCAAAATCTATCGCTACATTTAGGGCAAGCTAAAAATCGTTTTCAGGCATTAGATCGGGTTAATTTCGAAATACAACCGGGCGAGTTTATATGTCTACTTGGCCCATCTGGTTGCGGTAAATCCACATTATTAGGTGCTTTGGCAGGACATTTACCGATTAGTTCTGGGACCTTAACGGTCGATAATGAATCTATCCTTGAACCACACCCAGACAGAGGTTTGGTGTTCCAGCAACATACCTTATTTCCATGGAAAAGCGTGCTTGAAAATATTGCCTTTGGTTTAAAAATGAAAGGCATCGCCAAACAAAAGCGTATTGAACAAGCTAAGAAAATGATTGATCTGGTCGGGCTTAAAGGTTTTGAACATAAATTTCCAGCTGAACTTTCTGGTGGCATGCAGCAACGAGTTGAAATTGCGAGAGTACTGATTAATCAACCCCGTATTTTATTAATGGATGAGCCTTTTGGTGCTTTAGATGCTCAAACTCGTTTAAAAATGCAAATGCTATTACTCGAAATTTGGCAAGAAATCCAAACGTCGGTTTTATTTATTACCCACGATATTGATGAGGCACTTTTTTTAGCTGACCGAGTCTTGATTATGAGTCATAGACCAGGGCGAATTATTGAAGAAATTCCGCTTAAGTTTGAACGTCCAAGAGACGTTGAGCTTGTAACAAGTAGTGAATTTACAGCTATTAAAAAACATTGCATCCAGACTTTAAAAGAAGCCACTCAACAAGAAGAGTTAAGCCGCTTAAATCCTCTAGGGCTTGGAAAGAAATCACAAATTAAGGAATACGAATGAGTTTTTATTATCAAGCTTTAGATGACCTCGATGAATATAATCAGGAATTTCTTGCACAGCTTAATCACACAGATGAAAAGATTCGCTTTGTCGCTTTAATGAATATTGGCGATGAAGAAAATCCAGATTTACTCCCGTGGTTACATGCTGCATTGCAACATGACTCTTCAGCTTTAGTTCGTGAAGAGGCGGCAAAAAAGTTAGAAAGTTGGGAGGATCCAACCAGTTTACAAGTATTGGCTCAAGCTTTATTTGATACAGATGTGAATGTGAAACAAGCTGCCAGTCAAAGTTTAAGTGAAGTAAAAAATGCGGCATCAGCTCAAATACTGGCCCCTTATTTAAAGCATACGGATACTTTTGCTCTTGGTGCAATTTTACGTGCTTTAAAACCTTTACGACCACAGCAATTATTCACAGAGATATCTGCTTTGGTACATCATGAAGATGCTCTTGTGCGCCGTGAGGCAGTCAGCGCATTAAGTTGGTTACAACAAGACCAAGCGATTAGGATATTGGCGAAAACTGCTGAAACAGATGTAGATGATGAGGTTCGCCGCATTGCAACAGGTGGTTTGGCCTATAGTCAGAGCATATCAGCTGGGGTTATCCAAGCACTTCAACATTCTTTGACTTCGGAAAGTTGGCAACTAAGAGTCGAAGCTGCACTTACGATTGGAAAATTACATATCGTTCAGCTCGAAGCTCCCTTAATTCATGCTTTATCTGACTTATATTGGCAAGTACGTATTGCCGCAGTTCGAAGCTTAGGGTTACTCAAGTCGCGTCTGGCAGTTGCTCATTTGTCTGATAACTTTAATCATGAAATTAGCAATTTACGTAAAGAGGTTGCTTTAGCACTCGGTGAAATTGGCACATCAGAAGCTCAGAATCTATTAGAACAACATCAAAATGACTCCGACCCAGAAGTACGAAAAGCGATTCGTATTGGATTAAATCAAATTGGTGAGGTGAAGTATGCAAGTCAGACCTGATATTCGTGTCGATACTACAAATAAGCAGGTGCACTTTATCTGGACCGATGGTTTAAGCGTATCTCTGGGTTATCAAAATTTAAGAGAAATTTGCCCATGTGGCTTTTGCCGAGCGAAGCGAATTAAGCAAATTAAAATTGAAGATCAAAATGTTGAAGTGACAGCTATGTTCGACCAAGGATATGGGGCCCAAATTTGTTTTAGTGATGGGCATGATAAAGGGATTTTTCCGTGGGCTTTTTTAAAAGAATTTGCTAAGTGCTAATAGATGCCTTCTGCTTGGGACAGAAGGCATCTCATTTAATTAATGATCATGTTCTAAATAGTCTGGTTTTTTCGGAAGCGCAAGGCTACACAAGAAACAGATAATCAGCATGACAATGACATAAATAAAGAAGGTATTTTCAATTCCAGCAGCTTTGAATTGCAAAGCAACCGAAGGTGCAGAACCGCCAAAAATAGCATTACCCACCGCATATGAAAATCCTACCCCGAGTGCACGTACGTGAGGTGGGAACATTTCAGCTTTTACTAAGCCACTAATAGATGTATAGAAACTCAAAATCATCATCATAAAAATCAGTAGCAAGGCAATGATGATCGGTGAATCTATATAATTAGGCATTCCAATTGCCATCACTGGATAGATAAAAATCGCAGATAATAAGCTAAATGCCAGCATTGAAGAACGTCGCCCAATACGATCAGAAATCGAACCAAATACAGGTTGAGCACACATATAGACAAATAGTGCGAAGGTCATAATATAACCAACGGTTTTTCCATCCATCCCTAAATTAGTTAAATAGGTTTTTGAATAAACAGTTTCAACATAAAAAGTTAATGAACCCGCAGAAGTATAACCAACCACCAATAAAAAGGTTTTCCAATGCTTTTTAAAGAGTTCTCTTAAGCTACCAGACTCTTTGCGCTCACTGTCTTGATGAGAAAGCGTTTCCTCTAAGCGGCTCCGTGCGAGTAAAGATACAATTGCAGCAATACCACCAATAATAAATGGAATACGCCAACCGCCATTAAGTAATTGTTCCTCACTCAAAAACGTTAATAAAATTACACCGAGTAAGCTGGCGAGTAACTGGCCACCAGAAAGGGTGACGTATTGGAAAGAGGAGTAAAAACCACGTTGACCCTTTAAGCCTAATTCACTCATGTATGTTGCTACTGCACCATATTCACCACCCACCGATAGACCTTGAAGTAAGCGCACTACCAGTAAAAGAAAAGGGGCAAATAAGCCAACTTGGTCATAAGTTGGTAAGGCTGCAAATAAAAATGAACTCAAAGCCATTAAGCAAATAGAGACAATCATTGATTTTTTTCGACCATGTCGGTCTGCAATGCGCCCAAATATCCAGCTACCAATAGGACGCATAAAAAAGCTTGCTGCAAATACACCCCAAACATAAATTGATTTGGTTGTGCTATCCATGTCTGGTGCAGTCAGAGCTTGAGTAAAATAAGCAGCAAATACTGCATAGATATAAAAGTCGAACCATTCGACCAAATTACCTGAAGCTGCGCCTACAATCCCTCGTATTCTGCTGCTCTTTTCTTCCTTAGTATATGTCATAGATATTCCATCAGTTAGAAGAAAAAAAATAGAAATTTTCAGATGTACTGACCAGAAAATAGAATGAATCTTTAGATATCACTCAATCCTGAGTACTTTCTTAGAATTCCTCTCCATTTATTTTTTATAATTTTAAATTTCCATTCTAGTGATTCTATGATCTTTTGTTCGATTTAAAGATATTTTTACCGATAATCGAACAATTCCTTAATTTAGTGAGTTGATCAAGACACCATAAACTTTATTTAAAATCAAAGATCTAATTTATTAACCATCTTCTTTATTGTATTCCTCTTTGGTCTAGGCCTATTTCTGAGCTTAGTTTTATTTTGACTATTTGGTAATACTTAAAAAGTTATAGCCGCAATTTCAAAGAAAATAAATGAAATTCATATAATGATGACGCTTTATTACACAAAATTTACTTGATCTAAATCTTATATAATTTGTTGTCTCTCGATATTTGTCACTGTATTCTTGCGTGGCTAAAAATATGGAATACCTCCGATTTTTAACACACTTATATTATGCACGGTATGGGCAGGTAATTATTCAATGGACAGACACACGCTAAATCTTCACTTCATCACATGCTCTAAAACAGCATTAGCTTCATCTATTGCACTAATGACATCTTTAGTCTACGCAAATGAAGCGGAGGTTTCGCAGCTCCCAACGATTACTGTTAACGCTACACAAAATAGTGATGCCCTATATACATCTAAAAAAGTTAATTTATCTGGTTTTCAAACAGGCAATGTAAAGAAAGTTCCTGCATCTATTACAACCATTACCTCTGAGCGCATCGCAGATCAACATGCAAAAACGCTAACTGATGTTATTAAAAATGATTCATCATTAGGAGATGGCTACGCGGCTATTGGCTACTATCCAAACTTTGTAGCACGGGGTTTTGCACTCGATTTAGGCTCTAGTTATCTCATTAACGGTCACACCATACGTGGCGAGCAAAATGTAGCTTTAGAAAATAAAGAGCAAGTTGAAATCCTAAAAGGTATTTCTGCGATTCAAAGTGGCATGTCGACGCCAGGCGGTGTTGTAAATTATGTAACTAAAAGACCTGCAGATGTTAGAACTGTTACGGTTGATGCAAATTCAGAAGGTGGTTATACACTGGCAACAGATGTAGGTGGCTTTGTTAATGATAATTTTGGCTATCGAGTCAATTTAGCGCATGAAAGTATTCACCCAAATGTCGATCATGCAAATGGTAAACGTGAGTTTGGTTCAGTTGCTTTAGACTGGAAAATTAATGATCGCTCTAAATTACTGTTTGATATTGAAGCTCAGCATCAAAGTCAACGTTCAGTTCCGGGTTATCAACTGCTTGATGGGCAAGAAGTACCAACAAATGTAGATCAAGACCGTTTATTGGGGTATCAGTCTTGGAGTAAACCGGTTGTAAATAACAGTGTAAATGCGAGTTTAAAATATCAATATGCATTTAACGATCATTGGAATGGTAGCTTAAGTGCATCACAAAGCCGTGTTGTGATTGATGATAATAGTGCTTTCCCATGGGGATGTTATAACGATAATTGTGAAGTTACTGGTTTAGGCAATACTTTTGATAAACACGGTAATTATGATATTTACGATTTCCGTAGCCCAGATGATACACGTATTACTAACCAGTTTTCTGCTGGTTTAAATGGTCAATTCAACACTGGCAACATTCAGCATCAAGTAGCTTTCGAATTACAACGTACATATAAAACCTTAAAGCATCATACACCTCTGAATGTAGCGGTAGGAACAGGCAATATTTATGAAGATACGGTCGACTACAATCCTTCATTGGGAAGTCCAGGCGATCGTTACAAAGCTCTAAAGAGTGATCAAACGGCATTTACTGTATCTGACCGAGTTCAATTTAATGATCAATGGTCAACTTTACTGGGTGGAAAACTTATTCATCTTGATGAGCAAGCCTATAAGCCAGATGGCCAGCAAAGCCGAGATACAGATTTAAATAAGTTTTTACCGCAAATAGCTCTCATGTATAGCCCAACTGATACGACTAATCTTTATGCTTCATATGCCAAAGGATTATCGGATGGTGGAGAAGCTCCATGGTTTGCTAATAATCCTCTAGAAGTTTTATCACCTAGAAATTCTGAACAATTTGAACTTGGTGTGAAGCAACAAGTACAAAACTTCTTGGTAACAGCAGCTATTTTTGATTTAAAACAAGACAATCAATATAGCAAAGTAAATGCAGATGGAACTTTCGATTTTGTTGAACAAGGTGAACAGCACAATCAAGGTGTTGAGTTAGGTTTAACAGGTGCTTTAACTGATACAGTTGATGTAAGCTCTGGCATTACCTACACGAAATCTCGTCTTGTTGATATTGATAGTGACAGCTACAAAGGTCATCAAACTCAAAATGTACCGAAAGTACGCGCAACTGCGCAGTTATCTTATAAAGTACCTTCAGTTGAAGGGTTAAGATTACTCAGTGGTATGCAATACAGTAGTAGTAAATATGCAAATAAAGAGGGAACTGCAAAAGTAGGCGGGTACAGTGTCTTTAATATTGGTGCTGCCTATAAAACAAATTTTGCTGGGCATGACACTACTTTTAGATTCAATATTGATAACTTATTTAATAAGAAATATTGGCGTGATGTAGGAGCATTTATGGGGGATGACTATTTATTCTTAGGTAATCCGCGTACAGCTCAGTTCTCTACAACTTTCAGTTTTTAAAGTATAGAACAAATAAAAAGGAGCTTATAAAAGCTCCTTTTTTATTTTTAGGAATTAAGCCGACATTTTTGGTTTAACCATATTATTAATCGACAAGATATCATCAAGCACTTGTGCTGATAATAAGCCTTCGTTCTGAACGAGTGCCAATACACTTTGTCCAGTTTCGTTTGCAGTTTTAGCAATACGAGTTGTAGTTTCATAACCTAAATATGGGTTAAGTGCAGTCACAATACCAATTGAGTTTTCAACTAACGCTTTACAGTGCTCAGGGTTCGCAGTAATCGTATCAATACATTTACTTTGGAACATTGCCATCGCGTTACCAAGCAAATCCATAGATTCAAATAGTTTGAATGCAATAAGTGGTTCCATTGCATTCAACTGTAATTGACCAGCTTCAGCAGCTAAAGTTACAGCCAAATCATTTGCAATAATCTGGAAGCAAGCAAGGTTCATCGCTTCAGGAATAACTGGGTTTACTTTACCTGGCATGATCGAACTACCCGGTTGACGTGCTTCTAAGTTAATTTCATTGATACCAGTACGTGGACCACTTGAAAGTAAACGCAAGTCGTTAGCAATTTTTGAAAGTTTAGTTGCTGTACGCTTTAATAAACCAGATAAAAGAACAAAGTCACCCATATCTGAAGTTGCTTCGATTAGATCAGGAGCAGACTTAATTTTCTTACCAGAAATTTTTGCAAGTGCTTGAATCGCAAGTTCACGGTAACTATATTCAGTGGTAATTCCCGTACCAATCGCCGTACCACCAAGGTTCATATAAGCTAAAACATTTGGAATAAGCGTATTAATTTGTTCAAGATCTTTTTGTAAAGTTACCGCAAAAGCGCCAAACTCTTGACCTAACGTCATAGGTACAGCATCTTGTAACTGAGTACGACCCATTTTTAAGATGTGAGCAAACTCTTGAGATTTATTACGGAAACTTAAAATTAAGTTATTAAAAGGAAGATTTAGCTCATCTAAGTTTAATAACAAACCTAAGCGAATCGCAGTAGGGTACACGTCATTTGTTGACTGCGACATGTTGATGTCGTTATTTGGATGTAGATATTGATATTGACCTTTAGAATGTCCCATATATTCTAAAGCAACATTCGCCAATACTTCATTTGCATTCATATTGGTTGAAGTACCAGCACCACCTTGCATCATATCAATCGGGAACTGGTCGTGAAAATTACCACGAATAAGTTGATTACAACTGTATTCAATCGCTTCAAATTTAGTTTGATCTAAGCTTTTTAGATTATAGTTAGCTTCGGCACAAGCAAGCTTTACCATTGCTAATGCTTTAATTAAATGAGGGAAATTTCCAACTTTGCTTTGGGTTAAGTTAAAGTTTTCTAAAGCACGTAATGTTTGAACTCCGTAATAATCATTATTATTGATTTCTCTATAACCAATAAGATCCTTCTCAATACGGGTGGTAATTTCAGCGTTCATCATTAAACTTCGAATTAGTAGAGTAGATAATTCATATTAGATTTCGAAATGCTTCACTTCTAATGCATTTATTAAGTTAATTATGCATTTTTTGCATATCAATTTTCTTATTTTTTAAACCTAAAAATAAAATAGAATTTTTCTTCATGAATTAAATCTAAATTTTATTTTGTAAATTAATAGCTTACTGTTTAGATAAATTTAATATAAAAATTTTTACGATGAAGTAAATGATGATCCAATTTAAAAAAGAACTGCATGAGAAAATCTAGATTCGTTAATTTAAATGAAATATCAACTAAATTAACGAGAACAATGAAACTTGAAGTGTAGCTTATCTAACAAATTTATATAAAAATGTGATGCATTTCACATAAAAGGCACTATAATACGAAAAAATCTTAGTTTTTAAGTTTATGTTAAAAGTCACAGCCGCATTAATCATTTTGGGTAGTTTTACATACTATGTACTTTTTCATGGTGAAGAAAAAAGTGAGTCTAAAACTTCTCGTTTACTTAAAGACGCCGAGCAATCTATCGCTTCTGCTGAAACCTCTGTAAACAAGGCAAATAGTATTGTACCAATATCTTATAAGTAGCCTTAGTTTTTAGATTAACCATTTTATATTATCCATCAAAATATTGTTTTATCTAAATTTTATTTAAATTTAGATAAAAGACTGTATGTATAGAGACAAAATTCATGAGAATGAAGTTTATCGCCTATGATCCCAATTCTGGGGAAAAAGTAAGCTTAAAAGAGCATATCCATCACATGGATAAATACACCACTTATATCTTTTTTAGTGATGAAAAAGATAATATGGTATTTAATCCACAGAAAAAGCAAGTTTTTGAAATTACTCAATATACAGCGAATATGATGGTTGAAATTTCAAGAAAGCTATATTATCTGATTGGTGAATATTAGAAATTTAGTTCAGTTCGATCTCGAATAGATACTTTAGTAGAATAGTCAGGTTTATTTAGTTGAACTATACTGCAAATATATCTTCTGATTTGAACAAGTTCATTAGGTCAGAAAGCTTAAATCCTGAAATGATCAAATTAGCAACATTTTAGTTTTACAGTCCGTATTCTTCCCCAAGGTGCGGACTTTTTTTATCAAAAAAAAAGCACAATGAAAGCCTAGGAATATTTTTATTTTTTATTAAAGATAAAATGTACATTTACCTAGGTTATATTAGATTTAATTATTGATTTAAAATAGTTTTTACTACAAGAATTTTATATTTGTATGAGTTGTTGAGTTAAATCAAAGTCTTTTATTCTCTTACACTCTTTTCTATGTCAGAATTATTAAATACATACTTTTATTGTTTGGCTTTGCCATTCTTCCATCGCATTTTTGCAGGTACTCCCATGTTTTATATTTTCCATTCATCTATTCAGTTATTTATTCAGCTTCCCAACCAGACAAATTAAGGACATAACTATAAAAAGGGAATGCATAAAATGAATTTAGAAGTACGTTGGGTCGAGGACCTTTTGACATTAGAGCGAGAACGTTCTATTTCAAAAGCAGCAGAAAAACGATTTATTAGCCAATCTGCTTTTACGCGTAGAATTCAGCAAATAGAAGAGATGATTGGAGCTGAAGTTATTATTAGAAATAATAAAAATAATATTGAATTTACAGACATCGGGCGAATTATGCTGGTGATGTCTAAAAATATTGAGAAGCAGGTGGAAGAGACCGCCAAGCTGATTAAAAATATTAAAAATGAAACCGAATCTACGATTCGTTTCTGTGTAGTTCACTCATTAGCTTCTGGTTTTTTAACGACTTTTTTAAAAAAATTTCCAACGTTTATGCGTGATTTAAAAATCGAAATTGTCGCGACCAATAGTGGTGAAGGCTTATCCCTTTTAAAAGAAGGTGCCTGCGATTTTATGATTTGTTATGCAGATCGCTCAAATATTAATCGTGTTGGTGATGATATTTTAAGCGGGATTAAGATTGCTGAAACTGAGATTGTTCCTGTGTCAGCTACGGAAGCCGACCATACGCCTAAGCATACAATTCAGACTAATTTTTCTTTGCTTGCTTATAGTAAACATGCTTATTTGCGAAAATTGGTAGATCAGCTGATTGAAGGTAAATTGATTTATAAAACCTTATATGAGACTGACAATGCTACCAATTTGAAAGAGCTGGTATTACAAGGTTTAGGGGTTGCATGGATTCCAAAAATCAATGTAGAAGAAGATCTCGCTAACGGAAAATTGGTCATGTTAGATCATCATGAGTATTGTCTTCCTCAAGATATTTATATTTTTAAAAATAATTTGAGTGATAACAAAGCAGTTCAGCAAATCTGGAAAGGTTTTCAAATTCAGCATGATTAAAATTTATAACCATATGAGCTGTATTCACTAGATTTATATACAAAGTGACCCAATAAAGAGGCTATGCTTTTGTCTTTATGATGAAAGGCTTTATAAAGCATTGCCGATGGTCTAAATTCTTTGTTAATTTAGACGATACATCAATAATTTAAAAACAGGTTTAGCATTTTTATCTAAGCTAAATCTGTTTTTAGTCCTTTTTGAATGGATTATTTGATCCAGACGGAGACAATTTTGTTCGATCTAGATAGTAGATTACTAAATATTTTTTATCATATTTATCGGTTTAAAAGCGTTTCAATGGCTGCCGATGCTATTGGCCTTACACAACCGAGTGTTAGTAATGGACTGAACAAAATCCGTCAGCATTTTAATGATCCACTTTTTATTCGTGTTGGAAATGAAATGATTCCAACCGAATTGGCTAAAGAAATCTTTCCGCTCATTAGTGAAGTGATTGATAAAGTTGAAAGCATTAATAACTTTAGTGTGAACTTTGACCCACTTACCTCGGATCAACTTTTTACAATTGCGATGACAGATGTGTCCCATCTGGTTCTATTGCCGCAATTAACCAACTATTTAAAAGAGAAAGCGCCTTTAATTCGGTTGAATATTCGGCCCATTACACCAGAAACTAGCTATCAAATGGCAAATGGTGAAATTGACCTTGCAATTGGCTTTTTACCCCAATTAGAAGAAGGCTTTTACCAGCAGAAGTTTTTCAAACAACATTATGTTGTGATTAGCTCTAAGAGCCACCCTCGTTTAGACCCAAATAATTTTACTTTAGATGATTATATGCGTGAATATCATATTGATATTGATGCAGGTATTGGCCATTACCATATTAAAAATGAATTACAGAACAAAGGATTAGATAGAAATATTCTAATTCGGTTACCAAGTTATCTAGGGGTAGGATTAGTTGTTCAAGAAACAGATGCGATTGCAACGGTGCCGTATTATTTAAGCCAAGTCTTATTAGTTCGAGAAAATTTACAGATTTTACCAGCACCTCTAGACTTCCCAACGTATGATGTTAAACAACATTGGCATATGTCTTGCCATCATAAAAGTAGTCATAAATGGTTCCGTCAAACCTGTTATGAACTTTTTAAAGTCTAAAAAAGAAGATGTAAGGAAAAAGCTTACATCTTCTATGCGATTTGATTTTTAGATTTCAATTGCGACAGCTGTAGCTTCACCGCCACCAATACATAACGCAGCAACACCTTTCTTTTTACCGAGGCGTTTTAAAGCATAGATAAGAGAAAGAATAATTCTTGAGCCAGTTGCTCCAATTGGGTGTCCTAAAGCACAAGCACCACCATGTACGTTGACTTTTGCTTCATCGATACCTAAATCATGAATTGGTGCCATTGCCACCATTGCAAAAGCTTCATTAATTTCCCAAGCATCTACCTCGTCAACAGACCAGCCGGCGCGCTCAAGCACTTTTTGAATCGCAGTAATCGGAGCAATGGTAAATTCACTTGGATGCTGTGAGTGAGTAGAAGTTGCAACAATTTTTGCCAAAGTATTTAAGCCATGGCTTTGAGCATATTCTTCAGTGGTGAGTACTAACGCAGCAGCACCGTCAGAAATTGAGCTTGAGTTTGCAGCTGTAATTGTTCCATCTTTACTAAAAGCTGGGCGCAATGTTGGAATCTTCTCAAGATTAGCTTTTAATGGTTGCTCATCTTGATCAATAACTTCGACACCTTTACGTGTTTTTACTTCAACAGGAACAATCTCTTCTTTGAAGTAACCTTGGGTAATGGCAGTTTGCGCTTTTTTCAAAGAAGAAATTGCAAAATTATCCATTTGCTCACGTGTAAAACCTTTGGTATTTGCCATGTCTTGAGCAAAAGAACCCATTAAACGGCCTGTTTCTGCATCTTCAAGGCCATCTAAAAACATATGGTCTTTAATTTCACCGTGTCCCATACGGTAACCACCGCGAGCTTTCGGCAAAATATAAGGCGCATTGGTCATAGACTCCATACCACCTGCAACAATAATGTTAGCACTACCAGCTTTTAAGGTGTCTGATGCCATTAATACAGCTTTCATTGCAGAACCACACAATTTATTAATGGTGACTGCACCCACATGATCTGGTACACCAGCTTTACGCATCGCCTGACGAGCGGGGCCTTGGCCAATACCTGCACTCAATACGCAACCAAAAATAACTTCATCTACTTGGTCTGGTGCAACACCTGCACGTTGAATAGATTCGCGAATTACAGCAGCGCCAAGTTCTGGTGCGGTTAAAGCGGATAGACTGCCTTGAAAACCGCCCATTGCAGTACGGCTACCTGAAACTATAACAATTGAACTCATCTTAATATCTCTTATTGGTGTATTTGCTAAATTTGCCCTTAGCCGAAACTAGAGGCTCCAGTAAATTAAAAAGTGGGTGGGGTGTAGCTAAGCGTTCTTCCAAAGAACCACAATAAAAATAAAACTAACGGAAAATGAACAACGAGCTGAGTGACTGTAAAACCAATCACATCTTTTGCTTTTAGTTTTAAAATACCTAACATTGGAAGCATGAAGAATGGATTGATTAAGTTCGGTAAAGCTTCGGCTGCATTATAAATTTGTACAGACCACCCTAAATGAACTTTTAAATCATTTGCTGCTTGCATGACATATGGCGCTTCTATAATCCATTTTCCACCACCTGAAGGTACAAAGAACCCCAGGATGGCAGAGTAAACTCCCATCACAATTGCAAAGGTTTCTTTTGAGGCGATAGAAACAAAAAACTCGGCAACATAGTGCGACAGCGATAAATCTTGGCTGTTTAAAGCTTGCGTCATAATAAAGGCGATGCTTCCGTAAAGTGGAAACTGAATCAAGATTCCTGATACGGCTGGAACTGCCTTTGCAACTGCATTTAAGAAGTTTCGTGGTGTTCCATGTAATGCTAGACCAAGCATTAAAAACACAAAGTTGTATGTGTTTAAGCTTGAAATGGCAATAATTGGATTACTTTTAGAAAATTCAAAAAACATCCAGATTACACCTAAAGCCACCACAATAATCGTTAAAATAGGCGAGTTTTCTAACCAATCACCTGGACGGGTAGACTTTTCCTCATGTGACTTTTCTTCTTCAAACTGAATGTCAAAACTTTCAATCGTTTTAACATTATTACCTTTTGGAGCCGACCAATACGCGATTGCGATTGAAACAATCACCAAAATAATCGTCATCGCAATTGATTGCCAAAGAAAGATCGTTTCGGTAAATGGAATAACACCAGTCAGATTATAAATTGACTCTGGCAGACTGCTTTTATTTGCTTGAAGCTGTGCTGCTGAAGAACTGATTCCAAGTGCCCAAGTCGCACCCATACCAATAATTGCAGCTGCCGCAGCAGCGCGATAATCCATGTTCAATTCTTTACGTTTAGCTAATGCGATCACTAAAAGAGCTGTAAGAATCGTGCTTACTGCCCAATTGACTAGTGAAATTAACAAACTGACAGTTGCAACCAAAACAATAGCACCACGTCCAGAATTTGGAATACGCGCCATTTTTTGAATCAGAAACTTTACGGGCTTAGAAACAGAAACGACATAACCTACAATAATGAGCATAGTCATTTGCAGGGTAAAGGGAATAAGACTCCAGAAACCATTACCGAAAGAAGTCGCTACATCGTGAATTGGCGCACCAATACCTAAAGCGGCAATCGATACGATAATGACGCCGAGTAGTGCAAAAATATATGAATCAGGAAACCATTTTTCAGACCAGTCACTAATCCGAAGAGCAAATCTTTCAAAAATTCCTTGCTGTTTTTCCATAGCTGAAAAATCCTTCTCATTCTTATTTGTTGACAGCACATCCGGTGCTTAAAAGGGCTAAGACTTAAGCTCACTTTGTAACTTAAGTCTTATATTTCTTACTAAAAATTTAATTTTATGCGACTAAGGTTTTGTAAAATTCGACGCCTGTAACAGCTTGAATCTGTTCAAGCGAGACATCTTTAGCAAGTTCAATTAGCTCTACACCTTGAGGGGTAATATCCATTACACCTAGGTCAGTAATTACGCGATGAACCACGCCTTTACCTGTTAAAGGTAAACTACAGTTTTTCACAATTTTTGGCGTACCATCTTTAGCGCAGTGTTCCATAAGCACTACAACTTTTTGGACACCAACAACCAAGTCCATTGCGCCGCCCATACCTTTAACTTTCTTACCTGGGATCATCCAGTTCGCTAAGTCACCATTTTCAGAAACTTCCATTGCTCCTAAAATTGCAATGTTGACGTGACCACCACGAATCATGGCGAAAGATTCTGAGCTTGAGAAAAAAGCAGCGCCAGAGCGAGCAGTAACTGTTTGTTTACCAGCATTAATTAAATCAGCATCAACCGTTTCTTCTGTTGGAAACTCGCCAATACCTAATAGGCCATTTTCAGATTGAAGCCAAACATTAATATTTTCAGGAATATAGTTAGCAACTAGGGTAGGTAAGCCAATACCTAAATTCACATAAAAACCATCTTCAAGTTCTTTTGCAGCACGTTGTGCCATTTCATTACGTGACCAAGCCATTTTATACTGCCTCCGTGCTTAAAGTTTTATGCTCAATACGTTTTTCAGGTGATGCATTAAGTACAATACGGTTTACATAAATACCCGCTAAATGGATTTCATCCGGATCCAATTCGCCAATTTCAACAACCTGTTCAACTTCTGCGATTGTAATCTTTCCAGCCATCGCACATTCAGGGTTAAAATTCTGAGCAGTTTTACGGAATACTAAATTACCCGCCTTGTCTGCCTTATACGCTTTAACAAGAGCAACATCTGCTGTTAAAGATTCTTCTAAAATGTAGTTTTTGCCCTTAAAAGTGCGTTCTTCTTTACCTTCAGCAATGAGTGTACCTACGCCAGTTTGAGTATAAAACGCGGGAATTCCAGCACCACCAGCACGTAACTTTTCAGCCAAAGTACCTTGTGGTGTAAGTTCTACATCAAGTTCACCATTTAAATATTGGCGCTCAAACTCTTTATTTTCACCGACATATGAAGAAATCATTTTTTTGATCTGTTTGGTTTGAAGCAAAATACCTAAACCAAAATCATCTACACCAGCGTTATTTGAAATACAAGTAAGACCAGTCACGCCACTTTGCTTAACTGCAACAATCAGTTTTTCAGGAATCCCGCATAAGCCAAAACCGCCAACGGCAAGTGTTTGATTATCTGCAATAACGTCTTTCAGTGCTGCCTCTGCATTGGCATAAACTTTATTCATTCTATTGTTATCCTATATCCCTTAGTAATCTTAGTTTTAGCATCTCAATTCGTGTTATAGAAGTTAATTTTTTTAAAGGATTAATGAGTATATTCAATGAATTCTATTAAATTAACAACAAAAAATTAGACGTATGTAATGTTTAAACCTTTAAAAAATTAAACTAAGATATTGAAAATTATAATAATTAATAAATTTAGATTAAGCGTCTGCTTAGCTGCATCCTAAAATGCGGTCTTTAATTTTTTAAAATTTATATTGAACTAAAGCCTCAATAAATTGAGTCGAAATATTTGAAATTTCAAAGTTCTTTTTATAAACAATTCCTACAGTCTTATGAATAGATTCATCCTTTAATTCAATCAACACATTATGTTCTTTATCAATATGTTTAGCGAAGTGCCTTGGAATCGCACTTACTCCAATTCCGTAAGCAACGAAACTTGAAAGTGATGAAATTTGATGACATTCAACTTTTAAATCGAGCGTTATATTATTTCGCAAACAATTTTGCTCGACTAAGTATCGAACAATTGAAGGTTTTTGTAAGGTCACGAATGGGTTTGAACAAAGCTCATGCCATGTAATAGAAGGTGATTGAGCGAGTGGGTGAGTCTTAGGTAATAAAGCTAAGAAATCTTCTTCGAATAGTGGCTTAAACTCTAAGCCTTCGGTGAGATCTGGTTCAAAGCAAATACCAAGTTCAAAAATACCGTCTTGTACCTTTTCTATAATGGTCTCATTTGGAATATCTTGAATTGAAAAGTTTAGGTTGGGATGAAGTTCTAAAAATTGATGAATTACCTCAGGTAAAATTGCATGAGTCACAAAGGGCATTGAGGCGATACTTAAGGTTCCACGATTAAGCTTAAAACGTTGTTTGACATCATTTTCCATTTCATCCCAATTGGCGAGTAATTTTTTAGCATAGGGAATGAGAGATTTACCTTCTTGGGTAAGCTCAACACGACGTGTATTACGGTTAAACAATTTACCGCCTAACTCTTCTTCTAAACTCTTGATGGTGAGGCTTAAAGCAGACTGGCTTAGATGTAGCTCTAAAGATGCATTGGCATAGTTAAGTGTACGCGCAAGTGCTAAAAAAGCTTTTAATTGTTTAAGCGTCATTTCATTCCTTTAGATTGCTCAGCTCGCCTAGAAGGGTAATTTATACGAAAATTTGTCTAATATGATGTTTTTTGACAAAAATTATGAAAAAGAAAGTAGAGAACAATGTGCTGAATTATTTTAGTAAATTTTCCCAGCAGAATTCATCAGTGTTGTTTGCAAAATATAGAGCCATTCCAACCACATGGAAAAATAAATAACCTAGCCAAATTGCTTGAGGGGCAACTTTAAAGCCTTCTAATAAAATAGTTGTTGAATAAATTGCTACTAAAAAAGTGAATAAGATGATGTATGTAATACTCGCTACAAACTTATATTTTGGTGCTAATTGAGGAATTTTATAACCAATCAAAATTTGCATACCGCAATTTATGATCAGTGCAATTATAGCTACAAGTATTTGTGGCGCATTTAAAAATTCTAAAGAAAGTTGTTCGATGATGAAAATGATTTGCCACAGCACAAACATGCCCAGAGGGTACAATATAAATTTAATCCACATCATATTTTGTTTTCTTATCAAGATTTTACATTGGCATTCTATTGAATAACCATGATTAAATAAATGATGTCTATCAAAAAAACTATATCTCAATATAAAGATAGTATTAATTCAATTAAAATATTTGTGAATTTTAAATTCTTAAAAACTTAATTTAAAAGATAAATGAAATTGTGTAAGGGTAAAATTAATGAATAAAACTATGCTTGGCTTAGTGGTAATACCACTTATATTAAGTGGCTGTGTGAAAAAAGCTGAGGAAAAACCTGTAGAAAAAGCAGAAAAAACTTCCAATATAAAAGCGAATGAAAACTCTCAAAAAGAAGAAAATCAAATTCCTGCAATGATCGCGAGTAGTTTTCTTGTGAAGTTTGAACAACCCAAAATTTGCGGACCTAATCCAGATGTTGAGGGTGTCGTGTGTACTTCTAAAGAAGCTATTGCAATTAAAAGTAATATTGGTTGGATTGATCAAGTCATTGATAAAGAAATCCGTAAAGATTATGCAGATGCACTTAGTCCTGCATCAGAAAAGCAAAAGCAATTAAATCAAACTCAAGCTGAGGGGCTTAACAATTGGTCAGATAGTGTGGTTTATCGCTTTAATGGACAGTTTGGTCAGTATGTTCAAATTTCGAAAGTTAGCTCAGAATATTCTGGAGGAGCACATGGTATATCAACTTTTGAAGATTATATTTTTGACTTAAAAAGCAAAAAGCGCATTGGGCTAAAAGATATTGTAGTCAATGGAAAAATGAATGCACTTAAGGATGCTTTATGGAAACAGTACGAATATTGGTGCCAAGAAAATGATATGGAACCCTCTATTAGCAAAGAAGACTTTAAAGTAAGTGATAATTTCTATATCAATCAATCGGGAGGAGTTACTTTCGATTATCAGCTTTACGAATTGGCTCCATATGCCGCAGGTCCTGTGAGTTTGGAACTATACGATACAGATCAACTGATAAAATCAGTTTTTTTACCGCCAATGCCTACTTTAAAAACTGAAATGTAAGATTAATAAATAACTTAAACCACCTTTGGGTGGTTTTTTATTTTCTGAACTGTTAAATTTTACTCATAATTAAAATGGATAATTATCATGCAAAAGATAATTGCATTAAGCTTAATTTTTTTATTAAGTGGGTGTGTAAGCCCAATTAATCAAATGACTAATAATAATTTTAGCGAAGTGCAGCCCTCAACACCTTCAGTATCAGGTATATGGACGATTTCAATCGGTCCAAGCATATCAACCATAAAACTTGACTCAGATGGCAATGGAGTATTTTGTGATGATACGAGTGGGCATGTTGTATTCAATAAAGTTAAGTATGCAAATAATATGATCTATATTCAAAATGGTATGACTCTAGAAGTGAAGCATCTAAACAAAGATATACTCGAAGCTAGAACAACTTTAAGTGCTTCTAGTTCAAATATGATCTACAAAGCTGATAATGACTTAGAGGCAGCTTCGTTAAAGTGTGCTAAAGAAATATAGACAATGAACTTCATAAACCTGAAAGAGTTTTTTATTGCCTTGAGGAAAATAAAGTTGGCATAAGGATCCTGTCTGGCCATTGTTGTTGTATTTCCATTAAGAGATCTAGAAAAGGTAATTTAAATATTACAAACGGCTTTTGTAATAAATTGTGGTAGATTCTTAACAATTAAGGTTTTTATACTATTTTCATGTACCATAGCAGGATTAAAAAAATAAAATATCAAAGGTAAAATGAAATGAATAAGATAACTCTAATTTTGTTAGGCGCTCTTCTTTTTTGTATTTTAGCTAACTATGAAAGTTTCAACTTATTAAAACTTCATGAAACTGCTAGCAGTGAAATTAACAAAACTCTTCCTAAAAATTAATCCACCTAAGGATTAATTTTTTATATCTTAAGCTCTTAAATTTTAATTATTAATAATAAAGGGTAATTTCATGAGGAAAACTTTAATTGGAGCTTTATTCTTAACATTTGGAGCTTCGGTAAATGCAGCATCAAAAATTGAAAAAGAGGAAACAAAAAAATTTTCAACAATGAAACAATGTATTGAATGGTTAGATTCTAAATATCCAAATAGCAAATGGCATAAAGACAAAGGTACCTCTTGGAGTTTAGAAAATGATAATTCAAATTTTTTATCTGGGATTACTCATATTCCCAGTGAGAAAATAGAAAATTGACACATCCGATTGCGATTTATTGCAAATTAAAAGAAACAGGTAGCGAAGGCGTATTCTATGAAGGAAAATATATCGTCATAGAAGCTATTTAATCTCAAAATTTAATTGAAAAATCCACTCAATGGGTGGATTTTTATTGCCTTAAGGAAAATAAAGTTGGTATAAGGATCCTGTCTGTTTATTGTTATTGGTTGAAGAATACAATTTCAAACTTTTACCAGACGAAATGTCGGAATTTACGGATCAGGCTGACTCTGTATCACAAACTACAAAAGACTTAAGCAAATAGTTTTTAATTACTAACAATATGATTCAGAACTGTAAATAATTATAATTCTGTAGTAGATAAAACTGCTGAGATAACAAAGTAGGGAGCTCAAGAAAACTAAAAAACCATTACCAAGAACAATTTTTATATGGTTGGTAAGTGGGTGTATCTTTGTATTTATGCTCGTTTGGTTAGAGTGGAAAGTGCTTCGAAGGTGACTATGGTAGAGTCCCTTACTCTATTCACTAACTAAAACCCTTTAAATATTAATATTCTAAACATGGTTTTAGTATGAGCAAAATCATGAGTTTTAATTAAAAAATTAGAAGATATTTCTATTTTCACAATATTTATAGTAAAAATTTGAAAGTTATTTCCAGCAGTTTAAGCATATCCTTGTATTCGCTTTCATATATTGGAACTTATAGAGGTATTCATGCAATCCATCACCTTAAATACTTTAAAAGCAATGAAAGAACAGAAGCAGAAAATTGCAGTGTTAACTTGTTATGATGCTACATTTGCCAATGCTTCAAATAAAGCTGGCGTTGATGTATTGCTAGTTGGCGATACTTTAGGAATGGTATTGCAAGGCCATGAGACCACCTTACCTGTCACAGTAGAGCAAATGGTTTATCACACTGAATGTGTTAAAAAAGGAAATACAAGAGTATTTCTTATAGCTGATTTACCATTTATGAGCTATGCCTGTGAAGGGGATGCTTTGAAAAATGCAGGTTTGTTAATGCAAGCTGGAGCGCATATGGTAAAGTTAGAAGGGGACCTATGGCTCGTTAACTCAATTAAAAGATTAAAGGAAAGTGGCATTCCAGTTTGTGCACATATCGGTCTAACACCTCAAAGCGTAAATGTTCTAGGAGGATATAAGGTACAAGGTAAATCGGATGAGCAAGCTAGAAAATTATTAGAAACAGCAAAAAAACTAGAAGAGTCTGGAGCTGCAATGCTTTTACTTGAATGTGTTCCTACAAACTTAGCATCTAAAATTTCTGAAGCAGTTGCTATACCTGTAATTGGGATTGGTGCAGGTGGTGGTACTGATGCGCAAGTTTTAGTATTACATGATATGTTGGGTTTAAATGAAAGACCTGCAAAATTCGTGAAGAATTTTATGGAAGGGCAAAATAATATATGTTCGGCTATTAAAGCATATGTGGATGCTGTAAAAGATGGTTCTTTCCCAGATGAAAGTCATGGATATAATTATTAAAATAGCACTCGAACTAACTCTACTTCATTCATCACAGTATTGGGCATTCTACTTTTGAGGATGCTCAGCTCATATGATCAATCATAAGATAACGCTTGGAATCTGTGTAAATACACAAAAAATATCATTGTTAAGGTTTTCAAAATATGAATAGAGAGTCTCTTTCGGTTGTTTTAATACCTGGCTTTATGCTTGATGAGTCTCTCTGGGACGAATTGATAAATACACTACCTAGAGAATGGAAAATATTTCGAGCGACTTTAAAAAAAGGGCAGACAATAAAGGAAATTGCTCAAAATATTGTTGACAATACACCAGAAAACTTTGTGCTGATAGGTTTCTCACTTGGAGGCTATGTTGCCAGATCTATAGTGGAACAATTTCCTGAAAAGGTTAAGGCGCTAATTTTAATAGCCTCTTCACTACGATCGGATACTGAAGAACAAAAAAGTCAAAAATTAACTGCAATTAGACTTAACTCTGAGAAAACCTTTCGAGGGCTAAGCTCGATATCTATTGAAAAAACCCTTCATCCTTCAAATGCTCAGAATCGTAATCTTATAAAAAAAATCCAAGAAATGGGTAAAGCTTTAGGGTATGCCGAGTTCGTTAAACAATCTATGTTAGATAGAAGCTCATATGATATGAGTAAAATAACATGCCCAACCCTAATTATTTCGGGTGCTAATGATCAATTGCGTTCGAATGATGAGGCAATCGAATTATTAGACCAGTTGCCACATGCAACGCTTGAGACAATTAATAATACTGGGCATATGATTCCAATTGAACAGCCTAAAGTATTGGCCCAAGTGATTTCAGTTTGGTTAAGTGAAAAGAGGTTATGGCAAATTTTATAATGCATGGTACGTGGTTACACATTTATTTATCATGACGGCCTGACTTTAGTTTTCTTTGTCAAAATCTTGATAATTTTAAAATCTTGATTATCGAGCTTTATCTTTTGATGAACAGTTGCATTGTCGAGCTGATCCCACAATTCAAATGGGAAAAACTCTGAGCTATGGTCAAATACCCATAACCATTGATAACTATTGTTAAGCGTATTTACATCAAAACGTACATCCTGAACTTTGACAATCTTAAGTTGTTTATGATGTTCGTCTTGAAGAATAATTTCATGGTTCTCCATTAGACATCCACAAATTAAAGATAATTCTTAATTTTACTGAAATTACGACTTTCTAGTGAGTTTGTTAGTTGACTTTAATTTACAAAAGATTTCTAGTTGTTAAAGTTTGTCATTTTCAAAATGATAATAATCTTTACTCTTGAAATACAAGGTTTTAAATAGGTCAGGTTGTAAGCATAGTGTGTAGCTGTCAGAATGCCCAACTGACATCTATCTTCGAGTTATCGCTATGAGTTTAATAGGCTTTATGTATGCAAGTAAAACCAATAGTGAACATAGTCAAGTAAAACAAGATTTAATTGATATCCTCACAGAAGCAGTCAAATTTAACTCTTATAATGATATTACGGGAGTACTTTACTATGGTAATGGGTATTTCTTGCAGTACTTAGAGGGTGAGAAAGAACAGGTTGAATCACTGTTTTATAATTCAATTTTGAAAGATTCGCGGCATCAGAACTGTGAAATTATCTTTTCGGAACCGTCCGAACAGCGGTTATTTAAGCATTGGAGTAT
Source organism: Acinetobacter sp. XS-4 (assembly GCF_023920705.1). Lineage (NCBI taxonomy): Bacteria > Pseudomonadati > Pseudomonadota > Gammaproteobacteria > Moraxellales > Moraxellaceae > Acinetobacter > Acinetobacter sp. XS-4. Next base: position 2,160,096 of record NZ_CP094657.1, on the reverse strand, counting down.
GAAATTTGCGCCTATAAATACGAAAATAAAAGATTTCTTTTTTCATCATCATGTCGATGAATTTAACCCGTATTTACTTAACACTACATCAATTCCATCTTTTATTGAACTGCTTGTAGATCAACCAAATCTTAAAGCTGATCAATATCAAGTTTAATCAACGATAGGATCTGAATCAGATTAGTTTTTTTCTACTTAAATAGCCCTTTGAAGAGGGCTTTTTAAGTTATATTGATTCTTCTATTTATTAAATGGTTGTATAAAAAATGACCAGAAAAACAAATAAAAAATCTAAAAATGGAGTTAAAGAAAATTACTCAGATTGTTTAATTCTATTTTGCTCATACAATCAATATAAAATCTAAACTATTTGGAGCTTGGCCATAGATAAAAAAAGTAACTGTGCTGCAGAATGAATTGACTATAATTCCAAAACTTGATGATGAGTGGATAACTTCCTTAGGTTCTTTTCGGGTCATTCATATTCAGTAGGATCCTGCCTCTACTATTTGGAAATGCCAATTGAGGAAGGTTTAGGTTGCCAATTATTATTAATCTAATAAAATCTGATTTTTTATTTTCTAATAATATTATGTCTTATACAACAGTACATATGCGGCATACGAGTAGTGGGTCCAGTAGTTCTAGAGATGCTAAAGATGTCTTTATATCTGGTTGTCGTAATGATTTTGATTTTAGTCAAATTACTTCTGAAAAAATTACTAAATTAAGTAAAGAAAAACAGACGTATTTTTATAAATGTGATGATGCGATCAATAACAAATTTTCAGTAGACTCATTGATTTATTACTCATCATTTATTTTGCCTATTATTTGTATTCTTATATTTATAAGAATGGGTAAAAAGCATTATCGAATTGCTGAAGAGAAAATTAAGAATGCAAAATATCCTGCGATTTTTGCTAGAAAACCAGAAAACAATCCTTCTAATTCTATGGAGATAGCTCTAGTAATCGGTGGTGTATTAGCAGTGCTAATGTACCTATTAATCTATATCATTCATATTATTGTAGTAGAAATTAAATATTGAAATTTCATAATAGAAAATTATAAAGAAGTAAAATTACCACTTGTCAGTTTTTAATCAATCTTTTTACATAGCTTGGCTATACTATTTTCTCAAATAAAAAAGGAAGATTACATGAATAAAATTATTTTGAGTTTATTAATCAGCAGTGGAATTTCAGTAAATACTTATGCTGCCTGCACTTATAGTTTTGATGCAACTCGGGCTCAAGTCGATGCAGTAAATGCAGCAGGAGGAAGGCCGATTAAATTAATGTCTCCAATTAGTATTGCTGAGCAAAAAGGTACGGCAACAATTGGTTATATAGGAAGTACACCAGCTGACCAAATTGTAAATTCTGGTAAAATGATAAGTCTACCTTCTATTCAGACTACTTTAGTTGATAAATCAGTAATTGGAACAAATATTATAGCAGCAGAGTTTATATTTGATGTTTTAAATATTAAAAACATCGCATTAGCAGATAGCCATGAAATTCAACAGCTAGCCTTCAATATATTAGGAGCTTCTAATTTAAAAAATGAAATTAGTTTAGATCTTGGTTATGGGTTAATTAATAAAGATGCAAATTATGCTGATGGAAGTTATGTGACACTCACGGGAGCAAGTACTAAAAGAGATAGTTCTGGTTCAGTAGTTGCAAAGGAGCTTGATCGAAAGGTAATTCCTGTTACGGTGCCAACAGATGGCAAAGTTAGAGTAGGTCTTTATTTTAATCAGGTTAGCAAACAAATGGGGTATATCATCAATGGTACAAATTATGGATACCTTAACTTACTTACTGAAAACTCTTTAAAAAGTATTGGATTTAAAGGGGCGGGTATACAATCACCAAATCCTAATTCTAAATTTTTAGGTAAAACTGTTTCAGTACAGTTAATTACTAATAAAGCAAATATGCAGTTTACATACCCAACAGGTACCACTGATATTTGTGGAAGTGCTAATTAAGAACTTTTTGAAAAGAAAAAACCACTCTCATTTGAGTGGTTTTTTATGGAGAAATTTATGGGATGGAATGGTAAAAAGCCGACTGACTTTAGTATTGATATGGCTAAAACAGCAGAGGATAAGGTAAAAAATTACCATGAAGCTCGAGCAGTCTTTGATGAATTCAAGTTTAGATGATAGGAAAACTTTAGTAGTGAGAGTAAAAACTTAGTTAGTGTTAAATTAAACTTAAATACAGTGCAGTAGAAAACCTACAATGCTTGCTCTGATTAGCATTTATTTCTGCTCTACGTACAGCAGAATCAGCAGATCCAACAGAAAAAATATGTGAAGCTCTAAAATATCATTAAGTTTTAAGCTACCTTTGGGTGGTTTTTCTTTTTCTGAACTGTTAAATTTTACTCGTTATTAAAATGGGTAATGTCATGAAAAAAATACTTTTATTGGGTTTTGTCGTTTCTTTGGTTGGGTGTGCCACAACGCCTATTTCGACAACTATGGCAAAGCAATCACCCAAAGAACGTTTATTAGCTTATCAAGAAAATAAAGATGGTTATGCTGAAGTTGAAATCACTAGAGATACTGGCTTTCTAGGTAGCGCTTGTTATTTAAGTGTTCTCTTTCGTAATGAAACTATTGGACGTTTTGATACAGGTGAGAAAGCAACATTTTATTTACCAGTAGGACAATGGAGTATGGCAGTGGCACCTGATCCTGAAGGAAAAGGACTGTGTACTGGATCAAGCTTTAACCCTGCCTTTGAGAAACAAAATATCAAACCAAATGTTAAAAATATTTTTCGTATAAGTTCTGGTCCATATCGTAGACCTAGATTGTTACCATTATAAATCAGATATAAGTATTTAATTTTATTGGATTACATTTATGCAGAGTCAAAATAACCCAATTGTTAATAATATAGACTGATAAGTGTAAATCTGAACGTTCAATACTAGCTGACTTCCCTACTGTAAATCTCTTAAGTGAAATGCTTTACAATTAATAAAACTAATATTTTGATAAAAGCCCTTATTAGGGGGCTTTTGTTTTTTATTTGATAAAGAATATTTAAAAAACATATTATTTAATTGTCTTTATTAAATAATATAGAGATATTAATTTACTCAACAATTAATAAGTTTTATAAAACAATAATAATTTTTAAATAGTCAAATTATACCGATCGAATAACATAAACATTTGTATTTTATTGTTATTTTAAAATTTAAATTAAATTACATTGTTTTTAAATATTTTAGTGATATTTTATTTTTAAGCTCATTTTCCTATTACCATTCATAGATATTGTGATTTTTATCATTTTAGGTTTGGGATAACCTAAATATCTTTTGGTAATTTTATTGAACCTAATATCTATTCTTTAGGGAGAAAGAATATATGTGGGAATTATTTGTAATTCTACTTTCGCTTGGGCTGTTAATGTATACAGCTTACAAGGGCTTTTCAGTCATTCTCATGGCACCAATTTGTGCCTTACTTGCTGTTTTACTCATTAACCCAGCCAATGTTTTACCGTTTTATTCGGGTGTATTTATGCCCAAAATGGTGAACTTTATTAAAGATTACTTTTTGGTATTTTTGCTTGGGGCAATTTTCGGTAAAGTCGTTGAAATGTCAGGAATTGCTGAGTCTATTGCTCGAACTATTGTAAGATGGATTGGGGCAAAAAAAGCAATTTTAACGGTTGTATTACTAGGTGCAATTTTAACCTATAGCGGCGTGAGTCTTTTTGTTGCTGTATTTGCCATTTATCCTTTTGCCAATCAGTTGTTTAGACAAGCTAATATTCCAAAACGTTTAATTCCGGGAACCATCGCGCTGGGTGCATTTACATTTACCATGGATGCATTGCCAGGTACCCCACAAATTCAAAACGTAATTCCAACCACATTCTTTGGCACCAATATTTATGCCGCACCATTTCTAGGAATTATTGGCGCTATTTTTGTTTTATGTATGGGTTTGAGCTACTTAGAATGGCGTCGTCGTGCTGCTGCAAAAGTTGGAGAAGGTTTCTCTGGGTTTGGTGTAGACGATACGCCATCTCAAGAAATTGAAGCCGATATGAACTTGCAAACCAATGGAAGTACGGCTCGTCAGTTTTTAGCGTTTGTACCTCTTATTCTTGTTGCAGTAATGAACAAATATTTGTCTAAAGCAATCAAAGAGTGGTACCCAAATGGCTTTGATTTTGCCACCGTCGGTTTAGCTGACTACACCGTAGATGTAGCAAAAACTGGTGCGATCTGGGCGGTTGGTCTTGCGCTCATTGTCGGGATTATTTCTGCAATTTTATTTGATTATCAGCGTGTAGTGACGAATTTTAAAGAGGGCATTAATGCCAGTATTGGCGGCTCACTTTTAGCAGTAATGAATACGGCTTCTGAGTATGGCTTTGGTGCAATTATTGCGTCATTACCGGGCTTTGCCATGATTAGTCATGCAATGAGCAGTACCTTCACAAATCCTTTAGTGAATGGGCCGGTGACGACAACCGTTTTAGCAGGTATTACCGGTTCAGCTTCTGGTGGTATGAGTATCGCTTTAAGTGCGATGGCTGAACACTATAACGCTGCGATTTTAGCCGTAGGTATTCCGCCAGAAGTCATGCACCGTGTGGTTGCGATGGCATCGGGTGGTATGGATACACTTCCGCATAATGGTGCTGTTATTACTTTACTCGCTGTTACAGGTTTAACCCATAAACAATCGTATAAAGATATTTTTGCAGTCACAGTAATAAAAACGTTAGCGGTATTTGTGGTCATTACGGTCTTTACCGTAACAGGTATTGTTTAAATCAGCACGTTATAAGTATTAAGGAGTAAATAGATGACTAAACTTTTAGACGGTAAAGTCGCTTTTATTACAGGTTCTGCAAGCGGTATCGGTCTAGAGATTGCCAAGAAATTTGCTCAAGAAGGTGCCAAAGTTGTCATTTCTGATATGAATGCCGAAAAGTGCCAAGAAACAGCGAATTTACTCAAAGAGCAAGGTTTTGATGCATTATCTGCACCATGTGATGTAACTGATGAAGGTGCTTATAAACAAGCAATTGAGCTGACTCAAAAGACCTTCGGTACGGTTGATATCTTAATTAACAATGCTGGTTTCCAACATGTTGCATCTATTGAAGAGTTTCCAACGGCTGTTTTTCAAAAGCTACTTCAGGTCATGTTAACGGGGGCATTTATTGGTATTAAACACGTTTTTCCAATCATGAAAGCTCAAAAATATGGCCGTATTATTAATATGGCTTCAATTAATGGTTTGATTGGTTTTGCTGGAAAGGCGGGTTACAACAGCGCGAAACATGGTTTAATTGGCCTAACAAAAGTTGCGGCATTGGAATGTGCACGTGACGGTATTACGGTAAATGCCTTATGCCCAGGTTATGTAGATACACCATTGGTTCGTGGTCAAATTGCAGATTTGGCTAAAACTCGTAATGTGAGTTTAGACAGCGCACTTGAAGATGTAATTTTGGCAATGGTTCCTCAAAAACGTTTGTTGTCTGTTGAAGAAATCGCTGACTATGCAATTTTCCTTGCGAGTGGTAAAGCTAGTGGGGTAACAGGCCAAGCTGTCGTTATGGATGGTGGCTACACAGCACAATAATTTAAGTGTTTTATAAAAGCCGCTTATTTAAAATAGGCGGTTTTTTTATTCGTTAAAATTTACGATATTCTAATGTTCAAAATAATGATTTATCTCTACTCTATTTGTTTATAAAAAGTCTAATAAAATAAGTTTGTTAAAGTATGAAATTATACTTTAAAGGTATTTAACTTATTTCCATTTTTAAAATCTAATAGAGTATGAGAAAGTAATCTTTACTCTCTTTCTTGATTCGATATTTTTCAGGAAAACTCGTCAATTAAAGGATATTAATTGGCATACAAGTTGCTTTTAAAGCAATAAGTTATTTAGCTAGGTGAAAAGGATATGATATCACTCAGCCAACAGACGGAACTCAATCATTATTCTCGCAAAGCTGAATTTGCGCAGAATTTGATGTCCACAATTTGTGGTGAACACCGTCTAGACACAATTTACAAAGACACTCTCGATTTTCACTATGACGGAATGCGTTTGCCTAATAAAAAAATGGCGATTGGTACAATCAGTTATGGTGCAAACGTTGCCATCAACATCTCAAATTTAAAAGCGTATAGCATTAGTTTGCCTATACAAGGTCGACAAGCTCTCAACATTCGTGGCGCTCATTATCAATCTGATGAAAACAGGGGCCTCATTGTTTCAAATAACGATCAGCAAGATTTGATTATCGATAAAGATTGCAGAAAATTTCAGGTGGTTATTCCTGAGCGGAGTATGCAGATTGTTCTTGCAGATCTACTGAATAAACCTATAGAAGCTCCCATTATTTTTAACCCCGAAATGCACTTAAACTCTGAGCAATTGATTGGTGCATGGTGGAAGAACATTCAAAATTTTGTACAGTTAAAATCTCAATATAGCAATTTTTATGGTTTGCAGATGTTGTCTGAAGACTATGAAAATTTTGTAATTAAAGCATTATTGTTGTCTCAAGAAAATAACTACTCTGAAGCCTTAAAGTTACTCTCACATCAGGATGAGCCAGCTTATATCCGTAAGGTTCGTAATTTTATTATTGAACATGCTCACGAAGAAATCTGTGCAGAAGACTTGCAACGTCTGGCTGGGGTTTCAAAATCAAAACTGTATGACGAATTTCAACAGTACTACGGTACCAGTCCAATGTCGTATTTAAAAAAATATCGCCTTCAACAAATTTATAAAATCTTGAGCACCACAGGAGCAGATAGAAAGGTTTCTATTTCAAAGCTTGCCTATGACTGGGGCTTTAACCATTTAAGTCGTTTTTCTCAAGAATATCGTGAAGAGTTCGGAGAAAATCCAAGTGAGACTAAGGGCAAAATTTTCTGATATTTAATTTTCCCATTAAAAAAACTGATTTAGGCAACTAAATCAGTTTTTTATTTATCGCTTAATATTTATAGACTTTCTTCTAGCTTTAACACTTGTTTGTTTTTAGATTTCTCATAAAGCACTTTCAGGCTAAGTGCAATAAATGAGATGAAGGTTGGTAGTGCAAGAATAAAGAAAATACCGCTTAAGCTTAGGTTGAAAGTGAAAATGAGCGAGCCAAAGAAAGCACCTAAAATTGCACCGATACGACCAATACCATGCATCCATGAAACGCCAACTGCACGGCACACTGCTGGATAGAACATAGCTGCAAGTGGCAGTAATGAAGACTGAGCACCTGCGAGTAAAGCTCCAATTAAGAAGATAGTAAGACCTAACAAGAAAATATTTGAGCTCACTAGACCTGCAACAATGAATAGGGCGAAAGCAATCAGATATGAATATTTGATGACTGTAGTTGGATTCAGTTTATCCATGTACCATCCCATAATGGTTGCACCAATCACACCACCAAAAGGGAAAATCGCTGCAATTAAACTAAACTGTTGCGTACTAAAACCTGCTGTTTTTAAAATCGTTGGCATCCAGCTTGTCAAAAGATAAAACACCAATAGACTGGTAAAGCAGCAGAGCCAAAGCATGCTTGAACCCCAAAGGTATTTACCTAAAACGATTTTAACTGGATTTTCATCAGAGGCATTTTCTGCTTGAGTTAAAACAAGTTTTACAGGCTCTTGAAAAGAATGACCTTGAATATCTTCTAAAATACGCTGAGCTTTATCTTGTTGATGACGTGTAATTAAGTATTGCGTTGATTCAGGTAATTTAAGTAATAAAGCAACCACTAAAATGAGGGGAATACTTCCGCCAATAATAATCACTTTAGCCCAACCATAGCTTTCTAATAGATAAGCTGACAACACACCGCCGCAAGAAATACCGAGCATGAAACCACAACCAGCAAGGCCTGTTAGGAATGCTTTACGTTTTACAGGCATATATTCAGAGACAATGGTACTGATGTTTGGCATGGCTGCGCCTAAACCAACACCTGTAATAAAGCGATAAATCATCAAGTCTTGAGTTGAATTAGCAAAGCCACACAAAATTGTAAATATTGAAAATAAAAGGCTTGTAAAAACAATGACACCTTTACGTCCAAACTTATCGGATAGAGGCCCCGAAATGATTGCACCGATCGACATACCGACTAAAGCAGCACTTAAAACTGGAGCAAGTTGCGGCTTGGTAATTCCCCAATCATCTAATAATGCAGGAGCAATAAAACCAATAATCCCTGTATCTAGACCATCGCAGAAGAAGACAAAAAAGCCTAGGATAAAAACCATCCGCTGTAATGGAGACAGTTTTTCGCGGTTGATAATCGTGTTTGCATCTATCGTTTTCATACGTATTCCTTATTCATTAAAATTTTTTGCTGTAATTGACGAAGAAACGGTTTTCAGAGAAATCGTTTCCATGCTTAATGTCGTAATTGATGAAGATGTACTGAAGAGCTAAACCTTTGAGGAATGGCTGTTGAAGGGCATAATTGACAATAACGTTTGCTTCACTTTCTTTATTTTTTAAGCCATCTGCTGTCTTAAAGTGATCGCCGTATACATATTTGAAAGTCGTATTTAAACCCGGCACATAATCTTTAAAGTCATAGCCATAGATGAAGTGATAAGACTTTTCATCTTGTTTGAAGAAACCTGTGGTGTTCCAGTTAATGAAGTAAGTTTCAGGCAAGAAACCATCTGGTAACGGGTAAGCAGACTCACCAATAATTTGCTGATAACCCACACCAAAACTGTGATTTTTTACTTTAAGTGTTTCTAATAACCCTACATTTTGTGCGTCGATGTCAAAAAGATTTCCATTATCTTTAGCATTGAAATATTTGAATTTTGAATTAACTGAAAAATTAGAATTTTTCCATATATGGTCAACGCCGACATAGTGTTTGTTATATAAATCCTCCATATTTCCAAAGTAATATTCGCCCTTTAACGTAGGCGTAAATTGATAGCGAAGATCTAAGTAGTTAAGTCCATCTGAATAGGCAGTCACACCTTTTGAAGTAAAAGAAAATCGATGAAAATCTTCTTCGTTTCGCGGTGATACTTTTTCAATACGGCCAATTTCAGCAAAAAGCTTATCGTTTAGCTGACTCTTAAGATTAGTTCCCCAATAAGACGTCAGGAGTTGTCGGCTTGCATCTACAGTGGTTACGGGTAAATCCAGCCATAATTCACCAATGCTTAGTAGCGTCTTGTTATAGCCTAACTTTAAGGTCGCACCATATTTTAGATAATCAGGTGCTTGAGACTGCGTCGCTTTATCAAAAGGTAATACCGTATCTGCAACATGTTTATCTTGGCTTAAACGAACCGCATATTGTGCTGAAGCATTTGCGCCAATTTGAATCGGGGTTCCTCCAATTTCTAACGGCGTATCATGCATATTTGAGTTGTAAAATAGAGAAGCTGATTGTGACCAACTACCGGTGTCTTTTACATCTGGATTGTCATAATTTCTGTCTATATATGCATTTTTTAATGTAAATTTCCATTCTTCATCCGCTGAATAAGCCTGAGTAGAAAATGCACTACAACATAAAATATTGATGAGCATTAACGTTTTTTGTTGTCCATAAAGTGGCCATGGTCGATGCATAAATAAAACGCCTTAATTTAGAAAATGACTGGGCTTTTTTTTATGTAATCAAACTAATTACATGACTTGATTGAACTATTTTTAGCCAATAGCCACTATCCAATAAGTCCTAATCTTCATCCATTTTTTCCAAATTAGATAAAAAGTATTAATTTTATTTTTAATTTAAAGTTATGAAATTTATTAGTTTTCTAATTTTTAGTGTTTTATCCATTTTTATTGATTTTGATAATTGCGCAGAGATTGGATAGTGCTTGCAGCTTTTGGACAGCCTAAAAAAATATTCGGATAGAAGATAAAGCCATAACAATGTCAGGAGTTGACACTATGGCTGGTCAAACCGTTCAAATTAAAACAGCATCTGGAAAGCAGTTCAGTGCATATCTAGCAACACCAGAAACGGGAAAAGGACCTGGAGTGGTGCTTTGTCAGGAAATCTTTGGGGTGAATGCAGCCATGCGAGAAAAAGCAGAATTTCTTGCAGAAGAGGGCTATACCGTTTTAGTTCCTGATTTATTTTGGCGTGTAGCATCTAATATCGAACTGGGTTACACACCAGAAGATTTTCAAAAGGCTTTCGAGCTTTATCAGCAATATGATGAAAATCTTGGGGTTGAAGATATTCAGGACAGCTTATCTTTTTTAAAGACTCGACCAGAATGCGACACCTCTACAGGACTTGGTGTGGTGGGCTATTGTTTAGGTGGAAAGCTTGCGTATCTGGCTGGCTGTCGGCTTTCGGAAGTGGCATGTGCTGTAGGTTATTACGGTGTAGGCATTGAAAAAGCGTTAGATGAGTTAGCCAACGTAAAAGGCCGTTTGGTTTTACATATTGCAGAACTGGACCAATTTACACCGCCAGATGCGAGACAAGCGATTGTCAATGCAACTAACCAATATTCAAATGTACAAGCTTATGTTTATGAAGGTGTTGATCATGCTTTTGCACGCCCAAAAAGCAATCATTATCACAAACCTTCAGCACGCTTTGCCCACGAGCGTACAGTAACAGCTCTACATAACACGATTGGACCGAAATATGACTTAGTTGCGCTATGGGAAGAGCATATTCGTCATGAGTTTGATACGCGTGATGTGCCTGCAACCATGGCAACGATGGTTGCGGAGCCTTATGTCAACCATATTCCAACCTTAACTGGTGGTGTAGGCCAAAGTCAGCTTGCTCGTTTTTATCAGTATCACTTTGTGCACCAAAACCCGAAAGATATGAAGATTACTTCAATCTCTCGTACGGTTGGCTCAACGCAAGTGGTAGACGAGTTCATTATGAGTTTTACCCACGATGCTGAAATTGACTGGTTATTACCGGGTGTAAAACCGACTGGTAAATATGTCGAAATACCAATGTTGGGTGTAATTCAGTTTAGAGGTTCAAAGCTGTGTCATGAACATATTTATTGGGACCAAGCATCGGTGCTCGTTCAAATTGGTTTATTAGACCCAGCAGGCTTGCCAGTTGCAGGTGTAGAGACCGCGCGAAAACTTCTTGATGAAGATCTTCCTTCAAATACTTTGATGCCATCTTGGTCAAGTAGTGAAGGCAAGCCAGTCAATTAAGGAGGATGCGCAATGAATATAGATTTAAAAGGAAAAGTTGCTGTGGTGAGTGGCGGAGCAACACTTATTGGTAAAGCTGTTGTACAAGCTTTGGTGAGTGCGGGTGCTCATGTCGCTATTTTAGATATTGATGCTAAAGGCAAAGCAATTGCAGAAAGCTTTAACCATGATGTGATGTTTATTCAAACCGATTTAACCAGCGATGCGGCTATTCAACAAGCTGTGGCAGATATTCACCAACATTTAGGTCAAGTGAGTTACTTGGTCAATCTGGCATGTACATATTTAGATGACGGTTTTAAATCTTCACGTCAGGACTGGTTACAAGCACTCGATATTAATTTGGTCTCTACAGTTGAGCTGAGCCGTGCTTTATACAATGACCTAAAAAAGCAGCAAGGTTCAATCGTTAATTTTACTTCAATCTCGGCCAAAGTGGCACAAACAGGGCGCTGGTTATATCCAGTGTCTAAAGCCGCAATACGTCAACTCACACAAAGCATGGCAATGGATTTTGCTGCCGATGGTATTCGCATCAACTCCGTTTCACCGGGTTGGACATGGTCTCGTGTTATTGCAGAAGTCAGTGGTAATAACCGTGAAAAGGCCGATAGCGTGGCGGCCGATTATCACTTGCTAGGTCGATTGGGTCATCCCGAAGAAGTTGCCAATGTTGTTTTGTTTTTATTGTCACCCGCTGCGAGTTTTGTCACCGGAGCAGATTATGCGGTCGATGGCGGATATTCAGTGATGGGCCCTGAAGGATCACAGCCCGCTATTCCACGTTTAGCCGAATAGCACAGCATTTTAAAAGCACATTTAGAAAATTATGGAGAATATTATGCGCCGTATTGCAATTGTTGGAGCAGGACAGTCTGGTTTACAGCTTGGTTTAGGCTTATTAGATACAGGCTATGACGTGACAATGATCACCAACCGAACTGCCGATGAAATCCGCCAAGGCAAAGTCATGTCAAGCCAGTGTATGTTTCATACCGCTTTACAAACTGAACGTGACTTGGGACTGAATTTTTGGGAAGAAGAATGTCCAGCGGTAGAGGGCATTGGGCTAGCTTTAGTCAATCCTGAAAATGGTGGTAAAGCATTTGAATGGAGTGCTCGTCTTGAGCGCTACGCTCAATCGGTCGATCAACGCGTCAAAATGCCATATTGGATGGAAGAATTTGAACGCCGTGGCGGTCGATTAGTAATTCAGGATGTGGGAATAGAAGAGTTAGAACAACTCGCAAACGACTACGAGCTTGTATTACTCGCGGCTGGTAAAGGTGAAGTCGTTAAACAATTTGAGCGTGATGATGCACGCAGTGTGTTTGATAAACCACAGCGTACTTTGGCATTGACCTATGTCAAAAACATGAAGCCAATTTCACCTTATTCACGTGTGACTTTTAATATTATTCCTGAAGTCGGTGAGTACTTTTCTTTTCCTGCACTTACTGTGAATGGTCCTTGCGACATCATGGTGTTTGAAGGTATTCCAAATGGTCCAATGGACTGCTGGCAAGACGTCAAAGCACCGGAACAGCATTTGCAGTGTAGTTTGGACTTGCTCAAAAAATTTGTGCCTTGGGAATATGAACGCTGCACAAATGTTGAGTTGACGGATGCTGGCGGTTATTTAGCAGGACGTTTCCCACCGACAGTACGCAAACCAATTTTAACATTACCTTCTGGCAAGCAAATTTTTGGTATGGCAGATGCCTTGGTAGTCAATGACCCGATTACTGGTCAAGGCTCAAACAACGCTGCTAAGTGTAGCAAAATTTATTTCGATGCCATTTTAGCCAATGATAATCAAGGTTTTAGCGAACAATGGATGGTTCAAACCTTTGAACGTTATTGGGCTTATGCAGAAAAAGTCGTGGCTTGGACCAATAGCCTGTTAGTACCACCGCAGCCACATGTTGTTGAACTATTAGCAGCCGCAAGCCAAAACCAAAGCATTGCTTCAATTATGGCCAATAACTTTGATGACCCGCGCTCTTTTGCCCCGTGGTGGTTTGATGCAGATCAAGCTCAGGCATTCATGGCCTCAAAAACCGCAGCAAAAGTGGCTTAAGGTCAAAATATCAAAGGGAGAGTTAAAAATGGACACAATTGAAACTCAAGGTTTACAAAGCATTAATGCTGAAAACCCAAGAGAAATTCGTAATTTACTTGGTCAGTTTGCAACTGGCGTTACAGTGATTACAACCCGTGGTAAAGATGGTCGGAAAATAGGTATGACAGCCAATTCATTTTCGTCGCTGTCTTTAGACCCACCATTAATTTTGTGGAGCCTTTCAAAAACAGCGCCAAGTTTGTCTGATTTTGTTGAAGCTGAATATTTTGCCATTCACATGTTGGCGCAGGAGCATCATCAGCTTTCTGGACATTTCGCTCGAGGTGCTGAAGATAAATTTGCAGGCGTTGCACATCAACAATGCAATGCAGGCGTTCCAATTTTGTCCGATGCACTCGCAACCTTGGTTTGCCGCAATGTAAATCAGTATGAAGGGGGAGATCACCTGATTTTTATTGGTCAAATTGAACAATACCAACAACGCCAAGGTGAACCATTGGTATTCCACGCAGGAAAGTATCGGATTGCTGCTGAGCATCCAGAATTAGCACATTAATTCACCACAATCACGATCAATCTGGTCGTGATTTTTTTTATAGGAAATAAGAAGATGAAAAGCACTTTAATTAAACATGGATTTTTAGCAGGGACATTGTTGGGTTTGCCATTGGTTACACATGCCTATGATTTACCGACCGTAAACTTAGGTATGACCAGCTTTCTCGATGGCGGGTTACCCGCAGGGCCTGGCTGGTATGCTCAAACCTATTTTCAAAATTACGATAGCAATAAACTGGTCGATGCCAATGGACAAAAATTAGGTTTACCTAAAACAGATTTAAATTATCAAGTACTGGTTGAGCAGATTAGTTATTTATCGAATGTCCGAGTAAAAGATAAAGCCAGCCTAGGTATGAATTTTTTAATTCCTTTTGTCAGCAAAATGGACATGGATGATGGCTTGAATAATGCTGCTATTAAGGCCCAAAGTGGCTTTGGGGACATTATGATTGGACCTTTTATTCAGTTCGATCCAGTCATGGGTGCACAAGGGCCTAAGTTTGTACATCGTTTTGAGTTTCAGGTGAATTTACCTACTGGTGAATACGATCAACAAAAAGATATTAACCCAAGTAATAATGCTGTTTCATTTGATCCTTATTGGGCTGCAACGTATTGGTTTAATCCAAAGTGGACAGCTTCAACGCGTATCCATTATCTCTATAACTTTAAAAATGATGACCCAAGTTATGCATTTGCTGGAGCAAATGATATGCAAGCTGGGCAAGCGATTCATGCAAACTTCGCAACAGACTATGCCATTACTGAACAGTTCCGTTTAGGACTAAATGGCTATTGGCTAAAACAAGTGACAGATACTGAAGTGGATGGTGAAAAAGTCAAAGGCCGACGTGAACAAGTTTGGGCTGTTGGCCCAGGTGCAATGTATAGCTTTTCTAAAAATGATCATTTGGTCGCAAATGCTTATTTTGAGCAAGATGCTGAAAATCGTCCAGAGGGAACACGATTGCAAGTTCGCTATGTTCACCATTTCTAATCTATAAACAATTTATAAAAAAGCCTTTTATATCTAAAATATAAAAGGCTTTTATCTATTTTTAGTTTACGAAAAAATTGAAGTAATTAAGCCCGAGCCATCGACTTGCCCTGAACGGCGTGTAGAAGAGGGTAACTCACCATAACGGCGTTTGTACTCTTGAGAAAAACGGCCTAAATGTGTAAATCCCCACTTAAATGCAACGTCTGTGACTGATAGATTTTCATTGTGCATGAGCTCTAAATGAGCTTGTTCAAAGCGTAATTCTTTAAGATAAGACATTGGGGTAGTCCCCAAATAATTTTTAAAGCCAGTAAATAGTGTTCTCACACTCACGCCCGCATGTTCAGCTAAAATTTCGACATTAAGTGGCTCATGTAAATGTTCTTTAATATAGGCTTCTGTACGTTTCACGAAATAAGGAGATACGGTTTTTTCTTTATAATGATCAATTCTATGTAATGCATTATTGGGTTGACCATAAATGAGGGCATTAAACAAATTTGACTCAAATTGTTTAAAGGCTAAAGGATGATGGAGTGGATGTTGATCACATGCTAAAGCATCCATCAGTGTTCTAACGAGCTGTAAAAAGTAGCCTCCACTTTGTGTGGCAAAGTCTAATTTAGGATCAAAAACGAGTAAATTATTGTCTGAATCAGCAATGTGTTGACGGCAATGGTAAGTAAAATCATCCTTTGAAACTTTTAAAATAAGCTGTGGCGAGTTCGCATGCCAGCGCATACGTAAAGATTGCTGAGGAGAAATAAGAGAAGCAACTTGAGAATAAGAAATAAACTTTTGTGAACCAAACTCAATTTCTGCGTAGCCTTGAGTTGGAATTTGAATTAGGTAAAAGTTATCAAGGTGATCTGGTTCAATAATGACATCCGCACCATATTCCAAGCGACTAATAGACAATGCACCTGTTTTAACATGGTGCATGGTTGCACTGAAATCTCGCTTCTGATGAGAGACTTTAAGATCATGCGGTTTAAAAATTTGACCTACATTTCGGCAGGTTTCGCTTAAATCGTGGTGATCAAACACCAGATTATGATTGGTAAAGATAGACTCATTTTGAAAATGACGCCCACTGAGTTCGGGGGAGTTGGCTTGGTTCATATTTATCCCTTTTGGCTCACTCCTGTATTTACTTGTGTTGTAAAAGCTTTAAAACTTCGCTGCACAGCAAGTAAATACGGCACTTAAAAAAATTAAGTTACTCGCAAATTACAATGAGATATAAGCAAAATACAGACCAATTTATCTGCTAATTAATGTGATTTTCTCAAATTTTTAGTTCGGATCTAGTCCATCAATTTAATAAATTCGAGAAATAGAATAGAGGGATATAAACGGTGCTATTACTTAATCTCATCATGATCTTATTCCTTAAGATCTATCAAAATTTATAGCAAATCCGAGCGAACTGGTCAATTTATTTTGTCGGAATTTATAATTTTATATTATTGAATATAAAAGACTTTTAATTTTTGAAAATAAAAAAACAATATACCCTTTACAGAGTATATTGAATGAGTTGGCTTATAGTGGTTTAGTAAACAATCTTAAGGCTTTTAGCGTGATGTATTGCTTTGTAAAAACTTTTCGCTGTAAATACGATAGTTTTGCAGAGATTGTTCATCTAACCAATTTTTAACAGCTTCAATCATTGGCGGTGGGCCACATAAATACATATCAAAAGCCTGCTCAGCCAGTTGATCTTTATTTAAATGCTCATGAATATAACCCGCTTTGCCTTGCCAAGCTTCTGTTGCTTTAGTCACAATTGGGTGATAACTAAAGTTTGGAAGCTGTTCTGCGTAGGCATGTAAACGCTGTTGTTCGCACAAGTCGGTTTCATTATTTACGCCGTAATACAACTGAACGGCAGGTGAGTTAGGCTGCTCAACTAAGTTATCTAACATTCCCAAGAAAGCCGATAACCCTGTTCCCCCAGCTACAAAAACGAGTGGTCGCTGTACTTCACGTAAATAGAAACTACCCAGAGGCGCTTCAATGAGTAGGGTTTGTCCAACTTTACAACGATCACGCAAGTAATTGCTCATCACACCGTCTGGTAAAAGACGAATTAGAAATTGCAATTGATTGGTTGCATTTGGTCTATTTGCAAAAGAATAAGAACGCCAATCTTCAGTATCTGGAATTTGCAAACGAGCATATTGACCCGGTAAAAACTGAAGTTGTTCAGCATGACTGCTCGCATCAAGATGCAAAATTGCTGTCGTTTCAGAAACCAGCTCAACCGCAGTCACTTTGGTTTCAATTTTTAAAGTATCACCAGCGTTACATATAGCAGAATCATGGTCGAAATAAAAAGCTGCATCTGATTTCACACGCGTCTGGCAAGCTAACATTTTGCGCTCAGCCAAATCACGCTCACTTAATGCATCTTCATCAACATATTCTTGTTCATAAAGACCAGTTTCACATTGTCCCTGACAGGTACCACAAACACCTTCACGGCAGTCTAGCGGTAGGTTAATTCCTTGGCGAACTGCTGCATCAAGCAGCAATTCGTCGTTATTTACCGAAATGAAAAAGGTTTTACCATCGGCAAAGTTAAGTGCAACTGAATGTCCCATTTTCATTCCCCTTAAACGTGATAGAAGTCTAAAACGGAATCAATTTTGTCATTGAGCAAAATGCTGTGTTGACGACGAATACGGAAACCATCTGCTGTTTGGCGTAAAAGATAAGTAGCGTGTCCGTAAAAACAGCCTTCTAAGCCTTGACGGTTATAAAGCGTTTGCCATACGACTTTTGCTTCAATTAATCCATCATCCAGTGTTTTTACACGAATGTTATTCATGCTGTGTAATGTACGTGGTAACGGCGTTGCAGACGCAGCTTTACCTGTACGAATACGGAATACACGGTCTTCGAGTCCAGTACGGTCCGCATAATAAATATAAGACAAACCCTGATTTGGATCTTGAACATAGTTATGGTCATCAATCCACTGTGGAATATGATATTCACTATCTTCATCGTAAAGCTCTAGATAGGCATCCCAGTCATAAGCATCACAAAGTTCTGCTTTTTTGTACAAAAACTGAGATACAGCAAAATTTAGTTCTTGTGACATGGTTACACCTCATCCATTAGGGCATTGTTTTCGAAAGTAATATCTTGCATTTTCAATGCTTTCTTATTTAAGCCATCGAGCATTAGACGTTGCCAATGCCCATGCTGGTTTACATAGAGTCCTTCATGGGTAAACTCTCGGCCAGTAATGACTGGTTGAATGCCTAAATCTTGTGAGTTTTTGGTCGCGCCATATTCCCAAGACTGACAGCCACGAGAAATATCGCTCCAACGCTCAAGTCGTGCCTGAAAACCTTTTTGCTGTTCACGGAATTCAACTAAATCGTCTGGTGTACCAAGGCCTGATACGTTAAAGAAATCTTCGAACTGACGGATACGGTTACGGCGTGCTTCAACAGATTCACCTTTAACACCAATACATTGACTGATGACTTCAGTTTTATTCCATGCCACAGGGCGAACAATACGAAGCTGAGAGCTAATTTGGTCCATAAAAAATAGGCTAGGGTACAAGTTCAAGTTTCTTAAACGATGCATTGCCCACTCAGCATATTTGTCGCCATATTTTTCTACTAAATAAGGCATAACTGTGCTGTAACCCGGACGAACTGTTGGATTCGGCATGTCACTGAATAAAACACTATGGCCATTTTTGAAGCTGAACCAGCCATCGTCAGTTTCTGAGTCACCCGCACCTAACTTGCTATAGTCAAGCGTATCGAGTTCTGCACCTTTTGATGCATTCACTTGTTGACGGTGTTGGACTGTAGATACATAGTTATAGTGAACAGTACTTACATGGTAACCATCTAAGCCATTTTCATTTTGTAGTTTCCAGTTGCCTGCAAAGGTATAAGATGATTTGCCTTGAAGTACTTCTAGTTCACCTGTTGGGGACTGGTTAACCATTAAATCAAGGAATAGTTTTGCATCGCCCAAAAAGTCTTCTAGAGAATCTGTTGCTTGTGTATCGAGGCTTACAAATACGAAACCACGGTAACTGGCAATGCGGCCTTGTTTTAAGCCACGGCTTGATTTATCAAAATCTTCACAATATTCGCCTGGGGCTTTGACTTTAACCAGACGGCCATCTGACTTATAGCACCATGCGTGGAATGGACAAGTAAATGTAGATTGGTTGCCTTTAGCAACGCGTGTTAAAGTCGCACCACGATGCTCACAAGCATTAACCATGGCGTGTAGTTCGCCTTTACCATCACGACTCACAATAATCGGTTGACGACCAATTTGAACTGTTAGGAAATCATGATTGTTTGGAATTTCACTTTCATGGCATGCATAAATCCAAACCTTTTCAAAAATGAATTCCATTTCCAAGTCAAACAGCTCAGGCTCGGTAAACATGTTTCGTGCAATACGAAACACGCCATCTTTAGGACGGAAGTCGATACATCCATCTACAAAATCATTCCATTGTTTTAAATTAGATGAGGTCATTTGCTCAATCCTATTCATTCAGCTTTTAACTGATTGAACCGCGATTAGGCTTTGGCCTCTATCCGTTTTTTCCAGATCTTTATCCACTTTGTGCAGTTTTGATTTTTTAATAAGACGATCTTTAAGATGTAATCGCATTTTAAAAATGTATATGTCCTATCTTTTTAAATTTCCATATAATCTTAACCAGAATAAAGTCAAATCTTGTGAATTAAGCCGATGAAAGAACAAAACTTAAAATTACAGATTAGAATTCTTTTAGAGCAGAACATCGCATTCGGCCCTGGAAAGGCAGACTTACTTGAGGCAATTGAGAGAACAGGTTCGATCTCACAAGCCGCAAAATCTATGAATATGAGCTATCGCCGTGCATGGCAATTGGTAGACACCATGAATCAATGCTTCGAAACAGCTCTAGTCGAAACTCAAACGGGTGGAACACATGGTGGTGGGGCAGCCATTACAGCTTTGGGCCAGAAAGTCTTGCATCACTATCGCCAAATGGAAGTTAATGCTCGACAGGCCTTAGAACGTGATTATCAAATCATGAGTAGCTATTTAAAAAACTAAATTAAAAGCTTTTATAGCGACTGAATCTTTTAATTTGGTATAACTTTTGCTTAATACAAAGTGCACGCTGAAAAAGCACTGCTGCAATTTTCAGTTACACAGACAATGGCGTCTATTCTGCACTATCGAAAAAGGTAGTCTGGGATAGGCGTTTTTATTGCGTATCTAAAAAAGTGGCTGGCATAAACGACTGATCTTTCTATAGATCTTTATGGTCATCGCTATGTGGTTTTTGGCATGGTGATGACCATAAAACTAATGAAATTATTCACTAATATTTAAAGAAAATGAGTTTTATATAGTGCTCTTAAATGGTTAACGCCGCTACAGAGTGCACCAAAATGAAGATCAAAATACGAATTGCACTATTTACCTTCATTCCGGTCATCTATATTTAACGAATTATGCTTTTCATAATCTTTGTGTGGCGCTATATTCTTGGGTATATATCGCTGCAAAAAAAGACAAAAAAGGTAAAACATAATGGTAAGTAATACGAAGATAAAAAAATTGGCTTTAGCTTGTTCGGTCCTCAGCATAGGATTGGTTTTTAATATTCCAGCCAAGGCTGAATCGGTTACTGTTTATGCAGCAGCGAGCTTAACGAATGCGATTGGTGATTTAGAAAAAATTTACGAAAAACAAAATAATATAGAAGTCAAAACTTCATATGCAGGTTCATCGACTTTAGCTAAACAAATTGAAGCTGGGGCACCAGCCGATGTATTTATCTCTGCTGATACACAGTGGATGGATTATCTACAAAACAAAAAATTAGTTGCAACAAATGACCGTATAAATTTACTAGGCAACCGTTTGGTTCTAATTACTCCAAAAGGGCAGTCACTAAACGTAAAACTAGATAAAACAACCGATCCAAATAAAGTGTTTACAGGAAAGATTTGTACAGGGGATACCAAAAGTGTGCCTGTAGGCAAATATGCTAAAGAAGCTTTTACCAATTTAGGTTGGTGGAGCCGTATTGAGCCAAAGTTAGTTGAAACAGAAGATGTTCGAGCAGCACTAAACTTTGTTGCGCGTGGTGAATGTCAGGTTGGCATTGTCTATGCAACCGATGCAGCGATTAGTAAAGATGTAACGGTAGTTGGGGTATTTCCAGAAAATACGCATTCGCCAATTACTTATCCTGTAGGGATGGTTAAAAAGAATCCTGACTCAGCAAAGTTTTATCAATTTTTACAAAGCAACCAAGCCAAATCAGTCTTTAAAAAATATGGCTTTAGTGTGCTAGCTCCAGTTAAACCATGATGTTTTCTTTAACCCCAGAAGAACTCAGCGTTCTGCAACTTTCTTGTAAGGTTGCAGCAAGTTGTCTTGTAATCAGTATTATTCCTGCAATTTGTGTGGGATGGTTTTTGGCACGTAAAGAGTTCTGGGGTAAGTCATTCATTGAAACATTGGTGTTTTTACCTTTGGTGTTACCGCCAGTTGTACCTGGTTATTTGCTTTTACAAGTTTTTGGGAGCCGCGGTATTATTGGACAATATTTGGCACCGCTTGGAATTGATTTTGCATTTAACTGGAAAGGCGCCGTTCTTGCATCAGCAGTGATGGGTTTCCCGCTATTGGTACAATCTATTCGGCTAGCGATTGAACTGGTCGATCAGCGTTTAGAAATGGCAGCAAAGACATTAGGTGCTTCATCTTTAGGGGCATTTCTTCATGTCACGATGCCTCTTGCCAGCAGTGGTATTCTAATTGGTGCTATTTTATGTTTTTGCCGCAGTTTAGGTGAGTTTGGCGCGACCATTACCTTTGTGGGTAATATTTCAAATGAAACACGTACTTTACCTTTGGCCATGTATAGCCTAATGCAACAACCCGATACAGAGGCCGCTATTCAACGGCTTATCGTTTTATCGTTAAGCGTGGCTTTTTTAGCCCTATGGTTTGCACAGTGGTTTCATCGTTATCAAAAAAAGCGCTTAGGACGATAAGGTTATGTTAATTGAATGCCGTTTTCAGCTACACATGGGTCAATTTCATAGTGAACCTAGTTTCGAGTCAGATGCTGCTGTTATTGGATTATTTGGTGCCTCTGGGTCAGGTAAAACATCAATTTTACACGCCATTGCAGGACTGAACACTCCGCGTAGTGGGCTCATTAAAATACAGGATCAAACATGGTTTAATTCAGATCAAAACATTAACTTGAGTACCCAAAAGCGGCATGTTGGATTGGTTTTTCAAGATGCTCAGCTTTTTCCGCATAAAACGGTAAAGCAAAACTTATTATTTGGTCTTAAGCATCTTTCCCAACAAGAACGTCACTTCGAAGCAGATTATATTATTGAGTTATTAAAGTTAGGGCACTTATTACAACGTATGCCCATCAAACTCTCAGGAGGTGAAAAACAGCGCGTGGCACTGGGTCGAGCATTGTTATATTCACCTAAGCTGTTATTACTTGATGAGCCATTATCTGCACTAGATGCGAATCATAAAGCTGAAATTATTCCTTTTTTTCAAAAGGTAAAAGAGGAAATAAAAATTCCAATGATTTATGTGAGTCATGATATTCAAGAAATTAAACAACTGACCGAAACAATGTGGATTTTATAATTTTTCATATTTCACACATTATTTCAGCCATATTGATTTATGGTTGTTAGCTAGCCCATAAACTGCCCGTTGGAGCAGATTTTCGACGATCTTGGGCTTGTTGATAAAAACGCCAGAAAGCGAAAGCAAAAATGATAGCTAAGAAATCAACCACTAAGATTTCTCCACCATGTACCCATAAGCCACTTTGAGGAATGAAGTAAGCTAAAAGGGATGTAAGCGGAATCGCAAAGAAAACTAAAACCAAAGTTAACAGCAGTTGTGGTAAAGCTTTTGCATAGCCAATCACAAAGGTATAAATCAAACTCAGTAGGAAAATCGCATAATAACCATACATAAAGAGGTGATTCATGCTTTCAATATTGAGTGTAGCGAAAAGCCAACGACTGGCCAACATTGTACCTACGACAGCTAAAACACACCCTAAACATGCACCTATAGTTAAATTCGCAAGGAACACTACATCTTTACGTTGAACAGGAACAGGGTCTTCAGCACGCTTTTGCTTACGTGCACGAGTTTCAACCCAAAGGATGTTACCTGTATAAAACAAGAAAGCGCCACCGACACCTAACACAAAATAAATCCAACGTACGCCCGTACCACCAAAACTTCCAAAATGTAGGCTAAACATGGCGTTGATTAACTTATTCCCAGCATCAGTCTGTGTGTTAATGCCTTTATGGTTAAAGTGCTCAACTGCATATGGGTTCATACGCATAAAGTCATGATTTGCACCACGCAACATCTGATCTGAGCTATAGAGAGCAATACGTGCATTGGCTTTTTCAGGTTTATCTAGGCCACTGAACTGGATATAGTCAACTGAATATTCAGGTGCTGCTTTTTTAGCTTGAGCTAGTATTTGCTGCACATCAATCTGTGTTTGTTTAGGCTGAATAAGTGCAGGGGGAGAACGCTGAAAAACAGGCTGTCCTTTGAGTGCAAGTTGTCCAATCGCATCATAAAAAAAGTCATGAAAAGCAAAGACAATAACGCTAATACTAATAATGATGTGGAAAGGTAAGCTCGTAATTCCAATCACGTTATGCGCATCTAGCCAAAAGCGCTTTTTATTTTTGCCAGGCCGAATAACAAAGTAATCCTTTACCAAGGTTGGTAAAAGTATGATCACTCCTGAAAGCAGGGCAAGAAAATATAAAATTGAAACCACGCCCATCACATAGAGACCTAATCCGTGATGGCCTGCCATGCCCGGTATGCCTGCTGTTTCATGTAACTGTTCGATTAGCCAGCCAGCTTTAGATAGGTTTTCTTGGGCAACGATTAACTGACCTTTATCATCTAAGCTTGCCATCCACGTAGACTGAGCCGCATTAAAGCCATCTCCACGTTCATGTTCACTCCAAGTAATGGGTGCATAGTGAAATTCATTGGACGATAAATTTAGTGTGAAGTTCTTTTGCGCAGCAGGATAGGCGGTCTGTACTTTTTGAATAAGCTCATTATATTGATCGGGTGAGACTTTCGGTAAAACTTGCTGTGTTGGCGTAGCCCACTTACTAATATGGTGCTGAAACATGCTGAGCCCACCAGCAAAGAAACAGATAAAAAGCAAAATCCCAGCACATACACCCACCCAAGTATGCATGCTTTTTGCTAATTTCATGATGTCTGAACGTACTTTCATGTTTAACCCCGTAAGACAAAAATACAGCTATACGCTAGGGCATTCGCAATGAATAAATAGATAAGCGCTTTTCGTCCAGTCGTAAAAAAATAACTGCCAAACATAATCGGCATCCAAACCCAAGGAACACTCCACATACCCACTTGCACCAATAAATCCATGGCGACATAAGGTTGGCCTAATAAAACAATCAAATTACCAATAGCGATAGAAAGACTTAGACCAAAAACACCACCAGCAAAAGTTTTACTCCACCAGTCTGGCTGGATAGGAGACTGAATTTTAGCTTTCATGAAATCAGTTTCCGTTTAAAAAGCGCCATAAAAGGGAGGAAAGACCATGCAAAAATGATGAGCATGAACCAGAAAAAAGTGGCAACCACTTTCGGTAAGCTTGCAAAGAGCGCAATAAATCCAATGCCTAATAGCACTAAACCCAAATACTTAAAGAAAGTAGGAAGATGTTGAGACAACAGATTTTGGTTGCTATGACTACAATAGATACTGACCGCTCCCAACAGGGTCAAAAAAAGTCCTATAAGTTTCATAATCGATGTTTATAAGTAAATTAAAGTCAAAATTCACCCAACAGTATAAGTAAATAATAATTATTATCAAATGATAAATATAATTATTTATAGATTTGTAGTAAGTAAGTTAAGATAGGAGATAACTCATTAAAAATATTTATTTTGAAGTCGAATACAGTGAGTCATTATCTATACATTCCTGAACAAATCAGTAAATCAATTTATGAAATTTCGAGTCCTATTTTTCTTACATCAGAGCTATTTTGTTATGGGCTCGATTTATCACAAACAACGCATTTGCATATAGACCAACGATTAGACCATCCCCTAAAAATTGCTCAAGCGCGTGTCGAACGTAAAAATGAGTACTTATGCGGCAGAGTATTAGCTCAGGCAGTTTTAAATCATCATTTCGGTTTAGACCAGCCAATAACCTCGATGTACGAACCTTTGCCTATTTGGCCATCCCATGTTTTGGGGAGTATTAGTCATTCACAAAATAATTTAATTGTTGCGTTATCTTGCCATGCGGTTTATTTGGGAATTGATATTGAGCATTGGGTGACCTCAGAATTTGCTCAAGATAGTGCACATCTTGTTTTAACGCTATCTGAGTTTGATTTATGGAAAAATAAAGCGGCTGAGTTTTTTGATTTTGCCCGTTATGTAAGCTTAATTTTTTCTATAAAAGAAAGTCTATATAAAGCGGTTTATCCCACTGCAAAGCAATATATCGATTTCTTAGAAGCATCTATAGTTGATATTAATTTTGAAAATCAAAAATTAACACTAACTTTTTTGCCAGAAATTCAACAGCGCTATCAACTCTTAGAACAATATCAAGGTGGCTGGGCTGTAGAACAAGACTATATTATGACTTGGGTTTTTCAAGCACGGATTTTTGCTTAAAATAAAAAGAAGGCAACGAATTGCCTTCTTTTATTTAGGGTTTAATTTTCTTGTAATTTAGGATCTTGGAATCCAGTTTCACGCATATCTTGAGAGTTGAATAAGAACATAAACCCTACTGCAAAGCTTAATATGCCAAAGAAGAGGATACTTCCTGATATTGGTAAAAACCGAGTTAAAAGACCTAAAGTTGTGGTTGCAATCGAGTCGCCTAACGCATCTTGTGCGAGCCAGATTGCATTAATACGGCCTAGATATTCATCAGGTGTATGTCCTTGCACAATACTGTATTGAAGTAAGTTGGCAATCGACATCAAATATCCAAACACACATAAAATTGGTAAAGTCACGATGAGCCAAGGTGAAAGTCCAATCATAATTATGCAGCTAAAAACACCTAAGCATGTATAGAGCATAACTAAGCCGGGTCGAAGTAACCTTGTTGTCCATCCACTCAATAAGGCGCCTAAAGTCGAGCCTAACGGAACGGCTGAATACATAAGTCCGAGTTCAAATGCGCCACCGTGAAAAATTTCATCTGCCATTTGCGGAAAAATAATACGAATAGCACTGCTAAAACTGAGCAGTGTTCCAATTAAAATGGTGCTACCAACCACTTTATTTTTAAAAACAAATTTAAACCCTTGAGCTAATTGGCGAAGAGGACTCTCACCATTTGATGCATGTTGTGGTTTAAGTGCAGGCAGCCCCATTAATAAAAACACAGTGAGTAAAGTACCCACGGTTGAGACCCAATACACAGTTGCTACACCACTAACCGCAATTAAAATACCGCCGATTGCTGGTGAAATAACAGTTGCAAGACGTACGGATACCATACTGATCGCACGGGCTTGTACAATATTTTCGCGCCCTACAATCACAGGCATGATCGCCATCATTGCGGTTACACCCAGTGCACCAAAGAAACCATCCCATGCCGATAAAAAATAAATAGCATAGAGCGAAGGGTGCTCAAACATGGCGTTGATGGCGAGGCCAGCAAAGCCTAAACCACACACACCACGTGCCAATAAAATCAGCCATTTTCGATCTTTGCGATCTGACAGCAAACCACCAAGTAACAAGCCAATAAACATGGCAATGCCTTCAAAAGCCATTGCAACTGCAACATTTAACGAACTACCCGTAATGTCGTAGACTTGTTTTGGAATAGCCACGACCAACATGCCAATTGTTAACAATGACAATGTGCGGGCAATAAATACATGTCGGAAATGAGCATTACGTTTTAAAAGACTAAAATCGGTCAATATAGATTTGAAGCTCATGGCGTGTGCTCCTCTAAACCGCGCGCCTGACAAATCATGCGGTTTAAAATCGGGCCAAGTGTTTCAAGCTGCTGTGGAGACAATATATCGGTATGGTCCGCTTCGCTTAGTCGAACAA
Source organism: Acinetobacter sp. XS-4 (assembly GCF_023920705.1). Lineage (NCBI taxonomy): Bacteria > Pseudomonadati > Pseudomonadota > Gammaproteobacteria > Moraxellales > Moraxellaceae > Acinetobacter > Acinetobacter sp. XS-4. The sequence goes on along the minus strand of NZ_CP094657.1, from coordinate 2,133,061 downwards.
TATTAAGTTTTTTGACTAAAGGTGACCATTGTTGTTCTGGTTGGATATACGGCAGCAAGTCTTTTTCAGCGACAACTACGTGTAGTTCACCATCAAAGTGCGGCATCTTATAAGGTTTTAATAAACGGACCGCATCGCGATAGTTTGCGAAAATATCCTCTTGTAAACGGCGGGTTTCTTCACTTAAAGCCGTATCTGCATCGGCTAAAATATCATTGAAGAATTGAAGCTGTTCTTGTTCAGCTTCAGCATTCATTTCCTCTACAGATAAATCTAACCACTGATGAATTTCAGCAGGGTAAGTGTCTAATAAGCCGAGATAATCAACTTTTTCACCCTGTTCAGTTAACTTCGCTGCAACTGCATAAGCCACAGTGCCGCCAAGTGAATAACCTAATAAAGTATAAGGTCCGGTTGGTTGTTGCTTTCGCATAATCTCAAGTTGTTTTTCAACCAATTCGTCCATATCAGTACTATTTGCCAATAGGCCATCTGGTCGAGGTGACTGCAATCCAATAATGGGTAAATCAGAATGCAGATAACGATTCAGAACCGTATATTGCCATGCCGAACCAGAACCAGGGAAGAAACAGAACAATGGATGCCCTGAGCCAGAACGGATTGGTAAAATAGGTTGCATGCCAGTTTGTTCAACTTCTGCTAAACGTTCTTGTGTAAGCAGTAAAGCTGCTAAACGTTGAATCGTGACATGACTCATTAACTGGCCAATTGGAATGGTCCGCTTAAATACTTTTCGGATTTCAATTGCAAGCTTCATCACCAAAATGGAGTGCCCACCAATGGCAAAGAAATCTTCGTTAACACCAATATTCTGATCTGTATTTAAAATTTGCTGGAAAATACGTGTCAGTTCATGTTCAAAAGCAGTGGTGGCGTACTGTTTTTCTGTATTTGAAGAATTAAGTTGTGGTTGCGGCAGTGCTTTACGGTCCAGCTTACCATTATGACTTAATGGGAATTGCTCGACCAACATATAGTGTGTCGGCACCATATATGCAGGAAGCTGTTTCGCCAATTGTTTCTTTAACTGGTCGATGTCCACAAGTGCAGTTGTTTGCAAGTAAGCGACCAATTGAACATCTGCTTTATTTTGCTCAGAAGAGATAGGATGTACAACCACATCAAGACCACTGAGTAAGCGTAATTGCTGTTCAATTTCACCCAATTCAATACGTTGCCCACGTATCTTTAACTGGTCATCAGCACGGCCCACATATTGAATACGACCGTCAGCATGCCAGCGAGCAATATCACCAGTGCGGTACATGCGTTGACCTGCTGCAAATGGGTTAGCCACAAAACGTGTTGCCGTTAAGTCTGCTCGATGTAAATAACCCATGGCCAGTTGATGACCTGCTAAATAAAGCTCACCGTCCACTCCAACAGGAACAGGACGTAAGTATTGATCTAAAATATAAAGCTGGGTATTCCAGACTGGATAGCCAATCGCAACGCTACTTTCTTCTGGATGTAATCCTAGTGTTGCGTCCATATAACTCACATCTACCGCAGCTTCCGTTGGGCCATATAAGTTATGTAGCTCACAGCTAAAGTGCTCGGTAAATGATTTTGCTAAAGCCATTGGTAATGCCTCACCACTACAGAACACTCGGCGGATTGGTAAACTTTGACGCTGAGCAGATGACAAAATTTCGGTAGCAGCATTTTCAAAAACAGCCAACATTGACGGTACAAAATGTAATGTTGTTACCTGATATTTTTGAATGAGGCTTAATAATGCCAATGGATCACGGTGTGCATCTACAGGTGCCATAACCAATCGTGCACCCACTAAATATGACCAGAAAAACTCCCATACCGAAACATCAAAAGTGCATGGCGTTTTTTGTAAAATTGTATCGGTTGCTGATAGTGGATACTCTGATTGCATCCATAAAATACGGTTCACAATGGCTTGGTGAGAAACCATAACACCTTTTGGCTGGCCTGTTGTACCCGATGTATAGATTAAATATGCCGGATGCTGTGGCGTAATGACTGTTGTTTTATAGCTGCTTAAATCAACCTTTGTTTCATTAAACAATTCATTAAAAGTAAAGGTGGCTATTGATGGAGAGGCAATAGCAGCTAGATCTTTTTGTTCACCAATCACAAGTTTAGATTTGGCATCCTGCAACATAAATTTGATGCGTTCAGACGGATGTTGTAAATCAATAGGTAAATAAGCTGCACCTACTTCAATTACCGCTAAAATAGCGATACTCAATTTGACTGATCTTGGTAGGGCAACCGCAACAATATCTCCAGCCTGTACACCCGCGCTTTGTAATTGCTGTGCTAAAGCACAAACTTGCAAACGCACTTCACTGAAACTGAGCTGATGATTTTCATCAGATAATGCCGTTTGTTCAGGAGTAATTCGAGCTTGTTCTCTGAGTAATTGCTGTAACGTGCTCTGACGAACATAGTATTGGGTTTGATTTGTTTTCTGGATTAATTCGTGCTCTTCAGCCAGTTGTAAGCGATAGTGACCAAGAGACGTCTCTGGTTCATTTAATGCAATTTCAATCAATTGAACCATTCGCTCAAGAAAATGCTCTGGTTGATCAATTACACCACGCTGCTCAAGTAATAGCTCAATTTGATGATCAGGAATAACCAATAAAGCAAGCGGGTAATGGCTATAACCACGATTTGTGAGTTTTGAAATCGCAGCATCACCAAGTTTTTGCTGTAAATACTGGTTATCAGGGTAGTTTTCTACGACTAACAAACTATCGAAAAGATTACCTTGAGCCATCAATTGCTGAATTGCACCCAGTCCTAAACCATCATGTTCTAAATGTTCAACATGCAATTGCTGTAACTGAGTCAATTGTTCCCAAAGTGTTTGCTGCATGTTGAGCTTTACACGCACTGGAATCGTATTTAAAAACAATCCGATCTGCTGATCTAAGCCATTGATAGGTGCTGAACGCCCAGAAACAGGAGTACCAAACACAATATCTTCACGATGAGCATAAATATTTAAAGTCATTGCCCAAATCATTTGCATGAAGACATTGAGCGTGATGCCTTGCTGGCGTAATTTGTGTTGAAGTTTCGCACCCAACTCAGCACTTAAACGATATGAAGTTTCCTGTACAGCTTGCTGTGCTTGATTAAATAAAATAAGTGGCTGTAAATCTGCTAAATCACGTTGCCAAATTACTTTTGATGTTTCATGGTCACGTCCAGATAAAGCTTTAATCACTGTTTCATAACTATATTCAAGCACAGGTAATTGTTGATTAGTTTGCTGATAAGCTTTAATAAAGTCTTGTAAAAACAGCGGAGTTGACCAACCATCTGTTAACAGATGATGCACCATAATCAATAATTCTGAATGTTCTGGAGCATGTTGAATTAAAGTTGCCCGAATTAAGCCATAGGGTTGGTCGAGGTGAATCGGTTGCTGCAATGCTTCTTGAATGGTTTGCTCAAGCAGATCGGGAGTGACTGAGCAAAACTGAACTGGCCAAGCTTGAGTAGGATGTAATGAATAGATAAAAACAGGTTCTTCAGTTAATTCACTATCAAAATGTCCGCCTAATTGAGGGTGACGTTTTAATACGGTAATCAAAGCTTGCTGCAAACGTACCGGATCAATATCTCCATTTAAACTAAGACGAGTAAAGGCATTATAGTTCGATTGATTTTCTACTTGAGATAAGAACAACATGCCTTTTTGCAAAGGAAGCAAAGGTAAAATAGTGCTGTTTTTTCCATATTTTTCTTGAACCTTTTGTTCTAGGTCTGCTGAAAATAACGGTTTTGAAACGGCCGCTTGTTGTTCATCTAAACGGGTGAGTTGCGGTGCCATAGCGGCGACTGTTTTAAATTGAAATACATCACTTGGTCTTAAGCCGTAACCGCGTTGGCGTAATTGAGTACAAAGCATAATGGCCGAAATACTATCGCCACCTGTCATAAAGAAGTCGTCATCAATTCCAATTGCGTCAAGCTTAAGAACAGATGCAGTAATTTGACATAAAAGTTGTTGTTCAGACGTTTCGGCCATTCGGCTATGGGTACGAATTTGAGGCTTTGGCAGTGCTTTTTTATCGACTTTACCACTTACATTTCGTGGAAATTCGGACATAACAGTCAGGGCAGAAGGCACCATATATTCAGGTAAGTTTTGACGTAACTGACTTAAATATTGCTGACTTAATTGCTCACTGGTTTTTTCATCGAGTTCAATGTCTTTGACCACACAATAACCGAGTAAACGATGACTGTTATTAATTGGTTCTGCAATCACGACTGCGCTTTCAACATTGGCTAAAATCGAAAGTGTATTTTCAACTTCACCAATCTCAACTCGATAACCACGAATTTTAATCTGGTCATCACAGCGCCCCATAAATTCAAGTTTACCCGCGCTATTCCAGCGGACTAAATCACCCGTACGGTACATGCGCTGTCCATGTTCAAATGGATTCGCTACAAAGCGGGCAGCACTTAAGTCAGCGCGACCTAAATAACCATTGGCAATCCCAAAACCAGAAATATAAAGCTCACCAATGACACCAGTTGAGCATCGTTGCAAGTGGCGATCTAGTACATAGGCCTGTGTATTACCAATAGGGTTACCAATGACAGGGCGAGCTGCCTGTTTTAATTCTGCTCGGAAAGTATCAACCGTATATTCTGTTGGGCCATATAAGTTATGTGCAAAAAGCGCTGGCTGAGCATTAAGCTGTTGCCATAAAGCTAAAGGTGCAGCTTCACCACCAATCAAAATAAGACTGGGTTGATGCTGATTTTCAGCAAATAAACCATTCGTCATCATTTGCGCACAAAAAGATGGCGGTAAATCAAGTGTATCGATTTGTCGTTGCTGAATTTCTTGCACTAAACCAAATGCATCACGACGCATGTTTTCATCAAAAATATGTAGCTCTTGGCCCCAGAGCATCCAGAAAACTTGTAGCCAAGATGAGTCAAATGAGAAAGAGTGTGTATGCGCTGCACGTAACGGACGCTCAGGGAAACGCTCATTTACAGCTTCTAATACAGGCCAGTAAATGGTTGTTTTATGTGACAAAATGAGGTTGAGTAAAGAACCATGTGTGTTCATTACTCCTTTAGGACGGCCAGTACTACCTGAGGTAAAAATCACATAAGCAACATCTTGGAAATCAAATTTACGATTTTCGGCAGGAATATCACTCGCATCTTGCTTTCGAATTTGCGTTTGAACATCTTCATGATCAAGGTATAACTGCTGAATATTTTGTGGTAGTTGCTGTGCAAGAGCTTGTGTCGTTAATACAAATAATGGATTTGCATCTTCACACATCATTTGCATACGATCGATTGGATAATCTAAATCGAGAGGTAAGAAACTCGCACCAGAATTGAGTACAGATAACATCACGACAACTGAGTCAATCGAACGAGGAATAGCTCCAGCAATGACAGTTTGCTTTTTGGCCCCATTTTCTTGTAAAAAACGAGTGAGTTGATTTACTTGTACCGCAAGCTCAGCAAAACTAAGATGCTGAAGGTTTGGACGTTCACCACTCACAATTGCGGTACGTTCGGGATACTTTTTAATTTGCTCATAAAAAATATCTAGAACATTATTATATTGTTCAGAATGGCTAACACGTGGACCAATACCACTTTGAGTCAAGGTAGCAAGCTCTTGTGGTGTCGTAATATTAAAATTGCTACATGCCTGTTCTGGACGAATTAGAGCTTGTTCAAGCAATAAAGTTAAGCGTTGACCATGGTTAAATAGTTCATCTTGTGTATAACGCTGCGAATCTGCACGTAGTTCGATAATGAGTTCATGATCTTGAACAATAAAAGAAAACTCAAAATCATCAATTGGTCCTGTAGAAATATGGTGTGTTTTGACCTTTTCACCATCTAACACCAAATCTTGATCAAAAGCTTTATAGTTTAAAATAGGGCCGTACATTCGTTCATGAATATCGATACTATTTAAATCTCTTAAAATTTGTTCAGCATCGTATTTCTGATGCGGACGAATTTGTCGTAATTGCTCTTGTATATGTTGAGCCAAGCTTACCCAACTGTCTTTTTCAGCAACTTTAAACTTCACAGGCAACACATTTACCGTAGGTAAGGTTGAGCGAATCGCTTTTGAACCTAAACGGCGCATGAATGGAATACCATTAACCAGATCAGCTTTATCGGTCATTTTGTAAATATAATGTAATGACAATGACATCATCATGTCATTCAAAGCTAATTTAGATTGCGCAGCTAAAGCTTGAATCTGCTCTAAAATCCCTGTCGAAAAACGCAGCTGATGCTTAATAAATGTCGCTGTGGTTTTTGCTGCTAAATGATGAGTACTTAAACTAACTGGACTAGGTAAATCTTCACAATATGCTTTCCAGAAAGCTTGGTCTATTTTAAATTGATGGCTATTTTCATAAGCCTGACGCTCAGAAATAACATCATTGACGCCAATGAACGGAGAAGCTGAAAGGTCTTTTTCTTCTTGTAATTGTTGATAGAGTTCAACAATACGTTTGGTCAGGTTAATCATGCTAAAGCCATCAAGCATGATGTGGTGATAGCGTTGATACCAATACACTTTATCATGCGTCGTAAATAACACCTGACGAAACAGTTGAGATTCACCCGTTTTAAGTGATTTAGCACATTGACGATCTGATGGCATCCAGTCCCATAAACGTTGCTGAGCTTTTTGGGGAGTTAAATGACAAAAATCAAATTCTTCAATTTTAAACTGAATTTGGTTGCTAAGCTCAATAAACGGTTGAGATGGGTCAGATGAATATGAAGCAATGACCGTATCAGCTTCACTCAAGCCGATTTGAATTGCTTTTTTAAATGTTGGGAGGTCGACAGTTTTTGGTAGTTCCAAACAATGCGCAATAGTATATAAATCTTCAATTGAACTTAAATGATCGGCAAGAAAAATACCGAGCTGAGTAGATGCCAATTCAAAGCGAGCTGGTTGAGAAATATCTGGAGTAAATTCATTGTTTAATGCTTGATTCATGACAATACTCCTTTACGCTTGTTGAAAGGGGTTAATAGCAACCCAATGCTTTTCTACATATGCAATACACGAAGCTCGTGTATCTGGTCCATGCTGAATATCCCACCCCGATGGCACCTGATGTTGAGCAGGCCATAAACTGAACTCACCTTGTTGATTTTTTAAAACCTGAAAAGACAAACTTTCATTATCGAAAGGATTAATATAGTTTTCCTGTAAGTTGCTCATGATATTGTTATCCTTGATGAAACAAATGGTTATAGTGAAAGAGTGTGTTGCAATGCCTTAAGCAAGTCGGTACGCCAGTTCACAGCATCATGTCCGCCTGAAAAACTGTGAAAACTCACTTGATTGAATGATTGCAATTGTTGATAAAGCTGAAGGGCATCGTCGCGCATATCGGTTTCATACGTGCCGGCACTGATATAGATTTGAGTTGTTTTTGATAATGGATGAGATAGGTTTTGAAGCAGTTCTAAAATATTACCTTTATGCTTTTGCCCTAAAATACTGTTTGAAAAATCTGACCACCAATAAGATCCAGACTGCAAAATCAGGGAATTAAAAATAGTCGGGAACAACAAAGTACTATGTAAAGCACATAAACCACCTAAACTTTGACCACATAACGTAATGTCTGTTTTAGAAATAAAAGAATATTCTTTTATAAGTATTTCAATGAGTTCATCAACCAACGCCTGACTAAACGAATCATGACAACCATAATCTTGTTGGCGTTGTTGACTATTTAAACTATGAACAAAAACATAAACTGCTGGGCGAATCTTGTTTGAAATAGTCAAATGTTGAATTTCGGGCAGAATTGAAAGCTCTCGACTCCAGATTTGGCCATCAAGCAATATGACAAGTGGCAAGACTTCTTGAGTCGATCGATGACTAATAAAAATGTCGACCAAATAGTCCTGTTGGCATAAGCGACTTGACCATTGAAATGTCTTTGTAATTGGGCAATCGTCTATGAAAGATTTTGTGTTTTCGAGTTGAATTTGATTGATGTATCGGGCCAGATGTCCCGTATAAAACTCATGCTGATTGAATGAGTCAATTTGAGCATTTTGTTTAAGCTGTGTTTGCCACCATAAGCGTCGTGTTGCTGCACAATCTGTTTCTGGCGCTTCTTCACTAGCAGTAACTACAACATAACTACCAGTCCAAGCTAGGGGCAGCTCTATTTCAAAGAAGTACACATTTGTTCCAGCTATATGGCTAAAACGATTCCACTTTTGATAGATAGAAGGGCTCTGTGAATAGATATCAATATAAACAAAGATACTTTCTTTAGGCTCAGGACTACGCCAAACAAAGGTATATAGCGCTTTATTTTTTTGTAGGTTAACTAGCGGACTACCTATTTTTTTAACGGTATTCCACCAGACCTCACTCCCAACATTGAGTTGTTGAAATAGGGGATGTAAGGGATGAGAAAATGGCTTCATTTTGAGTCCATCTCGGCAAGAAAGCGCGGTCAAATTAACAAAATGATTCTCATTAGTAAATGGAAACAATTATCATTATAATCAATAAAAAAAGATGGGTTTTCTTAAAATTATTAAAAATCAATTAAATAAGGAGAATTCTTGGTTAATAAATAACTTGATTTAGATTGTAATCTTATGTTTGATATTTATCGCACTTGATAATAATGATAATTATTTGCAATTATGTGGCGAAATTTACTATTCGTTTCAAACTGGAGTAAAACATGAGCTCTACCATCGTAGTCACAGGTGCTGCAAGAGGTATTGGAGCTGCTATTGCAAAAAAATTATTGCAGCAAGGGTATCAAGTCATCGGCATCGACCGACAGGAAAAACCCGAACAATGGGAAGTCACTCAAAAGCTACAAGACAGTGAAATCACACGTTGGGAAGGCTTTCAGCAAGATATTACTGATCAAGAAACAACAGCAAAGCTCATTAAAGACATTTTAAACAAACATAGCGTAACGGGTTTAGTGAATGCAGCGGGCGTATTGATTATGCGTTCTATGCTTGAAGCAAAAACAGAAGACTGGCAAACACTTTTCGCTGTAAATGTCATGGCACCTATTGCGATTAGTCAACAACTTGCCAAGCATTTTTGTGAAAAAAAGCAGGGAAGTATTGTCACGATTAGCTCGAATAGTTCACGGATGCCACGTATACAACTTGGTATGTATGCCACCAGCAAGGCTGCGTTGAGCCATTACTGCCGTAATCTTGCGCTTGAAATTGCACCTCATCAAGTAAGGCTTAATATTGTTTCACCAGGCTCTACGCTAACTCAAATGCAGCAGCAGCTTTGGACAGATAATTCACCCCCGCCTGCGGTAATCGATGGAGATTTAAGCCAATACCGTACAGGCATTCCCTTAAGAAAATTAGCCCAGCCTGAAGATATTGCCAATACGGTCAGCTTTTTACTTTCTGATCAAGCTGCACAAATTACCATGCAAGAAATTGTGGTTGATGGAGGAGCCACTTTAGGCGTTTAAACATTCATTCATTACAACAAAATAACTGTATAAGGAGTTGAGAGATGTCGGCACAGCATCCGTATTTTATCCAACGAGAAAATTTTACTGAAAGTCGCGTTGCACTAGCACAAGAAATTTTGAATTGTGGAAATGACGCAGGTTTTATTTTTACCACGCCAGAATACACCATCAATAGTCATCAAAAATTACGAGATATTCAAGTTGCTAAAAATAGCCTTTTAAAAGATTGGTTAGATGAAGCACGAGCTCAATTACAACTTGCAATGAATGACGGTTATAAAGACGTCAAAATTATGGGTGGTTTACCATTTTGCTCGGCAGCCGATGTCAATTTAATGCTGATGCAAAATGCAAAAATCTATCAGAAAGTACTCTATGCACAATCTGATATTGATTTTGGTTCTTTATCTTTAAAAAAGGCTGATTATTTCCCTTTAGGTGAACACTACCAACAGCAAGTTGAGTATTTAGTTCAGCAAATGCAAGCAAAAAAACTTGATAAAGCCGTACTTGCTCGTATTTTGCAACTTGAGTTTGAACAAAATATTCCCGTCTCGGACTTATTTTATAACTTAGCTAAGCATAATCCCGAAGGCTATAACTATGCAGTCGCGAGGCATCCTCAAAGTGAAGGGTGGTTTGTCGGTGCAAGCCCCGAACTTTTAATTGCAAAGCAAAATACAAAAATCTGGAGTAAACCCGTTGCTGGCACATTGGCCCGTGATGACGATCCAACCCTAGACCAAAATAATGCCAGAGCATTACTTGCTTCACAAAAAGATCAACATGAGCACGCACTCGTCATCGAAATGATTGCCGATGAGCTCACACCTTTTTGTAAGGAGTTAAAAGTACCTAAGCAACCATCCCTCATTCGTACCAAACGCCTTTGGCACTTGGCATCACACATTACTGGCGAACTTAAGCAGGCCGATACTCATGTTTTTGACTTAATTGAACGTTTACACCCAACGCCTGCAATTTGTGGGGAGCCTAGTCCGATTGCTAAAGAATTAATTCAGCAACTTGAACCATTTAACCGTGAATTATTTGCAGGAACTATGGGTTGGGCAGATGAACAAGGTAATGGTGAATGGTCGGTGACTGTTCGCTGTGCCCGAATCTATCAGAACATTGCCCGTTTATTTGCCGGTGCAGGCATTGTGGAAGCTTCTCGTCCACAAGCTGAACATGCTGAAACTGCCGCTAAATTTCGCACTGTGCTGGACGGATTCCAGATTTCACCCAATCAATTGCCAATACAAGGACCAAACACATGACAACACAGGTTTATTTGGATGGTGCAGTGCCATATCCAGCAGAATTTGCTGAGATTTACCGTAAAAAAGGTTATTGGCTTGGGCAAAACTTGAGTGATTTCTTGCGTGAAAGTGCTCAAAAATATCCGCAAAATATTGCAGTATATGATGGTGATAAAGCCATTAGTTACGCTGAGTTTGATCATTTAGTTGATTACTGTACAAGCCACTTATATCAACATGGACTAAGAGCAGGTGACAAAACAGTTGTACAAATGCCGAATCACTATCAGTTCTATGTTTTATTTTTTGCACTGATTCGGCTTGGTGCTTTACCTGTGATGTCTTTACCTGCACATCGCTATGCAGAACTCAGTAGTTTTTTCAAACAAACTCAAGCAAAAGCTTATTTCTGTGCTGATTTTGGTGCACAAAAATTTGACTACCGAGAGCTCGCCGAAAAGCTTCAGCAAACTGCTTCTTGCTTACAACATGTATTTATACTTGGAAATGCTGACAAATTTGTAGCAGTTCAAAATCTATTAAAAGAAACCAGTATTTTGGATGAAGCCATCTCACCGACTACGGCAGGTCAGGTTGCTTTTTTACAACTTTCAGGTGGAAGTACCGGTGTTCCTAAACTGATTCCACGTACCCATGACGACTATCTATATAGCGTACGTGAAAGCGCAAAAATCTGCCGTCTCAATCAGTCATCACGTTTACTCATGGTTTTACCCGCGGCGCATAACTTTTCAATGAGCTCGGCCGGTTCTTTAGGTGTTTTTTATTCGGGCGGGGCTGTGGTTTTAGGCACTGACCCAAGCCCTGAAACTGCTTTTTCATTGATCAAAAAACACGGTGTGACTGATGCTTGCTTGGTTCCTGCTTTGGTTCGCCCATGGATGGATAAAGCGGCAAAAGATCAAGATCTAATATTGTCGACTCTACGTTGTTTACAAGTCGGAGGAGCGCGTTTACCCGATGCAGTTGCCACACGCTTGATTGATGAGTTCCAAGTCAATCTGCAACAAGTTTTTGGCATGGCTGAAGGGCTGGTGAATTACACCCATTTTGACATGACGAAAGAGCAAATTATCCATACCCAAGGTTTAAAAATCTCACTAGATGATGAAATTTTAGTACTGGATGATAATGATCAACCAGTAGGCGCTGGAGAGGTAGGGCATTTGCTAACGCGCGGTCCCTATACCATTCGCGGCTATTACCAAGCACCAGAGCACAACGCTCGTTCTTTTACACCAGATGGTTTTTATCGTACAGGCGATTTAGTACGTATTCGCGAAGATGGCTGCATTGTTGTGGAAGGCCGTTCAAAGGAACAAATCAATCGCGCTGGTGAAAAAATTGCGACAGAAGAAGTTGAACAAGCTTTATTAACTCATCCACAAATTCGTTTAGCAGCACTGGTCGCTATGCCTGATGAGATCATGGGTGAAAAGAGCTGTGCATTTGTTGCATGGCAAGTACACGCTGATGATCCAAGCCCAATTCGTCTTGCAATGTCAGTTCGTCAACATCTGAAAGACTATGGACTTGCAACCTACAAAATTCCCGATCGAGTCGAATTTATCGAGCAATTTCCATATACAGCCTTTGGAAAAATCGACAAAAAAAGATTACGTCAACAATTTGAAACCAACACCAATGTTCTTGCTTAAAGATAAAAAAGGAAAAATTTGATGAGTATTCCTAAAATTGCCAGTTACAGCATGCCACAAGCGCACGAATTTACAGCGAATAAAACACATTGGCAGTTGCATACCGATCGCGCTGTTTTATTAGTACATGATATGCAGCAATATTTTTTAGATTTTTATGATCAAACTCAAGCGCCTATTCCAGAGCTCGTTAAAAACACCAAAGAACTGATTGAAACTGCGCGTAAGTTTAATATCCCTGTGGTCTATACTGCACAGCCCGGTAACCAAACACCTGAACATCGCCAGTTATTAACGGACTTTTGGGGAACTGGCCTAAAAGATGACCCGAAAATCACTCAAATTTTGCCAGAAATTACGCCTGATAAAAATGATACTGTCTTAACAAAATGGCGTTATAGCGCTTTTAAATTTTCTCCACTCGAACAACTTATGCGTGAGTCAAACCGCGATCAACTCATCATTTGTGGTGTCTATGCACATATTGGTTGCCTCATGAGTGCGGCAGAAGCCTTTATGCTAAATATTCAGCCGTTTTTATGTGGAGATGCACTTGCTGATTTTAGCCGTGAAGAACACGATATGGCTTTAAAATATACAAGTACACGTTGTGGGCAAGTCATGACAACTCAGCAAGTCACACGAGCTTGGGCCCTTGAACAAGCAGTCTCACCACTCACTGAAGAAGGTATTGTTTTGGCAGTGAGTGAACAGCTTCAGATTCCAGCTTCAGAAATTCAGTTAAATGATGATTTACTCATGCTTGGACTTGATTCAGTACGACTCATGACATTAGTGGGTAAATGGCAAGCTTACGGCGCACAGGTAAGTTTTGAAGATTTAGCTGAACAACCAACACTAGAAGTTTGGATTGATAAGCTAGTCGCTTAAATTGAAAGAATAAAAAATGGCAGATTTAATATCTGCCATTTTTTATTCTAACTTTTAAAAGGATGTATTATCCTTTTTAATACGGCTATTAAATCTTAAAGTTCGACTCAACCATGGTTTGCTCATTGACCACTGAAAACTCGGTAAACTATGAACCACAACAAAGAAGAACACAGTAAATAACGGTACCAGTAAAGTACCAAACACGACACTACCAAATACGCTCATTCCAATTTCATATCTGCTCGCAGCACCTGCACCAGTTGCAAAAATTAAAGGAACCACACCCGCACCAAAGGCAAGAGATGTCATCAAAATCGGACGTAAACGTAGCTTTAATGCTTCACTTGCTGCATCGATTTTACTTTTTCCTTGTTTGAGTGCTTGAGTCGCGAACTCAACAATTAGAATTGCATTTTTACAAGATAAGCCAATACCTGTTAATAGGGCAATTTGAAAGTAAACATCGTTAGGTAACTTAAAAATCCAAGCAAAAATAATAGTGCCTGTAATGCCTAGAGGAAGCCCTAATAAAATAATAAAAGGAACTTTCCAGCTTTCATATAAGGCAGCCAAACATAAGAAAATAAACAAAATAGAAATGAGATATAAATAGATCGCTTGGCGGCTAGATTGTTGCTCTTGTAAAGAAAGACCACTCCATGCGACATCTATACCAGACTGTTTACTGACCATATCACTTAACTGTTGCATTGCTTGACCTGAGCTAAAGCCTGAACTTACATTTGCTTCAAGTTGAATGGCAGCTAGACCCATAAATCGGGTAAGAGCTTCTGGGCCACCTGTCCATTGACTTTGCGCAAAATGAGCGAGGGAAAGCATTCCACCTGTATTATTTCGGACATGCCAATACGCTAAATCTTCGGGTTTAGAACGAAACTCTGAATCACCTTGCATAATGATTCTTTTAATTCGACCTCGTTCAACAAAATCGCCAACATAGTTTCCACCCCAAGCAGTCGATAGTGTTGAACGAATTGCTTGTTGGTCAATTCCTAACATTTTGGCTTTATTTTGATCGAGTTGAATAAATACTTCGGCTTTATCTTCACTCACAAGAGGACTTAGATTTTCAAAGGCCGCATAATTTCGAGATTCTTTTTCTAAGGCTTTATATTGTTTAATTAATTCATCGCGCCCTTGACCATTTACATCTCTAAGCCAAAGTTCTAAAGCATCCGACTGACCTAAACCAGATACACTTGGCGGCATTCCTACCATGACTTTAGCGGGCAAGTTTTTTTGTAAATATGCTTGGGCACGTTCACGAATAGCACTCGCCGTATTGGCTTCGCCTTTACGCTCATTCCAATGTTTGAGTGAAACAAAGGCCATACCTAAATTTGGACCGCTCCCTGAAAAGTTTTGTCCATTCACGACCAGTACGGTATTAATATTTTTACCTTCGTGTTCAAAGAAATAATTATTGACGAGTCTTCCAATTTCTTCAGTCTGGCTCATTGAGGCACTGTTATGCAAACTATAAGGAACAGCAAGTAGTCCTTGATCTTCATTTGGAATAAAGCTTGTAGGCAAACTGCGGTAAATCAAAAATAAAATTACTGCTATGCCCACAACCAATAGACTGGAAAATACTTTAAACTGGATTAAACGAACTGATAAAAAACTAAAAGATGATCTGACTTTTTGAAGAGCAAGCTCAAGTGTTTGTCCCCATTTTGGTTTTTTATTATGTTTTTTTAATAGAACTGCGCACATCGCAGGTGTAATAGTCATGGCAACAAATAGCGATAACAACATGGCTGCTGCTAATGTAATAGAAAATTGACGGTAAATCATACCCGTCGAACCACTAAAAAAAGCCATTGGGATAAATACCGCGGTTAAGACCAGCGTAATGCCTACCAATGCACCGCTAATCTCTTGCATCGACATTAAACAAGCTTCATGTACACTTAGCTGTTGTTCGTGCATAAGCCGCTCAACATTTTCCACGACTACAATCGTGTCATCAACCAATAACCCAATCGCTAAAACCAGGGCAAATAGCGTAAGCGTATTAATGCTCATTCCAAACAAATACAACACCACAAATGTGCCACTAATGACGATGGGAACCGTAATGGTTGGAATAAGAGTTGCACGCCAATTTTGTAAAAAGAGATACATCACAATAACAACAAGCACGATTGCTTCAAGCAAAGTGATTATGACCTGCTTAATTGACTCTTCAATAAATGGTGTATTGTCTCGAGGATAAACGACTTTATATCCAGCTGGTAAATGCTGGCTAAGCTGAGCCATTTTTTCTTTAATAAGGGCAGAAGTCTCGATTGCATTGGCATCTGGGCTTAGAGAAATGCCTAAACCTGACGATGGGTAGCCATTAAGCGTATTAATACTTTCGTAATTTTCTGCCCCTAATTCGACTCTCGCGACATCTTTTAAATAAACAAGGCTACCATCAACATTTGCTTTAACCACCACCGATTTAAAGTCATCTATTGTTTTTAAACGCGAACCTGCTTTTACTTTTGCATAAATATTTTGGTCAGCAGCTGAGGGCATTGCACCAATCGAACCCGCAGCAATCTGGGTATTATAATCTTCTAGGGCTTTTTCAATATCACTCGGTACAAGTTGATAATTTCTAAGCTGATTTGGATTTAACCAAATGCGCATGGCATAGCTTGAACCAAAAACATTAACTTCACCAATGCCTTGCAACTGACTTAAAGGTTGTTCAAAGTGATTCACCATATAATCAGACAAATCAATATTGCTGGTTTTACCAGTTTCATCATATAGCCCCACAATAAGTAGCATATCGCCGGTGGTTTTCCATATGTTTACGCCTTGTCTTTGAACTTCCTCAGGTAAACGGTTTAATGCGCCATTAATTCGGTTTTGTACTTGGAGCTGTGCTTTATCAATATCTGTGCCAATTTTAAAATGAATATCAATGCTACTCGTTCCTGATGATTCACTATAGGACGTAAAGTAAAGCAAATTATCCAGACCTTTTATTTGTTGTTCTAAAATTTGGGTCACACTTTCTTCGACTGTGTCAGCAGCTGCACCACGATAGTTCGCAACAACCGTAACACCCGGTGGAGCAAGGTTAGGGTAACGTTCGACAGGCATTGCTAAAGTGGCAAGAAAACCAAAAATAAGAATAGTGATTGCAATGACAGAAACAAAGATAGGGTGATAGATAAAAAATCGAGAGAGCATTGTTATGTCTACTTTAAGATTGTTTTAAATAGGTTTTTAGGCACACGAAAGTGTAATGGTAACGCTTTTTCACAGTACAAACAATAATGATTATCATTATATAACTAATAATTATTTTTATCTTGATCAAGAAAAGTCATGCGTATATGATGCTCGGCACATCATAAATGATAATAATTATCATGTGGTAATCATTATCCAGAATAAGGGCCGAGAAATGACGTTAACGAAAAAGGCGCTGGTGGTCGCCATCTCAACACTGCTTCCTTTCGCCGTTCAAGCAAATACAGATATTGAACAGCAGGGTAATAGTGAACCAGTTCAAAAACTTAAAACTATTGTGGTTTCTGCTGCATTAAAAGAACAAGACGTAGATAAAGCACCTGCATCCATTAGTGTGATCACGAGTGAAGAGATTGAACGCAGTGCAGCACTGAGCCTTGCTGATGTTTTACAAAAACAGGCTGGGGTTTATAACTATAATAGCGGTCAAGATAAAATCGTTATACGGGGAATGCTAAATACATCAGGCAATTACACACTCATTCTACTTAATGGCAAACGCATGTCATCTAATGGTGCCATGTGGCGTGGTAATGACTTTGACTGGAGTGCAATTCCTTTAAATAGTATTGAACGTGTTGAGGTTATTCGAGGACCAATGTCATCTCTCTATGGAGCAGATGCTATGGGTGGCGTAATCAATATTATTACCAAGAAAGCCGAAGATGGGCAGCTTCATGGTTCGGTCTTTGGACAATATAACCGAGCTGACCGTGGGAATGGTAAAGATCAATTCCGTTATGGATTTAACTTATATGGCGGTCTAACCGACAATGTAAGTTTTACTTTGGCCGGAGATGCTTATAATCGCGATGCATGGTATCGAAATGGCAAACCAGATCCAGATGGCGCTTACTTTGTAGAAAAAGACACCAAAAATGTAAATGGTACTTTAAGTTGGAATATTAGTGACCAACAAACTTTAGACCTAGATTTGGGCTATAACAACGATAAACGCCCACTTACTCAAGATGCTGCGACCTCAATTCAAGAGTCGGAAATGAAGCGTACCAATGTAGGAATTGCTCACCGCGGAAAATGGGGTTGGGGGAAAACAGAAGCTTATATTGGAAAAGAAACAGCCAAAATTTATGACTACGACAGCGAATATGATGCACCACAAAGTCGTAATTATAAGCAAGAAAACTTAATTGGTCGTGCTTTCGCGAACTTTGACTGGGTAATGAATAACACCACAGCTGGTTTTGATTATAAAGATCAAAAAATTACAGACGTTGTGAGTTATATCGGTACAGGGAAAAACCAGCAAAAAAGTTACGGTGTATTTGTTCAAAACGATACCCATATTAATGATGCACTGACCTTAACTCTAGGTGGCCGTTACGACGACTTTGATGACTTTGATGGTAAATCGACCGGTAAGGCCTATTTATCTTATGAACTTGCTGAAGGTGTTGTCTTAAAAGGTGGTGTTGGTCAAGCTTATAAAGTTCCGTCTCCAGCACAGTTAGATATCAATTACTCAATGATTTCATGTGGCGGTAGTTGTCACATTCGAGGTAATCCAGACCTCGAACCAGAAGAAAGTACCAACTACGAAGCATCTTTAATTGTAACCCGTCCAAACTGGAATGCTGGAGTTACAGTTTTCCAAAACGATGTGAAAAATCTCATTGAAGCCATTACCTTAAGTGATGGAGACCCGCGTTTAGTGGGTGATTTTAGAAAAATCTGGACTAATGTAAGCCGTGCAGAACTTAAAGGAGTTGAGCTTACAGGTGGTTACGACTTCACGGATAATCTAGGTGTTAAGGCAAATGCCACTTACCTCGATGCAAAAAATAAAACCACAGGTAAAGACTTAACTGAACGACCAGAATGGCTGGCTAATGGTTCAGTTTCTTGGGCACCAGTTGAAGACTTCCGTGTAAATGCGGGCGTAAGCTACGTTGGTAAACAAATGTACTCTGCAACTAAAGAGTTACCAGCCTATACCACTTATGATGTGACATTTACTTCACCACTTTCGCCACGCTTAACATTGGACTATGGCGTAAAAAACCTGACCGATGTTGATCTGGAAGATAAAAACAAAACCTTTAACACTAAACTTTATGGCCGCAATTACTTTGTAAAAGCGACTTATAGTTTCTAAGTTAAAACTAAGCACAAAGCCTATTCGTAGGGGAATAGGCTTTGTTTTTTATTAAACAAATATCCATAATTTTCAAACCAGTATAGACAAAATAATTTTAAGAACTTCTATACTTTTCAACATTAAGGCTAATTAATCATGACGGCAACTTCAAAATCATTATTAAATGGACTACCCATAAAAAAATCAAGAATACAGGTTTTTGAAATTTTAAATCAAAATCCACAAGGCTTAAGCGCTGTGAGTATTTATGCGCAAATTAAAAATGAACATAAAATTACGCTTGGAACAATTTATCGAATCTTATCTGAATTTGAAAATCGTAAGCTCATCAAAAGGGTTTTCTTAGGAAAAAGTAAAAGTATTTATAAGATCAGAAAAGATAAAATGAGCTGCAATCTAATTTGTCTTAAAACTTCGGAAGCCTCTAGCTTTGAACATGAGAAAGTTAAGGAATTACTTCATGAAGTCATGGACATTATTTTTGCCAATACTGGATCAGACATTAGCAGTATTGAACTTAATCTCTATACAGAATAAAAAGTTTAGATAGAAAAAAGGACAGCCTAAACTGTCCTTTTTTATTTTTTATTAAATTTACTATTTGATGACTTTAATTCGAGTAGTCGCTGGAATAATTAAAGGTGAATTCTTAGCGACATAGCTTTCAAGGGCATCAATATCTTGACCACCACCTACACGGTTTTGGCCTTCTTTTAATACCGTAAAGTTGTCACCACCATCTGCCAAAAAGCTATTTACCGTTACGCGGTATACTTTACTGTCAACCAATGGTGAACCAGCAACCATAATGTTACTTGCTCTTGGTGAAACAGCCGCATTTGCCAAATATTGATAACTTAATTCTTTAGATGGCTGTAAAATTCTAGCTGAATTTGCATTTGCACCAGACCATTGCTGTTCAATTACATCTCTAATTTGTTTGCCAGTTAAGCTCAAAGTCACAATAGAGTTACCAAAAGGTTGCACCGCAAAAACATCGCCAAAGGTGATTTGATTACTGCTATTGATGAGTAGATCGGCACGGACACCACCTGGGTTCATTAAGGTAAAGTCAGAGCCTTGGTTACTTGCCTTTAAGGCAAAGGCTTGTTGAGCATCGGCAATCATAATACCCAACGGGCTTTCACCACTTTCAACTTGATTACGACTGACTACTGCTGTTGTAGTTCCAACCACACGGCTTGAAATGGTGGTCACCGCTTGACGGTACTTATCTAAAATGGCTTCAATGCTTGGGGTTTTACTAAATTTTTGATAGAGATCGGTAAGGCTTACAGTGGTTGTACCAGACGTATAGGCTTCGCTTTGTATAGGAACTTGTTTAGCATCTTTTTTAATCACATCACCAGTTTTACCATCAAGTTCAACCTTGATGTCAGTAATGAGCGTGCCATATTGTCCAGCCGAAGTAAGTAAGAATGGTTTTGCCGGATTTTTGGTTGCATAGTCACAAATATAAGATTGATGCGTGTGACCTGAAACAACAATATCAACTGCTGGATCAAGCTTATCCAAAATTCCTAAAATCGGGCCGCTTAAACCATCACATGTTTTCTCATTAAACTTAGTACTTGGCGCTGCACCTTCATGTACCACCACTACAATTGCTTCAATTCCTTGTTTTTGTAACTCAGGAATCAATGCATTTACCGTATCCGCTTCATCACGAAACTCAACGTCTTTAATGCCAGCAGCAGAAACAATACTTGGCGTTGCTTTAAGAGTTAAACCAATAAATGCAACTGGAATTCCACCATAAGTTTTGACTTTATATGCAGGAAAGATCGTTTTGCTCGCATCATTCTTCATTGCTACGTTAGCAGCAAGGAAGTCAAATTTTGCACCACTAAAGTTTTTACTAATTTGGCAAGGCGCCGTACTTGTGTATTGCTGACATCCACCGTTCTTTAAACGGCGTAATTCATCTGTACCACGGTCAAATTCATGGTTACCCACAGCATTAAAGTCAATTTGAATATCATTCATGACTTCAATGGTCGGTTCATCTAAAAATAAAGAAGAGGTTAGAGGAGATGCGCTAATTAAATCACCTGCCGAAACGACAGCATTATTTGGATTTTCTGCTTTAAGTTTTTTAATTGCGTCTGCAAAGTAGCTTACGCCACCCACAGGAATACGAACAGATTGAGCTGCATCATTTGGATTTGGTGCTTCAACATAACGCTTAGGTGGCTCAAGATTTCCGTGAAAGTCATTAAAAGCTAAAATATTTACAGTCTGATTGCTTCTTTGGACAGGTGATGTTGTATCGTTATCATCGTCATTACATCCAGCTAATAACGTTACTGCCAGAGAAAGTGTAGTTACTTTAAAAAGTGTTGTTAAATTTGTCATTTTTTTATCATTTGATCAATTAAGACGGATAAAAAAATACGCTTTTAGTATGAATATTTGATGAAAAATGAATATAGCTATAGATAGAGTGATCTTCAAAAATTAGTGCTAAAATTATGTATAAACTTCTATAAAGGAAGTCAATAAATAGAATGCTTAGAATAAATACGTTTTTTTATTTTTTTCATAAATAATTCATTAATTTGCAATAAAACATCTACAAAATATCGGGTGAGTAAAATTGGTATTAAATTCCTCTTTTTTATTCACTTTAACTTTTTACCAAGTATAAGAGTCAAGAATGACATCATTGCCAACTTTACCTAGCTCAATCCAGCATAATTTAGAAACTTATATTAATAGAGAACTGTCCTTGTTAGAGTTCCATAAGCGGGTGCTTGCTCAAGCAAAAGATATTGAACATCCCTTACTTGAACGCTTAAATTTTTTAATTATTTTTTCACGTAATTTGGATGAGTTTTTTGAAATTCGTGTGGCAAGTCTAATTCAACAAATTAGCCTAATGAGTCAAGCAACTGGACCAGAAGGACTGCCATTAGTAGAAGTATTAAAACAAATTTCAAAAAATGTGCATGAGGCAGTTGAAGAACAATATAAAATTTTAAATTATACATTGTTGCCACAACTACAAGGCTATGGTGTTAATTTTATTCAACATGCTGACATATTAGAAAAACATAAAGAATGGATTAAAGAATACTTTTTTAAAGAAGTACAACCAGTTGTTACTCCAATTAGTCTTGATCCAGCACATCCATTCCCAAGATTGGTCAATAAAAGTCTCAATTTTATTGTTACCTTGGAAGGTAAAGATGCTTTTGGCCGTCAGATTGATTTAGCTATTGTGCCAGCCCCACGTTCTTTACCAAGACTTGTTAAAATTCCGGAATATATTTCCGGTGGTGCCGAGCATTACATTCTTTTATCGGCCATTATTCATCAACATATTTCAGATTTATTCCCAGGGATGAAAGCAACGGGGTGCTATCAATTTCGCGTAACACGAAATGCTGATTTAACCGTATCTGAAGATGTAGAAGATTTAGCGGAAGCTTTAAAAGGTGAGTTATCTTCACGTCGTTTTGGGCAAGCTGTTCGTCTCGAAGTAGGCAAAAAATGTCCTGCTGACATTGCAAATTATTTATTGGAACAGTTTGATTTAGATTCTGAACATCTTTATTACGTAGATGGTCCCGTAAATTTAGCCCGTTTTATTTCGAATTTTGATTTGCCAGATCTACGCTATAAACCCTATCAACAGGTCTTACCTCGGCTTCTGTATGATAAGAAACCGATTTTTAGTGTATTAAAAGCAGGGGATGTTTTACTCCATCATCCATTTGACTCTTTTGCACCTGTGATT
Organism: Acinetobacter sp. XS-4; assembly: GCF_023920705.1. Lineage (NCBI taxonomy): Bacteria > Pseudomonadati > Pseudomonadota > Gammaproteobacteria > Moraxellales > Moraxellaceae > Acinetobacter > Acinetobacter sp. XS-4. Next base: position 2,110,544 of record NZ_CP094657.1, on the reverse strand, counting down.
AAGTTTCTTAGAGAAGCTGCACAAGATCCAAATGTATTGGCAATTAAACAAACGCTGTATCGTAGTGGCGCAAATTCTGAAATAGTGCAACTTCTTGCAGAAGCTGCTCGCAACGGAAAAGAAGTTACTGCTGTTATTGAGCTACGCGCACGCTTTGACGAAGAGTCCAATATTGAAGTTGCTAACGTACTACAAGAAGCTGGTGCAGTCGTAGTTTATGGAATTGTAGGTTATAAAACTCACGCCAAAATGATTTTAGTTGTTCGTCGTGAACAAGATAAAATCAAAAGATATGTACACTTAGGTACAGGCAATTACCATGCCGTGAATGCCAAGATTTATACAGATTTTGGTTTACTTACGAGTGATGTTGAAATCTGTGAAGATGTGCATAAAATTTTCCAAGAACTCACAGGTATGGGCAAAATGGCAAAGCTTAAAAAACTTTTCCATGCACCTTTTACCTTACATTCACAATTGCTTGAGTTAATTGACCAAGAAACTAAAAACAGTCTCGCAGGCAAAAAGGCCCACATTATAATTAAAGTGAATGCACTCACTGAGCCTCAGCTAATCAGTGCACTTTATAAGGCATCACAAGCAGGCGTACAAATTGATTTAATTATTCGTTCAATTTGTTGCTTAAGACCACAAGTTGCGGGTTTATCCGAAAATATTCGTGTACGCTCAATTGTTGGTCGTTATTTAGAACATACTCGCGTTTACTATTTTTACAATGATGGTGATACAAAGGTTTACTGTGCTAGTGCTGACTGGATGGGTCGTAACTTGTTCTCTCGTATAGAAACTTGTTTCCCTATTGAAGATAAAAAATTAAAGAAACAAATCATAGAAGATGGTTTAAATAATTATCTAAAAGACAATCGTCAAGCTTGGGAATTACAAGCAGATGGAACATGGGTACAAGACCAACCTAAACGTGGGCAGCACCTTCATATTGCACAACAACATTTAATGAACTTACTTGGGTAAAAAAGAAGACACAATGGTATTTTAAACTGTTGTGTCTTCTTAGAAGTTTATTTGAATATGTGTGAAATAATAAAATTTGGACAAAAAACACAATTATCGAACAATATCTTAGCCAACGCTTGTCTACAAACCCATTTTTTTTATTTAGAATAAATTTTTAATGACCTTATAAGATTTAATCAAGTGATTCATTTCACAAGATTAATATGAACCGGAGATAATTTATGCAATGGACTAAACCAGCTTTTACTGATTTACGTATTGGTTTTGAAGTTACTATGTACTTCGAAGCACGTTAATTCAGTTTCATCCAAATATGTCATAAGCCCTAGTCTTGTTCTAGGGCTTATCTCTTTCTAATAAGATATTAATTTTATGTATATTTATGTTTTAGGTTCAGCTGCCGGAGGCGGGTTCCCGCAGTGGAATTGTAATTGCCCGAATTGTCATGGTGTGCGCACAGGTTCAATCCAAGCCAAAGCCCGTACTCAATCATCAATTGCTATTTCTGAAAATGGAATAGACTGGGTTTTATTAAACGCATCACCTGATATCCGTCAGCAACTTTTCGAATTTAAAGCAGCTCAACCAGCGCGTAAATTGCGTGATACGGGAATAACAAGCGTTATTTTAATGGATAGTCAGTTAGACCATACCACTGGGCTTTTAACCTTACGTGAAGGTTGCCCAATGAATGTGTGGTGTACAGAAATGGTCTACCAAGATTTAACGAGCGGCTTTCCAGTATTTAATATGCTTAAACACTGGAATGGTGGTCTTCAATACAATGAAATTAATCCTAAACAAGCCTTTAAAATTGATGGTTTTGAAAATTTAGAATTTTTGCCTTTAATTATTAAAAGTGCAGCGCCACCATATTCACCGCATCGACATGATCCACATGACGGCGACAATATTGCTTTAATTATCAAAGATCATAAAACACAAAAGCAGTTGTTCTATGCACCGGGTCTTGGAAAAATTGATGACCAAATCATGCAGATTATGCAGAGTTCAGACTGCGTCATGATTGATGGTACGCTTTGGACAGACGATGAAATGCAGCAAACAGGGGTTGGAACTAAAACTGGCCGTGAAATGGGGCATTTATATATTAGTGGAGAAGGTGGTTCTCTGTCTTATTTAAATCAGCTGAGTACACCTAAAAAAGTGCTGATTCATATTAACAATACTAATCCAATTTTAAATGAAAACTCTAGCCAGTTTGCTGAGCTTAAAGCAAATGGCGTAGAGGTTGCCTATGATGGCATGCAGATTGAACTCTAAGGTGAAACATGACTCAAACACCTGAAGCTTTAACAACAGAACAATTCCAACAAGCCATTATTGATAAAGGCCAGTACTATCATATCTATCATCCATTTCACGTGATGATGTATGAAGGGCGAGCAACTCAACAGCAAATTCAGGCTTGGGTGGCAAACCGATATTACTATCAAATTAATATTCCGCTTAAAGATGCAGCCATTATGGCAAATTGCCCCGACCAGCGAGTCCGTCAAGAATGGATTCAACGCATGATCGACCAAGATGGTGAATATCCTGATGGTGGTGGTCGAGAAGCATGGTTGCAGTTAGCTGAATCTGTGGGCTTGAGTCGTGAACAAGTTATTTCTGAAGAACTGGTATTACCAGGTGTGCGCTTTGCCGTAGATGCATATGTGAACTTTGCACGCCGTGCTTCATGGCGTGAAGCAGCAAGTAGCTCTTTAACTGAACTTTTTGCCCCACAAATTCATCAGTCGCGACTTGATTCATGGCCGCAGCACTATTCATGGATTGATGATAAAGGCTATGAGTATTTCCGTTCTCGTTTAAGTCAGGCACGTCGTGACGTTGAACATGGTTTAACGATTACGCTTGATTCATTTACAACTTTTGAGCAACAAGAGCGAATGCTTGAAATATTGCAGTTTAAACTGGATATTTTATGGACCATTTTAGATGCTTTAACACTTGCACATGTTCACAATGAAGCACCATATCACACTGTGACAAGCAAACGGGTTTGGCACAAAGGACTATTTAAATGAATAAAGAGCAGTTTGATTTAAACCTTGTGCCAACATGGCGACAAGGTTACCGTTTTCAGTTCGAGCCGGCTCAAAATGGTTTTGTGATTTTATATCCTGAAGGCATGATCAAGTTAAATGAAAGTGCAGGGGCAATCGGACAATATATTGATGGGCAGCAAAATGTGTCCGTAATTATTGCTCAGTTAAAGCAAAAATTTGGTGATATTGCTGAGATAGATCAAGATGTAGTGGATTACATGCTGGTCGCAAAGCAACAACACTGGATTGATTTAATATGACAGAAGGTGTTGGCCTACCTTTATGGTTATTAGCGGAGCTCACTTATCGTTGTCCGCTACAATGCCCATATTGCTCAAACCCATTGGACTACGCTCAGCATAAAAATGAATTGACGACCCAAGAATGGTTTGACGTTTTTGATCAGGCACGTCAGATGGGTGCTGTTCAACTGGGTTTCTCTGGCGGAGAGCCGTTAGTACGTCAAGATTTAGAACAACTCGTTGCACATGCTCATCAGCAAGGGTTTTATACCAATTTGATTACCTCAGGCATGGGTCTTACCGAACAACGTATTGCTGATTTAAAACAAGCGGGTTTAGACCACATTCAGGTGAGCTTCCAAGCTAGCGACCCTGTGGTAAATGATGCCTTGGCAGGTTCAAAACATGCTTTCGAACAAAAGTATGACATGTGCCGACTGGTTAAGAAATACGATTATCCAATGGTACTTAACTTTGTAATTCATCGACATAACATTGACCAGATTGAGCAAATCATTGAACTTTGCCTTGAGCTAAATGCAGATACAGTCGAGCTAGCAATTTGTCAGTTTTACGGTTGGGCTTTTTTAAACCGCCAAGGTTTATTACCCACACAAGAGCAACTGACACGCGCAGAAAGGATTACCAATGAATATCGAGAAAAATTAAAAGCGCAAAATCATCCTTGCAAATTTATTTTTGTAGTCCCTGATTATTATGAAGAGCGACCGAAAGCCTGTATGAATGGTTGGGGTAAAATCTTCTTTACAGTTGCTCCGGATGGTATGGCGCTGCCTTGCCATGCAGCACGACAATTGCCAATTTCATTTCCAAACGTCTGTGAACATAAATTGTCAGATATCTGGTACAAATCAACTGGATTTAATCATTTCCGTGGTGATGCATGGATGCCAGAAGGGTGCCGTAGTTGCCCAGATAAAGACCGAGACTTTGGTGGATGTCGTTGTCAGGCCTATATGCTGACTGGAGATGCGGCTAATGCCGATCCTGTATGTGGGAAATCGCCGTATCATCAAATGATTGAACAAGCGCGTACAGAAAGTCAGTTGGCTGCACCACTGCAAAATTTAGTATTCCGTAATAGTAGAAACTCTAAATCTTTAAGCGCCACACAAAATATTCCAGTCCACACGATTACAGACATATAGCAAGTAATAGGAATGCCCATGAAGCCTAGCCATATTCCAGTTTTTGATGGGCATAATGATGCTTTAACACGGTTATGGCTAAGTGATCATCCAGATCCAGTAAATGCTTTTATTCATGAACGTTTAGCAGGTCATCTCGATCTAAAACGCTGTCAAGAAGCTGGTTTTATTGGAGGAATGTTTGCGATTTTTTTGCCTCCATATGGCTATGTTCAACAGAACCATCCCAATAAGCTATTTGATCAAAATGCTTCTGATTTTACACAACAGCAAATTGAACAAATTTGCTTGGAACAACTCGATTTAGCTCATCAACTCGCTCAGCATTCTAAAAATATTAAAATTTGCACATCGGTTCAAAATATTCAGGATTGCCGAGCAGAGCAAAAACTAGCAATTATGTTGCATATGGAAGGTGCTGAAGCTTTACAGCACAACCCTGATTTACTCGATGTATTTTATGAAAGAGGTCTGCGTAGTATTGGTCCACTCTGGAATAGACCGAGCCGCTTTGGACATGGTTTAAATGCTAAGTTTCCTCATTCACCCGACACTGGAGCAGGTCTTACGAGCGATGGCAAAGACTTTATAAAACGCTGTGCCGATAAAAAGATGGTGATTGATGTTTCTCATATGAATGAACAAGCTTTTTGGAATACGGTAGATATATTGCAGCAGCCAATCGTAGCAACGCACTCTAATGCGCATGTTTTATGTCCTCAAGCACGTAACTTAACTGACCTACAGCTCAAAGCAATCCGAGAAAGTAAAGGCGTGGTGGGGGTAAATTTCGATGTTGCTTTTTTACGATCGGATGGACAACGCAATGCTGATACATCCATCGATGTAATTTTAGAACATTTAGAATATTTAATGGATCATTTGGGCGAAGAACATGTAGGTTTTGGTTCAGACTTTGATGGTGCACTCATTGCTACTGAGCTTGAAGATGTAACGGGGCTACATCACTTAATTGAGCTTATGCAACAGCGTGGTTATTCTAAAACACTGATTGAAAATATATGTCTTAATAATTGGGTGAGGGTACTTGATAGAATTTTGGCTGAATAATGAATGACTAAAAAGAGTTAATCTACAGAATCATAACAGTTTTTTTACTGGCCGAAATGACTAAAAAAAACACAAATAGTTTAATTGTCAACCATTCGGTATATTCACTACACTCAACCTTACTGAATGTAAGAACATTTGGTATTTCAGGTCTTTTGTGGTTTTCACATTACCCATTTCTTCATGAGAAGTAGAAATGGGTTTTTTCTTATCTCAAACAAATAAACGTGACAGTCATCACAATAATCACTAATTATTGGTATACCCCCTCAACTGTATCTTGACTAAAAGTTCAGCATTAAATACATTTGTAGTGTATTCAAAGATAATAAGATTGCTTAAAGCAATTCATAATACTGCTTAATCCTGAAATACAGTAAAAAGCCTATTCAAAATATAGAATAGGCTTTTTGCTTTGTATCAAAATTTATTTTTTAACTATTACACTATTCAATTAACATAAAAATTAAATACCTTACAAAAGCGGAGCAAATGAAAGCCGTTAAATAACAAATTATGTGCTATTAATTAAAGCTGATTTTTCAAAAGTTACTCCGTCAATCGAAGAGGTGCAAAATGTTAAAGTCAATTTTAGTGATCGGAACAGGTATTGCGATTGGGATGTGTGTCTACAAGAAGAAGCAAAAGAACAGTAAGAGTTTTAACACAGATCACGATAGCGACCCAGTGACTAGTAAAGACAGGGTCCAAAATCAAGATGACGGCTCAATTGATAACGCTGTACAAGTTTAAAATTAAATAAAAAGGGGTTCAAATAATGAACCCTTTAATTTTATTAAAACTCATAATTATTTTAAATAGATTAATTTAAAGATAATAATTAAATTAATAATTACTCAACTATTCATTTAATTATTACAAAAGTATGATTAAAACAAAAAAAACACTTTCATTATTAAAATTTACATATTGTATCAATGGAGTCTTTATTATTAGCGATGCGGATAATAAAAAAGGAGACTAGAATGTCAAAGCGCCATATTTTAAAAGAAGTAAATGCCAAAAGTATGTGTGGTATGGAAATTGTAGTTGAACAAATTTATGAAAATATTTATGAAAAAAACTTTGTCCAAGCTGAACAAGAACAAAGCTGGTTACCACTTTCTAAAATTGTGATTTCGGATAAAGTCATTAATTTAGATCAAGATAATACCTTTGCTCACCCAAGAACAGGCAAGGTCTTTAAAGTCCTTAACTTTTAATAAGTTTGAGGTGATTCCTACAAAGGTGTCACTGCAATGTCTTTTTCTGATCGTTGATTTTCTTCCATTTACGCTTGAATTAAGAGAAATTTCATTTCATGACTCGTGATTAACTAAAAAATAGGTTAATTTATTTATAAAGTTTTTAAGTAAACACTGATTTTTTATGATAATTGAGATAGAAACACATCCACTAGAACCCTTTTTACCTGAAAATGCGCGTTTACTCATGTTAGGTAGCTTTCCACCACCGCGTAATAAATGGAAGATGGATTTTTACTATCCAAATTTCCAAAATGACATGTGGCGAATTTTTGGTTTAATCTTTTTCCAAGACAAAACTTACTTTTTAAGTGAAAACCAAAAAAACTTTAATGAAAAACGTATTCGAAATTTCTTGATTGAAACAGGCATTGCGATCTTTGATACGGCTTACCAAGTTAAGCGGTTGAAGGGAAATGCCGCAGATAAATTTCTTGAAATCGTAACGCCAACAGATCTTACTGTTTTACTTCAGCAGATTCCTCTATGTCAGACCATTATGACCACAGGCGATAAGGCGACTGACACTTTAATTTCAGTTTTACCAGAGAACACTGAAAAACCACTTATAGGAACATCTACTTCGACTTACTTTGCAGATCGAGATATTAATTTATATCGCTTACCATCTTCTTCTCGAGCTTATCCATTGGCACTAGAGAAAAAAGCTGAGGCTTATCAAAAATTCTTTAAACAGATTGGGATTTTATAAGTAAAACTGAATGATCTTTACATCATCCATTCAACTGGCAAATATGAAACGGCTTTAATCATTGTACGTTGGAAAAGGCTCGTATCTGGGTCTTTTTCATATTCAACAACTTGTCCATTCGACTGATAATCTAACCAAATAATTTTACCTTCACTGTTTAACTTAAGCTGATAGGCAACTTGGGGTAAATGCTGATCGAGCATCACTGAAATTTGAGCCTGTAATTGACTCGATTCAATAACAAGACCAACCTCAGTATTTAAGTAAGTCGAACGTGGATCAAAGTTAAATGAACCAATAAATACTTTCCCATCTACATCAAAAAATTTGGCATGTAAGCTTGATTTATTTTTACCTTTGGCAGGGATTACGCTTCCTGTTACCACTTCATACCATGTTCTACGTCTGCGCTCTAAAAATGGCTTAAACTCAAATAGTTCTACACCACTTTTCAGCATTTCGACTCGATATTGACTATAAAAAGCATGCACAATTGCCACATCATTTGCAGCAAAAGAATTAGTTAAAACCCTAACTTTAACGCCTTGAACTTTTAACTGTTTTAAATAGTAAGTGCCTTGCTGGGTAGGAACAAAATAAGCTGAAGCCAATTCGATGTGCTGCTTTGGTTCACCCATAATGGCCATGACTTGCCCATAAAGCATCTCTTCTTTAGATGCTATTCCTAAGATTTTTTTGGGTGAATCTGCAACAAAATACGCTTTTGACCATTGAATTGGATAGTGCTCTAGAAGTTCTTTTAAATAAGTTTGAGCATCGTAAAGTTTATCTTCAGTTTGACTATGATTTTCACTTTCATGAAGCAAATCATGATAATGCTGTCGTAATGATTGCAAGTGGTGAACAGCGCAAGTTCCGACTAGCTTGGTCGCGTCTTGGCTTAGCTCACTTTGCCAGAAATCATTAAAAACTGCTTGAGCATGTTGTACTGTATGCCCATAAAATAAGATATCGAGATCTGTAAACTGAAACTTACTACTTGCATCAAAGTACTCACTACTGATATTACGACCGCCCGTTACTGCAATCATCCCATCTGCAATGATTAATTTATTATGCATGCGATGGTTTACTTTCTTGAACCGGAAAATATAGTCTAAGATTCTTATATATCTGAATTTGTATGGATTAAATAAACGAATTTCAAAATTAGGGTGGTGTAGAAGGCTTCTTAGAACACCATCAAGTTTTACTCCATTTTGATCGTCAATGAGTAACCGAACTTTTACCCCACGATCTGCCGCCGTTAACAACTCGTGCAGCATTAGGTTTCCAACAAAATCATTTGTCCAAATATAATATTGTAAATCAATTTTTTCTTTTGCATTTCTAATCAGATACATACGAGAAGCAATACTGATAAAGGCATCATCCAATGCCACAAAAGCAGTTAATCCTTGTTTTGTTTTTTCAGTAGCTTGCTCATCATTCAACCAATTAAAGCTATTTGTCACTATATCATTCTCATCAGGGTCGTATGTATCGTTATACGAAGGTGTATTTGTAAAGCCCCAAGCATTTAATGCCATATTACTGTATTGCTGATAGAGTTGATTAATCATGTAAGCTTTTAAAGTCGCATCCAAGATAAGCACATCACAGCATTTTTATATTCAATTTATATGTCAAAATTCATATTAAACGGTATAAATGCATTCTGCCAAGCCTCAGCTCTAGCAATTCCTTATTTTTATAGACTTTAGTCAACAAAAGACTATCTATTTAAAAATTTAACCAACAGATGGTTGTGCTTGCAGCTTTCACAAAAACACACTAATTACAATTGGCAGAACAACAATTATATTAGGCAACATGATATCTATCATACTTCCTTAAAGGGCTGAATGAGTAGTCTGACCATAAAAGGGAGAAAATAAAATGCCTATATCGCTGTAAATTCAGCAACCGCCTTCTGGGGCGGCTTTTTAAGGGCGATTTTAAAGTTTTTAATATTTTTAAAATATCAAAATTCTTAAATATAAATTTCAGCTATCATTATAATACCTACCAATTTAATCATAATATAATTCGAACCAGATAATATTAAAAAAGTAACTGATTAACCAAACACACAACTTATCAATTAAAATTTAAAAACAGCAATAATTTAATAAAAATGATAAATTTATTTTTACAACTTCAATCTTATACTTATATTATTACTTACAACTAATAAGGAGATAAAAATGCCAAAATACTTATTATTAGCTGAGAAAATTATTTGCTCCTAGTAAGACAAGAGCACTTAAATGCTAAGCCGAGAGGGATAACATATTTAAGGTTCTTGTCTAGGTGCTGAATTCATATCATGTCGAACTCTACTTATGTTTTCATAAATGACTTTACGCATTCTGTTTACTGCACCTAATGGCTTATGTTCAGGTAAAGCATGCCACGGCGTAAAAGACAGATTTTCACAGAACTTGTTTTGTTCTGGTGTGTCAAAGTCCTGCTTTGGAATATGAATAGTTGCTACTTGATAGAAAGGAGCTGCTTTCTCATCCCATTCTGTCATTGCGTCTTCAACTAGCATTGTACTTGAAGTTCTCGGCTGAATAAGAAACTCCATACAGGCGTCATTATTTTGCAAAGTATTCTTTAAAGCTTCTCTTAAAAAATCATGACTAGGATTTTTAGGTAGATTATTTGGTGTTACCTTACAAGCACGTACTGAATATTTAACTGCTTGCCGATCTTTGCCAAGGCCTAACTGATAGGGAACCATAGACCAGTAACGTGCATAGAGTGGGTTTGCAATTTGTGAGTTACGTGCTCCCAGTGCATTCATGGTTCCTTTAAAACCTAAGGCAAAAGGAATATGAAGTTTTCTGATCATATTGTGGCTATTCACATCGTTCATAAAAGAAAGATATCTTTTTGCATCATTGGCAAAAAAGACAGGGTGATTAATCATAATAAAATCTTGTGTGGTTGCTTGCTTTTCACTTTCTAAAATTTTGTCTCCAGATACACCTAAAAGTTTTATGGCTATACCACGTGCATCTTTGTCAATGTCGGCACTCGTGGCGTCATTAGAAGCATTCGAAAAACGAATCCATGCTTGATAACTTTGGTCTGGTATAAAAACGCCTTTAGCAAACTGAGCAGGTATATTTTGTGAGACATGAAACTCGGCTCGAACACAACCATGCGCTTTAGGATGTGCATCACGCAAAGCATTTCCCGCCGTATATTGTTCACGAATTGACTTTTTAATGACTTGAGCTATGTTCTGAGCTAGCACTTCCTCATTAGGCTGTAACTTTTCCCCTAAAACTGGATCAGCTTCTGGATAGGCAATACTTTCTGAAGATATTTTTATTGGTATAGTTCTTTGGGAATATAAAGTTTCACTACAACCTGTTACTGCAAAAACAAGAGGAGTAAATACAAAAAATATCCTAAAATGTGTAGGCTTCATAAAATTTGACATTTATTATCTCCTCAGTACAAAAATATTTTAGGATAATATTAAGTTTAATTGTTTAACTTTATTTTGAGCTTTATAAAAAACATTAACTGTAAATAATTTAAACGTCATTGTTACTTATCTGAACAATAAAATAAAAATTATTATTTAATATAAAACCTCTTAATACATTAAGAGAATGACGACATGATAACTAACTCACAAAATGTACAAAATAATTCTAATTCATCACCACATCCAATCACTCAAAATACCATTATTGATCGGTTTAGTCCTATCTATTGGAGCATAGACGGCCCACAAACGATGTCTTTTGCTATTACGAATTATGGAAATGGTTTTGAAGCATCTTTTAGAGCACGAATGGCAAATGATCTGGTAGGAATTAGTTGGGATTCTTCCGACACTAAAGATCATAAATTTTTAGCGTATCAAACCCAATATAGCTATGCAGGGGTGGTTTGGGACTTCGATATTGAGTTATCTGCCACGATGCCAGTGCTGAACAATCCAAGTTTAACGCCCACTTTAACAGTGTACTATAATGAAAATGGTGCAGATAAAGTTGCCTATGTTGTCTTATTTAATTACGCAAATAATCCTTCATCACGAACGGCACATATTCATATTAACTGGGATACAGTAAAAGCTGGCTTTTCTGCTACAGATAGCTTTCCGGTAACTAACATCCAGCGGATTTCATTTTCCGGTTTCACTAGCCATTATAATAGCCAATCAGCCACACCTTTAAGCCAACCTGAAGATGGCTACATTCGTCTGACCAGTTCAGTTGTAACTGGCGCAAATGCAAAGTTAAATTTGAGCCGTGTTATTGTTCCTCAGCACAATTATGGCATCTGCACAAGCTATGACGATCACTATGATTTAAACCCGCAGCGCTTAGTCAACAATATGGTGACTTTGGGATATCAAGGTTTGGTTAACCATTATTGTGGGATGTCGCATTATCCAGAAATGACATGGAAAAGTGATATTAATAAATGGCAAATACCAGATACGTTGGTAACAGGTGAAGCGGTCGTGAACTCATGTACGCGTAAATGGCATGAGAAATATGCCCAAGCCTTACATAGCGCCAGTATGCAACCCATCTTTGGGGTAAGCTTTGAAATGTATTCCTTGGGAGCCAATGAGTTTTGGGCACAACGTGACTGGAATAGTAACTTAGGCCGTACAGGGTATGAGCCACCAAGTTATTTCTTTAGTTTAAGCGACCAAAATGCTTTGGCATATCTACATAAAGTCTTTATTGAGTTTGCAGATGCAATGGTAGTAGGGGGATGTGATGTAAACATGCAGATTGGTGAACCGTGGTGGTGGTATAATACTGGCACAAATTTACCTTGTGTGTATGACTATCCAACAAAACTAGCCTTTAATGCAGATACAGGATTATATGCGCCAGATCTAGGCACAATTTATGAGGCAATGAATAAAACAGGAACGCCTTACGATGAGTTTAAAACATGGCTGAGAAATAAATTAGGTCAAACCTGCCAAGACATTCGTACTGTTATCAAAGCAAAATATTCTAGTGCCAAAGTTAGTCCACTCATTTTCTTTCCTTCTATTCAATCTCCAATTCAGACGTTAGCTACTTATATTAACTATCCAAGCCAACACTACTCATATCCTAATTTTGACTACATGATGACAGAAGCTTATGACTGGCTATTAGAAGCTCGCTTAGACTTGGCACATCAGGCAGTTTCGCAAATACCTATACAAGGACTAGGCTATCCTGCAAATAAAGTCATCTATCTATCCGGATTTGTTCCTGATGCATCCATTGCCTATATTTATGGATTTGATAAAACCAAACCTTATCGAACACCTATTTGGCAACGAATTTTTGGTGACATGAAAAATAATGTTTCTTTAGGTTTAATGAAGCAATTTATCTGGGCCTACCCACAAGTTATGTTTGATTCAATTACCATCGATACAACTCAAGCTCCAAATGGCTTCTTTGTTGAAAATACGCTGTATTCGCCAATTAGCGATAACACACCATACCCACCAGATATTTACCTATAAGTAAATATAAGCTGTTTATAAGATAAGTGATTTGATAAGAAACCTCTTTAAGTAAGAGGTTTTCTTCTTTTTGAAACTGAAGCTTGCTTAGACGTACCTGACTGGCTATGCTGTGATGGATTGTCATGAAAGCCAATTTTAATTTAAGCAAAATTAAGCTCTTGTATTAGTGTTACATAATCTATTTTGCTCGACTATAAATACCGAATGATTTAAAGGAAACCCAAAGATGAAATCTCGTGCAGCTGTCGCCTTTGCCCCAGGAAAACCTTTAGAGATTGTTGAAGTTGATGTTGCACCACCTCAAGCAGGTGAAGTTTTAATTAAAATTACCCATACAGGGGTATGTCATACCGATGCTTTTACATTATCTGGTGATGATCCAGAAGGTGTTTTTCCTGCAATTTTAGGTCATGAAGGAGCAGGTGTTGTAGTTGAAGTGGGTGAGGGCGTAACAAGCGTTCAACCAGGTGATCACGTGATTCCACTTTATACAGCTGAATGTAAAGAATGCTTATTCTGTAAATCTGGAAAAACCAACTTGTGTGTTGCAGTACGTGCGACTCAAGGTAAAGGTGTAATGCCAGATGGAACCACGCGTTTTTCTTATAATGGCGAACCGATTTATCATTACATGGGATGTTCAACATTTAGTGAATATACGGTAGTTGCAGAAGTATCTTTAGCTAAAATCAATCCTGAAGCGAATCACGAACAAGTTTGTTTACTTGGATGTGGTGTAACTACAGGTATTGGCGCCGTGCATAACACAGCAAAAGTACAAGAAGGTGACTCTGTTGCTATATTTGGCTTAGGCGGCATTGGTTTAGCTGTTGTACAAGGCGCACGTCAAGCGAAAGCTGGGCAAATTATTGTGGTAGATACAAACGCAGATAAATTTGAACTTGCTAAGCAATTTGGTGCTACAGATTTCTTAAACCCTAAAGATTACGATAAACCTATTCAACAAGTCATTGTAGAAATGACAGGCTGGGGTGTAGACCACTCATTTGAATGTATTGGTAACGTCAATGTAATGCGCTCAGCTCTAGAGTGTGCACATCGTGGTTGGGGACAATCCGTTATTATTGGTGTTGCTGGTGCGGGTCAAGAAATTTCGACTCGTCCATTTCAGTTGGTTACAGGCCGTAAATGGTTAGGTACTGCTTTTGGTGGCGTAAAAGGCCGCTCACAACTTCCAAAAATGGTCGAAGATGCCATGAAAGGTGAAATTCAACTTGAACCTTTTGTAACACATACCATGCCTTTACAAGACATTAACACTGCTTTTGATTTAATGCATGAAGGTAAATCAATTCGTACAGTTATTCATTTCTAAATAAAAGAAAAAAGGGCTGTGATTCAGCCCTTTTTTACAACTTATCATTTTATATCTTAAATGGCATTACCGCACATGTCAGTTGTACCCTGAGGATAGCTAAATTGTAATGCATTACGGTCAGTAATGAGTTCATTAGACAACTCTTGTCCAAATAAATTCGTAGAAAGAATATTTATATTTCCATTCATTGAGAAAGCTACTTTCTGTAGCGCACCAGGTAATTTAAATTGGTATCCTTCATCAACACCATTAGAAATAAATCCGACTTGCTTAGTATCCTGATTAATGTAAATACCTAAGCGTTGATATTCATTTGTATTATCTGTCATTTTTTTGTTTTTAAAGTAACTATCAATAAGTTCATAATCTCCCACCTCCGATGATAAGCTATGATATAAACGAGGTGGATTCTCACCAAACTCAAAATCCTGAGCACCAATATCAAAATGATAATTTGATCTAATTGTATAGTTATTATCTGTTACACCAGTAAAACTAATGTCAGTTGAATAAGAGGAGCTGCTCGAAGAAAGTAGGGGTACTTTAAGCTCCATCTCAAAAGCAACAATACCTTTATTAGGCAATAAAAAATCACCTTCATAATCTGTTGAATTCATTTTTGTTTTGCTTTTTGCATTATAATCAAGATAACCATAATTATCTTCTGTGACAGGCTCCACTTTAAAACCAAATTTTTGACCATTTATCAACGGAAATATTTTCATAGGCAAATAGTCAGAGTGTTGATTATTCCAAAGATCAAAATCTTCTTGAGTCGCATCAAAATTATATTGGCAAACTGGGGTAGAAGAATTAAGGGAATTTATTTGGGCCAAGAGCATTTGAGGCGCTAATTTTTCATTCTTTGCAGTTGATGAAATGCTTTTAGATGCGGCTTTTTGGCTAGACTCACTATGCGTTACTGTATTGGTATTGTCAGAAGATACCTCATACATTGCCCAACATAATGTAATTGCACTAACAGCAACTATACCTATTTTTTTCATAAAATATTCCTATCGAGTTAAGTATTAAATTTTTAGAAAGTAGTGATAAAGTAAAACTTATTATTAATTTTTAAATATTTGAAATTATTAGCTTTATAAACTATTGAATATGATTAATCATATTCAATAGTTACTGTAGCCATCGCACGTACTTTACCAGCAGTCACATTTGCTGCGGTTTGATAATAGCGAGCGGTCATTGGTATGTTATATTGAAGTGTCTGGTTAGAAGACACTGTACCTAAGGCTAATTTGTCACCTTTTTTGATGACTTGATTTTTATTTTGGTAATTCCACAATAATTGTACGCCCACACCATTGGCTTTTTCAGATGTGGCAGCCGTATTTGCCAGTACCTGACTATTTGTGCCATCTTGTGTAAAGTCGTAAGTTAAACTAATAACATTTTTCTCTTCATAACCCGTTGGACTTGTACCGCCATTACATAAGATGTTCATATCAAAGGTTTGTTCGCCTTGAGTTGAGCCAACACCTTTGAACCCAGCCTTTGTAACAGTAGGAAGCTGTACAACTTTATTAATATTACCTTGGATTTCACATGAAGATGACGCAATGGTAATTGCATTACCGTTAACTGTACTGGTTAAAAAAGGGCGGTTTACATAACCACTTACATAGTATCGACTATATAAACCAGGCACTAATGTACCCGAACCAGTCTGCGCCTCAGTTTTCACAATTTCGACAACAAAATATCCTGTAGCAAGATTATAAGTCGTTCCTGGTGTTAAATTACGGGTATATGGATAATACCCTGAAAAGTTAGTTGCATTTTCTGCTTCACGGTACAAACGAATACCAATTCCAGGAATATTCGTTGAATAGATATTATTCCCTAGTGGACTTAATGCATAGCCTTGGGTAAGTGCAGCAGTAATAGTATCGCTATAAGACGTACATTTTGCTGTTGAACCATTGTCGGTAATTGGAAAGGTTGCTTTTCTTAAAATCATTCCAACAGGATCACTTGGTCGGACCACAACGCGACCTACGGCCATGGAAATGTCAACCGTGCTAAATGACCCTCCTTTATTATTGGCTAAAGTACAGTAAGCATTAGCCTCACCATACACACCAAGGCCGGCGGTAAATAAGAAACCTGTTAATAATATTCTTTTCATTTGCAGACAGCCTCAGTCATTACCATGCTTTGTTGCTTATTTTGCAACTGATTACTGATGTTGTACTCAACCGAACAACGCTCATTGCTTTCGTCACCCCATTTCACATAGAGACGATCTTGAGCAAGTGGAGTACGTAAGTAAATCATACTACCTTGTGCAACAATACCTACAGCTTCATCTTTCTGATTAAAGACTTGTGCTGCAAACGGTAAACTATTGCCATCTACAGTTTTACTATTAATATAAACCGCATAACCCGTTTTAGTCGCAAAATCTACTTTAGCAATTGCACCAGCAAAAGGTGCAATTCGTTGACTTGTTTCTTCAAGTTCTACTTGGCTCGACATTTCTTGTGGGTCAAGCGTAATGTCATTAAGACGGTAAGGAGTTACATAAGGAACTACTGCATAACCAGCCTTATTCACGCTTAAACCAACGGCATTATTAACTTTTGCTCCGGCAGCTTCTGGCGCATGCACAAGTACCATCGTTTGGCCTTGTTCAGGTCCAAATAAAATACCTTCTGAGTGTGCAACCACACTACCAGTTAAGCTAACCATTGCTTGTTGGTAAGAATCAGCCACACTATAAGAACCACCAACAGTTGTATAGTTAGTACGATAGCGACCATTTACGTTAAATGATGGATTCGCATAATCCTGATGCGACATTGAAGCGCCGTAACTAAAGCGATCTCCAACCATTCCACTTGCACCAACAGTACGGCTGTCTTCAGAAGCAGTAACGTTGACGTTAACTGAATTCTTTTTGAAATCAATCGGGAACGATAATGTCATTAAATATTCAGTATCGTGTGTTTGATTCGTTGAGCCATACTCAACTTTACGGTTAATTGCAGATAAACCATAAGTTAAGCCATGGAAATTATTACTATAACCAAGCTGATATTGTTTAGTACTTTCGCTACGGTTCCAATAGTCAACCCACGAACCCACTACATAGAAGTTACCCCAACCTTCAGGTAACCCTTGGTTCAAGGTAATTTGGAATTCACTACGTTGACGACCAGCAGAGTAGGTATTAATACCCTTTTCTTCAAAATCACGGATTAGTAGAGCATCTCGTAATTTGTAGAAGTTTTCTGTTGAATAACGATAAGCTGCTAGTGTTAAGTTTGTGTTGGTTGGAGTAATTAACTTACTATAACTTAAACGGAAACTTTGTCCTGACTGCGATGACTGTTTTTCAAACTCAGCTTCAGAATGTGTAACGTCAAATGCGATCGCACCAATTGGTGTAGCAAAAGCAGCACCCAACAATACAGCAGCATAATTTTCAGTTGCTTGTATGCCTGTATAGCCTGTTAGGTAGTTATTAATACCTTGTTGGTATTTACCTTGAACAACCCAAGGATCGAGATCAATGTCTGGATCGCGGAATTGGCCTACAGTTAAAGAGTAACGGTTCATACCAGGGCGTAGCATTTGCACAACAGATGCGTAAGGCACAGCAAATTTCTGTATTTCACCGTTAGCTTCAATAACAGTAACTTCAATTTCACCACCAAAACCAGTAGGGTAAAGGTCATTAATTTCAAAGTTACCTGGCGCTACCGTAGTTTGATAGATAAGTTGGCCTTGTTGACGAACTTCAATTTTTGCATTGGTTTTAGCATTACCGCGAATACGTGGAGCATAACCAAGCATACTATTTGGTAGCATTCGATCATCACTTGAGAAATCGATACCACGATAACCATATGAGTCAAATACTTCGCCGTTTGTAAAGCTATCCCCAAGTGTTAAAACACCACGATATTTCGGAAAAGCTCTTTGTAAATATGTACTTGTTTCTTCGTAACTTGATTTAGATTGATTTTCAGCAGGGGTATCTTGCCATTGCCATTGACCATTATGACGTAATTGCCAGCCACCTAAATTTAGTCCAGCAGTCACGCCCATAAATGCGTTTGTTGTTTCGCTTTGATCATTAGACTGGGTAAAAGTTTTGTAGGCACTACCGTTATACGATAGAAAAGCAGCATTAATCCCACGATCCCATAAACTTGGGTCGACATAGCCTTGCGCATTTTTTTGCAAAGCAACTTGTGGAATCGAGATATCTACACGCAAACGAGAGTTATCAAACTCATAAAATGCATTTTCGACCCACTCTTCAATTTTATAACAACTGCTATTGTCTTTTTGAAGGGGAGCATGCTGAGCTAAAATCTCTTGTTTTACACCATATTCAGCAAGAGTATTTCCAGTAAAGCAGGTTACAGCATTTTTATTTGATTCTAATGCTTTAAAAAACATACGACGTTTGCCAAACCATTGGCCATTTACATAAACGTCAACATTATATTCACCTGGTAAAACAGGATTACCGTATTTAAAACGAGAAATATCAACTTTTTGAGCATCACCAATTAAAAAAGCAGAATCAAATTCAGCTTCTACAGGAGCACTCGCGACGGTTTCTTCAGCGTGCACGAATACAGGCATTGTCATTGTGACAACACCAGAAGCCAAGTAATAACAAATATGGCGTTTTAATAATTTATAAGATTCTTGCCTTTTTTTTGGCATAGCTAAGTCCGCCTACTCACATAATAGGTGCTTAAATTTATTAAAAAGATAAATCTGATTACTGAAGTTTTATTTGGTGTTCGACTCGACCACCATAGTCATTGACATTCATAAAACTCATATCTTGAAGGTTGCCATTCTTAAGCTGAACAGACTCTTCAGAAAAAGGTTTAATCATTAACCCTTGAGGTAATAAATCAACTTTTTTATCACCTGCCTTTTGGTAAACAGAGGTCATCGTGATATGAAAAGGAGTTGGATTTTTCACCGTTAAATTTTGACCAGATTTAACCCATTGAAGCTTATCAGCTGCTAAATTCACGTCGTCTTTAATCGAAGCTGGACGATAAAAGAATTTAATACGTGAGCGAATTGCTAATTGCAGAAAATTATCAGGCGTCGTATTTTCAGTTTTTGAAGTTGGTCTTGGAGGAATATCCAAAACGTTTAACCATAAAACTGTTTCTTGCTTCTGATTTAACTGAGAAGCTGTTGGCAAAGCAGTAATACGAAGAGTCTGACTTTTTGTAGCTTCAACACGAGAAATAGGAGGAGCAATCATAAAAGGTACTTTAGACTGATCTGGAGTGCTTTTTGTGTCGCCTTCATCAAGCCATGCTTGAACAAGTGCTGGTTTTGAACCGTTATTACTAACCTGTAGTGTAACTTCTCGAGCATCCGAAGGATAAATCACACGAGTGCCATGAATTACAATTTCTGCGTGAGTAGCAGGTGCAACAACTGCTGAAGCAAATGCCAAACCTAACAAAAAATTATAACTGTTCAATTTCATTTCAGAATTCTCAACCAAGAAAGATTCGGGAAAGCGCCACAAAAAGAGGGTCCCTATGTAAACATAGAAACCCTCTCATCCATCAATTATTGATAGATAATTGTGTATTGAACAGAAGTATTTACTTTACCAGCAGTAGAAGCGCCAGTTGCATAGTATTCAGCATAGTAGTTAAGGTCCGCGCTACCAGCTGCAGCTACGTCAACCCATTGAGAGTTAGCTTGAGCACCATTTGCACCAGCAGCAAGAACTGGGATGAAATTGTTGTTGCTACCTAAAAGTTGAACGTTAACGTTTTTAGCACCAGTAGCGTCTTTGTTAAGTAAACGACCAGTATTAAAGTCAACGTTAGCACCTGGTTCGAAGTAAGTAGCTACTTTACCTTCAGAACAGTTAGCTAATTTAATTTGGAAAGGAGTACGACCAGCAACATCCCCAGCAACAGCTAAAGTTTGTTTAGAAACAGTTGGAAGAGTAACTGTGAAGTCTTTACCAGCAGGGGTAACGATGTCACAAGTTTTGTCTGTAACTAAACCATTAATTGTAATTGTACCATCAGCAGCTTGAGCATTAGCAATTCCTACAACTGAAAGAGCAGCAATCAAAGCAAGTTTTTTCATAGTGTTTTCTCAAAAGTCTGGATAAAAGTTTATTTCCTTACTTTTCCAGTGTTTGACATCTTGAAAAGTAATGCGGCGATATTAACACTTCTTAAACAAAATGCAAACTAGATCACATTATTTTTTAATAAAAATAATTGCATCACAATATAAATAGTTGATTGAAAGCGATCTTTGGCAACCTATATGCCTGTTTATAAATAATTTTTGTTTTTTCAAAAAAGAAGAAATATAGAGATAAGCAAGTTACATAAGAACACTATGTAAATAAGAAAGAATTGAACAAATTATGTGAAAAAGAAGCTTAAATTCTTACAATACAATTATATAGAATAAATTGTGTATATGTATATAGAAAAAACATACAAATAGTCATTTTTTATAAAAAAGAGTGACTCATCCTTTAACTCACCCAAATGTGTGATGAGTTCGACAAATCACTCTTTAATCATACTTATTGTAAGAATAGCCTCAAATGCTATGCCTAATAAGTTAATGATAGTTGATAACCAAGACTTTGCGATTAGAGCTTATGCTTTCAATGCTAGTGTCCATTTTTTCAGTATGTTGAGCTAAGTTAAAAAAACTATTGTTGTTTAAATATTCACTATCAAGTTTGATATTTAAATTGTTTACCTCAACACATTCTATTTCGCTATGTTCTGTTGAACATGTATCTTCAACAATATTTCCTCTTAGCATTATTGTGTTATTTGCATAACAAAATAGTGGGGAAGAGGAAACTACCATCAAAATAAGAAGTTTAAAAATATTATTTTTCATTTTATATGCCTATTTATAAAATAGTTTATATATTTGATACAATATTTTTAATTCAAAAACAATCATTAAGTTTAAACTAATGAAAATTATTAATTTCAATGTGACATAAATCACATTAATCATTTTAAATAATGTAATAGTTAAAATTTTTTATAATATTATTAATTAATATAATAATTACAGTAATTTAAAAACCATTTAAATTACTTAACATACTGATATTTATATATTAAAATTAAATTAAATGTAGCATTAAAAGTTAAAACCCTAAACAATATATAATTAAACATTTAATAAATATGTAATATATTTTCATAATTTAAGTATTTATATTTCCAAATAATTACAGAGAATAATGATGCAAATTTTATTTAAAATGTGATTAATCTTACGTTTTATTTATGAATTTTAAATTAAAGCTACTTTATTTATTAAACATTATTACCACAACACAAATAAATTGAAACTCATCACACTTTTTTAATATATTGTGGTGTAAAAGATAATTTTAATTCTTCAGACAAGTTTAAATATGTACGATATTTTGAAAACCGAATAATATCAATTAGTAATATTAGCTAGAGAAAAAGCATAGTAAGTAGTATTCAAATACAATATTTTAAAGGCAAATTACTCAAAGTAGATGCATGGGCTGGAGACAAAGGCACAATGAATATTC
This sequence comes from Acinetobacter sp. XS-4, assembly GCF_023920705.1. NCBI lineage: Bacteria > Pseudomonadati > Pseudomonadota > Gammaproteobacteria > Moraxellales > Moraxellaceae > Acinetobacter > Acinetobacter sp. XS-4. Next base: position 2,088,587 of record NZ_CP094657.1, on the reverse strand, counting down.
ATCTAGCTTTAGAGTTAAAGAAGTTTGGTCGTAGACTTATTTGCAGGCAGACAACATTTAGTTAAGTTCTATAACTATCTGAATAAAGAAATATTCACTTTAACGACGTGGTCACTAAGCTTATTTCGGCCATGTAGTAAAGCTTCAAGCTGGATTCCAGCGAGTACTAAGATAGCTGATCGTATATTTTTGCATTTTGGAAGTTATGCTTGCCTGAAGTAAATGTTGATAAAACAACAGTGGGATTGAAAAATGATGAAATATAAACATTTCCAATCCTGCTATATTTGCATAAACAACTGAAAATAAACAATAAATTAAATTGGCATAAAAGCTGCTCAATGTAAGTGATGAAAGTGGAATTATCCTAAGGAATCCGTATGTCACTTGTAGTAGATAAAAAAGAAAATTCTAAAGAATTTGTAAAAAATATCCTGTCTGAAATTTGGGTCACTCGATGTCCAGTACCTACAGCAACCGGTATTTCATTAAAACGCGGTACTTTAGTTAAAAAGTTTGAAAAGCACGGCATTGATGTTGCCGTCTTGCAAGATGCGCGTAAAGGTTTATCGGTTCATCATTTTGATCACCAATTACCAGCTCTGTTCCGAGAAGGTGGAAATGTACCTGCATTAGCTGCACGCTCTGAAGGAGCACCCAGCCGACTAATTGGATTGACTTGGATTGATGAGTGGCAAGTCATTATTGTGCGACCTGATTCAGATATTAGCCAGCCAGAGCATTTAAAAAATGCGAAAGTTGCTTTACCAGAATATGCTGACAAACGTGCTGGCAGTATTTTTAGAGCCATGTCATTGCAAGGTATTCGTGGTGCTTTACAACTTGCCAATCTCACTTTCAGAGATGTGAATTTTATTGAAGTACCTGAGCGTGCAGGATCTAAAGAGAATCGTGATGCGAGCACATATTGGTCAGGTCTAGACGCATTAATTACAGGTGAAGTTGATGCTGTGTATGTAAAAGGAGCATCTGCTGTTGAAGCTGCAACTAAACGCGGCCTTAAAGTTGGAATTGATTTAGATAAATTTGAAGATGTGACTTCTCGTGTTAATAACGGTACACCTCGTCCCATTACGGTCCATGAAGACCTATTAGAAGATCATTTTGATGTGGTCGTCGATTTTCTTGAAGAATTGTTTGATACCGCAGATTGGGCACAAGATCACTTAGATGAGGTCTTGGTCATTCTAGAGGATGAAACAATTGCCGGGGCAGAGAGTGTTGCGACAGCCTATCGAAATAATTTTCATAAGTCTTTACATCCGTCATTAAGTGAAGAGCGTTTAGAGCTTTTAAAACAACAAAAAGATTTTCTTTGGTTGCATGGCTTCTTAGAGCGCGACGTCGATATTGAAACATGGGTTGATCATCGTCCTTTACTCGAAGTTTTAAAACGCCGTCAAAATAAAAAATTTTAAAGAGGATTTGATCATGACAACACTTATTCAAACGCCATTGTCTCGGGAACTCAATGACTTTATCGAACTGAACCGTGAAAAAGCTGAATTTGCTTTTGAAGTATTTCGTGAAACAAGAACAATTACTGCAAATGGAACTGTTAATTTTGTTGAACGTGGACCTGAAAATACCTTAGTCACTCTTAACTATGCAGGGCCGTGGTCTAAAGATAAAAAAAGCAAAGTATTGGTGGAGACCATTGATGGTGAAGTTTTACTGGGAAGAAAAAGTGCAGGTGGGCGCTATAACAAGCTTTTTAAAGAACATGCAGATGTCACCACAATATCTCATGTACACGCGCCGAATTTAGGCGCTTGGGCTCAAACCCATCGTACTTTACCGATCCGTTATGTGCCTGTTCAGCGCTTTCATTTGTTTAAAGAGTTGCCGATTTACATTGATCGCCGTCAAGCTGAAGTGGATTTTATTTTAGATCAACTCAAAGTTGATATTGAACATCGGGCCATCTTGGAGGCCAATGGTGGAGCAACTGTATGGGGACGCCAAGGACTACAGGAAACTGCTGAATTTATTTTATTGCTTGAAGAAGGTGCTCAAATTCAGCTGCTCGCTGAATTAGTCGGTGGCAGCCGAGAATACGGGCAAGGGGTTTTACATCAGCAATGGAAAATGAGCGGATTGACTGAAAAAGCAAAATCGCTGGGCTTACTTCCCCTGAATTAGATAAAGATTTAAAAAATAAAGATCGAGAATACTATGGCTGTAAAACTTTTATGGTATCTCACTTCTCCAGATGGACCATACCCTTGGTTGGAATCTGGGCGATGGGATACCGATTATGAACACTTGCAACAGATTGCGATTACCGCAGATCGACTTGGTTTTTACGGTTCACTCATGGGTACAAGTGAATATGAAACACTTGCTGTTGCTGCAAGTTTAATTCCATTTACTGAACGTTTAAAGTTTCTGGTTGCCCAACATCCTGGAGAAGTCCAGCCAGCAGTTTTGGCAAAATATGCGCAAACTTTTGATGCATTTTCTAAAGGGCGTTTGTTATTTAATGTCGTTAATGGAAATGATAAGGGTTTGGCAGCTTTAGGCATTCACTATACTCATGATGAACGTTATGACTTTAGTAAAGAATACTGGAATGCATTTCAACAAAACTACTTAGGTGATACCTCGGGATTTGATGGCGAGTTTATTAAAATTGCTCCACGATTAGAGGGCGGATCTCCAATGTCCAAATGGCGTGGTCCAACTCAAAAACAAGGTGTTCCTTTGTGGGGAGCAGGAACTTCTGCCAAAGGCGTTCAGCATTCTGTTGAATTGTTAGATGTGTATTTAAGTTTTGCGAATACACCGCCATTACTTGGAGAAAAGTTTAGCAAGGTTGCGGCTGAGGCAGCAAAAATTGGCCGAACTTTAGAATTCGGGACTCGATTACAAATTATTGTTCGGGAAACAGAAGAAGAGGCTTGGCAATATGCTCAGTCGTTACTTGACAAGATTGATGTAAATTATGCAATCGAAGCTGTTAAACGACAGCTTCCTCCAAATGAAAGTTTTGAGAGTTATCAAAGTAACAACCCAACTATTCAAAAAAACTTAGAACAATTACGACGAGGTGTTTTGCCTCAAGCTAAAGATTTTGAAATTTATCCTAATGTTTGGACCGGCCCATCTTTATTTGGTTTCGATATTTTAAACCCAGCTGCGGGGACTGCATTAGTTGGTAGTGCTGAAAATATTGCCAAACGGATTAAAGAATACGAAAGCTATGGTGTATCAGCCTTTATCTTGTCTGGTTTCCCTTTAATTGGAGAAGCCTATCGGGTAGCAGATTTATTGTTCCCATTATTAGAGCTTGATCATGGTTTTGAGTTACCTAAGCTAAATAGAAATTCATCCATTGATTCCCTCTTGAATCAAGAAGTCGTGGTTTAAGGGAGAAGGCATGAATAAAATTACACGTAGAGAACTCATTAAACAGACGGGATTAGGTGTTGGCGCTTTTGCTGCAATGAGCCTTATAGGATGTTCTAAACCCGACTCTTCATCGTCTGAAAGCGCTACTGCCGCTACCCCCCAAAATGATACGCCGAAAAAAGGTGGTGTTATCAAAATTGGAGTGATCAATGGTAACCAAGCAGGCAATTTAGATGCACATAAACCTATTGGTATGTCCAGTGCGTTTAGAGGCTGGCCTTTATATGCAAAGTTATGGGAATGGGGCAGAGATATTCAGCCAAAACTTGCCCTTGCTGAATTTGCTGAACCCAATAATGATGGAACGAAATGGACTATTCGCTTAAAAAAAGGACTCGAATTTCACCACGGTAAAACCATTACAGCCGATGATGTCATTTTTTCTTTACGGCGATTAACCGACCCCAAACTTGCCTCACCATTTGCAGCTTATCTTTATTCTTTACAAAGAGATGTAATTAAAAAGCGCGATGAATACACCGTTGAAATTCCTTTTTCTCAAGGAAAGGGATTGGTTGCTTTACCAGAAGCATGGATGAGCTGGGGTGGCATTGTTCCTACAGATTATGACCCAGTAAAAAATGTAGTAGGCGCTGGCCCCTTTAAGCTTGAAAGTTTTACACCTGGTCAGCGTTCACGTTTTGTACGTTTTGAAAATTACTGGAAAGAAAATAAACCTTATGCAGATGCAATAGAAATTATTGATTTTAAAGATCAGACAGGGCGCCTTGCTGCTTTGCAATCAGGTCAAATTGACATTGCTTCAGGGGTAAGTGCTGAGCATATTTCTTTAATTCAATCTAATAAACGGCTAAATCTAATTTCATCGGAAACCGATGCTTGGCAATCATTTGATATGAATACGTCTAAAGCGCCATTCAATGATCCTCGGGTACGACAAGCTTTTAGATTGATTACCAATAGAGACGACTTGGTAAAACGCGCTTTAGCTGGGCAAGGACGAGTTGCAAATGACCTTTATTCGTTTAGTGATCCTGTATATGACCACAGTATTGCTCAACGCAATCAAGATTTGAATAAAGCAAAAGCACTACTCAAAGAAGCTGGTTTTAATAATAGTTTAACGGTCGATTTATATACAGGGCCAGATAGCAATGCTGCATTAGTTTTTGCTCAACATGCTGCTCAGGCAGGTGTCATTGTTAATGTTAAACAGGTTGAAGCTGCTACTTTTGCGGATGCTGTAAAACAAGATTGGGCATTTAGTACAGGCTCGAACGTTTCACGTCCTTTCTTATTAACAGTTCTGCAAATTGATGGGCCAGGTGCGGCAAATAATAAAACTCGTTTTAAGAATGAGCGCTTTACGGAACTAGTACATGCAGCATTGCAACAACCCGATTTGGAAAAACGAAAAGTTCTTGTTCATGAAGCACAGCATATTCAACATGAGCAAGGTGGTTTACTCATTTGGGGCTTTAATAATGTCCTTGATGCACATTCGAACCAAATTGGTGGTGTAACGCCTGATCGAACAGGCTTTGCTGCGTGGCGTACAGATGAATTCTGGCGTAGAGGGTAACCGATATGACAATTCAATCCAGCAAAATAGAAGCATCTATTCAACAACCAACAATTGCCAAGTCATTTGAATTTCCTGCATGGTTACCTTGGTTCTTGACACGTTTAGTGTCAGGGGTATTGGTTGTATTTGTTATTAGTCTCATTGTCTTTATTGCTACACAAGCACTTCCATCGGATCCTGCTCGTGTCATTTTAGGACCAGAAGCACCTGAAGCGACGGTACAAATACTTCGTGAACAATTGGGATTAAATGATCCGATATTGCTTCAATACTGGCATTGGTTGAGTCAATTATTACAAGGTAATTTTGGACGCTCGATTGACTCCAATGTGCCTGTTTTAGAAATTATTCAGAATTATTTTGGTAATACAGTTGCACTCACGAGCCTTGTGATTGTTGTTACTATACCGATTTCAGTCGTGTTAGGTGTGTGGCTCTCGCTTCATCGCGATAGCAAACTCGATCGTATTATTGTCTCTAGCTCTATTGTGTTTAAAGCAGTGCCGGGGTTTGTTATTGCGATTTGGTTAATGATGTTTTTTTCCACATCGGTTTTACACATATTGCCAGCCGCATCGTTGCTGATTCCTAATGAGTCGCCTTATAGCCAACTAGAATTTTTAATTTTACCAATTTTAACTTTAGCTTTATCACTCATTCCATATCTGATGCGTTTAGTACGTGGTTCCATGATTGATGCGCTAGAGTCGGAATATGTGACCTCTGCGCGACTGCGAGGTATTCCTGAGCGCCGGATTATTTGGAAACATGTTTTACCAAATGCATTGGTTCCTGTGGTGCAGGGTACAGCATTGACCATACGAGTTTTGCTGAGTGGTGCTCTCATTATTGAGGTGGTTTTCAGTTATCCCGGTATTGGTAATGCACTTAATGCAGCAATTGAAATGAGGGATATTCCGACCATTCAAGCAATCGTTTTATTGCTCACCATTTGTGTGGTGGTTGTTAATTTAATTGCAGATTTAATCACGACTTTACTCACACCAAAAATACGAACTGCAAAAAGACATAAAGCACGTTCGCCAGGCCGACGTCAGGCATTACGTTTATGGAAGTCTGGCCGACCAATTACGGTAAAACCTGTCGATCGTCGCAATGCTTTAAAGAATATTCAGCAAGGAGGTGGGAAATGAGCTCACTTCATTGGTACCAAAGAAACTTTTTTCAAACATTAATTCGTGAAAGACAAGTACGTTTTGGATTTCTAGTCACAGCTCTAGTTTTGATTTTCGCACTGGTTGGACCATTATTTGTTGCATTTGAGCCCACGGCATTGGTCGGCATGACTTATGGACCACCTGAGGGAAAATCATTTTTAGGTTATGACTATATTGGTCATGATGTTTGGTCACGTGTACTTGCTGGCGGTGCTTCAATTATCTGGATGACGCTGGCTGCCAGTTTGGTCGCATTAGTGATTGGTTCTAGTTTAGGCATATTAGCTGCTTTTGCACGAAATAAGATTGATCAGTTCGTGACTTGGCTGACTGATGTTTTTATGGCCTTTCCTGATCTTATTTTAGTCTTACTTATTGTTTCTATGTTAGGTCGACAGCCTTGGCTCATTGTTTTAACGGTTTCAATTGCTTTTATTCCTGGAGTCGTACGCCTTGCACGAAGTGTCGCTCTTAATTTAGTGGAACAGGAATATATCGAAGCTGCCCGAATTCTTGGTTATTCAAAAACCTATATTTTATTCCGTGAAATTTTACCCAATATGTTGACGCCTTTACTCATTCATCTTGGTGTGATGCTGACATGGGCAGTGGGTATGTTATCTGGTTTGGCTTTTCTTGGTTATGGCGTGGCACCTCCAGCAGCAGATTGGGGACTCATGATTAATGAAAATCGTGCAGGTTTATTAGTTCAACCATGGGCCGTGTTTGCTCCTGTCATTTTAATTGCTTTGTTTGCCCTCGGAACGAATGTATTGGCAGAGGGCGTTGGGCGTGCAGCAGCTCGGATTGAGGAAAAATAAACATGGCAAATACATTTAAAAATACAGTATTGACCGTAACAGACTTAACCATGGCATTGGTAAACACCGGCAATCACATCGTTTCTAATATTTCATTTAGCTTAAGAGAAGGTGAAGTTCTAGGGCTAGTCGGAGAGAGTGGTTCTGGTAAAACGACATTATCGAGTGCCTTATTGGGCTATGCACGACATGGTGCCAAGATTATTCAAGGCACAATTGAACTGGATGATGAAGATATTCTTAGTTTAGATGATCATGCTTTACGTCAGGTTCGTGGCTATAAAATTAGTCATGTCGCTCAAGATCCTGGAACGGCACTTAACCCAGCATTAAGTATTGGTCAACATTTATTTGAACTATTAGAAGTCCATCAGGCACAGTTATCGAACGCTGAAAAACACCAGAAAGTAGCCAAAATTTTAGATGAAGTGGGATTACCTCATGATGAGCTATTTCTCAAGCGTTATCCCCATCAACTTTCGGGTGGGCAGCAACAACGAATTTTATTGGCCTTGGCATTCTTGCTACAGCCACGTTTGATTGTTTTAGATGAGCCAACCACCGCCTTAGATGTGACGACGCAGACCTTGGTATTGAACATCATTCGTAAATTATGCCGTGAATATAATGTTGCTGCTATTTATGTATCGCATGATTTAACGGTTGTAAAAGATATTGCAGATCGGGTGATTGTTTTATATTCAGGGCGAATTGCTGAAGATGCGATATTAACCCAACTATTTGAAACCCCTAAACATCCTTATACGCAAGGTTTACTTAACGCCATTCCCGATGTGGCCATTCGTAAATATTTATCTCCAATTGAAGGACACGCACCGTCACCAAATGAACGTCCAGCGGGATGTGCTTTTGCAGTACGTTGTACTTTCGCCACAGACATATGCCGTCAAAAACAACCTGAATTAACTCAATTAAAAGATGAGTTTGACCCGCATTATGTTGCTTGTCACCATTCGGATCATGTTGGTGTGATTAATTTTAAAGAAATTGATCATCAGGTTATTGAACGAGAAACTGATCGAGAAGCACTGCTAAAAGTTGAGCATATTAATGCATGGTATGGGCAGCAACAGGCTCTTTTTGATATCTCATTTCAACTCAAAAAAGGCGAATGTTTAGCATTGGTTGGTGAGTCGGGTTCGGGTAAGACGACTTTATCGCGTGTGATTGCTGGCCTGAATGAAAATGCAGATGGACAAATTACCTTAGCAGATGAAGTCTTGTCATTGCGTGGGCAGCAGCGTCATTTACGGCAGCGACATAAACTGCAATATATCTTTCAAAACCCTTATAAAGCCTTGAATCCAGCACATACGATTGGTCAGACATTAATTAAGGTCGTGCAGCATTTCTTTGGAGCATCTCGACAAGAAGCCATAGAAAAAGTCACACAGGTACTTAAACAAGTCTCTCTGCCTCTACAAGTTCAAGAACTCTATCCTAGAGATTTATCGGGTGGAGAGCGACAACGTGTGGCGATCGCGCGAGCTTTGCTGTGCCAACCCGATGTTTTGATTTGTGATGAGATTACCTCTGCCTTGGATGTTTCAGTTCAGGCATCTATTTTAAAACTGCTACAAGACCTTCAGCAGCAAGGGGTGACCTTACTATTTGTGACCCATAACCTAGGGGTTGTTCGTGCAATTGCAGATCGAGTCGCCGTATTAAAAAATGGACATATTGTTGAATACGGTGAAACAGATCAAGTGCTTAGCAATCCTCAACATATATATACCAAAACTTTGCTTACACATGCGCCAAGCTTGTTTAAAAACAACGTGTTTAAAGTTAGCGCATAAAAAAGAACAGATTTTCCGGAGTTAAAAATGAACGATATTAACCAACGCAGTTTTTTAGAATTAGGTAGCGTAAGACATATTCAAAATGAGCAAGAAGCACTTGATATTGCAAAAGAGGTGGCAAATCAACTGAATCAATTTGCTCGAGATCCAAGTTATAACAAGACAGTACCTTATGATCAGGCGCGTTTAATTTCAGAAGCTGGTTTAACCGCGATTATTGTGCCTAAGCAGTTTGGAGGCTTAGGTGCCAGTATTTCAACCTTGGTCAATGTAGTGAAAATTATTTCATCTGCCGATGGTGGTGTAGGGCAGTTATTACAAATTCACTTCACTATGTTCCGAGGAATTTTAACTGGCTATGACGATGAAATTCGCGATCAATTACTTGCCGATGTATTAAGTGGAAAGCGTTTAGGCAATGCACTTGCAGAAGTGGGAGGCAAAGATAAGTTTCAGCATAAAACACGCGTAGAACGAAATGCGGAAGGACAATTAATTCTAAACGGCAGTAAGTTTTATTCTACGGGTTCGTTACTCGCAGAATGGATTTCTTTATTTGCTGGTAGTGATGATGGACCAGTCTCAATTTTAATTCATCGAGATACACAGGGAGTAGAGTTGCTCGATGACTGGGATGCGATGGGACAAAATAATAGCGTCAGTGGCACTGTTAATTTTAAAGATGTGGTTGTTGATGAACGTTATGTTGCCAAGCGAAATACTGGTGGTTTAGGCACGGTTTTACGTACGGGACTGACTTGGCCCCAAATTTTACATGCTGCAATGGATACAGGAATTGCCAAAGGAGCACTACAAGGCGGGATTGATTATTTACAACATCATGCTCGTCCTTGGGTGGAAAGTGGGGTCGATTCACCTACACATGAATCTCATATTATTAAACAAATTGGTGAGTTTGCTGTTTTAGTTCGTTCTGCTGAGGCATTGTTAGATCGTTCAGCACAGATTTTTGAACAGCATTTGGCAAATGTAGAAGATGAAGACTTACAAACGGAACTGATTTTATCTGTTGCTGCTACCCGTAGTCAGTCTGATCATGCATCTTTAAAAATTTCGAGTGAAATTTTTGGATTACTCGGGGCAAGTTCAACCTTGTCGAAATGGAATCTAGATCGCTTCTGGTGTAATGCACGAACCCACACCACGCATGATCCAATTCGCTGGAGGCTCTATCATGTTGGAAATTATTATTTAAATAATATTCCACCAGGAGAATATAACTCAGTGCTTCTGAAGAAGCAGGCGGAAAATGTGACTAAATTTAATTAAACTGAGTCCGACTTAAATATTTCTATAACTTAATTGAAGAAAATATCTTGGTGGAATCTTGCCAAGTTCTCATCCAATTTCAGGATAAGCCATCGGCTCGACCTACTTTTGTTTCGACAAAAGTAGGCAAAACCTGTTCATTTTTTGGATTTATTTCAAATGTATCGTAGAAACATTATCTTGCGTAAATTACGCAGGTTGCTGATGACGTTTCCGAGTATCATATTTCTTGTCGGACTCAGCTTAATTAATAAAATCGAGTTGTAAAAAAGGTTGTCATCATGACAACCTTTTTAATTTTAAAGTATTAAGCCACTTGAGTTTGAATAGAAATATCTTGTGCAAGCCATTCACGAACATTAATTTGTGCAGGAATAAAGTTCCAGCGATAGAGAAAGTCACTCAAGTCTTGTAAAGCAACAATAGAAGTCTCATCAAAGTTAGTGTTCAGTTTCAGATGCGCATCTGCACCATAAGCTGCATGAACCCATTGCTCACTACTATTACATTCTTTTGCTAGATAACGATGGGTTTCATCGGCGTGTGCATGTGCCCATTGTTCTGCTTGTAAAACAGCATCGACAATCGATTGAGCTTGCTCTGGATATTGCGTTAGAAAATCTTCATCAACAGTGAGTGTTCTTGGTGTTCCATTATTAGAGCGTAGAATAGGGTCTGGATGTGAGCCAATATCAATAATGGTATGCAGGGCGAAATCATGAGCAATTTGCGCAGCGTGTGCACCTTTTAGGAAAATAGCATCAACATCACCTTTAATTAATGCCACGATCTCTGCACTTGCATTAATTTTGTTTCGATTACCATAAAAACTAGAATCATTTTCTTCAGGCTGTTGTTGTTGGGCGGCTAAAATGTCTGCTCGTAAACAATCAACTAACTCAAGATCGCTTACCTTCAAATTTACTGTTTTTAAGGCATTTTCTAAACCACGAATCGCCTGTGCACGTGAGAAATCAATAATTGCATCTTGATTCAGTGGAATACCAAAACGTTTGCGTTTTAAGTCTGCAACAGTTTTGATGTTTGAATCGTAGCGTGTTAACAACAATTGAACTTCATCAGCCCAAGATAAGCCTATCACTTTAGTTTTTTGACCAGATGCATATGCCCAGATTGCTGGGATACTACCACCGTGTCGAACGGAGTTGGCAAGGGTATGGTTAAAATGGGAGTTACGAATATCTTTGGAGTTTGACTCTCGAATTGATTTTATTTCAATTTGCTGCTTATTAAACTTTTCTTTGAGCCAACCTTTTTGAATTGAAATGCCTAGACCAGTTGGTACAGGGCAGCGTGTATACCAAAGTGTGTTTAATGGTTGAGTTTGAAGTGTTGTCATCGTGACATCCTCTTGTGGTTTTCATGCTTTAAAGCAAAATTGATGCCATTCATTAATTTATTGATATTTATTAATTATTTTTAATATATTTTTTTGTGATGTTGATATATCAAATTTTGTTGCGATTACAACACAAGAATTGCGCTGGTGTTTTAAAAACAACACTCCCATAAATAGCTCTGTATAAAAACAATATAAAACAACAATTTAAAATGTTTATTAAGGTCATTAATTTGGCATGAATCTCGCAATAAAACGGAATCTTAAATTTTTACTATCTTTTATGTTTAAAAATTATCCATTACTACGAAGTTTGGCTTTATACCGCTTTATACCATTTCGTTTCGTATTGACGGCGACCTTATTTGTTATTGCAAATATCGGGTTAGCACTTCAACAGTATTCAATCGGACATGCGATTGATACCTTAAAACATGGTGAACGAGAAACCTTATTTCAGCATGCTATCACTGATCCTTTAAATCCTTGGTTTTGGTTCATTCTACTCGCGAGTATTGCCAGTATTAGAGCTGTTATTCAGTATTTGGCAGGGTTAAGTGCATTAACCATTGGCCAGCAACTATTGAGTATTTTAAGAGAAAGAATCTTTAGCCAAGTACAGCATTTAGATGTTTCATGGCACTGGAAACATGGGCTGGGAGAAGTATTATCTCGTACAACACGTGATTCAGATAAATTAAAAGAAGCGCTCATCAATTTTTGGCGACAAGTGTTTGAGTCAAGCTTGGTTGTTACCGTAACCGTTGGGCTCTTGTATTGGTATCATCCTTGGCTCGGTCTAGTTCCTTTATTATTTATTTTTTTAGGGCTTTGGGTTCTATTTAAACTGACCAATCAATTGGTGGTTCTGGACCATCAAGTTGCATCTGCTTATGAAAAAGTCAGCGATACCTTGGCAGAGAGCGTGAATGGAATTCGGGTAGTCAAAGCGTTTCAACTCGAAGAGAAACTTTTACAACGTTTTAACCATGCTGTAGATCTATTTATTCATCATTCTATTCAGACCATCAAGACAAGTGCGAAACGACTTCCTATTCCGCAAGTGATTATTGCGGGTTCTTACTTATGGGTCATTGCTTTTGGTGCTTATTTAATTGGTCAAAATCAGTTGCAAGTAGGGCAATTTGTTGCTGCCATTCTCATGGCAAACTTATTGGTGTTTCGTATTGAAAGCATTGGTCAGGTCTTACATATTTTTGCTGATGCGCGTTCGTCTGCAACAAGAATCTGGCAAATGCTAGATGAGAAGTCCACAATTCAAGATCAACAATATCCTCTAACGTTGCAATGGCGTGATGAGTTAAGCATTAAATTAGAAAATGTCAGCTTTCAGGATAAAACAACAAAAAATTATATTTTAAAGCAATGCAGTGTTGAATTTCGAGCAGGTGAAATCGTTACTGTTGTCGGTAAGACTGGCTCAGGTAAAACGACTTTGATGAATTTACTCAATCGGTTTATTGACCCGACAGAAGGGCAAGTTTTGATTGGCTCTGAGCAAATGGGATGGATGAATATTAAAGATTTAAGCCTATTTGAATTACGTCATTTGGTTCAGATCATTCCTCAAGAAAATTTCTTTTTCAGTGGCACACTGGCAGATAATTTAAGAGTTGCTAAGCAAGATGCAACTGAGCAAGAGATGAAAGAGACTTTACATTTAGCTTCTGCATCTGAACTATTACAACGACTTGATCATGGCTTAGACACATTGATTGGGGACAAGGGCGTTACCTTGTCTGGAGGACAAAAACAACGACTTGCTTTGGCCCGTTCTATTTTAAAAAATTCGCCAATTTTAGCGTTAGATGATTCTACCAGTGCTTTAGATGCGACTACAGAAAAACAAGTTTTACAGCGTCTATCAGCACTTTCTGATGATGGAAACCATTTTAAGAAAACAATCATTATTAACTCTAATAAGCAAACCACGATTGCTTTATCTGATCGAGTGATTGTGCTTGATCAGGGTCACATTATTGCCCAAGGCACACATGCTGAATTGGTTCAAGATTGTTTTTTTTATCGAGAGTTGATGGGTTTTCAGTTAGAGCAGCAGGAGATTGATGCATGACTACCAGTGTTAAAAATTTCCGCCCATTAGCAAAATCAGCTGATCTACAAATCGAAGAAAATTTGGCAAATACCTCAATTCATAGAGGAATGCTAAAAAAACTTATTCCTTTAATTTATCCCATCCGTTACTTGCTGCTTGCTTTAATTGCAGTAGAAATTTTACAAGTGATGAGCGTTTTTGTTCGGCCTTGGGTGGTGAAATATATTTTAGATTCGGGCTTTCAACAAATTGCTGGAAAAATGGTATTGAATCAGCCTGTTTTATTCATTGCGATTAGCATTTTAACCCTAAGTTGGATTTGTCGTTTTGCTTTAGCGGGCGTATCAAAATATCTTTCAGGCCGAGCAGCTTTGAAAGTAATTAATGGTTTAAGACGTTCGTTATTTCAGCATATCCAAAGTTTAAATATTGGCTATTTTGATCGTACCAAGGCTGGCAGAATTATTTCGCGGGCTGATCGTGATGTCGAAATACTAGAGCCTGTTTTAATACAAGGGCCACCAGAGTTACTTTCGGCAATTTTGCGTTGTGGATTAGCTTCAGTACTGCTTTGGCATATCTATCCACCTTTCTTTTGGTGCTTATTTGCGACGCTACCCATTTTATTTGGAATGACCGCTATTTTTAAAAAGTCATCACAAAAACATTGGGGACGAGTTGCGGAGGAACGCAGTCGATTTACTGCTCATTTGGTTGAAACAGTAAATGGAGCAAAAATCATTCAGCAGTTAAATTACACTGAAACCAATCAATCTCGTTATCAAAAATTATTAAAAGACTTTAATAACTCTATTATTTATGGCAGCAAGCGGACCAGTTGGTTTGCTCCCTTTACAGGTTTACTTTCAACTCTAGCTACTGCCGGATTCATTGTGATTGGTAGTTATGCTTATAGTGATGGCATGATTAGTATAGGGCAGTTTGCAGAAAGTATTTTCTATGTGTTTTTATTCTTAGCACCCTTACAGGAACTGACCGATTTATTTGAACGTTATGCCAATGGAGTGGCATGTGCACAACGTATATTTCTACTTTTAGACACTCAATCTACGATTCGGGAACAACCGAATGCGGTGAAGCTTGAACACTTGAACGGTTATATTCGATTTCAGTCGGTAGATTTTGCCTATACTCACAAACCTGTTTTACAAAACTTTAATTTGGACATTGAAGCTGGAAAAATAATTGCAATTGTAGGGCCAACGGGACATGGCAAAAGTACCATGGTTCAGTTGCTAACGCGATTTTATGAACCCCAGCAAGGTGGAGTTTTTCTAGACCGTTATCCAATACAAAGTATTCATCTTGCAAGTTTAAGACAGCATGTGAGTATCGTTTTACAAGATAATGTTTTATTTAGTGGATCTATTTTAGATAACTTACGTCTAGTTCAACCTAATGCTACAGACCAGAAACTTATCCAGGTTATTGAAGACTTAGGGGCAGACGAGATATTGCAACAACTGCCGCAAGGCTATTTCACCGAAGTGGGAGCGCTTGGTAAAAATCTTAGTCATGGACAAAGGCAACTTGTTTGTTTAGTTCGTGCTTATTTGGCAAACCCCAAAATATTAATTCTAGATGAAGCCACCTCTGCAATCGATATTTATACCGAGCAAAAAATACAATATGCGCTCAGACGCTTATGCCAAAATAGAACATGTATTGTCATTGCACATCGGCTGAGTACTATTCGTGAGGCCGACAAAATTGTTGTGATTGAAAATGGCCATGTCGTAGAAGAGGGTTCGCATGAGCAGTTAATACAGCAGCAGTCAGCTTACTTTCAGTTATATCAGTCATATTTACAAAACCAACTTGTTTAAACGTTCTGCAAATTTAACAACTGTAGTTTTATAAACATTTTTTTGAATCATTGTTTAAATTTAAACAATGATTCTTTTATTTAATCTTCTTAATACATTGATAACAAATAATAAAATATTTGGCATCGGCTTTGCTATATCGGTCTAGATCGTTAAGGAAGCCAATATGCGTACATATTTTTCTCAATTCATTCTTCACTCCTCAATTTTTGCACTGAGCACACTCACTGCCTCAATTACTTTGGCAAATGATCAAAAGAATTTGCCAGAGAAAGAGGATGCCATCACATTACAATCTGTGGTTGTCACAGGCTCTAGACGGGCAATTAGTAGCTCACTTGATGCACCTGCACCCGTTGATATTTTAACTGCCAAAGAGTTACAAGAGACTGGTGCGACTGATCTTGCAGCAGCGTTAACAAGGTTGTCTCCTTCGGTAACTTTACCGAGTTCTCCCGCAGGTGGGTTTGGGGCATCGGTTCCGCCAAGTATTGCACTTAGAGGATTATCTGCTGATCAAACTCTAATTTTAATTAATGGAAAACGTCGTCATACATCCGCTTATTTCACCCGCCAAGCCTATGCAGGTGGAAGAGGCGCAGCGGTAACTGACCTAAGTTTAATTCCAGTGAGTGCGATTGAGCGTATAGAGATCTTGCGGGATGGTGCTGCCGCACAATATGGGTCAGATGCAATTGCCGGTGTCGTTAATATTATTTTGAAATCACGAGATCATGGAGGTGGCGTAAGCTATCAAACGGGTGGCTATACTCAAGGAGATGGTGAACAACATAAAGTTAATCTTTGGAAAGGTTTTGCGCTCCCTAATGATGGTGCATTGACGGTTGCACTGGATTTAGGCAAACGTGAAGCGGCAAGTAACACAGCACCAGATACGCGAACTTTTTATGATGGTTCAACCAAGGCTCAATATACAGAACAAAATACACCCTATAGAACTTGGAAATTTGGCTCCCCCGAACAAAAAGATCAAATCAATGTGACTGCCAATCTAGATTTACCTTTGACAGATGACGTTGCACTTTATGGTTTTAGTAGCTATGGACACCGTAAAACAATAGGGGAAAATTTTTATGAGCCACCAACAACCAAAACAGTACTGAATCAATCAAGCTATTTTAAAGAACGTTATCCAGATGGACGCTCACCATTAAGCTTAGTCACTGTAGATGATTTTGCAACGACAGTTGGAGTTAAAAAAGGAGAGCAGAAGTCAGGTAAATATGATCTTTATGCGACCTATGGACAAAATAAAGTCAGCACAGAGCAAGGCAACGGCATTAACCCAAGCTACGGGCCAGATTCTCCTTCAAACTATGACTTGGGTGAAAATATTTTTTCGCAATTAAATACAGGGCTAGATTACAGCCGTGATATTGCTATTGACTGGTTCGCAAGCCCACTCACGTTGTCTACAGGGGTTTTATATCGTTGGGAGCAATATAAGCAAAATGCAGGTGATCCAATTGCCTATACCCGCGGCCCATATTTTAATCCAAGCACAACTTTGGGCGTTGGTGTTCCGGGAATATATGCCGGAATTACAGACCAAGATGAACGAAAAATTAGTCGCGATGTTTACGGTATCTATCTAGATTTAGAAGCAGATATTATTAAAGACTTGAATGTCGGAGCAGCAGTCCGGAGTGAAAAATATTCAGACTTTGGTTCGACCACAAACGGAAAATTATTTGCTAAATATGATGTATCACCTAAATTTACGGTACGTGGTTCAGTAAATACAGGCTATAGAGCGCCGTCATTGGCACAGCAGGGCTATTCGGCTTATAGCGTACAAACTGTGCAGACCCCTTCAGGTTGGCAAGATGTTCAACAAAGAACTTTAGTTGCAGGAAGTGAGGCGGCTTTACTCATTGGTGGAACTTCTCTTAAACCAGAGAAATCGACGAATTATTCTTTAGGTTTTGTTTGGAAGCCACTTGTTAATACATCGGCAACTTTAGACCTTTATCAAATCGATATTAAAAATCGTATTTTGCTTTCAGACAATATTACTGGAAGTGTAATTACCAATGCTTTTGCCAATACACCGTATTCAAATATTGCCAATGTGGCGTTCTTTAATAATTTATTAGATACACGTACTCAAGGCTTAGAGCTCGCGCTTAAGCATGATTTAAACCTTGAACAATATGGCAAGTTAAATCTAAACCTAGGTCTGGCATATAACAAAAATGAAATTACCGAAACTCGAGATTCTATTACCGCAAAAGGTGAGCGAATTCCTGTTTCAAGCATTGCAGGACGAAATACACAAAGCCTGATTGAGTCTGCTGCACCGAAAACAAAGCTAACGCTTGGCGCACTTTGGTCAAATCAAGCATGGAGCGTGAATACGGCAGTCCGTCGCTACGATAAGTGGACCACTTTAAATAACACCAATACTGCACTAGACCAAACCTTTGACCCTCAGTGGATTGCAGATTTGGATATTGGCTACAAAGCGGATGCATTTGTGAAAGGCCTGAAATTCAATTTAGGGGCGATCAATTTATTTAATAGCCATCCTGATCAAGCCAAAGATTCTTCGGTCGGCAACATTGTCAAATATAGTTTTAATGCGCCTGAAGGAGCATTTGGAACGTATTTATATGGCCGCGTAAGTTACGAATTTTAAATCAAAAATGATGAGACAGTTTTTTAAGGTAAATAACAATGCAACATACTTTTTTATCAACTTTATGCAAGTTTTCTTTAATCACAACGATGCTAACTTCAAGTTGTTTGGCGACCGCTCAACAAGCTCCAGCGCCAGAAGATAAATATGGAGATGGCCGAGTTTCCGAGTTTTATACATGGAAATCGGCTATTCCTGAACAGGCAGGAAAATTATTAAAAACAGAAGCGATTCATAATCCTTATATTCGTTTGGCAAATGACAGTCAGGCTATTCGGATTCTCTACAGTTCTACGAGTGGTAAAGATAGCAAAACACCTATTGTGGTTTCAGGAAGTATTCACTTACCGAAAGGAACTCCACCAAAAGAAGGTTGGCCAGTGGTGCTATGGGCACATGGTACGGTCGGTTTGGCCGATGCTTGTGCGCCGTCTTGGAGTGGAAGGTCATACCGAGATGTACAATATTTAAATCGTTGGCTTAAAGAAGGATTTGCGGTCGTTGCCACAGATTACGAAGGATTAGGTGTTGCAGGACCGCACTTGTTAATTAATAACCCAATGCTGGCTTATAGTATTTTAGATAGTGGTAGAGCTGCTTTAAAAACCAAGTTGCCACTTGCTAATAAGTTTGTGATTGTTGGTCAATCACAAGGAGGCGCAGGGGCTGTTGCGGCTTCTTCCTACTCGGCAACGTACGCACCTGACTTAAATATTAAAGGTTCAATTGGTACAGGCGTGATTTATCAAGATCCTGAAGCGACGCCTGAAAAAAATCAGTTAAAGTTAAATCCTTACGAAGTCAGCCCATCACTGGCTTATGGCATCTATAGTTTTTTAGTGACACAAAGTTTATATCCAGAAATTAAAACAGAGGATATTTTCACTCTTGAAGCTGCTCCTTTAGTTGAACAAGCAAGAAATGCCTGCTTAACAAGTTTTATGGGAGATATTCAAACCGCCGGGCTTTCGCCAGCACAAGCATATAAACCTAATCCGCCTGCAAGCTATAAAAAGCTGCAAGAGAAACAGTCAAATGATTATGGTTATTACCCTACATTAAAAATCAGTCATCCATTATTTATTGGAACAGGGGCAAATGACCGAACTCCAGATGCTCGTTCTCAAATGAAACTAGTGGCAGATGCTTGTAAAGCAGGTACAGTGGTCGAAGGTCATTTGTATCATGGCTTAGGACATAGCGAAACTGTGAATGCCTCCTTAAAAGATTCAATTCCGTTTGCTAAAAAGGTGATTGCGGGAGAGAAAATTCAGGCTATTTGTAAACCTGACTTGCAATAAAAGATGAACTAAAGATTTTCTCACTGAAGAAAATCTTTATTAAAAAAAGCCGCTCTTCAAAGATATTGAATAAGCGGCTTTTTTCTTTAAATGTTTAAGCGATTTGTTTTAATTTTTTGGCTGCTTCTTTTCGTACAGCGGGGATAATATAACGACCATAATCGACCGTATCATAGATCGGATCGTAGCCCCGATTTAAGAAAGTCGTCACCCCTAAATCTACATAATCAAGTAATGAGGCAATAATGGTGTCTGGCGTACCAACCAGGGCAGTCGTATCGCCATAAGCCCCTACAGCAGTTGCGGTTGGCATCCATAATGCGCGGTCATGTCGATCACCTTGCTGGGCTGCTGCCAATAAGCGCTGTGAACCGATGCCTTTGATTTTATGTCCTGATAATGTGCCGTTATTTTGAAAAGTCGGATTATTTTGAATATCTGCAAGAATCTGTTCTGCTCGTTGCCAAGCAAGTTCTTCAGTTGCACCAATAATAAGACGTACAGATAAGCTAACAGGAGGCTGCGGTTTATTGGCTTTTTCTGCGGCGAGCTTCAATTTAGTAATTTGCTCTTTTACTCCAGCCAGTGGTTCACCCCATAGTGAATAGAGATCTGCATGGCGAACTGCAATATCATAAGCGATGTCTGATGAGCCACCGAATGAAATCGGGATTGTACCGTTGACTGGCTTTAACGGGCAAAAAGCATTATCTAACTTAAAGTATTTACCTTCATAGCTAATCGGTTGATCGCTTTTCCAAAGTTTCTGGATGATATCTAGATATTCACCCGCCCGTTCATAGCGCTGAACTTTATCAACAATATAATCACCTTCTTGAGGCTCCGCTGTAATTCCCGTAATTGCATGTAAACGAATTCTTCCACCACCTGTAGTTTGGTCAAGCGTAGCAAAAGAACGCGCAGCTAGATTTGGAGTGAGGAGTGCAGGACGATGGGCAATCATAAATCCAAGACGTTCTGTATGTTGGGCAAGGTATGCCGCGATTTGTGTACTGTCTGGACTAGTTGGTCCGCTAGCAATTAAGACTTTATCAAAACCCGCATATTCATGTGCCCGTGCGTGGTAACGTAGATATTCGAGGTCAATTTTATGGCCAATTCGCGTTCCTTTTGTTTCAGACCATTGGTTAGGGAAAACCATACCTACAAATTCGATGCTCATTATTAAACCTATTTTATGGATTTTAAATGAATGAGCAAAATAAATGCCAAGCTTTATACCTATATAAATCAAATATAGGAATGGATTATAATTTTTTAGAGTGTTTGTATTTAATCAAAAAGACAACATTGTGTTTGAGAAGCAACATATCATAAAAAAAGAATTGTGTTTATTTTTAATTTATAAGAGAAAATATTTTCAGAATAAAATAGGTGAATTTTGGATTAAATATATTTATTTGTTATTTATTAAAAAACGCACTGAAATGTAATATAGCCTTTTAGAATGCTTATATCATAAGTTTTATGGGGTAATTATGAAGACCTTTTTAGATAATGATTATAAAGTAATTACTTTGCCTGATAATGGTGTTCCTGTAAAACCAATAAGAGCAAAAGCAATTATCTTTTCAGATCAAAACTCCCGTAAATTATTAAATCAAGTTGAAACGATTGCTCCAAGCTCTGCTAGTGTCATCATTCAAGGAGAGTCTGGGACAGGTAAAGAGTTAATTGCACGCGAAATTCATTTGAAAAGTGATCGTAAAAATAAGCCTTTTCTTGCAGTCAATTGTGGTGCTTTGGTCGAGACTCTTGCTGAGTCTGAATTGTTTGGCTATGAAGCTGGCGCTTTTACGGGTGCAAACAAAACTCGAGCTGGTATTTTTGAAACAGCCGATGGTGGTACTTTATTTTTAGATGAAGTAGGTGAGTTGCCTCTATCGTTACAAGTTAAGCTATTAAGGGTGTTGCAAGAAAAAGAAGTCGTACGTGTGGGTGGTCGAAAACCAATTCCCATTAATGTCCGTATTTTGTCGGGGACGCACGTCGATCTACGTAAAGCTGTAGCAGAAAATAAGTTTCGTCTAGATTTATATTATCGCTTGAACGTGGTTGTGCTTAATATTTTGCCACTGCGTGAACGTAAAGGAGATATTTTACCTCTGGTTGATTTCTTCTTAAGTTCATATTCTCAGAAGCTCATTACCACTAAGCCAAATATTAGTGATAGAGCAAGAAATGCGCTGCTGAACTATAGCTGGCCAGGCAACATTCGTGAGCTAGAAAACAATATTCACTATGCTTTGCTGGTGAGTGGCGGTAAAACAATTGATCTTGAGCATTTAAGATTTTCTGAGGAACCGGGTTCTGCCGTGTTACCAGACAATGATCTTATTCAAGAGTTTGAAAGTATCTTGAAGCGTTTGTTTCAAGAATATGATGGGGAAGCATGGCATATTATTGAAGATAAAATAGTAAATACTGCATTTTCAAGTTGCTGGAACAATCAGGTCAAGACAGCAAAAATGTTAGGCCTATCGCGTAATGTTTTACGTAATCTTTTATCAAGATATAACTTACTACCTAATAAGAATGAAAATGAAATTGCTTAAGGGTTTTACATAGAAAAAACATCCATTTTTTAATGGATGTTTTTTTGCGTTGTGAATTTTGTGACCCATAAACCCAATTCAAATAACAACCACATTGGGACTGCAAGAGCAAGCATGCTAAAAACATCAGGAGGGGTAATAAACATTGCAATAAAAAAGAAGAATACAATGATGTGCTTACGATGTGCTTCTAGCTGTTGAATAGAAATAAGACCAATAAAAATAAGAATATAAGTTAAAACTGGAATTTGAAATGCTAGACCAAAAGCAAGAAAAAGCTTTAAACAAAAATCTAGATAGCTATTGATATCCGTCATCGGTAACACATTATCAGGCGATGCCAAGACGAAAAACTTTAAAGCGAGAGGCAAAATTAAAGTGTAGGCAAACACAATTCCTAAATAAAATAGAAGGTTACTCGAAAGCACAAGTGCTATACCGAATCTTTTTTCTTTTTGATAAAGAGCTGGAGCAACAAATTGCCAAAATTGATAAAGAATAAAGGGAATGCTTAATAAAATCGCAAAATAAATATTGAGCTTAAATGGTGCTAAAAATGTACTCATTACATCTGTCGCAATCATGGTGGAATTGCTAGGAAGTAATGAAATTAAAGGATGAGCAAGAAAATAGTAGTTCTTCTGAGCAAGCGGAAGTAATAATAAAAAAATCGCTAAAACAATACTAATGCTATAGATCAGCCGTTTTCTTAATTCTTTTAAATGTTCGCTATATTTCATTTCAGTGAGGCTTTCACTGACAATATGTTCCGTCATGCAGCTTGATCCTCACTGAATTTATTGGCTGTTTTAAAATAAGCTAAAAATGGTGTCTTTAACTCATCTTGTGAACGGGTATAGATATAGTCGTTGATGCGCCGTGCTTTGGTTTTTTGTTCCGTAAAAACAGATGTTTGTACATTTTCAATTTCTTGTTGCATAAGAGCGAGTTGTTGTTTGAGCTGCTCTTCATTTTGTTTTATTTTTTGCAGCTCTTCTTGCATAACTCTCTTAAGTTCGATCAGGTCAAGTTCGTTTTCGATATCATTTTGAATTTTACTAATTTGGTTTTTAACTGCTCTGTATTTGAGGAGGACTGATCTTAACGTGTGAGGAAGTTTTTCAGGTCCTAAAATAATAAGCGCAATAATTGCAAAAGCTAATAACTCTCCAAAGCTGATATTAAACATAATAATAAATCACTCATATTTTATTTTGTTTTTCATTATGTGATTCAACTGGACTAATATCTTTGTATTGTTGGTTTTGCAATAATTTTTGATCTTCAGAATTAACGGAATCTTTAAAATCTTTAATTGCACCACCTAGGTCCTTACCTAGATTTTTTAATTTTGAAGTTCCAAATAATAAAATAACAATCACTGCAAACAGTAAAATATGCCAAATAGATAAACCCATTTTCTCTATCCTATATTAATTAAATGTAAACAACATTAATATCACGATATTATCTGTTTTCTAAATCATATTAATATCGATCAATATTCAAATTAATTATGCTGTGTGATCTAGCATATTAAGTGCCTGATTGCGAAAACCAAATAAAAGTTCACTTTCTTTATGTCGAGGATGTGTCAACGGAACTTGAATAATTTCTTTAATTTTTCCTGGTCGGGCTGACATCACAATGACACGGTCTCCAAGATAGACAGCTTCTTCAATATCATGAGTGACTAAAATCATAGTGATTTTTTCGTGTTGCCAGATACGCTGAAGTTCAGCTTGTAAGTGACCCCGTGTGATGGCATCTAAAGCGCCAAAAGGCTCATCCAAAAGTAAAATATCGGGTTTATTGACGAGTCCACGGGCAATTGCAACACGTTGTGCCATGCCACCAGAAAGCTCATGTGGATACGCCTTTTCAAAACCCTTCAGCCCGACAATTTCTATATGTTCATTTACCCGTAAATTTCTCTCTTCACGGGTGAGTGGAGTCTCCTCAAGTGCTAAATGGATATTTTCAAAAACAGTAAGCCATGGAAGTAATCGGTGTTCTTGAAAGATAAGACCACGTTTTAAATCTGTGCCTTTTATCTGGGTTTGATTCAGTAAAATTTCACCGTCATAGTCTTGATCCAATCCAGCAATAAGACGTAATAGTGTTGATTTTCCACAGCCACTACTACCAACAATCGAGATAAATTCACCTTGCTCAATGTTGAGATTAATACCATCTAAAACGGTCAAAGTATTTTGATCACGTTGAAAAGATTTATTGAGTTTTTTAATAGAAAGTAGTGAGAACGACATATAAATTCCTAACAATATTTTTTAAAAAGACAAATTAGGTACGCCATTGCAGCAGGCGTTTTGAAATAAGATGAATACCTGCTGTCATAAAGGCCCCACAAAGGGTAACCGTTATGGCGCAAACCAACAGAATATCCATTTCGGCATTAATCTCGGCTTTCATCATTAAGTTGCCAAGTCCAGCACCTGCATTGAATAGCAATTCACTTGCTGTAGTGGTGATCCAAGTAAAGGGCACCGCTAAATTTAGACCAGTTAAAATATGGGGTAGGGCTTGGGGAAGGCGTATTTTTTTAAATTTTCGCCAGAATGAAAATTGATAAATACGTGCGATTTCATCGTATTTTGCATCATTGTGGCTAAGGCCCTGAAATGTATTAATCACTAATGGAAAAAACGAGGCAAGCGCGATAATAAAGATTTTTGCTTCTTCTCCATTACCAAACCATAAGGCAATTAAAGGTGTTAAACCCAGTAACGGAACTTGTCGAATACTGTTAAATAGTGGAGAAACTAAAGCATTTAAAACTTTTGAATAGGCAAGCAAAGTACCTAAAATTAATCCGCTTATCGAACCTAAGATAAATCCTATTCCGGCTTTTTTAAGACTTCCCCATGTGTTTAGCCACAATTCACCTGTTTCAAGCAATTTGATAAATGCGAAATAAATGTTTTGCAAAGGAACAAATGCATAGGCATGACTAGCACCTAAGCTTGAGTTGTATTGCCATAAGCCTAATAACAATAATGGCAGTACTAAGCCTTGTACTAAAATAATTGGCCGTTGCCATGATTGTTTTAAAGTAAATGAACGCTGAGACATTATTTATTTCTCCCCCGAACTAAGCGCAGGTGAGATAAAGCGTTGTTCCACTAAACGTAAAACTTTATCTAAACCAAAGCCCACTAGGCCTGTGATAAACACACCAACCATTACAACATCTAAGCGTAACATTTGACGTCCCAGTTCCATCATTTGCCCAATACCCGTTCCAGCTGCCAGTAGTTCAACAGCAACTAAAATCAACCATGCGCGACCAAGTGCAATGCGTAATCCACCAATTAACGGCGGGAGTATGGATGGAAGAATAATAAGCCTGAGCCAAGCACGTGTTTTAAGCTGGTAGATTTGTCCTAGTTCAATATATTTTTTAGGAATATTCTTGACTGCATCGGCCGTTGCTAATGCAATTGGAAAAAAGCAGGCTTTGATAATCAGTAAAATTTTAAATAATTCACCAATCCCAAAAACTAAAATAAAAATAGGAATAAGGACAAAGATTGGAATTTGATAAAAAACGTTAAATAAAATATAGGTATAATTGCGAAATAGAGTATTTGCCCCGTAAGCAATACCAAAAGCAATTGCACTGATTGCTGCAATAGAAAATCCCAAAAACAAACGTGAAAGACTATCTTTGAGATGCATTTGAAGCTCACCGCTTTGTAACAACGCGATGAAAGTATTCCAGACAGTTTTAGGTGGCACCAAAATTTGGGTTGGGAAAATCTGTAAAGAACTAATCAAATGCCAAATGAGTAATACTAATAAGGGTGAAATCACAGAGAGCAGCCCATATACCTTTTTAGAAGAAAATTTCTTACGGAGTGGGGTTTTAAATAAAACGTTATTTTGCTCAATAAGTGGCTTTACTAGTATTTTCATTGTCTAGTTTCCCTGCTTATTTGAGGCATGATTGGCCTGTAAATTTTGAATCGCTTGACGGGTAAACTTCGGATTCAACAGTTCATCTGCTTTGATTGGGGTTTGAATAAGCTGATTTTTCACTGCGTGATTAATGACTTTTGAATAATGCTGTTTCAGAAAGTCGACTTGATAGTCTGGAGACCAGTCTTGTTGCCATGTGCTTGCCGTGTTCTGGCTTTCACGTTGAATCACACTAAGAGGTTGGCCAAACTTGGTTTGACTTTGCTGAAACTCATCTTGATGGTGTGCAATCCAATCCATTGCACGTACTGTCGCATCAGCGAGTAATTGTGTGGTGTCTGGGTGTTGCTCGATATAACTTTTACTGCCCCAGAGTTCAGCACGCATTTTCCAGTCTTGTGGCAAAGATTGTGACGACCAAATGATTTTACCCAGATGGCGATCTTGCAAAGTAAGCGCATCACTTAAGGTAAAAAAGGCATCTACACTTTTGGCAGATAAAGCAGCAGCCCCAGCTTGCGGGTTTAAATTCACAATTTGAAAGTCTTTTAAGCTTAGTCCTTTACTTTGTATGAGTTGCCCAAAGTTAATTTCCCACGGACGGCCACGATGTAATGCAATTTTTTTACCTTTTAATTCCTCAATGGATTTAATAGGTGAATTCGCTGGAACAATAAGGTAGACGTTATTACCTATACCTCCGGGTACAACAATTTGCGTTTTAACGCCTGTTGCATTGAGCACTACAGCAGGAAGGTTTCCGTAAAAAGCAAAATCGATTTTATTATTTATAAAACTTTCATTGACCAGAGTTGCCACGGCAGCAGTCGTCACAGGTTCCCACTTTAATTCAATGTGATTTTGCTTTAAGGCTTTTAGAAAAATTTGATCTTGTGAAATCAGTTGTGGCACACCAATAAAGTCCAAACTACCCGAAGTACCATTGGCAACGACTGCAATTCGGAGTTGTTGCTGTTCAGACTGTTTTTGGGTGGACTCTTCGGTTTTTTGTGCGCCACAAGCAACGAGACCCAAAAAACTGAAACCTAAAAGTAGACGTGGAAAAATACGCATATCATCATAAGAATTAAAAAAATATACTGGTATAGAGCAAGAACTAAGCCAATAAAATAATTACAAATAAATCAATTAATTATAAATTTTTAGAATTATTATTGAAGTTAAATACCATAGTTGTGTTGTGATTGAGACACTCGTTAGTGTTTAAGTGTTGAAATATCAACACAGCATTTAAACCCGATTTTATAATAGTTATATAAAACAGATGCATAGATGGAAATTAATTTAAAAAAATATCGGCATGATTCCTGCTCATAAGACTTTTAACGAATTAAATATCGTCAAATCTTTAAATTATCGAGATTCATTATGTCAGTTGAGTTTTTATGGAGAATCCCTGTTCATGGGGATGGTCGTCGAGCACATCAATTACACACACGCGGTGAATGGAATCAATTAACTCCAGCAGTTCAATCTCCACAACGTGTTGCGCCGCAACATGAGGATCAGTTATTTGCTTACTATGACTATGTCGAGCAAGTGGCGAAAGCAGCCGATATTGTTGGTTTTCATGGTGCACTCATTCCTGCTTTTCCACATACTGAAGAACCATGGGTGTTAGCGTCTGCACTGGCAAGAGAAACTAAAAGACTTCGTTTGCTCATCGCAATTCAGCCTTGGTTTATTCATCCTACTTATGCAAGTCAAATGGCTGCAAGTTTGCAGCGTTTAAGTCAGGGACGAGTAGAGTGGAATGTAATTTCAGGTGGAGGCGGTGCGCAGCAACGCGCATATGGGGACTTTATTGAACATGATCAACGCTATGCACGGACCAATGAGTTTTTAGAATTTGTGAAAGGTTATTCACACCATGCACCTTTCAATTACGATGGAAAGTTTTTCCATGTTGAACAAGGTGGCCTGAAATACCCAATGAATCAATATGACGTTCCACGTTTATGGTTAGCAGGTGCAAGCGATGCAGCTTTACAAGTCGCAGGACGTCACGCAGATATCCACTTAACTTGGGGCGAACCTGTAGACCAACAGAAGAAAGTGATCGAACAGGCTCAAAACTTCTTTGAGCAGAATTCGCCGGAACGCAAAGTTAAATTTGGCATGCGTATTGATATTTTAGCACGACCAACCCAAGAACAAGCCTTCCAAGAGCTTAAACAAATGTATGAAACCATTGCTGTCGATAGTAATGCTTTTGAACGTAAAGACACTGAATCTGTAGGAGCAAAGCGCCAGCAAGCCTTAGCACAAGGCAACCGTTTTGAAGACCTATTTGTGAGTCCGAATGTGTGGGCGGGAATGTCAAATGTACGAGGCGGCCCAAACTGTATTTTAGTCGGGAGCTATAAGCAAGTCGCAGAACGTTTGCAAGAATATATTGATATTGGGGTGGGACATTTTATTTTAGCCAGTAACCCGCATTTAGAAGAAGCATATCGAGTGGCTGAAGAAGTCTTACCCTTAGTAGGATATAAATTAAAATAATAAACTTAGATCCCTTTGCGATATCAAAGGGATCTTGTTGTTTGAACAGCATAACACTGTCTGAAAACCAACATCTTTTGTATCAACCATTTAAAAAATACAAATTAAATTAATAAAAAATAATAACTTATAGTTTTGGCATAGCTTGTGCAATTTACGACTTAATCTTTTATTTTTAGTTTAAATTTTTATGCGTGATCAAATCTTTAATCCCCATAAGCGGGCTTTGCTCTTTGAGCAATTTGCGACAGTTGCAGCCACAACTGAACTTGCAGATCCGTTTGCACGGCATGATCAAGATGTTATTCAACCTGCTCCAGTGAAGTTGAATAAAGTCTTAATCGCAATTATAGCTGTTGCTTCAGCACATCTTGGAATTTGGTATGTCGCAAAACAATTGCCAACACCAGCTTTAGATATTCATAAACCTGAACCTGTGGTGATTGAAATCGTAAAACTGGTTGAACCACCTAAAGTGATTGAACCCAAAATTCCACCGATTACTGAAAAACCAAAAGTTCCACCTGTGGTGGAAAAACCCAAGCCAATTCCTAAACAGGCTGAACAGCCCAAACCTATCCAAAAAAGCGTGGAGCAACCTAAGCCAGTTGCAAAAGCGGTAGCTGCACCAACTCCACAAAAAGTTGCAGAACCTGTGGTCACAAAAGAAGTAGTCGCGGAACCGGTTAAAAAAGTGGCTGAGCCTGTAAAAGCGTCAGATGACAATTTACCTGTGACTGAAGCCAAAGGTTATGCCGGATATCTCAGTAACCCTGCACCTGAATACCCTGAACAAGCTTTAGAACGTGGTTGGGAAGGCTCAGTCATTTTACGGGTCAAAGTATTAGCAAATGGCAGCCCGGATACAGTCAGTGTCAAGCAAAGTAGTGGCAAAAAACTTCTAGACAGTGCTGCCGTAAGAACAGTAAAGCAATGGAAATTTTCACCTGCGCTAAAAGGGAAAACCCCTGTAGAAGGCTGGGTCGATGTTCCAATTCATTATCAATTACCGAAATAAAATTTAAATTAAGAGGATATTTTCATGTCAGATATTAATTCATTGATCCATGACGGCACGATCTGGTTATTAGTTGCTTTCTCAATTGTGACTTGGGTGTTGATTGTGGTTAAAGTGGTCCAGACACAACGAGCGACAAAACAAAGTAAGCTTTTTGTAGAAGAGTTTTGGAAAGCAAAAAACTTATCAGATGCAGTAACTAAGTCTGAACTTGGTGAAGGCCCAGCAGCACGAGTGGCTAACACCGGTTTTCAGACTTTAATTGAAGCAGATGAAAAGACACATCAAGACTTACAAAACAGTTGGAGCCGTCAGGACTTATTAGAGCGCCATTTAAGTAAACAAGTTCTAACTGAGCGCCGCCAATTAGAAAAAGGTTCAGCTTTACTGGCTTCTATTGGAAATAACGCCCCATTTATTGGTCTATTCGGTACAGTATTTGGGATTATTCATGCATTACAAGCGATTGCTCATTCAGGTAATGCAAGTATGGATGTCGTGGCTGGACCAATTGGAGAGGCGCTGGTGGCAACAGGTATTGGTATTGCAGTTGCTGTACCTGCGGTGCTTGCCTACAACTACTTTGTGCGTAAAGTAAAAACAATTGGCGCAGATCTTGATGATTTTGCAACGGACTTCGTGAGTCTAAATCAAAAAGCAGGATTCCAGCTACCAACTGCTAAAAAAGGTACGACTGGTAATACGGCGCTTAAAGATAATTCTGCTAAAGAAGTGAAAGAGAAAGGAGTGTTTGCATAATGGCAATTTCTACCTCTCAAGAAGACGATGTCGTCAGTGAAATTAATATTACGCCGCTAGTCGATGTCATGTTGGTTTTACTCATCGTATTCATTGTGACAGCTCCTTTGTTAACAAATACGGTGAAAGTGAACTTACCAAAAGCGGCTCCAACTCAATCTACAGATCAAAACAAAGCTGTGGTGATTAGTGTAAATCCACAAGGTGAAATATTCCTTGATAAGGATAAAGTGACACTTGCGAACTTTGAACAAGAAATAAAGTCACGCAAAAGCAGTAACCCGAAATTAGCATTAAATTTAAATGCTGATGAAACTGTACCTTATGGAACAGTCGCAAAATTATTGGCAAGTATTGAACGTGTAGGTGTAGATAAACTTTCTGTGATTACAGTGCCTAAATAATTAGGCCTCCATAAAAAAAGCTGCTTCGGCAGCTTTTTTTATATTGTGAGTACAGATGAATATTAAGCTTTCCAGAGTTTTTCAAAACGCCATGTTGGAAAAATCGTATGTTCAGGAGTTAAACCACCAATATTTTTAGCTGCTGCGTCAATCGTATGGCTAAATCCCCAAATGAGCATTCCACCACGTTCATGTTGAATTTTTTGTGCTTGCGCTAAATGGATTTTGCGTTTGGCTAAATCAGGTTCTGCCAGTGCTTTAAAAAATAACTCACTATATTCAGGGTCTTTAAAATTCACACGATTCGTTGTAGAAATTGGAGCATCGTTAACAACGGCAGTCGATAAATAGGGCGTACCGACATTGGTCGCATTACTCGATAACTGCCACTTACTGCGGTCAGGGCCATTGAACGTTGCAAAATCCACTTGTTTAACTCGAATATTCAC
Source organism: Acinetobacter sp. XS-4 (assembly GCF_023920705.1). Classification (NCBI taxonomy): domain Bacteria; kingdom Pseudomonadati; phylum Pseudomonadota; class Gammaproteobacteria; order Moraxellales; family Moraxellaceae; genus Acinetobacter; species Acinetobacter sp. XS-4. The sequence goes on along the minus strand of NZ_CP094657.1, from coordinate 2,057,585 downwards.
ATTGGCTTGTTTTGCTTGCTCGGCAAAAATTAATGCAGGTTGAGCGCTACTCACTGGGGTAACAAGCTCTACACTCAAACCATCTTTAAAACCTGCTTGCGCTAATAGATTTTTTGCCTCGGTAATATTTTGTTGGCGCTGCGGCAAATTGAGAAAGGCAGGGTCTTGCGGTGAATAAAGATCGTTGGCGATTCGACCTTGTCCATTTAAGCCTCGTTGTACCAACTCCTCTCGGTTTGCAATCAAACGAAATGCCTGACGCACTCTAGGGTCATTAAACGGCGCTTGTTGAGTATTAAAGTCAAAACTATTATGCGTATTGGTCGCAGAGCGTATGGTTTGAATGTGTTTTGCTTGCTCCAAAATTTTAATATATTCGGGTGAAATCGCATTTGCGACATCAATTTGTCCAGCCAATAAAGCATTTAATCGAGAGACCTGATCTTTAAAATCAATCACTTCAAAACTATCTGCATAAGGTTTGTCTGCTTTAAAGTAATTATTAAAACGAGTAAAAACAGAACGCTGCCCCGGAATAAACTCTTTGACTTTATATGGACCAGCTCCGACTGGATTATGAATAGGGTCGAAGTCGGTTGGTACAATTCCTCCAAAATTTACCCAAGTTTCGGGCAGTGCAACAAAGCCGGGAATCGTACTAATAAAAGGAATACGAACCGTATATTCATCTAGTTTTTGAATACGATCTCGGTCAATCCACTGCACCAGATTACGAAATGGTGAGGCGAGTTTAGGATCTGTTAGACGTTTAACTGAAAAGATCACATCATCAGCAGTAATGGTTTTACCGTGATGAAATTCTAAGCCTTTACGTAACCGAATGGTCCATTCACTTGCATTGTGATTAGGTTCTGCAAACTCCGCTAAAGCAAGTCGGGGCAGCATATTTTCATCCCATTCCCATAACTTATTATAAATAGCGAAACCTCTTGTAATACCACTTCCCGATGCTGAAAGATGAGGATCTAGACTGCCTGATTGTTGTCCTCCAATTAGACCCAAGCGTATAACACCTCCATGCTTTGGCGTTGCTGAGGAGGTAGTTTTTGATTCGTTACTATTATCTGGAGAGGGGCCACAGCCTGATAAACTACCCAATAAAGAGACGCCACCTAGCGCCGTGAGACTTTGTGTTAAAAATTTTCGACGTGATAACTGAAATGTTTGATTTGTCATTATAAATACCTGATTAGATCTTCATCTTCTAAGGTATTGCAGAATAAATGCCAATATTTTTATATAGTTTTAATATATTTATCAATTACTTAAATAATTATTGTTTTTAGTGGGTGTCTCTATTCCAGCAGCTTTGTTGAAAAAATAAACATGAATAGAATTGATAAGTAAACAATGAGAAATTAAAAACAACTAAATCAAATGGTTAGGGCAAATTGTTTGGTCGTTTCTTGGTTGGCATAGGCTTTGCGTAACGCATTGTAAATTTACTTTACTGAGTGTGATATGAGACAGCCTTTTCAATTAAAACCTTTAGTTATTGCGCTTAGCGTATTAGGGGCGACTTTACCGTTATATGTTTTCGCCGAAGAAACACCTCAACAACTAGGCGATTCTGAAAGTGATGTAATTACTTTGTCCGATGTCGTCGTTACTGGAGCAACCAAGAAAACTACCATTGTTCCCAAACGCAAAGTTACCTCAATTTATGGAACTGATAGCTCTGTATTGGATACCCCGCGTGTAGTATCCCAAGTGTCAGAACAACAATTTAGAGAAGATGTTATTCGCAGTGCGGATGATCTCGTCAAATATGCACCTAGCATTACGCGAGGCGGGGGACAAAATGCTAATTTTGCTCCACAAATTCGTGGACAGAACTCGGAAGTTTTTCAAGATAGTCAACGCATTTACAGTACTCGCCATCCCACCAATCTCAATGCTTATGAAGGAGCCGATATTGTGGCAGGACCAACAGGTGTAATTTTTGCGCCGACTTCAGGTTCTGGCGGATATATTAACTACCTGACCAAAAAGCCTAATTTTAATAAAGCTGAAACCAATATCTCTGGCACTGTAGGTTCCATTTACTCAGGTAAAGGTGCAGAGCCTAATTTCTCTGTCAGTATTGATCATACAGCACCCATTTCAAAAGAATTAGCATTTCGCGTGAGTGCAACAGCACAAAAAACAGATGACTATTATGACAATGTGAAAAATAACTTTAATGCATTTTATGGGGCACTTGCTTGGCGTCCAAATGATCGTTTAAGGGTAGATTGGAATATCAGTTACGATGACTATTATGATTTTAACGTGACGCATGGCTGGAATAGAGCGTCGCAGCAATCTGTTGATAATGGCCTTTATTACAAAGGTAGAGCTACGCCTATTATTCAAAACGGTTCGACTTTTTGGTCTCCTGTATTTGAATCGGGTGCGGCAAATTCTAAAGTCATTGGTTGGCAAACTCGTCAGAAGAACGATAAAAACCAATATGTTGCTGTTGGTGGAGTTCAGACCACACCGTTACCGAACTCAACTGCTGATCAAGCAGGAACGATTAAAGGTTGGGTGTATGATCCATCAATCCCCGGTAATGAATTGGTCAAGCTAGATGATAATGTTTCAGGACGTAGTGAAGATAAAAATAGTGCCAAGCGATTTAGTACCCAATTAAAAGTAATTAAAGATTTAAATGACCATTGGTCTATTGCAAACAGTACGCTCTATCAAAATAACAAAGATTTAGGCGACTCTGTTGGGAGCTTCTTTACAGATTTAGATCATGAGTTAATTGATAACCGACTAGAATTTTTAGGGGACTATGATTTTGAAATAGGTGGCGTAAAAATTAATAATAAAAGCAGTACCGGAGGAACATATCGTCATGAGAAGTTTACGTCTTTAGCTGCAAATAATAGTTTTAATATTAATCCTTATGATTTAACCAATGATCCATCGCAGAAGAATCCTGGTGATTTACTGGGGTTAATTAACAATAGCGGTTCAACAGGAGGTTGGATTGGACAAGCCGGAGTGCCTCAATATTCTCAATATTTTGGCTATTTAAATTTGCCGCGCATGTACCCAATTGGAAATGGTTTATATGCTGAAAAAGGTGGCTTTCCACCGAATGGAGGAGGCGCTGTCTATACGGGCTCTGGTTTCTGGGATACGTTGAGTGTGTTCACTCAACAAAACTTTACCTTTAACGATGTATTCGGTATTAATTTAGGCATTAACCACAGTTCTGTAAGAGCAAAACTTGAAAACCCACTTGTTTTAACCCCAACAGATGTCCGTTCGTCGAGTGATAAATATAGTCTATTGAGCTATCAACTGAGTACGTTTATTAAGCCTACTGCGAAAAGCACACTCTATTTTACCTATGACAAAAGCACTGCATTAAATACGGGAGTATTTGGCCCTTTCTTGATTTGGGGTGCAGGAAATCAACTTAATCCTTTAGCTTTTGACAGTCAAAGTGAGCTAAAAGAAGTAGGATTTAAATATGAACCTATTACTGACCAGTTATTTTTAACCATAAGTGGATTTGAACAAAAACGAGATTTATCGCCAGATACGAACGGCAATATGGCTCGCTTTGAAGTAAAAGGTATTGAGTCATCATTAAGATGGCAACTTCAAAAAAATATAGCGATTGGGGGCAATTTCACTTATTTGGATGCCGAATACAGCTCTATTGTACCTGCTGGTTTTTCACCATTTGGCTTTCATGCGGACAATGCTACAGTTTGGGGAGACAATAATGCTTTAAACCAACGTAAAGCTGGACGTTATGATGCAGCAGGAATTCCCAAATACTCTGCAAGTGCTTATGTAGATTATCAACATCAGTCTGGTTTTGGGGTCAACCTTTCGGGATGGTGGACAAGCTACTGGTACACAAACTTAAGTCAAACCGTGAAAGTACCGAATAACTATAATCTGGACTTAGGTCTTTATTATCGCCAGCCACAGTGGACTGTGGGCCTTAACATTCTTAACTTAACCAATGAACGAAATTTTGTGAATGGTTTGGCAGGAGCGAATAGTGAGTTTTTACAACCAATGCGTCCTCTGACTGTACAAGGCCAATTTAGTTATAAATTTTAAAACCAATCAATCATTTCCAACAATCTTAAAAAGCCATACGTCTGTATGGCTTTATTATTAATACGGGATATGAAACACGTTAAATCGTGAATGTTGAAATAACAACAATAATACCTTTCAGACTGTCTATCTATCAGCAGCATTGAATCATTTTTATTTTTAAATTTTTATTAAGTATTTGAAATTATTTAAATAAATTAAATGGCATAGAAGTTGCCAATATAAGAATAGATTTATTTAAATGGAGTCACCATGTTTAAGGTTACAAAAATTAGGCAGAGTATTTTAACTGCTATGTGGGGAGTAACGGCGAGTGTTTCGACATTAGCTTTAGCGAACGATGATGCTGATGCAATTCCTGCTGAGCAACAAGCTCAAGTGGTAAATGCTAAAGATGTAAAAAAACTAGGCGATGTCATCGTTACTGCACAATATCGTGCACAAAACATTCAAAAAGTTCCGACTGCAATTACAGCGGTTTCAGGCAAAGATTTGGCCGCGAAAGGCTCAACATTTATTGGCGATGTTTTAACTTATACGCCCAATGCAGCAGCTGAAAACCCAGATGGTGATAGCCGTCCACGTTGGTATATTCGTGGTTTAGGAACTGGCGATGTTGCAGCCTCTACAGTTTTTCCAGTCGGTATTTATGCAGATGGGGTTTATTTAAATGCTCCTGTTGCTGGTGCTGGAGATTTATTTGATTTAGAACGTATTGAGGTTCTACGTGGTCCACAAGGCACGCTTTACGGTAAAAACACCACGGCTGGTGCGGTAAATTACATTTCACGAAAACCTGTTTTTACAGATAAACCGACTGGTTATGGAACAATAGGAATAGGTGACCATAATCTTCGTACTTTTGAAGGCGCCGTGAACGGGGCTATATCAGATAACGTTGCCGTACGAGGAGCATTCTATTCAGAAGACCGCGATGGCTATGCAAAAAATTTAGCCAATGGTGAAAACTACGGGGATGTAGATAAAAAATCATTCCGCTTCCAAATATTAGGAAAAATTAATGATGATTGGAATGCTTTAGTCAATCTACATAGCCAAACTTATAATGGTCTGGGCAATAATGGCTCTTTAAGTATTGGAAAATACTGGGGTGTTTACGAGAGACCAGAAGGCAGAGATACAAATTTAGATTTACCTGAAAGCAATAAAATTCAACATGATGGTACATCGCTCACCTTAACAGGAGATTTAGGCGGTGGTCATACTTTTACATCCATTACAGCATTTGATAAAACCACTCAAAAATCCATTTCTGATGGTGACTATACGCCATATGATGTAGCAAGAAGCTATAGTGATAATGAGTGGCGTCAATACAGCCAAGAGTTTCGAATTTCTTCTGATGCTGAAAAAAAGCTCAGTTGGATTGCAGGTTTTCACTACTTTAATGAAGATTTGGACTCTACAGGGGTAAGCGCACGAGTGAATAAAACACTACCGAATGGCGCTCCAGCTCAGACCGCGGGAACTCCAGCTTTCAGAGATATTACCTATAATCAGACTACACAAAGTTTTGCCCTGTTTGGGAATAGCACCTATAAATTTACCGACAAATTTAAAGTGACAGGTGGTCTACGTTGGACAAGTGAAGAAAAAGACATTGATTTAGACCTTGTTCAAATTACCACGGGCGATTACACCAAAGGCAGTTGGTGGCAAAAGGATGGGTACAATAATGCCGTTTATAACCCAGCACCTAATGCAAATGGTTCAACAAGTCGTAAAAAGAGATGGAATGAACTGACTTACGATATTACGCCAGAATATGAGATCACTCCTGATATCAATACATACTTCCGTTTTGCTAGAGGTTTCCGTTCAGGCGGTTTTAACACCGGACTTTCAAGTAGCCTGACGCAACTTGCAGATGTTAACCCTGAATATTTAAACAGCTACGAGCTAGGTTTGAAGTCTAGCTTGTTACAAGGCAATTTAACCGCCAATGCCAATATTTTCTATTATGACTACAAAGATATTCAAACAAATTTATTGGTTGCGACAGAAGGACAAGGTGGTGGGGTAACCTCAGTTCTGGCAAATGGTCCTAAAGCAGAAGTAAAAGGTGCCGAATTAGAATTAGATTATTTAGCGACCGATAACTTACGCCTACGTTTTGCAGGCGCTTATTTAGACAGTGAATACACCGACTTTGTTGATAAAAACCCAGTAACGAATGTCGTAAATGCTGACAATACAGGTAACAGCTTGGTTCGTTCTCCAAAGTACACCATCGGTTTAGGGGGTGAATATACCTTTAATCTTGATAGTGGAGCACGAGTTATTGTGGGCACAGATGCAAAATATCGTGACCGTGAGTTTTTCTTAGTAAATCGTCAAGATTATTCTGTTGACCCGATTTTGAGTCAAAAAGCATATACCTTATGGAACGCGAACGTTGGGTATATCAGCGCAAATAATAAATACCAAGTTAATGCTTACGTTAAAAACTTGCTAGACGAAGAATATCAAGTTCATGGGCGACCAAATGGTCCTGCTGGACAATATGTCTTAACCTATGGAAACCCACGTCAAGTTGGTGTTTCTCTCACTGCAAAATTCTAAGCTTTGCTTTAAGGAGAAAATAATGGGAATTGAATTTTTTACACGTTTACCGCTTCATGGCGAAACTGAATTTCTACCTGGTGACCCACGTAATCGTGGTGATTGGGCCAATATTGAAAATGTCGAAAATACCGGAGCGGTTTCGAACTATGAAGTAGGTGATGACTTTACCTATATTGATTACTTAAGTCAGGTAGCACGGGCAGCAGAAATTAATGGTTTTGCTGGTGCACTCATGGTAAACGCACCAACCGGTGAAGAGCCTTGGACAGTATGTTCATTGCTGGCAAGAGAAACCAAAAAACTTAACTTTGTGACTGCATTTCAGGCTTATCATTTTAGTCCATATAATGCTGTACAAACTGCGGCAACGTATCAACGTGCAACGGGTAATCGACTGGTTTGGAATATTATTAATGGCGGCTCGGAAGTGATCCAACGTCAGGTAGGCGATGACTTACCTCACGATGAACGTTATGCACGTGCTACAGAGTTTCTAGATGTTGTAAAAGGATATTGGAATAATCCTTCATTTTACTATAAAGGAAAGTACTATTCGGCAGAAGGCGGTGGTCTAAAATATCCACTGAATAAAGCAAGCCTTCCCATTATTTGCACAGCAGGTTCTTCGGAAGCTGCTCGTGAGTTTGGAGCAAAACATGCCGACTATTATTTAATGCGAGCTGAAAAACCAGAAGAAATTGCAGCATTGATTGCCGATGTACGTGCTCGTGCAAAAAAGTATGGTCGTGAAAATATAAAATTTGGTCTATCAATCGATACCATTGCTCGCCGTACTGAACAAGAAGCGTTGGCAGAGGCACAGCGCTTTCTCAATGAAGCTGCTGAAAAACAACGTTTACACGCAGCAGCAGCCCATGCGGGGTTACGTTCAGCGCGAGTATTAAGCTTCGAAAAAGAGTACGCCGAAAAAGATGGCAGTAAAAATGTCAGCGACTTTTTTATCCATCCAAATGTTTGGTCAGGGTTTGGATATATTGGTGTGCCACCCGGTGTTGCTTTGGTAGGGAGCTACCAACAGATTATTGAGCGTATTCAAGAATACAATAGCATTGGCATAGAATTATTCTTTCTTGCAGGCTATCCACATCTTGAAGAGTCATATCGTCTTGGTGAACACGTTCTTCCGCACTTTAAAAAGCAGCGTGCTCGATTGCAACCTACGGTAGCTAGCCCAGAGTTTGATATTGCGCTTTAAAGTTTAAATGTTCTTTGAATAAGCCTGATTAGTAAGCTAGTTGGGCTTTTTTAATTTTTGTTCCTAATATGCGTTTGATCTTTTATGAAAGGTCTATACAAGAATTCTTATCTTTATCTCTTATTTATAAATATAAATATTTTCTGATCTTTGTACCTGTGTAGACAGTTAAACAAAACATCTCTCTTTACACTCATCCAGAGCATAACACCAAAGATGATCACAACACATCTCACATTAAATCTGAATAACGTGGATAAATGATCATCAGTTATACGTTTAGTTAATCATTCTGAGAGATCTATAACAACAGAATGTATGGATATATATCGAGATATGAAAGAAATAATTTCGCAAAAAAATTCATCCGGCATTGTCTGGAAAAGTACCAAGAAACCAGGGTTCATTTCTGTTGGGTATTTTAACTCGCTTGCGATCTATTGGATTGTACCTCTTTGTTTATTCTTACTGTGGTGGGTAGCGTCAAACGAGCAATGGATGCCTGCCCAAATTTTACCTACCCCAAAAGACACATGGCATTCTTTCGTTGAAATCGCATATCAAGATCTATGGTCACAGCTTGCGATCAGTCTTGAGCGCTTTGGTCTTGGCTTATTGTCAGGTGTATTAGGCGGCGTATTTTTAGGTGTTTTACTTGGTTATAGCCGCATTGCAGAACAATACCTTTCTGCAACGTTTTATGCGTTGGTCATTATCCCAACATTGGCTTGGTTACCTTTGCTCATGATTTGGCTCGGCATCGAAAATAGTTTAAAAATCTTCATAATTTTTAAGGCCACGATGGTGCCGATTGCATTACATACTCAGGCAGGGGTACGTGACATTCAACCCAAACTCAAAGAAATGGCAGCAATTTTACAGTTTAATCGGCTAACCTTGCTCACAAAACTTGTACTGCCAGCCACGCTTCCATATTTCTTTACGGGTTTAAGACTAGCTGTTGCAGCAGGCTGGACAAGCTTAATTGCTGTTGAGTTGTTGGCTTCATCGGAAGGCATTGGATATTTGATGGTGACAGGTCGTCAGCTATTTCAGCTTGATATTGTTTTTGTCACGATTTTTGTTATTGCATCTGTAGGAATTATTTTCGATTTTATCCTGCATCGAATTGAACGTAAGTTTGTGTTCTGGCCACATGCTGCTTTGAGTGCTCATACTTTTCACAAAAAAAACAGATCCGATGTTTTCAAATCATGGGTTTTACCTTTGAGTTTAGTGATGCTTTGGGCAATGAGTAGTTGGTTTAACTTGATCTCGAGTCAAATTTTGCCCGCGCCGTGGAAAGTATTAGAAGCACTGTGGTCAGGCATTCAAGATTTCTCACTCACTACCGCCATGTATTACAGCCTTTATCGTGCAATTTTGGGTTTGATTATTGGCGGACTAATTGGGGCGTCTGTAGGAATTGTGGTAGGGCTATTTAAACCTATTGAAAATCTGTTGGCACCTACACTCAACACATTACGTCTCATTGCCATTTTCGCCTGGATTCCGCTACTGACAGCTTGGTTTGGGCTCGAAGATTTATCAAAAATTGTTTTCATTTCAATAGCGACATTTTTTCCGATGTTTATTGCGACTTGGAAAGGCATGTCGAGCATTCCAATGCAGCTTGTTGAAGTCTCAAGCACTTTAAGAATGACATTGCTTCAACGCTTAACGCTTTTGATTTTACCGAGCATTGCACCTTCAATGTTTGCTGGGTTTCGCTTGGCCTTGCTCTATTCGTGGATGGCATCTTTTGGAGCTGAATACTTGATGGGCTCTGGAATTGGCATAGGTAGCTACATGATGGCAGCACAGCAAAACTTTGAAATGGAACGTGTGATAGCAGCAACCGTTTTGGTGGCTGGTTTAGGGGCGATTCTGGCATGGCTGGGCAAAATAACTGAAAACTACGCAACATCTTGGCGAAAAAATTGAGGTCAGACCATGACAATTACCCTTAATACAAATACTGAAAAACATCACCAATCTTTTCAAGCTAATACTCAAACACGTGTGGCATTTCACCATGTTCATAAGTCTTTTGTCGTTAATCAACAACCTGTCAAAGTCATTCACGACTTTAATCTAGAAATTAAAGAAGGGGAGTTTATTGCGATTGTAGGTAGCAGTGGTTGCGGTAAATCTACGCTTTTACGTCTTTTGGCAGGACTAGATCAAGATTTTGATGGTCGAATTTTAATTGATGGTGCCGATGTAAGCGGGATTGGCGGCGATCGAGCAGTAGTTTTTCAAGAACACCGCTTATTTCCTTGGCTTACCGTTGAGCAAAACATTGAGCTGGGTTTATTAAATGAGGCGTTAACTTCACGTGATAAAGATATTCTGGTCCAGAAAGCAATTGAGTTAATTGGCTTAAATGGCTTTGAAAAGGCGTACCCACACCAACTATCTGGTGGGATGTCTCAACGTGTAGCCATTGCACGCAGTCTTGTTGTGCAACCACGCATTTTCCTGTTAGACGAACCGTTTGGTGCCTTGGACGCATTAACACGGCATCAAATGCAAAATGAATTACTACGCATTCAATCTCAACAAAAAATGACCACTGTTTTTATTACGCATGATGTGGAAGAGGCTGTAACTCTGGCAGATCGTGTGGTGATTTTAAAACCCAAACCTGGTCGTGTTGAACAGATTATTCCCGTCAACTTGCCGCGTCCTCGAAATCGTTCAAGTTTTGAATTGCATCAATTAAAAGAACAGATTTTTCGGATTTTGACCGAAGACAAAATTGGTTAATAGGAGTTATTGATGAGTGAATTTAGTCAAGGCTCGATTAGAAAAGCATTTTTATTTGAGCAATTATCCAATCAGGTCACCCATACAACGACGGTTAATGATCCTTTTAGCCATAACGTAAACGTAGATGCTGAAAATGATCCTGCTGGGCCAAAAAAGAATGCTTTGGCAATTGCGATTGTCGCCGTTGCTGCAGCACATTTGGGAATCTGGTATATCGCCAAACAGCTTCCTACACCTCAGCTTGATGTCAAAACACCTGACCCTGTGGTGATAGAGATTGTCAAACCGCCTGAACCACTTAAGGTGATTGAACCTAAAATCCCTCCAGTGGTGCAAAAGCCAAAAATACCGCCTGTTAGCCCAAAGCCTCAGCCTGTACAAAAGCAAATAGAGACACCAAAACCAGTACAGAAACACGTTGAGCAGCCTAAACCTGTTGAACAGCATAAGGCAGTAGAGCAACCACGGCCTGTAGCGGAACCCTTAAGTAAAAACGTGGTGGCGGCTCCTGTTCAGCAACCCGTTTCAAAACCCGCTGAAGCACCTGCGAAAGCTGCTGATGACAACTTGCCAGTTACAGAAGCAAAAGGCTATGCGGGTTATTTGAGTAATCCAGCGCCTGAATATCCTGAACAGGCTCTCGATCGAGGTTGGGAAGGTTCAGTCATCTTGAGGGTAAAAGTCTTGCCAAATGGCAGCCCTGATAGCGTGACAGTCAAACAAAGCAGCGGCAAAAAAATACTCGATAGTGCAGCGGTGAGAACCGTAAAACAATGGAAATTCTCACCAGCCTTAAAAGGAAAAACACCAGTCGAAGGATGGGTCGATGTTCCTATTCACTATCAACTCCCGAAATAATTTTTAACTTAATATTGATCTATAAGGAATTTTAACATGAGTGATATAAACTCCCTGATCCACGATGGGACTATCTGGTTATTGGTTGCTTTTTCAATTGTGACGTGGGGTTTGATTGTAATTAAACTGGTTCAAACCCAAAAAGCCAACCGCCAAAGTAAAGCCTTTGCAGAAGAATTCTGGAGCGCCAAAAATCTACAAGATGCGATTCAAAAATCGGAGGCAGGGCAAGGGCCAGTAGCACGCATTGCAAATACTGGTTTTAAAACACTTGCCGATGCAGACGATGATACACATCAAGATTTACAACATAGTTGGAGTCGTCAAGATTTACTTGAGCGTCATTTACGCAAACAAATTTTGTCAGAACGTCGCCAGCTAGAAAAAGGCTCTGCCTTGCTCGCATCAATTGGTAATAATGCACCTTTCATTGGGCTATTTGGTACCGTCTTTGGGATTATCCATGCTTTACAGGCCATTGCACATTCGGGTAATGCCAGTATGGATGTCGTCGCAGGGCCGATTGGTGAAGCGCTAGTTGCAACAGGCATCGGGATTGCAGTGGCTGTTCCAGCGGTACTAGCATATAACTATTTCGTGCGTAAAGTAAAAACTATCGGTGCAGAACTAGATGACTTTGCGACCGATTTCGTGAGCCTAAACCAAAAATCAGGTTTCCAGCTTAAGACAGTCAAGGCAAAAACAACAAATACAAGTATTCCAGCCAACGAGTTAAGCCATAACCACAATAAAGAAAAGGTATATGCATAATGGCAATTTCAACATCAGAACAAGATGATGTCGTCAGCGAGATCAACATTACCCCTCTAGTGGACGTGATGTTGGTTCTGTTAATTGTGTTTATCGTCACGGCGCCCTTACTGACCAATACTGTTAAGGTAAACTTACCCAAAGCGGCACCAACACAGGTGACAGATCAGACCAAGGCTGTGGTCATTAGTGTTAATCCAAAAGGGGAAATTTATCTGGATAAAGATAAAGTCACTCTTGAACACTTCGAACAGGCCATTCAAACGCGTAAGACGGCCAATCCTAAACTGGCTCTGAACCTGAATGCAGATGAGACGGTTCCTTATGGTACGGTTGCCAAGTTACTGGCCAGCATAGAACGGGTAGGCGTTGATAAACTATCAGTCATTACATCGCCTAAGTCTTAAGTTCTATCAAAATAAACAAGACGAAAGAAAATCAAGATCCAAATTTGAGATCTTGATTTTCATATAATTGTTTAATCTAAATTTATATTAAACTTGAATTTCACGATTAGGTTGTATGGTCTATTTTAGAGCTTCAATTTGATGGTGAGATGGCGAATGACAACACTTGTTTATAACGATAAAAGAAGAAATAACTATGATCATTTTTTAGATTTATTAGATCAAACTCATATCAATCGTTATCAAGATTTCAACATTACCTTTGAATATAAAAAACTGGCTGAACAAATGCTGTCAGAATGTGAATTCATGGACGCGTGTTCGCTTGAAGAAAAGCAGAAATTATTTAATGAAATTAAGATAAAACACCTTTATCAAGGGCAAGTGCTATATTCGAGAAATCAAAACTGTCGTGAACTCATCATTGTTTTAAGTGGTGTACTCAAATTAGGTTGGAATTCATACGATGGGAAATATCTTATTCATCGTTTTATCCCTACAGGCGCACTATTAAATATTGTCTATCTTATTTCTGAATCTGCGCTAGAGCATGAATATGTTGCACACGAAGCAACTGTGATTGCGACCATTCCTGAACATATCTTTAAGCACACCATACAGCACAATTCACACATGCTATATCAGGTTTTAAAATTGGTATGCCAGAGAACAAGGCTTTTAGACAATGATATCTATCACACATCTACACAACCTTTAAAGGTACAAATTGCACGACAGCTCATTTATTTAATCGAATTTTTTTCGACCCAAACTCAAAAAGGTATTGAGGTTTTATTAAAACTTTCACAAGAAAATTTGGCTGAACTTTTAAAAATATCGAGACAAAGTATCAGAAAGGAAATTCAGTGGTTTGTTGAAGAAGGCATTATAGAAACAAAATACAATCATATCTCTGTTAAAGACATCGACAAATTAAAAGCTTTACTGCACTAAAGAGATTATGACGAATTATGAATAATTTTTCATAAATGCAGAAATGCTATGTAATTTTTGTTGCAGAATTTAAAAGGTGTAATTTCTAAACTCATATCATCAATGATGAGAACGATGATATGGCAGATTTATTAATAAGAAAACCAGTGAATGAGTTAATCGATGTAATTCCTTTAGCAGGTCGTATCGGTGCACAAATTAATGGTGTTGAATTATCTTCAAACCTCAACCCGGAGGTCTTGAATCAAATTAGGCAATCATTGCTTGAACATAAAGTTATTTTTTTCCGTAATCAGGAACATTTAACAGATCAAGAGCAGGAAAAATTTGCCGAATTGCTTGGGCAACCTATTTCTCATCCTACTGTTCCAGTGGCAGAGGGTTCGACTTATATATTTGAGCTTGATTCCCGTCATGACGGTCGTGCAGACGTGTGGCATACCGATGTCACCTTTGTATCAAATTATCCAAAAATCAGCATTCTAAGAGCGGTAACTACGCCCAATCGAGGGGGAGATACCACATGGGCAAATACAGAAGCAGCCTATGATGAATTGCCAGAGCCGCTAAAGCTCCTTGCCAATCAGCTCCGTGCGATTCATACCAATGATTTTGATTATGGTGGTTTTCGGCCTTCCGCAAGTGATGAAGTCGTAAAACGCCATCAAAAAATCTTTGCTTCAACGGTCTATGAGGCAGAACACCCATTGGTCAGAGTACATCCTGAAACAGGTAAGCGAACCTTAATTTTAGGCCAATTTTTTAAACGTTTTGTAGGTCTGACTGCTAAAGAGTCCAACAAACTATTTGAAATTTTTCAAGATCGTATTACCAAACCAGAAAACACGATTCGCTGGACCTGGAAGGACGGAGATGTCGCTATTTGGGACAACCGTGCCACTCAGCATTTAGCCGTCAATGATTATGGTAATGCCTTGCGTATTATGCGACGCGTTACGTTGGCAGGCGATGTTCCTGTTGATATCGATGGCAAAGCGAGTAAGCAAGTTAAGCCATCTACGTCATAAGCGTCTAAACAATACAACGCTGATTTATCAATAAAAATGTGGAAGATATAATGAAACCATCAATTTTTAAAAAATTGATCTTGCTGAGCTTATTGGCTTTTGGACATGCAAGTTACGCTGAAAGCCTTAAAACAATCCGAATTGGTTCTCCTGATTTGACAGCTGGTCAAAAACACGCGGGTGGTGGAGTTGTTGATGTGCTTTACAACAAAAAATGGCTTGAGCAAGAACTTGCAAAAAACAATGTCAAAGTGGAGTGGCACTTTTTTAAAGGTGCTGGGCCAGCCATTAATGAAGCATTGGCCAACAATCAACTGGATTTCGCCTTTTTAGGTGATTTACCTCCAATCATTGGTAAAGCCAATGGATTAGATACCCAATTACTTGTTCCAACGGCGCGCGGCATCACCAATTATCTAGCGGTAAGATCTGATCTTTCGATCAAAAATTTTGCTGAATTAAAAGGAAAACGCGTTGGTTTGTTAAGAGGGACAGCAGATGAATTGTCATTTGTGAGTGCATTGAACAGCCAAGGTTTAAAGCTCAGCGATGTGCGGGTGGTCAATTTAGACTTTAACGCCGTCAATGCCGCTTTGGCCGCAAAAAAAATTGATGCGTCATGGGGACCTTCTCGATTTTTTGCGTTACGTGACAAACACATCGTTAACTTGCCTATAAGTAGTCGTCAGTTAAATGGTTCAGGATCTACTCAAGGTGTGTTTTTAGGTCGTCAATCGTTTATTCGACAACATCCAACTGAAACACAACAGGTGGTGACACAGGTTGTAAAAGGGCTCAACTGGCTCTCAAATGAGCAAAATCGAGTACCACAAGTCGCACTCTTTTTTACCCAATCGGGTTATCCAGCATCCATCTATGCTCAGGAACTTAATGGTGTAAATCTGAAGTTTTTATATTCACCGCTATTTGATGGCTATTACACCCAACAATTGCAGCAAAAAATCACTTTGGCTACGCAACAAGGGTTGATACGCAAAAATATTGACGTCAAAAGCTGGATTAATCCGTCTTTTGTAAATCAAGCACTTGAACAATCAAATTTAAAGACCTACTGGAAACCAACTCAGCAGTACGAATATTTGAAATCAGTGAAATAAGCACCGTCTTTTAAAACTTAATTATGGGGTAAATAATGTCGATACATTCGAAGAGTGTAGCGCGTGATCCGTTCACGTCAGCAACTAAACAAAAAATTTTAAATTTAAGTCTGCTTTCGCTGAGTATCTTGTCAGTTTGGGGACAAGCTCATGCAGAAACAGTCTCAAATACCGCACGTTCTTCTGAGGATGTGGCTCAGTTAGAAACCGTTGTAGTAACAGCAACACGTCGTGAAGAATCACTCCAAAAAGTACCTGTTGCCGTTTCAGTCATTAGTGGAAAGGAACTCGATAAGCAACAGCGAAACTCACTTGAAACATTGGTAACACAAGTACCGAGTGTTAACTTTCGGGCAGGAGCCTCTAATAAGGATACTTCTTTATTTGTTCGCGGTATTGGAACTGTTACCACTTCACCGGGTGTTGAGCCTTCAGTCTCAACAGTGATAGATGGCGTTGTGTACAGCCGACCGGGGCAAGCAACACTTGATTTGTTAGATGTGGAGCGTATTGAAGTCCTACGTGGTCCGCAAGGAACACTTTTTGGTAAAAATGCATCGGCAGGTGTAGTCAACATTGTGACCAAAAATCCAACCAGTGAAACCTCTGGTTATATTGATGCCTATGCCACTAGTGATAGTGAACAACGAATTAAACTAGGAGCATCTGGTACATTAATTCCTGAAAAATTAACTGCCAATGTCTCGGCGCTATTAGGTAATTTTGATGGTAATGTAGACAACCTTACAACCAATCAAGATGTTAATGGCTATAAAAATTATGGTTTTAGAACCAAATTTGAATATACGCCTACCGATAGTTTAGTGTTGGGGGTTACGGCCGATTATCTGCATAAAAAAGGAAGTGCTCCGACAGGCATTGTGGTTAAAAATACCGATGCCAACTATGCAGCAGCATTATCGCCTGTTGTGGCATCTCCAACCAATCGAAGTACAGTTGAAAATACTCAAGCGTCGACTGAGGATACCAATCAGGGTGTAGCACTTACCGCAGACTGGACATTAACAAATCATCAATTATCATCCATTACAGCCTTTCGCCAATGGAAAAACACACAGATTGGTGATAGTGATCAGCTTGCTGCTCCGACACCAAATTTTGCCGGAATTGCCGATTTAGGGCATGTTAACAGTAAGCAATTTTCTCAAGAAATTAGAATTAAACCGCTCGATCATGGTTTTTTTGATTATGTCGCGGGGCTATATTTTTCAAAGAACAAAAACGATGAGACTTATCAACGTGAGTCAACTTGGTACAACAATACCTCTAATGCTTATGTCGTAGATTTTGGTAAGGCAATCTATAACACAGACAGCACCAACTATGCTGCATTTGGTGAAGGTACCTTTCATTTCACAAATCGGTTGAGATGGATTGCAGGTTTACGTGTTACTCGAGATGAGTTGTCTTATGATCACAGCCGAGTTTCAACTGTTCCAAGCAGTGTAGGTGTCCGAAATGCCATTCGTTCTTCATTTAACAGTGATGGATCGACCAGTGAAACTGGAGTTTCAGGCCGCATTGGACCTCAATATGACTTTACACCGAATATATTGGGCTATTTTACCTATTCGAGAGGTTATAAAGGTCCTGCATATAACGTTTATTTTAATATGCAGCAAAATGATACGCCTGTCATTGATCCTGAAACGGCTAACTCTTACGAACTTGGTCTCAAATCTCAATGGCTGAATAATCGTCTGCGTGTCAATGTGGCGTTATTTAACACTGATTATGATAACTATCAGGCAAATTTTAGAACCCTCGACCCAAATGGTTTCCCGATAACCCGCTTGGTTAATGCAGGAAGTGTCTCTACATATGGGGCTGAAATTGACTCGGTATATAAGATTAATCCAAATTGGGCATTAAACTTTTCAGGTGCCTATACACATGCACGAATTGATGACTTCAAATGTCCGGCTGCCGATACTTCATGCCCAAATGTAAATGGTAAGCCGCTGCCATTTTCTCCAGATTGGAAGTTTAATACCCAGCTCGATCGCTATTTTACTCTGGCAAATAACAAGCAAATTGAACTTTCAACTCAATATGCGTGGCAAAGTAAAGTGCAGTTCAGTCTCGACCAAAACCAAAACACCATTCAAGGTGCATATGGACTTTTGAACGCGAGCATTGCTTTAGCTGATACTGCTTCTGACTGGCGATTGGCATTGAATGTACGAAATATAACGGATAAATCATATGCAACCTTACTGAGCACAAATGGTAGCCGTATTACTCGTCAAGTCCCTAGAGATGATGAACGCTATTTTGGCATTTCATTCCGTAAAAATTTCTAAAAAGTATGTCTAGTACGCCTCGTTTTTTCGAGGTGTACACCCATCAATTGGACTGATTAAAATGAGTAATCCTTCGCCTACAAGAAAGCTTCACCTTAATTTATTTTTAGACGGTTATGGCCATCATTTGGCCAGTTGGAGACATCCAGCGAGTCAATTAAATCTAAGTCCCTATGAACGCTACTTAAGTGCAGCAAAAATAGCTGAAGAGGGGAAATTTGATGCCATTTTTTTTGCCGATAGTTTAGCTGTTGATCCAGCAACTGCGACATCAGGCAAAATTCGCGGTAACGAGATTGAACCACTCACATTACTTTCAGCAATTGCGACACAAACCCGTCATATTGGGCTCATTGGGACAGCCACAACAACCTATAACGAACCATATCATCTCGCAAGAAAGTTTGCTTCTTTAGACCAGATTTCTGCTGGACGTGCAGGCTGGAACCTCGTCACCACCGATTTTGCCCTTGAGGCGAAAAATTTCAGCACAAAGGAACATATCAAACATCAAGACCGCTATGCACGTGCTGAAGAATTTCACGATGTCGTAAAAGGACTTTGGAAGAGTTGGGATGAAGATGCAGCTATTCATGATAAAGCCAGAGGTATTTTCTTTAATCCAGATAAGGTACACACGCTCAATCATTGCGGTGATATTTTTCAGGTAAAAGGTCCACTCAATATTAGCCCAAGCCCACAGTCTCACCCTGTGGTGGTTCAAGCAGGTAGCTCAGAACGAGGTAAAAATCTGGCAGCTCGTACAGCAGATGTCATTTTTACTGCGCAATCTAACTTAGCCGCTGCACAGCAATTTTATAGCGATGTAAAGCAACGTCTTAAAGACTTTGATCGCCAAGAACATGAGTTAGTGGTCATGCCCGGTGTATATGTGCTTGTTGCTCATACGAATGAAGAAGCCAAGAAACAGCAACAGCTTTTAGATGAACTCGTTGATGATGACATTGGCCTTGGGCTTTTAGGAAGAATGTTGGGCAATTTTGACTTAAGCGATGTTGATGTGAATCAACCTTTAGCTTCCTTAGATTTATCCGAGACCCAAACTGGGCAACAAAGTCGCCAGCAATTGATTCAAGCACTCGGACAAGAGCAGGGTCTAACCATTAAACAGCTCTATCAACGTATTGCTTCAGGACGAGGGCATTTTTGTTTGGTTGGTACGCCAGAATATATCGCCGATCAGCTTGAAGAATGGTTCGTTAGTGGTGCAGCAGATGGATTTAACATTATGCCTGCCGTCATATCAAACGGAATTAGAGACTTTGTCGATCTGGTTATTCCCATCCTTCAACAGCGCAATTTATTCCGCAAAGAATACGAAGGTCAAACATTAAGACAAAACCTTGGCCTCTTGGCTGCTACCGAATAAAAGGACAAAGTATGTATCTCGCAAATTCAGAACGATACCAATCATTCCAATATCGAAAAATTAAAAATAGTGGTTTGGTATTACCCCCATTGTCACTCGGTTGCTGGCATAACTTTGGAGATGACACTCCAATTCAGCAACAAAAATCAGTACTTTACACGGCGTTTGATCATGGAATTAATCATTTCGATCTAGCCAATAATTATGGAACACCGTATGGAAGTGCAGAGAAAAATATTGGGCACTTTTTAAAAACTGACTTCAAGCCATATCGAGATGAACTCATTATTTCGACAAAGGCTGGCTGGGACATGTGGCCTGGACCTTTTGGACAAGGTGGTAGCAGCCGAAAATATCTGATGGCTAGTCTTGATCAAAGCTTACAGCGACTAGGGCTTGATTATGTCGATATTTTTTATTCACATCGTTATGACCCAGAGACACCTCTTGAAGAAACAGCCAAAACACTTGCTGATATTGTGCAACAAGGTAAAGCTCTCTATGTGGGGATTTCTTCTGGATATACACCAGAGTTAACTTTACAGTTGATAGAATTGCTTCAGGACTATCACGTTCCACTTACTTTGCATCAACCGATTTACAATTTTTTTGAACGACAGATCGAGCAAGGTTTAACGGAGACTGCTAAACAAGAGGGTTTTGGTGTAATTACGTTCTCACCACTGGCCCAAGGCCTTTTGGCTGGACGATATCTGAATGGTGTACCTGAAGACTCACGTATCGGGCGTGGTAGCCGTTATTTACAGTCAGAGCATCTCGTTGCATTGAAGCTACAGCAAATACAGCAGTTAAATGAAATAGCAAAGCATCGAGACCAAACATTGGCTCAATTTTCATTGTCATGGGTTTTAAGAGATGAACGGATTACATCGACAATCATAGGGGCTAGTCGACCAGAGCAGATCATCGAAAACTTAAAAGCATTGCAAAATACGACGTTTAGTGCAGATGAGTTGACTCAGATTGATACTATTCTAAATACGCCATAACTCTATACAAAATTTGCAGCATGGCTTTCAAGGAGCCAATGCTGCAATGATTGAGCATTTTATTTGTTAAAAGCTAAGTTTCACGGTTGCACCAATAGTACGAGGCTGACCTAAACTAGCGAGAACAATACCATTAGAAGAATTCCATGTATTGGTTACATAGGTTTCATTGGTGAGGTTTTTTACCCATAGCGCAACATCCAGTTCATTTTCACCAATATGATGTCGAGCACCTAAACTCGCATTTGTTAATCCATAGGCTTTAATGACACTGTACGGGTTATTATCTAAAGAGCCATATGACCAATCTCGCCAAGTATAACTACCCGAAACATAGGGCTGCCAGTTATTGTGTTCAGCTAAGTCATAACGGAAATTGAAATTTGCAATCCACTTCGGTACGCCATATACACGTTCTCCAGACAGATCTTGTGTATTTACGCCTGTTGGAATGCTGATATTGGATGGAGCCGGGGCATTTTTGTATTCTGTATAAGTGGTATCGTTAAGAGAACCATTAAAGTTAAGTGTAAGGCGACGAATAGGTTGATAAGTTGCATCGAGTTCGATCCCTCGGCTGCGTACTTTACCTGCATTTGCCAATACACTCACGACAGAGTTACCGACTTGTTCATAGCTTGTGGTTTGATAGTCAGAAACATCAATCCAGAATATATTGCTATTGAGCTGTAAGGTATTATTAAGAAAATTCTGTTTTAATCCAATTTCATAGTTATCTGCTTTTTCAGGATCAACCTTTAACGAGTTAGCACCCGCTGCTGGTGCAGAACCAATGCTCAGGTTAAAGCCCCCTGATTTCTCGCCGTGCGAATACGTTGCATAGGCCAATGTGCTTGGATTTAAACGATAGCTGCCAGTCAGTAAGCCAGAGTAACTTAAACCATGTTGCTTGAGTTCACCTGAGTCATATGCACCAAGCTGGGCATTTAGTAAATTACGCTCTGCTACACTTAAACCCGAAACTGGAGTACCCCCAATAGGGTCAGTTCTGTAGATACTGGCAGATTTATCTTCATAGGTGACCCGTGCACCTGTAGTGATGTCTAGCTTCGGTGTCGCATGCCATGTACTTTGACCAAATAATGCTGAGCTTTTTGTCTCAGTTGTTCCATATGAATACGAATCTCGATTATTCAAAATATTCGATTGACCATTTGCAATTAAGGTTCTCACGCTTGGTACGTTATAAAGATAAAATGCGTCCGCCGTATCTCCATATAAAGAGAAAGTCGTATTGTCTAAATGTTGCTGAAAGTAATATAGGCCAGTTACCCAATCCACTTTTTGATTTCCAGCAGATGTTAGACGTAGCTCTTGAGAATACTGTTTATCTCGAACCGAAACACCACCATTAATCAATGCATTTGAGCTGATAAAATCACTGTTAGTTGGAGTGAAGTTCCAAAAGCGATATGCACTGATCGACGTAATTTTTTTACCGCTATCTAGCGACCAATTGGCTTCTGCCGATCCACCACCTTGTTCAACAGACATATGTTGTGGGGCATCTGAATGAATTTGTTTATCTTTCCAGTTGGTATAAAGATTTTTGGCACCTGACTGTGTGGCATTTTCTAAGTAGCGATTGTAGTTATTTCCATATACGGTACTGTTAAACGTTGGCCCAGCGTAGTACACCACCATCGCGCCTTGATCATCATCTTGTTTGTTGTAATCTGCAATTAGACGTAAATTAAAATTCTCTTGCGGTTTCCAGAGAATTTGACCGCGAACACCTTCACGATCTGTATTGTTATAATCTTTACCATTATAGGTGTTATGAATAAAACCATCCTGAGTTGTTTTATAAAAAGAGAGTCGGCCTGCTACATTTTCGGATAGAGCATCTGAAAACGTTCCTTTAGCTTGCAAATAATTGCGTGAACCAAAAGAAATTTCAGCAGAATGGTCTGGGTCGAAGGTTGGCTGTTTTGAGCTAATGTTTAATAAGCCTGCCGTAGTATTTTTACCAAATAATGTCCCTTGTGGCCCGCGTAATAATTCGAGTTGAGCAATATCTAATAAATCAAATACAGCCATGCCCGGGCGACCTAAGTAAACATTGTCCAGATAGACCCCAACACTAGCTTCCAAACCATCACTGGCTGGGTTATTACCCAAACCTCGAACTGCTACACTAGATTGACGTGGGTTCAAAAAAGCAACATTAAGACTGGGTAGGGCTTGTTGTAGATCTTCAAGTTTACTGAGTTTCTGTGTTTCCAGTGTTTTGGCACTTAAAATACTAATTGGTGTTGGAACATTTTGTGCTTTTTCTTCACGTCTTCGAGTAGTCACAATAACATCTGCAAGCTGAATGACATCATCTGCTTTACTGTTTGACTGTGAATTTGACGTACTGGCTTCCGTTACCGCTGTACCTGAAGTAGTGGGAGTATCTTCGGCATAGACAATAGATGAATATCCTGCACACCCTATAAGTGAAATAAACAGACTTTGCGTGATTTTATTTAAAACTAATCTTTTTCTCTTAAAATGAAAGGTGTGCTTTTGAACTGACATTAATGACTCCATTTGTGTTTTCTTTGTGTTGATTTTAATTTTTACGTAATTGAACACTGTCATTATCAGTACAAACTTAAGTTTATATTTTGATGATCTTATCTTTATATTTAATAGTAATTTTTAAACATAGCCTTTTAAAATATTGTTCAGGTGGCAAATGTAAAAGCCAGCATGAGGTGCTGGCTTAGTACAATCTAAAGACTAATCTCTTCGTTATTTTATGCTTCAAATGGTTCTAGCTGATCATTCTGTAATAATCTTCGTTGTTGCACATTTTCAATCACACCATTTTCTTTGACATAAGTTGCCCATTCTTTGAGTAATTCATCGAGCTTTTCTGGATATTGTTTTGCTAAATCCTGAGTTTCGCCTTTATCATCTTTAAGGTTATATAGCTGCCAGCGATTTGGACCATTTGGCGCAGGGATGAAGAGCGCTTTCCATTCTCCTTTGCGCAGAGCCTTTTGACCAAATAACTCCCAGCCTGTGACATGATCTTCACTGTGAATGTGATCTTGTTGTACTTGTAAATACGGTAAGATCGAACGACCACGGAGGGGTACCAATTGACGACCTTTATACACCTGACCAGGATGCTGAATATTTAAATAATCTAGTAGGGTTGGTAGTAAATCCATGACTGTCAGAAACTCGTGGCTGATCTGATTTTGGCGTTTAAACCCTGCGTAGTGAATGAACGAAACTGTTCTAATTCCACCTTCGCTAGTGTGTGCTTTATATAAGCGAGCAGGAGCGGTGGCTGCTTGTGCCCAATGTTCTCCGTACCAAACATATGAATTTGCTCGTCCAATATTATCAATACTGTTGTCGTAATATTGCTCGATAATTTCATTAAGTTGGCCGCCAAAGACGGGCAGAGCTTCAAGTTGAGCGCCTTCTGCACCATTGTCTGATAGAAAAATAACAATGGTATTGTCCAATTCCGCTCGATCTTTGAGGTATTCGACTACACGTCCAACGTTTTGGTCCATACGATCTACCATCGCCGCATAAACCTCCATAATTCTTGAAGACTTATCACGTTGCTCTTGAGTAAGATTTTCCCAGAATGGAGTTCTAGCTAAGACAGGGTGAATCGTTGTTTCTGCATCTACCAATTGAAGTTGCTTGAGTTTCTCAAGGCGTTGCTCACGCAATTTAACAGGGCCATCTGCATAACGTCCTTTATATCGATCGATATCTTCCTGAGGTGCTTGTAAGGGCCAGTGCGGTGCAGAGAAAGGTAAGTATGCAAAAAAAGGACGTCCTTGGCGTGCTTCACCATCTTGTAAA
This sequence comes from Acinetobacter sp. XS-4, assembly GCF_023920705.1. Taxonomy (NCBI): domain Bacteria; kingdom Pseudomonadati; phylum Pseudomonadota; class Gammaproteobacteria; order Moraxellales; family Moraxellaceae; genus Acinetobacter; species Acinetobacter sp. XS-4. Next base: position 2,033,216 of record NZ_CP094657.1, on the reverse strand, counting down.
AAGTCTAAAAGGCGAGTGGTAAAATAATCTGATGAATAAAACCCTTGAGGTAGTTCTTCCGAAAACTTATCATCTTCTGCATAGAGTCCTTTTGTTGACTTAAGTAAGCGTGGAATTTGGTCTTCTGGAATATCCGCTTCAAATAGATAATGATTGGCTGCACCAGGTAATAGTGCAAAGGAACGTTCAAATCCTTTTTTAATTGGAAAATATTCTGGTTTTAGTCCCAAATGCCATTTTCCAGACATAATGGTGTAGTAACCCGCATCTTTTAACAACTCTGGTAATGCGGCCACTTTGTTATTCAATACACCTTCGTAGCCTTCTTTACCTTCGAGTTCTGGGGTAAGGGCCTCTGCCATGGTCCCTAAACCAGCTAAATGATGGTCAGTACCTGAAAGTAACATCGCACGAGTGGGGGAGCAGGTTGACGCCGTATGAAAATTAGTAAGTCTTAAGCCGTTTAATGCCAATTCATTCAAATGAGGTGTATTGATTTCTCCGCCAAAAGCACCTAAATCTGAAAAGCCTAAATCATCTGCCACAATCAATAAAATATTAGGTTGTTTTTTGATATTTACATCTGTCATGTTTTATCCAACAAATCGACTAAAACGCTTAGTGTAAATATGACAAATTTTTATTCTGTTTCTATTCTGACAGTTATCTCCTAATAAAATCATATCATTATGACAAAAGCAGATATATCAAAGGAACTTGGTGGTACTGTTGAACTGATGAGTCTGAGCAATATCGCTTAGCTTTTCAAAGTCCAAAATAAAGATTTGGTTATATTTAACCTCAATGATGTTTTGGTTCGAAAGTGCTGCTAGTTCTTTATTAATGCTTTGTCTTGAAGTCTGCAAAAGTTCTGCCAGATTTTCCTGACTCAATTTGAGATTCAGTAAAATTTTATCTTTATCCTGATAGGAATGATAATCCACTAGAAAAACTAGTTTTTTAGCGAGACGAGTTTGCAATGTTTCAGTTGAATAAATGAAGTTTTGTTCACGATTTAGCTGTGTTCTTACACAGATTAATTTCAACACCATAAACAAAGCATCTGCGTTATTTCTGATGACATCCATAAACAATTGGCCAGGAAGGTTGGCAATTACCGTTCTACCTTGTGCAATATGGTCGTGAAGTAGGGGTTGACCCGTTACGATCGGAACAATATTGATTAATGTACCTGAGGGCACAAAAATATCAGTGTGATATTTGCCTTGAGATGTGCTCCAGCCAAGTTTAAGCGCGCCTTCAAGCAAAATATTGATATCAGTACACGGATCATTTTGATTGTATATCGTTTGATTATGATAATACTTTCTTATTTTTAAATGCTGAATAAGCGTAGATTTTTCTGTATTAGATAAAGATTGAATAACCTGATAATTTTCTAAAATACGAATACTCTTGTGAATAAATTCATTCGTTATAATTTGATGATCCAAAGATTGTCCACCGTCAAAATCATTCTGATATTTTGAGATAGGATTCCTGAACTCGATAATTGATGATGCTTTCATAATAAATCAGAGATATAAACTAAGATTTTAAACAGCTTATCAGAGTTAAAATTTATTCAAATTTCAAAAAAATATAATTTCATATTTAATTTTCATATGTGCGTGTTATTAATTATTTAAATATCAAAATAATTTTTTACGTGATGGATTGTCTCTGAAATAACAGAATAAGCCGCCGTTTCTGATAAAAATTCAGTCATATATTATGACAGGAAATTAACATGACCACATTTATTCAGAAACCAGCACAACAACTACAAGTTAAAAAATTAACTGGTCGAATTGGGGCTGAAATATCAGGCATTTATTTAAGCTCTGAGCTTGATTCACCTACAGTTCAGTTTATACACGATGCGCTACTAGAGCATAAAGTACTCTTCTTTCGTGGCCAGCAACATTTGGGGGACACAGAACAAGAGAAATTTGCAGAATTGTTTGGTTCACCCGTTAAACACCCAACAGTACCTGCGGTGGATGGCACAGATTTTATTTTTGAACTTGACTCACAAAAAGGTGCACGCGCCAATTCTTGGCATACTGATGTAACTTTTGTTGATGCCTATCCTAAAATTAGTATCTTGAGAAGCCTAATCATCCCTGAAACAGGTGGTGATACAACTTGGGCAAATACTGAAACTGCATATGAAGATCTTCCTGAGCTTTTAAAGCAATTTGCGGAACAGTTGGTAGCTGTACATTCAAATGAATATGATTATGGTGGACCAAAACAAAATGTTGAGCCTGAACAACTAGAAAGACTGAAGAAAATTTTTGTATCTACCAAGTATGAGACAGAGCATCCAGTAGTCGTATTACATCCAGAAACGGGCAAGAAAAGCCTATTACTGGGGCATTTTTTCAAACGACTTGTGGGGTTTAGCCAAAGTGACTCACAGCTTTTATTTAATATTTTACAAGAAAAAGTAACGCGACCAGAAAATACAGTGCGTTGGCAATGGCAGGAAGGAGATGTGGTGATTTGGGATAATCGCTCTACACAGCACTATGCGGTTAACGATTATGGCGATCAACATCGCGTTGTACGCCGAATTACACTTGCAGGTGAAGTAACGACTGGTGTACATGGCTTAAAAGGTAAAACCACATTACCCAAAGATTTATCAGCAGAACAACTCGAAAAAGCCAAGCTTCACGCTGTTTTAAATGCCAACTAAATACCATTTTAAGCATGCAGAACGTCACTGTCGTTAAGCAGTGACGTTATATATGTTGTTGAGAAAAACGATATGGCCACACTATCAAAACGTAATCGATTTATCTGGATTATTCCTGCACTTATTTTCGTCGCTTTGCTATTATTTATTTTTAAACCATCTTCATCAGCACCATCAAAAACAACAAATCAGACTGAAAACATTGTAAAAATTAGAATTGCAGTACCTGATCTAAGCAGTAGTGAAAGACACAGCAGCGGTACTCCATTAGTTGATTATATATATTTAAATCAGTTACTTGAAAAAGAATTAGCAAAGAAAAATATTCAGGTTGAATGGCAATTTTTTAAAGGTGCAGGACCTGTAATTAATGAAGCCTTGGCTAATAAACAATTAGATTTTGCTTTTTTAGGTGACTTAGCCGCTATTATTGGTAAATCGAATCAAATCGATACCACATTATTGTTAGCGACTGGACGGCACATAGATGCTTATTTGGGGGTTTTGCCAAATAAAGGATATACCAGTCTCGAACAGTTAAAAGGTAAACGAATAGCAATTTTTCAAGGAACTGCTATGCAATTGTCGTTTGATCAATATATCGAGCGGTATGGCTTTACTGAAAAAGATTTCCGCATTATTAATTTGGATCCTGCTGCGGCCAATGCAGCACTTGCAGCTAAGCAAATTGATGCAAGCTGGGGTTTGATGTCAATTCTGGCGCTCAAACAGCAGAAAATTGTAGAGGTTCCGTTGAGTACTGGGCAGAGACAGGATGGAGCTGGAACAATTCAATCAGGTCTGGTGGGTCGTAGTGAGTTTATTAAACAACATCCTGAAATTGTCCAAACATTGGTCAATACAGTTTTACAATCAGCACATTGGGTTTCACAGCCTGAAAACCGCGATAATGCCATTCAACTTGTCACTAAAAATGCAGGATTACCAACAGAACTCTATGCATTAAGTCTACAAGACAAATCCTTAAAAACAGTTTTTTCACCACTTTTGGATGAATATTATCTAGGGCATCTACAAGAAGGTGTACAGACTGCATTAAAGGCCAAACTGATAAAACGCGATGTTAATGTAAAACAATGGCAAAATGCTGAGTTTGTCGAGCGAGGAATTCAACAGTTGAATTACGTCAATTATTGGAACTCTTCAAAATAAAATTATTAAATTAACTTAGCTGTGCAAAAAGACCTTAACAAAAGGTCTTTTTTATAAACTTCATAGTATGCCTCTAAAATAATTAATGATTCTTTGTAGAGGCAACAAGTATAGCTAAACGTACAACAACAGAATCAAGGACTTAATAGTGAATTATATAACTATTCGCATAATGTATATTATGTTAAATAGAAGATTTGGAAACCTACCATATATAAGGCTCTGGCTACTCTACGTTGCTGCTACGCCGTTGATTCTTTAATCCAGTAAATTCTTAGCTTGGTATCTACTGCTCAAGCAACTTACTAGGCCGTGGCACTCTTAACAACTTAAATTGACTAACCCTATTTCTAATCTTAGCCAGAAAAACACTCTAGGCAGCTTTTTATAAAATGACATTACATTTTAATTTGCCCTAGCTAGAACGCGTAAGCTACTTACCACCTTTACGGGCTTCATTTTTGGCTACTGGCTACTGCGATACAGATTTCTTTCCCTAAATTGCCTTTTGAGCATTAAAGTTATTAATTTGCTTAGGCTAAATTTCAACACACAGAATATTTTATATCTTACTGAAATTTATAAATATATTTTATAAATACCCTTTACAGGCTTAGAAAAACTGATATAGTACGTGCGTACAGCTATTCTTTAGATTTCCATCACCACAGTACATACTGTATTTCAAATACTCACACCAACTGTATTAAAAAATACTCAAGTAATCTCTTCCTTTCATCTGGTTTGTTCGGATCTAAAAGCTGAACCATTGCTCCATCAATCACAAACAAAAACATGTGCGCATCTTGTTTTGAAGCATTTTCATTGCTTTTTAAAAGCAAATTATAGATTTCATTAATCAGCCAATTTCGATAATCAACTACGGTCTGATAAGCCTTAGGATGTGTTTTAGCAATTTCAAAAATCGCTTTAAACGGCAAATGGTAAAGCCCATCTAAGTCGGCGTGTAAGTAATAAATTTTGCGGAGCTTTTCAATTAGCGTTAATTCTTTTTGAACATTGATAATCGATATGACTTCATGTTTAAGGCCGTCTTTTTGAAAGTTTAAGCTCATTTCAATGAGACGTTCTTTTGAGTGAAAGTAATTATAAAACGTGGCTTTTGGGATTTTTGCCGACTCTATAATTCGGTCTACTCCAACATTATGAAAGCCGTATTTATTAAAAAGATAGCGTGAGGTATGCAGTACACTTAAAGCACGAAATGGAAGATCTGAATGTGGCATAGTTTTACCGTTCTAAAATAAATTCTTGTTGTATATAAATGAGATATAAAAGCCTTCATTTTTTTAAAGGTCAAAAAAAGGCACAGCAAAGCCATAAAGACTGTGCTTGGCACATCTCAAGTTTTAGTTGTTGATGAAAGTTTTAAGTAATAACGAACTAAAGCCTGGAAAAGCCTTACGGCGATCAAGCTGCGTTAAATGTTTTAAGCTGTGTTGTTATAGCTTTTGGCAATGGTTGCCAAGAAATGATGAATGTACAAAGCCAACTCCTTTTTATTGGGAGTTCTGCCAGACATTTATAAAATTATGGTGGCAGAACGGAAGAGGGTTCGCAGACTTGGTAATACACAAGCACACCCGAAGGTGTCCCTCTCCCGTCCTACCGCTACGGGAGGAGACTAGGAGCTTACACACAAAACTATCCCTCAGACGGAATAATTCTGATGCGGTATTACAAACGGTCTGCGACGACCGGTTGGCAATGTAGGCCAACAGGCAAATGGTAATCTCCAATATTTAAGGTGTCAATGTGAAATTGGCTATAAATTATTTAAATAGTTATTATTTTTCATTTAATTACATAATTAAGGAAAATCTTAAGTAAAGATTAATAGTTAAAGATCAAAAGAATTTATTCTCTAGAAAGTCAAATATCTATTTTAGATTTGGCTATCGATAAAGAATTTACCGACAGCCATTTTTTATGGTTTACCCTAAAATCGACTCTGATTTATAGCTCTAGTAAAGGAGGCAATTCCATTCGGGCAATTTGAAAAGCTTCTTCTCGATTAATTCCAAGTGCGCAAAGTAATAATTCAGCTATCTCTGTACCAGAGTCTCTCCAAGTTTTATGACCCTCCAACACTAGAAAGATCGAGGTTAAAACTGAGCCAGCAATCAAAGAAATAATAGAAATCAACTGGTCTTCACGAAAGCTATAACGCTTACCTTCCAATCCAGCTATGACATCTGGTAACGGTGAATCACTACCAGTCCATAATGCCATTAAAGAAGTTGAACTAAATGCAAAACGACATATGAATCGTCCCCAGTCTGGTTCTTCATGTGCCCGACGAATATACATGCGAACACCTTGAGCTAGACGAATAGCTGGGTCTTCTTCGTTACCAAAACTTTTAATAATTCTGGCATTCATTTCAACTGAAAGTTGTGAGGCAATATCTTCAAATAAAGTTTCAGGCGATAACTTATTATTATAGATTGTGCCACGAGCCACACCTGAAGCTGCGGCTAATTCAGAAACACTAATGTTAGTTGATCCACTTTCAGCAAAAAGTTTCAAAGCTGTTTTATGGATTCTTTGCTGAGATGAAGATAAACTCACTGTATAAGACCCTTTAAACAAAATAATAATATTTGAACAGATTTGGCTATTATTATACAGTTTTTATTACCCATTAAAACTTTTTGTAAGCTTCTTTCTCAGCCATCCCCAATTTTGATTTTTATCAGACTCTCTATAATTCTTTAAATCAAGAATCTGTTTTTCGATTGAGTGAGCAACCTGTTCCCTTATTTTCCATATATCTTTTTCATTAAGGACAACCTCAGCTGTAGAAATTCTTTCTCCAAAGCTAAAATAAAATCTTTGGGGCTTAGGAATAGGTAAGTAACCTACACCTGTGGGTATAGGTGGCAAAATATCCCCACCTCTTAATTTTTCATTTAGCTTTAATTTTGAAAGTAGTTTCTGTGCCGTAGTATTATTCTGTATATCATTTGCATCAAGAACAATATCAAAACAATCATCTGCTCCTAAAGAAGCAAATGGGATAATGTCATAGCCATGCTCTATAGCTAGACGTGCAAAACCTGTACGCTTTTTCCAAATTAATTGATAGCTTTCTCCTTTACGGCGCATTACCTCACGTGCACCACCTGGAAAAACTAGAATAGACTGTCCACTTGACATAAGTGCATGACAATTTTCTGGTGTACCTAATACCATTCCACCTTTCTTTAAAATATCTCTCCAAATTGGGATATGAAAATGCATACGGTCACCTAATGACCGTAAGTGAACACCATGTTCTAATCTTAGATGTTCTAGAATAAGAGGAACATCTAATAGACCATACAACGTATGATTTCCTACAAATAATGCAGGTTTGGACATATCAAGTTGATCTGAATTAAAAAAAACTGGATCAAAATACCATCGTTCTAAATTACGTCCCCATTTACCATAATTTTCTTCTGGGGGCACAAAGTTATCCATTTTATTCTCCTGTTCATATTAAGAAGACGTCCCTGTATTCTTAACTTAAATTATTGTTTTACCCAATTTAGGCTTTGTTCCCACAGCTCGTTTGCTAAGTTTATATTTTGAGCAGCATGTGAAGAAACTTTGACTTTACAGTCTTCATAATAAAAACCTGTATCACCAGCTACTTGTGGTTGAGTTGCACAATAAAGTGTAGTTTTCGCGCCCTCTTCAGGACTAATCATGAAATGGCTAATGAGCTTAACAAACGGTTGTGGCATTGCCCTCCATACATTTGTTGAAACAACACCAGGATGTACTGCATAAACCGTAACGCCTGTACCATATAAACGGCGTCCCAGTTCTTTTGCAAAAAGAATATTTGCAAGTTTAGCCACCGCATATTCTTTTAAACCACCAAAACTGTGAGTAGGTTTTAATACCGCATTGAAATTAATACTCTGAACGTGTCGATGAGCTTTACTAGCAACCACAACGACACGTGCTGGTTTAGATTCAATTAATTTTTCAGTCAATAATTTAGTTAAAAGAAAGTGACCAACATGACAAACACCAAACGTTAATTCGAAGCCTGATTGCGTTAGACCTTTCTGGCCTGCTAATCCAGCATTTGCTATTAATAAATGCAATGGAAGATCACGAGAAAGAAAACTTTCGGCACAGCGACGTACAGAATCTAAATCAGCTAAATCTAACTCTATGAATTCAACTTTTGCCTGACCATGGGACAAACTTTGAATTTCTTGAATTACAGATTGCGCCTTGTTAATAGATCGGCATGCCAAAAAAACATGATAACCTTGGAGTGCCAATTCTCTGGCAGTGACTGCCCCAATACCTGAGTTTGCACCAGTTACTAAAGCAACTTTTCCATTTAATTTTAAATAAGACATGCTCTTATCCTTCTTGTTTTTGTTTTAATAGATCTAAGGCAACATCGACAATCATATCTTCTTGACCACCTACCATACGACGACGCCCCAACTCCACTAAGATATCAACTGTACTTAAACCATAGCGCTTAGAGGCAATTTCTGCATGGCGTAAGAAACTTGAATAGACGCCCGCATAGCCTAGCGCAAGTGTTTCTCGGTCAACTCGTACAGGACGATCCTGTAATGGTCTTACCAACTCATCAGCAGCATTCATCAACGTGAATAAATCAGTTCCATGATGCCAACCCAAGCGTTCAGCAGCAGCGATAAATACTTCCAACGGTGCATTACCAGCGCCTGCTCCCATACCAGCAAGACTTGCATCAATACGGTCACAGCCTTCTTCTACAGCAACAATTGAGTTTGCGACACCTAAGCTTAAGTTATGATGAGCATGTATACCTGTTTCTGTTGAAGGATCTAATATATCTTTCATGGCTCTAAAACGTGCACGAATATCATTCATAGACATAGCCCCACCAGAATCTACGACATAGATACATTGCGCACCGTAGGATTCCATGAGTTTGCCTTGTTGCGCCAATGCTTCAGGCGTGGTCATATGACTCATCATTAAGAAACCAACAGTATCCATTCCCAACTCTCTAGCATATTCAATATGCTGTTTGGAGATATCGGCTTCGGTACAGTGTGTTGCCACACGAACAACGCGGGCACCAGCGTTATAAGCAGCCTTAAGATCATGGATGGTACCTATACCAGGAAGTAGTAATGTCGCAATTTGTGAATGCGTGAGTACATCTGCTGCAGCTTCAATCCACTCTAAATCAGTGTGCGCCCCAAACCCATAATTAAAGCTTGACCCTTGCAACCCATCACCATGAGCAATCTCAATACTATCTACTTTTGCCTGATCTAAGGCTTTAGCAATTTCTTGTATATTCTGAATTGAATATTGATGACGGATTGCATGGCTACCATCACGTAACGTCACATCAGATATATATAGCTTTTTTAAAGATGCAATCATTTTAAACTCCAGCAGCTGTATTGTTCATTTGAATAAACTCTGCAATCTTTTCTCCTGTTGCCAAAGCAGCTGACGTCATAATGTCTAGATTCCCAGCATAAGCAGGTAAATAATGCGCAGCTCCTTCAACCTCTAGAAAAACACTGGTTTTAAGTCCTGAAAACTTTCCAAGCCCAGGTATATTTAAAGGTGACTCTTCGGGGATTACATCAAACTGAACTTTTTGTTTTAATCTATATCCGCTCACATATTTTTGAACTTGTTCAACGATTTGTTCAATTGACTCTTCAACTTCAGTTTGGCTCGCATTTTCAGAAAGAACATATACCGTGTCACGCATCAGTAATGGCGGTTCAGCTGGGTTTAGGACAATGATTGCTTTTCCTTTAGCTGCACCTCCTACTATCTCCAATGCTTTTGATGTTGTTTCAGTAAACTCATCAATATTTGCTCTAGTACCAGGACCTGCTGATTTACTTGAAATAGAGGCAACAATTTCAGCGTAATGAACTTTTGCAACTTTAGAAACGGCGGCAACAATAGGTATAGTCGCCTGCCCACCACAGGTCACCATATTTACGTTTGGCTGCTTAACATGTTGTTCGAGGTTCACAACAGGAACACAATATGGGCCTATTGCTGCTGGCGTTAAATCGATCATACGAATATTAGGTTTATAACTTCTTAGTAAAGCATCATTTTTAATATGTGCATTTGCTGAAGTTGCATCAAAAATGATTTCAATATCTTTAAACTCAGGCAAGTTAATAAGCCCTTGTACGCCTTCAAATGTTGTTGAAATTCCTAATCGTTTAGCTCGGGCTAACCCATCAGAATCAGGGTCGATTCCAACCATTGCAGTAATTTCTAGATGCTCGCCGTAACGTAACATCTTGATCATTAAGTCACTGCCAATATTGCCACTACCAATAATCGCAGCCTTAATTTTGTTTTTTGATTGTTCACTCATTTTATTATCTCCCTATATTAACGTGCAGCTAACCGAACCTAAGCGGTCAATATAGGCAGTCACATTATCGCCAGCTTGTACATTTACCATGGGCCCTAATGCGCCTGATAAAATAACTTCTCCCGCTTTTAAACCAATCCCCTTTTCACACATCGTACGAGCTAACCACCAAGCAGCCTTTAGAGGATGTCCTAAACAAGCAACACCACTACCTTCGGATGCAATTTTATGATTGTGCAAAAGTTCCATCTTTACTTCTGCAAGATTGAACGTTCCGATTTCAATGGGTTGATTACCTAAAACAAATAAACCACAAGAAGCATTATCTGCAACCGTATCTTCTAAAGTGATTTTCCAATTATGAATCGCACTATCAACAATTTCTAAAGCAGGTAATGCGTAATCTAATGTTGATAAAAACTCTCCCCATGATGGAATTGGCCCCTTTAAATCACGACCAACAATAAAAGCAATTTCCGCTTCAATTTTAGGTTGTAATAAATGGCTTACTGGAACCTCATCTCCATGAAGAAACTCCATATCATCAAATAAAATCCCGAAATCTGGCTGATCAACTCCTAACTGCTGCTGTACTGCTTTAGAGGTTAAACCAACTTTCTTACCGATAATTCTGACACCTTGGCTCAGTTTAAAATCGGTATTAATTTTGGCTACCGCATAGGCTTCATCTAAACCTGAAATTTTATATGACTGTGATATTTGCTCTATTGTCTGTCTGGAGTGTCTAGCATTTCGTAATGCAATTGCCGCAGTCTCTAAACGTACTTGATCATTCATGCTCATACGCTTGCCTCACTAACTACATGTAACTTACGCTGAGCCGTAGTTAAATCCAGCTGATGCTTAAGCTGTTGTATGGTTGAATTAATTTCATCTTGGTTCACAACAGCAAAGGTAAATTTATCTGGCCGTAACAAGGCAATAGGCTGAGATGCTTTACACGCTTTTCTAAGCCAGCAGACCATATCACCAGCAATATCTTCAACTTCAATCACTTCAGGATTTAAATTCCGGCTGATATGACCTTGTGGACGATCAGAATATGGATACAAAGTAATAAATTTACAGCCTATTTGCTTCAATACTTGTTTTGACGTATTTGATAAACCAATTGTTGGATCTACTGATAATCCAATCAAAGAATAGTGCTCACCTAATAGAGAATCTAAAAGTTCAGGTCGCCCATCGAAACCACGGACTATAGGTTGTGGAGATAAACCACCTTCAGGGCTTAAACGATGTTTACGTGCCAAACCAAAATATTGACCTTTGGTGTAAATGGGTTTTGGTTTGAAGCCCCCTTCTTGTCCCCACTCTTTTAGTTTTGGGGTCGCAAGTACGCCTTTGATTACACCATCTCGAATTTTCCCAATCACGGGATTGGTCATTGAAACAAGATCTTTTAATAAAACAGATCCTTGTATCATTGCCTTAGCATGGTCACGACGTTCACTTTCATAGCTATCTAATAACTTATCTCCAGCCTGACCATTTAATACAGCACTGAGTTTCCAACCTAGATTTCCCGCATCTCGTATACCTGAGCTCGCACCCTGTCCCATAAATTGCGGAGTCATATGGGCTGCATCACCTGCCAAAAGTACACGTTTATCACGCCATTGATTAGCTACTAAAGCATTAAAGGTATAAACCAATTTACGCTTTACTTCGAAATCATCAGGATTAACAAATTTGGATAGCAACATGCGTACTGTTTCTGGTTGCTCCATATATTCTTTGGTTTGTCCTTTTTTCAGCATAAACTCAAAACGATGAAATCCATCAGGCTGGACACAACTCACAACTGGCAAATCAGGATCAACAACAAAATTAAAATAAGGTAAATGGCGCAAACCTTTATTTCGGTCTTTCTGTTTTAAATCAACAACGAGCCATGGTTCTGGAAAGTTTTTACCAGACATTTCAATACCCAGCTTGGCACGCACTGTACTTCGACCACCATCTGCACCAACTAAATAACGGGCTGTGATCTGTTGAATATCAGTATCGTCCTGTACTTCGGTTTTAACATCTGATTCATCACTAAAACGATAGACCTGTGTTGCTTGATGGGTCACAGTGACACTATTTACATCCTGACTAAAATTAATCAGTTCTCGCCCACGTAAAATCTTAACGTTTGGATATTGTGCTAAACCATTTGTTAAAGAAGTTTCCAAATAAGGCTGATAATAGAAATTAACAACTGGCCAACCAAATGGACGCTTTAATGGTTTGTATTGAGCAATTACAGATCCATCTGGTCGAACTAACTGAACAGGTGTATCAATGAGCATATCCTTTTGTAATTCTTCAGCCATATCAATAGACTGAAAGATTCGCATACACTCATCATCGGTATAAACAGCCCGAGCATTACCATAAAATACGGGTTCACGTTCTAATACCAAAACTTGGTGTCCATATTTTCCTAAAACGTGTGCCAATACCAAACCAGTAGGTCCTAGACCTGCAATAATCACATCAACATTCAATGATGTAGATTTTTTTGTTTTTTGATCATTCATGTTTAGAGCCTCTAAAGCTAGATGGGAGAATATTCAGGGTGAATTGCCGTTGATATTCCCTGCTTAAAATTACTCAAATTTGTAGAGAACATATAAAGTTTGGTGGGGTTTTCAGGCTTGTGCCCCCAAGAACTGATCGCAAAATATTTGGTCGGTTTCCATGTTGTCTCGTTTACAACCAATGGAGCCCAACCTAGCTCAATTTCAAAGCCAGATGGACTAATGACATAAAATGACAGTTCTTTGTCATTTGGGTGTTGTCCAATTTCGTGAGCCATTTCATATCCAAGTTGCTTACAACGCTGAAAAGCACTAGATAAATCATCTAAAGACGCGCCTTGTAAATTCATATGCTGAACTTTGGTACGAATTGGGTCTAAAGGGATTTCTCTTGTGGTTGCAATCGCAATCGAATGATGGCGTTCATTAAGACGAAGAAAAGTAATATCTAGAGTGACACCACTGATCACCTGCTCAATATAATCACTAACTCTGGCATTAAATATTTCCTGCCAGAATCTTTGCATTTTCATAGGTTTTCTTGATGTAATGGCTACATGTCCCATACCAGCTTTGTCAGTAACAAAACTCGACGTCAGCATATTTAAGGATTCATCTGTCAACGTAGGTTCAACAAACAGCTCTATATTTTGTTTCTTAGGGCCTAAAATTCGCCAAAATTCCTTTACACCTCTTTGCTCAGCCTCAGCTAAGCTACTTTTTTCTATAGTAATTTCACGTTCAGTTAAACGTTTTAAAATAATATTCAGGGTTTCTTCATCTTCAACTTGCCACCCCAAAGCAACAAAGTCTTCTGCACTACCTTTTTGAATGATCAGACGTTTAGAATGCTTATCCATTCGAAAGCTTATTTCATTGATAGACTTTTCATCCGCATTGAAATGCAAACCTAAACCCTGCTGCAGAAAGGTTTTCCAATCTTTTAGTTTGTTTGATTCAATTACTGCGTAACCCATGCGTACTGAACCAAAAATATCTCGATCAATTGTTGAGGTGTTCATATCTCTTCCTCCTCAAACAACGTTCTGTCTGGCAAAAAAATCTAGACTAAGCTTGTTAAATTCATCAGCTCTTTCCCACTGTACCCAGTGCCCCGTATTAGCAAATAAGTAAACATCACAATTTGGCATTATTTTCTGCAAAGTTAATGCACCACTTGGACGATTAACCAAATCATTCGCGCCCCATACTACTAATGTAGGAACTTTGCATTTTTTTAGTCTTGAATCACGAGTGAAATCCATTCGGATTGCCCCTTTTAAACCCGTAGGTCTTCTTAATGGTGGGGCTGCAACGACGTCAGGATCGATACTTGCTTGAAAACGCTCTCGAATAACACTTTCTGGAACTTGACTTCCATCAAATACAAGATATTCGCGGATAAAAGTTCTTAGTTTATCGATAGTTGGTCCATTACCACTGTAGTAATTCAATAAACAATTCAAACCCTTGGTTGGTAAAGCTTTAGTCGTATTAATACCACCAGGACCCATAAGAACTAAGCTCGAAACTCGTTCAGGTTGTTCAAGAGCCATGCGTAATCCACAAGCTCCGCCAAGAGAATTGCCAATAATATGAACTTTCTTAATCTTTAACTGATCAAGTAGACCAAACATAGTATCAGCTAAGTCACCAAATGGATCATCACGATTCACGCCTTTTGTAGACTGACCATAACCCTTCATATCAGGTATGAGTACACGATATTTTTCCGCCAGCGCATCTATATTCTTTGAATAATTTGATAATCCAGAGGCGCCTGGGCCGCCACCATGCAACATAAGGACTGGGAAACCTTCACCTTGTTCATTAAGAAAAATTTGTCTATCACCAAATTTAACGGTTTGGGATATCAAGGTATTCGCTTTCATCATTTTATTTCTCAAATACTCCACAAAACCAATTTGAACACATGTGTTCAAATTATTCAACATTTGTTCATATTTTAAAAATTTTATAATTTACAGATAGATAAGTTTTTTAATTTTTAAAATAACCATTAAAAACATATATATAGTTAATTTTACAATAAATTTGATTTTTGAACACTTTTGTTTAATATTTTATATTCATGTTTATTTAAATGGATATAACTGTGATCGGATCACTTAGAACAAAATTAATATTTATGAGTTTAATGGCCCAAACTTCTTTAACTTATGCTTCTGGTATTTTTATAGATACACAGACTGCTGCAGGCGTGGGTTATGCCTTTGCAGGCTCATCAGCACTCGCACAAAATGCTAGCGTGGTTGCCTATAATCCTGCTGCTATGATGGGTTTAAGTTCGGGTAGTTATTTATCAGGTTCTGCATCTTACGTTCAGGCTACAACCGACTTTAAAGCAGAAAACACTTCATCAATTTCACCTATCGTTCCAGTAGGTAGCGTAGAAGCGAGTATTGATCGAGAATTTACAGTTCCAAGTGTTCAATATGTATATAGAAGTGATAAGCCTTTCGCTGTAGGGCTGAGTGTTTCTCCCTTATATGGAAATAAAGGCTCATGGGATGATGACTTTGTGGGACGATACAAAGGGTTAAAAACCGAAGTTACTGGTATTAATATGAACACATCACTAGCGTACGAGATCAATCCTCAGGTGATGATTGGAGTTGGGTTAAATTATCTCGATTTTGATGCTACTTTGACTAGAAAAACTGGCCCTCTTATCAATACAAATGCACCAGTTTATTTAGGTGATGCTCAAGGTGAACTAAAAGGTGATGGAGACGGTTGGGCAGGAAATATTGGTATTTTTTTGAGGCCAACCGATAAACTAGACTTGGGTTTGACATACCGCTCTGAAACCAAGCTTAAACTAGACGGTTCTCTTACAGTAACAACACCTGTAGCTGGCCTTAGTTACCCAGCAGAAGTCGATATTAAAATGCCACAAAGTGCAAGTTTAGCAGGTGCATATCGCTTTACTCCCCAATGGACCGCTCTCGCAGAAATAACTTGGACTGATTGGTCAGTATTACCAGAATTTAGTGCAGTTAATCCTGAAAATAATACTGTGGTATATGAGGAGCAACTACATTTTAAAGATGGTTTAAGATCAAGTTTAGGCGCTCTATATCAAGTTACCCCTGCTACACAACTTCGATTTGGTATGGCTTACGACAAATCTGTGGTTGACTCATCATCAGACCGAACTGTTCGTTTTCCTGACGCAGATAGAATTTGGCTTTCATTGGGTGCAGGTTTTCAGGTTAATAAAAATCTAAGTATGGATGTTGGTTATTCACATGTTTTTGCTAACGAAGCGACTATAGACAGCCAAACCGTTGTGGCTGGGAAGCCGACTATGCAAACACTTAAAGGAACTTTTGACACAAAAGCAGATATCTTTTCACTTCAATTGAATTATAAATTTTAATCAAATAGCCCGTATTAAACATACGGGCTATTTCCTTTAATTTTACTTTTTAATTGTAATATCAAAAACATAAGACAACTTATCTTTTTTTGATGTGTTTATGATCGAAAGCATCTTAACGCTTAATAATGAAAAATATACAAAATAATATAAACAACACTGTTCAATTTTGACCAATATTGTCTTACTATAATTCCATTAAGATTTTTTAGAAATGTAAGTATCTAAATAAATTAAGGCTCTTTTGAGGATGAGATATGGCTAATACAATATTTAAGCAAGGGAGAATTGATGTTCATCATCATATTGTTCCTCCAGTTTTTAAAGATGCCATGCTAAAGAAAGGCATTGATAAGGTTGCTGGTGCTCCATTACCAGTTTGGACGCCGTCTCAATCTATTGAGATTATGGATCAGATTGGTACTGAGACTGCGATTGTCTCTTTATCTGCACCAGGCGTGTATTTTGGAAATGTTCAAGAAGCCTGTAACCTGGCCCGCGGATGTAATGAATATACGGCTGAAATGCGACAGAACTACCCAAACCGTTTTGGTTTCTTTGCAGTTCTCCCAATGCCACTAACAGAACAAGCTTGTGCTGAAGCAATCTACGCCATTGAAGTTCTTAAAGCAGATGGAATTGTTTTACTAGGAAGTACTAATGGTATTTTTCTGGGTGACAGTCGATTTGAAGAATTAATGTTTGAATTAAACAAACGTAAAGCCATCGTTTTTATACATCCTAATTTACATCAAACCAGTGAAAATTTAGGTCTTACTACACCTGGCTTTATTTTAGAATTTTTACCAGATACAACTCGTGCAGCGGTCAATCTCATTACATCTGGCGTTATGGAACGTTATCCAGATATTCAGTTTATTTTAGCTCATGCTGGAGGTTTTTTACCTTACGTTGCTTGGCGAGTTTCTTTAGGCAATATGATGACAGAAATGAATAAAAATGCTCCTCAAGGAATTATGACCTATATAAAGCGTTTTTATTTTGATACAGCGTTATCACCTTCGCCATATGCAATGTCAGCATTAAAAGAACTTGTTGGCTCTGAAAGAATTTTATTTGGAAGTGATTTCCCATTTGCACCAGCTCCTGTATCACATATGCAAGTAAATACATTAGATGAACTCACCATTTTTAATGATTCAGATCAATATAAAATTCAAAGAGGTAATGCTCTATCACTGTTCCCACAATATAAAAAAATAAATGAAGATGTTAGTCCACGACCAATTTATCAACAGGAATCCTTAGGGAATAAGTTTAAACGCTGGATGGTCCAACCCATTATCGCCATCGCAGAAAAAAAGCGCTCCCAATAATATTGGCTGAAATTGAATCTCACTTATAGATCGTTCACCTACTACTTCCAAAGAAAAAAGCTTGGAAATAGAACCATTCTGACTATTAAATTCCCCATTGTTAATTCGAGAAACTATCGTTATGAAAAAATATTTATTCTTATTTTTACTAAGCTCTTTTTCCGTTCATTCATTTGCTTCGGATAGACTCAATGGCACTGTCTGGAAAACCATTGATGATGAAACGAATCAGCCTAGAGCCATCGTAAAATTTAGTGAAGATAAGAATGGTACATTATCTGCCAACATTGAAAAAATACTTGTTCCAAGTGAAGCCAATAAATGTACAAAATGCGAAGGCGCTTATAAAAATAAGTCTTTAGTGGGTTTAACCATCGTCAGAAATTTGAAACACTCGGGTCAAAACAACAAATATACCAGTGGAACGATATTAGATCCTAAGACAGGTAAGACATATAGCTTTAGTGCAACATTATCACCAGATGGGCAAAAATTTAGTGGCCGTGGCTACATTGGTATCTCTGCGCTTGGACGAAATCAAACGTGGCTTAGAGTTAAATAAGCTTTAGAAAAACTCTGTAGGTTTAAATTCAATCCCTCTCATTTTCCAACTAGCTCAGGTTATAATAATGGACTCCCAAAATATTGTTGATCTATTATGAACGCCTCCAATGACCCTTTACACGGCAAAAAACTTGCTGACATTTTGGATGAATTATTGGATTACTACGGTGGATTTGAAGGCTTAAGTCGTAAAATTGAAATTAGATGTTTTTGCATAGATCCAAGTGTTAAATCATCATTACGATTCTTACGTACCACACCATGGGCACGTGAAAAAGTAGAAAGCTTATATTTGTATGTCTTACGCCAAAAAGCCAAACAGAAATCATAGCTATCAAAACTCTAGCCTCAGCATTTTAATTAGTGGTGGATTGCCACAGATTTTGTAGATACCTTATAGTGAGTGGTGGGCTACACCACTCTCCTAGACAAATTTAGGCTATTCTTAAGACCTTTTTAGTAGAAAAATATCTATTCATAGCTAGGTTCATAAACCAAATATTTTATAAGTTATTATTTTAGTACTCTAAGTAAATCGTTATTGAACATAATCTAGACATCATTAGCCAATCAGATTGGATTATTGATATTGGTCCATTAGCTGGTGACAAAGGTGGTGAATTAAAAAGGAAATGGAAAAACCCCAATCTAAGAAAGATCAGGGTATGGATTTAGGTAAACAATTTAAAATACTGATATAGGAAATTCAATAAAACATTTACTCATTGACCAAAGACCCAAATCATCTTTTCTCCATTAAAACAACGATTATTGGAAATTTTCAATGTGGAAATTGCATTTTCTATGGAAGTTTGATGACCAATAAAGCGTGTTTCCTTACCTATTTCAAATACTAAATTTCCATTTGAAACGAAGTTATTGTTCATTTTAAATGTATTTGGAAAAATAATTGGGATATCACCATTATCATTTGAAAGGTAGATACAACTATTAACTTCTTTGAGAATACCAACAGTAAAAGTAAGCCTAGAGCCACCAGTCGATTTCTGATATGTAACTAATATGTCTCTACCATAAAGATGATTTTTCTGCTGTCTTATGCTTGAACCATCTAAATTTTTAGAGGTACAACTAGTAGAAATAATACAGACAGCGCCTATACCTATATAGGATAGGATACGTAATTTATTGAATAACAATGGTAGTACCTATAGTGCTTAAATAGTCTAAACTAGTATAAATTGCATAAAGTGCTGGTGTTGTATCATCACCTCCGGTTTGCCATTCACAAGAATGTGAAATTCCGTAGCCAGTTGTTAAAGCAAACCAAGGGCTACCACTGTCTCCATGATAACAGCGCAATGAACCAAGTCCTGTAGTGTGTGTGCTTCCAGCACTACCATTTGTATTTTTCACACGAACAAATGTATTTCCAACGTTATCTGCATTTGCTGAGTTTATTGATTCAACTTCACCACAACTTTGAGTTAATGTGGTTGCATAACCACCTGTTTTACCAAGATGACAGATGTATGATCCATTCACAGTACCATTATCCCAAGCTGTTCCCGAACGAGTTTTAGTGGCTGTTAATTTTCTAAAGTTTACACTTGAGTCAGCATAAAATTCAGCTTTTGCAAGTTGTGCAGAGGATGTTCCAGCTGGTAAAAATCCAAGATCAGCTACACTATCATCACGCCAACCACTAGTTGGTGATGCACCTGTTAAAAGAGGAATAACATATTGTGTTCCATCTCGATCTTTATATTGATACCTACTAAATTGTCCGACTTTTGCACAATGGCCAGCAGTAACAATTCCTAAAACACCATTTCTTTTCCCAATAAATCCACTAAAACAAGCAATTTGACCTTGTACGGATTGTGGTTCAAGTGCAAGTAATGGCGTGCCTCCTCTCGTTGCTACACGGGTTGGGCGTGGGCTTATAATTATTTCCACTGGAGTATTTAGAATACTTTCTGCAATTTTTTTTGTTGAACCATTATCTGCTGTAACAAATATTTTTGTATTTCCTGTTCTTTCATCATCATAAGCTTGATGCATTAAAGGTAAAGCAGCTTTCAATTGCTCACGTTTATTTTCAATATTATTCAAGCGTTGTAATTTTGTAGGATAGCTTTGTTTATTAAAATGAATAGGAGCAGTTACAGGTTGTGAATATTGTATTGCTACAGTTTTCATATCAGTATCTGTGATATTAAATTGCCTTCTTAGTGCTAAATTTCCTGAGCTTCTTATTATATTTTGAATAGCTGTTGCTGACCTAGGAGCAATGTTCAATGATCTGGGTAAAGTTTTTGGATAATTTGCTACATTAACATTTAAACCAAAATTATTTTTACCATTAGTAAAATAAAGACCTTGAAGTTCACCTTTAACGTTATTTCTGATATTTGATATTTCAGAGGAAGTACCATGCATAATAAGTAATCGTCTGACAGCTTCATCAAAGGGTACATTATATGAAGCAGCGTATGATTTTGCATCAACAGCTAAAGCCTCGGCCTCATTTACAATGTTTGAGTCATCTGCAAAAACATGAGCAGAAAATATTGAAATTGTGATTAAAGAAATATTTTTTAGCATTTTTTTACCATTCGGTATATTTAGAATCTTAAATATACTCATAACAAAATCAATTTTTATTATAGAATTTGAAACATAAAATTTCATAAGAATTATTTAAAAGAAAAATTTTTTTTTAATTTTCTACAAATAAAAAACTTCTTTAATTTTAACGGTTTTTAATAAGAAATTTACATTAAACAAAAAATACAAATTTTAAAACATTATTTTTAAAATTTTTTATTTTTGTTTCGATAAAATTTTTTTAATAAGCATATAGGGCTTTTACTATTTTTATTTCGAATAGATACAACTAAAACA
Organism: Acinetobacter sp. XS-4; assembly: GCF_023920705.1. Taxonomy (NCBI): domain Bacteria; kingdom Pseudomonadati; phylum Pseudomonadota; class Gammaproteobacteria; order Moraxellales; family Moraxellaceae; genus Acinetobacter; species Acinetobacter sp. XS-4. The sequence goes on along the minus strand of NZ_CP094657.1, from coordinate 2,012,230 downwards.
ATAAAAAATAAAACTGATATCTCTGAAAGAATTAAATAAATTTAATCAAAAATTTTTACTCGAGGCTCTTCACTAGTATATTTAAGCAGAATGGAAAATATTAAATATACTAGTAAAGGAATTACATGTTCGGCATGGCCCGACTACATTCGATAAATACAAAAGCTCTTGAGTTCACCCCTGCTTTTTTTTAAGCCATTATCCCCATAAATTTTATGTATATAGATAACCTTATGATCGATACTTGGCCTGAATCATCAGCATAATAATAACGAACAATGAAGGTATTGCAGCGATCACAAATAAATGGGTAATGACCAGAAATTGAGAAAGATAGCCACCAAATAATGGCCCAATGACCGAACCCAAACGGGCAATTCCAATACTCCAGCCCACACCAGTGGTACGAAGTGAAACTGGGTAATAACTTGCAGACAGCGCATTAATAGCAGGTTGCCCACCAACAATCGTAAAGCCAGCAATGAAAATGATGATAAATAATAAAACAATATGGCTAACAGCATAGCCAATTAAAGCAACACTGATCACTGCAACCAGAAAAACAGGAATTAATACTTTATAAAATCCAGTCTTATCGATTTTAAGGCCCATCACGATACTACCAATCGTACCGCCCAACTGTAAGGTAGAGCCGATCATCAATGCCTGATTTAATGACAGCCCTGACTCTTTGGCTAAAGTTGGTAACCAGTTCGCCAGAAAATAGAGACTAATCATATTTAAAATACTGATGATCCAGATGGAATAAGTAAAAAACGCACGCTTATTTTTAAACAACTCAAGCGGTGACTTCTTAACCTGAACTTCAGTCGTATTAATGATTTTCATCTCTGAATTGAATGTTAATGCAGGATAAAATTTCTTTAACCAAAACAAAATTTTGGGCGTATTTTTGCTATTTTCACTTAAAAAATATAAAGACTCTGGCAGCTTAAAGAACGTAATAAAGAAAATAATTAAAGGGACAATACCGCCAAAATAGAAAATCGCCTGCCATCCTCCCCAAGGAACTAATAAGGCGGATATGCCACCTCCTAACATTGCTCCTACTGTATAGCCACAAGAAATGACCATCATGGTGAAAATACGAGATTTATATGGAACAATTTCGGAGCTATAGGCCATGACATTTGGCATGATACCTCCTAAAAAAATTCCTGTAACAAAGCGAATTGCTGTTAATTGCTCAATATTGCCTACATGTGGTGTTACCAGCATCAACATAGAGAACATAAAGGTTGAGATCAGTAGAATTGGACGGCGGCCAAAACGATCGGAAAGTGAACTTAATAAAAATGATCCGACAAATAAACCAAATAAGCTGGCGCTAAACACAACGCCTAACATGGTTTTATGAACGCCCCATTCTTCTATAATCATTGGGGCTGCGTAAGCCATGGACTGAATGTCATACCCATCCATAATCATCAGCAATAAACAGGTGAATAAAATAAATTTCTGATAACGTCCAACTTTCTGCTGATTGATCAGATCACTTAATGCAACTTCTTTCATGGTCATCCTTTCTCCATGTTGTGCTTTAAATTATTTTCATTTTAATTACGTTATTCATAATTGGTTTACGAATAACGTAAAACAAAATAACAATATTCTCAACCAAAAGTCAAAACATTAAATTTTTCAGCTGATCGCACGGCGCTTATGGTTTACTTATCGCACCATAATTTTAAATTATTCTTTTACATTCAATATCTTAAGTTAAAAAAACCTCTAACTCAGCATCTCTTTATTCCAAAATTAAACTTCAATCAAGCATCAGAGGAAATTAAGTATTTCCCCTGATGCATTTAACTTAAGATGAGATTTTTTTCTTAGAAGATAGCTTTTCTACGGCGCCCAAAATGAAGATAAAGAACACGGGAACAAAGAAAATAGCCAGAATCGTTGCCGAGATCATGCCCCCAAATACACCCGTACCTAAAGCATGTTGAGTTTCAGAGCTTGCACCTGTTGCAATCACAAGAGGAATTACACCACATGTAAAAGCAAGAGACGTCATCAGAATTGGTCGTAAACGAAGTTTGGCTGCCGCAACTGTGGCTTCAATCAAACTCATTCCTTCTTCTTTCAACATTTTTGCAAACTCAACAATCAAAATCGCGTTCTTTGCGGATAGACCAATAATCGTAATGAGTCCAATTTTGAAGAACACATCATTCATTAGACCTCTCGACATAATGGCAATAATCGCACCGAAAATACCAAGTGGCACAACCAACATGACAGATAGTGGAATCGCCCAGCTTTCATAGAGTGCAGCCAATACCAAAAACACCACTAACATTGATAAACCAAGTAAGAAGGCCATTTGAGATTCAGACTGCTTTTCTTGTAAAGAAATACCTGTCCATTCGTAGCCAATGCCTTTAGGCAACTGAGCAATCAATTGTTCCATTTCACGCATTGCCACACCCGAAGATGTATCGAAGCTAGGAATACCAGCAATACTTAAAGATGGTCGTCCGTTGTAACGATTATATTGTTGCGGTGCTTTGTTCCATTGAGGTGTTACCACTTCAGACAACGACACCAATTGACCACTAGAACCCATCACTTTCAAGTTTAAGATATCTTTGAGTTGCATACGTGATTTAGCTTCAACCTGTACAATCACTTGTTGCATACGACCCTGATTAGGGAAGTCATTGATATACATTGAACCCATTGAGGTTGAAATGATGTCTGAAACGTCTGAGAATTTAACACCAAGGGTATTAAGCTTTTCACGGTCAATTTTTAAAGAAATATTGTCGCCTTGTGGTAAACCCTCATTCCAAACCATATAGAACTTTTTGTTCTTAGCCGCCATTTCCATTAGTTGGTCTTGGGCAGCCAATAAAGCAGGCATACCTAAGTTTGCACGATCTTGTAAACGTAAACTAAAGCCTGAGAATGTACCTAGTTCATCAATAGCAGGTGGAAGTACAGCCATTGTTTCACCTTCCGCACTGTTTGCCATTGATGCATTAACTGCATTTGTCATTTCAGTTGCTGAAGAAGTTCTCTCTTTGAAATCTTTTAAGGTCGTGAAAGCGACACCTACGTTTTGTCCTGCACCGCTAAAACCCCATCCCAAAATCGTCGTATTACTTTTGACATCTGGATTATTTTTAAGGGAGTTTTCAAATTCACTCACTACATTTCGTGTACGCGCTGCTGTTGCATCCGATGGTAACTGGAAAGATGTCATAAACCAGCCTTGATCTTCCTCTGGCATAAATGCTGTTGGCCAATACTTCATTCCAGCAAAAGTAATGCCTGTAATCACCACAAAGATCATCATGACTGGAACCGTATGTTTGATGATTTTAAGGAGCATCAATTCATACTTTTTAGTCACTTTATCAAAGCTACGGTCAAACCATGCAAAGAAGCCTTTCTTCTGATGATGACCATCAATGGGTTTTAAAATGGTTGCACAAAGTGCAGGTGTTAAAATGAGTGCCAATAAAGCCGAGAATAAAATAGACACGGACATAGTCAGCGTAAATTGTTTATAAATGATCCCGACCGAACCACTCGCAAAAGCCATTGGTAAAAACACAGCAGACAATACTAAGGTAATACCAATAATAGGACTGGTAATCTCTTTCATTGCCTTAGATGTCGCTTCTTTAGGATTTAATCCTTCGGTCGCCATAATCCTTTCGACGTTTTCAACCACGACAATCGCATCATCGACAATAATCCCGATGGCAAGCACCATACCAAACATGGTGAGTACATTAATTGAAAAGCCTGCAAGCAGCATCACGGTAAAAGTACCGAGTAACGCAATAGGTGCAACAATCGCCGGAATAAGCGTATAGCGTACATTGTGCAAAAATAAATACATCACAATGAAAACCAGAACCATTGCTTCAAGTAATGTATGAATTACCTTTTCAATTGAAATTTTAACAAACGGCGCGGTGTCGTAAGGGATACTAAACTGCATACCCTCTGGTAAGTTGAGCTTTAACTCTTCAATTTTTGCTTTAATACCTTCCGCTGTTTTTACTGCATTAGCACCCGGGCTTAACTGGATTGCAGCAGCGGTAGCTGGTTTACCATTTTCTAATATAGCGAAGTTGTAGGCTTGTGATCCAATTTCAACATTTGCGACATCGGACAGACGAATTATACTTCCGTTCGTTTTGCTTTTTAAGCTGATATTACGAAACTGCTCTACGCTTGATAGCTGACCTTGGGCTGACAATGGAACCGTAATAAGTTGGCCTTTATTTGCAGGTAAATCGCCTAGTCGCCCAGGTGCAATTTCAACATTATTTTCACGAATTGCATTGTTTACATCACTAATTGATAAACCATAGGAAACCAATTTATTTGGATCAACCCAAATTCGTAAGGCTTTCTCTGCACCAAAAGATTGAACTTTACCTACGCCTTCAACACGCTTTAGCTCTTCTACGACATTTCGAACCAGATAATCACTTAAATCTACTTCTGAATATTGACCATTAGGCGAGTTAATACTCACTAACATCAAAAAACCCGAAGATGATGCCTCAACCTGTAAACCTTGCTGACGTACAACCTGTGGTAACCGTGATTCAATACTCTTGATTTTATTCTGGACATCAACCTGAGCCATTTCGACATCTGTACCCGGTTTGAAGGTTGCAGAAATTTCTGCTGTACCCGAAGTATCCGTTGTCGCACTGTAATAAAGTAGATTTTTTACACCCGATAACTCTCTCTCAATTAAGGTAACAACACTATCGTTAATTGTTTTAGCAGTTGCTCCCGGATAAGTCGCACTAATGTTGACTTGAGGCGGAGCTACACTAGGGAAACGAGCAATCGGCAATTTTGGAATACTAAGTAACCCAAACAATATAATGAAAATTGCAATGACCCATGCAAAAACAGGACGTCGAATAAAAAATTGAGACATCATGGTTGAGCCCCCTGAGTTGTAGACGGTTTTGTTTCTACATTTGAAGCATTATTTTCTGATGCAGGTTTTTTCCAGATCGTCATTGCTAGCTTTTGATTTGGCTTAATACGTTCAACACCTTCAACAATGACTTTGTCACCGACTTTTAAACCTTTATTGGCGATATAGTACTGTTCATATTGCTGTCCAATTTCAATAGGACGAATTTCCGCTAATCCTTTTGGATTAATTACATATACCTGAGGTTCACCATTGATATTGCGTTGAATCGCTTGAGCTGGAACTAATAAGGCTTGTGGAATAGAAGCTCGGTCAATATTGACTCGCACATACATACCAGGGAGTAGTTTTCTCTCGGTATTATTTACTTCAATACGGAAAGTCACATCACCCGTTTCAGGGTCAACATTAATATCTTCAAACAGCATTTTTGCTGTGACGTTATATTGTTGTCCTTGGCTATTAGAGATACGTACAGTTTTTTCACTGTTGGCAGATAACTCTCCAGTTTTTAAAGCTGCTTGTAGACGCTCATATTCACTAATGGATTGCTTTACATCGACGTAGACTTTATCAATCTGTTGGATTGTGGCCATGGTATTCGTATCGCCTTGACCAACCAATGCACCTTCAGTGACAAAAGATTGCCCGATACGACCCGAGATAGGCGCTCGAACAGTTGCATATTGCAGATTCAAATTCTGTCTGGCTAGCAAAGCTTTCATTTGTGCGACATCAGCAAGCGCCTGACGATATTGAGCTTGAGCATTACTCACTTCTTGCTTACTAATTGCATTACTTGGTATGAGCTGCTCATAGCGATCTAATTGAACTTTAAGTCTCGCAACCTCTGCCTCAGCTTTATTAAGTGAAGCTCTATTACTATTTACATCTGCTTCAAAAGTTTCTGAATTAATTTTATATAAAGCTTGCCCTGCTCTAACTTCACTACCTTGTTTAAATAAAACCCTTTCAATAATTCCTCCGACTTGCGGTCGTATTTCAGCAGTACGGAATGCATGCACACGTGCGGGAAGATTTTCACTAAAATTAACTGATTGCGATTGAATGCTTAATACACTTACTTTCGCTGGTGCTGGCTCAGCTTGAGCCGCTTCTTTTGAACCACACCCCTGTAATATCAGCCCAATAGATAAAAATAAAGGAAGTAAAAGATGCTTTTGCATACTGTCCAAACCAAGTGAGTTTTTGATGCTGACATTATTTTTGATGAGTGTGTAGCGATCGTCACTAAAGTGTGGAGTAACTGTGGAGAAATACCAATAATTTAGCGTATGATAATTTGAAGCACCTCATATAGCCCGTTTTCTATGTTTGATCATTCTTTTTCTTTTAATTGCCAAGATAAAGTTATCCTCGTTGTAGAAGATGACTACGATATTGGCGACATTATTGAAAATTATTTAAAACGTGAAGGAATGACGGTTATTCGTGCCATGAATGGAAAGCAAGCGATTGAGTTACACGCTAGCCATCCCATTGATTTAATCTTACTTGATATTAAATTGCCCGAGCTCAACGGCTGGGAAGTACTCAATAAAATACGCCAAAAAGCTCAAACTCCTGTAATTATGCTAACGGCGCTAGATCAAGATATCGATAAAGTCATGGCATTAAGAGTTGGTGCAGATGACTTTGTTGTTAAGCCATTTAACCCGAATGAAGTAATCGCTAGAGTTCAGGCAGTTTTAAGACGTACTCACTTAACAAACAAGACATCTTATAAAAATAAGGTCTACAAAGATATTGAAATTGATACAGATACGCATAGTGTTTATCTTCACTCTCACAACAAGAAAATATTGCTTAATTTAACGCTAACTGAATATAAAATTATTTCGGTCATGATTGACCAACCCCACAAGGTATTTACTCGTGGAGAACTCATGAATCATTGCATGAACGATAGTGATGCACTAGAACGAACTGTAGATAGCCATGTAAGTAAGCTTAGAAAGAAATTGGAGGAACAAGAAATACTTCAAATGTTGATTAATGTACGTGGCGTAGGATATAGACTCGATAATCCACTAGCTGTAAAAAATGACGCCTAAATAATATTAAAAATATAGCTAGGGAATTTTATGAAAAGTAAGTTAGGAATTAGCAAGCAGCTTTTTATTGCTTTAAGCATTGTTAATTTAAGCGTTACACTTTTTTCCGTTGTGCTGGGTTATGTCATTTATAACTATGCGATTGAAAAAGGCTGGATTACTTTAAGTTCGCTTCAAGAAGATTGGACCAGTTTCCATTTTATAGATTGGATCTGGTTGGCTGCTGTTATCTTCTGTGGCTGTATGATTTCACTCGTGATCGGGATGCACTTGGCAAAACGTTTTATTGTGCCGATTAACTTCTTAGCCGAAGCAGCCAACAAAATTAGTCAAGGTGATCTCTCTGCTAGAGCTTACGACAACCGAATTCACTCCGCAGAAATGTCCGAGCTTTTATATAATTTTAATGATATGGCTCAAAAGCTAGAAGTTTCTGTTCAAAATGCACAAGTCTGGAATGCTGCCATAGCGCATGAGTTAAGAACGCCTATCACAATTTTGCAAGGTCGTTTACAAGGCATAATTGACGGCGTTTTTAAACCCGATGAAATTCTATTTAAAAGCCTTTTAAATCAAGTTGAAGGTTTATCTCACTTAGTCGAAGACTTACGAACAATAAGTTTAGTAGAGAACCAGCAACTCAGATTAAATTATGAATTGTTTGACTCTAAGTCTGTAATTGAAAAAGTTCTCAAGGCCTTTGAAGACCGCTTAGAACAATCTAACTTAATGCCAGAACTTGATTTAACGACAACTCCTGTACTTTGCGACCGTCGCCGTATTGAGCAAGTTTTAATTGCGTTAATTGATAATGCTATTCGTTATTCAAATGCAGGAAAACTTAAGATCTCTTCAGACGTTGCCTCAGAAAACTGGATATTAAAAATTGAAGATGAAGGCCCCGGAATTGCAACTGAGTTCCAAGATGACCTATTTAAACCCTTTTTTAGATTAGAAGAATCAAGAAATAAAGAGTTTGGTGGTACAGGTTTGGGATTAGCTGTTGTACATGCGATTGTGATTGCGCTTAAAGGTTCTATTCAATATAGCAATCATGGCTCAAGAAGTATTTTCACCATAAAAATTCCTATGGATCATTAAAACGCTGAAAATCTTCCACGGCTTATTTTAATTTTTACCCGCTTAACTTATACAAATTTTTTATGCTAAAACTACGATTACTAATTTAAGTAAAAATAAATCTATATGAATAGACTTGAATGTAATCGCATGTTTATTTCGATCATTGAGCAAGGAAGTTTTGTTAAAGCTGCCGAAAATTTAAATACAAGTGTCGCACAAGCATCCAAGCTTATTTCAAAACTAGAGAACGAATTAGGCGTACAGCTTCTAAAGAGATCGACACGCTCATTGAAGCCCACAGAACTCGGATTAGCTTATTACCACCGAATTAAGCAACTTATGGCAGAGTTTGATGAAATTGAAATTAGTATAAAAAATCAATCTCGCGCTCCAGTAGGTAAACTAAAAATAAGTGCTCCTAACTCTTTCGGAACAGTGCAATTAAGCAAAACACTGGTTAACTTTGCACAAAATTATAGTCAAATTGAATTAGATGTGAGTTTTACCGACCGCACGGTGAATGTCATTGAAGAAGGATTTGATATCGCCATTCGAATAGGCGAGCTTAAAGATAACAATTTAATTGCGACTTCTTTATCTCAAATTAGATTTTTATTAGTCGCATCTCCCCTTTATTTAGAAAAATTTGGCTATCCTCAAAGCCTTCAAGAGCTAGAATCTCATTCCTGCATAATTGATACAAATTTTAAAGATCCATATGAATGGGCTTTTTTTGAAAAATCACCTTCGAATGTATTACATACAATTAATGTGAATGGTCGGATTCATTTTGCCAATACAGAAGCTTGTTTAGCTGCAACCATAGCCGGACTCGGCATCGCAAGATTACCTATGTTTATTTTGAAAGACGCACTTATCGACAAAAAGATTATTCCTATTTTAGAAAACTATGAATTACCGCGAAGAGGTCTCTATGCGGTCTACCCACCAGCAAAACATCTAGCAAACAAGGTGAGAACCCTGATTGACTATTTAAAAGAGCAATATGCATATCCTGCAGAATGGGAAATTCATGAGTAATTATTTCCAAAATAGAAATAAATATTCAATTTTAGCCTACTTAATCACTTAAAAATTCAACAGTAGTATGTATTCATCAAGCTAATTCTCATCGAGACATACAATGAATACATCAAACACCGCTCCTTATGCGGCATTATTACTCCGTATAACCTTAGCGCTTTATTTCTTTGCCCATGCTGGTCTTAAACTATTTGTATTTACACCAGCAGGTACAGCGCAATTTTTCCAATCTGTTGGAGTTCCGGGATGGATGGCATATGTGACTATTCTCTGGGAGATTTTAGGAGCAATATTATTATTCGTTGGTTTTAAATCTCGAATTGTTGCCATTGCGCTAATTCCGGTCTTATTAGGCGCAATATTTACTGTTCATAGTGCTGCTGGTTTCTTTTTTACCAACCCTAATGGTGGCTGGGAATTCCCATTTATGTGGATTATCTCTTTAATTGCTCTCGCACTCATTGGTGATGGACCATTTTCTTTAAGTAAATCTTTTAAAAACCAAGCTAGTTAATAGGTGAGATGCCATTACATGAATGGCATCTAAATACCAAATATTCAACTCATTCAGGATATTAAAATGAAAGATCTATTTGTAATTTTATTACACGGCGTAGGTAGTAATGGTGAAGACTTAGAAGCAGTTGGAGAATTTTTAAAAGCCAATCATTCTAATTTGAATTTTGTCACACCCAATGCTCCTTTTAGCTTTATGAACAGTAAAGAAGCCTATCAGTGGTTTAACATCGCTGGGGTTAATGAGGAGAATCGCTTTAGTCGGATTAAAGAAGCCAGAGCTCATTTTGACCAAAAAATTCAAGAAATCATTACCCAAAACCAATTAGAAAATCACCTAGATAAAGTCGTTTTTTTAGGATTTTCTCAGGGTGCAATAATGGCTTTAGATGCGGTTGTTTCAGGACGTTGGCCTATTGCTGGGCTGATTAGCATCGCTGGAAGATTAGCAAGTCCAATCAATAATGAAATTAATCACAATACGAAAATTTTATTAATTCATGGTGAATCAGACACTGTTATTCCTCCAAGCGAAAGCCAAAGTGCATATCAACAAATGCATGCAGCAAACTTAAATGTTGAGTTGAATATTTTACCCGCTACGGGACATACCATTTCGCATTCAGCGCTTCAGTTAAGTCTTGATTTTTTAAACACTATTTAATCCATTTGGCCTAAACATCCAAATCAGAACTTAGATTGTCTTAAATCTAAGTTCCGTACTTTCTCGTCTCAAATTATTCTTCGGAGTTAAAAATGACTACATCAATCCGTGCAGAAGATATTATCAGCCCCATTACTGATACTATAAAAGCGAATGAAAACTCACCAAAAGAAGCAAAAAATCTAGGTTTATTTGCTTACGATAAACCAACCCCAGAAAATACAGTTTTATTACTTATTGATCATCAAGTTGGTTTAATGGCGAGTGTTCGTGATACTTCGAGCCTCGCTGAATTAAAAAGTAATGTTCTTGGGTTAGCGCGTACTGCTAAAGCTCTTAATATTCCAACACTCATTACATCATCAAACGCACAATGGCAAAACGGCGACACTCTCCCAGAAATTAAGTCATTGTTCCCTGATAATTCAATTTATCGACGTACAGGGATCATTAATGCATATGAAGATCCGACTTTTCGTAAAGCACTTATTAATTTACTAGAAGCAACAGGTCGAACCCATATTATTATTGCAGGCGTAACCATTGGTACTTGCTGTACTTTCCCGACACTGTCGTTATTAAATGATGGATATAAAGTCTACCCAGTCATTGATGCATGTGGCGCATGGAATCAATATGAGGTTCAGGCTGCTACATTACGCATGGCAAATGCAGGTGCAGAACCAGTAACGACCTTTAGTCTAGCTTGTGAATTACAGGCTGACTGGAAAAAGCCTTCAGCTGATCAAATGCTTGAGCCTTTCAAAGAGAACTTATCGGAATATGGATTTGTACTACAAAACTTCTGGGATAATGTCGGCACCCCAGCAGTTGAAGATCCTTTCAAAGTCAAATAACTGATTTTGCTTAAGCTTTGTATCTTTGATTTTTCGCTCAATCTAAAGATACAAAGCTTTCTAGTTTTATTTTAAGAATTAACTACTCGGATGGTTTTATAATTTTACCAACAATATGTTCATGTGTAGGTACAAGCCCTGCTTTTAAACCCAGCGGCTTAAACACCTTATCTAACACAGATTGGGTAAGTTTACCTTTATCCTGCTCAATATCAGTTAATGTTCGACGACTTACTCCAACCAAAGCAGCATATTGCTCTTGAGACAAGCTCAATACGTTCTTTCGCAAATACGTTAACAATTGTCCGAGCGTAATTTCATTAAATAAATATTGTTTATATAAATCGATGAGAACTTGCTGACGATCTTGAGTCTGATTTTTCATGTTTATAACAGCTCCCATCTTTTCAATTTAGCTTCTATGTAGTCAAATGAAAGTGCTGGCATTTCAATAATCTGTTGAGGTACACCTTTATCGATTAAGCGTTGTTTTAGTCCAACAAGATTACGTGCCAATGATTTTAATGTACCTATAGACAAATCTGGGTCACACCAAGGTGCAAGTTTTTGGGTAATTTGAACCCAACGATACTCACCGCCTTCTTCATATGGACTTCCCCATGTAGTCGATCTAATCACTACTTCTGGATCGGCTTTCATAGGCGCAAAATCATAAATAGGAGAAAGAGAAATTTTTCCTGATTTTTTTAGAAAAGATGTATTACCACCATGATTGTCTGAATTACCGAAAATAATATTAAGCAAATCTCGTTGTAACCACTCACAGATGAATTGTGAAGTATCAAAATCTGAATCAATGTGAGTCAGTAAATTACATAGATTCTCTATAACTTCAAAATGATTAAGATGACTACCTGAAGACTTATTTAATACCGAATAAACAGATTCCAAACCGTGACGGTGCCACTGTTGATTACGCCATTCTGTATCAAATCTTGGAAGCCACAAAGAAGGATACTTTGTACCTTCAATGAGCTTCATTTGAGTTGTCTCAATCGTATCAAAACCTAACTCATTGAGTATTTGATAGTAATAATATTCAGCTCTGACAATGTCGCAATCAATTTCACTGCATTTATTTCTTGGAAATTTAACTAAATAATGTTGATCTGGTTGATCGAAATTTTCTTGGTATGTATCAATCCAGACTTTTTGATCTGGTGAAACACGAATAAGTAATTTGGGCGCTTCTCCACCGGCACCAGTTGCACCACCACTAATCGCACCCATTTGCTGAGCGTACTCAAGGAAATCAACATTACGATCAGCTACATCTTCCTTACTGAAATAACGTAAGTGTAAGGTTGAGTCAGGATTTATAGGTGGAAGTGCTTCTTTAATCCGTAAATTACCAACAGGAGCAATGCCCCCTTTTTCTAATAAGATACTATCTTGCTCTGCATGGGTTAAACGTTGTAAGTCTAGATAATTCACCCAATAACGTCGTGCAGCACCAGAAGGAACGATATCATCTAAAAAACCAAACCATGTGCTCGATTCATGTTTTATAAGTATTTGCACAGGAAGTGACAAACTACAAGCGTGCTCATCGCGCTTGTCTAAATGTTGAATTGCATATTCCAATTCATATTCTAATTCACTTGCACTAGCCGAACCCTGTTTAGACTCTAACAGTTTTAGTTCTGCTATATCTAACCAGCTCGCATCAAGTAGTGCTTGTATCGTTAATTTTTTCATTGATATAAATGAGCAATTATTTTCTCAAAAATACTATAAAACAAACTTTTTGTGAATATATTTGCGCAATATTATTTAATTCATATCAATTATGAGCAAAATTTTGCTCATCTTCATATTACCTGATATTAGCTAGTAAAGTTGTCTTTTGACCTTTTCTCTTTAAATTCTTATTGAAGTGTCATATCTAATCTAACCCAGATTTATAAAATAATTTTTATAATTTAAATAATGGATAATTAAATATGGATCGTTTTAAAACTATTTTACTTATTGCAAGCACATGTTTAACAACAACTCTTTATGCCAAACAACAAGTCGTCTGTGTGTTTGACCCCCTTGGTAAATCGGGAGATGCTTTCGCTTTAGCCAAAGATTATGCACTTGAGGCCAAAAATTGGGGAGCTGATCTATCTTTAAAAGCCTATGTTGATGAACGCGTTGCGGCTGAAGATTTAAAAGTCGGCAAATGTGATGGCGCTATTATTAGCGGTTTACGTGGGCGTCAGTTTAATAAATATACAGGATCTTTGGATGCGGTTGGCGCATTAACAAATATGAAAACGGCAATTAATGCCTATAAGCTATTGTCCTCACCCATGGCATCAAAAAACATGGTGGTAGGTCCTTATGAAATTGCAGGTTTAGGCACAATTGGACCTGCTTATTTATTTGTAAATGATAGAAGTATCAATACACTCGCTAAAGCTGCTGGTAAAAAAATTGGGGTATTTAAATACGATGAAGCCCAACCAAAGCTTGTTCAACATGTCGGAGGTCAGGCTGTATCTGTAGATGTCACCAATGCTGGTGCGAAATTTAATAACCATGAAATTGATATTGTCCCTGCTCCTATTGTTGCATTTAAACCTTTTGAACTCTACAAAGGTTTAGGTGAAAAAGGAGCAATCATTCGTTTTCCTTTAACTCAAATTTCAGCAAACTTCATTATTCGTAAAGATCAGTTTCCAGCAGGTTTTGGGCAAAAGTCGCGAACTTGGGTAGCCAGCCAATTAAATAGAACCTTTGGCATTATTGCCAAATATGAAAGTGATATTCCTTCAAAATATTGGATGGATATTCCTAAAAATGAACAAGTAAACTATATGAAAATGATGCGCGAGGCACGCATACAGCTAACCAAGGCTGGTATTTACGACCCTAAAATGATGAATTTTTTGAAAAAAGTAAGATGTAAAGAAAACCCAAGTAACTTTGAATGTGCATTAAATGATGAATGAACAATCAAAACATATGCATATCTCATTTTAAGAGGTTCTACCCTCAGTGATTCATTTCCTCTCGGGCTTGTTGTGGCGTTTTACCCGACCACTCTTTATAAGCCCGTGTAAATGAGCTGTGCTCGGCATAACCCTGCATTTCCTTAATATTAATCTAATTTTTAATAACAATCGTATACAGAATAATTAAATTATGCATTATTAGTTAATAAAAATATACCTATTATATAAAAATTGATTTTCATATGCTTTACTTAATTTAAATTTTAAATCCTACAAGCCTCCTATAATAATATTTTAATAATTTATTAAAGTTAAAATCAGAATTCCTAGTATATTTACCTTGGTTGATCTGTTTTTCTACTTTTATTTCATTATCCTTTTGGTAATTTTCGATGAAATCTATTACTAGAGAACAACCTGATTCCATAATTTTTACAAATATTTCCTTAGGTGTATCATCTTCTTTAAGTATAGGTCTGCATTTTCCAATTATGTCCCCCCCATCAATTTTACTATTTAATTTCATCAATGTGCCTCCTATATCATATTTAGCCCCATCTATATATGCAAAGAGATGGGAATGTGCACCTCTATAATTTGGTGATATTCCTGAATGAAAATTGATAACTAGTGGTGCACAATTAATTATAGCTTCCTGGTATATTGGTCCACCATGACAAAAAACTATATCAGGCCTAAGTTCTTTGATCTTTTCTACAACTTTTTCTGAGTTTATGTTTTCACAATGATATGCTGGAATCGAATTTAATTCCAAATTATTTTTAAATAACTGATCTGCATAACTATAACCAATATTATTCTCTCCTAAAATATCATATGCTATAGATGGTAATAATTTATTTCTACTTCTAAATTCTTTACTTTTAAAATATTCTAATGTTCTTAAAGCTGGACGTTTCCAAATCTTAAAATAAAAAACTGAAATTACATTTAATTTTTTTGCCATTTCCGATACAAAATAATTCATATGTGGTTTATCTCCAGTAATAATTACTACCTTTTTCTTCATTCAACTGCCTCTTATCAATTAAAAAATCACTTACTAATACTAAGTTCAAAACCCATACTTTCCAATAAATTTATTGCTTCATTACATGCCCAATAATTTTCACCTCCTATATTATTTAACTTATTTGCCATATTTAAAACTTCTTCTCTAGAAAATTGTGAGGCATAACTATTTAATAGATTAACCCATAAATTCAGATTAAATTTATACTTGCTTTTTATTGTAAATAATTTTTTACCAGTTGATAACTCAATATCTATTACTCTATCTTTAATATCATCATTACTCATATCAAATCTATACGGTATATCCTCATATACTAGGATTGGAGCTCCTTTAAACCTCATTGAACTCGTTTTCGATACTATTACATGATCTTTATGTTGGAGTCCAAGTGGTAAAATTGCAAGTTCTGGTTTTTCTGGATATCTAGATAGTTTATCGAACAATTCATGGATATATCGCATAATTTCACCTTTATCATGCTTATAATAATTATCAGGTCGATAAATATCACACTTTGTATCCCACTCTTCTCTAAGAGGAGAATCATTCATACCAATACTGATTACTTCGATCATATCTAAAGCTATTTTTTTGACATATTTTCTATCTTCTAACTCTCTTTCCCTACTAATAGATTCAATACTTTTATTTTTCAAATAGGGAGCATAATTAGTTCTGGTAAAGCAACTTATCAACTTACATTGAACTTCTATATTTTTTGTATATAATTCATGTAATAATGAAGAAATAGATAACGCAATATCATCTTGATGCGGTGATATACAAATAATTAAAGGTTTTAATGGCATTTTTTTCTCCTAGTTTTAGTTTGTTAAGATACATCAACATCAAAATATCCTTTCTCAAGTGATATAAAATAATTTATATTTAAAAAACGAGGCACATGGTAAACTACCTCAATCAAAACCCATGCACCAGGGAGCAGAATTTTTTAAAATATATCTATTATTTAAAAATTTTAAATATATTTTAATTTTATTCATATATTTTTTGTTCAGTTATCTTAATTAAGTTTCCTAACGTCGGAGAGGAAAAGAAATCATTAGGATCTAACTCTATTTCAAAAAAATTATTTAGATCAACTAATAAATGAATAGATCCTAATGAATCTCCACCAACATCAAAGAAATCCTCACTAAGTTTCTCTTGAGAATCTTTAGTTCGATTTTTCCAAATTTTTATAACATTTTGTTTAATACTCATATATATACCCATATTTTTTGACTTGTGAATTACTATTAATTGCAATTTTTAGAATAGGATCCTTTTTCAGATAACTCATAACTAAATTTATAAATTCCTTTACATTCTCCTCATACATTTCTCCTGGGATAGTTAACTCATCAAAATATAAAGTATAAAATAAAGACTTTATCTTAGAGTCTATATTTAACTTATCAAAACTTCTCAACCATTTATATCCATTATCATAAATATCAAAACTTGCATATATACATTGAATGAACTCAACCAGTGCATATTTGATAAGATATTTATAAAGTCTTGGGTTTCTAGTCTTGTGAATAATAGCATCTTCCATATGTTTTAAAGCACCAACCAAGTTTCTCAAAACACAAAATAACCTTAATTTACCATCTTCTTTTACCTTAGATAAAAATTGACAATATTCAGTTTCATAGATAGACCAGCTATTAAATATTCTAGAAAAAACATGAAGTTCTTGCACAGTGAAGTTACATTTTGTATGATCCAATCTATTTAATATTCGAGTGATTTTATCTTGCGAAACAAATAAAATATCAAATTCAATATTATTGTAAAATACAACTTTATTAAAAAAAGCTAAAGGATCATTATCAAAAGAATAAAAACCATTAAAAACAGCATTATCTTTAGCATTAAAATTTATATTTTCATAGTCAGTTATACAAATTATATCTATATCAGAAACTTCACTAGCATTTCCTTCCGGAATAGAACCAACTAATAAAAATAAAGCCTGATTGTTATCATGAATATAAGTGTATAGTAAATCATTAATACTTTGACCAAATAATTTCTCAAAGTAATTATTAAATTCAATAATATTATTAGAAAGGTAAAACATAAAATATATTACTCCTAAGTTGATAAAATTTCTTTAGCAATAATTTTAAGACTACTATAATCCAACTTGCCATTTTGATTTAGAGGAAACCTATCTAAAACCAAAATATTATCAGGTTTCATGTATGACTCCAATTTATCATCAATAATATTCTTAACAATTAAAACATCTATTTTATTATTTATTATAAATATTATTTTTTTCACATCATCTAAATCTAAATCAATAACTTCCAATTCAATATTATTTAAACTATTTTTTATAATACTTTTTATTTCATTGATATCAATTCTATATCCATTACGTTTGATCTGAAAATCATTTCTGCAAACAAAATTATAATTTCCATATTTATCTTTATAAACCATATCACCTGTTCCATACCACTCATCCATACATTCATCTAATAAATATCCAGAAAAAACTTGTCCCCCAGAAAGAAATAATTCTCCTATTCCTTTTTCATCTGTTAATGTAATTTTTGATTTAATATTTTTTAGATCAGTACCAATTGGCAATAGATAAGTCTCATAATCTATATCTAAATCAAAAAGATATACTGTGGAAAAAACAGTTGCTTCTGTTGGACCATATGCATTGTAAACTTTAGAGTTTGGGACAATATTTAACCATGATCTTGCTAATTGAACGGGCAATCCTTCACCACAAAATATGGTGATACGGACATTATTTAAAATATATTTTTTAATCTTATTTAATTCCATACAATAATTTACATAACTTGGAACAGACATCCAAATAGTAATTTCATTTTCCTCAACAAATTTTAATGGATTTCTTTTTTCAAAATTATCTGGTATTACTAAGCAAGCACTATTACCTATAGTTAAAAATATTTCAGCAATCGAGAAGTCGAAAAAATAATCTGCATAAAAACTTACTCTATCATCTTCATTTATATCAACTACTTCTTTCATTGAATCTAAGAAACATTGAAGATTAAAATAAGAAATTCCTACTGCTTTAGGCAATCCTGTACTTCCTGAAGTAAAAATTATATACGCATAGTCTCCTTCTGATTTTTTGTAATTACAAATAATATTGTTACTATTTTTTAAATCATTTAAATTTATAATATTAACTCCTTCGATAATAAAATTTTCATCAGAAATAATATTTTCTATTCCATAATTTTTTAATATATTTATCAATCTATTTTTTGGTGTTTTTTTATTCAAAGGTACATACGTATTTCCACTATGCATTATAGCCAGCAATATACATAAAGAATTATAACTTTTATCAAACATAAAACCAATTTTTTGGCCATTATTTGACTCAACTCTACTTCCTATTGACAAAGAGTACTGAATTATATCTTTATAAAGTTTATCATAAGAATATGATATTCCTTTATAGATTACAGCATTATTTTTTCCTTTAGCTTTAGAAAATAATATTTCAATAAAATTACGCATAACTATCTACCAAAAAATTATTAAATTCACTTTTAAATTTAGTTAAAAGATTATTAATAGAAACACTAGAATAAATTTTATTTGAAAAATCTATGGAAAAACAGTAACAACCATCTCTAATATAAAACCCACTACTTAAAATAAAAGCACGTTGTGAGTTTTCATTCATTTTATTTTCTATATTAATATTTGCTACTGCAACATCATCTAAATTTATTTCTCTATTTTCTAAAGCAATATTTATAGATATTTGTGCCTCAGGAATATTTACTAGCAATGGAAGTTTGACAATATATTTTAAAATTCCATAACTGGAACTATTAGCATACATATAATATATTTGTGTTCTTAAAATTTCTATAAGTTTTTCTGTTGGCAAACTATTTTCTATAGAAAATGGAAAAACTTGATTTAACCAACCAACCAGATTAGCACTATTTATTTTATTATCAAAATATTCTCTTCCATGATATACAAGATATATTAAGTTATTTTTCATCTTACCATTTGACCAAAAGTAAAGTGCTCTTGAATATGAAATTAATAGAGAAATAGCCAAATCCCTTTTACTAATTCTATTAATAATTTCTTTTATATTACCAGTTAGTTTTATTTCTAATTTTTCTGAATTTTTCTCTAGTAAATATTGACCATCAAATTCACCTAGACTATCAAATTTCTTTAAGTAAAAACTTTCCCAATAAAATATAATATTATCTTTTAAATTTTTTTCATTTTTCCAATATTTCCTTACCTCTTCGACATATTCTTTGTATGATATTTTTTCACCAATCTTAGGGTCCTCAAGTAAATTAAAAAAGCGGTTCTTTATCATTACATATGAAATTAGATCACAAGTAATATGATGAACTAAAAAATATATATAAACTTTTTCATTGGCATCCATAGTAATAAACAATTTAAATAATTCTTTATCTCCACCTAGTATGTCTTTATATTTATTTATCCTATAAATAATATTATTTTCAATATCTTCTATTTTTATCACATCAACACAACTAATATCAATATAACTTTCTACATTATATACTTCCTCTATAAACTCAAAAATTTCTTCATTAAATATTTTAAATTTAATTCTTAAACTTTCACATTCCTCTAATAAAATTTCTAATGAGTAGAGTATTTGTTTTTTATTTATTTTTTTATTACTAACATAAACCTTCGAACTTATAAACCAATCATAAAAATTTGATTTTTTTTTGAGCAGATAAGAATATCTATTAGGAAGGCTTTCTATATATTCCATAATTATGACCTCATCTATAAATTAATAAATATTAAATTTAAGTCTTTAATAAAACTTAAAGTTTAATTTCATCAAGAAACTCTTGACAAGTCTTAGCAATACTACTGGAGTCAATTTTATTGATTTCCCATTGCCAAAAAACATCGCCATGTGGAGTTAATTTGTTAGTAATATATACTTGCTTAAGGGGTACTAGTGTTTTCCACATTGCACCAATGATATTTCCTACTGAACCTGTTTCAGCGTGTTCTTCAACAATAATTACTGGCCCTTTATTTTGAAAATAAGATACGGTATTTTCACTAATAGGATGTAGTTTAATTAATTCTATTACATTACAAGTAATATTATTTTCTTCTAAGATATCAGCAGCTTTTATGCATTCTTCAAGAATTCTACCATGACTAATAATTGTTATATTATCGCCATATCGATGAGTACATATACCCATTGCCCTATCTAAAATTGTTTTTTCTGAGTTATTAATTAGTCCTCCTTTAAAAATACGAATTGCTAAAGGAGCACTTCTTTTTTTCCAGAATAATTCTTGAGCTATATTAAATAAATTATTATTTGAACAAGAGTACACTTCCATCATTGGACATGACCTTAAAATTGCTAAGTCATAAATTCCATGATGTGTAGGACCATCTTCAGCTCCAAGACCACATCTATCAACTAATAAAACTACTGGAGATTGATTAACACCAATATCATGTAAAAGTGCATCTGCGGAACGTTGTAAAAAAGTTGAATATATATGTATGAAAGTGAAATCAAAACTTTTAGTTGCTGCTGCGGCAATTGTAAAGCCAGTATGCTCTGCAATACCTACATCTAAATAGTGAATTTTACTATCTTTTACAATACGACCAAAACCTGCTGTCTCAGCCATCCCTATCGAAATAAAAAATAATTTTGATTTATGCGCGGCATTAATCAAAAATTGGCTCAAAACTTCTTGTGAACTTTCTTTTGAAGCGGGAGGAAGATTTTTTCTTATTACTGACTGAATTGCATGATATTTAAATGGATTAGAAGAAGCATACTCATCACTATAGCCTTTAACGGTAGACACATGGATTAATGAGCTCTTTCCTAAATTTTTGAGTTTTTTTAGTTTAACTGCTAAATCAAGAGGTTCATTACCATTTATAGTTCCAGCAAAATCTATATCTGCAGCTAGTGCCAAGGCTTCATAACGAGAAGAATTCATAGTTCGTAATGAAGAGACTGCATCTGAAATACTGTGCACATTATCATTTACTATAATTAGAACTGGACGTTTAGCTTTATGTATTAGTAAAAGTGACTCTAGCGAAACACCATTTGCAAAAGCAGCATCTCCAACAATAACTATTACCCAGTCATCAGAAGGAATCACTGAAAGCCCCATAGCTATTGCTAATGCAGTACCAGCGTGACCAACACGAAAATGATCATGATTAGACTCTGTAGGTTCAGGAAAACCACTGATACCATGGGCCTGACGAATAAATTTAAAATCTTCGTGTCTGCCTGTAATTATTTTATGTGCATAGCATTGATGTCCTGTATCAAAAATAAGTTTATCTTGTGGAGAATTAAAGACATAGTGTACAGCTACGGTAATCCCTACAACACCCAGTGGACTTGCATAATGTCCACCAGACATTTCGATGGATATTTTTAAATATTCTCTTAAATTTTTTGCGAAACTATCTAGATCAAGATAAGTACTTTTTTTTAGTGTAGTAAGATCAAATTTCACAATTGCCCCTCTCCGTATCAAACAATTCAATACCAAAGATATTTATTGCTTCCCATACCTTTTCAAAAGCTTGAACCACTGCATGTAATTGAGAAATTCCATTGGGCGGGGCAATTTCAGAAATACAGAACATGGAGTTCAAAATAGCTTTTGTATTTGGATAATTATCCAAATCATATTTATTTTTCCATATAGGAATATATTCCCACACTGGACGTGTTAACCAGACGGTTACGGGCACATTCTCGGCAGCTAATAATTCAACTATTCTATTACGTACCTCCGCCGTCTCAGGTAATCCTAATGCTTTAAAGTTAATTCTCATGGGAACTGAACAAAAACCGCTACTCTCGTAATCCATTCCAAAGAGACGATTAATTCCTGGTAACTTTTCAAGATGAGTAACTAGATATTGGGCATTTTCACGTCTTATCTTAATTTGTTCATCAATTTCACTAAATCTATCAATTGCAATAGATGCAGAGAAAACATTAGGGCGATAGTTATAACCGAGAGAGGATGGAGAAAATATTCTTTCGCCTTTGCGTGAGGAGCTACTTAAGGACACATTATCAACATGTTCGATTAATCCTATGGAGTTAGTGCTAAGTAAACCTAATTCACCAGAAGCTAGATGTTTTGCACCATTTCCTGAAAGGATATATGCATCACTTTCCAAATGCAGAGTATGTTGCAAATACCGGGGGACATTTGCTGCTTGTGCACAATCATCTATTATCGCTATATTTTCTGCTCGAGCATATGAACGAAGTTTATTTCTAGAAGCACAATTACCGAAAAGATGTGTAATCTGCACTAAAGAAACATTTTCTTTATCCATATGAGATATTGCAGAAGCTTCGTCAATACAACCATCCTCAGCTGTATCAACAAAAATAGGATCTAGACCACAGTGTGCTATAGCAGCTATAGCGCCTGGCCAATTAAGTGCACAAACTATTGCTGAATTACCTTTTCCCGCAAAATAGTTAGTTGCCACATGTAAAGCAGCACTTCCAGAAGAAACTGCTCTAGAGTACTGAGTTCCACAATATTCTCTACTTCGAGCTTCGAGTTCCTCAATAAGTGGGTGATTAACACGATGAAATTTTCCACTATCTAATACTCTCTGAAGTGCATTTAGATGATTAGTGTTTGGAGCAGGCCAAGGAATAAAAGAGCTTTTCTCAACACTTGGTTTGCCGCCATAATAAGCGAGATTCTTTAATTTATTTTGCATTTTAATTCACAATCCGAGTAAATTTTAGATAGGTTATTGTCTGACTTATATCCAGCTTTAAATGCTTTATCCAAAAGATCAGAAATTTGTATATTTTGTTTTTCTATTAACATCTGGGCAACTTTCTGATCACTGACTGCTCTATCACTTCTTCCCATACTTAAATATTCAATGGCGCATTCGACCGCTGATTGAAAATAATTATTCTTTTTCTTACTTTCTTCATCATTCAAAATTATATGAATATTATTGCGACAATGAGTATCACCCGTAAATTCGATATCCCATCCTTGAATATTAAGACTCACTACATTACTACTATGAGTACCAGCATCAATAAACTCTATATTTTTCGAAAAATAGTTAGCAATTTTATAAAGATCTTTTTCTTTACATCTAATATCAAGATCTCTTGGAACAATAGGAATCCCATAATGCCATAATGCAGTACTTCCGCAGATCTCCCATGTGCTTACACCTAAACTATTTAAAACATTACCAATAAAATCAATAACATTTTCAATAGGCTCTTTTAACCACATAGGAGCTGAATCAGCAAAACTTTCAATTGCCAACCTTGATAAATTATTTTTAAATACTATTTTTTTGCTTAAAGTATTTGAATCAATAAAATTAAGTAAAGGTGAGAAATTTCCTAAGAAAAAGTTCTCGTGTACACTTCTAAATTCTGCGCAATTATTTGCGTAATTATTTAATAAAGTAAACACATGTCTTATATTCTTCTGTGGTTGCTCTTTAATTTTTGATATTATTCTATCTTCTATTTTATAATGGAAAACTTCTGATATTAAATCAATATAATTAAGTATTCCTAAATGAGCATGTGGTGAAGTTATTACATTTTTTTTCTGATTTTCCTTAATCTTACAACTATTTAATATATCAAATTCTATTGCAGCAGTTTGGGAATCATCACTACAATGTATTAAGTTTAATATCTGATTATCACATGGGAATTCATGTCTAATAGTATGCTTCAAGGAAAAAGCTGGATGAGCAGCTCCTTTTAAAAAATTAAGGAAATATTTATATGGAATTATATCCCAATACAACACTAATGAAGGGCCAATTGAATGCAGTTTTTTAACTTTGTCTAATTTATTTTGGCTTAAATGCGGATATAATTGGGAAACTTGAGCAGTACCTAACTGACTGTGAAAAATATTTGTGGGCGACAAAAACAACCTATCTTTACAAAATTTCACTATCAATTTATCCAAACCTGCTTGTATTGCTTCAGGTGAAATAACTGCTAGACCTCCACTTTCTTTTTTTCTTAACATATAAATCCTTTGATAAATATTTTGAAATAAAGCTGTAATCTAAAATCATTCTAGACATTGTTTTTATACAAATGTCACGTTAATAAATTTTATAAAGCTCAAAATTCAATTATTAATAAAAATCCTTCGAATATTCTTTTGTTAATAAGTATTTAAAATAGCTCATTTTTTTGTACGTTTGACAGCAAGAGAGGCTATTTCCTCACATAACTGAGGGAAACTAATACCACTAGCTTCAGCTGATTTAGGTAATAGGCTGGATGTTCTCATTCCAGGTAAAGTTTCAACTTCCAAGCACCATAATTTACCATTCCCATCCATTCGAAAATCAGCACGACTATAGTCATTAAGTTTTAATGCCTTATGAGCAGAAATTGCAAAATGACAAGCTTGATTCGCTTGCTCTGGAGTAATCTCGGCTGGAAATACTACTTTTGCAGCTTTGGTTTGATTTTTACTCTCATAATCATATATTCCTGATCTCGGTAAAATGATCTCCCCTACTGTTAAAGCTTTATCTGCAAGAATGCCAACCGTTAACTCACGACCTTCTATAAATTTTTCAATCATTACTTCATCATCATGTTGTAATGCAAAATTTACAGCATCCTGTAATTGATCCGGATTCCTAACCAAAGTGAGGCCTATTGTTGATCCCTGTTTGTTAGGCTTTACGATTACAGGAAATCCGATTTTTTCACTAACAATCCTTGAATCTACTGGTGCCATAACCCAATCTGGAGTTGGTACACCTGCTTTTACAAGAAGTCGCTTGGCAATATCTTTATCCATAGCTATAGCACTTCCCAAATGCCCACTACCGGTATATGGCAATTTAGCTAAATCAAGCATTCCTTGTGTAGTTCCATCCTCACCATTCCCGCCATGTAAAACTAGAAAAACTATATCCACATCAAATAAATCACCTGTTTTAGTTAGAACAACTTGATGAATTGAGTTTTCTTCTACCTCAGTTTCTGGCGAAAGCAATGAAGTTGAGCCTGTTTCAATTAGCATTTTTTGAGTTGATTCGTCTAAAACACCTTGTGCTGTATCAACAGCTAGAACTTCATGACCTGCGCGTTGCAGAGCTTTGACCACTTCAATGCCACTTTCAATAGAAATATCTCGCTCTGAGCTATTCCCACCAAAAAGTACTGCTATTTTTAGTTTATCAACACTCATATTATAACCTCTAAATTACAAGTATTATTTTATTAATTAAACACTTATAAATGCTAAAAAATTAATAAGCGCATATGAATATTAAATACTTATTAAAACTAATATTTTCAACAATCTACTAAGCAAACAACTAATTATTACACTTTAAGTTTTAGTTATAAAAGTTAAAAATCACTCTCCTCTATGTTTTTTACATCTTATAAAGATAATAAAAAAAATTGCAAGTCAAATATTGAGAAATAAAAATAATAATATCCATTTCATAAAAATTAATAAGTTAAAAAAAATTATATAATTTTTTATACCAAAAATTATATATAAATATTTGTTTTATATTAAAAATAATTAAATTTAACCAATACATAAAAAACACAAATTTCTAGCAATATATATATAAATAATGTGAATTATAATTAACCACAAGCTCAATGATATATACAAAAGACTAACAAAACTAAATTTAATTTTTTTCAAACATCAATTATTAATATACTAAAGCAAGCAAAAAACAAATAGCTGCTTTTACCTGTTGAATATATATGAATACTTATGCAATTCAGTAAACAAATCAGATGGTAAATGATTGTTTTTCTTCACTGAATAATACTAAATCACATCTTTGATTATAAAGATTGAAGCAAAGTAATTTATTTGTGAACCAAAATTATGAACTAAAACTAAAGAAGGATTTAACTATGGAAAATACAACGAAAAAATTAAAAGTTGCTATTATTTGTGGTGGCTTCTCCACCGAATCTGAAGTATCAAGAAGTTCAGCTAACGCTGTAGCTAAAGCTTTAAGAAATTCATATGCGGATATTCATGTACTTGAACTCGATAGTGAGCTTCCAAAGAAGTTGATTAGTGACAACTTTGATGTTGCATTCCCAGTTTTACATGGAGCTATAGGAGAAGATGGGACTATTCAAGGTTTTCTTGAAATACTAGGCCTACCTTACGTTGGCAGTGGTGTTAAAGCTAGTGCATGTGCCCTTCACAAACCTACAGCAAAGTTGATTTTTGCGGCTGCGAAACTTCCTTGTGCATTAGGTATTACCATTAATAGAGATGAAGAAATAGAGGAAGTTGTTAATAATATTTTAAAAAATGTTGGAAATGATGTTGTAATCAAACCTTGTGATCAAGGCTCTGCTCTAGGGATTGAGTTTGCTCAAGGAAGTCAAAATATTGCCTCTTCAATCAAGAGAGTTTTTGATAATAGTGCAGAAGCTGTTGTGGAAAAAAGAATTATTGGTCGTGAAATCACGATAGGAGTTTTAGAAGATCATACACAAATTAAAGCTTTACCTATAGTTGAAGTAATCACTCCACTCGGTCAATGGTATGATTTTGAGCACCGTTATACTGAGGGTGCCAGTCAGCATGTAGTACCAGCTCAACTACCGCAAGATGTATATGAACGCGCCTCAGAGATAGCCATCCAAGCCCATCAAGTACTAGGTTGTAAAGATCTATCAAGATCAGATTTTATCATTACAGATTCTTCAGAAATTTACTTACTTGAAACTAATACTTTACCGGGTATGACCCCAACTAGTCTTTATCCTGATGCAGCCCGAGCTGCTGGTATATCTTTTGATGAACTAGTAAAACAATTAGTTGACACAGCGTTCATACGTGGTAGTAGATAATATGAATAAAAAAAATATTTCTGGTTACCTAGACCTAAATATAGATTTAGTCATTAAATTTGGTGGAAGTCTTTTAAAAGACCCAGAAGAAGCTGGTGCTTTGCTCGAAATAATTAATGAAGCTTCACAGAATGGGGCTAGATTATTAGTTGTGCCTGGTGGGGGGCCGCCAGATAAATCTATTGAAGAGATTTATGCCAAAAGAAAATTTACTATGCCAACAGCTCATGAGGCATGTGCCTTAGCTCAAGATCAAATAGGATTAATTCTTTCAGATCCTTATTACTCAAAGGCATCGTTGACTTGTCGAAATTTTAAAGATATCCGAATAGCGTTAGACAACTTAAAGACACCTATTCTTCTACCCTCACAACTTATAATGTCTTTAGATCCAGTTGAATATAGTTGGGATATTACATCTGATGCAATCGCGGGTTGGATTGCTTGGCAAGTAGGAGCACCAAAATTGATTGTACTCACGGATGTAGATGGTATTTATGATCAGGATACTTCTGGAAACCTACTAAAAGAAAAACCAATAGAATCTGCTTCGGCAGCTGATGTTGTAAAAATAGGACATACTTCAATTGATGTTTGTCTCGCACAATGGATAGCGCATGGCTTTATTAATGAGTGTCTCATTATAAATGGTAAGTATTCAGAGCGTTTACAAGATACTTTACTTAGTAAAAACACCTTATCCACACGAGTTTATTATAGTAATAATTAATATTGATTAAATTTTTACTAAAAATTTTATAGAAACTTTTACTAACACAAATATTGAGTTTCTATAAAATTTAACAGAATATTAAATAGAGATTATATTCTTGGAACAATTTAGATATAGCTAAAAGCTAAATATCTATCTTTGACCAATAAATAATATATAAGGAGTTTTGAAATGCTTACAAGTGGTATTGTTCAAGAAATACAGAAAATAAAAAGAACCGATTTTTCAAATCGCTCACTATATATAGGGTTTACAGGACTTGATGGTGCAGGGAAATCAACACAAGCAGGTATGTTAGGTCAATATTTAAGGTCATTAAAACGGCAATGTTATGTTTGTGAACCTAAGGATGATTTAGTTCCTCAACTTGCTACAGCAATAAGCAGACAAAATTCAATGCTTCCAAGAAGCTATTTTGGAACATATCCTTTTGAATTAGCTAAAGCCTTTAGTGCTGTACGACATCATTACAGTGCTATTTTACCTTGTATCAATACTGGTATAGATGTTATTGAACCACGTACAAACTTTTGTCGACTCGGCCTAGCAGTTGCAAATAATTGCAAAGATATCAATAAGATTATTGATGTTTATGAGTCTGCAAAAAAATATGACTTCGTATTTTGGATAGATACTCCTCCTGAAATTGCATATAAGAGAGTTAATGATAGAGGAACAGACTACGAACCACTTGAAGAACTACAAAATTTTCATAATGCATTATGTCAATTGGCAGATGACAACTGTATTAGAATTGATGGTTCAGGCACAAAGCATGATGTATTTAATAGAATTAAACTTAAATTTATTGAGCTAGTAGGAAATTTAAATAGTTGATTCAAGTTCCTATTTGTATTTTACAACTTCTATTATATAAATATTTTTTAAATGAGAATTTCATATATTTAAAATGAAAACTATAGTTTGGAGGATTTTACATTGATTGTATATATCAAAATATTAAAACCAGCTTCTAAAAAAGATATTAAAAATCTCTCAATTTTCTTTAACAAGAAGTTAATTAATCTTATAAAACAGATTGTTTTTTATTAATAAATATCAATTTTAAAATATAAGTTATTCTAGAATCAGGATTAAAAACAATGAAAAGTAGTCCAACTTTCTCAATAGTTATTCCAACATTTAATAGACCTCATGAATTAATTAGAAGTCTTAATAGTGTTGAAAAACAGACTTTCAAAGATTACGAAGTAATAATAGTAGACGATGGTTCTACAGAAAAAATTGATCGCGAAAAATTAAATAGATTCAATTTTAGGATCAATTATATTCAGAATCATGAAAATCTGGGAGCTGCTACAGCTAGAAATATAGGTATTAAAGCAGCTTTAGGGAAGTATATAAGTTTTTTAGATGATGATGATGAATATTGTGAAACTTTTCTAGAAGATTCATTAAATGCCTTAATTGAAAATCCCAATATTTCAATTACCTGGTGCTCAGTCCAATACATTAATAGTAATTGCTATATTGATCCACCAGAGAGAATTGAAGTTTTCAAAAAGAAAATTGATATATTTAAAAAACTACTTAGTATAGGTATAGGTCATGGTGTTACTGTAAGATCTTCACATATTAATAAACAACAAAATTTTTTTGATGAAAAAATTAAGGTAGTAGAAGATACAGATTTTTTTATTAGGCTTTTATCCAAAGGTTTCATTCCTCACTTTATATCTGGTAAGGCTAAAGTTAAAGTTCATAACCATAATAAAATAAGAATGACTTCTCCAGAATTTAATAATTTAAGAGTAAAAGAATCAAAAATTTTATTAAAAAAGTACGAAGGATTTTTTACAGAATTCCCTGCGTTGAAGCAACAATTAGAAAATCACATAGCCTATTTAGAAGGAAACTAATTAATGAATATAAGCAAAATAGAGAAAAATCTTTCATATTCATTTAAGAAAGCACTAGAAATTATTAATAAAGAAATAATTCCTGTATTAAAATCAGAAAGTAAAGTTGTCCATGAAAAATCAATATTTCCACATCAGACTTTCTCTAAATTGAAAGAGAAAAAACTTTTAACTACAATAATTAATTTAAAAGATAACCCTTATCAATTTAACTTGTATGACCAATTTTATTTTATCTATATTTTATCAAAAGAATGTGCTTCAACTGGTATGATATATGCTATGCATATTACTCAATTATACGCAATTATTAACGATAAATGTAATGAAAATTTACTATATAATATTTTTAAAGAACAGTCTTTAATTGCATCTGCTACTTCTGAAATAGGAAAAGGTGGCGATATCTCTAGAAGCATTACTAAAATTGTAAAAAATAAAAATAATTTATTTTTTTTAAATAAAAAATGTCCAGTTATTTCTTATGCTGATTATGCTGATGCTATTTTATTAACAGCCAATGACTACAACAATAAGCAAGTATTTATTTATTTAACAAAAGAAAAATATACTTTAGAACTATTAAGTCTTTGGAATTCAATGGGTTTAAGAGGAACATGTAGTAATGGATATGATTTAAGTACTGAATTTAATGAGTCAGATATATTATTATGTTCTTCAAATAAAATAATTAATGAAATTATATTACCATATAGTCATTTATTATGGAGTGGATGTTGGTTAGGAATAGCCTCAAATGCCTTTGACAAGACATTAAAGCATTATAAAATTAATGAAGAAAATGGCATTAAAGTTGCTGAAATTTATAATGACTTACTTTTGATGGAAAACTCTATAATTACTAATTTAATTTCATTCAGCAATGACTATTGTGAAGGATTTACAAAAAAACTAGAGATCACTTCTATGAAACCACAAATATCAGAATTATGTATTGACATATGTTTAAATTGTCTTAAAGTTTTAGGAATTATAGGGTATACTAATAATTCAGAATACAGTATTACAAAAAATATTTCAGACTCATTATCTTCTCTAGTTATGATCAATAATAATAGGATCAACAATAATATTTCGGAACTATTGAAAATAGTTAAATTATAAAGAATAAATTCCTTATAATTAAATATTATATTTTTACATAAAACATGAGTACTTTTAATGAAATCTTTTCCTCTCTTTTTAAATGATCTATTAGAGCAAGAATCTGGTATATCACCAAATAAATTTAACTGGTACATTGATAACTATAATAATAAAGTTATTGACTATTATGATGTTGAGTCTCCAGGTATTGTTAAAAGAAATTATATGACTGGAAGACCACTTTCTAAGAAATTAACTGTATATGAATACTTTTGTACTTTAGGTATAGCTCATTTATTTGATGCTACCAATCCTGATTGCATAAAAAATATGCAATATCATTCTATAAATGCTTTAGGTTTTATTGGATATCAATTTGGTGAAGCATTACTTTATGACTTAGAAATTTACATACCTAGTAAAAAGCTAAGACAAAATTTATTAGTAGATTCGTATTATATGGGTGGTATTGATGACAAGTTTTGGAGTGCGGGAGTTACTGAATATTATACTTACAATGAGTTTTTAAATAAGGGTATTATAGCGACACATGTAAATTTATGGGAAGGTGAATTTAAAGGTTTACTAGGTTTAAATAATTTTGACGATTTGAAATCCCCTTTAATTCAAGAAAAAATTATAATTAAAGCATTTTACTATAACTTAAAAATTCTAAAGAAGCTTTTTAATATTTCTAAGGGAATAGATCTATTAACGATCTTTAAAGAAAATAAGTATCCTGAATCAACTTTTCATGAACTTTTTGAAATCTACGATGAAGGTATTTTATCTGGAATTTTAGCAGCTATGCATTTATGTGGGCCATATGGTTTTTATGATCTTTATAGTAAAAATAAAATAAATTTTGATGAGTTTTCTGTATCCATTGTTAAATATATTCATAAGTTTTCCAATTACGATGTATATGATATTTTTATATAAAATATTTCATTTAGTTTTTTTTAGATCCATGTTATTAATTGACAAATAACTAAAAATCTGAAGAAACAATATAAAGATAAAAAATGTACTCCAATTATATTTCGAAATTAAAATAGATGCAAATGGAACTGAAACAATTAATAATAGCATAGGTAAAGATGACAATATAGAGTATTTAAATGAAGAGTTATCTCCTTGAACAGATTGCATAATATAATTGGAATAAGTATAAGTAATAAAACTTGATGAAAAAACATTTAATATAAAAGCTATTAATACGAATAAGTTACTATTTAAACTTAAAAAATTAAGAAGCATAAAAATCATTATAGTTATTGATTTAATCAATAAAGAATAAAGCATTATTTTTTTGAGTGAAAAAATTTTACTTGTAAATTTCCATAAGTGACTTAGAATTAAAATCGATAAAAGAGGAACGATTGTGTTGATTACTCCAAAAAATTCAATAGATAATTTAAGCTCCTTAATAAAAAATACAACGACAAATGATGATAATGTTAAATCAAATAACTTATAAAATAAAGAATACACATAAAATTCTTTCAAATTCAAAAAAATAATTAATGACTCTTTAAAATTATTAAAACTAGTTTTCAATATAAATAAGAAACAAGTACAAGGAATTATAAGGAAAAAATATAATTTATTTTTCGAAATAAATTCTAAAAATTTTTTTATTTCTGTAAAATTAAATATATTTAAGAATATAAAAAAAATAAATGATGAAAATAAAAATAGAAAATCAATATTTTTATCAAATAAATTATTAAAAATAAATAAAACTGCACCACCTGCGAATATTGAAGACAGCCTCCACCCACCAATATAATATGAAAGAAAGAATGGTCTTTTTTCATCTGAAAAATTTTTAATTAAATTTAAATCAGTTAAAATATCAAAGCATGCTCCAAGAAAAGCAATATTAAACAACATTAACATAAAAATTAACATTTTAATCTTTGAAAAAAATATTAAAACAACAAATGACAAACATATCAAAAGAGCAAAAAATGATATTAAATATTCTATATTTTCCTTTTCAACCGAATCAGCAAAACTACTCCATAAAAATTTAAAAGAATATGGAAGTAAAGCAAAAACTAAAGAAGAAATAAATGAAATATCATATCCTAAAGTAGCAAAAACTGCTTGAAGAGTGATGGTTAAAAAACAATATATATATCCAGACAAAAAACCATATGCAACAAGTTTAAATTTATTCATGTTATTTAAATATCAAATATCAACCAATAATTAAAAATTTATTTAATACATTAATAATATAGATATTTCTAATGGTATTTTTTGTTCTTATCTGTATAAAATTTTATTATTCTATGTAATCTAAAAAATAATAACTGACACATCTTTAGCTAAATTTAAAATAAAACGATTATATAGAATAACTAATAATTTAGGTACATACGCCAAGAAAATACCGAAATTCCCTAAAATCTAATTTCAAACAAGCTTCTTATAATAAATAGCTGTGCCGTCGTAGTTCCCATTTGAGCTTAATGCAAAACTTGGAATTACACCTACACGAACAAATCCAATCTTGCTATATAAAAGCTCGGATACATCACCTTCACGCGTATCTAATACAAGTAAACATAGACCTTTTTCTCTTGAAAAATTTTCTAGTTCATTCAGTAATAACGTTGCTATTCCTTGTTTTCTTGCTGTTGTCAGAACCATGAGTTTTTCAACTTCAGCTCTGTGAACACCGTTCTTTTTACTCGCTAAGGATAATTGAACACTACCTACAATCTTTCCTTGTTGAATAGCAATCCATAGACGGCTATTACCTTGTGCTAATTTATGGTTGACCTCACACCAATAATTTAAGACTTCGTTCTTTTCTACAGGAGCCAGAAAACCTATTGATGCTCCGTTATTTACAGAATCTTCTAATAGTAGCGATAAGCCTTCTTCATAATCGCCAATTTCATTTATATCTAAAATTTCAATGTCTTTCATATTTTTCTCAATTAGTTCAAATCAATCTTTTGCCAAATGCATATGTGGTGCAAAAATAAAATGTCGAGGTTCTTGGTATTGCATAATTAATGAACGCAATTCGGTAATGAATGCCTCTGCTTCTTCTTTGTTAAGATTAATACCAAATGAACAACCATCATCATAACCAATTAAATGAATAGTACCTTTGTGGAACTCTGGCAAAAAAGGTGGATACGCTCCACCACTCCAAGGTCTGTAAACAATTTCGATAATCTTCTGAGTATTAATATCCGTTGTTAACAAATTTTTTCCAAGGCAGTCTTTAGAAATGCGAAGATTATTTTTGGAAATAAAAAATGTTTCCTCGGCATTCTTAGCCCATCGTTTATTTTTTCTATATTCATAGTGCTTGTAGAAAAGAAATAATAAAAATAATAGTAGTACAATAAATGTTTGAATCCCTTCATTTTCTATATATGCTTCAAAAGCAATACATACAAAGAAAATGTCATATGTAGTTACTATTACACGGTCCCAAATTATTAAATTTTCTAAATTCTCACCATTCATTTTTAAATGAATCGTAGTTCCCACATCTGAAGTATGTGTTTCAAATTGATTTGGCATCCAATACTCAATTTTCTATGTTTATTGTTTAATAAAACAACTGTACTTATTGAACCTTACTTATTAGCACGGCGCTTAAAATTCGCTATTGATGTGTATTATAAAATTACCCAACAGAATTTTATAGCGGTTTAAGACGACATGTCCGCATATTAAAAACTCTCCTATCTTTCACCCCATCCCCCTCAAAAACACCTCAACCACCCTCTCATCAACTTCATTTGAGCTTAAACGCTGAATAACGGCGCCTTCGATCATATATAAAAAGAGTTTGGCATCGGTAAAGGAAACATCGGGGTTAAGCCCTCTAAGCTGGCTATATATTTCATTGATGAGCCATGTTCTGTAACGCACGGCGGTTATGTACGCTTTTGGATGGGTTAGTTTTGTTTCAAAAATAGCTTTAAATAATAAGTAATACAGCCCGTCTAGGTCTGTGTGTAAAAGATAGAGCTTTTTGAGTTTATCGATTGCGCTTATGTCATGGTCGTATTCAACCACTGAAACCACCTTTTCTTTTAAGCGCTCTTTTTGCACAATCAGGCAGATTTCTATCAACCGTTCTTTTGAGTGAAAGTAGTTATAAAAAGTCGCTTTGGTAACTTCACATTCTTTCACAAGTCTGTCGATGCCGACCAGATGAAATCCGTTGTAGTGAAATAACTCAATTGCCTTATTTACGACTTTTAATGCACGTGTTGGGAGAACTAAATGTGGCATATTTTTACCGTTATAAAAAATTATTGTTGTATATAAATGAGATGTAAAAACCGCTGCCTTTGGGAGAAAAAAAAGGCATAGTAAAGCCGTAAAGACTGTGCTCAGCACATCTCAAGGTTTAATTGTCTAAGTTTTAAGTAATAACGAGCTAAAGCCTGAAAAAGCCTTACGGCGATCAAGCTGCGTTAAATGTTTTAAGCTGTGTCGTTATAGCTTTTGGCAAAGGCTGCCAAGAAATGATGAATGTGCAAAGCCAACTCCTTATATATGGAGTTCTGCCAAGACATTAGAATTATGGTGGCAGAACGGAAGTGGGTTAGCAGACTGGTTAAGACATCCAGCACACCCGTAGGTGTCCCACTCCCGTCCTACCGCAACGGGAGGGAACGAGATGTGCACGCACAAAACTATTCCTCAGAAGAAATAATCCTGATGCGGTCTTAAAACGGTCTGCTAAAACCGACTGGCGATGTAGGCCAGCCCGCAAATGGTAATCTTCAATATTTAAGGTGTCAATGTGAAATTGGCTAGAAATTATTTAAATAGTTATTATTTTTCATTTAATTACATAATTAAGGGAATTCTTAAGTAATATTTACAACCTACTTTTATATCATTAAGTTAAAGTTCAAAATCATTAAAACTTAAGGTCTAGTATGGCTTAAATATTAAACAACTATTTTCTTTTATGAGTCTATATCAACAAATAAAAAATATTCTAGATTATTTAAGCAATTAACAACCACACCCCACCTATTAATGACATAATTTATAAAATTAAAGGACGTTACCATCATAGCACTAATATTTATAAATATTTTCATCAGGATAATTATTTCAAATAAAATACCTTTTATTTTTAATTATTAATATTTATTATAACACTACCCAATTAAAATCCATAAAAACCACATTTAAATTAAAATATTAATACAACTTAACAATAAAGCCATAAATTCAACCAAGCTAAAATATAATACCCATACCAATGATATCAATTACTTATAGTAAAAATAGAACAATAAAGTTATTTTCAATCAGTGCTTTAATTATCAATTTTAGTCACATTTCAATTAAAAGTTATCTTTCTTGATAAAAAATAAAACCATTTCCACATCTAAAAACAACATAGTGAAAAAATACCAGTAAAATATAATTTGTATCAAAAACGGTTTATTTTTTAATAAACACTATATTAACAACCCAACTCAAATGGTATTTTAATAAAGACAAAATATAAGCCTAAGGCATATAAATAAATCATACTTCAAACGCTTTATAACCAATGGTATTTAAAATACCAGACAAAGCATCCAGCGCGATTACTTTTATAAACAATAAAATAAAGCGATTGGATAAAACATAATTTAAGAGGATTTAATCATGTCAACTTCATCAAACACTGTTGTTATTATCGATGATACTGGGCTATTAACCAATATCACATATATTGATAATTCTGTTGTATATACAGACGGCGAAACCTGTGATCCGCCACCCTCTATTACTAAAAAAGGAAATGTTTGGACTATCACTTTAGACTGTAACCGTAGCGGCTCATCGCAGGTTGCTAATAGTTATGTTGAACTATTACAAAAAGGTAGTCACATGTTTGCTGATAGTCAAAGTAGTGGAGACACCCCTAGCAAGCTTAACTTCTACTTTGGCGTTAATTTGCAAACTTCATCGGCTTCCATTCCCGTATATCTCGCTCAAGGTCACTATGTTGGTCATAACAATTGGTGGTTTGGTAGTCTAGCCGTAACTAATATTGGTGGAAATAAACCTGTTCTATTAATCAATGGTACGAACGTCGCTTTAACTGGCGGTAATAGCTCATTCACTTTATCAAATATTTAAAGCTTATGAATAATACGCCGATTCATCGTTCACTTAAAAATGAGCAGTCTCATTTCGAGGCTGCTTTTTATATATGCCTAATTTGAGTATTCAGTATAAACTTGTATTTAAGCGACCAAATTCAAGAATTAGGCCGCGTCATATACTTAAAGTGATAAGAGCAAAAAATGACTCAAAATGAAGTTGAATTAGCAGAGAAATTGTCAAAAGAATCTCATCAAGGTCAAAAGTATGGTTCTCATGATTACTTCGATTACCATATTAAAGGTGTGGTCAATTCATTAATTGAGCATCGATTTTCAGAAGTCTATATTATTACAGCCCTTCTACACGATAGCGTTGAAGATACACCTCTTACGCTAGACAAAATCGAAAGTTTATTTGGCAAAGAAGTCCGTGATGCCGTTGATGGATTAACTAAACGGGAAAGTGAAACACGCGAAGAATATTTAATTCGTTGTAGTTCGAATCTGATCGCTCGAGTCGTGAAACTTCATGATGCAGCCTTTAATGCGCATAACTCACATAAGGACAATAATCACTCACGAGTAGATTATTACCTTCAAACCATGTTAATTGTTTCAACGGCGCAAGATAGGTTGGAATGAAAAGACAACGAAATAAATCCGTTGTCTTTTTATGTTTAAGATTGTGCAAATGCCCAAATATCTTTTGATGCAATCGTGTCAGATACGAGTCTAAAACTCATAGGTTCTAAGTCTTCATCTACCACAACATAGCCTTTCGAGTTATTTTTTAGCGCATCACACTTGTTATCGGTAAGTTGATAATTTGCAGTGTTCGCTAAAGCGCTTTCAGTAATAACGCCTGTAAACACACAATTTGGGTCTTTCGAGACAATTTTGCCTTGTGCATTAACCTCGGCATTTACCGTTGTTCCATCAGGGAAAGATAAATCGTATGTTCCGGCCAATTGATTAAGCAAAATTTTCTGATCATCAATTTTTTCATAATGTGCCAATTCAACGGTCATCGCTTGATTAGACTGATTGCTCTGCCAAGCTTTGGTTTTTACGTCATAGCTCATCACAATTTTTGCACGATTTTCGTCATCATCTAAAACCAATAATTTAGAACCATCTGCGCCAGAATAGTATTTACCCGCCAGAGGTAACTCTTCATCAGTTTCAGTACTAATAATATAAGTACCGACATCTAAGCTCGGAGCTAATGCAGGTTTTTCAGCAGTTACTTGGTCATTATGATCATCGTCATTACAAGCCGCCAATCCAAGCCCAAGAAGTAAAACCAACAAACAACGTTTCATGGTCTCTCTCCTTACTTGTTAAATAGGCTTTTTAAACGAATTTTAAGCCACTCTTGAGCTGCTGGTCGCTGGTCGTAAGCAACTTGCATTGGGGTAACAGCAATTTTACTAAGCATTACGGCGCTTTCATCCGACATTTGAGCTGCGGTTGGAGCCGATGGTGCCGCATCTATTCCTAGACCAAATTGGTTGTTGCCTTTATTGTCTTTTGTCACTTGGAACTTCAGCTTATATAAGTCATAAGTCCCAATTTTTGAAAAAGCAAAAGGTGTGCTGGTTGTTAAATTTTTAGGAAAATTAACATTAAGCGTGATGCCTTTTGGCAACAACTGGCCCTTACCTGCCTTAGCTTGTAATTCTTTTAATAACACTACGGTTTGTTTTGCCACAATCGCAGAGTTAGGGTTGTTTAAAGTTTTGTCATCTACCGTGTTTGTATCGGCGCTTAATGCAATAGATGGAATGCCACGTCCTGCCGAAAACTGAACATTACCAATCGTGCCAGAGTGTACAACGACTTTTCCGACATTTTGTCCTTCATTCGGGCCAGATAAAACTAAGTCTGGCGCTTTACCCCAGCGTTTTGGTGCAACCACATCTAGTCCATAAACTGTTGCCATGACTGGTGTACCATGCGCGTAGTTCCAGTCACCATTGGTATAACCCGCTTTGGTAAAGGTTCCAGCAGCAGGTGCGCCAATTGGTGCTGCGCCATTGTGACAACCGTTTTCAGCCGCAATTTGCTTATCATTATCCGCGGTAATCATTGTCGAGCTGTACATCACGATTGCGCCACCACGACCACTTTGTGGTGAACAAGGTACAGACACAAGCACGCTATGGCCATTTGCTTTTAATTCATCATAAAGCGCTTTGACATTGCTGGTTAGACCGTCATCGTTAACCAATAAAATATTTAACGCAAAAGCTGGAGTTGTACACAAAGACAGAATAAGGCCGCCCAATAAACTTTTTTTCATCACTTAACTACCATGTTCTTAAATTTCGATTTGTATAGTAGTTGCGCTATATGTACGTTTAGTGACTACGCATCAATAAAAATTAAAATACTTTTCCATTAAAAATTAAACAATTATATTATAAATTATTGCTAAGTTTTCTTTTATAAACTGATCTTCAACTTCAGCGCTCGTATTCAAAATGACAAAACCCACATTCGTGGGCTTCATTCAAAGTATCAATTCAAGCTTTAAATTAAATACGTCCAACCTCTAAGTATGGAATCAAGTTTTTATCAAAATGTGGTCGTGGGTCGCCTTCATAACTAATAAAACCATGCATTCCTGTTAAGCGTTCGCCTTTATAAAACTGGTTTAGCTGATAGCGCGGGTCTTTATGTGAAAGCGTAAAACTCACCACACCAACACCCTGCTGTTTTGACTTGTTATAGGCATCTTCGAGCATTTTATGATGCAAAGCCAAATCTTGTGGATGGCACATAAGCGTATGTAGCACATGATACTGAATAGAGTCACCCAGTTTAGGCAAACGCATCCCTTTGGTTAGCGGAGTCAACAAGTTATAAACGGGTCTAAAAATTCCAATGACTGAACTGTAATGCAAGATTTTGGTTTGCTTAATACTATGCTGATCCCATAAACCAAACATGCCCACCAGCTTTTCACCCTTAAAGTAAAGTGAAAAGTCTGAGAGTTTTATTCCTGAAAAATACTGATGTCCTTCGGCAAGTTCTTCAAAGTTATAGGCAGGAATAAAGTTATAAAACTCTGCCATGTTGGCAATAAATTGATTCATGACTGGCACATGCTGAGCTTTAGCAACACATGTACGAATCTCTTGTATGTCACTTTGCTGAGAAGTCTGCTTTAAAAAAGCCGTGACTTTTCGTTTTGCACCAGTGTCGGTGAGGCTTAATGTTTCGATAAGCCCTTCGTCATAATAATCAGGCATT
Organism: Acinetobacter sp. XS-4; assembly: GCF_023920705.1. Taxonomy (NCBI): domain Bacteria; kingdom Pseudomonadati; phylum Pseudomonadota; class Gammaproteobacteria; order Moraxellales; family Moraxellaceae; genus Acinetobacter; species Acinetobacter sp. XS-4. The sequence continues at coordinate 1,972,048 of NZ_CP094657.1, read as the reverse complement.
CCCGTTTTGCCTGTTTGGATGGCAGCGCGTGCCGCATGGTTATCATCAAAAATAATCATTTGGCTATAGTTCGGTTCATGCATGGTTTGTTTTACATGCTTTGCTAAAACCTTCACCAGTGATTTACCTCGATAGCTATGATCTACCCGTAAATCACCCGCGTACCTTAAGTTTTGAACGTTCCGATCGACATAACATGGGCGGTAACCGTTGCTATAACAAGCAACATTTTTCTGACTCTCGGTGTCTTCAATCAACACATGTAATTTATGTCGATAGACAATGTCGGACGCTTTAAAATAACTCGGTTCGCGCTGAAAGCTAATTTGTATGCCTTTGGTGGTCATCGGTACGGCGACTAAATTTCTTAAAGCCTGATCATCTGCCAAAGTTGCTTCTCGGGTAATCAGGCTATTATCAGCAAGTGGTGGATTTGTTTTATTCATTATTCACCTGTTGTACGGTCTGTATGGGGAACTACGTTATTTAAACGCCCCATTTGGTCGAGTAGCTGATAGACAAACACCACTTCGTCTTGGTCATTCACGGTTTTCTGAGTTTCTGCATCGAGTAACTTTTGCTCGGTATTGAGCAAATCAAACGTGGTTTTGGTGCCAACATCAAACTCTTTACGTGTGTAGACAAAGGCAATAGACGCAGCCTCAATGGCATTTGCCAGTGCTTCTTTATTTTGTCGAATGGTTTGAAGCTGTGCATAGGTCGTGCGTGTACGCTTATTTAAATCCAGTTCAAGACTTCGCGTTTTTTGGTTAGCCAAATCTATATCGGCCTGTGCTTTTTTAACATTGGCGCGATTTAAACCATCGTCATAGAGCGGTACATTAAGCTGTACCCCAACCATATAGTTATTACTTTCCGAACCAATATAGCTTGCTTCATCTTGCTTTCCGGCACGGCTGGTGAGCATGACCGTAGGCCAGAGTTCACGTTTAGTTAAAGCGTATTGTTTCTCTGCAGCCTGCTTTTCGTATTTGCTACGCATTAAAGCTGGATGGTTTTTGGTTTGAGCCAAAATCTCATCTAAGTTAGCCGGAATAGCGGGTAGTTGCTTAATGGCAGCAAGGTTTTCAGGCGTTTCACCTGTCACTTGATAAAACTGCGCTTCGCTTACGGTTAGGTTAGATTGGGCCTGTGTAATATCGGCTTGGCCTTGTGCGACTTGCGCCAAAACTTGGGCTAAGTCTGCACGGGTAATCATCCCCACGTCAAAACGGCGCTTTGACTCATATAAAGATCGTTGCAGATTTGCCATGGTCTTTTGTCTGAGTTCTAAAATAGCTTTCTTCTTTAATACATCGGTATAGACCATCACGGTATTTAAGATAGTTTCCGATCTTTGATCTGACAAACCTTGGTTTTGTGCAGAAAGCTGGCTTTCGGCAACATCTATTCCTAAACGGTGTCGTCCAGACGTATAAATCGGATAATCAGCCTGTAATTGCAAACTTCGGCCTTTACGGTTTCCTTCGGTTGGAAATAGAACGTGTGAAGGCGTATCTATTCTTTCATAGTCCAGTTGCCCAACTAAATTGACTTTGAGTCCATCACGCTGTTTAGCTTGCTCAAGCATTGCGGTGGACTGGTTCACGCTTAAACGGCTGACCTCAAGCTGACTTTCATGTCTTAAACTGGCTGACAAAGCCTCATCTAAAGTCATAGCGTGTGTGTTCGACACAACCAACACGCCCAGATACAAGGCGTGTCGAAGTGTTAAAAACCGAGTATTAAATGGCTTCATCCCTTTCATAGTTGTTCCAAACTATTCAGGGTGACTTTCTTGAGTGGCTCAGGTTTGATATTGCCTTCGATAATGCCATCAAACATGACCAATTTTTTGTAGGCATTCCAACCATTATTGGCTTGGCGAATTTGAGGTTGATCAAGCTGTCCTAAGTTTCGAGCAAGTTCGTAATGGAAGTTTTGACGCAAAATACTGTCGATATATTCATTGCTAATGCTGTGATGAATTTCACCTTCAAAAAGCACGCAATAAAATGGTTTAACGTATTGCTGGGTATCAATCGCGAGTAAAGAAATCGCTTTAGATTCCGTTTCATTTAACTGCGACAATAATTGCTGAGCAGTTTCAGGTGCGAGTTTTTCACCGACCAGATCGACCCCAAAACGGCGACCTTGGAACTCAAAACACGGAATTTGCTCTATAAAACCTGTTACCCGTAAGCAATCATCCAGACAGTAACGAAGCAAGCCATTACCCGAGGTAATCAGCGGGCTCACCACATCGCCTTGTTTAAGCTGCCACGACGGAATGATTTGTCCTTGTTTATCACCTTCTAAATATTCAAATTCGTAGAAGTGACTTTGATACGCCAGTGGATATTGGTCGTTATAGGGAATGGTGACGACACCTTCAGTCGCCCATAGACCTTTTCCTTCAAACTGAACACTGGGTAACTTCTCTTGTAATTTTTCGGCCCAAGCTTTTGAACCTGCGGTATCCCAACTCGACACTAAACTTAACTTTGACCAGAGCTTTTTAAAGTCAATCTGTGTACCGTTTGAACTTGCAATTAAGGCTTGAGCACTTTCAGGGCTATGCGGCGCAGTGACTTCTTTTAATGAAGCCTGACGGTTACCCCATAAACCACTTTGTAAAACTTCAATCACATCTTGTTGTAGCAACTCTAAACGTTCGAGCAATTGCAGCGCAAAAGTTGGACTCCACACCGAAATCATGGCTAAGTTACGGTTCGCGACCAAATAGCAAAGGGTGGCAAACAGTGCGTCATCGGCATTGGCAGCAAAGGCAACATTACTTGGAACCGCTTGAGTAAACTTCGACAAAATTCGCTTACCGACACCGAGTAGTGCACTATCATCATTTAGGTTTTTGTCTTTTAAAACTTCACGCTGGCTTTCAGGTAACCACGACACCGACCAATAATGTGTGCCTGAACTGAGCTGTGGGCATTTACGGTATAAACTCGCCATCCACGGCGCAATCGCATGATCAAGCTCATCTAAAAACAGCTTGGTATATGGAATAAACTTGATTTGCTCACTCGAACCACTGGTCGGTTGGAAACGGACTAGCTTACTGCTAGACAGTGACAGCTTTTGTTCACGATAACGCTGAATATCTTCTCGCCATGCGCCATAACGTGTCGCAGGAAATGATTTTACAAACTGATCATAGTTTTGAACTTTTTTATCTTTAGCAAACGTCGAGGTCTGTAAAATCGAATGCAAGATTTGTCGTTGTGTCGCTTCTAAAGCATTAAACTGTTTTTGAAAATTACGGTCAGATGCATCACACCATTTTTTTAAAATTAAATGTGAGCCAAGCGTCAGCCATTCATTAGATTTCATTGGATGGCCTCTCTACGTTTTGCTTTAGACGTTACACAGGCTTCAAATTTTCCCTTACTTGTAGGCTTAGTGATGAGCTTCACTGGGAACCGAGCAATATCTTTCCAGCCTAATCGACCAATACACGGTAGTTCTGTGCCTGCTTTCCATGTCGGATTCAACTGCTCAAAGAAATGAATATTTGGGTTTTTTTCTCTCATTTCGGCAGTAATGGGTGCGACTTCACCTTTTAATGGTTGATAGTCATCTCCAAAATTTAAGAGCCCCGCATCTTTGTCATAATATTCGCCAAAGAATTTCTCACAATAGTGTTCGACGACTTCCGAGAGATGCTGGTTTTCATCTTTAATATTTGGGTAATACACATAGTAGTTATTGGCAAGTAGCAGGTAAGTTTTATAGCCTTTAGAAATCAGGAGCCAATAGAGTTCGTTAAATGGATATTTCACTCTTAACTTGATCATGAGTTTGAGCATGGTACTTTGTAGACTACGTGTACCCCAAAATTTCTTCAAAATGACCGTATCACCGCTAAATAATACGGTGTAGTCCTTACCATTTAAGTAGAAATGCTGCACCACAACGGTAGAGAAGCCTACAATCTCATTTGTTTGTGAATCAAAAATTAAGATTGCACCGCTTTTATTTTGAAAATCATCTACGAAAATAGAAAATCTCGTATTTTCATAATACTGTTCGTAAATGGAATACATCACTTTTAATCGCTCAGTATCGATTTGCTCTTTTTCAAAATATTGACCATAAGTCGTGTTTTTCAGGTTCAATTTTGAAATTAGTTTATACGTTGTATTAATCATAATCCTTTAACCTTCCACCTCTAATTTGCGAGTTCCCCGATCTCATCAACCGATTTTAGAAAACTCATCTCAATGTTCTTTTTCTATGAAGGGATACGTTTTGATATGCCCTATTGTTTTTCATTCTTTAAAAGCTGCTCTTTATTTCTAAATCGCTACATGTTCATTTTCTTCCCCCGATCCATAAAGATGGTTAAAAATGCGGTCACAAACATGATGATTGCGAGCATGCGTAATAGGTCATTAAAACTCGATGTCAGTGCCTGAAAATGAATATCGCGATAAATCACACTGAGTGCGATTTGCTGGGCATTTGAGCCAACTTCTTGATATTGCGCCGTGAGTTGATCGAGTCTTTCTGTAAAAATCCAGTTTTGCGGTGTCATCGACTGATTAATCTGGGTGACATGTAGCGCAGTCAGCCAATCTAAGGATGAGTTAATCAGTGCTAATCCAACCGCGCCGCCAATATTACGCATCAAGTTATAAATACCACTGGCATCGGCTACTTTGCTGAGTGGCAAAGTGCTCATGGCTAAATGCGAAACCACAATCAGGCAGATCATGAGACCAATACCACGATAAATTTGCGGCCAAAACATAAAGTCATAATCACTATGAATGCTCAAATGTGAATTGAGCCAGACACCAAAGCCAGCCAGAACCATTCCGACAAATACGGTTTTTCGGGTATCAAAATTGGGAATAAGCCATGCAAGAAATGGCGCAAAGCAGAACATGACAATGCCTGTCACCATCATGACGTGACCAATTTGGCTACTGTTCATTTCACGGACTTGCCCAAGAAACACTGGAATCATGTAACCCAAGCCATAGAGCGCCATACCAATCACAAAAGTTGTGATGGCACTTAAGGTAAAGTTTTTATTTTTAAACACGGATAAATCGAGCAAAGGTTTAGGCTGGGTAAAACTTCTAGAGAAGAAAATCATTCCGCCCACAACGCAGATCATGAAAGCAATACGAACGCCTGTGTCTGCAAGCCAATCATGCCGTGCGCCTTCATCAAGGAAATATTCCAGCCCACCCAAAAACATCGCCATACCAATCAGGCTGAACCAGTCCATACTTTTGATGAGTGAATAGTTCGCGCGGTCGATATTTGGACCCGAGTAGATGACGGTCGCAATGATAATGCCCGGAATAATATTAATCAGGAACATCCAGTGCCATGAGAAGTTATTGGTTAACCAGCCGCCAATGGTTGGGCCAATCGCCGGCCCCAAAGTACTGATCATTCCAAACATGACTAAAGGCAATGAGCGTTTTGCTTCAGGGAAAAGTAGATACAACGCGGTCATGGAAGTTGGAATCATTCCGCCGCCCATAAAACCTTGAATGCCACGAAAAACCAATAAACTTTCCAAGTTCCATGCCAAGGCACAAAGTAAAGAACTGACCGTAAAACCAATTGCACAGATGGTGTAATACACCCGTGTTGAAAGCACCCGCGAGACAATACTCGACATTGGAATTGCAATAATCTCGGCAATTAAATAAACCGTTTGCACCCAAGTGACTTCGTAACGACTTGCACTCATTCCAGCTTGAACTTCGTTTAAAGAACTTGCCACAATCTGAATATCAAGAATCGCCATAAAGTTGCCAAAAATCATGGCCGCAAAAATTGCCCATGCCGTCTTTGCGGGAAACATCCACTCGGCGTCAACGTGCTTATTCATGTCTTATTACCTAAAATTTTATTATTAAGTTCTTAGGTCAACGGTGGCACTGACCGACATACCAGGTTTTATCAAATCAATATGTGGGCTTGAATCTATGGCAATACGTACAGGAATACGCTGAACAACTTTGTTAAAGTTTCCTGTGGCATTGTCTGGTGGCATGAGTGAGAAAGTTGCGCCTGATGCTGGTGAAAAGCTTTCAATTTTTCCGCTGTAAGTCAGGCTTGGGTAAGCATCAAGTTTTAATTTAACTTTCTGACCAATATGCATTTTTTCAATTTGGGTTTCTTTGAAGTTCGCTTGTACATACAAACTATTTTCAGGAATGATCGCCATTAAGCGAGTTTGCGGAGAAACACGTGATCCTTTCTGGATTGCAAGGCTTCCTATTTTCCCTGCGACTGGGCTCACCACTTTTGATGAAGCCAAATCAATTTGATAAAGGTTTAAGTTTGCATTGGCACTTTGAATATCTGCCAAAAGTTGCGCTCTACTGGCCTGTAAACTACCCAACTGAGCTTCTGCTGAATTTACGGCGGCTTGTGCCTTGCTTAGCTGTGCCTGAGCCGTTAAATATTGAGATTGAACCCCTTCAAAGTTTTGACGAGTAATTACCCCATCTTTTAATAAATCTTGATAACGTTCAAAATCTTTTCTTAAGCGAGATAAGTCTGCTTGTGCCGCAACAACGCCACTATTTGCTTCAGTAATGGAAGACTTGGCAGACTTTTCATTTTGCTGTTGTACACCAAGCGCTGCTTCTTTTAAGCTCACGACAGAACTAGCCTGATCATAACGAGCTTGATAATCGCGGTGATCTAATACAGCTAAGGTTTCCCCTTTTTTTACAAACTGATTATCGTTAATTAATAACTCAATCACTTCGCCTGAAATCTTTGGCATCACCCAAGTAACATCTGCTTGCACATAAGCATTATCAGTAGATTGATAAAATCGGTATACAAAAAAATAATATATGATGCCTGCGACTAAAAATAACAACAGGACACTAAAAACACCCCAAGTTATCTTTTTTCGACTTTGGAAATTAGTATCAGTTTCTAGCTGAGCTACGTTATCCATATTCATTCCGTTTATTTGTAATATTCGATTTTTTATTTACACCAATAAACTATTAGCGTCTTTTTTACGTAACTTTTCACTTGGTTTATTCAATGAATCGTGACAGCGTAAAATTTGGTGCAAATTATTATTCTTAAATCTATTAAATATCATTGACCGTTTTGACATATATTTTTTATATTTAAGCCAATACACTGCATACTATAAAAAATATGTTTAAAAATTATGTGATTTTATATTTTTTAAAAAATTTAATTATAAAAACTTTCTTTAAAAATTAATTTAAATAAATAAAATCAACAAATTACAAATATAATTATTTATATAAAAGTGATTAATTGATAGAATTATTTATTGCATTAATATTAAAAATTAGCTTTTACTTTGTATAACTTGTGTGGATTTAATTAGGTTAATATGTAATTTAAAGAAATTCTTCAAGAATTTTATTAATATTTATAGAAGCATAAAGTATAAATATGTGGGTTTATTAAGAATAGCAAATAACAGCTTATTAAAGATGTATTTTCAATATATTTATAATTAATTATATTAAGTTAAATAACATAAAAATTTTCAGACCAAATCCAACTTATTTTTAAGAAACCAAGCAATATTCAAAAATAAAATTAATCTAAAAAAGAGTTACTTTTAACTCTTTTTTATTTAAAAAATACAGAATTATCGGTTTATTTTTTACTTATTTAAAACCTTAAATATTTCTTCTAAAGTCATCCCAATCGCAAGTATTTCACTATCTTGACCAAGTAAACCATCAATTTCTAATCCAACGGGTAGTTTCGATTTCGCTCCCTTTCCAATGGGTAAACTCAGCCCTGGTAATCCAATATTACTTCCGGGGTCCGTATTTCGAATTAGTGTCTGGAAATTTTCAATTGAATTGACTTGTTCATTTGCCAGCGGTGCAACAATCGGTGATGTCGGGAGTAATAAAGCATGTAAGTTATGCGCTTTAAATGTGTTTTGGTAGAGTTCAAGCAATTGGGGACGAGCTTCACTGATGGCTTTTTGATAGAAAGGTAAAACAGGAACAAGTTGCCCCATCTGATCTTGAATTAATTGGGGAAGAATATTCTGTTTAAAAATTGCCTGTACATCTGGGCTTGAGATCTGATCAACTACAGTCTCAATGGTCAAATTTACATGATGATCTTTCAAATATTGAATAAGGTCATATTTGCCTTCATAGACGACCACTGGAAATGAAATCGCATGATTGAGTTGTTCTAAATTTGGCATATCGACATTAATAATTTCGACTCCTGCCTCTTTTAAAAGCTCAAGCGCAATATGAGCCTGCTCACGAACATCTTCATCTAAATGATTCCAAAAATATGGATTGATGCCAAGCCTAATTTGATGAGGCTGTAATGGTTCTTTCTTTGGCTCTTGAGTAATAAGCTGATCAATTAAAATAATGTCAGATACTGTGTGTGCAATCGGGCCAGCCGTATCCCGCGTATGTGAAATTGGGGTAATACTGTCTTGTGAGTATCTTCCTACCGTTGGACGAAAGCCAACACAACCATTTAATGCACTTGGCAAACGAATAGAAGCACCCGTATCTGTACCAATCGCAATCGGAACCATTCCAGCGGCAACAGCCACAGCGCTGCCTGAAGAAGACCCGCCAGCAATGTGTAATGGGTTTACGGCATTTCGTGTACCGACAACGCCTTCAATGTGCATGGCAGTATTATAACCAGTTACCCCAAAGGCCAATTCATGCATATTGGCTTTACCTACAATAATCGCGCCGTGGTCAATGAGCTTTTGAATAATCGGTGCGGAGCTTTTAGGCTTAAAATCAGCTAAAGCTGGTGTACCTGCACTATTTGAGAAACTAGCAACATGAATATTATCTTTAATTGCAATTAAAATGCCCATTAAAGCTGGACATGGTTTTCCACTAAGTAAATATTCATCCCAATATTGAGATTGTTGAATTGCTGAAGCTTTATCTGTGCTAATAAATGCATTTAAAGACTCTTGTTTTTCAATAGCGGCAAAGTAGTGATGCACGAGTTCTTCACAAGATACTTCTCTCTCATGAATCAGTTGAGTGATGACATCTACTGAAGCATTTGCTAAACCCTGTAATTCAATCCAATTCTTTTTTTCAACTGCATTTGACATGGTGACTTAAAATCCATTTAAGTTGTGATCTTAAGAACTTAGTACAAATTGCTTGATAATTCGTATCCTCAAAATTGAGGATTGCTTTGCTTTAATGTTGAATGAGTAAAGCCATTTCAGTGCGATTATTGCAGCCTATTTTTCTCATAGAATTATTCAGATGGGTTCTTAATGTGGTAAAACCAATACCAAGTAAACTTGCCACCTCTTTATCACTTAAACCTTTAGAGACCAAATGAACCACTTCTTGTTCACGTGGAGTCAGCCCATATTGTGTTGATAAATCTGCTGGTAAGGCTTGGGTAAAATAAGGTTCAAGCAGATTTAATATTCTTTTTTCACGTTCACCAAACATGTCAGCGTCTTGCGCACGCCAAATGCGTAAATCACCAATATCTATACCATTTCGGACAAAATAAATATTTATACCGTGATACAAACCATAGGTTTTTAAAAACTCATTGTAATAGCCTGTTTTTTCCAGGTCTGCGAGAGGCATGACTTCGTTTACAAATGTCGGTTTCTGGAGTTTATGAAGCTGTGCAGTAATGGGGTCATCAAATTGCCAAATACACTCATAGTCCAGCATCGCTTTGGGATCGATTTTCCATATCACACCTTCTTTCGATAAGTTATGTGTTGAATCCCAAATATAAGATGCGGCAAAATCAGCCCGCAACAAGATGGCAATATCTGCAATGATATTTTCACGTAAATTATATTGCCCTTTTCCTGAGCCAAGTTTCCATAATATTTCAGAAAACAAGGTGAACTCAGACGGGCTGAAATCCTTTTCTAAAAGTGCGGTCATCGTCTACCTATTTAACGAAATCCATCGAATTTTAAGAAGTTCGGCTAAACACTGCTTTTGAGCTTATTCTTATTACCAATCCCATCCTTTTCTATAACATATCCATTTTTTGATTTGGTAAGTAATAGCTATATTTTCTCCATAAAGAATAAATATTTTAGAAATTCCATATCTATTTGATTAATTTTAAGTTTATTAGATTTATTTCGATGTCCTGCAAAATAAATGCAAAATTCCTGCAAAACAGTTAAATCTAATAATCATTTTACTTACATAAGTGACAACATCTATTTTGAAGCTTTCTTTAAAGATTTCTTTTTTAAGATGTTGTAATTTTCATGTAAATAACCATCTAGACATTACATCTATTGGAGTCATTTTTGTACTGGTGTTTGATAAGGATTACAAAAACATAAAAATATTAATTTTCTAGTTTTTATATGCTCATACATAAAAAAGCCCTCCGAAGAGAGCTTTTAAAGACGCGGGTTCAACTCCCGCCATCTCCACCGAAATATTAGTTTCTATTTAGCAAATGATAACGGTCCATTGGTGGTAAATGCCAAGGATGAGTATCTATACGTTTGTGTAGCTCAGCCCTCTTATCTTTCTCAATGAATAACCAAGCGACAAAATCATTGTATATCTACAGTTTTACTCGTTCTCGTCGTATTGAAAAATTACTTCGATTGCTAGATCAAAAACCTTCGAGATCTTAAATGCTAATTCCAAGCTTGGATTATAGCGCCCTTTTTCTATAGCAAGAATTGTCTGGCGCGATACCCCAAGCAACTCAGCTAATTGCTGCTGTGATAAGTTATGCTTACCACGTAATTCAGGTACAATATTTTTCATCTATATCGTAAACACCCTACCACAACACCAATCCCCCATAGAAATGCCATTATTGGCCATACAATAAACATTGAAAAACTTGGGAATCCGATATTTTCTAAAAATCCATAACTAAAAGTTAACAGTGCTGTTCCAGTAAAAGCAAATGCAAGTGCAAATAATTGAATATGTTTCTGCAACTCATCTAATCTAGAGATCTGTCTCAAAACACTCCAAACTACTAATAAACATGGAATTACTGGTAATACTGTAATAAAAATTTGTACTGTATTGTCAAGATTATCTTTCTTTAAATACCTCAAAGAAAATACTAGTACTACAAGATAAAGTATTAGTGCAGAACCAAGTTCTATCAAATATTTATATTTTTTCATACATCTCTCATGTAAAGTAAACTTTACACAAGGTACCCCACCAGCATCAAAATGTAAAGTAAACTTTACATTCCTTTAAAGTAAGATAGATAAAATTGTTATAATGGGAAATTAGAAACTTATAGATAAATACTCAGCTCACTGACTAGATCTATTCAAATCTACTTTTGATTAAGATATTTATTCGAACTATGGCTACCCTCTTCTTTTTATAAGTAATGTGGTAGTTATTCTGATGATTTGTGATAGCCACACTCAAAATCAAGTTAGATTATATTTTCTACTCTATAGGTTTTCCCAGTCAGCATACTCAGAAATACATAGCGTTCATTCGGTAATATACGTTCATCTCCAATCACAATATATTCAATATAATTTAATCTCTTTAGTGGTGCAGATATCTTTTTCGCAATCCACTTATAGATATATGCATTAACATAAAGCTCTATTCCCCTTTCATCTTTAACTTTAACTTTAACTCGAAATTCTTCCATGATGTCCCTCAACTAACTACCTTTATAAAACTTGATAAGGGCCTATATGAAAGCCCCTATCAATTCAAAACCAGCTGTACTTTTAGAAACTGTAAGTCATAGAAGCGATATACGTTCGAGGATCACCATAGGTATTGTTAGATACATTCACACGGTATTCTTCATCAGTTAAATTATTAACATTTAAACCAAGACTTATATCTTTTGTAGCTTGATACTTTGCCATTAAATCAACGACAGTAAATGATCCTTGCTTATTGGCATCATAAGCTGCTCCAGTTAGTGAAGAGTCAACAATCTCACTTTGCCATCTAATACCACCACCGACTTTTAAACGTTGCTCTAAAACTGGTAGTTGGTATGTTGTATAGAGCTTAAATTGCTGTTCTGGCATATCTAATCCAGTTCTATTCCCTTGGGCTTTTGTCTTCACCTGCGTATAGCCAGCATGTAGATTCCAGTCAGGTAAAATTTCCCCACTTGCCTCTAATTCAAAACCACGTGTTTTAGCTCCACTTATCCCAGTGTAATATGTTTCATCTTTATGATCACCAGAACTAAATGTTCCCGCTTTTTGAGCAACATTATCAAGTTTTGACTCAAAATAAGCTGCTGTAAGATTTAGCTTGTCATCATAAAAAGAAGACTTTAGACCACCTTCATAACTGATCCCTTCTATTGGATCTAAAACTTTATAATTGATGTCTCGAGAAGATTGAGGCATATAAATATTGGTGTAGCTCGCGTAGGCTGTAACGAATGGATTAATGTCATATGTTATCCCCGCATAAGGCGTTACGGCATTTTTTGAGTAATCAGCTGTCAAATTATTCGCGCTAATGTCCTTAAACTCATAACCTAGACCTCTGGCCCCAACAATAATATTTAGCTTATCAAGAGGATTAAATCGTGTGGCCATGTAATAACCATATTGGCTAATATCTGTTTTATTACGAGTACCATTACTTGTGTACAAGCCATCAGGAACTTCAATATTCCCATTCCATGTATCAAGATCAACCCACTGAGTCCCTGATTTTCGGCCGTAATTTGGGTCATCAGATTGTACGTTTTGATAACTTGCACCTACCATCAACTGATGTTCGCGTCCAAACAATTGATATGGTCCTACTGCTGAAAGATCAACGCCATGCATTTCAGGCTTTAATTCCTGATAACCAGCTGTGACTGAACCTGTATTATTTAAATAGTTTGCAGTTCCAGGACTAGTAGAAGATGCAGCAGCACTTCCAACCACAGCATATACAGCATCGGTATCTTGCGTAAGATAATTATAATTACCCTGTATTTTCCATCCGTTATTGAATCGATGTTCTAATTCCACAAAAGCATTTAATGTATCTACATCACTGTATGCCCATCTTGCAGCAGCATTATCTTCACGAGTACGTGTACTTGCTACGCCATTACTATAATTAGTAAAACCATGCACGGTTAAACCGTTTGATTTAGCACGTTGAAATAGTGCCCCCACATTTAATGTAGTATTTTCCCCTAAATCTGCACCAAGCGTGCTATAAAATAATGCAGACTGTGAGTCTCCCCAATTCATAAAAGAATCGTAATTATTATAAGATAGTACAGTTCTTCCTCGGATCGTCCCTGAATCATTTAAAGGACTTTGCACATCAACAGTAGTACGGTAACCAGCCCATTTATCATCAAAAGCTGAAGTACTAACGTTTACATTTCCTTTAGCTACATTTGAATCTGCTAGTTTACGTCTCAAATTAATTGAGGCACTTGGATTACCAATACCCGAGCTTAACCCTGTCGCCCCTTTAACAACTGTTATATTTTCATATATCGCAGGATCTAAAGTACTTAATGACATTCCTGTACGTCCACTTGTAACAGGTGCAGACACTACGCCATCAATAAGAAAATTATTTATTTTTGATCCTCGAGCATAGTAACTCGCATATTCCCCACCACTCCCCACAGCACCAGTTGCCCCATATCGTTGTTGATAGATACCTGGTGTCTGGTCTAATACTTCACCTAATGTTTTTAATTGCTGGTCTTGAATTTGTTCAGCTGTGATTACGCTAACGGACTGCGGTGTTTCCTTTAAGGAAAGATTCAACTTTGTAGCAGCAGCCGATTTCTTAACGGTATAACCATTTTGATCCTGTTCAGAAGCTTTTAATTTGATTGTAGGCAAAACAACTTCTGCATGCAGGAGAGTGCCAGTACTTGCCAACAGCATAATTGAGGATATTGCTTTAACTAGTTTCTTTTGTTGTGTAATTAACATACCACTTTCCATGGAGAACAAAAACGCAACAATAGTAAACTAAATGATAATCATTATCACTATGTTTTAAATAAAATACATGTTCTATTCATCGGATATTTAATTCTCAGCTAAGCCCAACAACACAAAAAATAGGAGGCTGTAGCCTCCTATTCATATTTAATGCTCATCCGAATAAGCATTAATTGAGTTTAATATCTCATTTCGAGCTTTTTCCACATTCCCCCATCCTTGAAGCCTCACCCACTTACCCTCTTCTAGATCTTTATAATGTTCAAAGAAATGTTGAATTCGATCTAGAATCAATTTATCTACATCATGAATATCCAAGATATTTTCATAAAGTTTAGAAAGTTTCGAATGTGGTACGGCAATAATCTTTGCATCGATTCCGTGCTCGTCTTCCATGTACATAACCCCTACTGGCCTACTTCTAATAACAGAACCTATGGCAACAGGATATGGAGAAAGCACTAAAACATCTAAAGGGTCTCCATCTTCACTAAGAGTCTTAGGGATATACCCATAGTTTGCAGGGTAAAACATAGAAGTTGTAAGGAATCGATCAATAAATATTGCATCAAATTCTTTATTCATTTCATATTTGACTGGATCAATATTCTGGGGAATCTCGATAATGCTATAAAAATCTTCAGGAGGATTCACACCTGCTGGAATGTTATTGAAGCTCATAATTATTCCCCTTATTGGTTTCCGACCACACCAAACTGCATAGGTGTTTTTACATAAAAAATTGAAATATTCTGACTATTGAGATAGTCAAATAGTTGAGTAGTTTCTGCCTCATCTAATGCAAACTGGATTTGTACAGGTTGATCAACAGCATCAAAAAAATGCATGGAATGCAGTTTACCTGTGTGATCAATTCCTTCTGAACCATGCAACACCGTGACGCCTCTTAACCCTAACTCCTTGGTTAGATTTACCAACCACTCATGGATAGGTTGATTATGATAACGTTGGTTTAATTCAGTATAAAAAGTTATGAGAAATCCGTTCATATCTTTACTCCCTTAAAATTCTTTAATGCAAAGTTAAAGGGGAATTTTTCAAAGACATCATGGAATGAGAGTTTATTAACCCAAAATTTCGTTTCATTGGAGATATTTGAGTTAATAGGAAATAGTAAAATAGACATAAACTTTCTCCTATTACCAAGAACATAGAGAAAATTCAAATAAAGCAGGATACATTGAAATTAGATACTTCATTGCAAGACTCCGATTTAAAAAGCAGAGCACGCAACTACGTACCCTGCTTAGGGTAACGTAGGTATCATCAGCCGATAATGGCGGTTTGTAGAAGGAGGATAGCCATCTCCTTTTCTAAGATATTAATACTTTTTTAAAAAATTGCAATTTCAAGTTATCTGAATCGTAATATTTAATAATTGTATAAAAGCCCTCCCTAGAGAGCTCTTAAAGACGCGGGTTCAACTCCCGCCATCGCTACTGAACATTAATTTCTATTCAGCAAATGATAACGATCCATTGGTGGTAAATGCCAAGGATGAGTATCTATACGTTTATGTAGCTCTGCTCTCTTATCTTTTTCAATGAATGACCAAGCAACAAAGCCACCATCATTGAAATAGTCATGGATTGCTGCGGCCATGTGTGGATTGATTCCTCTTACAGCAGGTCCAAATTGCCTCCACCACCCGCTTAACCAAGCTAGGTATATCGCCATGGCTCTAACATTGGTATCTAATCCTGTATTACCGTTTTTATTGCTCATAAAAGCAATTAGGTGGTGTACATATTCAACTGCTACAGGAATCATGTCGTACGGAATCTCCTCAATGTGATCTATATTGAACCGCTGATGAATTAACTTCCATGCATCACTTGAGCTGAGGTGTTTTGTCTTAGCTACAAGAAGAGCATGTGCATCATGTAAAGAGGTACGTTCCGATTTGTGAGTTTTCGCAACGGGAGCACCAACTTCTTTATCTAAAACATCAAGTACCCATTTCCTGAACTGTTTTGCTACGGATGTGCGTGCAAAGAAGGTAATAAGGTGACATCCCCGCGAATTAAAAATCCTATTATCCATTTCTACTGAACCTGTTTTTCTAACGACACTCATTTTGAGGGTCGTTGTCATCTCGCTGGTAAACTCATCCTTATTGCGCTCATAGATTTGAGTTACTGCATCTGTTTTTGCATATCCAAGTGCTTTTGCTAACTCACTTGCTGTCAGCCAGATTTGCTGATTGTGTTTAATAGGTTGAAAATTTACATCGTTAAAGCTTAATGCTAAACTAGCCATAGTTCATATCTCACTGTTATGACTACATCAAAGCCCCATCCGCCAAGACTGTGGGCTTTTTTGTTGCCTATTAATTTCATGCTTTTACATTCTCTTGTTTAAGAAATTGTTCAACAGCCTTATTAATTAAATAATTCATTGAACGCTCTTCTTTTACCGCACTCTCTTTCAAACGCTTATGCATTTCAGGTGGAATACGAATTGCAACCTGTGTATCTGTACGTGCCATTTTTCTATTGACTCCTTGTGAAGCACCGTGATCACATTAAAGCACAGTGATTTATTGATGTAAAGCACAGTGATGCAATACTATCTAATATATATTAGATAGTGGATTTCACATGGCGCGTAATGATCCCCAGATGAACCTTCGTGTTCCAGTAGAACTAAAAGAAAAAATTGAGAAAGCCGCATTTGATAATGGGCGAACAATTACTGCGGAGGCTGTCTTTCGTCTTGAGGAAAGTTTTCTAGCAACTACAACCACAAATAACACCTCACAAGCCGATGTTAAAATAATCCCATTAAAAGATGGTAAAAAGCGTGTCATTTATGGGAAATTGCTGAATACACTTGATTTGGATTACACACAGGAACTTTCAAGTCTTCGTGATGATATCCATCTATCTCTGGAAGTTTTGAGTAACTCTTCTTTCTGGAATTCATTGAAGTTTTTTAATAAAGACGTTCTGGTTTATAAAGGCAACAATCATATTGACGTTGTAGATAATGGTAAAAAAAGTCTTGGTTGGTTGATTGTTGAAGATCATTATGTACACCCATCAAAAAAAACTGAAGAAAACTAACTTTAGTTAGAGTTTAAACAAATATTTAAGTTAGTTTTATAGTTTTAGAAAAAATGTAAAACTAACTTAAAATTATATTAAATACAAAATAGATATAAAGGGAAAAGGTTTGGATTTCTATAATCTCAATTGGACAGCAGTAGTTGGTATCGCGGGTGCTATATCTACTTTGACAGGTGTTTTAATTACAAATTTTTATAACTCTAGAAACAATGATAAAAAAATTAATTTTGATTTAATGGATAAAGATAGGGAAAGAAAATTTAATCTGAGAAAAGAAATATATTTAGATGCTGTAGATTCGATAGTTGAATTTGAAATTATTCTAGGGAGTGTCTCCCAAGCTGAATCCTTAGATTCTTTCAATGAATTTCAAAAAGGTTTAACAAAGAAGCTTAAAAAACTAGAATTGATAAGTGATATTGAAATATCTATAAAAGTTGGAGAGTTAAGTTTACACTTTAGAAATTTGATTAATTACATTATTATCAACAAATTACCTTTAACAAAACAACAAATTCATCTAAGTGATTTAAATGCTGAATTTAATGAAATTATTAAAGATATTAAAAAATTACAAATAGAACTATCCAATGCATCTAACTCTAAGGAGGAAATTAGTATAGAAAATAGCCTAAAAAGGTTATTTAGAATACATTCACAATTAGAATCCAACCTAACAATACAAGCAACTAGTCTATACAATAAACAAAAAGAGTTTGGTGAGTATATACTGGGAGAATTTGAAAAATTAGCTTATATTATTGGAACTATTTATAATGGTTTCAGAGTTGATTTTGGTTTAGATTTATATGATAAGGAAAAGCATGACTTATCTGGTTACAAAGCAATAAAAAGTAAAATTAATGATGAGTACAATAAAGCTATTAATGGAAAAAAATAAAAATATATTGTACAAATAAAAGAAAGTGCCCTTAAGCACTTTCTTCTACAATTCTCAGCTTAGGTCTTCTTGGAATATCTAATCCAACTAAATTTTCAAGAAAATCTGCGTTTACATTCAATTCAGTAGCAATATCTTCAGCAAAGATTTTCTTTTTTGCGAGCATAACAAAGCAAGCTTGAAGGAGTTCAGGCTTCTCCTTAGAAATTAAGTGATCTTCTTTCTCCGTAATTGCCTCACCTGTTTTCTTCAGGTAGATCACTCCACTAGTGTATTGCTCTTGCGTCAATAAACCCAATTGTTTAGCACGATATAAAATGGCTGCCTTACTTACCTTCCAAGTTTGTTTAAACTCACTCAACTTAGTCCAGTTATAACGACCATTTTTGTACCAAGTCGGAAAGTGCGTACGCATCATGACTTGAGGAATTAGCAAAGCAGAAGCAAAATGATTGGCCTGAGATTCTGTTAATCGGTCTCCAGTAACAATACCATCATGAAGTACAAGGTGGCCAAGCTCATGAGCCAGATCGAAACGCTGACGGCAAATACTTTCTTTTGCTTCATTGCGTACAAAAATCGGACGCTTTGTAGCTAATGATAAGGCATCTACTTCATTTGATACCGAAGGGAATGTAGTTACGATAATGCCATGTAATTCGCAAAGACGAACCATATTACTTATCGGCCCTAATCCTAGTCCCCACTTTTCACGACATTTTTCAGCAATAGACTCAATGACCATATCTTGAGAAACAGGTTCATCATCTGAATTATGGATATCATATTTTGGTAATCGTAGCTTTGAATCCAAGTATTCAGTTAATCGCTTTATGTACTCTCCTCTAGCAATAACGATCTGTTTATAAGAATTTTTTGCTGTGCGGTTACTTCTAAAATGAATCTGCTCTTCCTGTAAAACAGGTTTTAGTTGCATAAAAAACGACTGTGGCACATTAAAAAAATGCGCCATTTTATCAATAAATTGATCATTGGGTTGAGTTTGCCCAGTTTCAACTTTATGAAGATATTGACGTGTATAGTCTAGCTTGCCACCTAATTCTTCTAAAGATAATTCATTGAATTGTCTAAGAAGCTTTAGCTCCAAACCATTAAACTGTGTGTTCATGGCTATTCATCTTACAATTAGTTGTTTACAGCTTCGGAATCATCGTCATCTTCTTTTTCATTATCCATATCAGGATCTTCAACTAATGGTGAACCTAATTCTACTGGTTTAGGTGTCTCAGGCTCAATTAAATGAATATGATTCAAGCCGGCAATGCTACTAGAATCCCAATATGCCACGACCTCATTTGCCAAGTTATAACCTACAAATATCACCAATGGTTCATCATCTAATGTTTTTGGTTCATTTAAGATAAAACGCCAATAGTGAGGCTGCTGATCATCAAGAGGAAATAAACTCATACTCTGCAATTGCTGCATAAAGTATTTCTTTTTCTTTGGATTCTCGAAGTCATCTTTTAAAAATCTGATTGTCGCGCTTCCGATTTGGAAAATAAACTTTAAAGACCCATTTACCAAATGAACATCTACTGGGCATTGTTTTGTCATGATCAAATTTAAAAAACGATTATGGGTACGATCAAAAATACTTGTTCCACGCCCATAATTTGAATCATCTTCAGTGCTAAGTAGATAGAGAATATCTCTATAGATATTCAACATATGTTGAGCGAAGAAACTGATAACCTCATCAGTTAACTGTGGTTCAAAATCAGAAGGATGACGCCATTCCATAAAAATTTATCCGCAATAAATGGTGAAATGTTGGGTTAGGTTTAATTTATTGCTATTTTTTAGATCTGTCAACCAACTTTTATTGCTAAAATTAAAATTTGTCAACTAAAAGTACTTTTATAAGAAATAAGACAAATTAGGAAGGCACTTTAGATAACTACTCTTTCGATCATCTAATAAATTACTAAAGCCCTCACTTGAGGGCTTTTACGATTTCTATCAGTTCCAAACTATCTGCATCCTTATTTATTCAGATGCTCTTGTACAATAAGATCACTTAAAAGTTTAATAACTTCTGAGCGTTCATCTAAGGAAGTTTCACTCTTTCTCACATAAATGCTGATAAATACAGGTGCGTGAGTTTCCGACCATACCATTGATGTTAGACCTCTAACACCATAATCACTGGCACCCGTACGATCTGCAATTTTCCATCCTTTAGGCAAAGCGGCCCTTAACATATTGTCAGCTACTTTGTTTCCTATCATCCATTCTTTTAGTTGTTGTTTTGATGCTTCAGACAGTACATTACCCGTTAATAACTTTTTCATACTAGCATTCATAGCATTAGGGCTAGTTGTATCTCGAATATCACCTTCGGGATTAATGACAAGATCTGGTTCATATCTATCTGATCTTGTAACTTCATCACCAATTGAACGCATGAATGATGTTAAGCCTACAGGTCCACCTCCAACTTTTATTGCAAAATTTGCTGCTGTATTATCACTGTATGCAGTTGTGATTTCACACGCTTGTTTGATTGTTAGTTTTTTATTCACATAATCTTTGACAATTGGCGAATAAGTAACGAGGTCTTTTTCTTGAATCATTTTTGAATGATCTAAAGTCAGTTTTTTTGCATCAACTTTCGCCAACACATTTGCACAAGCAAGAGCTTTTACAGTACTATCTAGCGGAAAGCGTTTATCTCCATTGATAGAAATCAATTTATCGTCCATATTCAAGATAGATACACCAATCTGCCAACCCTTTTCAGATAGTGTTTTGACCTGCTCTTCAAGGGTAGCAGCCATTGTTACTGACATCGAAGAACCGAACAAAACAACAGTCATAATAGATTTCAAGAACGATTTCATTTTGCATCCATATATTAAGAATTAAGCGCTATGAAGTATACAACTAGAAGTTTTATTATTAAGTTAATCAAATGTTTTTTTAGCCATTATTCAAAAACTTAAATGCATTCAATAATAAAGCCCTCATCAGAGGGCTTTTACACATATTCCAACATGAATATTGTTGTTTATAGTGTGAGCTGTGCAACCAGATAACAGAATACACAGCAAAACCAGAAACTTCATAGTAAAACCCGATTAGCGATCCAACCATAAAAGAATTGCTCTTGCGTGGGATTACGTTCATAGATTCCAGTACCAAGGTGTAGGGCCTACAATTCAAATAATTCCTGATTTATATAAGCCCCTCAGAAGTTTTCTACACAGATACCTACAATTGCATTATTATTTTAATTGAAAAAAGTAAGTCTTATGGTTTCAGGGATATTAACCAAAATATGCAAGATAAAATATTCCTCTTTAATCCCGTCACATTAAAGACCAGCACTTTGATCTAAAATATTTGAAGTAGACAGCCCTCTTGCACACATCCCTGCAATCTTTTTAGCTTTTGCAGCCACATCGTGATGAGATCCGTCAATTGCTTGTAAATTTATGATATTTGACGTCCAAGATAATTGAATCAACTTGTCATGAAGTACCTTTTGAGAAACCCAAGGCACAATACGGTCATTTAAATCCCCTACTACAAATACTCTATTCGCTGGGTGCTTTGGTGTAAGTGCAGTTATCGCATCTACAGCTTCAAATAGTCTTGGGTCAGGTGTCTTCCCCAATGCTTCAGCCAGTATTTTTGGTGATGAAGGGGCTGAACTTGGGACAGCGCATAATATATCAGTCCTTTTTGATAATAAGGCAGATACAATATGACCACCACCACTATGTCCAACTAACACATAGTTAAGGATTTGATGTCTTTGCTTAATTTTGTTTAATGCTTCAGACATTAATAGAGATTCTAATGGTTTTCTAGCACCATTATGTACACCAGATGATCCATAAATTCCTGGACGAGCTACAAATATATATGGGAAATTATATAACGCTGTTGACTCAGTGACAGCATTATTAACCATGTCCTGTGGTTTTTTGCTAGTATAGAATGTTAGTTCGTTGTCTCCTACAACTGCTACATCACCAGAAAAATACGCAATTGCTCTATTATTGGTTTGGTTTTCGAGTAATCCAGCAGAATAATACCGTATACATTCCTTATATGAGTAACCATTTAAATTTACTTCAACCCAAACTGTTCTTCCGATTCCCGAATTATCCAATTGTGTACATTGTTCTTGAGTAGAAGTAACAACACTATACGCATCATTTCTGATAAAATTACCATTAGTTAAGTCAATACTAACTGTTGCAGCGAAAGTATGATTAGCAGCTAATAATAGAAAAAAAAGAATTAATTTTTTCACTGGTTACCTATTTTTTTAAAAGTTAAAATTTATAATATCCTTTTAAATAACTTAAAAATATTCTTCAAAAATTTTTCAGCAGATATTTAAAAAAAACCTTACAAATCAATACTAAAAAAATAATTATTATTAAATATGTTTTAAACCATTTAATTCTTAAAATTTGCTATGTTTTACCAATAAATATTAATTATAAGTCATGGCTTGAATTTCATACTAAAAATACTATTAATTATTTGAGCTGCGCCTCCTTTTCTCAGGTTGCACAGCAATGTGATGACTGAAGCAATATTTTAGCGTTTACAATGAAAGACTTTCATTTTAGGAGATACGATTGCTGATCCAGCCATAGAAAAATTGTTCTTGCGTGGGATTTTGCTCACAAATTTCGATGTAACGTTGCCCTTGCATAATATTAAGAACTTGCACAAGGACTTTCTCACCTTCTTTACCACGTTTGGCCAAATAGATTTTAAGAGCATTTAAAGTAGCTGGTCCATAAATTCCATCGACCGTAAGGTCTGGCCAACCTGCTTTACTCTGGTTATTCAATAAGTTTAGTGCACGCTGTAAAAGAGGTTTCGTAAAACCGGTACCACAATTTACGCCAGTATCTAAAAGCTCCTCAGCAACTGCAGAAGAAACGGCATTCACCTGGTCAAAACGCGGAGCCGTCCAATAGTTTTTGCGATAAATAGACTTAGCCATATCAAGCGGCAAGTCCTTCATGTTTCCTTTAAATCCGTTTGCTCGAGCAACTGCTTCAGTAATGCCGTACTTAGTTGCACCGCCACGATCTCCGGGGTTATTTACATAACCACCTTCACGCTTGATGAGTTCTTCAAGATATTGTTCAATATTCATTTCAGTTTCCTCTAGGTAATAAAAAACCTCGCTAATGCGAGGTTTAAGGCTTTTCAAAATTTATTTAGCTAAGAAGTCTTTCTACATTCTTTTCAATTAATTGTTTGCTTTTATTGTTAAGTAAATAAAAGTAACCAATCAATCCGAAGAATACTGCAGCATAAAGAATGACTACCCATATATACTTAAATATGTTGTCAAATAACATATGGTTCATCATATCCACATCAATATTGATTCCAAAGTTGTGTATGTATCGACTTAAGAATAAGGCAACACAGTAAATCAATACAGGAACAGCAAGAATCCCTGTCCAAACATTGATCTTATTTTTCTTAAGCTCAAGTTTTCCAAACTCAGTTTCACCAAAATATTTTTCAACCTCGATAACCTGTTTATTCAAATCATCTTTTAGTGATATTGGTAATCTCTTGTCCTTAATATGATATTGAACATCCTTTAATATTTCTGCATTCTCTAGCGTTTCACCCAAAATTCTTAAATTTCCCATAAAAACCGTAATTCAATCAGTAAAACTAAGGATTCTAGGATAAATAATGTGATTGAAATCACTTTTTAACATAAAAGTAATAAATTGAGTTTAGATAAAAACCGCCCGAAGGCGGCTATTGAGAAAAATTAGTTAATTCAATTTGCTTTTTACAAGGCTACCCCACAAATATCCTTGGCTCCAGTAGGATAAGTAAACTGCATTTTAGATTTATCTGTAATCAATTGAAGGCCTACACTTTTCCCAGTTAAAGCAGAGTTAGCAAATGGATTTTGATTAATTACACCAGTAAAGCTGATATTACTTAATTTGTTTTCCATAACAATATTTAGATAGCCATAGTTAGTACCATTAATTACATAACCAACTTGTTTGCTATTTTGGTTTACATAAATGCCTACTCTGACCTTTCCATCAGTTGGTATTTGTACAGGAATATTTGTGCTAGCGGCACTTAAAGGTGCTAGATAACCTGTACCATCTGATTTATTAGTTACACCCAACACAGTAATAGAATTACCATTTATCGCGCCTGAATAATTATTTGCTTTAACAAAAATTACATTTAAGGCTAATTCTATTTTGCTCTGAGAAGAACCCGTGACTAAAAAACCGTAATTATAAATTTGCGAAGTAGTACCAAGATTGACTTGCAAATTACTAACATCAAAAACAAATTCTTGGACAAAGATATTAGAAGTAACAATAGGTTTATCCACTAAAATAACATTATCTGGAGTTTTAAGATGATACTGGGTTTTAAATTGAGCATACTTTTTAGAAGCTAAATATAAATCAATATTTTTATTTGAGTAATAATTTATAAGATCATAACCAGATTGATTAGTACTATTTACATTGGCAACCTTCTCAATATAACGGTAATTTGATGTACTTCCACCTACTGCTGCTTCTAATGCTTTCAAATCCTGTAAGGTTGCATCAAAGCTATAGGAGCACTCTGCAAAAGCACTACTTACTCCACTGAAACCCATTACAGTTGCTAAAATTATCTTTTTCACGGCGTTATCCTATTTTTATTTTGAACATTTAGTATAAACAAGTCTTTAAATCATTTGATTAATTCCGACAGATGACAGAAATATAATTAAGCTATTTAATAATACCGCTCGAAGGCGGTTAACTATTTTGAATATCATCTTTGGCTTTTTTAACTTCTTTAATTACTTCGACAATTGTCTTGCCTTCTTGTTTATCAATAAAGTTAAAGATCCAACGAACCAGAGCCCAACCAGGAATACCGCATATGAAGAAGAAGCCCCCTAAAGCAATCATTCCCCACAAATCAGTAACCCATTCATGAAGCCCCCACTTCACAATAATGAATGAGCCACCTGCTAAACTTGATACGACTGTGCAAATGAGCCCAACGGCCCATTCTTGAGGTGAACGCGGCATACGTGTCATCAATACTACTGCTGCAACTAAAGCGACAGCTAAAGTCACCATAATTGCTGCACCATAAAATTTTAAAATTGCTGTTACACCACTAGTGGAAACTGGTTCCATTTATTTCTCCAGAAATAGAAAAACCGCTAGAAAGCGGTAGTTGTTCGTTGTCCAATCCATCATTGGGCCAATCATAAAAAAGCACCCGAAATGGGTGCTCTAAGTTGTTTCAAAGTATTAAAGGGTTTGTAAAATTTTCCCTCCGTTTATTAATTTAGTTGTGAGTGGCGCTACTCCAACAATTGCAGTTCCACCCGCTCCTGGTTGGCCTTCGGTTGTACCGTGGTAATTCCAGTTCGAAGTTCCACTATTTGTCGACTTGCTACCACGTTGCCCCCAGCTTCCTCCATCACCAGATAAAGGTGATACATAACCGTCACTATTTGGAGTTCGATATCCTTTACCCGGTATTTCAGCTTCAGCATCAGTAACTTTTACAACCAACAAATAGCCACCATTCAAATACCAGCGCCAATCCTGAGTATCATTGTAGATCGGCTGCCCTGTCATAACTCTTCCAAACGGTGCACCAGCTCCACCTGGAACACCCTGTACTCCATAGCCAAGTTCTGGGTAGATACCACTTGGTGTAGCCCCGCCTCCAGAGCCACCTCTAGCTAAAGTGCCTCCGTCAATAATCAGATTTAACTTGCTATGCCGGTTCATTAAACCTGGTGCACCTTGGAATCCATCACGACGTGTTTTGGCAAAGTTATAATCGGGATCACTTGACCAGGCACCAAAAGCAAGATGAGGCAAACCGCCATCACCGCCGCGCCCAACCACAGAACCTTTAATCGTAAGATTTACAGTAAGACCAGGAGGAAATTCCCCTGTATCAATGGCTGGAAATTCAGGAGCCGCTGGAATAATAAACTCCTTTTTTGCTGGACTAGAATTATGGTCGAACTTATAAACCATTCGTGTTTCTGGCCGAAGTGAACTAGAACTCGAAACCAAAGCACCAGCTTCAACAATAAAGCTAATTTCTCCGGTTGTTGGTAGGTCACCTCGTTGCATCTGATATAAGCGAGCCAAATTAATATCTAGCTGGTCGTATCGAATGTAAATCGGTGAATCATCAACTGGTACATCAATGAAATCTTTATCGTTGAGGTAATACCGCACATCGTAATTCACTGCTGTAATGGTATTTGAGAACTTATCAACCGGATCCTTCTTTGCTACCAGATAAGGCAATGAGTCTTTTGTATCGTCATTAACAACCGTATAGATCGTATTAACAAAATCATCTGAACTTAGTTTGAGTGCATCGTTTGGCAAACGGCCTAAGACCACCTTATTCTTAGCAGATCCAGCGGTAATCGGAATTAGATCAACGCTACCATCTCCCATTTGCAAATAAATTACGTAGCTCTTACCAGCGATGAAATCAACTTCATGGCTAAGAGTAAGAATTAAGCCCTCTTGTTTCACCACATCACCGCTTTGATGGATGCCATTTCGATAATCAGCTACAGCAATACGGTCACGTAATACCAATAATTCCGATTCAGGTGCACCATCAAAAGTAATTGATTTACGCTGGAAGCGGAGTTTATTCCAGAGCCGGTACGCATTAAAACGAGCTTGCCATTTATTACGCACACCTACCGATTTAACTTCTTTGGGGTTCTTGGCTCCTTTATCCGGTAGATAGATATTTATGCGGGTGTCGTCGGCAGGATCCGTATATTCATATATCAATCCATCATAGTCATCCATCATGCCAAGCGTGAGATCATGCTTATAACTATCAGGAATGATATTCCTGAAGTTAAATAGCAAAACTGAGTTATCTGTTGGCCGTTCAAAGTAGATCTTGAGCTTGTTGTTTTGACGATAAGCAGTACAAAACACAGCATCACAAAGGTTGGTGACCAGCTCCTCAAAAGAAAGATTAGTATCATCAATGGTGGCACAGAACTCAGCCGCTAAAGGTGTACCGAAGTAATCGACAATATCGTTATAAGTACGGTAGATATTTTCAATATCAATCTCGTCGATCGTACGACGGCCAATCTTGTCATCGAGCGCCATTGAAACTAGCGCATCTGCAAAACTAGATGTTGGAAATAGCTCAGTCGTTATTGCTCCATTTTTATATGTAGGCAATATCCGCTGAAGATCGAAATTGATCTTGCGCGACTTAACAGATAAAGCTCCTGTCGTTGCATATGTACGTGCACGGAAAACCGTTTCATGTTCATACATCGTGCTTTGCAGCGGAAATGCACCGTATAACGCTTGCCACTTCACTTCATCAACTACAGTTGTAACTGCTGGAGTCGGAGTTAATCGTCGAGCACGTACACTACAACGCCCCTGAAATGTGACCATATCCAGTGTTACACCAACTGTTTGGCGTGACTTAGCTGAACCCTTGAGAATGATCTGCTTTAACATCGGGTTGCCAATCGCTGCGCCAGACTCATTAACTGGAGTTACTTCAACTTCAATCGTGATATTGACTGCCGCCTGATTACCCCCTGAAGAAACTGTATAAAGTCCATTGTTGGCCACAAAGTTGAAAATGACGCGACTACGTTCAATATTGTCCAGGATAAATGGACCAATCCATTTTTCACCAATGGATGAGAGCTTTGGAGATAAAGCACCAGTTTGCTGGTTTGTGAGTTCTTTGAGCTTTAGCCAATTCGGGTTTACTGCTGCCGGATTTGATAAGGCCATTCGGTCATCAGCAACAGATAAGACGCTGTAAGTGCCGTTTAAATCGTATGTTTGCCCGTTATAAGTAAAAGAAGCATTAGTAATTTCTACACGGTCATTACTGACAAATTTAGTCGTTAAATCGGTATTGTTAGCAGCTGCTCGTAAGATTTCATTGGGGTAAGCAAAATGAAGATAATTGGTGCCTTCCAGACTTTGAGTATCGGCTGGTCTCAATATCTGGCCATTAACCGAGTTTTGGTGCTGAACAGTTAAAGGCGGCGTAGTAATTTCGCTACCGAGCGAAAAATA
Organism: Acinetobacter sp. XS-4; assembly: GCF_023920705.1. Classification (NCBI taxonomy): domain Bacteria; kingdom Pseudomonadati; phylum Pseudomonadota; class Gammaproteobacteria; order Moraxellales; family Moraxellaceae; genus Acinetobacter; species Acinetobacter sp. XS-4. The sequence continues at coordinate 1,944,007 of NZ_CP094657.1, read as the reverse complement.
AGGTTGGCCTGAAACAATATCAACACCAGGACGAAAGACTTCGACCGATGCCCCTGCAATATCGACAATATTGGTTTCACCATCGTAAGCACCTTTAATGTGATATTGGCCACGGCCAATACAGCCTACGACATGCTCAACTTCAACATTATTTTCATAAACCTTGTAAGGCACAGCAATTAGATCAGATGTATCCCAAGCAGCACCATAAATATCAGCAATACGGCCATTCACTCGCATTTTGTTTTCGCGATTTGAAAGCTCATTATTTGCAGATGAGGATTGGTTGTTATTCTGGGTGGTTTGGGCAATTGACGGCGCGGGCATTAAAAATGCAATCGCCACACTTAAAACAATAGAAACGATAGCAGCAATAAGCGCAGGCATACCTTTCGGGTTTTCAATCACAATGAAAGTACCCGGCAAGAAATCGAGCTGCTTTAAGTCGTGAGCATTCTTCGGTGTAACTTCATTAGCAAAAGAGATTTCCGCATGATCCATATTGCTTGACGTATGAAAAATACGGACATGTTCAGGCAGATATTCATATTTTGAAGTAAGCCATTGCCCGATAGTTTCGGCATGTTCAATTGTCTTCTCTTCAGATAATGGATCTTGTTTATAAATAATCTTAATCATAATAACTAACCCGACTAAACCCCATTGCTTTAATGACGTCTTCAGCTATGTACAGCACAAAGAAGGGTCAGGCCAGTTCTACTATGAATATTTACCATTAACGATTCAAAGATCCGGAATGTTAGGTGATCTGGACCAGACTTTAACTGTCTCAGTTTCTGGTCTTGGCGATATATTGCCGGATGAATTTGAGCGAGTGTTGGAAGGCCAATTTGCAGATGTGAAACCTACTGTGAATTATCGGCTCTATAGTTCAGACAACCTTAATACACCAATCCATTATTTGCTTGGCCTTCAACTTGCTGGTGTTTCAATGAACAATAAAGCCGTGACATTTAAAGCTGAATCCCCTCGTTTAAATACTTCCAAAACTGGTGACATTTTCTCACTGGATCGGTTTAGTGGGCTGAAGGGGGCTGTATGAAAAGTCATGATCATTTGCTTGATAAGCAATACGACGAAGAGCACTACAACTGTGTTCACTTTGCACATGAAGCAGCTCTAGATCTATATGGAGTAGACCGGAGTGAAGCTTTGGATTTATTCATGCAACCTAAAGGCCATATCGAATTTAAAGTCTCACGATTAAAACTCTTAAATCCGCTGCCCATGCCCAAGGAAGGCTGCATAGTCGCCTTCCATCCAAGACAAAGAAACAAGCCCCCGCATGTGGGGCTTTTTCGTGGGCAGAAGGTTTTACACCTCATGGAGAGTGGAGTCACTTATTTAGACACCTCTATCGTCATTACGAACGACACGATAAGTGTTTAGAAAAGATGGGTGTGATAACTCAATACACTCCAGTTGATAGATATCGACTTTACGATTGAGAAAGAACTTGGCGTATTCGTTGAGCGGCCAGTGAAAGACATCCCTAAGGATGAACGTGATCAGTTGATTGGGCAACTTGATGCCAACACCACATTTAGAGAGTTCTTCAAGAAGACAGATGATTTCTTCCAAAAAGAATGGCTCGGTCCAAAGCGTTATAAACTCTATAAAGAAGGGAAATTTGATTTTGATAAGTTCTTTGATCCGGAAGGGCGTTTATATACTTTGGATGAGTTAAAAAAGTTGGATGAGAATACTTTTAAAAAGCTTGAACTGTAATCATTGCTCTTAAAAAGTGATTAAGTTTATTAAAATTTTATATATCATAATGTTAATATAACTTATCACTTATAGAATAAATCATAGAGTTTAAATTGAATGACAAAGATCTTTCTAAAATCACTACTCATTCTATCTTTTATAAATCTTATTTCTGGTTGCGATGATTCTAAATGGTTAAAGCAAAACGATTTATATGAAAAGGAAGCTGAATTTGTACCAGCACCAGGCAGTAACTGGATTCCTTCAAAATATATTGAGGAGCAAAGTGGAAAAGTTACTTATAACTTGGCAACTGCAAGTGAGCTTTTAAATACCACAGCTGAACCATATTCTAAAGATTCACGTTTAATATTCCTTTATAAGCAGGAATCTAATGATAATAGTATTTTGTTAACCGTAACTAGAGGACTAGCTATTTGTCCTGAAACTGATTGTGACGTCATATTCAAATTTGATGAAGAAAAACCTGTAAAAGTTAAAATGTTTGTATTAGATGATTTTGATGGACATTCTTTTCAAATTAGAAGTGCTCAAGATAAGGAAGAAATTATTAAGTTGCTTAAGAAAAGTAAGCAGTTAAAAGTAGATATATCTTTAATCAATAATGGAATTAAAACAGCACAATTCGATATTTCTGATTTTAGCTATGTTTTAGATCGTTTCTTGAAAGAAAATAGTCAAAAAAAATGATTTTAAATTAGATAATTTAAGGCACTTAGTCGGTCGAGACGTCCACATGCCTATATTGAAATTAGCTAAAACTCATGACTTGTATAAATGCGGGATAGGTTATTCGATATTGCTGGAATGTAACTTGATTAAGTCATAGTTTAAAGTCTTGACAGCAGAAGCAGTTTTGGGCTAATTTTCACCACAATGAATAGTTGTGCAAACATCTTGTTTTTATAACAAATATGCACCAACTATTAAGAAATTCTAAACCACCTCTCGAGGTGGTTTTTTTATGCCTGAAATTTAAACTTCAAACTAGAAAAATCTAAAAAGCTATAGGAGTACCAATCCTTAAAACATGACCACCGACTCGCTGTACGCCGTTGACTATGTATTTACAAGTTGAAAGCATTGGACGGAGTACTTCTTCCCACGCAGCCCACTTACAATCTGCCCATTCATCAATAATAAGAAAAAATAATCCAGATCCACGAAGGTCATCATAATTGTCTAAACCTACAACGCGGATAACATGGCCACTTCTTAATGTAATTGAGCATTCGGTTTCATTTGGCTTACCAGCTCGCCATGATGCTGGGATTGCTTGTTTTAATCGCTTCCAGAAAACCCGTTTAGCTTGCTTAAAGGTTGGCGCTGCATACCAAATCTCATCCTCGACAGAAACATTCCACTTTGCTGCTAATCTTGCGGCTCTTCGCATTTCCGCTTTAGCTAGAAAAGTCTTACCAAATCGTCGGCCACAAACAGCATCACGAAATCGGGCTTCTACTTGCCAGCCCCACAAATAAATATTTGCCTGCTTTGGCGTTAACTGAACTGAACCTTCAGGAGGATTAAAGAATTGGCTCATTAGGTATCTCCTCATCTGGATTCAAAACAAGTTTGTAATCCTCTTCAGGTGGGCGATACTCTGGTGGATTCACTTCACGCTGTAACTTCTGAAGCTCAAGCTTTTTAATCTCAAGCTCCACCTCAGCTTTTGATTGTCCTTCTTCACTACTACTTCCCCCTGTTATCACTTGACGGTTGGTATATAGTCCACCCATTTCCTTTGCAGCTTGTTCAATCCATTTAGGCATCAATACTGGATTGTCAGGATATTTTTCAACTAGACCCTGCAAGAGTTGCAATCTATATCTTTTATTGGCAAGTGGTATGGCTTCAAGCTCTTCATTGGCTTTACGACGAATCTCAAAAAATAGCTCTCTAAACTCCTGACTTAAGTCTTTTCCAATCTTCTTTGTTGGATCGTATGCTTCACATTGTTGAGGGGTTACATCTACATTAAATATTTCTTTAACCGTTTTAGCTGCCTCAGTGGGTGTTTCAAATTCGGCAAGCATTCTAACGATGAATAATTTCACCTTCTTATTAATACGTGCCATTTCAACCATTCCATCTAAGTACATCTAAGAAGAATGGCAAAAAAATTTAAACCACCTTCAAGTAACAAGTGCCACAAGCATAGTGAACATCTGCTCGCGACATCTCAGGTCTTGTATTTGCTGCCTCAACCATTCTTTTAACATCCTCACTTGCTCCATATCGACGAACTACACCAATGAATTCTTCAACATCATGCCCTTGTATAGCTAATTTAGGCATGCCTGTTTCCCTGTTATATGCTGGCGTTCCCCACTCGTCTTTCTTATGCGCTATGTGATAAAGCTCATGCTCAACCAAAGCGCAAAAGTTCACATCACTAGCAATCCGAGAATAGGAAGCATCAAAAGTAATTAAGTATTCAGGTAAATAATTGAACCACTGGATGTATTGTTCTTCTTGTCGTTCTTTCTTCCAGCCGCCAGCATTGATCATTACTTTTTCAGAAGTACCAATGACTTGACGGCCTTGCTTTTTAAAACCAGACCTAGCCCACATCACTGCAATATCGGGATATCTAAAAGACCTTAAATGCATATGATCAGGATTAGATAGTTTTGATTTAGGGTCTAGAAATACCTTCCCTATCCATTCCCACATTTCTGGAGCTGGCGCAAAGTTTGGCGTACCCATTTCAAAAAGCCATTCTGGAGGCATTGGACGAACAGGAACATGAAAGCCGACTTCATTTTTCATATTTCACCCATAAAAAAATCCCCATATAACGGGGATTCTAATCAAGAAAAAATTAAAGCGTCGATAATAAGGAGTCAATATCTTATAAATCAGCCAACTTATTAATAAACATCGTAGCTTCAGGATTAAAATAATGACATGATTTTTTTGATAAATTATCATAGATTTCAGAATATTTTATTTCTGATTGATTCACTTCTTCATCGTACACAAAATTTTCTTTATTCTTTGCTACAATTTGTGCAAATGAATAAAATTCTCCGTTCAAACTCGGTTTAGCCCAATAATATATATCACCAACTTTAGCAGCTCCCGAGTTGTTGTAATCTAGAATAAATGCTTCTGTATCCTTATATATAGAAACCTTTTCTCCCTCTAATTTTCTATTTTCCCACCATTCTTTAATTGCATTTTGATCAAACGGATCAACATTTGGTTCTGGGTACCTTTCTAAAGTTAACACATCACTATTTTGCTCAACTGATATGAGCTGAATACATTTTGATCCTACAGGAAAATTACTACTATATAATTTTTTATATAATTTTAATGCAGCAAGACCATATACATCATCAAATAGTGGGACTCCATTAAATCTAATTGATAGATTAGGATCAACAGTATCAAGAATATTTTGGCCTGCTATATCTAAGACCTTGTACTTAGTTATTCGATTAAATTCACCTGTTCCATTTAAGAGTGTTGGAGAAAAAGTCCATTGATTAATAGTGGATGTATTAATTTTTCCTAAACGATCGCCATACTCTTGATGTTTTTCATTGCTGCCATAAAAACCTGTATAAGTGGCATAGCTAGGTGTCAATCTTTGTTCTTTTTCATTTAAGTTAAAAAAATCTTTTTTTTCAAATAAATCATTACCATCAATTGTTAAAGTGGACCTTATTGTTGCAATTACGTACTTAAAAGGAGCTTCTTCTACTCCAGTACCTATACTTTTTTCAGCAAAATTAAAACTTGACCATTGTTCAAAAACTTTTGGTTTAGGTTCTTCAATATTTTCATCTGAATCATTGCAAGCCACTAGCAATAGACTTGAACACATAGCGATCAATATTTTATTTTTTTTTAACATTATTAAAACTCCATTATTCAATTGTTAATTTTATAAAATAATTAACCATTAAGATAATTGGATTAAAGAGTACAAACTAGTATTTAATTCATAGTTAAAAATTAAATACATAATTTTTTAAAAATTATTTTATCGATAACAGATATGCGTATACTTGTTTTTCACTACCCTTTAACTTAACAACAGCATCTGTTTCATCATTTAAAGTAAGGTTAAATATCATCTCACCATCGTAGGATATTTGATGTCCCATCCGAAATTCTGACTTCATTGATTCAATGACTATTAAATTTCCATTAATATCTGAAGCTACATAATGGTTGTTATTACGATGAACATATCTAATTGTATATATCACCACATAAATTCCATTTAAAATTATTCATCTTATAAAGTCATAAAAAAACCCATCTCTTCTTCTCAATCAGAAATGGGCATTGCAAAAAATATGCTTAAAACCTGAAATAGAGAGTGTATTAGGTCATCTCTCTAGTCTCATAATTGCACAAGATTTAGATAGCATCAATATGAATAAAATTAAAAAATAAATTAATTCAAACGTTTAAAAACCATAAATATTTTAATACACACAACTTTAGTTCGTACTTAAAGATTCTATTTTCTAGTTAATTTTTTTTGTTTTAAAACATATAGACTAACTTCTGATTAACAAAAAAGCCCATCTTTCGATGAGCTTTTAAATATCTTGTGTGATCTTTATTTGCACTTCGACCACTATAACGCAAAAATAGCATTTGGCTTGATCAAGGTCAAGTTTCGTATAGCATGATTTAATATTTGCTGTAGATGTCTGTCCCTATATAAATCCTACCTATTCATTTAGTTCAAGAATCCAACAACCCTATTCATACTCAAATTCCAGAATATTTATTTTAATATTCATTAAGAGCAAAGCTTATAATTTAGCTCTCATATTTATCATAACAACCTTAATTCTAGCTAACAGCTTGTTTATGTTATCTAATTCAATATTACATTCGTCTCGTATAATTTCTAATGATTCAATTTTATTGATCTCAGTTCTAAAGCGATCAAACCGTTTGTGTATTGAGTTAAGTTTAATTGCTTCTAGATGTATGCTTTTTAGTTTATAGCCAGTAACAAACTTAAAATCAAATCCTAAGATCATCAAATTATTGGCTTCGTACATATAGCTATTATTTTTAAATGTATTATAGCTTAACTCAAAAACTTTTCTGGCATTTTCAATTTCCTTTTCACTCTCAGCAGATAACTCTTTTTCCCGCAAAGAAAAGTAGTCATCCATTGAAACCGCAAAAGAAATTAGTAAATTTGCCAAACACTGTTCTTGATCGTAAAGTTTATCTCTAATGAATGAATAATTTTGCTGTTTTCTCCAGGTTCTCCATATTCTAAAAGCAATAATTAACCCTAAAATAGTTGCAAGATTTGCAATAAGTGAAACCCATTGTTGAAAATCATTTGGCATTTTTATTTGATTTAAAATAAGCTAAAAGCAAATTCTATCTAAATTATCATTAATATATAAGCAAGAACTCACCTTTCGATATACTAACAAGGTAATTTTCATGAAGAAAAAATAACTATCTTCATCAACTCAAATAAAGAGAACTCCATAAATGAATAAAATTTTCCTATCTGTCCTATTATTATCGTTATCAGGCTGCGCTGTTTTAATTCCTCCCGCTTATAATCCTGGTGCTGTCATGTCACATTTCAGAGAAGGACAAGCGAGTAAAGACTCCTTCTATGTAAGCTACAAAGGTGACCGTGGTAGCTCTCCAGAACAAGCAAGAGATTTTGTTGTTCTACGCGGTGCTGAGTTAGTCATGCAAAATGATTTTCGCTACTTTAAGATTCCAAAAATGAATCAAGGTACTCTTGTGACCTCAAACTATCAAATTGCTTCTGGGGTAAGAAATGATACCTATCAACCTATGGTTGAAGCTCAAATCGTAGGAGTCAAAGACCCTGGAGCAGATACTGAAGTCTTAGATGCCATTAAGGTAGCGAAAGCCTTAAGAATTAAATATCTACTCAACTATAAATTGACACCTTTAGAGCTAAAATATAGTCACTAATTTCTTTTAGCTAACTATTTTTAAATACTTATGAAATCTCTAGAAGTCGTTGCTGCAGTCATTAAGCACCAGGATAAAATTTTATGTGCCCTTAAAGGTGAGCATAAGTATCCCTATTTATCAAATAAGTATGAGTTTCCAGGTGGCAAAGTCGAAGCTGAAGAAACACTCGAGCAAGCACTCATTCGAGAAATTAAAGAAGAACTCAATTTAGATATTGAAGTAACAAAGTATCTATTAACTGTAGAGCACGCCTATCCCAACTTTAATATCGAGCTGGCCACTTTTATGTGCGCGACTAAGACTATTGAAGAATTGGCTTTAAGTGAGCACCAGGATGTACAATGGTGCACTATCGATGAATTAGAACAGCTTGACTGGGCTGCTGCTGATATCCCCATCGTGAAATACTTACTTGATAATAAGACTGCAGCATGTTGAAAGATTTTAGACAATTAAAACCAGGTACCATTTTAGATAATGATGGATTACGCGATTACTTCCTTTGCTCACCTCAGGGCGGAATGCGTAGATCTCATAAGACCAACACCCTTATCATTGTTTCCAACCATGTAGAATCCGTCTATGAAGATCGATGGATCGGTGATGAGTTGCATTACACCGGCATGGGCCAGCTCGGTGACCAGGGATTAATAAGTCAAAATAGAACACTAACTGAAAGTAATAGTAATGGTATTTCTGTCCATCTTTTTGAAGTATTTGTTGATAAGGAATATATCTATCAAGGTCCTGTTACTCTCGTAGCAGATCCATATCAAAAGATCCAACCTGATGCCAATAAACAAGATCGTTTAGTCTGGATATTCCCTGTTAAATTGTCTGATTCAAATACAGCGGTTAGTGTAGAGACCATAGAGCGTACTAGTCAGAAAAAGCAGCGTAAGTATAAGAAGAAATCCATTGAGCAATTGATGGCAGATGCTCATGCTACAGCACAAACGCAAGTCAGCTACCGTAATACCAAAACGAAATACTTTATTCGTTCTATTGCAATTGCAGAACTTGCGAAGCGTTTAGAAAATGGAATTTGTCAGCTCTGTGAACAACCTGCCCCTTTTAAAGACAAAAGTGGTGAGCCTTACCTGGAAACTCACCATATTGAATGGTTGGCACATGGTGGACCAGATACCGCTGAAAATACGGTAGCACTTTGCCCGAATTGCCATAAGAAAATGCATGTAGTGAATGCTGAAGCAGACCGGGAGAAACTAAAGATAATGAACTCTAAGTTCTTAGAAGCAGATTCATTTAAAGAATAAATAGAAACTTTAGAAATTGGTATTTTTATGCGATTAAGAGAAACCATTTTGGCTTTGATGATACCCGCCCTATTAGGGTATCTATATGTATCTGGCCGTTATTTCATTATAGGTAGTGTTGAGCAGACAGGTTACGATTATATAAACCTGGGTTTTGACTTTCATGATTATGTATTTCAAGGTTTTATAGCCAATTTTAGGGTTTCTTCTTTCTTAGCACTTATACTAGCTCCACCATTAACTCTTATATTAAGACATTTTTTTTACGCAAAAGAGCCTTTTGATAAAATAAATATTAAATTTTCCTATTTTATAGTTTTATTAATCCATAAGTTTTTTAAAAGAAATAAATACATCGATAAAAAGGAATTATTGAAAGAAGAAGAAAATAAATATTTTGAAAGAAAAGAGAAAGCTGAAAAGAACCCTCTCTCAAAAACACTATTAACCTCCTATTATTTATCAATTTTCTTATATCTTTTCCTTCTTGCTTCCTTGGTAAAAATCTTAGATTTTTATAAGCAAGGTAAAGAAAGTGCTCAATCAAGCGTATTAGGTAGCATCACGTATATAAAGGATGATGACTCTCAACGTTTCAGAGTTATTTGTGGAAAAGAAGTTTGTATATATGCAAATAAGAACTTTGACTCTTTCAAGAAATTAAAAGAGGATGACTATCCCGATAAAGATCTACAGCAAATTGATAATTTAGCTGAAAATTCACCATTTTTATTTTTTCTATTATCTGAAAAGCAACTTTCACCAATAGAGAAAGTTGTCTATGTACAGATTCATTCAAAAGAAATTAATTTACACGATGAGAATCCATATTTCTTTAGAGCATATACCCGGAAAGTGCGACCTTATCTTTCTAACTTAAAATTTGAGAAAGGATGTTATAAAGATATTGAAAATGATGAGATTAAAGCACTGAATCAAAAAGCATCTGAAAATAAAGAGAAGTTACCCTATTTTGTGGCATTTAAAATTCCTGTTGAGCAAAGTATTGATCATATTGATATATTTGATCCAAAGAAAAATATCCAACAGTACAACTTTTGCAAGCAACTCTATTAATATTAGAAGGCTAATTTGATAGCCTTCTCTTTTCATATTTATAAAATTTAAACTAAAGTATTTTAGCTATCTCAAAGTGCATTCCATCTGGCTTAGTAAATAGACCGCCCCAATAGAACCCATGATGGTAGGCAATCTTTACTAGCTCATAAACACAACCTTTCTGATCTGCTGTAGCTGGAACTGCTCCATACGGATTCCATGCTGCATTGATATCGAAAGCTGTCCCAAAAGCATGATTTGATAATATTTGTTCCTTAGCTTTACCACGTATGAATCTTGGATTGTAAGCTCCATCATAAGTGAGAATTCTATTTAAAAGCCCCTCTTTCTCCCATTCAGCCCAAAGACTTCTCAGCTGCTCTTTTACTGCAGTATGAAAATAAATAACTCCTGATTTAGGCGCTCCTTTGATTCCAATCAATTGAGGTATCTCTACAGGAACGATTTTCTTTTTTGCAAAATCATTGGTAATTCTGATTGCTTCTCGATTCGATGGAGTTGGAGCAGGTTCAAACTCAAGAGGACCAAACATTTTTTGTCTTGTATTCGTACCTACAATTGGTTTGAAATCAGGCTTCTCTGGAAAGGCTAGATTAAAGTCATCTTTAATTTCAATGAGAGGATAACCTAACATGCCGGCCTTACCAAAAGTCTGGTTTCCTACAAGTCCATCCACATAAAGCTTATTCTTTTCCTGGAATTTTTTAGTAGCAATATCAGTTAATTCATCAAATTCTCCAGTGACATCTAAATGATATCCCTGCCCTCTAAGAAAATATTGCCACTTCTCGACCTGATTACCAGTTGAACCTAATTTTAATGTTTTCATATCTATTCTCCTTAAAGCTTTAGCATTATTCGAACTTACTTATTCCCTTATGCTTAAACTTGGGGGTAATTGAGAATTCTTTAACGTAGTGCTAGGAACACTTTTTTGTGCTGGTTGGACATCTTGTTCCAAAGCCGGATTTTCTACTTGTTGAGGAGGTCGAAGAGCTTCAGGAACAGGAGTAGTTTGTTTAACTGCATCTAACATTTTCTGACTGACCACACTAGGAGCAAATCTGCATTGACTTGCCATATTCATCGCGGTCATTACTGCAGCATCATACTTTTGTTGCTGGATCTGCTGTTGAATGGTGATGTTATAGATATGAACGAGTTCCTGAATATTAGTTAAACTAGCTTGAGTTACAGTAGTCACCATAATGTCATTTGTACTCGCCTGAAAGGCGTTACTCGTTCCGGATAATCCAGAAAGCCAAGTACTGGCGGTACCAGTTGTTGTGGCTCCTGCTACACCAAAGATCGTTCCTACAAAACCTACAATTCCTGAATATCTTTTTCCTCTTACTGTGTGCCTATCAAATTTTTGATATAGATTCACACAATATTCAGTCGCTGTAGATAAGGTATTAAAAGCATCATTAGGACCACAAGAATAATTTTCACCTGTACAGACAAGCTTATTATCTTTCCATGGCCATTTAATATCTTTAGAAAAAGCAGTAGTTGGGTTAATAATTAAAGCCGATAAAATCAGCATTACAAAGTTTTTATTCATGAGCTTATTCCATTTATTATTATCTTGCTCTTATATAATATTCCTCACACCAAAGACCAACAACTTTTATTATTAAGTATTAACAACTTAAATTCAATTATTAAGAAATCCTAAACAATAATATGTATTAATATAAAATAAGTCTAAATAATTAAATATATAACGTGATTTTTTAAAACACTCATAATATATTTTAAATTTACTATTTGGTTTATTTTAAACCAACTGGTAAATTATTTTAAATATGACCTTCATTATATTTTATAAACGGATAACGACAGTGCTATACAGCCAGCCCACATCGAATATCATACTTGGCTTCCATAACAGTTCTTTCTGGGGTTTGTAATTTTGACCAAGAATGTCTCTCGAAGTAGCGGCATATGATGACATCCATCCACTCGAGTAGAGCTTCCGAATCTGTATTGTTAATTACATCTAATATAAGCCGCTGCACTGCTCTTGCCTCATCATCCGTAATTTCACACAATATTTTATTTTTCCCACGTACCTCTTCAATTGACTTAGTTGAGGCGGAAACTCGAAATCAAATTATGACATATTACTGGAGTTTACATGATGAGATCCCCCAGTCATAAAAAACAGCTTTTACCCGATATTATTCAGGCAACAGTGAATCAGTTGACTAAAGCAGCCAAGGGTACTTTACTTTTTTTATTCCAGAAATTAAAAGACCATCTTTAGATGGCTTTTTTATAACTATAATAAAACTTAGTCTTTTATCTGATCCATTACTTCCTGAACTTGAGGTCTTGTTAATGGCTTCATGAATATATTCATACAGCTATTAAATTCATCCATTCTATTGTCGAATTTTAAAACCTCTTTACTAAAACATGTATCATTTTTACACTTTGTATTTTTTACTTTAGTTTTAAAATCTTCAAATCTCAATATATCTGCTTTATCAGTTTTTAAAATAGAGAATAAATTATCAATATAAGCAAGATATTTGACTTTGGTTTTAGGGGTGGTAATCGAATCTGGATCTTCTCCAAAAATAGAATCAGCTAAATGACCCGTAGCAGGACCATAGGCCACCTCTTCATTAGTCCAGAATTTTTTATGTGTATGTGCATATGTATCTCCCAAACTATGTATCAACAGTCCAGCTTTCCAAATATCCTCAGGTTTTTTCAAATTGTTCTTAATTGCGTTTTCTACTTCAGTCCTTCTTTGTTTAATTTTTTCACTACCTCCACCATGTAAGGAATGGAGTTTAGTCACAATATCATTAGTAAACTTGTTACTTTCAGATGGGATTTTATTCTTTGCAGCATTAACAATAGCATCTAGCTCTTTATTAGCGTCGGGATATTGCGAAAAAAATGTCAGTTCATGAGTATTTACTATATCTTGTCCTGCTAGATCAGAAATTACATAAGTAGTTTGAGCATGTCCAACTATATTCAACTTTTGCTCATCCAACTGATTCAATAAAGAAGCTACACAACCTTTGGAAGCCTCAGTTGGGCTTAAAGTCTTTGGAACTGCTTTAGGCAAATTTTCTGATTCTAATGGTTGAACTGCAATCCCTATCTGAGATATGCAAAGCGTTATTGCCCCAATACAAGTCTTAATGTATTTCATGAAACCTACTCACTTTTAATTATTGTACCATTACTAAACTCCTTACCAATCTTATCGTCAATTAAAATTTGATGGTTATTTATAGTTTTTTTCTATGATTTAGAATAACTTAAAGATGAACATGGATTGTTAAAAAACCACCCGAAGGTGGTTTAGATTATTTTGCACAACTCCATCTTTTTTGAAGTGCTATTGAGTGCTCATATAGTATCGCACATCAGTATCTAATGCTTCGTTGTTCGAGCCATTGTCTTCTTATACACCTCATTCAAGAATATATCATCTATATAAGCCAGCTTAAAATTTAATACCTCTCAGCAAACTGTCTAACTTTTCTTAAATCATCAGATTTATGGAAAAGTAGTCCTAGTTTCATTAAGTTTTCTTGGGTTAACAATCGATTTCCACGTTTACAGTAACTTTGGAGTTCAGCAAGATTATGTTCATACTCTCTCAAATCATAAATTAGCTTCTTAAACACATCATTTGGCATACCAGCCGGATCTCTAATCTCACGATGTATTCTTTCAAAATATGTCTTAAGTTTCTCTGCTTCGTACCATTGAGCCATCAGACTATATTCATCAATAGTTGCCAGTGTAACTGTCTTTGTGTCCCTAATAATTCTCGTTTTACCCCATTCTTGAAGATATATTTGCTCTTCAAATTCTTTTTCTTGTTCAGTTTTAAATTGCTCTTCTGTAACACCACCATTCGGTGTAATACGATTTCTAATGTCCTGCTTCATCCAATAATCAAAAGCTTCATCTTGTAGGCCTTTGATCCCCTTTTTTATTTCAACAAAACTAAGTCTCCCAGATTGAGTTAATACCTCTTCAAATTTCAGTTTTAATTGTGGCAATTTTTCAAAGGTATCTTTCATGGTTTGGAATTGTTCAGCATGAATTCGTTGAGCCTTAAATTGTCGCTCTTTATCCGTAAAATCAACACCAAAATTTTTCTTACCACAAACATGCCCAATAATAATTTCCGTATCATCCGTAAGCTTTACTACATATCCTTTCTGGTGTTTAGTTCCACATTGGGCAATCCCACATTTAACTTTATCTTTAAATTGATAGTGGCCTAACAAATCTTTAAGTTTAATCCCTTCATCTTCTGATGAAATATGAGCAGATTCAACAAAATGTGGTCGAGCTAAAATTTCATTAAAATCATATATCAGCTTAAATTTTTCTTCAGACCTCATATTCATTCCTCTTAAACTGTACCTTTCACATACTGAATAAATGGATAGCGCACATGTAATACTGCCAAACCACAACGCACATCATATTTCGCATCCATTACTGTACGATCTGGTGTCTCCAGTTGTGACCATGACCTATCGTTAAAGTAACGACTAATAATGACTTGCATCCAGTCGAGTAAAGCTTCGCTATCAGTACCATTTATGACATCTAAGACTAATCTTTGTATAGCTCTTGCCTCATTATCAGTGATATCACACGTCATCTTATGTCGCTTTATTTTTGGTTGTTCCTCTTCACAAAGATAATATGCAATCAGTTTTGCTCTTTGAGCTTTACTTAATCTCACCTTTGCTTTTTTCATGGCAACAGCAATCGGGTTACTCGAGCGATAGCTATTTCTACAGGACCTCTGCCAAGCTCCACATTGACTCAACCACCCTGGAAGATCATATTTAGACCAATCCATAGTTTGCATTACATGCTTCTTATCGATCATTAGTACGATTTCCCCCAATCATTTTCTCTATCTGCTGAACCGCTAAACCTGACTTCACTTGCTCTGTACTGAACCGTAAAACTGTAAAACCCATCATTGCCGCCGAGTTATATTTCTCCATATCCCCGATGTAACCTTTACCTCTTGTGTGACGTCCACCACTCCAAATCCCGCCTTCTACCTCTACCAAAATCTTTGTATTCGTAATCAGAAAATCCGCTCTCCATTTGCGTTTCGGATGGAATTTGTATTCCTGCTCAAAACTGATCTTGCATGCTCTTAAGTGTGTTGCCAGAACCATCTCACCTTCACTTACCAGCTAACCTTTATCGTGGTGATGGTAGTGCATGGCGCTACCGCTACCCTGTAACCGGTAAGTATCATTCAATGGGTTCAGATAAATCAAAAGCGATTACAGCAGCTCGAAAACTAAATGAATTACTTATCCCGTCAGATGACTTGATTGGTAAAGTCATGGGTGGAGTATATTTTGGAAAATTTGCAGATGAGTACTTAGCGAATAAACGACGTAAGGATGGTAAACCTGTTGCAGCGACTACACTTGAAAGTTACAAGTCGTATCTTGAGAGATGCAAACTTAAATGGCGTGATTTACGAATAGACCAAATCACCCTATTTATGGCAAATCAGCTTTTAGACGATATGACAGCATCATCTAGCAATGGATGTCGTGGAGTTTTAATTGATCTGTTTAATGTCGCTGTCAGCAAAGGATTGTGTCCAGATAATCCGATTGAAGCAACTATGCCTAAACATACAAAACGGCAGCGTAGAAGACATACATTGGAAGGCTTGGAGCTTGTTCGTAAGCACTCTCCTACATGGCTTCAAAATGCGATTGATTTGGCCTTGCTAACTACGCAGAGACGAGTCGATATCCTGAAAATGAAGTGGACAGATATTCAAGATAGTTACTTGCATGTTGCTCAGGAGAAAACTACTGATAACCCTGAAGATGAGTTTGAGATTTCTGAAGGCACCGGTTATGTGAGGATTAAAATTGATAATGAGCTGCAGCAAGTTTTAAATCGCTGTAAGGATAAAATTGATAGTCCTTTCATTATTCACCGTGTTCCTGTGAAAGAAGGTAAAAAGAGAAAAAATGAAAAAGAGCATTGGGCCCAAGTTGATAATCAGTATTTATCATCTAGCTTTTTAAAAGCAGTTAAGAAGTCAAATGCATATCCAAACTTAATAGGTAGACAATTACCAACATTCCACGAAATTAGAGCACTCGCTATTTTCTTGCATAAAAAAGCGGGTAAATCTGCTCAAGCATTAGCTGGACATTCGAGTAAGAAAATGACTGAACATTATGAAGCTGGACATGAAATTATCTGGAATGATGTGGACGTAGGTATTAAATTACCATTTGCCGAAATGACATAAGATTGGGCTGCAAAACCCTTTCTTAAGTTGTTGTTTTCTAATAATTCTATATGTTCGAAAAGTTCTATAATAATTAAAATAAAAAATATAATAAAATGTATTAAAATCAATGGCTTTAAAATAAATGCTATATTTAATTTGTCCGTAAAAATATTAATTTTCTAGCTTTCCTATGGCGCTTTTAACTATTGAAATTCATCTTCTGAAATTACTTGTCTAATAGGTACAGAAGAGTCCGATCAACTTTTCTCTCTTTTCTTTTTTGCTCAAGTTCCTGTTGATATTCTTCTTCTGAAATTACTTTTCTATTAGGTGTAGATTCAATGTGTGGAGAATAACCTCTATAATTAGCAAACTTATTTTCTCTGTAATATTGTGATTTATCATAATCCGTCATATTTGATGTTTGGAATAGAACATCTTTATCTCGCTCAGCCCTTCTAAAAAGTTGATTTGTACGATCTATTTTTTGTTGCATTGTTGACTCAAAAAAATCAACTTTCTCACGCCTGTTATTATTTTGAACCTCTTCATCTTTAGCAATTAAAATAGAAGGTTTTTTTTCGAAAAAATCATCAGCACTGTACACTGGACTAATAATCAATAAACTTATAAAAGATAATAATATTCTATTCATAAAATTAATGCGCTCAATACAAAATAGTGGAATACGTAAATTTTATATAACTTTAATAAAAAAATATTGCTCCGTATCTTATTCTTTTAGTGTTTAATCTACTACTAAATAAAATCATTTAGCTTTCGGTAACGGCGTATCAACTGAGATGTTAGAAACCGACTTTTGATATTTTTATAAATTATATCAACTAGTCCTAGTTCTTAAGTGCAAACCTGCATATAAAATAAAAAAAACCGCCAATAATCGATATTTAGCGGGGCTCGTTTGTACCGAAATACGCTCGGCTATATTAACATTGTTAATTTAAAATTTACGGTACAGGGAACAAGAACCACTCATCTCTTTCATCATTCGTTTGCGTTGGTGATGCGTATACTTGATGTGTATCCCAACGATCTTTGGCAACACCCGATTTTAAGTAGTATTCTCTACCATAAGAAGTATCATCGCTAACCTTAATAAAGTAGCTAATTGGTACAGGATGAGCATCCTGACTATGTTCTACTGCTTTTTTCCAAATATCAAATTCTGTTCGGCTCTTTCTATCATTATGCCATTCCGATTCACCATAAATAGTGTAATCCCCCTGAGGATCCAAATCTGCTCCTCGGAACAAATAGAATTCTTTTCCAGGATCACGTTCATTTTTAAGGTAATAGCCCTCTTTTGCTTCGCTTATATACCATATACATTTTCTATCTTTCATCCATTTATCATAATCATTTGTTTCATAAACTTCAGCAATTACATCACCTACAGAGTCCAAGCCTGTTCCTAGGCACAATAGTCCGTAGTTATTACAATTAATAATTACACATCTTCCTTCGTGATTATTTATGATTTCATCAAGTGATACTGGTTTATGTGGAATACTTTTAGTCATAATATTTCCTATTTATATATTATAAAGTGTTTTATTTTGCTATTTTTATAGCAAACCCAATATATCAAATAAATCATTTATTAAAAATCTTTAATTTTTCTTAATAATAATTAAATAGCATATTAATAATTTAAGGTTCAGTTATTCAACTTAGCAAATAAAGTATAAGGCCCCGCTAATAATCGAAATTTAGCGGGACTTCCCAAAGGTTACTCTATTTATCGGGGAAGGTATCTTTTAGAACCCGTGCTATTAAGGCAATAATGTCCACCTCTAGGCCCAACACAATATGTACCAGAAGTACAATAACAAGAATTATTAGTAGTTTGACTATAGGTTCTTGAAGTATGAGTAGTAGAGGTACTTCTAGTTTTAGTATTGCTATACCTTTTAGACTCACGTTGTTGAATTGAGTAAATAGATTCCCTGTTATTAAAACTACTTTTAGCGTTTCTATAAACAATTGGAGGAGTATAACAACTAGAAAAACTACATAAATACTTAGTATCAATCCACTGTTGTCTATTAGAATTTGGATTTATTAATGCCCATTCGTCTTGATATCTGAACACATAAACTTCGCTCCCCCCTTTCAACTTAAAGATTTCATTACCATTAGGTATATCTTTAACTGAAGCAGAATCTACACTAATCCAATTCTTAACTGGATTAAACCGTTCAACTTTTTGCTGTGAATAGTCGATGTTTGGTAATGCCACACATCCCGTTAAACCTAAAGCAGTAACTAACCCTATTAAATAATTTTTCATTTTATTAACTTCTAAGAAAGAATATTTTCCTAATGAAGTAAACAATAAGCTAGCTTATAAATACAATATATACTTTCAGCTAATTCATATAAATAAACAAGGAATTAAAAAAAACCTGTTTCTAAAAGCTGTCTCCCGCAATAAGCATTTGAACCCAACTTGCTTGGATACGGTTCCCGTTATTTGACCTGAGCTGGATCCCTAAGTTTTACAGCTATACATGCTGCGAGTTGATCGTAACTTTCCGCTTCGGCTGCACACTGGCTTGCGAACTCATAATGTTGTGAGAGTTTTTGAGCGAGGGTATGAATCTGTTTGTCATTCAAATAGCGTAGTGCGCTTTAAAAATACTAAAACCCACTCATTGAGTGGGTTTTTTATTACTAACCGTTTTGCCTGAGGTGGTCTTGGAACTCTTGGTCGTGTATTTTGTCGTAATTAACAGGGTCGTAAACGCATCCAGTTAAAACAACAATTACAGTAAGTACAGCAACCAACTTTTTCATTGAGACAACTTTCCTTTTAACGCAAAAGATTTGCTTTAAGTATACTCCTCGGTAGTCATCTTGATTGAACATAATTAAGCCAAACAATTGTTATTTTTAAATTATTGCCGTGCTTTAGCATACCATTTGATTGTTTAACAAAATCAAATCAAAGGCTAATGCCAAACTTAAGCCTCAGTCGCTAAATACCAATTTTTCCAAGAACTGGTTCCTCTGGTTTCAAGAGGCACTGTAGGAATTAATTTCTCTTTTAATAACTCAGTTTGTTCAAGGGCTTTAGCAAGTCTTGCTTTGACTGAATGAATGCATTCACGGTCACCAAATTCGCAGCGGTCTAAAGTTGTACCGCCACAAGGCCCGTTGGCTAAACCTTTTGGACACGTTTCAGGGCAAATATATAAAGTATCGCTTAGGCGACACTGACCACAGCTTTCACAACCGACTAGGCTGTGTTTACTCAGTACTTCCGTTTTAAGTAAGACTTTGGCGACCAAAGCATTTTCCCAAAAAGATGCCTTGAAAATAAACCGTCCAACGCCTTTAGCAATTTTTGATCCAAACATTGCTTCATGCATAACATGCAATTGGCGATATTTAATTATTTGTTTAGAAGTCGGCTGACGTGAAAAACGAGCAATTTCAGGTGAAAACTCTTTGCCTGACGTGACTTGCCAAAGTGAATTCCAAAGCTCTTTTAAGGCTTCAAGCTCCAAATGTCTGTATTGCTCAATGTAGCTTTCAAGCAGCATTTGCTCTTCTGGCTTATGGCAGGCAGATAAGTGAATTCCTGCAAACCCTAAATGTTTACATATTAAAATCTGTAAAGCGCAGCGTAAATAAACGCGGTCTGTATGCCCTGTCTGTTTTTCTTCTGCCAAGACTTTTAACATGTGTGGGGTAATTACAATACCCGCGACTTTATGCTTCACCATAAAATTGGCACGACTTAAAGTCAGTGGCATGACACAAGCCAGTATTTGCTGCGCATAACTATGTTTTGTTAAAAATGATTTAGCTTGTTTTAAGGCTTCAATGTCATAGCCCAATTGGGTAATGATAAAGTCAGCACCTGCTTTAATCTTCTTATGCAGTTTTAAGTACTGCGCATCACGCTCAGCTTCAACATATTTAAATGGGTTAAAAGCAACCCCAATGCGAAACCCACCGTGTTGCTTGGCAGCCATTACGGCGTTTACCGACTCTAAGTATCGACTACGAGGCTGTCCATCTCGACCATTATGATGTTCTTTGAGTTTATCGCCTGTAAGCAATAACAGATTTTGAATGTTGGCTGCTTGGGCTTTTTCTAAAAAGTGCTCGAAGTCTTGTATGTCTCGCGCCTTACCAGAAAAGTGTAAGACTTTATTGATTGAGTCAGGGTAACTTTTACTGGCTTCAAGCGGTGCAATATCATGATCTGAATGTACGCGATCTGCCAATGTCATTGCAGCAGGATATCCTGCAAACGCATGTTTCACAGGATAAATTTCATGCAGTGAAGTGAGATATTCCACCAATACAAAAAACTGGTTTTGCTGGAAGCAGGAAGAAACGTGTGACATAGGCAAAATGCTGATCAAAACATGACATCAATCATAAGCGCGGCATTATAAATCAAAGTACATCAAGATGCGCTAGTCAGAAAGCTCAATGTTTTGCTTATCTTCACCCTTTTGATTTCTTGGTAACTCGAGTGAGCGAGGAAATATAAAATCAAAAGAATCGAGTGCATAGCGGTAGAGCTGAGCTGGTCGTTTCCCTACAATTTTACTGTGGTTGGTTTCTTCAACTGCACCTGCTTCTATCATACGGCGTCTAAACGCTTTTTTTTCTAAGGATTGCCCAAGAATAATTTCATAAATGGTTTGTAGCTCGGTCAGCGTAAATAATTCAGGCATAAGGCTGGCTGGCAATGCGGTATAGCGGGTTTTATTCGTGAGACGCTCTAATGCCAAAGTCAGTAATTCATTGTGATCAAACGCCAATGCGAACTCTTGTGCTTTTGTCACTGGCACCCATTCGCTGTATTCAGCCAATGCTTGATGTTGATAGGCATTAAAATCAATTAAAGCAAAATACAAAATGGTCACGGCCCAACCACGCGGGTCACGTTTTGCATTACCCACAGAGGCAACTTGTTCCAAATAAGGCGAAGCGATTCCTGTTTTTTCGACCAGCTTACGATATGCCGTGGCCATCAAGTCTTGATCATGCTTTAAATCGGCAAAACCACCCGGTAAAGCCCATTGGTCTTTGGCTGGAAAGTTTGGTCGCTTAATGAGTAGTACCTGCAACTGACCATTAAAAACCGAGAAAATAGCCATATCGACCGTGAGTAAAGGTGCGTCATAATCTCGGCGATCATAACTGGCAAGGAATTCTTGTTCAGTTTGAATAGTCACGTTCAGCCTCTCAATAAAAATGATGAACCGATACACATGCAACGGCTCATCTAAACTTAGTTATGCGATGGATAAACGCTCACGTATTTGGTCCAAAGTACACTCATATTGAAGTTTACCATTTTCAAAGACTGTTTTTAGCGCTCCACTTTGTTCTTGTTCGGCCGTTTGCTCATCGAACAAGGTAAAGCCATTTTCACTTTCTTCGATGCGTAATAGACCTTTCGCAGATTTTTTTACACCTGAGTCTGTAATCGGGTCTTTAAACAACTCGCGGCCTACACCATTCACTTGGCCCCAAGTTGCTTTCACAGCAAACCCAAAGGTATCTCGAGTTAAATAGTTATAGGTAAAGCTGCCTATACCAAACACCAAGTTATTTGATGCAAAACCTTTGGCTTCTAGCCCTTCTAGAATGCGCTGTGCACGGTCTAGTGTAATCGAGTCACCGTAAATTAAACCGACACGCTCATTAAGTACTTTATAGCCTTGCTCAGTTGTTGTACCGCCAAACACTTCCCATAAACATTCAACTGCGCCTTTATACGCTGGGCTGCCAACTTTGGCATCTGGGTCACCACAAATAATTTTAACAGGGTCACCAGAGTCAGGACGGAAAACCAATTTAGCCAAGCCTAAAGCATTAGGTTGTCTTGCTAAAATTTCAGGTTTTAAAGCCACCGTAAACTCTGTAATCACTCGCCAAAAATCCCAAGTATCAGACACGACACTAACAACACCAGACGGGTAAAGCTCACAGATTAAACGCTTAAATGTTTCTAGCTCACTGTTTTCTGTGCCCATACACATCACACTGTGTTCGGTCGCTGGTACAGATACTCCAATGACACCTGTGGCATTGTAATATTCTTCTGCGTAATCAATTGAAGCAACCGAGTCAGTTCCAATAAAACTGGTTAAGTGACCGACACCAGATTGTGCCGCATCGTAAATTCCGCTCATGCCACGGCTACTAAAATCGTGTCCTTGCACAGGTACAAAATCAAGTGGTGCTCCAGTTTTTACGGCATATTGAGTTAATAAGCGTTTGTACTCATAGGCAATCGTTGCAGTAGTACAGCTTTTCCAAAGCTCAGCACTTAACACGGTTTCAATATAATTCGTTAACCAAAAGAAACGCGGGTCGGTATTAATTACAGTAAGCACGGGTACACGCATATTGACACGGCTGCCTTCTGGCAATGCTTTAATGCGTAATGGCAAATACCCCAAGTCGTGTAGCGCTTCAATATGATCAACCGATACAGCACCTTCACCTAGTGAACTATCCATACGGCGTTTATATGCAGCCACTACTTTGTCTTTCGGTTGTTTGAAAAAACCGTCATTCCATGTATCGATTAAAAAGTGTTTGATAAAACCCTGAAGACCAAAGAACACAACTTTATCGTCGAAATCAGGCAACATTTTAGCGAGTCGAGATGAACGCGGCGTAAAGTTTGCATACACGTACTCTGTACCTGCCGGATACTGACGTCTGTGATCAGCTTTATAAAAATCGATAGCGTTTAGTGGATTAAGTTTAATCGTCATCTTTGTTCTCTTTATTCTGCTGCAAAAGCAATTACTGAAATTTTGTCTGTTAGTTGTTGTGGAAAGCTGTCTGAGGTAAATAGCTGGTCAAGCAGCCCATCAAAAACCGCTATTCCTTTACTAAAAATACCGTGGGTCACATATAGAACGACCTTATGGCAATTGAGGCGACGCAGTTCTTTGGCAATACCAATAAAGGTTGCACCACCGTCACAAATGTCATCGGTAATGACCGCTGTTAGGCCTGATAAATCATTCGCATGTACATGTGTACCCAGAATTTTGCCAGTCACTGGGTCGCGTTTTTTATCACACTGAACAATAGTGATTGGTTGTTTGCGCTCGCCATTAAAAGCGTCTGCAACCATTTGTGTGCGTGCTTTTGCGCCTTTGTCTGGGCAAATCAGTACTGTTTTTTCATCTTTTAATAATGTGCTTAGCGCTTCACTCTTAGCGATGATGTCGACTGAACTCACATTTACAACTTCGCTAAAAGAAGTATTGGCAGCGAGCAAGGCTGTTGTTACTTCACTATGGCAGTCCCAAACAGTCACCTTGCCTTGTTTGCCCGCTTTTTTATCTGCATTGATGTTAAGTAACTTGGTCATTACATCGAGTGAGAACGCTTGGCCTACTGCACAGATACGATCCTGACGTGCATATGGAAAATATGGAATTTCTAGGTCAACAGTTAGCCCCTGATTCAGCAATATATTTTCAAGTAGTAAATAGTCCATCACATCGTGACTTGAGGCCATGTGTGCACGGACCAATACCTTGCCAGATAGTGAACCTAACGTTGTCTCATCAATTTGAACATGACGCTCTCCACCAGAAAACTGCGTGAATTTCACTGGAATTTCATTTCTTGCCGCATCTAAAAGCTGAATAGCCATATCATCCTCTTTTTGTCTGATGACCTTCGATGAATATATAGTGTCATAAAGCCACTATATATTTCAAGTCTAATTTTTAAACTTTTTTAAAGTCATTTAAGACATAAAAATTGGGGGTTTTAAAGCATTTAGAGATTCGATATTTAAGAGAAATTATTCTTCAACCTATTGAAATAAAAATTTAATTTATAAAAATCATGACAATTAACACCACCATCAAAAGTAATGGATACAACTTTGCCCGCCATAAATCCGGTAGTTTTGAAATAAATTTTTCTGAAAAATATAACCCAATCCATGTTCCAGCCACCAAGAATAAAGCAGCTTCAAACCAGATTAGGCCGATAAATCCATTGGGTGCCCATGTAGATTGCCAAATTGACAATACACAATAGGTCAGCGTTGCAGTTAAAGATAAAGGTAGCGTGAGAATATTTGCAATAGCCGCGGCCTCTGCCATAGAACTACCCCGCCGCCGTAATAAAGGAACTGTCATTACGCTTCCTCCAACCCCTAAAAGTGCTGCAACCCAGCCGATAACTCCGCCTTTAAAAAGTTCGCTGTTCTGACCATAGTTTTGCTTTTGCCTTGATGTCACCATAAACCCAGGTCGGTAATAACAATCAATAATGGTTATGAACACATAGCTCATAAATATCCAGCGAAGCCAATTTCCATTAAACAATGAGGCCATTACTGCACCGACAATTCCACCAAATGCGATACCAGACCATAAAAAGCGGATCTTCTGCCAATCTATATGTCCCGACCGATAGTGCCTGAAGGTTGCAAAACTTGCCGAGCAGAGCATGACAAAGGCGGATGTGGCAACTGCAATTTGCATAGCATGTATGCCATCACTACTTTCATTGCTCCACCTTTGAATAATGACGGTATAAAGCAAAGGTACAGCAACAAAACCGCCACCAAAGCCAAATAACCAAGTGGTGATTCCTGAAAGTAGTCCAAATAAAAATAGCTCATATAGCATGATCATCTTCCTCATAGTTATAGAGGCATGATATAAAATAGCCCTATGGCAAACTAACGTAGAAAAGCCATATTTTTATTTTTTTCAGCCAAAAATATATGCGTAATATTCCAATTAACGAGGTAGACCATCTACCTCAAGCGGTTCTAGCATTAGGATCAGACTATCCTGCTGATACTTTGTTAGATACGCATAGCCATCGCCGTGCTCAGTTCTTATACGCACCCGAAGGCTTGATGAAAGTTGAAACTGAAGATGGACAATGGCTCGTGTTGCCCTACAGCGGCGTATGGATACCCGCTGGCAAGCCACATCAGGTATGGCTATCTAAGGTCAGTACCTATAGTTTATATATAGAAGTGGACTATGCACCACGACAGACAGCATATTGCGAGGTTGTGCAAGTTTCACCGTTACTGCATCAGTTACTGATTCAGGCAAATCAGCTATCTGTGGACTACTCGCATTCAGGGCGTGGCGGTGCTCTTATCGATTTATTGTTATATGAATTAGAAGCTGCACCAGCCCTGCCTCTGTTTATTCCATTGCCTCACAACACATTATTATCTAAACAGTGTGCTGATTTTATGGAACACCCCGATATTCATAGCAGTCCTAAAGCTTGGGCACATGACCACAATAAAAGTGACCGAACATTTCATCGTTGGTTTAAGTCTGAAACGGGCATGTCATTTCAAGAATGGCGTAATCGGGTCTGCATCATCTATGCTTTAAATGCGTTAAAAGAAAATACCTCAATTACTGAAATTGCTTTTAGTTTAGGCTATGAACACTCGGCAGCTTTTAGCACAATGTTCAGTAAAATTATGGGCTATCCGCCTACGCATTTTCAAAAAAGATTTCATGCTCAAAATGAAACGCTATAAATATTTACTCATGTGAATGGTGTCATACTTATCAATCCATTCTCGTTTAATAACGTCAAAACCTTGGAGCCGCCAAAACTCTTCAGCGGCAGGTAAAAATGGATGGGTATGCAAATACAAAGTGGTAATTTCATTCTTTTGTGCATGGCTAAACAACATTTTACATAGCATGGTTGCGATGCCACTACGACGGTATTCAGGTAATACAAATAATTTGACGACCTCAACCGTATTAGACGGTAAGTTTAAATCAAAACGATGGTCATACGCCCGATATGCAATCGTACCAATAATACGATTATGGTCTTTTACCGTAATGAAGCAACCCAATGGATCATTGACATAATATTGCTCAAAATTTTGTAAATCTTTGGAGACTTGCCCATGATAGATTTCTGGGAATAAAAGCTGTCTTGTATAAAGTGCAAACTCTACCGCAGACTCATAGTCTGTTTTACCCACTAGCTGATAATTCAACATATTCATAGCCAAGAATGATCAGGTATCACAATCGTTTTGTCTTGAATCATGGCTTCATGGAACTCAACATCGTAGACACTTTTTAAAAACTTAGGATCGGTGATTCGAGTTTTTGACTCAGGCTTAACCACCTCATGTTGGCGCATAAAAAACAGCTGGTCTGCAAATAAAAAGGCCAAGTTAGGATCATGCATAATCGCAATCACCGTAAAATTTTGCCGCGACAACTGACGCAATTTTTTCATTAAATAAGACTGATAATAAACATCGAGATGGTTGGTTGGCTCATCAAGCAAAATGACTTTCGGTGCTTGCACTAAAATACGCGCAATCATAACCAATTGCCTTTCACCACCTGATAACTCGGTATAAGGACGATCGCGCAAATGCTCAATGTCTAAATCAAGCAAAGCTTGGTCTACACGTTCCCAGTCCGATTTTGAAGGTCTATATCGGCTAAAAGCGGCACGCCCCGTAATCACCACATCTTTAACCAAAAATGGAAATACAGTTTTATGAAACTGCGGTAAAAAGCCGAGTAATCCAGCCCGATCTTTGCCTTTAAAGTCCGATAGTGGTTTTCCTGAGTAACGAATCAACCCGTCTTTTACGGGTTCTAGGCCTGCCATCAATTTAAAAAGTGTCGATTTCCCACAGCCATTGCGCCCTAAAATGACGGAAAACTGATTTTCAGGAAACTCCAAATGAATATTTTTAAGAACCTGTTTGTACCCATAGGCATAATTTAACTGATCAATTTGAATCATGCCCAATGAGTCCTCTGTGTTTTCATTAATAATAAGAAAAATGGTGCACCAAGTAGCATGGTAAAAATACCAATCGGTATTTCAAATGTCAGTAAAACCCGAGAAAAGTTATCAATCATCAGTAGAAAACTGCCACCCAAAATCATATTGGCAGGAATACTATAGCGGTGATCTGGCCCAACCAACATTCTCACAATATGCGGCATAAACAGCCCATATAAACTAATAATGCCAGCCGCTGCCACAGAAGTTGACGTACATACAGTCACCAACGCAATTAAAAGAAGCTGTTCCCACCTTGGGTTAACACCAACCGCCTGCGCTTCTTCGGCACCGAGGGCCATTAAGTTTAGGCGCCAACGCATTGCAAATAGCCCAGCAAGGCCAATACAAATCGGCAGCACGGCGTATTGAACTTTTTGCCAAGAAGCCTGATGTAAGTTACCCATCGTCCATTGCACAATCGCTTGCAGTTTAAATGGATCACTTAAGTATTGAATGACTGTAAGTCCTGCCAAAAACAGTCCTGAAACAATCATGCCTGATAAAATTACCATGACTAAAGATGTCTGGCTTTCATGTTTTTGATGTGCAAATAAATATGTTAAGGCAACAGCACAAACACCAAAAATAAAGGCTGATAGGTTTGGTGAAAGCCAACTTAAAGAAAGTGCTAAAGCTGCACCAAACGCCGCACCAGATGAAATACCAAGTACATAAGAATCAACCAATGGATTACGAAACAATGCCTGTAAACCATTTCCCGCGGTTGCTAATGCAGCTCCCACCATAAAGGTCAGTAAAATTCTAGGCAGCCTGACATTGACCAGAATATTTTGCATCAGTCTAAATTGTTCCGCATCAAAATATGGTGTACCAAACACCGCTTGCACCCCCCACCGCAAATAATCCCATGCACTCAATGTCTGCGTTGGCCCTATGAGCAGCGAGATAAAAATCATGACGAACGGTAACGGGTAAAACCAATAATATTTCAGCTTTTGCATATTCATTGCACCAACGCTTTGGCAAGCTGCTCACCATACAACTGAGTTAAAATACGCTGTTGTAAAGCACTTACTGGCAAATCAGACTGTTCAGGATAAATACTGTGATTCAAATAAATCGCCGTAATAATGATTTTGATGGTATGTGGGTTATATATAAATGCAGGGCTCAAATTAAATACCTTACGGTTTTGTACTGCACTTAAGCCTTGTAATTCTTTTCGTTCATAAATCAGTTTTGGGTTGGTATTCCAAAGCACAATATTGTCAGGGTTCCACTCAATTAATGTCTCGGGGTTTACATTGGGTTGATTGGCATTGGTCTGAACAATGTTGTAAGCACCAGCGAGTTCAATAAAGTCATTGGTAATTGACTGACGTCCAGAGGTAGAAAAAATTCGCCCTCCTGACCACGCGTAGTAAATCGATTGTTTATTTGGCTGACGTGCAGTTTTGGCTGCGACCTCCGCCACAATTTCATCCGAAAAACTTAAAATTTCTTGAGCACGCTTTTGGGCACCGCTCAGAACAGCAATTTCAGATAACTCTTCTTTTACTTGCTGGTAAGTACCTGACTCCATGACATATACAGCAATGCCAAACTGCCGTAACAGTTCAATCGTTTGAGTCTGCCCGCTCCCTACAATCACCAGATCAGGTTTTAACAATACAAGACTTTCAATATTGGTTGCATTTGCCCCTTGTGAAGGTGTTGCAAGCTGTTTATTGGCGATACGCTTATCTATTTTTGAATAGGCATTGAATAATAAAGGTTGGATGTATACTTCGGCTGGTATACCAATCACTTTGTGACCTTGCCCTAGCATATATAAGCCATCTAAACCCGACTCAAATAAAGAAACAATTCTTTGTGCTGGTTTATCTACACAGACTTTTGTATTTGTACTATCAAAAACACATATAGAGTGGGCTGTTAACTTTTCTTTAGTTTTTCTACTTTGTTCAGATGAAGAGCATCCACATAGAATGAGTAAACTGACTATTAAAACCAATAGCTTCATTACAGCATCCAACGCACAAATACAGTGCATAATAAAAAGACGTGCTTATTTGGTGCATTTTTCATGTGAAAAACACACCATAAGTGATCAAAAGTGTTTGAATCATAAGTAATGAAGCTATCAAATCAAGTATTGGGCTGAACATAACAACGATTAAGCAATAAAAATGCCAGAATTACAAAATAAACTTAATAATCATGCAATTGCAATCTGTATTTTAAAAGTCAGAAGATAGATCATTATTTCGAAATCTTAGAATTTACACATTACCCATCCAAATAAAAAATCACTTTTCAATATTTATAATTAATCATAAATTTTTAAATTTAATATTTTATACAATAGTGAGACTTTAGACATAAAAATTCTAAAAAACAAAATATATTACACAAAAATATAATTAACTTTATTTTAAAATATTTTTAATTATTAATAATAAATATATTAAAAACAAGATACCAAATAATTAAGTTTTTCTAAAAAATTACAAGATTTAAAATTAAATTTTTTCATTATTAATATTAAATATAAACCTTTAATAAAAACTATTTTATATGCTAGATTAGGTTAATAATTACCCAAACAAAGGTAAATTCATACATTACAAATAATCAAATATAAGAACATTAAACATGACAAGGATTTAAAATTATGAAGAGAAATTATTATATTTTAGGCACTCTCTTATTTAGCATGAGTTTAGCAACTCATGCTGACTCACTACGAATGAGTGCTACGGAGTTCGCAAAAGATCCAGCCAAAGTAAGCGCATTACAAAAGGGTTTGGAAAAAATGCGGGCAAATAATAATGCTCCCCCTTTATCACCGGAGTTTCGTACAAGCTTTAATTACTGGGCCAATACGCATGGCTATTTTGGTACAGGCACACATGCAACAGACAAAGATTATTATGTTAATCAATACCGTATGCCACAGTGTTTACAGATATATAGTAAAGCAATATGTGACAGTTACTATAAGCATATCCAAAATTCACCAGTCCCAAACGATGGCTTTACCGATGAGGTTTGGGGTACATGCCAACATGGCAATCTAAATTTCTTACCTTGGCACCGTATGATGCTTTATTTTTATGAGCGAACAGTACGTAAGTATGTTGGGCAGGATTACTCTCTTCCTTATTGGGACTATTACCAAGAAAAAGCGGCTAATGGTAAAGGCTTAGCATTACCTAAACTGGTCCGTGGTAAAGAAGCAGGTACTTTATATGATCAGTTCCGTACCCCAGGTTTAAATACAAATATCAGCGCCATAGATCCAGATAATGCCAGCGCTGCTCAAGCCTTTAAATGGGATAACTTCACAGACTTCTCTAACCAATTACAGTCTCAACCCCATGGTGTCATGCACTGTGCAGTCGGTAAAAACTGTGTGCTACCAGATATGGGATTTGTACCTATTGCAGGCTTAGACCCCGTATTTTATATGCACCATGCAAATATCGACCGCTTGTGGCAATGTTGGTTAAATAAAAAAGCGAATGGGCAACCGATTACGCTTGAATGGGCCAAGAAAAATTTAGGTATGCCAGATAGTTGGTATGACACCCGATATACATTTGCAGATGAAAACGGCAACAAAGTTACCATGACCATTGCCGATGTATTCACCCCCGGTAAAATCCCAGTGCGATATACCAATGAAAATGCTTGTAAAGTTGAAGCTACAGTCATGGGTAGTAAAGGTGCTGAAAAAGCAAACCTATTTAAAATGAATCATAAACCAGTCAGCAGCAATAAAACCATTAAGCTTATGGGTGTAACTCAAAAAGTAGCTTTAGCCCCTCAAACTGCAAGTTTCTTAGAGAGCTCTAGTCAACTTTCTCAAACAAAGCTGTCATCAGGACAAACCTATTTGATCTTAGATAATGTTCAAATGATTGGTAATCCAAATCTAACCTATAAAATTTATCTATCTCCAAAAAATAAACCTGACCAAAAAATTTATGTTGCCACAATTAACTACTTCGGTGTGTTAGATCATGACCACGGCGGACACCCAGGTCATATTGGTCAATTGGTCTACCAAGTCAGTGATCAAGTTAAGCAATTAGGCATGGCTGCTGAAGACTTAGAAGTTCAGTTTGTTGCTACTGATTTAACGCTTGATCAAGTGAAAGAAAAAGTAAGCTCTCAAGGCTTGAGTATTTCTCAGGTTCGCTTAGAAACTTCAAAATAATAATTAAAGGAGAGGCCTGATTTTTTCAGGCCTATATTCATTATGAAAATAGCTCATTTAATATTATGCACACCTCTAACTTTAGTGAGTTGGTGTGTATCAGCAAATGATTCTTCTGAACGTATATTAGAAGACCCTCCCGATATGACTGTGGCTCGTAATCATGTCGCATTACTTGCAGCACCGAACCCAACAGTGCCATCAACAAATGCGCCGCAAATGCAATCTTCAAATGAAGCATTATTTACATGGGAAGTTAAAAAAACGAGGAACAAACTATGGAACCCTGCAACAAATCGTTATGATGAAGTTGTGTTACGTAGTTATCAAGGTACAAATACGCAGCCCAATACGCCTTATATTGCTCCGACGATTGAAGTATTTCCCGGAGAAACCGTACGGGCAAATTTAGATAACCAACTTGATATAGATCCGATTACTCACAAAAAATTTCCTAAAGACCCAAGTTGTACTGGCGATCATTTTGATGTGAATAAACCTCATTGTTTTGATGGCACCAACATGCACACTCACGGTTTATGGATAAATCCAGCAGGAAATAGTGATAACGTTTTAGTTTCAATTAATCCGGGTGTTAATTTCCAATATGAATACAACATCCCGCCCGATCATCCAGCCGGAACGTTTTGGTACCATCCACATCGACATGGTTCAACCGCAATTCAAGTTGCAAGTGGTATGGCAGGTGCTTTAATCATTCGTGGATATCGTCAGCCCACCCCAAATAAGACAGGTGATTTAGATTTACTTACTTATGGTTTTAAAGAAAGAACGCTAGTTTTTCAACAAATCCAATATGCTTGCTATGATGCTAACGGAAAAATTGAAACTGATAAAAATGGCAACTATATTTGCCAAAACAATCAAATGGGTGAAATTAGGGATTATCAGGGTTTTGGTCCGGGTGATTGGGGGAAATCAGGACGATATACAAGCATTAATGGTGAAGTACAACCTTTCATTACCCAAGCGGTTGCAGGACAAGTTGAGCGTTGGCGAATGGTACATGCAGGTGTCCGCGACAGTATCAACTTAAGCGTTCGTCAAATGCAAAATATTCCGTCCAAACTCGATTTAACCCCAACGGGTGAAAAGAAATTATTAAGTGAGAGTTGTACAGGACCTATTGTGAACCAACAACTGATTGCAGCCGATGGCCTGACCTTTAAACAGGTCATGGATAAAACAGTCACCGTCTTTCAACCGGGTTACCGTTTCGATGCATTAATGCAATTCCCGCAAGAAGGTCGTTATTGTTTAATTGATGAAGCAGCGTCGGCTTCAGCTAACGTGGACCGTACATATTCACAGAAACGCTTACTCGGTATCATTCAAGTCAATAAAGCTACTTCAGCACCTCAGTCTTTAACAACAGCTTTAAGTAATAACGCAACACGCAATATTGCTCCAGATATGCGTCCCGCTGTGCTTCAAGATTTACAACAAAATCTGAAACTCAGTCACTTTGTTCCTCATCAGGACCTACCAGCGACTCCGTACAAACAATTTTTAGAATTTAATATTGATACTAAGGCTAATCCAATTCAGTTTCAGGTGAATGGAAAACCATACAAACCAGACCGAATTGACCGTACGCTCGAGTTAGGTAAAACCGATGAATGGATACTTACTTCTAAATTAGCCAGCCACCCTTTTCATATTCATGTAAACCCATTTCAAGTGGTGGCAGTGTATGACCCTAATGGTAAAGATGTCAGTGATATAAACGCCGTGGATGACTATGACAAAACGGCTGCCCCTGACCCACAATACCGCGGTCTAAAAGGGACATGGAAAGATACAATCTGGGTTAAAAACGTAGACGGAGCCAGTTATAAAGTCATTGTTAGAACCAAGTATCAACGCTACATCGGTGACTTTGTATTGCACTGCCATATTTTAGATCATGAAGATCAAGGCATGATGCAAAATATTCGAATTAGTCTTCCAGATGGAAATGGTGGGGTTTCTCAAGGCCATCATTAATTTGGAACTGTAATACAACTTTATTCTAATAAAACCGTTTATTCTAAATAAGCGGTTTTAAAATATTAATTCTGATATTTACATATCATCCATTCTTGTAGAGAAACACACTATATAAATCAAGATTATTTTAAATAATAAGTTATGCAATTATTAAATATGCTATATAAATAAGATCTTAAAGAGCACATAAAATATATAATTTACCAAGTAATAAAAACTGTCTAATTAATGGACCCAACAGTATGCTTTAACATTATTTAAATAATTTAATAATGTTTACAGCTCAAGCAACATCAAGATAAATAAGTCGTTATAATCCAGCCCAACACCTGATAGACATTATCTTCTGATGCTGACCCATTCATCCTTCTGGCGTAGTCTTTTCCGTTTAATTCATATTTATGCTGGTATTTTTATTGCGCCCTTGTTATTGATTGCTGCAATCACTGGCTTGCTCTATGCCATTACACCACAAGTTGAACAGGCGATTTATAAAGATGTTCTATATGTTGAACCACTGAATCAAACGCCACATAAGCTCAGTCAACAAATTGAAGTTGCAAAACAAGTGATGCCCAAGTCTGCTCAGGTCATTGAAGTTAGACCAGCCCCAAGCGCTGACCAGACAACACGCGTAATTTTCTCTGACCCTATACACCATTTTAACAGCGAAGCAGTTTTTATTGATCCTTTTACACTTCAGGCCAAAGGTCATCTCGCTGTCTATGGTACCAGTGGGCTTTTACCCTTTCGAACGATGCTCGATCAATTACATAGTAATTTATTACTAGGAAAATGGGGTCGTTTTTATAGTGAACTGGCAGCAAGTTGGTTAGCCATTTTGACCTTAACTGGATTATATAATTGGTGGAAACGTCGTCAAAATCTTAAAATTAGACAAACAGAAAAAAAGAAATTATTGAGGTGGCATAGCACGTTAGGTTTAACCCTATTTCCTCTCTTATTGATCATTGCTATTACGGGTCTTACATGGTCTGAGTGGGCTGGAGATAATATACGGGTTGCTCGTCAATGGCTCAGCTGGCAAACCCCAACATTGGCAACTTCTCTTCAAGAAGATAATTTACCTACAGTGATGCACCATGAACATCACGACATGCCGCACAGTGAAAACATTAACTTAAATATTGTTCCAAGTGAATATGATACCGCTCTTGAAATTGCCAGAATACATGGCATTGACGCGGCACAAATACAAATCAAACCACCCACCAGTGGCAATCAAGCTTGGGAAGTCGCCGAAATTCAGCGTAAATGGCCAACTCAAGCAGACAGTATCGCAATTGATATGGAACACCACAAAGTCATCGATCAACTTGCATTTAAAGACTACTCGCTAGTGGCAAAGCTCACTCGTTGGGGAGTAGATGCCCATATTGGTATTTTATTTGGCTGGATTAATCAATTAGTTCTCGCACTTTATGCGCTTGCACTTTGTATGATGATTATTTATGCATATAAAGCTGCGTTTAAAAACTCGAACTTAAAACTCATGACGAGTCACTTTGTTGGGCAAAGCTTATTAATTTGGAACCATGCAACTGGCTCACAAAAAATATGGTTAATATTGGTGGGTCTCGTGTTAGGGCTAAGCTTACCTGTTTTTGGTTTTAGTATTTTATTTACGCTATTTATCTTTGCTATGCGTAAATACATACCTTCTAAGCCATAAACCTTAAAAAGGAGCTAGGCTCAAAATTTGCCTAACTCCTTTTTCATCAGAAGTTCCAAGTCAAAGATAAAGTTGCCTTCAGCGGCTCTCCGGGTTGTACCCATTCATCCGTATAACTCGAAACGTAATAGTCCTTATCGAACACGTTATCAATATTTAATTGTGCTCGTAAATCAGGATGAACTTGTATATAGCCCCCAACATTCACCACTGTAAATTCCGGTAAACTGGTTCCATTGTCTATGTAATTAGCACTACGCTTGCCAAAATAGTTAATTGTGCCGACCAAGCCAGCCGCTCTTCCTAATAATTCAAACTGGTAATCCGCATTTAAATTTGCCGTGTGCTTCGGAATATTTTTAAGACGAGCACCTTTTGTATCAACTTCACTTTCAATCACCGATGCTTTTGTAAAAGTATAATTTGCTCCCACACGAAGATGATCATTGAATTGATGTTTTAATTCGACCTCTAGCCCATGACTCTGTACACGTCCACTATCGACATAAGCATCTGTTATACCTTCGGTCAGTAGATGTTGTTTATCTAAATCAAAATAGGTAAGTCCAAACCAACTTTGCGGTAGATATTCGTATTTTGCTCCAATTTCCCAACTTTGAGTTTTCTCTGGGTCATAAAGTTGATTTTCTTTATTGAGTCCTGTATTCAACTCAAAAGATTTGCCCCAATTGCTATACAAAGCAAGCTTTGTCGTTGGTTGATAATTCACTCCAATGCGTGGACTAAACGGGGTAAATTTCTGTTGAGCCGTTAGACCTGTCTTGTAATCATTAATTTGTTGGTCCAGACGATTAAAACGCCCACCTATTAATACATTCCATTGATTATTCAAGAAAATCTGGTCTTGTAAGTTCACTCCCAGCATATTTTGAGTTTCTTTCGTATTTTTTGTTGTTCTAGCCAGCGCTAAAATATTTTGACCATATACGGGATGATAAATATTAATCGGGCTTGATGTGCCCACTGCATTACGAAGCTGAATTTGATCGATTGTATAGTGTCCAGCTTCAACATTTGCAACGAGTTCGTGCTTTAGCAATCCTGTATTAAATTTGCCCCGAAGAATCGATTGGAACTGAATTGTCTCTGTTTCAAATTGACGGTAGCGCCTAAAACGGTTTGCTGTTTGCCCATCATCAGCAATGCTCGAAATTTCAGTGGAGGTTCCTGCTCGCTCCCCATGACCATAGCTTAAAGCTGTAGTGTTATTCCAGTTTTCATTAAATTGGTGATTCAATCGTAATTGATACATCTGGTCTTTGACTTTAATGTCACCATCCGATGGCTCACCTAAAAAGGTCTTTTTATTGACAACAAACTGCCCATTAACCATCGGAATACCACGGTCAAATACACCCTGATGTTCTGAAAATTCAGTATCCAGATTGAGCTGTGTTTGATCCGAGATTTTCCATGCAAGCTGAGGAGCGATAAAGTAATGCTGACTATCGACATGGTCTCTAAAACTCTGGTTATTTTCATAAGCCAGCCCAAGTCTATAAGCCACCGCATCGTTTAATACGCCTGTGCTATCTAGAGAAGCCCGATATTCTTCTAATGTGCTACCACTTAAACTCACCTGATTTTTTTGCATCCACTCAGGTTGTTTAGTTGTAATGTTCATAATGCCACCAATAGCACCTTGCCCATACATAGCCGCCATTGGACCTTTTAAGAAATCAATTGCCTGAATGTTTGCTATATCCCTTGGGGTGTGAATGCCACTTAAAGCGCTCAAACCATTACGTAAATAGCTTGTACCCATATTGGGATCTGTACTAAAGCCACGAAACGAGTAATTATCCCAAAAACCTCCACCGTAGCTGTCCTGATAAACCACACCATTCACCAGTGACAATGCATCACTCACACGCTGAATATTATTATTTTGGATATCTTGAGCTGATACATGGGACTTGGTAAATGGAACACTCAATAAGCCATGTTCAAATTGAGTTAATGCTGTTGAAGAAATAGAGGTCTCTGTAGCATCTTCCGCTTTGATCGTGATTTTTTCTAACTCAGCAACCTGTTGATCAGTTTGGCTTTGTGCCATTGTTGGCATAGAAAATTGAGCAAACAAGATACTCCACGCCAGTGGATTAAGTAAAAATTTAGACATGACAAACTCTGTTTAGTAATGAAATAGGAACAGATACGGACCTAGTAACAAATTAAGCAAAACAAAGTTGTTGAGGTGGAGCCCGCCCTTGCGGTGAAAGAAATAGGCGCCGTAAATAAAATAATATATAGCTGATTGTTGCCAATATAATTAAGCGAACAATCACACCCACTTCAAATAAAGATAATTTAAAGCCATCAATTGTTGCGATGTGACTGTATAGATAACAAAAATGACAACCTGTGTTTGAATCGTGATGAGTGCTTTTATCTAGAAGCTTTTTATTAGAATCATTTTTAAAATGATGAGATGAATGTTGCTCAGAATTCATTTTTGAATGGTTCATCACTTCTACAATTTGTACACATACCGTTTGCTGATGCATTTCATTGGGTAATAGGCTTTGCCAGAACACAAGGTTCTGTAGCAATATTGCTAGCAAGCCAATTATGGTCCCAAACCGATACATGAAAAATCATTCTCATCAATGTTGAGTGAAAAATAACATAATTCTGCTTAGAGAATTAGCGTTTTTTTATTTGAACCCGCACTCAAGCAAGAAAAGAGCAATATCACTACAGCAATATAATCAAAGAATTACATAGTCTGCACCAAAAAATAGTTCAGCAATCTTTCTCTGTCATCCACACTATTTGAATCTAAAAGCTGGACTATTGCCCCATCAATCACAAACAAGAACATATGTGCATCTGGCTTTGTAGCATTTTCATTAGCTGTTAAAAGCAGTTTATAAATTTCATTGATCAACCAATTTCTATAATCAATGACAAGCTGATAAGCCTTTGGATGTGTTTTTGCAATTTCAAAAATAGCTTTAAATGGCAAATGGTAAAGCCCATCTAAATCTGCATGCAAAAAGTAAATTTTTCGAAGTTTTTCAACTAAGGTTAATTCTGTTTGAACATTAATAATCGACATGACCTCGTGTTTAAGGCCGTCTTTTTGAAAGCTTAGGCTCATTTCAATGAGGCGTTCTTTTGAGTGAAAGTAGTTATAAAAGATCGCTTTGGGAATTTTTGCCGCTTCAATAATTTGGTCTACACCGACATTGTGAAAGCCGTATTTGTTAAATAAATATCTTGCTGAATGAAGTACGCTTAAAGCACGAAATGGAAGATCTATATGTGGCATATTTTTACCGTTATAAAAAATTATTGTTGTATATAAATGAGATATAAAAACCGCTGCCTTTGGGAGAAAAAAAGGCATAGCAAAGCCGTAAAGACTGTGCGCAGCACATCTCAAGTTTTAATTGTCTAAGTTTTAAGTAATAACGAACTAAAGCCTGAAAAAGCCTTACGGCGATCAAGCTGCGTTAAATGTTTTTAAGCTGTGTCGTTATAGCTTTTGGCAATGACTGCCAAGAAATAATGAATATGCATAGCCAACTCCTTTTTATTGGGAGTTCTGCCAAAACATTAGAAATTATGGTGGCAGAACGGAAGTGGGTTGACAGACTGGTAGGACTCCAGCACACCCGAAGGTGTCCCACTCCCGTCCTACCGCTACGGGAGGGAACGAGGTGTGCACATGAGACTATCCCTCAGAAAGGAATAAGTCTGATGCGGTCCTATGTGGTCTGTCAAAACCACCTGGCAATGTAGGCCAGTCCGCAAATGGTAATCTTCAATATTTAAGGTGTCAATGTGAGATTGGCTAGAAAATATTTAAATAATTATTGTTTTTCATTTAATTACATAGTTAATGAAACTCTTAAATATCAGCTTAATAATACTGCCTTATTTAGAGAGTTTTTTGAGCTGTGCACCCTAATGACAGAATACACAGCCAAGTTCAAATAAAATTAATGATCAGATAAAGTTTTCATATCAATCACAAAACGATATTTCACATCACTCTTTAACATACGCTCAAAAGCTTCATTGATATTTTGCATATCAATCATCTCTACTTCAGAAACAATATTATGCTCACCACAAAAATCGAGTAACTCTTGTGTTTCTTTAATTCCACCAATCACCGACCCTGCAATTGATTTTCTTCCTAAAATCATAGGTACTGAATTTGCGCTAATTTCACCTAAATATCCGACCAGCACAATTGTTCCATTTAAAGCTAACGTTGGAATATAAGGCTTCAAGTCATGGTTATAAGGCACAGTATCAATAATTAAATCAAACTGATTTAACACTGATTTCATTTGAGCTTCATCTGTTGATAACACAACATGATGCGCACCAAGTTGTTTTGCATCCTGCTCTTTGTTTGCTGAGCGGGTAAATAATGTCACTTCAGCACCTAGCGCATTGGCAAGTTTAATCGCCATGTGTCCTAAACCACCTAAACCGACAACCGCAACTTTACTGCCCTTTCCAATATTCCAGTGACGCAGCGGTGACCAAGTGGTAATGCCAGCACACAGTAATGGTGGTACAGCTTGAGCATCCAGATTTTCTGGTACTTTTAATACAAAATCTTGGCTACACGTAATGCTTTTAGAATATCCGCCATAGGTTGGTCGTTGATCATGACGATCAACACTGCCATAAGTCTGGATGTTACCTTCTTCACAATATTGCTCTAGTCCTGAATGACAAGCTGAACAAGTACGGCATGAATCGACCATACAGCCAATGCCCACTAAATCACCAACCTTATATTTTGTGACTTTGGCACCGATTGAGGTTACACGACCTACAATTTCATGGCCCGGAACTATCGGATAAGCACTAAATCCCCAATCGTTTTTAGCTTGATGTAGATCTGAATGGCAAACACCACAATATTCAATTTGAATAACAACATCATCTTCACGTGGGGTTCTACGTTCAAACTTAAACGGAACTAAAGGAGTTTCTGATGACAGCGCGGCATAACCTAAAACTTCAATTGTCATATTTTTTCTCTCATGTTTAATGGGTAGAATGGGGGTTCATTTCTGAATTTTTATTCAGAATTACGCCTACAGTTGCGGTAAAAAAATTGGTGTTTCAAGCTTATTTAGGCTTACTAGCCTCTTTATATTGTTCATCTGACACAGGTTCTAACCAGTCTACATTTTTGCCATTTTCATCAGTTGCAGTTAAAGCAAGATGAGTCATAGCAGAATGGCTGCTTGCCCCATGCCAATGTTTGATACCTGGCGGGCAATAGATCACATCTCCTATGGAAATCTTTTCCGCAGGTTTACCCCATTCCTGCACAAGCCCTTCTCCTTCTGTCACAATCAGATATTGGCCTTTAGGGTGGGTGTGCCAAAATGAACGGGCACTCGTATTAAAGCTTACATATGCACTTGCAGCATTTATCCCT
The DNA here is from genome assembly GCF_023920705.1 of Acinetobacter sp. XS-4. Classification (NCBI taxonomy): domain Bacteria; kingdom Pseudomonadati; phylum Pseudomonadota; class Gammaproteobacteria; order Moraxellales; family Moraxellaceae; genus Acinetobacter; species Acinetobacter sp. XS-4. The sequence goes on along the minus strand of NZ_CP094657.1, from coordinate 1,903,507 downwards.
TCAGTTACATCAGTTAAAGGTTTAATTGCTACTGTTCCTGTAAAAATCTTATCAGTGCCTTCAATCACTTGCTGCTGGTTGGCTTTTTTGATGGTTTGGGATGCGATGACTCGTTGTTTATCCATTGCGGGTACTCCCATTGAGATAAATAAAGTGGTCACGAAAGTGACTGTTTTAACATTCATCTTTTTTCCTAGATTGGTACCAACGCCCTCCGTTTAAATAGAAGACTAAGGATGAAGCATTGTTAAAACAGTATAAAAATGAAAGTGGCAGACTGTTGTTCTATTCCTCTCACAGATTTGCCTAATCCTCCGAATTGCTGCACTTCTCTCTATTTTTCTTATTTGAAATGCCTACAATAAAAACACAGCTGGTAATCGGTGAAATCTGAATGGCGAATAGTTCTCTAAACCATAATCAAGAATTAGCTCAACTTGTCGATCAATGGACACGTGAGAAAGGTACATTCGAAACATCTATTATGGGGCTGACTTTATATCGTGCAGAAACATTGACCCAACCAAATAGCAGTATGATGGATGCGAGTCTATGTATGATTGCTCAAGGGAAGAAACAGGTAACTCTTAGCGAAGAAACCTATACCTATGACTCTAACCATTTTCTTTTTACGGCAATTGACCTGCCTGTAATAGCTCAAGTTCTTGAAGCTTCAGTTGAACGGCCTTATCTTTCAATAGTGCTACGATTAGATCCCTATGTACTTGCCCAAATCATGCTTGAAGCCCATATTCCTTTTAAAGACGTAAATACTGAAAAAAAAGGAATGGCTGTTGGAGTAGTCAATTCAGAACTGAATGATGCTTTTATACGGTTAATAAAACTACTAGATACGCCACAAGACATTCCCATCTTATCTCCTCTTATTATTAAGGAAATTTTTTATCGTTTGTTGATGAGTCCACAAGGTGATCGACTTAAACGGATTGTAGCGGCGGGAACTACAGGTCATCGAATTGTGAAAGCGATTGAATGGCTGAAAACAAATTTTGCAAAATCCTTTAGCGTTGAAGAGCTGGCAAGCACAATGGGTATGAGTGCTTCTAGTTTTCATCAACATTTTAGGGATATAACGTCGATGAGTCCCTTACAATACCAAAAGAGAATGAGGCTAACCGAAGCACGGCGTTTATTGATGACCGAAGAATGTGATATTTCAACTACTAGTATTCAGGTCGGTTACGAAAGTTTGTCTCAATTTTCCAGAGAATATAAACGCTTTTTTGGAGCACCACCGTCGGTGGATATAAAAACTATATAAATAAAAAAGCCCTGAATATTCAGGGCTTTTTTATTTATCACTTATTACTGTGGAATAATATTCACAGCACTTGGACCTTTTTGTCCTTGAGTGATATTAAACGTTACTTTCTGACCTTCATGTAAAGTTTTGAAGCCAGAAGACGCGATTTCTTTAAAATGAGCAAATACATCTGGACCAGATTCTTGTTGAATAAAACCGAAACCTTTAGTTTCGTTAAACCACTTTACTGTACCAGTATTTGTATTAGACATAATATATCCTTGAATATTAATCAGTTGAGTCATTTTAGAAATGACAAATATAACTTGAAAAAATGATGACGAATTGAGCTTAATATCTGAAAAAACGAAGGATTATGACTAAAACTACGATACTTAAAGAAGATTTACTACAAGTCTTTTTTCTAGCTAAGTTAAGCATACATGAAACAAGCATTTATTCAAGATTTTCGTATGTAATATTTATTTCTTTATAATTAAGAGACATATATCACCTACTTAGTAAAGATAAACACCTAAAAAGTAATGTTGAATGTATAGAGTAATTATTAATAGTTATAAGTAAAGCGACTTGAGCTTTGCTATGAAAATCACGGCAAAGCTCAAGTCGCTTTAAAAAGTATAGAATTTATAAACCTTGTAAATGATTCATTCGCTCAAGCTCACGGATTAAACCAGAGTGATCTAACTCCCCGTCTCCAGCAGCAAGCATATTTTCAAATAATTGACCGACTTGTTGAGCAATAGGTAAATTCAATTCAAGTGATTTAGCATAACTAACGGCTGTATGAATATCTTTATGCTGGTTTCGAGCAGTGCCTCCTGGTTTAAAATCTCGATTTAGCATGCGTTCACCATGCTGCTGTAAAATTGGGGAATCTGCAAAGCCCCCAGTCAGTGCTTGTTTTAGCTTATTAGGGTCAGCTCCCGCTTTACTGGCAAGCAATAAACCTTCACTCACGGTTGCAATGGTCGTTGCAACTATCATTTGGTTTACAAGTTTTGCGAGCATTCCACAGCCAGCACCACCAACTAAAATTGGGCGTCCCATTGCACTTAAAATAGTTTCAGCCTGTGAAAATGTTTTGGTGTCGCCGCCCACCATAATCGCTAAACTCGCATTTTGGGCGCCTTTTTCTCCACCTGAAACTGGGGCATCTAAATATTGAAAGCCTCGTTCTCTGCATTTTTCGCTTTGTGCTTGTGCAACTTCAACCGGTATCGAACTCATAACAATAACCGTGCTCTCAGGTTTTAGCTGAGAGATTGCGCCATGCTGTTTAAATAGGATTTCATCACAGGTTTTCCCATCGCTAAGCATACAAATCAGAAATTCTACATCTTTTCCAACTTGTTCAAGTTCAGAGCAGACATAGGCACCAGCTTCTTTTAAACTATCAGCTTTAGATAATGTTCTATTCCAGACTTTTAGCTGATGACCTGCCTTGAGTAAATTCATAGCCATCGGCATTCCCATAATACCTGTACCCACAAATCCGATGGTCGCCATTATTTCATCTCCGCAGCAGTTCGAACTTTAAGTTGCTGCTGTTCTACTTTTAAGCTATTTGATTTTAATCTTGCTAATAGAAGAAGTCCTAAGCCACCCATCGCTACAAATCCCGCAATGGCAAGGAACGCTACTGTATAGGTGCCCGTTGTTGTATATAAATATCCAGTTAAATATGGGCCAGTAAAACCACTTAAATTACCCACCGAGTTAATTAATCCAATTCCGGCTGCTGCACCAACACCCGTGAGAGTTTGCCCAGGAATAGTCCAAAAAATATTAATTGCGCTAAACACACCAATGGCAAGAAAGATAAAGCCTACAATAATGGCCCACGGTTGATTTACAATTAGTGCAATCGCAATTGCTAATGCAGCCATGAGTGCAGCACAAGCACCGTGTTTGTAACGCTCTTGTCTACGGTCAGAACGGCGGCTCCATAAAACCATTCCGACTGCTGCAAATGCATATGGAATTGCGGTGAGTAAACCATTTTGAATAAGACTGATTTGCATACCAAATGTGTTACGGAATGACTCTAAAACACTTGGTAAGAAGAAGAACATTGCATTTGAACCAGAAGTAATTCCAAAGTAAACAATTGCCATAATCCACACTAAAGGATTTTTAAACACTTGTTTGATCATTTCTCCTTTTGTTAACGCGGCTTCTGTTGATTGCTCTTTTTCTCTTTCTTCGCGCTCTAGTGTAGACATTAACCATTGGCGCTGCTCAGCCGTTAACCACTGTGCTTCTTTTGGGTTATTGGTTAAATATTTTAGACAGATTAATCCCAAAATAATGGATGGAATACCTTCTAGGATATACATCAAACGCCAACCTTCATAACCAATGGTATTGCCCCATTGCATGAGACCGACTGAAATTGGCGCCCCAATAATTTGAGCAATTGGTAATCCAAGATAGAACGTAGCAAAAACACGAGCGCGATATTTTGCAGGAAACCACAAGGTTAGATAAAAAATAACACCTGGAAAGAAACCTGCTTCCGCAATACCGAGTAAAAACCGTAAAACAATAAACTGCGTACCGCTATGAATAAAACCCATGAGTCCAGCAATAATTCCCCAAGTAATCATGATTCGGGCAATCCAGATTCGCGCTCCAAAACGATGAAGCAAAATATTACTAGGTACTTCAGCAATAAAATAACCTAGAAAAAAAACACCCGCACCTAGACCAAAAATGGTTTGAGTAATTCCAAGTGCATCATTCATGTGTAGCGCAGCAAAACCAATATTGGTCCTGTCTAGAAATGCCATAATGAATAGAATAATAAGAAACGGGATAATTCGATTCGAAATACGTTTGATTGTCTGCTCTTCGAGAGCAGTTACATTTTTGATATCTTCCATAATAACTCTCACATCAATTGGCGATCACTGCCATTAATTTTGGGTATCTTCTATATGTGCCTGAATCACGCTTTCAAAATTTTCATCTGCTTGGAAACCTAAAGATTCGGCATATTCAGCTTTCACTTGAACAGGCCAACTTTGAACAATACGTTGAATAGTTTTGTCTTCTTGCCATTGCACTAAATCAGTTGCTTTTTTGCCTGCGACTTTTTCAAGCGCATCAAGCATTTGTTTAACGGTAACCGTTAATCCCGGGAGCGGAATAATTCGGTTATCTTGAAGTACATCTGAAGAAATTGACGCAGCTTTAATCATTGATTCAACACAACGTCGTGGTGAAGTAACAAAAACAGGTGTATCTGACTGGACTGGGCAAACGGCCGTTTCACCCTTTAAAGGTTCGCGGATGATCGAACTAAAAAATGTCGACGCAGCTTTATTTGGTTTACCTGGACGAACCACAATCGTCGGTAATCTTAAAATACGGCCATCAATAAAGCCTTTTCTTGAGTAATCCGAGACAAGCAATTCTCCTACTGCTTTTTGCATGCCATAAGAAGACTTTGGGGTAACAACCGTCTCATCTGTCACCACCTCTGGCAACTGTCCACCAAATACAGCACAGCCACTGGCAAAAATGACTCGAGGCGTGGTTTGTTTCTTTCTTAATTCTTCTAATAAATTTAAAAGTCCGTAGAGATTAACATCCATACCTAAATCAAAATCAGCCTCTGCTGCTGAGCTAACCACAGCGGCTAAATGCCAAACGACATCAATATTTTCTGTAATATGAGCAACTGTAGTTTTATCAGTAATATCACCTACAATCACTTCAATTCTTGGATCTTGTGGCAAATCATCGCCAGCAAATGCATCAAACAGAATAATTTTATCGATCGACTGAGATTTATTGTCATCTAAAGTCAAACTGCCAGCTTTTAAAATCTCTTTGGCAATTTGCTTTCCAATAAAACCTGTTCCACCAGTGATTAGCACATTCATATAGAGGTCCTTTCCTAGTTTTTATTCACTTAAAAACTTTTGTAATTGTCGTGAATTAAACGATAAGGAGTCCTTGCAATAATTTCCAATGAATAATTTCTAAATATTGATAACTTTTTAATATCAGTTTTATGTTTATAAATTGACTCAATAGAGCAGGTTTTTCTTTTTAATTTTAAAGCCTCAAACCCAACTTTGGCTTGAGGCTGAATAGCTTATTTACGTTTTGCATTTTTAAGTAAAATATTAATAAACGCTGCTGCAATATCAGAAACTGGCTCATCTTTACGCGTTAAAATTCCATAATCCTGCGCATCTAAAATTAGATCTGTTTCTAAAATCTGTAATTGCCCTTCTTTTACCTGATCAATCACCATGGCTTCGGGCAACATCCCCACCATAGGCGCTCCTTTTAAGATCTGTAAAAAGGTTTGCATCGACATAGTATTGACTGTATTTAAAGGAATTTTGACTTTTGCTCGGGCAAATGCACCTTCCATACGTTCTCGAATTGGCGTGCCTTTAGGATAGAGTACCCATGGCCAATTTAGTAACTCTTCTAATGTACAAAACTTTTTATTAGCACATGGATGGGCATTATTGACAACAATACAAAACGGCTCTGGGCCTAAAGGTTGGAAATCAAAAAACTGGCTTTGTGTAACATCGGTAAAGCGACCTATGGCTAAATCTAAAGTATGTTCACTTAGCATTTCCATTAAATGGTCACTGGTCTGCTCAACAACATCGATAGAAAGTAGCGGCCATTGTTTCTTAATCTCAATAATGGAGTTTGGAATCACCACTGCTGTTGCTGCAAAGATACCACCTACTTTTAAAAAACCGTGACCACCTAATCTTAAAATTTCAATGTCTTCGACAAAATGCTTTGCATCATTTAAAACACGCTGGGCATATCGAATTACATGTTCGCCTAAAGCCGTTACTGGCATATTTCTAGGTAATCGTTCAAAAACAGGAAAGCCCAGTAAACCTTCTATTTCCTTTAGCATTTTACTCACCGCAGGCTGACTTAAATTCATCTGCTCGGCAGCCGAATGCATATTATTGGTCCTTGCCAAAGTTTCCAATAACACCAAATGTTTGAATTTCAACCAATTATTTAGGCTTGCGTAAGTCAAATCCGCCATTTTCAAAAATCCTTTTCGATAACTTTTCGTTATTAATAATTAAATTATTACGATTGGTGTTTATTAAATAAGAAACATATCATGATTTCAAATAAAAGAAGGATGCTTTAAATGAACTTTAGTTTAAATACCCATAACTCATTACCAGACGATGCTACCCAAGGATGTTTAATTGGTCGCGCGTGGATTCCAAATCAAATTTCCGGCCCATCTCCGATTCTTTTAAAAGGCGATCAGGTTTTTGATATTTCTGAAAAGTTTCACACTATTTCCCAGTTACTAGAAAGTTCAGATCCTTTAAAAGCTTTATCTGAAATTGAAGGAAAATTAGTTGGATCAATTGATGCGTTATTTGCCAACACTGTCGCTGAACCAGATACAAACAAGGCATATTTTTTAGCGCCTATTGATTTGCAAGTGATTAAAGCAGCTGGTGTCACCTTTGCAGCAAGCATGTTAGAGCGCGTAATTGAAGAGCAAGCAGGTGGCGATGCACAAAAAGCTCAATCGATCCGTGCAGTTGTGCAAGGGGTAATTGGTGATAATTTAAAAACAATTGAACCCGGTTCTGAAAAGGCACTTCAACTCAAAGAATATTTAATTGAACAAAAAATGTGGTCTCAATATCTTGAAGTAGGCATTGGTACCGACGCTGAAATTTTTACTAAAGCCCCTGTATTAGCAGCCGTAGGAACGGGTCAAAATATTGGTATTCATCCAAAGTCTGAGTGGAATAACCCAGAACCAGAAGTCGTATTAGTTGCAAATAGTCACGGTAAAATTTTAGGTGCGACTTTAGGTAATGACGTTAATTTGCGCGACTTTGAAGGTCGTAGTGCTTTGTTGTTAAGTAAAGCAAAAGATAACAACGCATCTTGCGCGATTGGTCCATTTATTCGTCTTTTTGATCATACTTTTACTTTAAATGATATCCGTGCTTGTGATGTTGAATTGCAAATTCAGGGTACAGATAACTTTGTGCTGAATGGCATTAGCTCTATGTCTCAAATTAGCCGTGATCCAGAAGATTTAATTCAACAAACACTGAATGAAAATCATCAATATCCAGACGGTTTCGTTTTGTTTTTGGGAACTTTATTTGCACCAACTCAAGATCGAGAACAAGCTGGTGCTGGCTTTACCCATAAAGTCGGAGATGTCGTTCGTATTCATTCACCAAAGCTCGGCACCCTATACAACACGGTCATGACCAGCGACAAAGCAACGCCGTGGAATTTTGGAATAAATGCTTTGATACATAATTTAAAACAACGCGAATTATTATAAATTTCACGTATTATCGATCGGTTGAATTGTAATATTCATCGTGTGAAAAAAATTAAATCTCAAAAAGTATGAGTGGAAGGATCTAAGAATGAATGATCAAGATAAACGGATTTTTTTACGTAGCCAAGAATGGTTTGATGATCCTACACATGCTGACATGACAGCACTCTATGTTGAACGTTACATGAACTATGGGTTAACCCGTGCCGAGCTACAGTCGGGCCGTCCTATTATTGGGATTGCACAAACTGGTAGTGATTTGACTCCATGTAACCGTCATCACAAAGAACTTGCTGAACGGGTTAAAGCAGGCATTCGTGATGCGGGCGGTATTCCCATGGAATTTCCTGTTCACCCAATTGCTGAACAGTCTCGACGCCCTACGGCTGCACTCGATAGAAATTTAGCTTACTTAGGTTTAGTTGAAATATTACATGGCTATCCACTTGATGGTGTAGTGCTAACAACGGGCTGCGATAAAACTACTCCTGCCTGTTTAATGGCGGCTGCAACAACAGATTTACCAGCCATTGTTTTATCTGGTGGTCCAATGCTAGATGGTCACTTTAAGGGTGAATTAATTGGCTCAGGAACGGTGCTTTGGCATGCAAGAAATTTACTTGCCACGGGTGAAATTGACTATGAAGGCTTCATGGAAATGACGACTTCCGCCTCACCTTCAATTGGGCATTGCAATACCATGGGTACTGCACTTTCAATGAATGCATTAGCAGAAGCTCTGGGCATGTCTTTACCTTCATGTGCAAGCATTCCCGCGCCTTATCGCGAACGCGGGCAAATGGCCTATATAACTGGAAAAAGAATATGTGAAATGGTTTTAGAAGATTTACGTCCATCTAAAATCATGAACAAACAATCATTTGAAAACGCCATTGCAGTAGCCTCAGCATTAGGTGCATCAAGTAACTGCCCTCCTCATTTAATTGCAATTGCCCGTCATATGGGTATTGAGCTAAGTTTAGAAGACTGGCAACGCGTTGGAGAGAATATTCCATTAATTGTGAACTGCATGCCTGCGGGTAAATATTTGGGTGAAGGTTTTCACCGTGCTGGCGGTGTTCCTGCTGTTTTGCATGAATTACAAAAGGCCGGCGTTTTACATGAAGGCTGTGCATCAGTCAGCGGTAAAACGATGGGAGAAATTGCTAAAAATGCAAAAACCTCCAACGCAGATGTCATTTTTCCATATGAACAGCCATTAAAACATGGTGCAGGTTTTATTGTGCTTAGTGGCAATTTCTTCGACAGCGCCATTATGAAAATGTCTGTTGTGGGTGAAGCATTTAAGAAAACATATTTATCTGACCCGAATGGGGAAAATAGCTTTGAAGCACGGGCAATCGTTTTTGAAGGGCCAGAGGACTACCACGCACGAATTAATGACCCTGCCTTAGACATTGATGAACATTGTATTTTGGTCATTCGAGGCGCGGGCACAGTTGGCTATCCGGGCAGTGCGGAAGTTGTAAATATGGCTCCACCCGCAGAGTTAATTAAAAAAGGAATTGACTCTTTGCCTTGTCTAGGTGATGGCCGTCAAAGCGGAACATCTGCTAGCCCTTCTATTTTAAATATGTCACCCGAAGCGGCGGTAGGCGGTGGCATTGCTTTATTAAAAACCAATGATCGTTTGCGCATTGATCTAAATAAACGCTCTGTAAATGTCCTTATTTCAGACGAAGAGTTAGACAAACGCCGCGAGGAGTGGAAACCAACTGTCTCTACATCTCAAACGCCTTGGCAAGAAATGTATCGCAACATGGTTGGCCAATTATCAACGGGTGGCTGTTTAGAACCTGCAACGTTATACATGCGTGTGGTCAATCAAAATAACCTTCCACGGCATTCTCATTAATTTCAGGATTTTATTATGACCATTATCGGACACAACTTTATTGGCGGTTCACGTAGTGCACAAAGTACAACTTTATTAAAAAGTGTGGATGCAACAACTGGCGAAGCTTTACCTTATGAATTTCATCATGCAACCGAGCAAGAGATCAATCAGGCCTGTGAAGCGGCCAGTCAAGCCTTTAAGACTTACCGCCATACATCACCTGAACAGCGTGCTGCCTTTTTAGAAAACATTGCCGATGAACTTGACGCCTTGGGTACAGATTTTCTTGAAATTGTCTCACAGGAAACCGCTTTGCCACTTGCACGCCTACAAGGTGAACGTGGTCGTACCAGTGGACAAATGCGTTTATTTGCCAAAGTACTACGCCGTGGTGACTTTTTAGGTGCCCGTATTGATACCGCTTTACCTGAGCGTCAGCCTTTACCGCGCCCAGACTTACGTCAGATTAAAATCGGTGTTGGTCCTGTTGCAGTCTTTGGAGCAAGTAACTTTCCTTTAGCTTTTTCAACCGCAGGTGGCGACACTGCTTCTGCACTGGCAGCTGGTTGTTCTGTGGTAGTGAAAGCCCATAGTGGACACATGGCCACAGCAGATTTTGTGGCTCAAGCAATTGAACGTGCTGTAGAAAAATCAAATATGCCTAAAGGTGTATTTAACATGATCTACGGTAATGGCGTGGGTGAACCGCTGGTGAAGCATCCTTTAATTCAGGCGGTTGGATTTACAGGTTCACTGCGTGGCGGTCGCGCTTTATGTGACATGGCCGCAGCCCGTCCACAACCGATTCCTGTGTTTGCTGAAATGAGCAGTATTAACCCGATGTTAATGTTGCCAGAAGCATTAAAAAACCGTGGTGAAAAAATTGCACAGGACTTGGCAGATTCAGTAGTGCTGGGCTGTGGTCAGTTCTGCACCAATCCGGGATTAATCTTGGGTATTAAATCAACCGAGTTTACTCAGTTCATTCGCAACCTCACCGAAATTATGGGCGGTAAATCTGCACAAACCATGCTCAATATGGGAACTTTAAAAAGCTATGCAGCAGGTCTTGAGCACTTAACTGGGCATCAAGGTATTGAACATTTGGCGGGTCAAACCCAGCAAGGCAATCAGGCACAGCCACAACTGTTTAAAGCGAATGTTGAACTCTTATTAGCAGGCGACCAGCTTCTGCAAGAAGAAATCTTTGGGCCAGCAACAGTGGTCATTGAAGTACAAGACAAAGCACAACTTTTGCAAGCGCTACAAAGCATGAATGGTCAACTTACCGCGACGTTAATTACTGATGAAGCAGATTTAACCGAGTTTGCAGATGTGGTTCCAGTGCTAGAGGAAAAAGCTGGGCGATTACTCATAAACGGGTATCCAACGGGTGTTGAGGTGTGTGATGCGATGGTACACGGCGGGCCATACCCAGCAACTTCAGATGCACGAGGTACTTCTGTTGGAACCTTGGCAATTGACCGTTATTTGCGTCCTGTGTGTTATCAAAACTACCCACAAAGTTTATTGCCAGAAGCTTTAAAAGACAGTAATCCATTACAGATTTTAAGACTTGTGAATGGTGAGATGACTGAAGAAGCAATCTAAAAAATTAAAAGAAATCTTTTGAAGTTAAAAGAATAAAAGCCCCGATGAGGGCTTTTATTCTTTGTTAAGCTAAAAATAAATCTGATCAATGTAAAGGGCTAAAATTATTCGCATTTATAACTATTTACGTGATTAATATCGCCAGCAATATAGGTAATTTTCGTTGGATATAGACAAATAGGTAGGCTACGATCTTTGCTTGCAGAACTAGCGACTAGATTAGTTGGAGCAGTACCCTTCTCAACCCAATTTGTTAACTGTTTATAAAGCTCATCATTAGTGACCAAGGCAACATTTGCATTGCTGTTAGCTGTGCCGTTAGCAAAAGAATGTCCCATACCTGGTATAAAATAAGCTTGCATAAAACTATTAACGACATTTTCCCCCATAGTCGATTTTAACTGTTTTATATAACGCATTGTGCCTTGAGGCATAATCAACTCATCAGCTAGTCCATGATAGATAATTAGTTTACCGCCATGATTTTTAAAATTACTTAGATCCGTTAAATCAGTATTAATATTTGAAAATGCACTTTGTAGCTCAACTCCTTTTTTCTGAACCTCATTTAGCCTTGCATAATCTAAGTTTTTCCACTGATCTAATCCATTGCTGGTCTTATTAATAAAATTGGATTGGGCAATACGGCTATCTTGCTGAATTAAAGCAACGAGATCTGTTGAAATTTGAAAAGGAACTGCGCCAGCTAAACGCGTTAAATTCGTGCCTCGTGTGAGTCCAAACCACTTATGATTCGCGGTTAAATCAAAATGGAAACTATTGTCATTTATTGGATCGGGTACGTTACCATCCTCAGTTTGGCCATACCACATTTTATTGACTGCTAAAGCTTGAACTGATGTTAAGCAACTGTCCGTTTGATTTGTACCACAAAGTATAGAAGTATCTTTTGTTGGGTCATATTTACAAGAAGAAGGATCGAGTACATAGCCATAACTTTGACCATTAACTTGACCACAAGTTTCGTTTGCTCTATTTGATACTAAATTGAGTTGTTCTGTAGTTAAAAGCTGCCCATTTAAATCTCTTTGCATCACAATTTGAGGATAAAGCTCAGAGGTAATAAATCTTGTCCAGTTAATTGCTGGAGCACCGGCAAGTACGCCATCAAAATCATCCGGATTAATCTGTACTTCTTTTAAACCTTGTCTTCCCCCTGTTGAAAAGCCATTCCAGTAGGCATACTTTTGTTTTTCTCCATAATATTGTTGGGTTAAAAGCTTACTGACCACAGCCATTTGGTGAATTCCTCTTTCTGTAAAATCACGCCATAACTCAGTATTAATGCTTCCATCACTATTCATAGCAAAAGAGCCATTATTAACAACATGACCTGTATCTGTTACTGCAGAAACGGCACCTTCAACTGTGGCAGTTTCTGCTGCAGAGCCTGCTGAACTTTGTGTAATACCCACAAGAATATTTGGATTTCGATGTTGACCGCCTACCCAGCCTCCACCACCTTTGACATGAATCCTTTTATTCCACTTAGCTGGATCAGGTAACCAAATTTCAACTCCAATCCCTTCAGAATAAGAAGGTTCTCCTTTATCTTGAAGATGAGTTTCAGGACCTACCAAAACCTTAACAACACAAATATTATTAGCAGCAGAAATGGAAGTATTCTCAGTATTCTCTTTTAATTTTAATAAATCACCTTTTTTAAAATATTCAGTAGAAATAATTTTATAATTATTATCACTAAAACTTTTACTTAATTGTGAACTATCACACACTCCAATTTTATTTGTTGTATCTTGCTCATTATTATCAGAATTATTACATCCATATAGTAGTAATGAGATTAAACTTAAATATAAAACTGATTGTACTTTTCCATTATAAGATTTCATTTTCCTCAAATCCTTTGAAAATAAAAACTCATTTAAGCACATTAATTTTTATATTTAAAAAACCTTATAAATATAAAAAAAGACCTTAAAGATATAATATAAAAACCATATTTATTTCTTAAATAAAACTATTCATCCATTACTAAAAAATAAATATGAAGAAAGATACTTCTATATTATTTTTTAAGAATGTGTAAAAACCTTCAAATTAATCTAGTTTATAATTTATATTTTTCATAAATAAATCAACTGCGTACTCAACCCAAGTGCTAATTTCACTATCAGAAATTGTATAATTAGGATGAGTAAGACACTTAAGATGAGCGTCACTTCGTAATAATGCCAAGAATATATTTGCTGCTATATCGGCAGAGGAATTTAACTCAATTTCTTTATTTTTTTGAAATTTTTCAAGATAACCCGCAATAATATTTGCAAGCTTTTGCGGACCTACTTCAAAGAATTTTTCAGATAACTCGGGAAATCTAACCGCTTCTGCAATACAAACTCTAAAAAATGCCAACCCTGAATGTGACAAGATGAAACACAGATAGGTTTTCCCCATTTCGGTTAAAGCTGAGCGTAAATTTTCAGCTTTCGTCTCGACTAAAATTATTTGCTCTTGCATGTTCGTGCATTGTCGTTCAATCACCGCTGCAAACATCGCTTCTTTATTTTTATAACAACCATACATCGTCGCTTTTGAAACACCCGCTTCCTTTTGGATCATATCTGTCGTTGTGCCACTAAAACCATGAGTCAAAAAAAACTTGGTTGCTGCATCCAGAATTTTTTGATCTTTTTCATTAGCTTTAGTTGAAACTGACATATTGACCTTATAAAAATTTTAGCGATTTCGTTCTAAGTGTAACTCATCGAAAAGTTCAAAATCGAGAATTGACGGAAATTTAATTAGAGAGTAGAGTACCGATCGGTACAGTACAGTAAATATCTGCTCCATGCAATGAATGGATGTTTAAGACTTAAGGTAAAAAATGAATACAAAGCCACTCATCGGTTTAGCAGGTGCAATATTTGCTGCAATGACTGTTGAATTTAATAACCGAATCACGAGCATTACCTTAGTCGACATTCGTGGCGCGATGGGTATTAGTGTCGACTCTGGTTATTGGGTCAACAGTATTTACGCGAGTGCCATGATTATTGGCATGATTCTGTCTACCAGTTGGGCAGTTATTTTTTCTATGCGCAGAGTTCTGCTTTTTGCCATAGGACTTTGCCTCTTTTCTAGCGTTTTAATTCCTTTTAGTCCAAATATCGAAATCTTTTATTTATTGCGTGGCTTACAAGGACTCGCCAACGGTTTAACCATTCCTTTGCTCATGGCCTGTGCGCTTAGATTTTTAGGGCCTGATATTCGGTTATGGGGTCTCGCCTGCTACGCATTAACTGCAACATTCTTTCCGAACTTAAGTGCCGCACTCTCTGCTTTTTATTTAGATGTGATTGGCTGGAAAATGATATTTTTCCAAACTATTCCTTTTTGTGCGCTAAGCGCTGCGCTGGTTTATTTTGGTATTCCCCAAGATCCATTGAATTATTCAAGAATAAAAACTTACGATTGGATGGGTGCCATTTTAGCGATTATTAGCTTAGCGAGCCTGAGCACCATGTTGTTGCATGGTAATCATTTAGATTGGTTCCATTCTCAATTAATTTGTGTACTGGCTTTAATTAGTGCCATTAGCTTACCTTTATTTTTCATACATGAATGGCGTTATCCGTCACCATTAATTAAACCGCAAATGCTCGAGATCCGAAATTTTGCTTATGCCGTTTTCGCACTCTTTTGCTTTGTCATTATTGGTATGTCGACCAGCACATTACCACTGAATTATCTTAGTGCTGTGCATGGCTATAAACCGACTCAGACCATGTGGATTGGCTTACAAATTGCGGCATTACAATTTATCTATATTCCTATTGTTGTGAAGCTTTTAAATCAAGCTTGGGTGGATAGCCGATATGTACACGGGTTTGGTTTACTTCTGGTCATTGCTGGTTGCCTAGGTGCAAGTCAACTTGATACCACATGGAATCAAGATCAGTTTTATTTTTGGCATGCGATCTCATGTTTGGGACAAACCTGTGTCGTGCTCTCGCTCTTAATGATGGGAACAAACAGCGTTCACCCAACCATGGCAATTTATGCATCACCGATGATTAACACTCCGCGTGCTATTAGCGGTGTACTGGGTGTTTGTATTTTAGATTGGATCAATCGAGTGCGCGGTGAATACCATTCAACACGGTTAATTGAAAATACAGCCCAACATGTTTTCCAAAATATTCAAGGCTCTGTCATTAATCCGCTTACTCCCCCTGTGCTCACTGCAAATGGTGCAGATCGTGTTTCAGGTGGTTTATCTGCCCTAAATTCTGCGATTCAAGCGCAACAATCTGTTTTAGTTATTAGCGATCAATATCTCATCTTAGCTGGCCTTACCACTATTTTGTTCATTGTGATGTTGATTTTGCCAGTTCGAACTTATCCGCCACGTATTGCTCTCATTAAGTTAATGAATAGTCATAACTCAGGAAAATCTTTATGAGCACTCTCGAAGCCCAAGATACCACCCACACCGAACCACCTAAGTTAACAAAGGTGCAATATCTCAAAAAGCATTGGGTTATGGTTATTGCGTTCATTATTGTCTTAGCATCTATTTTATGGGTTTTAAAACTTATATTTTTACCATCGTCAATTATAGAAACAGACGATGCACGTGTGGATGTAGAGTACTCAACCATTGCCCCTAAAGTGTCTGGCAATATTGAAGAAATTTATATTAAAGATCATCAGACCGTAAAAAAAGGCCAACTTTTAGCAAGGATTGATGCGCGCGATTATCAAGCTGCTTTGGCTGAGGCTGAATCGAATTATGCAAAAGCACAAGCTGACGTGAGTGAAGCGATGCTCGCAGTTGATAGACAACCGACCGTTATTCGAGAAACTGAAGCACAGCTGAGAAAAGTAGAAGCTGGAATCAAACTCACAAAAGACAATACGGCGCGTTATGAGCAACTACAGGCACTTGGAGCGGAGTCTAGATTAATTACACAGCAATCTAAGACTACATTGACTGAACAATATGCCGACTTAGACAGCAATAAAGAAAAAGTAATTGATGCACAGTATCAGCTCAACCAATATAAGATTCAGGTACAAGCCAAACAAGCGGCTCTTAAACAAGCACAAGCGGCACTTGATAAAGCAAAACTGAATTTGAGCTATACAGAGGTTCGTGCACCTATTGATGGCATGATTGGGCAAAAGTCAGCTAACGTAGGTAACTTTGTGAGCGCTGGTAATCCACTCATGGTGGTTGTGCCTTTAGACCAAGTCTATGTAGAAGCAAACTTCCGTGAAATTGAGTTAAAACAAATTAAGATCGGACAACCTGTTAATGTCTATGTAGATGCTTATAACGTTGAGTTAAAAGGCGTGGTAGATAGTTTCTCCCCATCTACTGGTGCATTTTTCTCTCCGATCTCTGCGACCAATGCAACTGGTAACTTTACCAAAATTGTTCAGCGTCTACCTTTACGAATCAAGCTTGTTGAAAATCAAAAAGACGTTAAATTATTACGTCCTGGTTTATCTGTTTTAGTCTCTATTGATACGAATAAATAGATAGTCTAGATTTCAAAATATGAAAGAAAAAGAGACCATTTACGGTCTCTTTTTTAATGATGAACTTTAAAAACGTCTTTAAAACTTTTTGGTGTAGTTTACAAACAAGCGATCTTCACCAAAGTCATTACCATGTTTTACGTTGTAATCAATACGAATGTATTGCAGGGCCACGCCTTTTAAGAACGGCTGCTGAAACGCATAGTTTAAAATCACATTCGACTCGGTTTCATGGTTTTTCTCACCATTGGCTGCTTTAAAGTCATGGCCGTAAACATATTTCACCATCGCATTTAAACCCGGTACATAGTCTTTAAAGTCATAGCCATACATCACATGGTAAGACTTTTCATCTTCTTTAAAGAAGCCAGTGGCGTTCCAGTTAATGAAATAGGTCTCTGGTAAGAAACCATCTGGTAATGGATAAGCCGACTCACCCATAATCTGTTGGTATCCCAAACCAAAGGTATGGTTCTTTACTTTAAGTGTTTCTAACACGCCAATATTTTGCGCATCAATATCAAAAGTATTGCCGTCATCTTTTGCATTGAAGTATTTAAACTTAGACGTAAGAGCAAAGTTAGGTTGTTTCCAATTATGCTCAAGTCCAACATAGTGTTTGTTGTAGAGGTCTTCCAAATTACCAAAGTAGTATTCGCCCTTGAGTGACGGTGTAAATTGATAGCGCAGATCTATGTAATTTAAGCCATCAGATTCTTTAGTAACCCCATTTGCCGTAAAGGAAAACTTTTTAAAGTCTTCTTCATTTCGTGGCGACACTTTTTCAACCCGGCCAATTTCGACATAAAGCTGATCTGAAAGTTGTGACTTTAAGTTGGTTCCCCAATAAGAGGCAAGTAATTGTCGGCTGGCATCAACAGCCGTTACGGGTAAATCGAGCCAGAGTTCACCGACACTTAAAAGTGTTTTGTCATAGCCTAATTTTAAAGTGGCGCCGTATTTTAAGAAGTCCGATGCTTGTGACTGAGTTTCCTTATTAAAAGGCAAAACCGTATCTGCAACATGTTTGTCTGAACTTAAGCGCACGGCGTATTGAACAGAAGCATCAGCCCCAATCGTAATCGGTTTGTCTGCTATAACTAGTGGAGTGTCATGCATTTTCGATTTATAAAATAAAGATGCTGCCTGAGACCAACTGCCCGTATCTTTGAGTGCATCATTATCAAAATTACGATTGATATAGGCATTTTTTAAAGTGAATTTCCATTCATCTTCACTTTGTTGAGCCGTATCTGCTGCCCACAATAATGAATGACCACTACAGATAAATAAAAGAGTAGAAAACTTTAAATATTCGTTTTTTAAATATTTCATGAAACAAATCATCCTTTAATTATTGTCTGCGCCATCCTTTGGCACAGACATATATTTGTTCGTTGCGATAGCCTTATCTCAATTTGAAGCGACTAAAACTTGAGACTGATTTTTCTTTAAACGTTTAATGAGTAACAACGAAACTGCGGCACAAAATGCAGGTATCGCTAAAATGCTTAAAATTTCAAAACTGGAGAGATTTAATGACATTAACCAACCGCCCATAATTGATCCCACAATCGACCCTGAGCGCCCTACTGCATTGGCCCAACTTACCCCTGTTGCACGGCAATGTGTTGGATAAAAACTAGATGCAAAAGCGTTTGCTCCTACTTGCGAACCACTAATTCCTGCACCTACCCCAAACATGGCAAACATCAATAAAGCCGTATTTGCCTGTTCAATTCCAAATCCTAAACAAATCAGGAAAAAACCACCAAAAACATAAGCCGTACTTAAAATTTTGGTTGCATCCATCTTATCCATTAGCAGGCCTAAGACAATGGCACCAATCGTTCCCCCTATTTGGAAAATTGAGGTCAGCCATGACGCATTGGATAAATTAAAGCCCTCATTGGTCAGTAAAGTAGGCATCCAACTTGAAATCATATAAATAATGAGAAGGCTCATAAAAAAGGTAAACCAAATCAAAAAAGTTCCCAAAGCAAAGCCTTTATTAAACAAATCTTTCAAACTTGATTTTTCGACTTCATTGACTGTTGGAACCAACGTAGGAGCACTATTTAAATGCGGTGCGATACGGTGAATAATCTTTTCAATTTTTTCGGTGCTCTTCTTTTTAAGCACTAAAAATCGAATAGATTCAGGTAATAAAAAATATAAGAAAGGTACGGTCGCTAAAGGCAACACTCCCCCAATGAGTAAAATACCGTGCCAGCCAATATGAGGAAGTAGCTGAGCTGAAAGAATGCCACCAAGAGCAGAACCCACAGTAAAACCACAGAACATCATGGTTACAAGATTAGAGCGACGAGATGTAGGCGCATATTCAGAGGTTAAGGTAATTGCATTGGGTAAAGCCCCACCTAAGCCCAATCCAGTGAGAAATCTCCAAATAATCAGGGTTTGTAAATCTGCTGAAAAAGAGGCAAAAACACTGGCAATTCCAAACATAATGACAGAACCAATCAAAATCGGTTTGCGGCCTAATTTATCGGATAATGGCCCAAAAATGAGTGCACCGGCCATCAGTCCAAACAATCCAGCACCAAATAAAGGAGCCAAATCGGTTGCTTGCAACCCCCATTCTGCTCTTAAAGCAGGTGCAATAAACCCAACTGCTGCGGTATCAAAACCATCAATCGCAACAATCAAAAAACACAACCACATAATTAATTTTTGCAAAGACGATAGCGGTATTTCATCAATGAAACTTTGTACGTCTATAGAATTTTGAGACATGAGAGCTCCTTTCGCCAATACATTGGCGTATATGCAATCCTTAGCAAAGGTGCCCAACTGTATTTTTTATTTAGGTTGAGCACCTATTTCAATAAATCAGATCAATTTGATTTATTTCACATTCACAGTAATTCCAGTCAGTCCAGTAATGTCTGCACGCATAACATCACCTTTCACTACCGCACCCACGCCTTCTGGAGTTCCTGTAAAAATCAAATCACCTGCTTTTAGTTCAAATAGCGTAGACAAATTGGCAATCGTTTCAGCCACAGACCAAATCAGGTGACTGACATCACTGTGCTGTTCGGTTTTACCATTTACAGTTAAATGAATATCGGCATTATTGATTTCACCCGTTTGAGTAATCGGATGAATTGGGCCAACTGGCGCAGAAAAATCAAAAGCCTTACCGATTTCCCATGGGCGGCCTTTTTCACGCATTGCCATCTGTAAATCACGGCGTGTCATATCTAAGCCGACGGCATAGCCATAGATATAATTCACTGCATCCTCAACCGATACATTTTTGGCATCTTTACCAATTGCAACGACTAATTCGATTTCATAATGAAAATTTGAAGTTTCAGATGGATATGGAATATCAACCGCATCTGTATTTACTGGAACAACCGACTCAAGGTCATTTGGCTTACAAAAGAAAAATGGTGGTTCACGGTCTGGGTCAAAACCCATTTCACGTGCATGAGCAGCATAGTTACGGCCGACACAATACACACGGCGTACTGGAAATTTATGCTCTGAGCCGTGAATAAATAGACCCGCAGTGGTCATTGGTTCAAAAATAAATGACATATATGAATTCCTTCTATTAAGTTAATCACGACTCAAAATGCATCAGCCTGCTGTTCAGGTGCTGCTTTTTGAAATGCTTCTAAGGTCATGCAATGTTGGTAAATTTCATTAATGTTTGGATAAGCCGATAAATCGACTTTAAAACGCTCGGCAGAAACGACTTGTGGAACTAAATAGGCATCTGCAATGGTCGGTTTCTTGCCATAGCAGAACTTTTCGCGACTCTGGTCTTGTTCCAAAATATGTTCTAAAGCAGCAAATCCATCCTGAATCCACTTGGCACACCATGCATTGATTTGTGCATCATCCAGCCCTAAGTTCTGGCGTAAATATTCAAGAACACGCTTGTTATTTAAGGGATGAATGTCACATCCAACTAAAGCAGCAATGGCACGAACTTTTTCACGACCCAATGTATCTGTAGGCAATAAAGCGGGTTCGGGATATTGTTCTTCTAGCCATTCGATAATGGCTAGACTTTGCAACAAGTTTCCCGATTCAGTTTCAAGTACGGGTACAAATCCTTGCGGATTTAAAGCCTTAAAAGCAGCTTGATGGTGTTCATTTTTAGCGAGCGAGATATAAGCCGCATCATAAGCCAAACCCTTTAGGTTCAACACAATGCGAGTTCGATGCGATGTACCGCTACGGAAAAAACTATAAAGTTTCATGCCACATTCCCTTGATAGTTTTTCACTGCATCAAGGCAGTTATTGACATTCCAGCCATATAACCACTCCATTGCATCATAAAAACGTTCAGTAGGACGTCCACGCCACAAGTCGTTGCGAACCAAGCGTTGCACTCCTTTGGCATGGTAAATTTTGCCCATTTCACGTGAAGACAAAACAATGCGTGCTGTCCGTGCCACACGTGCTTTTTGATAAATATCAAAAGCTTTTAAAATGTCATGGTCGGTAACACGTAACGCTTCACCTAAAGTTACGGCGTCTTCCATCGCCATACATGCGCCTTGCGCCATATATTGCGTGGTTGGATGTGCTGCATCACCAAGTAATGTCACACGGCCAAAAGTCCATGTTTCAATCGGTTCACGGTCTGCGGTTGCCCAGCGGCGCCAGCTTTTAGGTAACTCGATCAATTGACGGGCTTTCGGGCAAATTCCTTGAAAATAAGACAGCACTTCTTCTTTAGAGCCATCGGTTACGCCCCACTGTTCTTGTTCACGGCTATGGAACGTCACCACAACGTTATATTCTTTTCCACCACGTAGTGGATAATGCACAAGGTGGCAATTTGGTCCTACCCAAATACTGGCTGCATTCCATTTCAAGTCTTCAGGAAACTCGCTTTCAGGTACAACAGCACGGTAAACCACATGACCTGTAACCAATGCTGGGTCACCCACATAGGTGTCACGCACAACGGATTTAACACCGTCTGCACCGATAAGTGCCTGACCATGATATTGCTTTCCGTTTTGATCGGTAATCGTTACGCCAGCATCATCTTGGTCAACTTTTTGAATATGACAATTAGTGATAATTTCCAAGTTACCGTATTGTTTTGCACCTTCCACTAATGAACCGTGAATATCAGCACGGTGAATCACCGCATATGGGTTACCGAAACGTTCACGGAACTTTTCATCGGTTGGAATTTTGCCGACCTGATATTCATCAATTGCATCATGCATGACCATATAGTCGGTATAGACTGCTTTACTGCGAGCAATCTCACCAATTCCTAGCGCATCAAAGGCATGAAATGCATTCGGCCCTAGTTGAATTCCAGCACCGATCTCACCAATTTCAGGGGCTTGTTCAAAAACCTGTACCTTAAAGCCTTGTTTTGCCAAAGCGAGTGCAGCTGCAAACCCGCCAATGCCGCCACCAGCAATTAATATCGGTTGTTGAGTATTTGACATGATTTATATCCTTATAAAATATTCTATTTACTGGCGCTCACGCACAGAGTACAAACCCAGCTTCCGTTGTAAGGGTGCTTCATCTGCAATAAACAAATAACATGGTTGATCTGATGTATTGATTAAATCAATATGAGAAAAACATGGCGCACAGGCCGTATCAGCTTTATTTAAATTGAAATCTTTCTGATCAATTTTGACTTGGAGCTGACCGTCAATCACATGAAAAATTTGGGCAGTAGAGCGCGGTTGGAGCTGTAAAGTTTCATTTGGTCTGAGCATTAAAGCTGAGTAACCAATAATATTTTGGCAGTCATCACCAGTTTCAGGGTTGATGTAAGTCACCTGAATTGGTCCTTGATGGTTTTTATCATCTGCAAGCGCATGCAAAACTTTTTTGGTTTCTTTCCAAGAGTAGCGCATGATCGGATACGAGGCATTTTCACGGGTAAAATGTGCAGTTGGTACAATGCCCGTTCCATAATGATGAGCATTTCCGGCACTGGTCACTTTTTGGATTTCACCTGGTTGCACATAAGAAGCTTCCATGTAATAAACCAAAGGTAAATCCAGCACATCTAACCAGATAACAGGCTCATCGCCATCATGTCCATGTTCATGCCAAAGTCCAGATGGTGTAAGGATTAAATCCCCATGCTCCATCATGCATTTTTGACCTTCAACAGTCGTATAAGCACCTTCACCTTCAACAATCAGGCGCACTGCATTCGGGGTATGTCGATGTGATGGAGCCCACTCTTTTGGCAGTAAAAGCTGCATACCAAGATACATGACCGAACTAGCTTTCATATTTTCCAGACCATGTCCGGGATTTGCTAAAACCAATACACGGCGTTCAGCTTTTTCAATTGGTGTTAACTCACCTGCTTCGAGCAATAAAGGTTTAATATTCTGAAAATACCAAGCGGTTGCTACGGTCTGCGGCATCGGTTTATGCGGAGGTAATACATTGCGTAAACTTGGCCATAAAGGGACTAAATTTGATTCTTCAAGTTGACCAAGATAACGTTTCGGCAGGTCATCTAACGTTGCTAACTGTTCCATTTCAGATCCTCTATTTAAGGCCAATGAGTACAATAAGGTTTTGTACTTTTACGGCCTATTCTTCCTTGATCATCAATGTAACAATCGAAAATTGTTGAATCCATGCACAAAAAACAATAGTCTGTATTGATAAAATCAATATAAGGAAATTAAAGTGTTTGATCTTGATACTCGGCTTTTACAAATTTTCTTTGAAATTTATAAACATAGCAGTGTGTCTAAAGCTGCCGAACAGCTTGAAATTGGACAACCGACTTTAAGTATTGCGTTAAATAAATTACGTGAGCATTTTCAGGACCCACTTTTTGTCCGTATTGAAAATAAAATGCAACCTACTGAGTTATCTAAACAAATATATCCGCTAGTTGTAGAAATTCTGAACCGACTAAAACTGGTTCAAAACTACAATATTGAATTTGATCCACAGACTTCAAATTATCAATTTAAAATCAGCATGACTGATATTAGCCATCTGGTTTTATTACCTAAACTGATCAATTATTTACGTGCACATGCCCCCAATATTCGCCTAGAGATTGTCCCGATTGATGCCAATACGCCAGTGATGATGTCAAATGGTGATATTGATTTAGCCATTGGTTTTTTGCCTCAGCTTGAAGCAGGTTTTTACCAGCAAACGCTTTTCCAACAACGTTATATTTGTATTGCCAGTAAAGAACACCCGAGGCTTACAGGCACAACGCTTTCAGACCAAGAATTTCGCCAAGAACTGCATGTCGATATTTTTGCAACTGGTGGACACTACGTGCTGGAGCATGAGTTACAAAAACTGGGAGTAAACCGAAATATTCTGGTTCGTTTACCAAGCTATTTAGGGGTTGGCTTGGTTGTTCAAGACACAGACGCGATTGCGACCATTCCTCATTATTTAAGTCAGGTGCTTTTAGTCAGAGGTGGTTTAAAAGTTTTAGAACCTCCTTATAGTTTTCCGACTTATAGCGTAAAGCAACATTGGCATGCACGGGTTCATCAAACACCAAGCAACCAATGGTTAAGAAGAGTGTGTTTTGAACTTTTTTCAGAATGAGAATTTTAGAAAAAAATGTGATTAAATAAAATCATCCCTATATTTCTTTGGTGATTTACCAGTCCGAGATTTAAACCAAGTAATAAAAGCATTACTGGTGTAAAACCCCAAAGATTTCGAAATTAGAGATATTTTAAAACTATTATTTTCCAAATAACTTTTTGCGAGATCAAATCTAACTTCATCTAAAATATCACTATATTTACTATTTTCTTCAAGTAATTTTCTACTTAATGTACGTACACTTATTCCTAATTTCTCTGCGACATATTCACGTGAAAAATTTCCACTTATATGCAACTGCTCATATAAAATAGAACGCACACTATTAGTTAAATCACTACTACCTACCGATTCTTTAATAATTAATTTTGCATAATTTTCAACATTTTCATACAACCTACGGTTTGCTGTTTTTAAAGGTAATTTTAATGCATTTTTTGATAAAATAATTGCTGATTCAGATTGGTTAAAATAAACAGGGCATTTAAAAAAATTTATATAGAAGGTAACATCTTCAGTTTTTAAAATATCATGTTTAAAATGTATTGAATGTAAAACATTTTGTTCAGTACTTTTTACCAGTTGAACAATACTAGCCCACCAAGCAATTTTATATTCTGTTGCATATTGTATAAATTTAGGGCTGCCTAATAGGCACACCCATTCTAAAAAAATATAATTATCTTTCTCAATCAAAAAAACCTTACCAATTCTACCATTTAGCTCCCAATACTTCTCAAAGGTTTCTATGGCTTCCTCTAAGGATGAGCTAATTTCGATTAAATAACCTAATACCCCATTTGCTACAGAGTTATTTTTTTCAATGAATTTTAATATACTTAATGGATCATCTGAATTAGAAAATAAAAAAAGTATTATTTTCTCTAAATACTCAAATGAAACAAAAGAATTGGGATCTATCAATAGATTTTCATTTAAATTAATTTTATCTATTAACTCTTCGCGGGTAATGTTAAAAAAATCACAATTATCTAGTATATGATTAATTAATCCAACTCGAACTTTCCCATTTCTATTAAATTTTTCCTTCACTTTTACACCAATAAAACCTATTAATATAAATAAATTTTAGTAAGAAACTTTGAGAAATATTTTGAAATTCTAAACCACAAACTATCTCAGTAAAATATAAATTACTACTCTTCTAATCCTAAATTTATCATACACTAAACAATAACTTACATACAGAGTTAGCTTTTTCCATTTATTTTTTAAACTCTATTACAGCTACTCCCGATAGCCTTCTTAGGAACAGTATTCGCTTACTAAGCATCTATTTCTAATTTATGCCATTTCATTTCTGCTTTAGGTCTATTTTTTTAAAATAATAATTAATATCAAATAGATATGTGTTTTTTATAAATTTCTATCAATTGAAAGTTACTTATAAAAAATATAGTTTACGTTAAAGATTTTCCAAATCCGGCTTAAGTTTTCACATTTGGGGAATTTCGAATAGATTAATTAAAGGAATAAATTATGTTCAATTTTGGATTGTCATCTATTTTTTTTAAAGTTATTTACTTCTTAAAAAATCATTTCAAGAAGAAAAATTATCGGTCAGGGATTTTTGTTATCTAAGAGATTGATTTGTAAATTAATTTAGCTCACCTATTTTAATGCAACGCTCTTCTAATACTAATTGTCTAATGATTAAGCTCAACATTGCAGTAGCTAAAAGTTAGAGATATCACCTAATTATCAGGAACATATCATGCCCTTGACCACAAAATTACGCATGAGTACAGCTCTAATTTCCGCATTCGCCCTATCGGCATTGGCACAAAATATTAATGCTCAAACTACAGCAATGACGGATGATACATTTTTAGCTCAAACTAAAGCCGAACACCCAAATCAAGAACCATCCATTACTCGTGCTAAACAAGAGTCATCCGCCCAACAACGATTAAATATACTTAAACAACGTTTTGGCCACACTCCTAATATTATCGTTATTTTATTAGATGACGTTGGTTGGGGCGATCTTGGAGTATACGGTGGAGGGGTTTCTACCGGTGCTGCTACACCAAACATGGATCGTATGGCTAAAGATGGTCTACAGTTAATGAATGCCTATTCACAACCATCCTGTACACCAACTAGAGCGTCAATTTTAACTGGACAATTACCCATTAGAACAGGACTATTACGTCCAATGCTACCTGGCGAAGGTGCTCATGAAAGAGGTATTAACCCCAACACAACCCTTCCCCAAAAACTCAAAGATGCTGGTTATGTAACGCAAGCAATTGGTAAATGGCATTTAGGTTCAACTAAAGAAGCTCAACCTCAAAATGTGGGCTTCGATCATTATTATGGCATTCTTACCTCATCTGACGATTATACGGCGTGGCGAGAACCTTGGCGTAATCCAGAATTGATGCTGGATCCTGCCCGAAAAAAATGGGCTGCCGACGGTGAAATAATGGCTATTGTTGAAGCCTCTAAAGGACAAGAAGCTAAAGCTGTTTTTCCTATCGATAATGATTCAATCCGCCTAGTGGATGAAAAACTAACAGATAAAGCCATTAGCTTTATTAATGATTCAAAAAACAGTAATAAACCATTTTTCCTCTATATGGGCGCACGTTGCTGTCACAATGATAATTATCCACATCCCGATTTTGTAGGTAAATCACTTGCTAAATATCCTTATAAAGATGCTTTAGTGGAAATTGACTATCGAATAGGACAGATTCGAAAAGCCTTAGAAAAGTCAGGACAATCTGAAAATACGCTGATCATTTTAGCTAGTGATAATGGCCCATTTACAGAAGCCTTCCCAGATACCGGAGTCACTCCATTTCGTGGTGCAAAAGCGACTAGTTTTGAAGGAGGTGTTCGTGTTCCTGGCATTGCCTTCTGGCCTGGAGTAATAAAACCTGGACGTGTATCAGAAGGGTTATTTGATCTGACAGATATTTACGCAACCGCCTTAGGTCTAGCTGGTGCAACGAATAGTATGCCAAGTGATCGCTATATGGACACTATTGATCAGTCATCATTCCTCATTGCTGACGATGGGAAGTCACGCCGTCGAGTCCAATATTATTGGGCAAATGATAATTTCATGGGTGTTCGCATTGCCGAATATAAATTATTAGTTAAAGAACAAAGCTTTAACATACCTGATACGTGGCCACAAGCCAGTCCTTTTCAAGGTACAGCTCAACCGTTGCTATACGGAGGTAAGATTTTCAACTTACTTATTGATCCAAAGGAAGAGCACGCAATGGCTCCTCTAAAGCAACCTCAAATTCCAGTTTTAAAAGAAGCTGTAATGAGGCACTTAGAAACCATGAAAAGATATAAGACTCCTGTGCCATTTAAATAATGAGTATGACAGATCAACAACGAGCTATTAATAGATATTGATATGAATGATATGGTTTACCTCAATGGTGGTACTTTCCTAATGGGTTCAAACACTCATTACCCAGAAGAAGCCCCAGCACATCAGGTTAGTGTTTCTCCTTTTTGGATTGATAAAACACCTGTTACAAACTTGCAATTTAAACAGTTTGTTGAAGCAACGGGTTATGTCACTTTTGCCGAACTCCCTCCCAATCCAAATGATTATCCGGGTGCTCATGCTCATATGTTACAACCTGGTTCTTTATTATTTGTGCCTCCTTTAAATCCAACTGACTTAATAGACTGGTCTTGGTGGAAATTTGAATTTGGAACAACATGGCGTAATCCACAAGGTCCTGGATCAACTATTCATGGTTTAGATGATCATCCAGTTGTTCATATTGCTTACTGTGACGCTTTGGCTTATGCCTCATGGTGTGGAAAATCTCTACCGTCTGAAGCTGAATGGGAATATGCGGCTAGAGGAACACTTGAAGGTTATGAATTCGCGTGGGGTGACGAACTCACACCTCTGGGCAAACATATGGCGAATACATGGCAAGGAAACTTCCCATATGAAAATACAATGGAAGATGGTTATTCACGAACGTCTCCTGTAAAAACATTTCCCCCAAATGATTATGGACTATATGACATGATTGGAAATGTATGGGAGTGGACAGCAGATTTTTGGTCGCCAACCCACCAATTTAAATCGGTTTCACCTTGCTGTATACGACACAATCCACGTGGCGGTGCGAAAAATCAAAGTTATGATCCCTCAATGCCTGAGATCTCTATTCCTCGGCGCGTACTTAAAGGAGGTTCTCACCTATGTGCTCCTAATTATTGTCGACGATACAGACCAGCAGCCAGACATCCTGAAGCTGTTGACACTTCTAGCAGTCACATAGGTTTTCGATGTGTCAACCGTGCATAACTGAAATATAAAAGTCAAAAAATGAATAACTCAATAGGAGAAGATCAAAGCAAAGAATTGATAAACACTAAATCAAGCATAAGTACTTAGCTTGAAATCACTATATTGATGATATTCATACGACATTCTAATAAAAAATAATAATTAGAATGTTGTATGCCCCAAAAGGAATTTGAGGCTCTCATGTATTCACACATTACTCGTTACTCGTTATTTATTTTAGCAACATCACCATTTATGAATACAGCATATGCTGCTGCTTTGGATAGATCTGGGCAGCCAGTGACTGATTTTTTTCAAGATGGCACCTATGCTTCCGTTTCTTATAATTATGTTATCCCCCAAATAAGTGGGCAAGATACTGGTTTAAGCTCTCATGGGAATTCACAGCATATTCCGAATATTACCAACAACTACTCATCCCTCAGGGGCGGATTAAAAACTGATTTAAATGAAAAGATTAGTGTTGGCCTTCTTTATGACCAACCCTTTAGTATTGATCTTCAACATCATGGCCAAAATGATTTTGTCTCTCAGCCTGTAAATCAGCTTGAACAAGGAACTAACGCTACGTTAAGTAGTCATAATTTAACAGGTTTAGTTGGCCTGAATATTAATGAATATTTAGGTATTTATGCAGGGCCTGCTATTGAAGAGATACAAGGCAAAGTACAATTACGTGGGCACATCTACAAAGGTATGGCAAATTACAATGCTGACCTAGACTCAGATTATGCTACTGGTTGGGTTGTAGGATTAAATATTAAAAAGCCTGAATTAGGGTTAAAAGCAGCCCTGACCTATCGCTCAGAAATCAGACATAAAACCGAAGGTACAGAACAATTTAGCGCCTTAAGTAATGATATTTACATTTCACCTGTAACATTTACGTCTCCAGAATCGGTTAATTTTGATTTTCAGACAGGTTTGAATAAAAAAACATTATTAACTGCAAATGTCCGTTGGGTACCATGGAAAGATTTTGAGTTAAAGCCTGCCAAATTAGCAGAGCGAACTGCACCAGCGAGTCCCGACCACTCAGGATTTCCATTAATTAGTTATGAGAAGAACCAATGGTCTGCACAAATTGGAGTGGCTCGAAAAATGACTGAAAAGGTTGTCCTATCCACATCAATTAATTGGGACTCAGGCCTTGGAGATCCTGCAAATGCATTAGGTCCAATTAACGGTTATTGGGGAGTCGGACTTGGATTCCAATATCACTTTTTACCTGAATGGGCTATCTCATTTGGTGGTAAATATTTATGGCTCGGAGATGCTGAAGCTAAACGCCAAAATGGTGACATAGTCGGAAGATTTACAAATAACGATAGTATTGTTTTTGGATTAAAACTATCTTATCAAAATAAATCTAACCATTAGTAATTGCAGAAAGGACGGTATTTATCCGTCCTTCATATGTAAAGACTTTTTAATTAATCCAAATTCATGGCAACCGCTCTGGTTGCTTTACGCTTTCGCGTGACAAACAACCCGCAAATAACCACCAATAAAGTGACGCCTAAAGATAAAGTGGTTTCATAACTATAGGTTGGTGATAAGAACATATAACCTAAAACAGTCATAATCACTAAAATTACAAACCAAGTTAACCAAGGGAACAACCACATTTTAAAAGATACAGCAGTACCCTCTTTTTCCCATTTATGTCTTAAACGTAATTGTGAAAATGCAATCACTAAGTAAACCAGTAAAGCAATTGAGCCTGTGGTGGATAGTAAGAACCCAAAGACTTGACCTGGAAACATATAGTTAACCGCGCAACAGGCCACACCAACCAAAGTAGATAAAAACACAGCTGATGTCGGCACACCTGCTCCATTAATTTTTGTCACTACTCTTGGTGCTTCCTGACGTGTACCTAAAGCAAATAGCATTCGAGATGAAGTGTAAACTGCGGCATTCATACAGCTTGCAACCGCAATAAAAACGACGGCGTCCATAATCAGTTTAGTCTCAGGAACATTAAGACTCATTAATACAAACTGAAAGGTGCCAAATTTTTGTAAGTCTGGTGAACGCCAATCAACCAAAGCAACTGCAAGAAAAATAGAAACAACAAAGAATAAAATAATTCGATAGAGCACCAAATTGGTCGCACGTTTAATTTTTTCTTCTGGATTTTTAGATTCTGCCGCAGCAATAGAAAGAATTTCTATTCCAAAAAATGAAAATGCAGAGATTAAAATTGCCGATAAGACACCACCCATTCCATGTGGCATAAAACCACCATTTGAAAATAGGTTACCAACACCACTGACATTTGTTGCTAAAGGCCACACTCCAAAGACAGCCATTGCTCCAATGATAATAAACACTACAATCGCAATGACTTTAATGAGTGCAAACCAAAACTCAAACTCACCAAAGCTTTTGGTACTAAAAAAGTTAGCTAGACTGAGTAAAATAATAAAGGCAAATGCATAAACGGCACTAGAAATTTGCGGGAACCATGCATGTAAAATTTCAGCTCCAGCAATGGCTTCAATGGGAATCACCAACACCCAGAACCACCAATATAACCATCCAATGGTAAACCCAGCCCAAGGACCGATGGCTTTACGGGCATATGTAGAAAATGAACCTGTATCGGGTTGCGCGACCGCCATTTCACCCAGCATGCGCATGACCAGAAAAACTAAAATACTTGTAATTATATAAGCGAGCACGGCTGCTGGCCCTGCTTTTGCAATTGCCGCAGAAGAGCCTACAAATAAACCTGCACCAATAACACCACCGATACTAATCATGGTGACATGTCGATTAGAAAGTCCTTCACTTAATTTTATTGTTTTATCATTGTTCATATTCGATTCCTTCAAATTGACAAACTGATTTTAAAACCGTCTTAAAAATGTACTTCTCCAACTTGTACGAAACAAAAAAGGGAAAATCAGAGTTTTCCCTTTTTATTGATTAATTTAATGTAGGCATAGCAAATTGTTTGGCTTCACGGACCTGTGTTGAAGGCCAACGTTGGGTAATGGTTTTACGGCGTGTATAAAAACGCACACCATCTGGGCCATATGCATATAAATCACCGAACAATGAACGCTTCCAACCACCAAAGCTATGATATGCAACTGGTACAGGTAATGGCACATTGACCCCAACCATACCGACTTGAATATTGCTGGTAAAATAACGTGCAGCCTCACCGTCACGCGTGTAAATACACGTTCCATTACCATATTCGTGGTCATTAATCAGTTGCATTGCATCTTGCATGGTTTGTACACGAATGACCTGTAAAACAGGACCAAATATTTCTTGCTGGTAACTTGTCATGTCTGGTGAAACTTTGTCAATTAAAGTTGGCCCAACAAAAAAACCGTTTTCATACCCTGCCGGTTTTGCATCACGACCATCCACAACAATTTTAGCACCTTGTTGCTCTGCACTTTGAATAAAAGCTTGTACTTTGTCTTTATGTGCTTGCGTAATGAGCGGTCCGAAGTCATTACGCTCATCTGCATAGTGTCCAAACTTCAATTGTTTCATTTCTTGTTTTAATTTTTCGATCACAACATCTGCCACTTCATCACCAATAGCTACAGCAACCGATAACGCCATACAACGTTCACCAGATGATCCAAACGCCGCACCTAACAAAGAAGTCACGACATTATCAATATCGGCATCAGGCATAATAATCGCATGATTTTTTGCTCCGCCTAAAGCTTGGCAGCGTTTACCACTCGCTGTTGCCGTGCGGTATATGTACTCTGCAATAGGCGTAGATCCAACAAAGCTAACCGCTTGAATTTTAGGATGATGAAGCAACGTATCAACCGCCTCTTTATCGCCATTTACAACGCTAAAAACACCATCAGGCAATCCAGCTTGTTTTAGAAGCTCCGCTAAAAATAAGGCAGCAGAAGGCGCTTTTTCTGAAGGTTTTAAAATAAAACAGTTACCGCAAACAATTGCCATTGGGAACATCCACAACGGAACCATTGCAGGAAAGTTAAAAGGTGTAATACCTGCAACCACACCTAGCGGTTGAAATTCGCTCCACGAATCAATATCTGGACCCACATTTTTTGAAAATTCACCTTTTAAAAACTCAGGCGCACCACATGCATACTCAACATTTTCAATGCCACGTTGTAATTCACCTTTAGCATCGTGGCAAATTTTTCCGTGTTCCTCGCCAATCAGCTGGCAAAGCTTGTCAGCATTTTCTTCGAGTAATTGCTTAAATTTGAACATGACGCGCGCACGCTTAATCACTGGTGTATCACGCCATGCTGGAAAAGCTTGCTCTGCAATTTGAACGGCTTGATTGACCAGCTCTGCATCTGCAAGTGCAACTTCTTTGGTGATTTCACCTGTCGCAGGGTTATAAACAGGTTGTTTCTTGATGGTTTTAGTTACGAGTCCACCATCAATAAAATGCCCAACTACCTTAACGGATTGTTGCTCTTGATTTGTATCTGTATTAGAAAGCGTGTTGCTGTCAAAATTCTCTAAAGTGTTCATCTTTATTCCTTGTGTCTATTCATCTTTTCGAACTAAGTTTTTAAGTCGATCAGTGTTATTTCACTTGATAAATTGCTTCACCTACGGCATTCATGAGTCGTTGCAACTCTGCCTCTGTACTATTAAACATTGGACCAAACTGAAGCGTATCTCCGCCAAAACGGACATAGAAACCCGCTTTCCAAAGCTTCATACCAATTTCAAAACCACGAATCGTCGCATCGCCATCACGTGGTGCTAATTGCACAGCACCAATCAGCCCACAGTTGCGTATATCAAGAATATTTGGAGCACCTTTTAACTCATGTAAAAGTTTTTCAAAACTTGGAGCCAAAGCAGCTGATTGATGAATTAAATTTTTCTTCTCTAAAACATCAAGTGTCGCTAAAGCCGCCGCACAGGCAACCGGATGCGCCGAATAGGTATAGCCATGGGTAAATTCAACCGCATGTTCAGGTAAATCTTGCTGCATAAAGGCATCATAAATTTCATGGCTTGCCACCACGCCACCCAGTGGAATAGCACCGTTGGTAATTTGTTTAGCAAAATTTAAAATATCTGGCGTAACGTCAAAATATTCTGAAGCAGTCCAAGCTCCCATTCGCCCAAAACCAGTAATGACTTCGTCAAAAATAAGTAAGATATCGTGTTGATCGCAGATTTCTCTTAAGCGTTTTAAATAACCAGACGGCGGCACAATACATCCTGCCGAGCCAGAAACAGGCTCTACAATGACTGCGGCAATATTAGATGCATCATGTAGCTCAATTAACTTAAGCATTTCATTGGCAAGCTCTACGCCACCAGTTTCAGCACAGCCTTTAGTAAAACTTAAATCGGGCTGCAAGGTATGCGGTAAGTGGTCTACATCCATAAGCTGACCAAACATTTTACGGTTGCCACCAATACCGCCCAGACTTGTCCCCGCAACGTTTACACCATGGTAGCCACGTGCGCGCCCAATCAGCTTGGTTTTGCTTGGTTTACCTTTAATTCGCCAATAGGCACGAGCCATTTTGATTGCTGTATCTGCGGACTCTGAACCTGAGTCGGTAAAGAACACATGCTGCAATTTTTCAGGCATATGTTGAATAATTCGTTCAGCCAATTGAAATGACAAAGGATGACCAAACTGAAATGCAGGAGAGTAATCAAGTTTGGCTAACTGAGTACTCACTGCTTGCTGAATTTCAGGAAGTGTATGCCCAGCACCACAAGTCCACAGACCTGATAATGAGTCGTAGACCTCACGGCCAGTGCTATCAATTAAATATGATCCTTTAGCACCAACAATCATGCGTGGATCTTTATGGAAATTACGATTTGCAGAAAATGGCATCCAATGCGCTTGATAATTTAAGCTCATCTGAGCATTTGATTGAACGGTTTCCGATGCTGCATTGTCATCAGTTAATTTGTCGATATCAAACATAATCACTCTTCTTGTTTTGAGGCTATTTTTTGAGTGTACATAGCACTATAGTTTTGATAAATTCAAATTATCTTGAGTTTAGATTCAAAAAAACAAAACTAAATGAAACCTAAAAAATTAAATCAAGTCACTGATTTTGATATTAAATTACTTAAAGTTTTTAAAACGGTTTGTGACTGTCACAGCTTTACGTCTGCCGAAAGTATTCTTGGCATTAGTCGTTCTGCGATTAGTTTGCATATGAGTGATTTAGAAAATCGTTTAGGTATTCGACTATGCCAACGTGGCCGCGCAGGGTTTGCATTGACAGATGAAGGGCGTGAAATTTTAGAATACATAGAAGTGCTTACCGCTTCTATCGAAGACTTCCGCTCTAAAGTCAATCAAATGCATAACCGTCTAAAGGGTGAGTTTAATATAGGTATTATTAATAACCTCGTGACCATGCCAAGTGGCTACATTACCAATACGCTGGCACAACTTGCTGAAGAACATTCTGAAGTGATCATTAACATTAGCATGAGCACCCTTTCAGATATTGAGTGCCGTGTGCTAGACAACCGTTTACATGCGGGAGCAATTCCCCTTGTGACTCCGCTGTCTGGCCTAGACTATTTTGATTTATATAGCGAAAGTTCATTTTTATATTGCGGTAAAAACCATCCTTTGTTTGGCAAATGTAGCAAGATGGATTTAGATGAATTAAAAAAATGGCAAGCTGTACTTCCTAATTATGCAATTACACCTGAAGCGGCAAAGTTACACCAGCTTTTAGACTGTAAAGCGACAGCAAGTGACCGTGAAGGAATTGCATTTCTGATTTTAACGGGAAAATTCTTAGGTTTTTTACCCGATCATTATGCAAAAAAATGGGTTGAAGATGGCTTTATGCAGCCTGTTTCAAAGGAGAAAATGCATTACAGCACATCCATTTGCTTAATTACTCACAAAGGCAAAAACCATAATATTATTTTAAAAACTTTTATGGATATGCTTGAGAGGCGGATAGTCATTAAGCAAAGTGAAAATTAATTTTGTATAAATAAAATATATATAAATCAAGGGCTATTTTATTAATAGCCCTGATATTTTTAAATATCAACTACTTAATTGATTTATTTTGCAACGTATATACTTTAAATTTGGAATTCCAGTATATTTATCCCGATCATTAACATCTGACAACTCGTTAATGCTTACGCCCGTATTAACAAGCTCTCCAGTTTCTGGATCTGGATATTTTAAATTAAATAAATTAGGCAAATGTAAATGCCCTTTTCGTGTGCTTCCATCTACACTAACTGGCACAATTACTTCTCCTCTTTTTGTTTGTAAATTTACAAGATCTCCACTTTTAATATTTAAACTCTCTGCATCAGATGGATTGACCAACATTGCATAAGGAATTTCTCTTCCTTTTCTCCAAGAAGGATCACGCACAATTGTATTAGCAGTCCACCCTGTTCGCATTCCTCCATCTAAAATAAAAGGATAATCAGAAATTTCTTCTTGCTTAAGCATTAATTCCTTTAAATCCGCAATAAAATCATCTTGAAATAATCTGGCTTTTTTATCTTTAAAATGGCAGAAATCATTGAAGTTATTTTGTTCATCTAACAAACCAAGGATAACTCCCTCTGGGTGATCATTGATAAGTTCAAATATTCTTTGAGCTACCACAAATGGGTTCTTCACAGACTTTAATTCTGGGAATTGTAAGTTAATTTGCTTTTTTCTCGTTAGTGCATATCCAACTGATAACAACCAGATATAGGCCATCAATGGATTTTTTAGTTGTGGACCAAGTGTTTCATATAAAATGAAAAAGATTCGCCCTATAATCGCCATTATCTCCTTAGTATTTAATTTTCCTTTAAAGGCTGATGCTCCAAGGCTTGTAAGAAAAATAGGTGTATATAGAGGATTTTGGATTTTTTTTGCTAATTTTTTTTGCCACTTTGAGGATGCCTTAATAATGCCCATAGCCTTTGCTAATCGATAATATATTTCTATCTCTGGCAAAGCATCCGAAGGACCACTTATTACAGGTGGCCGAACTTGAGCATATATTACATCTTTTGGAAATACTGCTATTTCCCATTTCTCGTAACCAGCTGGAGTGGGTAATACATAATCTGCGACTTGAGCAGTTTCTGTCATATTGGGTTCAATAACCACCAATAAATCAAGCTGCTCAAAAGCTTCCCTAAACTTTTTGGAATCTACATAACTTACAAGAGGATTTGCTCCATCTACAATAAGTGCTCTTATACGATGTGGATGGCTGGAAAGAATTTCTTCTGGTATCAAATTAGGCGAAAATTGCATCATTGGAGCAATTAATGCAGATGCTTTGATATTAGATTCAAGTGGTTCTTGTAATCTAGGTAGAATAGGAAATTTAGGACCAAATTGCTGAACAAATATATTCCCGCCTTTCTCTCCTAAATTACCAGTGATTAAGGATAAAGTACGTATTAAATAACTAATTAGAGTCGTATTAACTCCATGATCGACACCTAAGTCATAACATATGGCTGAGGATGAAGCTCTAGCAAACTCTCTAGCTACTGTTTGAATTTCCTCAAGTGTCAATTCAGTCCGTTTGGCCATATCATTAAGATCAACTGTCTTAAGCATTTCCGCAACTTGTTCAAAACCTTTAACACGCTTTTTTATATATTCTTGATCATAAAGATTCTCACGAACAATAATTGAATTGAGAGCAAGCAATAAGTAAACATCTTGAGCAGGCTTTATACATAAATGGAAATCAGCCCTACGAGCGGTTTCAGATACTCTTGGATCAATAACAGCTATTTTTCGATTTGGGTCTTTTACTATTTCTCTAATGGTTTCAGTTGCATTGATTCCGCGATTGCTAATTAAAGGATTTGTGCCTATATACAATACAAATGCAGCATTATGCTCATCTCCAGCCAAATAATGATCATGCCCACCTTTAAAAAGACGTTCATCTACTAAAGGGTGCTGAATTTTTTCTTGACCAAGTGCATTGAAAAATGAACCTGAGCCAATTGAATAAAGAAGTGGTAATGCGCCAAATACATTTGAGTGGTTACCTTGACCACCAACACCAGCAATGCCAATAGCCCTAGGAGCATAATTTTTTTGAATAAATTTTAATTTTTCAGCTATTTCATGAATAGCCTGATCCCAAGTTATTTCACTAAATGTACCATCTGACATTTTTTTTAATGGGTGGTGCACCCTTTGTTTGTGATGAACACTATTTGGAATAGCAAATGCTTTATTACAAATGTAGCCTTTAGTGGTGGGATTTGTTTTATCAGCTTTAACTTTAACAATAGTATTATCTTTTACATCAAGTTTAACTCCACAATTATGCGAACACAGTACACATATGCTTGATAGTTCTGTTGCATTCTCAGCTGTTAATGCAGCTCCATCTTGAACTTTATCTGAACTAGCCATAAAAAAACTCCCTATATCTTTTTAAATTTTTTAATACTTACGTAAAAGTTACATATTTTTTTCTTGGCGTTATTCTATTAACTCGCTTAGATTTAGGCCCCATTTCTATCTAATACACTTAGTTTATTCGTAACACCTTGCCACTTTTCATGTTCACTTAATGCATTTTTTTTCTCAGTTATTCTCTTCCAGTTTGGATGTTTAGACAGTTCCTCATTAATAAGAATGAAGTCTCTTTGAGCATCAGGTACATCATCTTCAGATCGTATCGCATCAACAGGGCATTCTGGCTC
This sequence comes from Acinetobacter sp. XS-4, assembly GCF_023920705.1. Taxonomy (NCBI): domain Bacteria; kingdom Pseudomonadati; phylum Pseudomonadota; class Gammaproteobacteria; order Moraxellales; family Moraxellaceae; genus Acinetobacter; species Acinetobacter sp. XS-4. The sequence continues at coordinate 1,865,320 of NZ_CP094657.1, read as the reverse complement.
ACATAGTGCGCAATCAATACACTCACTAGGATTGATAACTAAAAAATTAGGTCCTTCATAGAAACAATCAACTGGGCACACAGTCACACAATCCGTATGCTTACATTGAATACACTCTTCTAGAACAATAAAAGTCATAAAAAGCTCCAAACAAGTTCCATAAAGGAATTAGTAATAAAAGGGCTAGATTCGAAAGTCAATGAATTTGAGATAACTGGATAAGGATGCTGCTCCCCTGTTCTTTCACTCACACCTATTTATTACTTTGGCCTAATTTGTCATTTATTCGGTCAAAATAGACATTACAAAGTTCCTTTTTGGAACTTAGCATGTAAAGTATATAAAAATTCAGATGGTCTAAATCTGGTTTGCAAATTGTTCAAGGGATAAAAATAAAATGAAATCAACTCAAAGTACAAACAGCGCTGTATTTATGTTTGGAAAGCTTTCAGGTGGAATCTTTCTATCTATCATCATTATTAGCATGATGATAGCGGGCTGGATTGCTCTAGAAGAAGGCAAAGGTCGTTTTCTAGATGGGTTCATGGGTAAACTTTCAACAGAGCAAATTGAGCAAACAATTAAGACTGTACGTACAAACCCAACTCCAGAAAATATGCGTCACGTCAGTGCTGAAATATGGGGCTTATCAAAATTACATAATGCTTCACACTATGCCGATTCTAAACTGATGGAACAAGGTCTGTATTACACCACAATGTCAAACTACAACAAAGGACTCATGGTCGTCCATGTTCTTTTTGGTAGTGTTTGCATGCTATTCGGTGGTTTACAATTCTGGCCTTATTTCCGAAAAAAATACTTAAAAGCACATCGTCTTATTGGTGCTTTATATATTGCTACTGTACCCATAGCAGTTATTGCATCCCTGCTTTATCTTGCCAATACCGCGCCACATCATATCTATGATCATTTGGTTGCATGGATTGGACTATGGATATTTGGTGTACTCTCGTTAATTGCAATCACGATGGCTGTTTTTGCAATTAAAAAGCGTAAGATTTATGAGCATCAAGCATGGATGGCTTTATCTTTCGTCAGCTTAATGGTTGCACCTATGCTGCGCTGGGATTGGGCAATACTTGCAGCAATTTTTCCCCACATAGACCAGCAAACTTTAAATCTGGTCACTATGGGGTTAATGCTGCCGGAAAGTTTGCTTATTGGCTATGGTCTGATTCTGATTAATCGCCAATATGCGAGACCAATGGCTCAACGTAAACCGAATCCTATCGCTATTCGTGGTAGTGAGATTTATGTTCGTGTGTTACCTATACTTTACGCTTTAGCTATTGTTTCAGGCATTATAAGTTTTACTTACTATATAATTGGTCAAGGTTTCTCTAGCTTTGGTTTTGCTAAGCACCTTGTCCCTGCCGCTCTAATTACGCAAGAATCCAGTGTTTTATCATCTCATCCAATAGCCAAAACAACATTTATTATTTCTATCATTGTAGCTTTGCCTTTGGCTCTATACATGTTCAGAAATTTACTGATCCGTCCATCTACAACCACTCCTTTCCAGCAACACCATTTAGCAAACTTCATCGCTATTTTGACAATCATAGCGGGAAGTTCTGCATTTTACATCGGCTGGAACATAGGCCTTATGCCACAGAATGTTCTGTTTTCTGGTGGAACGATGTATGTCGTAAATGGTGCTTTACTCGTCTTTTTCGGCATTTTCTTTTTAACTGCAAATCGTCGTAAGCATTGGGCATATATGAAAGAAAGTTTGGTTTTTCTTATTTGCCTATTACCATTCCCAACGCTTTATTGCCTAACTATAGGCATCATCAGTTTTCTTCCTCTTCCTATTGAATATATTTTGGCAGGCCAAGGCTTTGTCATCCCTATTGGATTTAGTACTGCTTTACTCTTTCTCGCTTTTTTTCATGTCATTTATGGCCAAGCCACCCGCGAACATAACTAAATATTTAATCGGAGAATAAACATGCAGCAACCAGCCTTCTTTGTTTCATCCTCAACCGATATTCAAATTGCTGTTTATACTTGGGGGGACGAACCAACCCATGAGCATCCACGCGAAATACTAATATTTGCTCATGGATTTCCAGATCGGGCACTCTTTTGGGAAAAAGTGGCAAAACAACTTGAAAATGACTTTTATGTTGTTGCTTTTGACATGCGCGGATGTGCAGAGTCAACACATATTAAAGGATATAGACATTATCGGTTCGAGCATTTAGTCAATGACCTCTATGCAGTTATTGATGCTGTAAGCCCAAATCAAAAAATACATTTAGTTGGACATGACTGGGGAGGCATTTATGGGTGGGATGCTATTCGAGATAGTGAAGGAAAAAAACGAATTGCTTCATTTACAACCATGTCGCCAAGTTTAGAACAGGTTGGGCTATATTTACGAAGACGCTTACTCAAACCTACCCCAAAAAACTTATGGCAACTGATTGTTCAACTCTGGCGTAATAGCCTTATGACCTTCTTTACGCTACCTATTCTTCCAGAATTATTATGGTACAGCGGCTTAGGAACGTTGATGATGAAATGGATGATTACTTATTATGAGTCTGACGTTCATTATCAAAAGAATATAGGCGTTGAAGGAGATGCTATTCGATATTTAGGCATTTATCGTGCAAACCTACTACAACGTGTTCTATTCGCAAAAAAGGTAATGACAGACGTGCCCATACATACATTAATGGCTTTGCGAGACCCATTTTTGCCCCCCTATCTTTTTAATGACAGTAAAGACTGGGCAAGTAACTTAAGTGAATCCACAGTAAATGCAGCTCATTGGGCACCACTAAGCCAACCAAAAGTGTTAGCCGATAATATTAGAAAATTTCTTCTATCAATAAATAATAAGTAATCATTATAGAACTAGTGTAAAAGCCCGCTAGAAGGCTTTTACACTAGTTCCTACATTCACATTTCTAGACATTTTATAGCTAGGATCGAACCTATCTTTCTAAGATATTCACTCTCTTCTATTTAGCCTTTTTAACTATAATTTTTTTCATCTGTAACGACATTAGCTTTAAACCATATCCACTTATCCATGCAATCAATGGTAATGTAAAACTCACTTTCCCCTTCATTTCAATCGTTGACTCCCATGTCATTTGTGTACCACCTTTTACCGATTTAAATGACATGCGGCCACCAATATGGCTCAAGGAAAGCGGCCATTTGATAAATTTATAATCCCAATAATGTGGATAATTCACATCCATGACTTGCTCATGAAAGACACCAAACCCTAAATCCAATTCTCGGATAGTGCCAAGTGAATAGCTTTGTTCTGATTGCCCAGCTTGTAACACTCGTGTGCTTTTAACACCAGATAATAAACGGTAAGTTTTATAATCAGTAAAAGTGTCAAAAACTTGTTCTATAGGTGCAGGTATAAACGTTGAAGCTTTACAAGTTTTTCTCATTTAAATACTACCTATAAAAAATTAGCAACTTAAATACTTATGTAACTTCAATAATAGCTATTATTGACTTTTAAATTAGTGAAAAATACACAAGTTCCAAAAAAGAACCATATAAATAGAAGTAAACCTGTATTGTTGTCTTGTCAACTAAAAACTTGAAATTCAAAATTAAACGTGTACTAGAAATTACTATTGATTATGTAAGGCTATGATCTATCAATTTCCACTTAAATCTTAAATTCAGAACGAATCAAATCAATTAATGCTTGCAATGCATTGGAAACGTGCCGATGCCCCGGATAATACAAACATAACCCATCATAACTTGGACTATACTCCTCTAAGATGATTCTAATTTTATTCTGTGCCACATATTCATGTGTTAAGTGTTTGGGAACAAATGCAATTCCTATACTATCTATTGCAGCTTCAACCATCAAAGGCTGATCGGTTAAAGTAAGTGCTCCTCTCACATCAAATTTTTTAATTTTGCCATCTATATTGAATTCCCATTGAAAGATTTCTCCACTTTCAAATCTAAATCTAATACAGTTGTGGGTATATAAATCATTTGGAATTTTAGGAACTCCGTATTTATTTAGATATTCAGGTGATGCAATCGCTACAAACTCTTCACTTTTTGTTAAGCGGATAGCTACCATTTCTTGGGGAATATTGTCTCTTAGGCGAATACCTGCATCAAATTTATCTTCTACTATATTCACTAACCTTCCATCACAGACGATATCTAGCTCAACAGATGGATTGATATCTAAAAACTTTTTTAGTATTGGCTTCAAAATCATACGGACAGCCCCCTCACTAGAATTAATCCGTAAAATTCCATTTGGTTTTTCTCGAAAGGCATCTAATTGGTTTACTGCTGTAGCAACATTTTCCATGGCAGGTTGAAGTGAACTATATAACTGATACCCCGCATCCGTTAACGAAACACTCCGTGTAGTTCTATTGAACAATCTCACATCTAGCCGGTCTTCCAAGTTTTTAATCGCATGGCTTACCGCTGAAGGCGTCATGTTTAATTCGACTGCGGCTAGGCGAAAATTACGATGGAATGCTGCAGCCAAAAATATAGTTAAGGCAAACATTTCACCACTTTTTAATTGATGAGTGAATTTCATCTTTCTATACAGTTTTATGAGATTGTTCTCAATAATATTCTACTTTTAGAATCAAAGTACACCATTAATAAGAGTAACGATCATGTCAAAGCATGGTAACTACACTAAAGAAAAAGTATCTTTTGACTCTCATGGCGATCAAGTTGTTGGTGATATTTACAAGCCTCTTGGTAACGGACCATTCCCTACAGTAATTATCTTAGGCCCCTATTCTTTTCAAAAAGAACAAGCACCCACACAATATGCAACGAGAATGGCTGATGAAGGTTATTTGGCTCTAGCCTTTGATCCACGAACTGTGGGTGAAAGTGGAGGAACCCCTCGTCGCCTTGAAAATCCAAAAATGAAGAATGAGGATGTTGTTTCAGCTATTGACTACATGTTCACGCGATCTGATGTAGATACAAGCAAGATTTACCTTTTGGGAGTCTGCCAAGGTGGGCCAGAAATGCTTGATATCGCATCTTATGAAGATCGGGTTCAAGCTGTTGTATCGGTTACAGGTTATTATCGTGATACCGAGACTGATTTATTTATGATAGCTGCGGGTGTAACTGAAAATCCTTTTGATACAACCACCGCTCCTTCAATTGAAGAACTTGAAGCACTTCTACAAAAGCGACTAAAACATGCTCAAGAAGCAAAAGATCTTTATGAAACAACAGGTGAAATCATTTATCAACCTCTTGTCTCACCCGATCTTGGCGATCGAATAAATGGCTCAAATGCAGGACTGCCGGGACCTCTCGTATGGAGTTGGTATGGCCCATGGACATTAAAAGGTTGGGAAAACCAATATGCTATCATGAGTGACCTTGATCATTTTTCTTACTCTACTGTAAACGGCGTTTCTAAACTGACAAAGCCCGCTCTTATCATTCATTCAGATACCTGTATGAACCCAGCAGCTGCTCGCAGACATTACGACTCTATTCCAACATCTGATAAAGCATTAATTTGGGAAAATGGTACAAATCATTTCCAGTATTATGAACAACCAGACGTAGTAGACAGAACAGTAGGACATGTAACAGACTGGTTTAATCGCCACATCAATTAGTTTAAAAATACTTCTTATGGACTATTAAACTTCAGAGTCGGATTTTGGCCATCAAGTCCGACTTTGACCCAATTTATTTATTCTTACTCTATCCTATCTCCGAGTTTCATTAATAATAGATTTAAATCTTCATCAGCAATGGTTAAGTTAAAATTTTCTTTAAAGCACTTTCTGTAATCTTCGATGCTAATTAATGTTTTCTTGTGAATTCCCGTATTTGAATATTCTTTCATAACATTATTGTTTATCGTTTTTCTTTTGCCATCATGAATAACTGAAAACATTAAATTTTGAGTGAACAAAGATTGTGGTGAAGTTGAAATATACCAATTAGCTGTGATGATGTCAGACTGCGCAACTCTATGCTCTGGATTAAATGCATATACATTTATCCAAGTATCCTTTATATAAGCCTGTAACATAAATTTCATTCCAAGAAGTGCGGACTCTGCAACCCCTGAATTGAGCACATCAACCAAATGGAATGATTCATAAGGAGTATTTTGAACTTCATTTATCTTACTCAGTGATAAAACACCCGTTGGGGTCATTCCTCCAAAGCCTGGATCAAATAAAAAAAGCTCATTATTTAACTTAACGATTGAAAGTAGGTGTGTTTTTATAGGAGCTTCTACATGTGTGCCTTGATAATAAACCCTTGCTAAAAGATTAAATGCTTCAAACCCTAATTCATTTAAAACATAAGTAGTTAACACGTTTTGTTCAAGGCAATACCCTTCTCGTTCATCATCTAAAAGTTTTTTCGCGACTTGTTCAATATCTACCGATATAGCATTTCCTAAAAATGCATCTAAATTGCCAAAAGGTATACTTTGGATATGTAAGTTTAGAATTTCTGAAAGATCATCAAATGTTAAAGATACGTTTCTATTAAATCCAATTTTATTTAGATACTGTCGTGAGATAGATAAGTTAGAGTCCATACATTTTCCCAAACAAAAAATAATAACTTGTTAGTATAGCTTTACAATAATTTAACTCTGATGAAGTCCATTTAAATAAAAAATTGAAAATTTAATTTCCAAAGTTATCTTCTCCTTGCCAGAGCTCCTTTTCAACTAACCAATTTGAAATCTTTAAAGCCAAGATGGCAGCTTGTTCAATTGGAATCATATGACCAGTATTATTAATCACCTCATGCTTTGCATAGGGTAATTGACCTAATAATTCAATTGCTTCCTCACCGGAACGAAGTTGATCCTCACTACCAGAAATAATTAAGGTTGGACATATTATCTTGCTTATATCATATGAACTTCTATCCAACATAGACTGTTTAACAAACTCGTCATAACCTAATCTATTACCCATTTCCTGAATTCTTTTCACAAGATTTCGATTTTGAGCATTTGATGTATGAAGCGTTTTCGCAATAGAGATCGAACTCAGCCCACGGAAACTTTCTTTAGAATTAAGTCGAATAGCAGTTAATTTTTGATTTTTTTGTTCCTCACTATCAGGGCGTAGTGAAGATGCTATTAAGATGAGTGCCTTAACTTTTTCAGGAAATTGTTCCGCTATAGATCTAGCAATATAACCTCCAAGTGAGAAACCAATCACTACAAAGTTTTCAGGCACATTTTCAGCAATTTTTTGAGCAATTTCCTTGATTGTGCATCCGTCTTTTAAACTAGCCCGAAATATTTTCCACTCTCTAGGTAAGGCATTTACCAACTCATCCCAGAGAGACTCATCAAGCATAAAGCCAGGAATTAAAACAACAGAAAGAGATTTCTTATTCATAAATCAGTTAGTACCTTCTCCAATGATCTTCAAAGGTCATTTAAACATACCTCCACATTAGACATATACGCTAACTTCGTTGGTACACATCTGTATTTTTAAATCTTAAATTTAAAGTAAAAAATATGTAATTACTTGCATATTGAAGTTCCTCAAGGACCACGCGCTGGTGCGTTATGCGTTCTTATGCGGTCACAGGCAATATTTTACTATAACAATATAGCTATGTTATTATAGTTAAATGCCATTTTAGGCTGCCAATTCATGTCTTCAACCAAAGGCCAAACATCGTGAATACTGCTCTGATCGCACTTGACTACATTTTAGATATTTCACATCCCGAAGGAAAAATTGCACGCTCGGCACAGCAAGTGCTGGAACGTAATGTCATCGGTCACGCCAATCGAGCATTGGCACTGGCACAACAAAAAGACTGGCTACGCATTCTGGTCAAAGTCGGCTTTGCCGCTGGCTATGTTGACCAGCCCAAACGCTCACGTATGTTTGGCCAAGTAGATAAATTCTGTGCGCTAGCACTAGATCAGCCTGGCACAGCGTTTCATCCCGATCTGGCGTCCGAGTTGGGGGAACTAGTAATCGTCAAACCTCGCGTTAGCGCCTTTTATGGCACCAACCTTGATGCAGTGCTGCGAGCACGAGGTATCGAGCGGTTGATTATCTGTGGTGTCAGCAGTACTTGGGCGGTACAAAGCACGGTACGCGACGCACATGATCGAGATTATCAAGTATTGCTACTCGAAGAAGCTTGCGCGGCTGCCACGCTGGAAGAGCATCAGATATCGATGGAGACACTTGCCCACATCGCCGAAATTGTCACTCTAGAAGATCTAAAGGGTCGTTGATGCCTCAGATGCTATCAGCACTAACATCAGAAATTGATCTGCGGTCTTTAAAACGTGCTGCTTGGGTGTTAGCACCTTTGCTAGCACTCACATTACTGACGGGTGACACCAACTGGCTGAAAGCTTCTATCCTGACCATTTCACTATTCATCACTTATGAAAGAGCCGAGTTAGCGCCGCTCGGTGTAGCATGCCAAGCCCTAACCTTTTTGCTAGTCTTTCTAACGTTATTGTTTGCCATGGGCCAACCCATCATTTTTGTACTGGTCTGTGCACTGGCCGCGGCAGCGGCTGTGAGGGTATCAGCCTATGGCGGCAAGCTGAGGTCTCTTGGAAATTTCACCTTTATTCCTGCGCTCTATCTGGCATGTGAGACTGCGGAAGGAATCACCCCAGCACAATACTCCCAGCATGTTCTGGTGCTATTGCCCTTTCTGATGGTTGCTGTGCTGCCAGTGTCAGTGATCTCACTTGTTGAACATATACAAGTCAGTCACCGTTTGCGTCATATATTTAGGTTGCATCGTACCGGTGATCTCGGCACGCGAGCTATATGTGGCGAAGCTGTGGTGACTGTGTGCCTCGCAGTGGCGTTGGCTGCGGCAATTGTCGAGTGGCGCCAACTGGATTATGGTCAATGGGTGATCTGGTCAGCCGCCAGCGTAGTGACCGGCGACATGGCAACAGCACGCCAGAAGTTGTATCAACGTGGAGCGGGAGCTTTAGTTGGCGTACCGCTTGGCATGCTGCTAGGCTATGCGATGCCACACAGCCTGCTGATGTATGAGCTTTTAACCGTTACCGCTATGCTTACATTGGTGTCTTTCTCACACTATATATTGGGTTTTGGTGCTCGCTGTGCCTGCATCGCCAGTGCGATGATAGTAGTTGGCCAAACTCCCGATATTGCCGCAGAACGGGTGCTCAATGTGTTACTAGGAGGAAGTATCGGTCTACTGTTCGTTTTTTTGCTGCATGTCGTCATTACTATCAGAACCCGCGCTCATATATAACGCTAAACTCTCTGTTTTACCAATTTAAGTTGACCGCATAATCCTGTGGTGCAAAAATATGAATAGATATAGCGATTTATAAATAAAGATGAAGAAGAATCCTGAAGAAATAACACAATTACGTACGCAGTTGATGTCCTTGGTTCGACGTATGCGGCGCGAGGCACGCAGTGACGAAAAATCTTGGGCACAGCTGCTTCTGCTCGGTGCCATCGATCGCCATGGTGGGATGGCAACCCCTTCGGTGCTGGCTGAATCTGAAGGTATGCGTTCTTCCAATCTGGCCGCTGCGCTGCGTACTCTAGAAACTGATGGTTTGCTGAAACGTATACCTGATGCTGAAGATCGACGTAAGATCAGGGTAATGCTAACTCAGGAAGGATTAAGCCTGCTACATGAAAGCCGTGCGCGGCGTGAAACCTGGCTCTCTAATGCAATGGAACATTGTCTCACTGCCGAAGAGCAGACATTGTTAATCGCAGCAGGGAGTTTAATGGCACGTATTGCCAACTCGCCTCCACTAAAAGAGAATTCTTATTAACTCTATAAATTGTGCATTCTTTTAGCAGAATGCACATTAAACTATCTTTTTAAATATCTACCCAATTTGCATGGAAACCTAAAGGCACCCTTACAGGTAAATCAATAGTAGCTTGGGGGTCTTGCCCAATTTTTTTAGAATCGAGTATTACTACTTTACTTGGCTTTATTCCGTCTAAAGCATGGATATACGAAATTAACCAACCATCGCCTTCTTCACTCTCAGAGTGTTTTGGTAAAAAAATCACTTCGCCAGTGAAATAATCATCACCATATGAATGCTTATAGGATTCACCTTTGAGTAAATCATGAACCAATAAATTATTTGCTTTTAAATTAATATTATCCACTGGCTCACCTTCATTTCCAACAGAAATTGAATAAGCAAAGCGATAGGGTTTCCCAACAAAACGTTCATCTAGACGAGGAAACTCTTGAGGAATTTTTGAAATTACTTCTCGTTTTAAAGTTTGAGTACCAAATTGCAAAGTCCATCTTTCAAACTGGATAAACTGCTTATCTACTGGTCCCTGAATAGAGTCTGTAAAAGTCTTGGTATGAACACATGCATCAAAAACAATATCACCATTTTCAAGGTCATATGCATTAAATGAATGAAAAATAATACAAGGATCTACATCAAACCATTTGATATCCTGTGCATCACCAGTTTTTGGTAAGACACCTATTCGCGCAGGGTGTTTTTCATTCCATGCATATGGTAATTGCCCCCCTTTTAACATTCTCTCGAATGAAAAAGTTACAGGAAAATCCAGAACCAACATTTTAGTTTTTGTCATCCCGCAATCATGCATCATCGGCCCATGCTTAACAGGGATACTAACCCGCTTCTTAACTTGGCCTGATTGATCAATCACCTGATAATAGACTTGCATTGGTAGTAAAACATCATAGCAAATCGCATGTAATTCTCCCGTATCTGGGTCAACATGGGGATGAGCTGTAAAAGGATAATTATCTTTACTGTTAAATAATCCATATTTAAAGCTATTTAGTTCAGAATCTAAAGCGACTGGAAATGGTCCTGCTTCTGTTATTGTCCAGATCTTTCCCGCATGACCAATAATATTGGTATTTGCCAAATCAATTGGACTTCTTGGTTCACCTTTTATTTTCTCTCGTCCTAATTTTTTATGTACTTGATGCGTCCCTACATATCGATTTTTGTACCATAATGCTTGACCATCTTTTAACCTGAGACCATGTACCATCCCATCGCCCATAAACCAATTATAGTTTGCAGGATTTTCAACTTCTAATGGATTTGGGCCCATTCTTAAAAAAATACCATTTAATGAAGATGGTATTTCCCCATGTACAACCAAATCACTTGAAAAAACTTCTTCAGTAACAGGTGCAAACGCACCTACAAGAAAGAGATTATCTGGGCTATAGGGAACTCGGCTTTGGTGGAAACTCAGAAACTTCCCGACTACGGAAGAAACCAGCTTATTGTTAACAATTTCATTACGGATACTTGCCCTGTTCATTCGATTACATCCTACCTGCTGATTAATTTTTTGTATAATTCCAGTATGTATCAACGAATGTATACACTGTATACTTAATTAAAATTACACGAGGATGTTCATAGTGTCAACATCGAGCATAAATCCAACTTCTAGCTATCACCATGGTAATTTGAGAGAAGCTTTACTTATTAATGGCTTACAATTATTAGAGTCTAGTCATGGTGTTGATTTTAGTATGCGAGAATTGACCCGCATGATTGGAGTATCCCCAAACGCGGTTTACAGACATTTTGCAAATAAAGAAGAATTACTGACTGCTTTAGCCATCTATGGATTTGAGCAATTAATAGAAGCTCAGGCGCACGCTATTCATAATGCAACCAATCCAAAAGACGGTTTTTTAAACTCAGGGAAAGAATACATATATTTTGCTATTAAAAACCCATCTTTATTTAGACTGATGTATAGCCAGTTTACTGTCGCTCAAGATGATGAAAAATTAAAATCTATGACAAATTTATTCTATACGGGAATGGTATACGCAGCGGCAACAGCATTTGATGCCCCCGTCGATGCTGCACAGAGTCAAACTATGGCAAGATTAGCTTGGGGAATGGTTCATGGTCTAAGCTATTTAATTATTGACGGACAATTTAGTCATTTGAGTAATGATGAACTCAATATCATGATCGATAATGTGCTAGAAACAGCAATAGCTGTATCAGGAAAGTAGCTGCTTTTAGGTTAAAAAACTATCATGATGATAAAAGCCCTCATTAAGGGGGTACTCATTCTACTTCGAGTGATTTTTCAGTAGTCTTAGGTAAAAGTGTGGATACTTTTTCTCATAAGACTTTTTAAATTTAAAATGCGAGATAAAAATGAAAACAAAACCATCAAGGAATGATTTAAATTCGATTAATGAAAAACTTAAGAATCTTGATGACTCGATAAAAGAGCTTTTAGAGTCGACTTATGAATGCTTTCAAAATGATAAATACTACAGCACCGAATCTGCTTTTTTACTCGATCATGCCCTTAATATAAAAATGCATTTTTATATGTTATATCCAGAATTAGCACCTGAACATTTAAAAGATGTTGAATATGATCGAATTATTCATATTGAAAATATTCAAGTATCACATACGCGTGAGAAGAATCCAGCAGATAGTTTGAATCAAATTCAGCCCAAATACTCACAAAATGAGAGTTAACTTACCTACCTTTTAAAGGCTAAAGCCCCGTTATTAGTATCAACAAGAGGCTTTACAGACCAGTTAACTAAATTAATTTCTAATGGCAGATTCGCGTTATTCCAAGCTGCTTTGACCTGATTTATTTTTCTTTGACTCTCAGTTGTTTGTTTACCATTTACACGTACATAAATATTTCCGCTTTTTTCATCATACTCAACAGTTTGAACCTTAGAAAAATATTTATTGGCTAATTTTGCGGCTTTATTTATCTGACCTTTAGCAACCTCTCTTGTTTCTTTTGCCCCATATTGAATATCAATAGGCAAATCACTTTTAGAAATTGTATTTCCTACTACTATATTGCGTTTCTCATTTTGGCCATAACCTTTGACTCTGACCACAATTTTATATGTAGGTACATTTTCCACATAAATACCACCTATACGCCCTTTGAATTCTTTTTCAATAGCGTCGAGTGCAGAGTCTCTGTTAGCTTCTAAAAATAATGCTTTATTTGCTTCTGCTGTACTTACGCCATGCAATAAAAAATAGCTTCTGATGTCCTGCTCAACTCCCTCATTTGATGCAGCAAATGTACAAGATGATGAAATTAAAATTGTTAGCGCTAATATTTTTTTCACTTTTACCTTCTAATCAGAAATAAGGTTAAAATATAACGATATATTCTTTATATAAAAACCAACCAAAATTTAGCTATGAGCTGCATAACCTTAAGATATTCTTTAACACTTCATCATTAAATATTTAATTTATAATAAAAAATCAGAAAATTACAATTTATAAAACAAAATATTATGAACGATTATTTTTTTGCTTAAGTTAGCCACATGCACTAGCTATTATTCGTTTTGTTTTTGGATCAATTACTACAGTAACTCGATCTGGGCGGAATTCTTCAGTTACCGCTTCTCCTGGGTAAGCACTTCGATAAGTTCGAGCATTGGTCATCGATAGAACCTGTTTTTCTGTTAAGCCAGTTTTACCTATAAGATTTTTAACTTTAATTGGATCACAGTCAAAAGATGAGTCCCATGTTTGACTTGTGCCAAGGACTGGAGGCTTGACTTTTTTCTCTTGTGGCTGCGCTTGAACTTGTTTAGAAGTTTCAGGGTTTAATACATTATTTGAACATGCTGAAAGCAGGCTCATCACGAGTCCTATAAAAATATATCTTTCCATACTTATTAACTTTATTAATTATTCAATTTATAGCAATATATCATGAGTTAAAAGAGAGAAAGCCACTGCGAATAATCGACATTTAGTGTAGAGGAGCTTTCTCTGCCAGAATATTCTCAACAATTTAAGAACTTAATTGAAGACTTTAATTCTATTATCATTCTAACTACAGTTCGAATAGACTATCTTAGATTCATTATTTATCACAACACTCAGTCGATCATAATGTAAGTCTGTTCTCACAGATTGACCTGTATGGGAAATTCGTACCACTCCCGCATTAGTCCTTGCTTTTAATTCTTCCTCACTCGGAAGAGATTGCCCTATAAGCTTTTTAGCATCACTGGGATTGCAATAGGCATCTTTCGGCTTTACCTCTAATGGGTTTTCTTTAGGTTCATTAGTTGCACACCCAATGCTACTTAAAACAATAAAACCTGAAATTAGAAAAATAAATTTATTAAAAGTCATAAAATTAACCCTTTTTCTTGGTTGTTAATTGCTTTATTAAAAGAAAAGATAGAATAAAAACATAAATAAACTACCAAGTCCTATTACTACCCATGATATAAGTTTAGATATAAATCTATCTTCTTTAAAAAAGAATGGTAAAACCCATTTATTGATGTCTATTTCTCTTAGCCAAGATAAATACCAAGGAAAAGTTAAGGCGAATATAAGAGAACTTGTGAACATAGCAACAAATGAAGGTCTCTTGTAAAATTCAGACTCACTCATTTTAAAAAACATTACCCAAAAAATTACTTCTAGAGCACATAGCAAGGCACATAAATAAATATAAAACTTATTCTTCAGATTAGTGATAAAAATTGGGGTTAGTGTCCAGAATGGAAAAATGAATCCAAATCCAAGTCTAAAACCATATAAATCATTATTAATATCAAATAGAAAGAACCGTAGAGGTATTATTATATAATAAAGAGCAAAAAATATAAGGCTTAAAAACTTAACTCGATTAAGAGTATTAAAGTCAAGGTCTAAAACAATAGGTTTAGATATTAAATATCCAAAAAAATAAGTAGCATAGAAACTAATTAGATAAATAAATATGGAAGAATATGACTCATAGTCAAAAACACCATACAAGAATGAAGATAAAATCCAAAGCAATCCAAAAATAAAGAAATTTTTAGCAATAATAAAAAATGGCGATTTGGCTCTAAGAACTGATGGTTCAATCATAATTTGCACTGCAGTATATCCAATCTATACATAGCCATTCCTAAGTGATGGCTACAATTCAACTTTATCAAGAAATTCATAAAATTATACCTATATTTAGCATTGCACCCTCTTGTAATCCAAGAGTCTGCAACAACACTTTATAGTTAGCCTATTCAGCTACAAAAAATTTATCTGTATCGTTTCAATCAAATCATCAGCTATCACTTCAAATTCTTTAATTTTTGCTGAATGAGTGTTCATTAAAGGATGATTTAAAGATATTTCCTCTAATTCATCTAATGCTCTTAATTTATTAATCACATGAATTTCAAGTGGCAATAAAGTAAACGGAGGGAAAATAAATTTTGGAGGATACTTACGTAAATCATTATCTATTAATTCTTCGCAGTGTAAATTTGCTATATCTATGAGTAATGGTTCTAAAAATACTGAGTCACATGACCAATTATCTATCAAATCTTTAAATTTTCCGCCTATTTTTGCTTCTAATGTAAATTCTTCATTAATCCATTTGTAATAAGCCCATAATGAAAAATAGTCATAACTTAAAGGAAAGTCAGATAGAAATTGTTGTTGTAAGCAAAACTTCACTTGGCGTGCTAATTTCTTTGCTAAATTTTTATTATTTAATAGAATCGCCCAAAAAAGTAGTGCAGAAAATTCTGAAAAATACTTCTTTAACTCATGTACATTCATTTTATCTAAAGGTTTTATTTTGAAATCTTTTAATTGTAATTCTCTTCCCACTTCAGCATACATCAAAGCAAGATTTAAACTATTTAAAGCATCTGTATCTGCATTATTATTTTCAATTTTTAAGAATGCCAATTGGGCATAAGGTATAGACATACCCACTATATGATAGGGAAAAAGTATATCTTTTCCATCTAAGGTCTCTAGTATATGTTTTTGATAAAATTTTAATGAATGAACCAAACTTTCAATACTATATGTTTTATAACATTTTAATAATTTATTTAATTCTCTTATTGCTTTCATAAAATAACCTTATTGGCTTTCTATCCATTCAAAATAGTTATAAAGATTTGATACTTTTAACTTTACTTTAAAATTAGCTTTATAAACTATAATTTATCTTTGTGGAATTATTTATTTAATTTCCCACCAAAAAACCTCCCTACCACCACATCCCTCTCTTCTAAACTTTTTGAGCTTAAAATCTGAAACATCAAACCATCGATTAAGTTTAAAACCATGTTGGCATCGGGTTTTAGTGTGCAGTTTTCCAAACTAAAAACTAAATCAAAAAGTTCTCGAAGCAGCCATTTTCTATACTCAATTGCCATGTGGTAGGCCTGAGAGTAAATCTGTTTAATTTCAAAAATGGCTTTAAGTAATAGATAGTACAGACTATTAAAATTGACATGTAAAACAATAATCTCTTTGAGTTTATCGTTTGGGGTTCGGTAACGGCTTGAATAAATAATTGCCAGCACCTCTTCTTTCAATCGGCTTTTTTGAAAAGATACGCACCTTTCAACAAGCTGCTCTTTTGAATGAAAGTAGTTATAAAAAGTGGCTTTAGGAATTTTGGATTCTTTAGCAATTAAGTCCACGCCCGTATTGTGGAATCCATAGAGATTGAACAGCTCTATTGCAGTGTGAATAACCTGTAATTTTTTGGAAGATGTTTCTAAAGTTGGCATAATTTTACCGTTATACATTCTTGTTGTTTCTAAAGAGATCTAAAAGCCATTACCCTTTCTGGGAGAAAAAAGGCATAGCAAAGCCATAAAGACTGTGCTTGGCACATCTCAAGTTTCATTGTTGATTAAGTTTTTTAGTCGTGACGATTTAAAGTCCGATAAGCGTAATAGCGATCAAACTGTTTTAAAGTGATTTAAGTTGTGTCGATATAGATTTTGACAATGACTGCCAATAATTTATGAATGTGCATGGGCCAACTCCTTCTTTTGGGAGTTCTGCCGAAACATTATAAATTATGGTGGCAGAACGGAAACGGGTTGACGGACTGGTTTCGACATCCAGCACACTCGAAAGTGTCCCACTCCCGTCCTACCGCTACGGGAGGGAACGAGGTGCGCACATGAAACTATTCCTCAGAAAGAATAATCTGATGTGGTCGAATAAACGGTCCGTCAAAACCGACTGGCAATGTAGGCCAGCCCGCAAATGGTAATCTGCAATATTTAAGGTGTCAATGTAATATTGGCTAGAAATTATTTAATTAATTATTGTTTTTCATTTAATTACACAATTAAGGTAAATCTTAAATATCAACTTAATAAAACAGTATTGCTTACTAAAAATATTTTTAGTCCTGTTGGATAAAGATGGTACATGGCGCTCAATATACATATTCTTATGAAATGTATGAGCTGTGCACCCTAATAGCAGAATGCACAGCAAAAAAATAAGCGGGATGAATACGAACTCGAAATTTAAGAAATATTGTTTTTAGATTGATTCTTGAAATAAGGGCCTAGTAAAAAATCCCAAGCATCAACTATTTGTTGATATTCATGCTCACAATCCACAGCACGTTCTTTGTTCAGCACGCCATCATCTATAAGATTTTGGAAGCCTTTCATATCAGACCCATAAACATAACATAGAAAATTTGTAGCTCTCTGTGCATCTAATGAGTGCGAATCATAAAATGGCAAATCATCCAATGATGTAGCTCTTTGTGCAGCAAGGCCATACGTATCTGCAACTGTAATCAGATAATCTTTATCTTCATCATTATATGTTAGGATGTATGCTGCCAATTGATCAGCTACGTCCTCTTCTCTACCAGTTATTTTTAAATCAAGTTCTGCAATAAGTGCGTGTCCAGCCTCATGAAATAACGTCCCCACAGCGCTTTGATATAGCTCATTTTCGAGATTTACACCAGAATCACCTTCCTCCGTGAACATTTTTCTCTCTTCTACTCCCAATTCATAACAAAGTTCAATTGTGTTTTTATCACTATCGTAGAATGCATTAGCCTCTTTACATTCTTTTGCAACTACTTTGATATCATTAGGAATATTGACAAAATCATTCATTTCTTCAGTATAACCTTCTAACAACTTTCGGCTACGCCACAAATTTTCCTCAACCCTATTTTCTGCATTAGTTGCTGGCTCATAAATTGGGATAAATTTTCCTTTTGAGGTATTTGTAGGTTCTGGCTTAATACTTTCAGATTTAGAGTCTGAGCTATCATTACATCCAGTTAGACTGGATATCGTAATTAGTGCTACGGAAAATATTCCTAATACTTTAGAATATTTTAGAATATTATTTTTCATATGTTGTCCTCTTTTCTCTGTTAACAGAATGTTTGAATTATTGATGTAATAAAAATTAATTTTTTATTCATTAAGTTTTATATTCAGGCAGTTTAGTCAATAAATAAGACATTTCTTTTATTTTTGCTCTATTAAACAAAAGAAATATATCTTTTTAAAATACTAATTTTTTATTTTGAACCGAATTAAGTTGCTCATTTAAAATGCCCTTTTCTCCAAAAAGCTTCTCTCTCCATAAATCTAATAATTCATCGGTGTCATGTTGTTTTGGGTGAAAATCAGGTTTTAAAAAGTCCAGTAACTGAGGAACTATTCCCTGAAACATGCCTCCACGTCCCCAAAAATGTTTAGTTCCGGCCCAATTCTTTTTAAAGCTGAATAAGCGCTTATCATGAGCCAATAAACGACTATGAAACCAAAGGAACATAAATGCTAAAATTATTGTTGTTGGAAACATAACCAAGGCCCGTTCTGTGTAAGATCCACCAACCGTCTCATAGACATCAAAAGCGACTGTCTTGTGTTCATTTTCTTCAAGTGCATGCCAAAGCCAAATCTTTAGAATTTCTGGATCGGCCATACGATGCATATCATCAGCTTTCAAGCAATATTCAGCAATAATTGCCGTGTAATGTTCTAAACATACGGTTATTGCCAGTTGAAATCGAGATGGGGCATATTTTTGAATAAGACTTAAAAGTTTCCCGACATCATGGTCCAATTTATCCATTGGATAACCTTGTTTTGCAAAAAACTTATTAAATGAAATATGTTCTTTACTATGCATTGCTTCTTGGCCGATAAAGCCTGCAATTTGAGCTTTAAGAATTTCATCATGAATCTGATTTCGATATGGCCGAACAGCCTCTACAAAGAATGATTCGCCTTTAGGAAATAGTGCCGAGAAAGCAGCCCAAAATGTTGTCATATATTCATCATTTGCATAGCCATTGCGTGGTGCCTTGGAAAAATCAAAATCCATACGGCGAGGTGGGATATTGACTTGTGCACCAAGTGGCTTTCTACCACTTTGAGTTTTTACCATTTCCATAATCGTGAATCCTATTGTAACTAATTAAGTTTCACCTTATATTTTTCATATTAAAACTTTCAGCAATAGTTCCTATTATGTCAATTTAATGTCATTTCCCGACACAGAAGTATTTTTATGATGCGTGATGAGAAAACCAAAAATACAATACCTGGTGCTTATATAGCGCTCATTGCAGACGTTGCTTCAAGATGGGAAATATCAAAAGAAGATTTATTGCAAGGGACAGGAATTCAACAAGAAAAACTATTAGAACCTCTCTGGCATGTCGACTTTAATGCTGCTATTCAGACTCTACATAGAGCATTAACGCTTACAAAAGAACCGTCTTTAGCTTTCGGTTTCTATCTTGGCATGCAAATGACTGTAACTTGTCATGGGCTTATTGGGTTTGCAGCTCTAGCTGCGAAGAACGTACACGATGCATTAAAAATTGCACAAGAATTTATTTCGCTTCAGTCGACAATTCATAAAATCACCCTCGAAATTGACAACGAATATGCATATTTAAACTTTAACCATAATCAATCCTATCTTTATATTGATGTTGTTCACGTTGCTCTTTTGCTCGGCTTCGTTCAAATGGGGAAAGCTGTTTCTGGACATTCATTAACAGGATATGCTGATGTTGAATTTGAAAGACCTGAATATTTTGAAGACTTTGAAAAACTATTACCTGGTAAAGTAAATTATAAACAACCATATACGCGATTAGTTTTTCAAAAAGAAATTCTTGAAATCCCCCTACTTACCTCAGATCCAATTACAGAAAGATTAATGAGAGAGCAATGTAAGGCTCAATTACGTAATTTTTTAAAAAAATCAGACTTTACCAGTCTAGTACAAGACTTGGTTTATGATGAAGTTATGGGTATTAGTACAATTACCGAAGTTTGTAAAAAACTTGATATTTCAGAACGAACTTTGCAACGTAAACTACTAGATGAACAAACTAACTTTAGAGATATCGTTGAAAATGTTCGGTGTAACAAAGCACTTGGTTTTTTAAAAAATCGAAGTCTAAGCTTAAACTATATCGCTGATCATTTAGGCTATACAGACGTAACTAATTTTTCTCGTGCATTTAAACGCTGGACGGGTAGGACTCCAAGACGTTATGAAAGTTAGCCCCAAACTTTTTCTTACTTTCAAAAAAAGTTTATGTACTCCAACATGATAGTAAATAATAAAAATGATGGCCAAGTTGCTTTTAAGATGCCTAGCCATCATTTATTAAAATATTAAAAACTAGAGAACCATGTAGAAACATTTTTTAAGAAATAATCAGGTGGATAATGTCCTGTTAAATCCCCACCTCCAGAATACTGACCTGAGCGATAAAGAGTCAGTCTTACTGGTGCAGTCTTACATTGTGTATATTCAATCGTTTCATTCGATAGTTTTTTAGTTGCCGAGGTATTACATCCATAACTGTTTATCCAAAACTTATTTTGCTCTTTCCCAAATAATCCATTAGGACTATCATCCCCAAAATAATCATCGGCCAAACCAAATACAGTCCAGACAGCAGGTTTACCTTTGCATTTGATTGCAGTGTTATTACTATTATAAAACCAATAAGGACGATTTGCGGCTACAGGTGCAATTGCTTTAAATTGATCACCCAAAAAACACCCTACTACAGCAGCCATATCACCGCCCCAAGAATGCCCTGTTACAAATACTTTTGTAGAATCAATAGAATAGTTACGTTTTGCTAAAGCTAACAACTCCTCTGTGAACTTAATATCATGATTGCCAACAAAGTCAGCACCATTAGGTCCTAATGCCCATCCTCGATCTGAACCCCAGCGCCATTTCTGATCTGGGTAAATAAAGATCGTATCTTGCATATTCTTTTCTAGACCAGGTACAGAAGCATTCCATCCTGAACCAAACCAATCCCTCATTTCTTTACCGGTAGTATCTGTTCCAGCAAAAACTAATACAAGTTTGTATTTTTTTAGAGGAGTATAATTTTTAGGTAAGGTAACAAAATAACTTCTGTTACTCCCTGCTGCCTCAGAAAAAGAACCACTCAACTGCCCACTTGGAACAGTAGCTGCAAACACTATATTAATGAATAAAAAAGATAAAATATTTATCTTTAATAGAATCCTGATAACACATTTCATGTCTCTATCTCTCAACCTGAGTCAGAACTATAAATTTTTCATATCATGTAATTTAGAAGGCCTATTACTATAAAAAACATGTAATGGCTTCAGACTAAGTAAACAATAACAAAATAATTGTTTAAAGCTAATTAAAAATAATTCCAAAAGTCTAGCTAATTCCATTTTTCATCGGAAGACAAACCATGACTGCACTAAGTATTGTAAAAAACGTCATAATCACAATCATGGTCGTAGGTGTATCCATAGATAGCCATGCAAGTAATAATGAAGAAATGATCCCACTTCCATATTGCAATGAACCAATCAGCGCCGATGCTGAACCAGCCATTTCAGGTACGCCATCTAGGGCTGCCGCGGTTGAGTTGGCAGCAATCATGCCATTCATAGAAAAAAAGACAAAAACCATTGCAATAATGCTATAGATTCCCCCTATCTGGGCATAGAACAAAAGGCAAAGGATTAATAGCGCCAACATGGCAATTGCAGTAGTAAATTTGAGTAATTGATCGAGGCTAAATCGTTTGACCAAGTTTCGATTTACAAAACTAAGCCCCATTACGCCGATGATATTGAGTGCAAATAACCAACCATAATGTTGTGCATCTACGCCATAAAAAGAAATATACACAAAGGGTGAGCCAACAATAAAAGTAAAAGCAGCAACATAGAAAAAAGTCACACATAATGTATAACGCATGAACTGCCCATTACTGAGTAACTGTCGGTAATTCCTAAACGTATTCATCACTGAGGATGTAGTTCGCTTTTCTACTACATGAGTTTCGGGTAAAAAGAATAAGGCAAAAAACATTACTCCGCCAATCATTGCTAATAACCAGAAAATACTATGCCAAGTACTAAACTTGATGATTTGCCCACCCAGTAGTGGCCCAGCAATCGGAGCGATTGCCATAATAATGGTAAGTGTAGAGAGCATTTGAGCAGCTTGGGTTCGAGCATACAGATCTCGAATCATCGCACGAGCAAGCATTGGACCTGTACACGCACCAAAAGCCTGAAAAACTCGCCAAAATACGATCTGTTCAATCGATTGTGATAATGCACACCCAATTGAACCAATTACAAAAAGAATCATGCCAATAAATAAAGGAATTTTCCGTCCAATACGGTCGCTCATTGGGCCCCATATTAACTGCGCCAATGCAAAGCCACCCAGAAACCCTGTAACTGTCAGCTCAACATTCCCATTTAATTCATGTGCCATTTGTGGCATGGCTGGTAAGTATATATCTGTAGAAAGTGACGTAAATGCCATTAATGCACCTAAAATCACCATAAAGAACCAGCTTGAGGTCTGTATGGTATTTTTAGAATATGAGATGGGGGCAGATGATGTTGGCATTTGAGAAACTCTATAAATTTTGCTTAGATAAAAATGAATCAGTCCAGTTTATTTTGCTTAAGCCATTGTGAAAGCAGTTGTGCAATTTGTCCGTTGTTTAGATCAGAAAAAGGAAAATGAGTATTTCCATAAATACCAATTTCTGGCAAATGGACTAATTGAGCCTGTCCACCATGTTGATTAATCTTATCAACCCAAAGCTGTGCCATTTTTAAACGCACACGCCAATTGTCTTGCCCTGCATTTTGCTGGCCTGCATAGCCATTTTTTTCAGTGGGAATGTTGTCGCCATAATAAATAATGATTGGCATTTTGGTCAGCTTCTCGAACTGTGCCATTTTTACAGGGGTCGGAGCCAATGTTCCTGTAGCACTCAACATCGACTCAGGCAGTTCATTTTCAGGGAAAACAAAACCACTTCCCGGTTCATACGCCACAATGCCTTTGACCTGACTAGATTTGATTGCTGTCCACCAACCTGGCCCACCCCCTTGTGAATGGGTGATGAGTACAGCATCTCCCGATTTCTTCAAAACCTCAACCATTGCATCGCTAATTACCTGTTCATCATAAGCTCCAGTATTTGGCGTCATTTGACGGAAATATTGATTTAAAGCTTCTGGATTTTTTGAAAACTGTACGCCATTAAAAAAATTAGGATATTGCCCGATACGGAACATATTAAACCAAGCTTGGTCGTTAGTCGTTACAGGTATTTCCGCGGCTACAGTCGATTGGCCTGCTTGTCCACGACGTGGCTGATCCACTACATAAATCGGGAAATTCTGACGTAGAAAAATTGTTTGAAACCCCTCTCGGCCATCAGGTGTTGTTCCCCATGTTTTTGCCGATTGGCCTGCACCATGTAAAAAAACCAGTGGATGAGGACGGGCATTTTCAGGAATTTGATAAAATACAGAAGCATGGTCGCCATGCAAAGTTTGACCTTGGGGGGTAAACAATTGTTTATCATCAAATTGACCCGCAGTTTGAATCACTTTCCCACCCGCTGCAAAATTACCTTGTTGGGCAATCTTTAAAATATTTGATTGCTGAGGGTTGATTGAGCAGGCTGAAATTGAAGCCGCAATACAGATTGAGAGCAGCACTTTGCCGAACATCGAGTTGGTATTTATCATTTCTTTCTCATCTCAATTATTTTAATTGCTGTACAACACTTTGAGCATTGTTTGCCAAATCATTGCCAACGGCTTGCTGTAAAGTCGTCATAATTTTCTGCATTTGAGTAGCATCTACACCAAGATTTTGAGTAATTCTTAAATGCGAACGTAATTGCGCATTTACATCTCCTAATGCAGATAGCGTACTCACAACAACTAATTCACGCTCTAAAGGAGGCAAGTTATCTCGGCTAAACAGATAACCAAATAAATGGGCTTTCAAAGCCTGATCCATCGTAGGTGAAAAATTATCGAACAATGGTTTTGAATTATCTTCGATAGAGGTTTTATTCAGATAAGCTAGTCGTTCTATACCAAGCTGATAATAATCGGTATTACTTGGTAAAGTGCTTGGCATTGCGCCCTGCGTATCTTTAATACCCTTTTTCTCACGCTCTTCAAGTAGGCTTTTAAAAGTTAGCATCCCATTTAATGCACGCGGAAAGCCTGCATAAGCATATTGATGTGCAAATACTTCTTTAATTTCATTGACCGTTAAACCGCTATTCAACCCACTGACTAATGCGGGCTTAAGTTTTTTAATATCTCCTCTTGCAGTAAATGCAGCAATTGGAATCAAACTTAATTGCTTTTGATTTAACACCACTGATTTACGAATTTTGGAAGATTCTGATGTTGGTTGAGCATCAGGTAAATTTACTTTTTCTAACCATGTAACACTTTTGCCATCTGTAGCAACTGGACTCATGGCGATGTGCGACATTGGGCTATGTTCACTTGCTCCATGCCAATGTTTAACATTAGGTGGGCACCAGATCACATCTCCCTGATGAATGATTTGAATAGGCTTCCCCCATTCTTGTGTCCGCCCTTCGCCCTCAGTCACAATTAAATATTGACCGTGAGGATGGGTATGCCAGTGCGTGATAGCCCCTGTTTCAAAACGAACAATGGCAGGCGCAACATTACCTGTTGAAGGCATGACAGGAAAACGTGAAAATTCGGCTTTACCTGAAAAGTTGTTGTCTTGGGCAGATTGAATAGCAAGCTGCTCTACTCGAGTAATCTGTTGCTCTATCTTGTCTTCAGCCCAAACCCCTCCAGAGAGAGAACTCATTACAAGTAAGGCATTTACCTGATTTTTCATCATATTTCCTCTCATCCTATAATATGCAAATCACAAAGTTTTCTATTTCAATTTTTTGCTATAGAAAGCGGTCAACTGACCCATTGCCTGTTTGACATATTCAGGCTTCCAATACGTTTCGATATGCGTCGCATTTGGAATTTTGAATAAGACTTTATCTTTTGTACCTGTAGCTTTAGCAAAGGCATCTTCAGTCATATAAAGGCTATCTGCCTGACTACCTGCGATCATTAATAAAGGCTGATTAATCAACTCAATTTGATCGGTTGCATCCCAACGCATCAGGTCAAGTAAACTGCTCATGGTATATTTAAAAGTTGAATTTGGATGAGCATGTGTTCTCCAATAATATTCATAACCTTGGCGATACATCTCAAATGGCAATTTAGCAATCTGTTCATCCGTCATATCGGCATCACCTGCATAGAGAACCGCACCTCCAGCTGCTTCCTGAGCACGAGCATCAGAGGCTTGCTTTAAACGCTGCTGAATCGTGTCTAACTGAGAATCTGCAAAACCATTACGGCGAACTCGTCCTGAGTTAAACATGCTTAATGTCGCTACAGCTTTAAAGCGTTTGTCCGTTTCCGCTGCTGCCAATGAGTAGCCACCTCCACCACAGATTCCGAGTAAACCTAAACGGTCGCTATCTACACCTGCATATTGGGTAATGAAATCGGCCATGCCATGAACATCTTCAATACGATTTGCAGGTTTATCTACACTCCTCGGTTGGCCACCACTTCCACCTTGATAAGCAGCATCTGCCGTAATGGTGATATAACCTTGTTCAGCGAGGCGCTGTGCATATAATCCGGCAACTTGTTCTTTTACTCCACCATTTGGGTGCGCCACTACCACTGCGGGATATTTCTTATTGGCATCATAATTAGCTGGGGTATAAACATTGGCGACAATATCCAAACCATTCAGCTTATAGGTGACAGGATGAATATTGACTTGCCCTTTAAGATTTTTAGTAATTGCACCGCCATACACTAGGCCAAAAGGGTTATCTTTTTTATCTGCTGCAACAGCAGCACCAGAAGTCGTAATTACTGCCGACATTAAAATGGTATTTAAAAATTTCATCATCTTTCCTCATCTAGACTTATACATCTATTTTTCGATGGGCTAACCACTCAATCATGGCTGGGTCACGATGAGAGAAAAATGCGCTGGTTGCTGTATCCATTGCTGTAATTTGCGTCATATCTTCACTTGATAATTCAAAATCAAAAATATCGATATTTTCTTGCAAGCGTTCTTTACGTACTGACTTAGCTAAAGACACAATATTTCGTTGCAATAACCAGCGCAAAACTACCTGTCCTACAGACTTACCGTATTTCTGCCCGATAGTTACAAGTACAGGTTGATTGAATAAATTATTACGACCTTCAGCAAAAGGTGCCCATGCTTCAGGTTGAATATCACGAGATTTCATCCATGGCACAGCATGCAATTGCTGGTTAAATGGATTAACTTCAATTTGGTTGACCGCAGGTTTTACCTGATTAAATGCGATAAGATCGGCTAAACGATCAGGATGAAAATTACTGACACCAATCGCACGGATTTTACCTTCAGCATATAACTCTTCCATTGCTCGCCATGCACCATGCACATCACCAATCGGTTGATGGATGAGATAAAGGTCTAGATAATCCAGTTGCAAACGATTGAGTGAACGTTCAAATTGTGCTTTTGCACCTTCATAACTGGCATCTTGTAACCATAACTTTGTAGTGACAAATAATTCATCACGAGCAATTTGGCTTTGACGAAGCGCGTTACCCACTTGTGTTTCATTTTGATAAGAGGCTGCCGTATCGATCAGTCGATAGCCTGCATCTATCGCATGTAATACAGCTTGTTCACATTCCACAGGATCTGTCATTTGAAACACGCCAAAACCAACAAGCGGCATTTCAACATCATTATTTAATCGTACTGTTTTCATCGTTATCTCTCACCACGCACATAGTAGGTGTTGGTTAAAAAATAACTATAACTCGACAATAAGGAATGTATTAGCTAGGCAATTTCGATTACATTTATATGAATATTTTATTAATCACATTCTATTAACAAAAAAAGTAGTATTTTCGAGGTCTCCAATGTCTGAAAATTTAGATGATTTGAAATCGTTTATTATTGTTGCTCAAACAAGGAGCTTTACTAAAGCTGCTGGACAATTAGGTGTGTCCCAGTCTGCTTTAAGCTATACGCTTAAAATGCTTGAACAAAGGCTGGGTATTAAACTTTTGAACCGCACCACTCGAAGCGTTTCCCTTACACAAGAAGGTGAGCAACTTCTTAATGATATTGAACCTCTCATCACCGGCATTGAACAAAAGCTCTATAACTTAAATGAATTTCGGGATTCACCTCGCGGCAAGTTACGAATTAATGGGACGGAAATTAGTCTCAACTTTTTATTATGGGATAAATTATCTAAATTTTCACACGACCATCCCAACATACAACTTGAACTGACCATGGACTATGCCTTTACAGATATTGTTAAAGATCGCTACGATATTGGGATTCGATTGGGAGAAAATGTCCATAAAGACATGATCTCAGTTAAAGTCAGCCACGAGTTAGAAATGATGACTTTGGCTTCTCCTGCCTATTTGCAAACATATGGTGCTCCTCAAACTCCTAATGATTTACCTCAACATCGTTGTGTTGGATTACGTTTACCCAGCCATGAACGGATTCAATCATGGGAATTTAAAAAAGCACAAGAGAACTCAGAGGTTCAGGTTCTATCTCCTGAGTTTTCAATGGTTGTTAGCCATGCCAGATTACAATTAAAGGCGGGTTTAGATGGACTAGGTATTGTATGGCTACCGAAAATTATGGTCGAGGCCGAAATACAAAAAGGTAATCTTGTCACGATATTAAAAGATTGGGACATGAGTTATTCAGGTTACTACATGTATTACCCGAGCCGTCGTGAGTCTTCACCATTATTTCGGCTGTTAGTAGAAGCATTACGACTGTAATTTTACCTAATTGTTTTTCATTAGATTAGATATTCTTAACTATAGCCGCTCATACGTCGGCTATAGACTATGAATAAGATGAATTAAAACGTCTTATTCATTATTTCTGAGTCAAAATGTTACACCCCATACGTGGGCCAAAAGCAACAAATGTTCTAATTAATCCCTTAATTGCTTTAGGTTGTTGCCCACGACTAATACGGCGAAATTGCGAAGCATGCCAAGCGAGTTGCAAATAGGCATCTACAGGTTTATAGCCAATTGAAGGCACATGAGCGGGTTCTATTATCGATTTCCCTGCCAAAAGTTGCTTTGCCAAATCTGGTTGTGTAGCAAATGGACGTGCCATTCCTATAAGGTCAACCACTCCATCCGCCACAATCTGGTTCATAAAACTGGCTTTACGTAACCCACCAGTTAACATGAGTGGTAATTTACTTTTTTGTCTTAGACTTTCTGCATAATTTATAAAATAAGCATCGCGCTCTACTTGTCTTTCTGGCGTATATCCGAGCTGCGCTGGAGACTCATAATTTCCACCCGAAATTTCGAGTAAATCGATTCCCTCTTTTTCGAGTGCTAACGCAATATCCATCGACTCTTCAGAGCTTAATCCACCTTTTTGAAAATCGGCAGAGTTGAGTTTTACACTTAATATTTTGTGTTTTCCTATTGCAGCTCGTACAGCCTGAACTATTTCAATCAACATGCGGCGTCGGTTTTCAGGACTACCGCCCCACTTATCTGTCCGAACGTTAGCCAAAGGTGATAAAAATTGTGAGAGTAAATAACCATGTGCTGCATGCACCTGTACTCCATCAAAACCTGCTTCAACAGCCAGCTTCGCAGTTTGAGCAAATCGATTAATCTGTTCATATATTTCCGCTTCGGTCATCGCACGAGGAATACGAATAATATTCATAGCAGGTAAATCAAGCCCAAGTGCTGAAGGAGCTATTGGTTTTTTCAAAAGTGGTAAAACTGCAACACGACCAGGGTGATTAATCTGCATAATAATTTTGCTGCCATTGGCTTGTGCAGACTGAGCCCATAATTTGTTTGCTTGCAGAAATGCTGCTGACTCTAAAACCACATTTCGTGGTTCCACAAAAGCACGATGGTCAATCATCACATTGCCTGTAATTAACAACCCTGCTCCACCTCTGGCCCAAGCTGCATACAACTGTTGTAAGTCAATTGTAGGTGAGCCATGCCGATCGGCAAGTTGTTCACTCATCGCAGATTTAGCAATTCGGTTTGGAATGGTAATGCCGCAGGCTAAAGTTAAAGGGCTTGCTAATGTGGGCTTTAGATTAGGTTTTGTCATTTTGTTTCTTCCTAAATTTAAAAATCATTTATTGAGATATATGTCTTTTAATTTCATCATTTGCACACGGTTATCATGTTGCCAAGGATGGAAATCTTTAGAATAAAAATCTAAGTAACTGCGGCTAATTTTTCGGATTACACCTTGACCGCCAAGCAAATATTTCAAACCTACATATAGACTTTTAAAATCTCTATTTTTGCCAGAAGCCTTTAAAAGCTCTTTTGTTCCTCTGCTGGTAATTATGAGAAAAGAAAGCGTAGTTTCTAACATCACCAACCGTAAGAAATAAGGTCTATTCACTAAAGATTGATAGACATCAAACGCCACAGCTTTATGCTCTGTTTCTTCAATGGCATGCCAAGCCCAAATTTTTCGCAAATGAACGTCAAATAACTCTAAGTCTTCAGGCGCGATACTAATAAAATAGTCCGCTAAAATTGCTGTTAGATGCTCCATACATACTGTACAAGCCAACTGATGCTCTAAAGAAAATCGTTGCTGTAACATACGGTTCATCTTTTTAAAACGCTTATAAATACGTTCAACTGGATAACCTTTTTTAAGCATCACGGCATTAAGTGCATCGTGCTCTTTGCCGTGATGAGCTTCTTGACCAATAAAAGCTCGGACTTGTTTAAGCAAAACAGGGTCGCTAATTTTGTCCTGATAATTACGCACACTATAAATAAACTGCCGTTCACCATCTGGGAAAGCACTTGATAAGGCAGTAAATAACATGGTCAGCAAGGGATTATCGTTAAACCAAAACTCTGGTATTTCGTCTGAAAAAGATAAGTCTAACTGGCGCACTGTAATGTCAATTGATGCAGAAATTTTAGAAAAATCTTGGGCTGACTTTGACTGAAAAAATGCATTCATGTTTATTCTCTCGTTATAAAACGCGTGGATTAAACTGACGTAATAAAAATAACGGCGTACGTAACCGAGGTATTTGAATCGGTGGAATTAACCCTCCCGACAAATCAACTCGATGTAATCTGGCCTCAACAACCTTGCCTAACCCCATATCATGTAATGGATCGTTTGCTGTGCCTGTAAAACGTAAGTTCATTTCAACCTGACGCACTTCCACTGGGTGCTCTTTCGGGGTAAATCGAACTTCACGTGGCAAACCAATTCCTAAACCACCCGTAATATTCCGATGCGGTAATCCCAAAATTGGAGGTGCCTCATAAATGACTTCACCAAGCTTGGCTTCCATTTCAATGAGTGTTGTACCTCGGCGTGAAGCTTTGCTTAAAATGCGTTTGCCATCATTTTCCCAGTTAATTTCACCCATCTTTTTAGGGTAGCCGAGCAATTCACGACCAATAATCATGGCTCGGTCATCGTCCAAAATCATCCAAGGACAAAAGATTCCTGTTCTGTTGCCAACTTTAATATGAACAAATAAACCCGCTTCATGGTAAGCGCCCGTATAGACATTTTCAGGGAAATACACACAAAACAGATCGGCTCTGGCAGGTTTAACCAGTGTCATTCCAGACGGTAACCAGCGCGCCATTGCTTTTTCATCAACTTCAACAACAGCAGTCAAATATTGAGCATTGTGATAAAGCTTATTGCCAAGATTGGCTAAACCCACAGGCACACGTAAGTCATTAATCAACTGTTTCATTAGCTTAATCTCGAAAATACTTGTTTAAGAATGGGTAGCAAAATAATGCGTGGTGTGTAGCGTCCCCCAAAAGTTTGCGCCTGTGCTACAAAGCCCGGAATCACAATTCGACAATTCCGATCCATTCCTTGAATGGCTTCTTTGGCAACGCGTTCTGCGGTTACCCAAACGAGACCACCACCAACGCCATCAATTTTTGTAATGCCTGCAACTTCGTTAAAACCAGTTTTGGTTGGTCCCGGAGCCAGCAATGTACAGCTCACACCTGTTCCTTTAAGTTCACTATGTAATGACTCGGCAAAAGAGTTAGCAAATGCCTTGGTTGCTGCATAAGTTGCGTTGGCTGGAGTTGGCTGATGACCAGAAGTTGACCCTACAATGAGTATCGCTCCAGCTTTTCTTTTAATCATTTGTGGCAACACGGCTAAAGTCAGGTCATGAATTGCCACCGAATTAACTTCAACTTCTTCACGCTCTCGGTCTGCATCTAAATCTTGCAGACAACCAAAAGTCGCAAATCCAGCGTTATTACAAAGAATGGCTACTTCAATATTTTCTAAATAATCACGAAATTTAGCCCGTGCTGCCCGATCTCCCAAATCACATGGATATAAATCTACAGATATTTGATATGCGGCTTTTAATTTTTCAGCAAGTGCCTCTAATTTTTCTACACGGCGAGCCACTAAAACTAACGAATAGCCTCGTACAGCAAACTGTTTTGCTAGCTGTTCACCAATGCCCGATGAAGCGCCAGTAATCACAACTCGCGATGAAGCTTGTGGAATAGGTAAGCTCATAATTAATGCTCAAAATATAATAATTTGATTATTTCGAACTTTTAACTTGAGCGTGAGATGTGGATCAGACATACTGATAATCATTTTCGGCCAAAACAAAAAGTAATATGAAAGATCCATATGGGCTTTCCAAAGCCAGTATTCCTATTTCTTATGCGCATTTGTTATTAGAAATCATGGTCGACAAAGGATTTTCTGCGCTTGAAATTTTGAAGAAAAGTAAAATTCCCTTAAACCTTTTAGATCAACTAGATGCCCGAATTACCCCTGTGCAGTGGTCTAAGCTGGCGTGGGAAAGCTTGTTATTGTCGAAAGATTCTGGCTTGGGATATGACTACGGATTAAAACTACGTTTAACTGCTCATGGTCCGATGGGATATGCCCTCATGAGTAGCCCAAACTTACGTCAGGCCATTGAGGTTTCAACGCAATTCTTTAACATGCGATTAAAAGATTATCGTATTGCTTTGCTTGAAAATAATGATTTTTCTATTATTAAAATTAAAGAAACTCATCCTATTGTCAGCAATCAACCCGAACAAGCGGAAACGCTTAGACGCTTTTTTTATGAATGTTTAATGATTGGTGTGATTCAAACTGGCCAATTCTTGATTGAAAATGATTCTGCTGAAATCGAGTTATGGGTTGATTGGCCTGAACCTGCTTATCACAAAGCATATCAACATTTATTGCCAGCTATTCACTTTAACCAAGCAACTAATCAAATTGGATATAAAAAACAGCTTCTAGATTTACCCATTAAAATGGCAGATCCGATTGCTTTTAAACAAGCTCTGGCACAGTGTGAAGCTGAACAAATCCGTTTTTCCGAGCAAATTAAAGATATATGTCTAACCGTAAAGGCTGAATTAAATCTAAAACCACAGGTGGGTTATCCTTCATTTGATGAAATTGCAACTCGCTTAAACATGTCTAGCCGAACATTACGACGCCATTTAAGCCAAGTCGGTTCTTCATATCTGCAATTGCTTGAAGAAGCTCAACAAAAAGAAGCTGAACATTTGTTACTTCATAGTGATATGGATATACAAGAAATTGCACTTTTTCTGGGCTATATACAACCTACGAATTTCACACGAGCTTTTAAAAAATGGACTGGCCAAACACCAATTACATTTAGAAGGGATCAATAGTGTGGATCTAACAAAATATATCTTGCTGTCTTGCTATTTTTATGTATGATTGAGTAATCACTCAATTAATGTATTTATATATGGCTCGTCCACGCAGTGAAGATAAACGTAATGCAATTTTAAGCGCTGCTATTGAAACATTAGCAGAGCTTGGCGAACGTGCGTCTACCTCAAAAATTGCAAAAGTCGCTGGCGTGGCAGAAGGCACTTTATTTACCTATTTTAGTAATAAAGAAGAACTGCTAAACCAGTTATATCTTTCGTTAAAGGCTGAGTTACGACAAGTGATGATGCTTGGTTACCCGACTAACGCCGATCTGCAAATACAAATGTCGCATATCTGGCAAAGCTATTTGGACTGGAGCTTAGAGGCTCCCCTTAAACGTAAAGTGATGGCGCAGCTTTCAACCTCAGAACAAATTACTGAGCAAAGCAAACAAATTGGCATGCAAACCTTTTGCGACCTCACTCAAAACATTCAAGAACATATTAACAGTGGAACACTACGAGATTATCCGCCGTTATTTATTGCTTCAATTTTAGGTGCACTTGCCGAAGTCACACTAAATTTTATTGGCCAAGACCCTTCTCAAACAGAGCGTTATCGCAAATCTGGTTTTGAAGCATTTTGGCATGCAGTTTCAATCTAGATAAAAGTCAAGGATGCGTGGCGTCCTTATTTTTGAACCAATTAATGAGTGAGCAAATACTCATTTAAATAAATCAAAATAAGTACTTAGCCCAAGTTCTTATTTGCACATATAGGTTTGTTCCAATAAGGAAAACAAAATGACTATTTCAAATACCACAGACTTGCCTTCTGCCTTAATGCCATCTCAACAGCACAATGGCAAATTTAGAAATACGCGTCCAAACCAGCACAAGCCTTCTTTTGGCAAAACGCTCCAGCTCATGTGGAAGTTTCTATTTAACAAACCAAAAGACACCGTTCCAAATAGAGAAATTCCTGTTTTAAGTTTATCGAAAGAACAATTGTTGAGTGCACCCGACCGCTCTCTATTTCGTTTGGGGCACTCAACCATCTTGTTACAACTGCAAAATGAATTTTGGTTAACCGACCCAGTTTTTTCAGAGCGTGCATCACCTTTTCAATGGCTTGGCCCAAAACGTTTTCACCAGCCCCCGATTAGTATTGCCGAATTACCACCCATTAAAGGCGTGATTTTGTCGCATAACCACTACGACCACCTCGACTACCATGCAGTCATGCAACTGAACGATAAAGTTGAGCATTTCTTAACACCGCTTGGTGTCGGTGACACCCTCATTAAATGGGGAATTCCAGCAGAAAAGGTTCAACAACTTGATTGGTGGGATACTACCCATGTGGATGGACTAAAATTGGTGGCTACCCCTGCTCATCATTTTTCAGGCCGTGGTATGGGTGATAGCAATGCGACGCTTTGGGCTTCGTGGGTGATTATTGATAATGACTTACGTGTATTTTTCAGTGGTGACACAGGTTATTTCGATGGATTTAAAGAGATTGGACATCGTTATGGCCCTTTCGATCTCACCATGTTAGAAACAGGTGCTTACGACCCCGAATGGCCTGATGTTCACATGCAACCAGAGCAAACTTTACAAGCACATATCGATTTAAAAGGTCGTCATTTATTGCCTGTACATAACGGTACTTTTGATTTGGCACTTCATGCTTGGGATGACCCGTTTGAACGTATTGTCAGTTTGGCTAAAGAAAATGCGTTAGCGATTAGCACACCGCAAATGGGTGAAGTACTGAACCTAAACGAACCAAATGTCGAAAATTATTGGTGGCGTTCGTAAGTTTTTTTGATAGTTTTTAAATTATTTATATCCTTCAATTTTACTTTAAAGGTATTTAAATTCAGTTATATATCCTCCAATTCTGCCATCTATGCTATTCCAAAATAAAACTAGGACTAACTTTGTCTTAGTTTTATTATTGACTTAAAACGCAGACTACATTAGTCTGTGTTTGTAGTTGATCAATTATGAAATTAAATGGCTTATATCACTAGTAGCGTTGAGTATGCGATTCACTGTCTTCTTTTTCTTGTGAATAATGAAGATAAACCTTTGAGTAGTAAGGATCTTGCTGAATTACAAGGAGTCTCTCCAAGTTTTATGGCCAAGATTTTTCCTAAACTTGAAAAGGCAGGTCTTGTTGTTGCTCAAGAAGGTATCCGTGGTGGGTATTTACTCGCTCGATCTGCTCATGAAATTAGTTTCTTAGATATCGTGAATGCAATCGAAGGTGAAAAACCGCTTTTTGAGTGTCAAGAAGTTCGTGGTAAATGCGCGGTCTTTAATCATGCTCCGCCAGATTGGGCAACCAGTGGTGTGTGTGCAGTACATGCGGTCATGTTACAGGCCGAAAAAGCCATGCGAGATGCTTTAGGTGCTCATACACTTGGTGATATTGCTAACCGTTTTGGCCGTTATGCACCCGACATATTTTTTAGTGATGTAAATGGCTGGATTAATGAACGCATCGAAGGAAAAACAGCAAAAATGCGGAAAAGTAAAATCTTACGGGATACGCTCGAATAATGAGTTTATAGGGCTTCATGCCCTAATTTAAAAATCCTCTAATCGTTTTAAACGCCTTCTCAGATTTTTTCGGACAATCAGAGAAAGGATTCGCTCACCCTAAATTTTGTGATGAGCAGGAATTTTTGTCCGAAAAATCGATCAAAAGGATAATCAAATGAGTAAACGTATTATTATTGCTGGTTCTGGCTTTGCTGGTTTATGGGCTGCACTTGCTGCACAAAGAGCAATTCACTTAGCGTCGCAAGAACAAAACATTGAAGTGGTGATGGTTTCCCCTAGCCCAAATGTTGATATTCGTCCTCGTCTTTATGAAGCTGTACTAGAAAACATGAACCCTGATATTTCAGAGTTATTAAGTGTAGTTGGGGTTAAATTTCTAGCAGGCTGGGTAAATAAAATTGATGCCGACCAACAGACAATTGACCTTTCAACCATCGATGGTAGCAAACAGACTTTAAGTTATGACCGTTTTATTCTGGCAACCGGAAGTACTACGTTTATGCCACCTATACCGGGTCTTACCGAATATGGTTTTAGCGTAAGCACACTAGAAGATGCTGAGAAACTGGACCAACATCTTAAAAGTTTAGCCAATAAACCTTTAAGTGCAGCACGTAATACTGTGGTCGTTGCTGGTGGTGGTCTTACTGGGTTAGAAGCCGTTACCGAAATGCCTGAACGTCTGCGTAGCATTTTAGGTGAAACTGATGTCCGTGTAGTTTTAGTTGACTCTTCAACAGAAATTGGTGCAGCAATGGGTGACCAAGCAGCTACAGTTATTCGAGAAGCTCTTAGCGAGTTGGGTATTGAAGGTAAAGCTGGGCTACGAGTTACGGCGCTAGATGCATCAGGGGTAACGCTTTCTAATGGCGAAAGAATTGAAACAGAAACCGTGATTTGGACTGCCGGCATGCGAGCCAACCCACTCACCTCTCAAGTTACTGGTGAAAAAGATAATTTAGGACGTATTTTAGGGGATGCTTACTTACATGCACCTGAAACAAAAAATATTTTTGTCACGGGCGATACTGTAAAAGTTCCAACCGATAATTTAGGTAATTTTAACGTGATGTCATGCCAACATGCCATGAGCCTAGGCCGAGTAGCAGGTTACAATGCCGCGGCAGAACTAGTTGATTTACCACTTCATCCATACAGCCAACCGAAGTATGTGACGTGTGTTGATTTAGGTCCGTGGGGTGCAATGTATAGCGAAGGTTGGGATCGTCAGGTTCAATTTGTGCGTGATGAAGCTAAAAAAATTAAACAAGAAATTAATACAGTCTGGATTTATCCACCAGTTGCAGACCGCGAAGCAGTTTTTGCAATAGCAAACCCTGATTTTGTGATTGTTCCTTAAAGTTAGCCTTGCTAGATCAAATCATTTTATTTAAACACCCTAAAAGCAAAGCCGTCACTGGTTTTGCTTTTAGGGGTTATGCTTGCACCATTAACAATTACGACTTTTCTAGCTCTTCTACAATCGCCAAAGCCGTCTTTCTAGCTGAAAAAGGGTTTTGACCTGTAATTAAGTTGCCATCTCGAACCACATATGGTGCAAAAGGAATAAAAGCTTTTTCATAGTGAGCACCGTATTCTTTTGCTAATTCTTCAGCATTGTATGGAACTTTTTTTGCCACCCCTGCCAAAACTTCTTCACTCCAAGCAAAGCCCGTTAACTTTTTATTTTTTATCAGTCGCTCACCATTTGAAAGTCTTACATTGAGCAAACCACAATAACCATGACAAACACTCGAAACTATGCCGCCCTTTTCATAAATATTTTTGGTGATTTCTTGAAGTTCAGGGTTATCTAAAAAATCCCACATGACTCCATGACCACCTGTGTAGTAAATCACATCATAATCTTGCCACTTGATATCTGAAGGCTTAAAGGTATTTGCTAAAAGCGTAATAAAAGCTTGATCATTTTCTCTATTTTTAACTGATTTATCTGCTACTAAAGGCACAAGTGATTTAGGTTCAATCGGAGTTTTTCCGCCATTTGGACTGACAATATCCTGTACGTAATTTTGTTTCTCAAACTCATCGTAGGCATGGGTCAGTTCACCTAACCATAGACCTGTCGGTTCATCTATATCTTTATAGCGTGAAATATTTGTCACGACATGTAATATGCGTTTAGACATTTTCTCACCTCATTTTTCATATTTATAATTCTATTCTTTCATCTATCAAAGCATAGAAAGTTGTTACTGAACGTGTGTAGTTAGTAAAGTTATGAACCTTGCTTTTAGAACACTATAAGCCTAAAGTTAACTTGAATGTCAATAGAGTCTGTAGCTATGAATATTAGCGAGTTATCTAAATTAAGCGGCTTAAGCACCCCTACAATTCGTTACTACGAGCAAATCAAACTATTGCCTAAAGCAAAAAGAAAATCGAACGGTTATCGTGAATATACCGATAATGATTTAAAGCAACTTTCTTTAATTCAACAAGCCCAGCAAGTTGGATTTTCTTTAGCAGAAATTAAGGCTTTTTTGCCTTCAAAAGTTGCCACTTGGAACCATGACGCACTCATCCAAACACTTGAATTAAAAATTCAAGAAATTGAACTTTTAGAACAAAAACTCAAAGTGAGTAAACAAAACTTACGAACTATGGTTGAAGCAATCAATAACAAACCTGATGAAATTACCTGCGAACAAAATGCTGAACGACTCATGAATCTCTATTACGACAAAGCAAAATCACCATAATTTCTTCGAGACCTATTGACCTTAAAGTGCACTTTAAACATACGATTGGCTACAGGTGATGAATGAGGACCTGTCATGTTTAAAGTTTGGGATTTTCAGCGTTGGTTAACCATTATTTTTGCCTTTTTTTTGTCTTCACATGCGCTACATGCCGCAGAGTTAGATAAGACTCAAAGTTTAGCCAAAGCAAACGGAAAAATTTTAGTCGTGATGACCAATCACTCGGATTATCCTTCCCGTTCTGATAAAACAGGACTTTGGCTGACCGAACTCACTCATTTTTACGATGTCGCTTTGGCTGCTGGCTATGACATGGATTTTGTAAGTCCTTTAGGTGGTGAAGTTCCACTAGATGAACGTAGCCTAAAATCGATTTACCTAGACAAATCTGCCCGTCACCATTTAGCCGACCCAGCCTTTATGCAGCGGTTAAAAACAACGCTGGCTCCAAGTGCCATTAATCCTACCCAGTACAAAGCCATTTACTATACGGGTGGGCACGGCACCATGTGGGATTTTCCAAACAATAAAGCTTTGCAGAATATTAGTGAACAAATCTATCGCCAAGGTGGAGTCGTTGCAGCGGTCTGTCACGGCGTAGGCGGTTTATTGCCTTTACAGGATGAAAATGGCAAACCCTTAATTGCAGATAGAACTGTTACGGGTTTTGCAAATATAGAAGAAACACTTTCAGGTATTAAGTCTCAAGTTCCATTTTCTTTACAAAATGGACTCATTGAACGTGGTGCAAAATATAAAGAAGCATTTATTCCGTTTACCTCGTATGTGATTTCGGGCGACAGATTAATTACTGGACAAAACCCACAGTCGAGTAAAGAAATTGCCGAAGCAGTTGTTAAGCGTTTAAGTAGCATGCAATAAAGCTAAAAAGACGAATTATAGACCAGCACTGTAATTCGTCTTTTTCATACAAATATTATAGAAAAAACTAACTAATCTTTTGGTAGTGAAGACCGATGGCACCAGAAGCAAAAGTTTTATTTTCAATGAGTTTAAGATTGGTCTTTTGCTGAATACCTTGGAATAGTGGCAAACCACTACCAATCAGCACAGGTGAAACTGTAATTTTGTATTCATCAATTAAATCAAGTTGCATCAAATAGTGTGCGAATCTTGGGCTTCCCAGAATCACCATATCTTTACCCGCTTGCTGTTTGAGCTTATTAATTTCTTCTTCGACATGGTCTTTTACAAGTCTGGAATTATTCCATTCAACTGTATCCAAGGTGGTTGAAAAAACGATTTTCTCTGTTTTTTCAATCCACTCAGCATGATTGCGTTCATGCTCTGAAGCTTCTGGATTTGAAAGCATTGTTGGCCAGTAATTATACATCATCTGGTAAGTCGCACGTCCCCAAATCACCGTATCGGCAGTGCTTAAAATTTCTTTTGCATGATTTGCTAAATCAGCATCGTAAGCAATCCACCCTATGTCCATTGCCCCATTTGGACCTTCGACAAAACTATCAAGCGATGCATGTAGAAACAGTATTAGTTTTCTCATTATTTACATTCCTTTATTATGAAAAATATTTATCGCTTTTTAGTATATTCAATTTGAATTATTTCTTATGCAGTGTTTTGTTTTCTGTCTTTCCTTACACCTTTTTACCACGATATCATTTTGAAATATTTATTAATTTTATAAATTACCCAAACAAGAATGTCTCCTTGTTCGGGACTATCTATAAACATGCTGTTTTAATAAGGGCTTAATTAATTAATGACTAGCGGACCAGAGCCCGGCAACTCGGTCACTAGCTTATAACCCATGAGTTTTGCAGGTGTATATGTACCGCCTTTCACAGTATTTTTGAGTAAATAATTCACTACAGTCAGTGAGCCATTTACGGTAAGGCTATAAGCGTTTTCTGTTTGAATGCGAGCAGTTTTGATTTCCCCACGCGTATTTCTTGCCTCACCCCAAACATAGGTGGGTACTTTCGCGCGAAGCTCCTCATTTGGCCCAACAACCGTTTTTTCAATACGTGACTTAATAAACTTCTGCACAGCATTAATTTTTAATACTGAGCGTAAATAGTTCATCATTTTCGCGCCCATAATCATTTTAGGGAATGCAGGTACAAACACTTCAATGTTTGGAATACCGGTTGTATAAAACGCTGTAGATACATCTCCCCACGGAACACTCATGGCACTTTTTTTACCATCACCAAAATC
Source organism: Acinetobacter sp. XS-4 (assembly GCF_023920705.1). Lineage (NCBI taxonomy): Bacteria > Pseudomonadati > Pseudomonadota > Gammaproteobacteria > Moraxellales > Moraxellaceae > Acinetobacter > Acinetobacter sp. XS-4. The sequence continues at coordinate 1,824,851 of NZ_CP094657.1, read as the reverse complement.
AATGGTCCGAACATAATGTGCTAATGGAACAGTAGTAATTTTTCCGTTTTTACGAATTTTACCGCCTTCGGCCATACCTTCTGTACTTGTTTTAGCAGTACCCGGTGAAAACCCTGTTCTAGAGTCAAAACCAAGTGCTAAATGGGTCGCATCTGGTAGTGCTTCTTTCAAGGCAGCAGCAACACAATCTGTCGGAATTACATCAAAACCAACACCCGGACAAAGCACAATATTGGCTTTTTCAGCTTGGCTGTTAAGTGACTGTGCTAACTCAAATACAGCGATTTCACCAGTAATATCGAGATAATGAGCACCTGCTTTTATACAAGCTTCCATCATGGGTTTTGATGTCGCTGAAAATGGCCCTGCACAGTGCATGATCAGTTTAAAACCTTGGAGTTGCTCACTGACCGCATCTACGTTATCAAGCCCAAAAGCTTTATAGTCGAGCCCCAACTCTTGAGCTAATGTTTCAACCTTAGCTTTGTTACGACCAGCCAAAGTTGGTTTTAGACCTTGGCGTACAGCTTCACGAGCGATTAACTCGCCCGTGTAACCATTTGCTCCATAAATTATCCAGTTTGAATCATTCGGATTTGTCATAACACAACTCACTTATTAAGAAGCAAATGTATAGTCACGCATGCCTTTTTTGTATTGGCGGGTACGGCATGACATCGCTGATTGTTGCAAAATTAAAGCCCAAGCTGGTGAAACATTTGGTTTTGTTTTTTTACCAGCGCTTAAATTACGTAACTGGAATTTGACCACAGCCATATTGGCAAGTGAAGCGAATGTTTTATTTTCCCATGTAATTGGCTTGAGTTCAGGAGAAACATTTTTGCCTTGTTTCCAAGCATTTGGCAAATTGGGTTCAATCGCTAAAGCTGTGGCAATACCAACCATATCTACACCACTTTCAACTACCTGCTCTGCTACCTGTTTACGGCGTATGCCACCTGTCACCATAACAGGCATTTTGGCAACTTTACGAATTTCTTGGGCAAACTCTAAAAAGTAAGCTTCACGAGCAAGTGTTCGGCCATCACGTGCTTGACCTTGCATTGCAGGCGCTTCATAGCTACCGCCTGAAAGTTCAACCAAATCAACTGCATGTTCATTTAGCATTTTAACCACTTGTTGAGCATCTTCAGCGCTAAACCCACCACGTTGGAAATCGGCTGAGTTCAGTTTTACTGCAACAGTAAATTGAGGGGAAACCACTTTACGAACCGCTTCTACAATCTCAATTAAAATACGAGCGCGGTTTTCTAAAGAACCACCCCATTGATCTTGGCGTTTATTGCTGAGTGGTGAAAGAAACTGACTTAATAAATAACCATGCGCTGCATGAATTTCTACACCAGTAAACCCTGCTTTTTCGCCTAAACGCGCCGTGTTTGCAAAACGCTGAATCACTTCTGCAATCATAGATTCAGTCATTTCGATTGGCGTATTAAAGCGATTTGACATTTTGCCAAGATCAAGTGAAATTGCCGATGGCGCCCAAGTCTGTTGACCAAGGTTTGCTTGCATTTGACGCCCCGGATGATTGATTTGAAGCCAAACCTGAGCACCTTTTGAACGACCAATTTGCGCCCATTTTTTAAAAGTATCCAAATGCTTTTCATCTTCAAGCACGACGCCTCCTGGTCCAGTCATTGCCCGGCGATCTACCATCACATTTCCGGTAATGATTAAACCTACACCACCATTTGCCCAAACCTGATATAAATGCATTAACTCTTCTGATGGTGCATGGTTTAAATCAGCCATGTTTTCTTCCATTGCAGCTTTGGCAATACGGTTAGGAACATATGAACCATTTGGGAATACTAGCTTTTCGAACACTTTCATTGGAATGACCTCATTCAATATGGCTTTACTTTAAGATTAAAGCTAACTTTAATGTCAATACCTTTTCGCACTTCTGTATTTAATTAATTGAATTTATTATTTTTATATAAAAAAAGAGGCACTCAATATGCCTCTTTCTTTAAAGTTTTAAAACTTTTAATTATTCGCGAATAAACGCCAATAAGTCAGCATTAATCACTTCATGATTTACAGTTAACATGCCATGTGAAAAACCCGGATAGATTTTAAGTTGGCTATTTGGGAGTAACTCAGCAGATTTCACACCAGAAGTTTTATAAGGCACAATCTGGTCGTCGTCACCATGCAACACTAAAACAGGAACCGTGATTTTCTTTAAATCTTCAGTGAAGTCAGTTTGCGAGAATGCCACAATACCATCGTAATGTGCTTTTGCACTGCCCGTCATGCCCTGACGCCACCAATTCGAAATGATACCTTCAGATGGTTTCGCATCTGGTCGGTTAAAACCATAGAATGGGCCAGATGGAAGGTCTCGGAAAAATTGTGCACGGTTTGTGAGAACTTGATTTTGTAGGTCATCAAAAACTTCTTTTGGTAAACCTTCAGGATTATTTTCAGTTTTAACCATCAGTGGTGGAACTGCACTAACAAGTACAGCTTTTGCAACGTTTTCTTGGCCGTGACGAGCAATATAATGAGCAACTTCACCGCCACCCGTTGAATGGCCAATATGAATTGCATTTTTAATATTCAGATGTTTAACCACTTCTGCGACATCATCGGCGTAGTGATCCATATCATGACCATCCCACACCTGACTCGAACGCCCATGTCCCCGTCTGTCATGTGCTACAACACGATAACCTTGCCCTAAAAAGAAAAGTAACTGTGTGTCCCAATCATCTGAACTTAAAGGCCAACCGTGATGAAAAAATAAAACTTGGGCATCGCGTGGACCCCAGTCTTTATAAAAAATTTCTACGCCATCTTTTGTGGTTACATATCCCATCTTTGTTCTCCTGCTGAAAAACTGTTTTATCGATTCGTTATAAAGGTTTGGATATTTATACTAAGCTTAAAGTTAACTTTAAGGTCAATTATCTTAATCATCTTTTAAAAATAAAATTTATATGAAGACTCTACTTAACTTTGTATCTTTTTAATCTTGAATTGTTTTTATTTTATTTCTTTTAAATGTCAAAGATTTGACATGTCAAAATTAAAGCCTTGACTTTAAAGTTAGCTTTAACCTTATAGTGCCCACACTGGCTATTAATTAACATGTCTTGATAAAGGCAACGGTAGCTACTCGGTCAATTAATGTTAAAGGAGAACTCCAATGAATATAAAACAACAATTTACTGAGGTTGAATTTGGGCAACAGAAAGTCAAAGTACCTAAAGATGGTTATTATGACCGTTTTAGAATGAACCCTGACCTTGATGAAGTTGCTCGAGATCCAGCTGCTGGCAATATCGACTTTTTCCGCCATATTCCTAAAAAAATTGTGGAATCGAGAGTAGGTCCTGTCTGGGCACCTAACTTTTATTATCGTAGTGCAAATGTTCAGCTGTTAATGCTTGCTCCAATTAAGCAAATTAAAGCAAAACTTCCTGCTGCTTTAACGCCGTTACAACCATTTCCAGGTTATGGGTTGATAGCCCTCACATTCTTTACCTATTCGGTTTGTGACAATGACCCCTATAACGAAGTATCAATTGCGATTGTCATACGCCAACCTAATGCTCGTGGGCCACATATCGTAGAGTTAATGAAATCGATGCGTCAACGTCATTTTTATGCCCATGTTTTAGCTTTACCCGTCGATACTGAAATTGCGAGAGTCCGTGGTGTATATGGTTACCAGTTACCAAAATGGTTAACTCAAATTGACGTCAACATTAACTCAAAAGAAGTTCAAGCCAATATTTTTGATCTTAATGGAAAATTAGATTTAAGTTTAAAAACTGATGTTCCTACTTTAAAACATGTCGATTCTGAAACACATATTAATAAAGCAACCATGCTACATGTAGTCGATGGAAAATGGCACCGAACAGACGTTCAATCTAATATTCTTTCTTTTGCGCAAAAGCTTTTTCCAGAGAAAGTACGACTAGTGAAAAACGAAGGCCCTTTAACAAAGTTACTAAATGAACTTGGCGCTTCAAAAATTCTACGCTTAGATGTTATTGGGGATGCTCAGGTGGTACTTAATTTGCCTAATCCACTATAGACTTATTATTAGAGATAACCGCAGTAAAAAGAGACCATGTGCTGGTCTCTTTTTAATTTTTAGATCGCTTCTTTGGTCATTTCACCATTCATGGGTCATAAAAAAATATCATGCTTAAGAAAAATGTAATATCCGAATCTGTGATAAATCAGAGGTTGATTAAACATCCTCCCCAATTTCCATACAATTATATATAATTTAAAACAATGATTGGATTAAAAAAACTTATTACAGAATAATTAAAAAATCTTTAAATACAATATATTAAAATCAATAAGGCATACATTCCCCTTCAAATAATCGTCTTATTAAACTATTGATTAAATTTACCTTTGTTTCAATTTTGATATTAATAAGAAAACTTGATAGTAAGGGATATTTACTGTGAATCAGAATCAACATCACACCACGGAAGTTGCAATTTTAGGTGCCGGCCCAGTTGGATTAACAATTGCAAATTACTTAAGTAAACAAGGTGTACAAGTTACTGTTATTGAACAATTAGATCAGCTTATTGATTATCCAAGAGCCATTGGTATTGATGATGAATCATTAAGAACAATCCAATCTTTAGGATTAATTAAACAAGTTTTACCACATACTACTCCCAATCACGCAATGCGCTTTTTAACTCCTAAAGGACGTTGCTTTGCAGATATCCAACCCATGACTCGCGAATTTGGTTGGCCACGTCGTAATGCATTTATCCAACCCCAAGTTGACCGTGTTTTACTCGAAGGTTTAGCTTTATACCCAACAACACAGGTATTTTTTTCGCGCCACTTAAATAGTTTTACTCAAGACAAAGAACATGTAACTTTAGACCTTACTACAAAAGACAAAAAACAAGAAATTATTCAAGCACAGTACCTTATTGCCTGTGACGGCGGAAATTCATTTGTACGTCGTAATCTCAATATTAATTTTGAAGGAAAAACAGCGCCTAACCAATGGATTGTTATTGATCTTGCAAACGATCCATTAGCCACCCCTCATGTATATTTATGCTGTGATCCAGTTCGTCCTTACGTATCAGCAGCTTTACCACATGGCATCCGACGTTTTGAATTTATGGTAATGCCGGGAGAAACCCAAGAAGAACTTAGTAAACCTGAGAACATCAATCGTCTATTAGGAAAAGTTTTACCCCATACCGATAATATTGAAGTCATACGCCAACGTGTATATACACATAATGCACGTATTGCAGATCGTTTCCGCGTAGACCGTATTTTATTGGCAGGCGATGCTGCACATATTATGCCTGTGTGGCAGGGCCAAGGTTACAATAGTGGTATGCGTGATGCATTTAATCTTGCTTGGAAAATGGCTTTGGTCATTAAAAAGGTAGCAAGCCCTGAAATTCTTGATAGCTATCAACTAGAAAGGAAAGACCACGCGCAAGCAATGATTAATTTATCCGTTCTAGCTGGTCACGTACTTGCCCCACCGAAAAAATGGCAAGGTGTTGTTCGCGATAGTATTTCTTATGCATTGAACTACATACAACCCATAAAACGCTATTTACTAGAAATGCGTTTCAAGCCAATGCCAAAATATAATGAGGGAATATTGGCGCCATTTTCAGGAAAAAATACACCTGTTGGAAAGATGTTCATACAGCCTCATGTCCAGTTTGGAAACAAAGACAAAATTTTATTAGATGATGTAATTGGAAATAACTTTGCCATTCTCGCTTGGGGAGTCAATCCAACTTGGGGCATATCACCCAATATTATGAAAAAATGGATTAAATTAGGTATAAAATTTATTCAAGTCGTCCCTAACGTGCAATTAGATGCACCAAATCAAACTTCTAATGCAGATTGCATTACAATCGGTGATGCGGATAGTGAAATCCGTACTTGGTTTGGTCAAACAAATCAATCTATGGTGATATTACGACCTGACCGTTTTATAGCAGGTCTTGCTATTCCTCAAACGGTAAATAGTATAAGTGAAGAACTTTTTGAAAAAATGCATTTAATTAACTAAATTTTTTAAGCCATTCTTTTGAATGGCTTTTTTATACTAACTAAAGTCCAGATAAAATTGTTTTTTAAGTACATCTAAAATCAAATCTATAGCTTTATTAACGTGATCTTTTCGATAAGAAACATATAAACCTATCATCGGTAATGGTTCTATCGTCTTTTTGACTATAATTTTATCCCCTAATAGAGGAATCACATATTGAGGTACCAAGCTCCAACCAATTTCCATTCCGACTAAATTAACGTTAAGTAAGATATTAGTTGAGTGCTGTACAACAGCGACGTTAAGCTTAGTTTTTTTAAAGAAGTTATGAATAATTCGATAAAGTTCTGGCGATGACTCTTCATTGCAAATCACAAAATCATGTTGTTCAAAACTTTTTATACTAATGCGTTCCTGCTGAGCCTCTGGCGAATTTTTGGGAATAATTAAGGTAAGTGGCTCTTGAAACACTTGAATCGAAACCAATTCATCTGAATCAGCACCATAACGAGTAAAAGCGATATCTATCTCGCCTTTTCTAAGCGCTACTAGTTGTACATCATCCGTAAGGCTATGAAAATCAATTGTTAGTTCTGGGAAATGCGCTCTTATATTGGGCATGATATAGGGGAAGATTTTCATTTCTGCCACTGGAACAAAACCAATATTTAATTGTTCTTGTTCAACTTTAGCAGTTTGTTGAGCCAAACTAATTGCTTTTTCTGTATGTTCTAAAATGATTAGAGCTTCTTTAAAAAAGACTTCTCCTGCTTTGGTCAGTTCAACTTTTCGCTTACTTCGTATAAAAAGCTGAACTCCTACTTCTTCTTCTAAATCTTTAATCTGCTGACTGAGAGAAGGTTGCACCGTATGCATACGCATTGCTGCCTTAGTAAAATTCAGCTCTTCAGCAACCGCAACAAAGTAGCGTAAGTGACGTAATTCCATGTCATATCCTAATTATTGTCTTTCCATCTTTACTACATATCCAACGATATAAAAATAAAGTCATTATCGTAACGAATGCACACAACTGGTAAGTTTTCTCGTAGCCTATTTGGGCAATAATTAATCCTACCAAAACTGAACCAATGGCCATTCCTAAATCAAATAAAGTAAAAAAGGTTGAAACAGCATGCCCTATTCTCTTTTTCTCAACCGATTGTATTGCCATGGTTTGAAAAACAGGGAAAAGCGATCCGTATCCCATTCCTATTAGTACTGCCGCCAACCAATAGCCCCACTGTGTTTGCATCCAACTAACTAAAAATAAGCCTATTGAAAAAAGGATAAATGAAGGGTAAACCACAGAATTAGCCCCTCTTTTATCATAAGAGTAACCTACCCAAGGACGCACTATAATCATTGATATTGCAAAGATAATAAAAAATATGCTGGTCGCCGCTAATAAGCCTTTTGTTTCACTATAGACACTAATAAAGCTCATAATGCTTGAATAAGCCATTGCAGTAAATAAAGCAATAACGCCGATAGACATCACCCTTTTTTCAAAGATATCGTCAAATGTAATACTCCACTTTACAGAGGCTCTCCTCCTATCGTTTAAGGAAGAAACGGGAATAAGAAAACAAAAAATTAAACCCAAACAAACAATAAATGCTAAAAAGGCAAATAAATTATAAAAACTGGTGTAACGTATCGTGGCTAATGCGATCATTGGCCCAAAAACAACTGCCAGATTCGTAGACATTACGAAATATCCCATACCCTCGCCCTTTCTATGTTCAGGTATAAAATCATTCACAATAGGCACTATTACTGTCGTCAAAATGCTAAACCAGATTCCATGCACACAACGAATAAGCAATAAAAGCCATAACTGATTTGCCCATAGATAACTTAATGCCAGAAGTGCAAATAATAATGCCGAACCTCGTAAGGCATATTTTTTACCTAACCGATCAATAATTAAGCCAGAAAAAGGACGAGTGATAATAGATGAAACCAAAAATAAGGTTAACGCCAAACCAGCCTGACTGATTGAACCGGATAATTCTTTTAAAATATAAAGTGGCAATATTGTGAGTAATGCATAGTAATAAATGAATAAAAAAAGATTGTTTAATACACACAGAATAAATGAACGATTCCAAAGCTTTTCCTTGGTAACTGAATACATTTTTCTTACTCAATATAGATGATTAGTAGAACTGTATCGACTCATATGCTCGATACAGTTCTGAACTTACTAAACATTCGGATGATCAAATTTGAAATTTCACTCAAATAATGCCAAATATGAAAAAAGCTCCTAAATATGAGCTTTTTTCATTGTGGTATTCAGATTATTGGGCCTGATGTAATTTGCGAATCACCAAAAGCATCAGTAATGCTGAAATGATAATTCCAGGGATGGCAGCAGAAATTACGCCTGTAGCACCGCTTCCCATCGCGAGTAATTGTCCAGCAATCGCAGGTCCTAACATTGCACCAATACGCCCAACCGCTGCGGCACTCCCTACACCAGTTGCCCGAATCTCAGTTGGATATACAATGCTACCAAATGCATATAAAACGCCTTGCCCACCAATTGTAAATGTTCCCATTAATGCTGCGGCTGCATACATCGCAGTAAGACTACCGGCTCCATTTAAACTAAATAAACCAGCTAAAATACCTATGTACATCAATATAATGACATAAGCTTTATTCCAGCGATCAATCAAAATACCCAAAACAACCGTGCCTAGTGCAGCGCCCATTTGGAAAAAGACTTGAGCTAAACTACCCTGTTGACGAGAGAATCCCAACTCCATAAAGAGAGATGGCAACCAACTCAACATGATGTATACAACCATCAAGGTAAAAAAATAGCTTGCCCAAAGTAATAGAGTCTGCCCTGCATAGTTATTTTGAAATAGATTTTTAAAAGAGCTTTCTATGCGTGTAATAGATTTATCCTGAAATCTAGTTTCTAAAAACTCCCGTGACTCTGGTAAAAATTTGATCATAAGTGGAAGTACAAGAAGAGGAACGATTCCACCAACGTAAAAAATTGTTTGCCAATGTCCACTTACATCATAGGCTGCCAGTAATGACACCAATATGGCTCCTATTGGCATACCACAATACATCAAACCTACAGCACGCCCACGATTTTCGCTAGAAACAGCTTCCGAAACTAGAGCAATTAAATTTGGCATTGCAGCCCCTAATCCAGCTCCTGCTAAAAAACGTACCAACAGCAACACATAGAAACTATTCACCCAAACGGTAAAAAGAGTAAATATTGCAAAAATAGTTACTGCCCCGATTAGCACCATCTTACGGCCAATACGGTCTGCATAACGTCCACCAATTAATGCACCGGGTAATAACCCCAATATTCCGACACTAAAAAAAATACCGAGTTGAGAGCTATCCAGACCAAAAGATTCTCGAATACCTACAGCTGCGATACCTGCTGCCTGAATATCAATCCCTTCAATCACAGCAATTAAAAAACAAATGACGATCGTAATAATAGAGTGCTTATTTCCTGCACGGTCCATAGAAAAATCCTTTTCTACTAGTTAAAAAAATCATTCACCATCATTTCTTAACTGCTTTTATTTCTAAATTAGCCTTAAGTTCTATAATTTTATAAAAAAATAAAAAAATATTTACTACATTTCACTTAAATACTTTAGTCTTATAGAAATAACCTATAATAAAATTTAAATAAATTTATATTTCAATAACTTATATTAAAATAATGAAACTTAAAATCCAAAAAACATATTAATCACTCAACAAAAATAAAATCTACTAATACCTAAAAATTATAATTCAGTTCAAATTAAGTATTAATAATATCCACTCATGGAAAATATTTATGATTAACCATAAAAAAACCGCCATATAAGCATGACGGTTTTTATTTTCAATATTAAATAGGCTTTTAGTATAACAACCCTAATTAAATTAATTTGCGTAATTCAATAGACAGATCTAGCAACTTTTCTTTATCAAAGGTGCTAGAACTAGAAACCAATTTTTTTAAATGCCTAACATCTTTAGCTTGATTAACAGCAATACCTGCTACAACGATACCTTGGTCTAACCCAAATAAGGTGAATCCAACATTTTGGTTTTCGTGCGGATTCATATTGCCTCGTATATGCCATTCTTTTGCAGACATATCGCCAACGAATTGAAAATTAATATCATACTGATCTGTCCAGAACCATGATGGATTAGCTTTAGGTTGCGCTAATCCCATGACATGACGAGCAAAAGTGCCTGCTTGATTATTGGCATTTTCCCAAGTTTCAATACGGGCATAATTACCATCTGCACGCAACTGAGTTGCTACATCACCAGCAGCATAAATATCTGGATTCGAAGTCTGGCAGTTTTCATTCACTTTAATGGCAAAGTCGACGTCTAAACCAGCATCTATGGCCAATTGAGCATTCGGTACAATCCCAATGCCATAAACAACAGCATCGGCAATCAACTCTTCACCACTTTCCAATATTACAACTATCTCTTCTCCTCGTAAGGTGACATTACCAATTTGCACATTTAAGTGAATATCGACCCCTCGGTTGCGGTGTTCATCAAGTAAAAATTGGCTAATAATTGCTGGTGAACGCCCCATAATCATTGGACTTTGTTCAATTAAGGTCACCTGACAATTTTTAAAACGGGCACTTGATGCTAATTCAAGACCAATAACTCCACCGCCTACAAGCAAAATGCGTTTCCCCGCTTGAAAGATTGGAACCAAGGCTTGTGAATCCTCCAAATTTCGCAGAGTATAAACATGTTTACCAACTGCATCTAAAATTGGAAGACGACGAGGAGCCCCACCTGTCGCGAGTAATAACTTGTCATAGTGAATACTTTCACCATTTTTCAAAATCACTTGATATTTTTCAGGCTCAATGCGTACAACTGCATTGCCTTGAATGGTCTCAACACCTAAATCTTTCAATTTTTGTTGTGATAGAATTTCAATTTTGGTCTGTTCAGGCCTTAAAATCATATCTTTAGATAAAGGGGGACGCTCATAAGGCAGATGAGATTCATCTCCAATCAAAATGATTTTACCGTCGTATTTGTTATTACGTAGTTCCAGAATAGCACTTGCACCTGCCTGTCCAGCACCGATGATGACAATAGTTTGAATATTCATCGTTTTATCCTTTATTTCAGCTCGGCAGATACAATGCCAAAACCAGCAATCCATTCACTGATAGGTTCATAGCAATGTAAGGTCATCTCATAATCGCCAACAGCTTCTAATGCCGCAAAAGCAGCCATCCATGTACGAACTTCTTGCCCACCACGCCCACCTTCACGGCGAATTTCATCTTCAGTCATATTTTCAAGCGCAGCAAAGTCTGCATTTTTGAATTTTTCCAATAACTGTTCGTCCCACTCTGGATTAAGTGGTACAGATACGCTCTTGTCACCTGCTGCTAAACGCTGTCCCACTGAAATGATTTTGGCCTGACGTGTATTACGAGCTTCAACAGTTGGGTTACGTCCGGCAATTAGAAACTCTTCAACTTCTGGTGGTGCAGAGCCCATTTGAGGGGTTGGTGGATCGTGTGAAAGTCCACCTGTGCCCAAAATCAATATACGTTCATTTTCTTGATTAATTGAGTTGATGAAAGCCCCAACCGCTCGTCCTAAAGCAATCGTTCGTTTTGTTGTAGGCATTGGCGCAGCCGCACCATTAATAAATATTGGAATGGTTGGGTAACGATTAAGTTGGCCATCACATAAAAAATGCAGCGGTTGAGTGACACCATGGTCGGCTTGCATCCGATATGAATATGCAACATCTACACCTTCATCAAGTACACGTCGAATTAAACTCAATGCTGTGCTTTCAGGCACATTAAGCTCACCTGGACCATAGTTCCAGTCACCTGCTGCTGTTGCGCGGACACCTACACAGAAACTCGGCATCAGGTCATAAAAGAAGCCATTAAAATGATCTGGCCCAAAAGCAATAATTAAAGTGGGGTCATATGCTTTGACCTCTGCAGCGAGCTTTTCAAATGTTTTACGCACCGTGTGTTCTTGTTGTTTTTCTGCCGGAGATGCAAATTCCATTAGCGGGCTATGAGAAGCACAAATAAGTTTAACAGTCATGATTAGCTCCGAAATAAGACAGTTTTTAGCTGTCTTATTAGTCCATTAATATCGGATTAAAATTAAGCATCAAAAAAACCAGCGTTCGCTTGACGTAAGCCACGAATTCCCAAACCACAGTCAGCATTAATAAAAACACCGGATAATGGTCGGTTATTTTGACGTGATGCGAGCAATACATAAGAACCAGTCATGTCTTCTGGTTCTGGTAAGAATCTCAATGGCATACCCTGCCCAATTTTTTGGGGATCGCGTGCATCAAGTAATCCTAGATTTTCTTGCCCAAGGGATGCGGCACCTTTCACATTGACATTCATCCCGGATGGAGCAACTGCATTCACACGCACTTTCGGTGCCAGCTCATAGGCCAGTTCACGTACCAAACCCACACCAGCATGTTTTGATGCGGTATAAATTGGACCACCACCAGATGAATAAAACGCTGAGTTAGATAAGGTAAAAATCATCGAACCTTCAGTTTTGAGTAACTCATCTAAAGCTGCTTTTGCACCAAGTAAATAACCTTTCGTGTTAATACTCATAATTTCATCAAAGGCTTTATCTAACTGTTCGCCACTCATGTTAACGATGTCGGCATAATGATCCCAAATACCAGCGTTACCAATAAAACAGTCCAGTTTTCCAAAACGTTCTACTGTAGCCTGCACAGCACGAACGTTATCCTGAAAACTCGCCACATCGCCATTAATCGCCACAATTTTGTCACCATAGCGTGCAATCAATTCATCTATTTTTGCTTGAGACCGTTGCAACACACCAACATGCGCACCCTCTTGCAAAAAACGCTCAACCAACGCAAGCCCTAGTCCCGAACCACCACCAGTAATTAATGCAACTTCACCCTCTAGCCAGCCCATCATTACGCTCCTGCCATTTCTACATAGAGTGCACCATCTTCAATCACGACAGAGAATGTCTGAATCGGATCAGTCGCTGGTACACATTGTGGTACGCCAGTTTTCAAACAAAAACGTGATGCATGAAGTGGACATTCAACCGTGCCATCATCCTCTAGGTAGCCTTCTGACATAGAAGCATTACCATGACTGCATTTATCATTCATGGCAAAAAATTCACCATTAAAATTGAACACAGCGAGTGCAGCAATATCACCTACATTACAATCTACTTTCAGCGCTTCGCCTTCATCCAACTCATCAATCTGACAAACAAAAATCTTATTCATTAGAAAAACACCGTAATATTGTGAGAAATCAAAGTCGCTTGATCGAGGGTGATATCACGTTTAGCAATTTTCCAACCTAAACTACTGCTATCATCTTTTCGAATCAGATCAACTCGTTTACCAACATAGGTCAATACGTCTTTTTCTTTTTGCGAGCGATAAAGCAAATAATTACTAAAAACTTGATATTCATTTGCTTGCGCAGTTGCTTCGACCCGAATATTAGTAATCAAGTGACGAGTACGTGATGGCGGTTCTTCGGACCACGACATTCCTGTTTCTAATTTTGCTACGCGACGCTCTAGTACAAATTTGTCGTCGTGATAAATCCATGTTGATGGTGGTGCAATACATTTACGACGATCACGTGTTTGCGCATTTGTCGTCGTTTTGAGCGTATATAAAATATCTTCGCTTAAGATTTCCAACCAATCACGGAATTTCCAGTCATCTAACAACTGTGCTTCTGCATATAGAAACTGACTAATGTCGTGGTGAAGTTCCAATCCAATAGAACGCCATACTGGCTGTGGTTTTAATGAGTCAATGATCTGGTTCATTTCACAAGCTCCTTCTCATCCTTTTTAGCCGCTTTTTTCAAAAGCTTTTGCTCATAAGCCTCATCTGCCCGTTGTACGTCTTCCCATTTTTCATGCATCAACAGGTTTGCCCAATGACGATACATGCCACGTGCAGCTGTTTCAGAGAAAACATGGTTAGTAATACCGGGAATACCATCTTCACGGTATTTTTCATTGCCAAGGCCCATTTCCATAATGAGTTTGCTTTTTCGCGCTTTATAACCACGTAACACTTTCTGGATCTCAATCCAGTTTTCACCATCGTCTGCTTCAGCAAAACCAGCTGGGCCAAATGCTCGGCAAGCATTCAACTCCATCGCTTCTTTGATGTGCTGCGGCGCTGCTTTGTCCGTGATACAGAAAGCCCAAACTTCGGTTTTATCTGGCCCACGTGGATGCCAGATGCGCATCGTCGTCATACCATTCAACCAAGACAAAGTTGGGAACATTGTGTTATGTCCAGCCAAGCGTAAAGCACGTGTGTCGCCCAAACGCTCTTTTGTTTCTTCATAGGTTTCACGGAAGTAATCTGCTACTTGACCATCAACCCAGAAATTGGCATCTGGTTTTTCCGTAAGGAAGAAACCTGAACCATGACCACGTTGACCATATTGCACACAGCTTTCTGCTGTTTCCCAAACTGGACGTGCCGTTTGTGCTGTTCCTAATGCTTTAGAAGCATCATCATTTGGTTTACCACCTAAAACTTGTACTGCAGAGGCATGCGAGTACGGCGCGTGGTATTGATCAGAAGCAAACTGTTCTGCTGCAAATTTCCAGTTACAGTTAATTTCCCATTTATGAATGCCACCAATGACTTCCGAACCACCTTCACGGCGGTCAATCATTGCATCGAGATACCAAGCAATATCACCCATATAGTCGAGTAATTCGGGTGTGTCATCTGCCCAACAACCAAAAACCAAACCTTTATAGCTTGCAACACGAGGAACCTCTTGCAATCCCCATTGTTCTTTACAAGCCCCATGTGGAAAAGCGATACCTTCCAATGGAATGTCTTTAAGAGAACCGTCAATGCCATAGGACCAGCCATGATATGGGCAGGTAAACGCACGCGTATTACCACAGTCAGCATAGCTAACCCGCATAGAACGGTGACGACATTGATTTAATAATGCTTTAATAGAACCGTCTTTTTGACGCGTAACAATAATTGGGTCCTCACCCATATACGTATTGAAAAAGTCGCCTGATTTTGGAATCTGGCTTTCGTGACAAAGAAATAACCAACAACGTCCAAAAACACGCTCTAACTCTAGTTCGTATAATTGTGGATCTGTATAGATAGTTGGCGAGATACGTCCATTTTGTGCATCGACTAAAGCATCGATTTCACACACTTCAATTTTTCCATTCATGAGAAGCACTCCTGCTGCCGCCAAAAACGCACAACATAAAATTCAATTTGAATGGATAATGATTTTTTAACTGTTTTAAGTGAAATATTTTATTTGTTTCAAATTAGACTTTTTATGAATTATTCATTATAGATTTTAAATATTAAAATTAAGTTCGACTGATACTGATCAGTGGTTTTATAAACGGATTTATGGTTTTCAAGCATTTAGCATATTTTATTAACTATCCAACGTTAATAATAGGATTTTGGGATCACAACTGATATGGAATTACGTCATTTACGCTACTTTGTAATGGTGGCTGAAGAACTCAACTTTAGTAAAGCTGCACTTCGCCTCTACACAGCTCAACCATCATTAAGTCAACAAATTAAAGACCTTGAGGATGAGGTTGGCGTTACATTACTACATCGTACTAAACGTAAAGTTGAACTCACTGAAGAAGGTAGTGTATTTCTTGAACAAGCCCGTCTGACTTTAGCTCAGGCGGACAAAGCAATTGCTATGGCTCGTCAAGTTTCAAAATTTAAAAAACAACAACTGACCATTGGTTTTGTTCCAGTAGTAGAAATGAAAGTTTTCCCGTGTGTTCTTCCGAGTTTACGCATACAAAATCCAAACTTAAAAATTGAATTACGGAGCATGAATAATACCGAACAAATGGAAGCCTTAAAGAAAGGTGAAATTGACATTGCCTTTATGAGAGATAACTTAAATAACGATGAAATTCAGAGTCAGTTTGTATTACGTGAACCTCTAATGCTATTGCTTCCTCGAGATCACCCACTTGCTCAGTACGAGCGTATTCCAGTGAAGCTTTTAAATAATATTGATTTTATTATCCCATCGTCAGAACAGTCATCGATTTTACATAATACAATTCTTAATTTTGCTGAACTTCATAAAATTAAATTTAATATTGTGCAAACTGCTCATAATATTTTATTTAATATTAATTCAATAGGGATGGGATTAGGTTGCGGGATCTTGCCTAGCTATATAGAGCCGCTCACTTTAAATAATATTGTCACTAGACCTGTTGATGTCGATCTACCTTTTTTAGATTTATTTGTAAGCTATCGCAAAGACGCAGAATCTTCTGGGGTTAAAGAATTCATGGATTTATTAAGTAAAGTTTTTTACTTAAATATTAACCAGATCTAACTTATCTTATTTAATACAAAAGTCTAAGATAAAATGACAGGGCTCAGCAAAAAACCAAATTTTTTAATTTAAATACAGGAAGAATAATAATTTATCCTTCCTGTATTTTTTATATTTTATTTAACATCATGTACTGCTAAATATTGTTTAATAATCTGGTTAAATTCTTGTGCTCTTTCAACTTGTGACCAATGACCACATTGACTAAAAATATGTGCATCAGCATAAGGTACAATATTCAAAATATCCCATGTACGAGATACAGGAATAACTACATCTTGCACACCATGAATGAGTAGTACAGGAACTTGAATCTCTTTCATCTTTTCAAAATCAAGCGGGAATTCAAAACGGTCACGGTCTCGTGCACCAACAACATCCATCAATCGATCTGATGCGTAGTCATTTTTTGCTGAGTCAAAACGAACTTTAACCAATTCATCTGTGACTAAAGACTTATCGACCACAAACATTTCTAAAGTTTTACGGATACCAGCTTCTGTCAATTCAGGATTAGCATGTGCTTTAAGTGCTGCCGTCTGTTTAGCACCACCCGTTCCCATTGATACAATACCCAGTACACGCTCTGGGTAATCCAATATAAACTGGAATGCTAACCAACCACCTAAAGAATTACCTACTAACCAGGTTTTTTCAATTCCTAAAGCATCTAATACACGGACTGCATGATCTACCCATGCACGGATACCGTAAGCAGTCCCTTCTGCAACAACAGTTTGTCCATAACCAATCGAATCAATAGCAATACAGCGTGCCTGCTCAGCAATTTGTGGTAAGTTCAACCACCAGTTTGCTGCTGCTGAAACACCAGTACCCGAACCATGTAAAAATAAAATTGGAGTACCTTCTCCAAGCTCATGATAATGAGTAAGCTCGCCTGCTGCTGTTTCAATCCATTTGTCTTCCAAACCAAAAAATGGATCTGTTTTATATTCGGGGATTTGTACTGTGCCCATGTCATTCCTCTTACAATTTATACAGCTCAACTCAAGATTAAGCTGCTTTTAGTAGACCAAATTTTAAATGTTTTACTCACCCATCTTACCTGTTCACAGCGCTTAAACTGATACTTGTTTACGATGAGGTGATACAAAAAAAATATCAATAACCAATTGTTATTTAAATAAATATTTAAAAGTATTCAAAATTTATAGGTATATGTCGTTGCAATACGATGTTCCTGCAAATCGCTTGCTTGGCCTGCAATATTGTCGAAGTTCACATCGATATACATCCACTGAAAACCTAAGCCTTTTAACTTCCCTTCTGGCACAACGTAATTCAGAATAAAGTTGAATTCATCTTCTTTACCTTTGCCTGTTAATGCACTTGATTCATAAGCTGAATCAATGCCCCAACCATGCCAATATTTTGCAGTGGTTTTTAAACCTTTAATGCCAAGATCACTAAAATCATAGCTATAAGCCACACCCACCGATTTTTCATCTTTACGGATAAAGCTCGCAACTGACCAGTTATCCAAATAAGGCTGAGGTACCCAACCTGCGAGGGATGGGAAATATGGTGCGCCAGTTGCTGCACTCGAGTTACTACCATGGTCACCAAACATTTGCTGATAAGATAAACCTACGCTGTGTGAGCCATAAGTTAAGGTTGAGCCTATAGACAATGCCTGATTATCAATATCACCATACAAGGCATCTCCCGACTCTGCATTGTCGAAAAAACGTATGTGTGAATCGACTTTTAATTTGTCATAATTGTTTTTATAGTTCACACCCAAGTAATTTTGACGATAGATATTCGTCACATCACCATAAAAGTAACTTGCAGACCAGTTTTTATTTAATTGGTAATCTATGCCCGCAACATACATCCCATCAGTTTTACCATCATTATTTAATGCTTTAGGCCATAGGCCAAAATCCATTGGCTGATTTTCATAACGGGCATTGATACTA
Organism: Acinetobacter sp. XS-4; assembly: GCF_023920705.1. Lineage (NCBI taxonomy): Bacteria > Pseudomonadati > Pseudomonadota > Gammaproteobacteria > Moraxellales > Moraxellaceae > Acinetobacter > Acinetobacter sp. XS-4. The sequence continues at coordinate 1,806,417 of NZ_CP094657.1, read as the reverse complement.
TCCAAATAACCTAACGTTAATTTGGTGTTTTTAAGATCTTTTGACTCTAGCCATACCCCATTATAAGTGGTCAATAATTGACGTGATGGATCAAAATGAATTACTGGTGTTACAGGTAAAATTTCACCAATTCGTAATTCAGTTTGGTTGATTTTCGCTTTAAGAGTTGCTCCTATTTTGCCAAACTGGCGCTCTTGTTTTCCTGTGCCTGTACCAGAAATTCCACTATACGGCAGAACCCAATCGGCATTACGGTCACGACCATCCAGACGCACAGCATACTGTGCTAACACATCAACACCGAGTTGTAACGCCCCAAACTCTGCATAGCCCGATTTTGCATCCAGTGTCACAGCTTGCGACCAACTCCCCCAGTTTTTTGCAGGGGTGTCATCATACTGACGATCTAAATAGAAGTTTTTAAATTTCAGCTGAACCTGACTATCTTCAACAAAACCAGCATTTGTGCCAGTAGCCTCTATTGTTGCTATTGCGCAAGCCATTGCGATCCATAACGTTTGACGACGCATTGCGTACTTCCTTTTAATCAATCCATGAAACCAAGCCCTATCATGCTCAACTCTATTTTTATGAAAAATTCGACTAGAGTATTAAGATATTTTTCTTTTTAAACTCAATGCTTTAAAAAAATGTTACTTTTCCAGTAATGAGGATTTTTAACAGATCACTAAAACCGATTAATCATCTCCCAAAAACCATAATAAGTATTTGTTATATATCTATTTTTATTAAAATAGCTTTATTTAAATTTGCTATTTTTAATTTTCTAATCGTTTTTTTATTTAAATAGAAACTCATCCAATCAAAAATGATGTTCATCCATTTATAGAAAATAACGCTTATACCCAAGTTATTTCATCTAGATCAAATCAGTAGATGAAAAAAAGCACTCTCGTGGAGTGCTCTTTTTCATTTATAAAAAAACTTATGCGCTCATTACTTTCGATTTTGACATGGTCAAGGCAAGATCTTCAATCATATCCTCCTGCCCCCCAACCGTACCACGGCGACCAAGCTCTAATAAAATTTCACGTGCAGAGACACCATATTTAGCTTCGGCACGTTTTGCAAACAGCAAGAAAGAAGAATATACACCTGCATAACCTAATGTTGCTGCATCACGATCTGCACGAATTGGATTTAGCATCATTGGAATCACAAGATCTTCTGCAATATCCTGTACTTTAAACAAGTCTACGCCTGTTTCTATTTGCATACGATTTGCAACTGCAATAAATAACTCAAGTGGTGTATTGCCTGCTCCAGCTCCTAGACCAGCTGCCGCCAAGTCGACCCGAATTGCACCAGCGTCAACCGCAGCGACAGTATTGGCAACGCCCATACCCAAGTTATGGTGACCATGGAAACCTAACTCAATACTGCTATCAAGTTCTTGACGAAGCAACCCAACCCGATCGGTAACATCTTGTGGCAACATGTACCCAGCAGAGTCAGTGACATAAATACAGTTAGCACCGTAAGACACCATTTTTTTTGCTTCTTCTAGCAAATGTTGTGGCGATGCCATATGTGCCAACATTAGAAAGCCTACTGTGTCCATTCCCAATTTTCGTGCAGCAGTAATATGCTGCTCAGACACGTCTGCTTCTGTACAGTGTGTTGCAACACGAATGGTTGAAACACCAATCTCATATGCCATTTTTAAATGATCAACTGTTCCAATGCCAGGCAATAACAACGCTGACACCTTGGCATTTTTCATGCGTGGCACAACAGCAGATAAATATTCTTCATCTGTTGCAGCAGCGAAACCGTAGTTAACGGAACTTCCCCCTAAGCCATCACCATGAGTCACTTCAATTAATGGTACACCCGCTTCGTCTAACGCGGTTGAAATGGCAATCATTTGCTCAACTGTAGTTTGATGACGTTGTGGATGCATACCATCACGTAACGTCATATCATGCACAATAATCTTAGACATACGGTTTCTCCTTAAACAACTTCAGCTTTTTGATTAGATAAAACGCGTTCTGCAAACATTTCAGCAGTGCGTGCGGCTGCCGCTGTCATAATGTCAAGATTACCTGCATATTTTGGTAAATAATCGCCTAGGCCTTCTACTTCAAGAAACATAGAAACACGATTGCCATCAAATACAGGTCCATTCACCAGTTTGTAGCCGGGTACGTACTTTTGTACCTCTTTGATCATGGCATTGACTGATTCCGTAATTGTAACTTGGTCAGGCTCACCTTCAACTAAACAATGAACAGTGTCGCGCATCATTAGTGGTGGTTCAGCCGGGTTAATAATAATGATGGCTTTACCTTGTTTAGCTCCGCCAACCTTTTCAATTGCACCAGCCGTAGTACGAGTAAATTCATCAATGTTCTTACGAGTACCTGGGCCAACCGATTTAGTCGAAACCGTTGCAATGATTTCAGCATAGCTAACCGTTTGTACCCGTGAAATTGCCGCGACCATCGGAATAGTTGCTTGCCCACCACAAGTCACCATATTCACATTGGGTACTTCACCTGCATCTAATAAAGCTTCCAAATTCACTGGCGGCACACAAAATGGACCAATTGCCGCAGGAGTCAAATCAATCATTAACACTCCAAGCTCATTGAGCTTGCGACTGTTCTCTGCATGCACATACGCTGAGGTTGCATCAAAAGCAATTTTGATATCATCTTTAAGTACATGAGGTAATAAACCATCAACGCCTTCAGCCGTGGTTTTTAAACCCATTTTTTCAGCGCGAGCCAAGCCTTCAGAAGTAGGATCAATTCCAACCATCCATACTGGCTCCAAAACTTCACTACGCTGCAATTTATACAACAAATCTGTTCCAATATTTCCTGGACCAATTAAGGCACATTTTATCTTTTTCATATCCTTATCCTTTATTCAGCAGCAAAGCATGCAACAACTGAATTGAAGCCATCAATTTCAACTTTAAACTCATCCCCTGGATGAGCCACCACCATTGGACCCAATGCCCCAGTCAGGACAATATCTCCTGCTTGTAATGGACGTCCGCGTCGTACCATTTCATCAGCTAACCAAACTGCTGCATTCAATGGATTAGCTAAACAAGCTTTACCAACACCTTGCGAAACAACTTCGTCCCCACGAGTCATCGTCATTTTACAGTTAACTAAATCAAGTTGATTAAGCTGTACTGGACGTGAACCCAACACAAAAGCTGCACTTGATGCATTGTCAGCAACCGTGTCAATCAATGAGATTTTCCAGTTCTCAATGCGACTATCAACTATTTCAATAGCTGGTAAGGCATAGTCTGTTGCACTAATAATGTCTGCATATGTATGTCGGGCTTGGGTTAAATCCTTTTTGAGTACGAGCGCAATTTCAGCTTCAACTTTTGGCTGAATCAACTTACCCGCTGGAATGACTTCACCATCGCCATATGCCATATCAGCAAATAACATCCCAAAGTCAGGTTGATCTACGCCGAGTTGGGCTTGTACCACTTTAGAAGTTAGGCCAATTTTTCGACCTACTAAACGGCGCCCTTCCGACAGTGCACGTACAGTATTGATTTCCTGTACTGCATAAGCGATATCCACATTTGCCTGTTCACCACCGAGCTCAGTGCGAATAGGAATAATCGCAGTTTGTGATAGTTCAGCTTGTCTTAAGGCAAAAGCAACTGAATCAACAACAGCAGAATTCGACATCAATATTTCCTTAAACTGCAAAATTGAACGTATACTGCGTTACTGAAGGTATAAAAACGGAATACGGAGTTCAGGCAAAGTTAGACACAACAAATCCCTTGTATTTTCCGAGACAGCTACCTACTGGAACGTGTACATAAAACAGTTTAAGAATGGAAAAATCTCCATCTAAATGCCAATACTTATTTTGTTTCATATAATAGTTTTTATTTATAATTAGAACAGAATACCTTTAAAGTTTTATATTAGGCCTGCGAGAGAACTATGTTAATCTACAAGTTCTAAAAATTCTTCCATCTTTATAATTTCCAATAAAATATCATTAATTTTAACGACAAATCCAACTTAAACTATAGGAGATAAAAAAATATTTACAGCTCCTATTAATACTAATTACTTAATTAAAAAATTAAAGGTAGCAATATACTACCTTTAATATAAAATACTCTAAAAATCATAGATAATAGTAGCATTTATACGATTATCAATTCCTTCTCGATCATTAAAAGTTGTCCTTTGCCCATACATATATTCAAAACCAATATTTATTGCTTTTACTGGTGTATAAAAGGCATTAATCCATCCTTCTATTAGCTCTTTATTTTGAGTCGAATCATTTTGTACGAGTTCAGAAAATGAATTACTACTATTAGCACGCATATAGCCTAACCCGACTGAGGATCGTATCTTAGGCGTAAATTTTTGAGTTAACCCAACTGTTACTGTGTCAAATTCATTTGGTTTAATATGACCATTTCCATCAAATACATAAGCATAGTTAGACCACAGTAAATTTTTAGTATCACCCTTAATATGATTGTAATCAGCTCGAATTAAAGTATTTGGAGTGACTTGCCACTTGCCGCCTAAAGCTGCTCCCCAAGCGATAAACTCATCGTGATCACCTGCTGATGTTGCTTTTTGAGTTATAAAAACTCGACCAGAAAGTGCAGATCCATTATCAAACTTGTAATTTATACGTCCTGTTGCTGATGGTAGTTTCAACTTTGCATTAGCATCCGTTGTAAAGTTCTGTGTACCTGTAGTCGTAACAGTTTCAGACTTAGGATCTTCAAGGCTAAATGCAAAATTCAAATGTGAATCCACAGGATGACTATATTTTATTTGAGATACACGTGTTAAAGAACCACCTACAGAAAGTGCTGCATCTACTGTTTCTGGGAAATACTCAATGGCATTAAAGTTTGACCAAGTTTGACCGATTAACCAGTCATCAAAGGTAATATAAGCATGACGGAGACGGAATGTATCACGCCCCGCTCCACCAAAGAAATCCATCTCTAACTTACCACCTACTTTGTGATCCCAAGTACTAGGCGCAGTAAAATTAAAACCAAAACGGGTCGCATTTAAGGTACTTTGGAATTTATCTGAATTATGTGTTTCAGCTTCGGTATGCTTCAAAGGCACGGTACTAATGTTATTATACATCGCACTAGGACCCTTAATTTGATATGAAGCATCGGCACGAATATTTCCATACAACTCAAATTCCGCCCCACCTTTAGTCACAAGGTGCTTAAGGTCCGATGAGCTAGTTGATGACGTAGCTACTACTTTTTTATCTTCATTTTGTTTATCGAACTTTGCTTGTAATTCTTGTATTTGCTGCTGAAGTTTTGCAATTTGTTCTTGAGTAACTTCTGCATAACTCGATGTAGCTACAGCAAATATTGCAAGGCTTAGTGTACTTCTATAGAATAATCTTACTGATTTATTCATTTTAAAACTCCATTTTTTGTGAATAGTCATTCGTAAAGCAGTTTTAGGCATCATGCCTAAAAGATTGCTTTATTTTGCTTTTTAATAAGGAACATAGGCCTCTCACCACAAGCAGCTTATGTTTTCCTTATATTTATTAAAGATGAGTCGGTTATTAAGAATTAGACGTAATCATTTCTCTTAATTTAAATTTTTGAATTTTTCCTGAAGGTGTCATTGGAATCTCATTCCAAACCTCTAAGCGCTCTGGGATATACTGCACAGCAAGGTTATGCTGTTTAAGAAAATCAATAATTTCTGGAAGTTCTATAGATTCCCTGTGTTCTTTTAATTTGATGACTGCACAGGCACGCTCACCAAGGCGTTCATCTGGATACGAGACTAAAGCAACGATAGCTATATCGGGATGTTGATAAAGTAATGACTCAATTTCAGCAACAGGAATATTCTCTCCTCCACGAATAATAACGTCCTTATTTCTTCCACAAATTCGGATGTACCCTTGCTCATCTTGATATGCTAAATCACCAGTATCAAACCAGTCATCATTATCGGTAGCATTCAAATAAGGACGTTTAAGATATCCACCAAAATTTGAACATGTGCGAATCATTAAAGAACCTGGTTCATTGGCAGCTTTATGTTGACCATCTTGATCAATGATTCTAATTTCAACACCAGGTAAAGGTAACCCATCTGTATTAAATGACCTTTCATCATCATCTTCAGGCCTTGTCATGGTCACGGCACCACACTCGCTCATGCCCCAGGCAGAAATTACTTTTACTCCAAGATTATCTCTTGCTTTTTTCACTAAAGGACCGGGAATCGGTGCACCTGCACAAAGGAATGTTTTTAATGAATGAAATTTTTTGTCGCCTTCTGATGCAGCAGTCGATAAATCACTCAAAAAAGGAGTTGAAGCCATTGTGAATGTAATCTTATATTTATCAATTATTTCAATTGCTTTATCAACATCCCAAATATCTTGAAGAACAACCTTGGCTTTTAAAATAACAGGCATAATAAGACCGTACATAAAACCAGTCTGATGCGCCATTGGTGATGCCATCAAGATTACATCTTCATGATTTAAATGTAATCGCTCAGCATAAGGCACTATATTTGCAAACAATGTGTTTGCCGTGTGCATTACACCTTTGGGTTCACCTGTTGTTCCAGATGTAAAAATTAATTGTGCGATATCATCAGCATTAATTTTTATGTCATTAAGCGTATTTAGGATTTGAGGATCTTTATCTAATCCGTGATTGAGTAAAACATCAGCAAAGTTATTTTCTCCATTTCCGTCAATAACAATAACATGTTGTAAGCTATTGATATTTTTTTGAAGTTGATAAGCCAACTGTTCATAATCAAATTTACGAAATACTTTGGGAACAATAAAAACCTTACTTTCACTATGCTTTAACATAAATGTAAGTTCACGTTCACGAAAAATTGGCATTAACGGATTTAAAACTGCACCAATACGTCGGCATGCAATATAAAGTAAACTGAATTCCCACCAGTTAGGTAATTGGCAAGAAACAATATCATTTTTTTGTATGCCTAATTTTCTTAATCCCAGAGCAATCTTATTAGAAGTGTGTAATAACTCACGATATGTAAAACTTCTCTCTGGCTGATCATCTTTTATACTGACTAATGCTGTTTTATCCGGATATTGATGAACAGCATCATTTAACGATTGAAGAATGGTTTTATCCAACCAATATCCCTGTTGAATCATTCTTGCTCTTCGCTGTGGCAAAAGTACTGCATCGAAATCCATTCTTTAACTCCTTGTTATATTCTTTCCCTGATTTATAGATTACTACCAAGATCATTTTTTAAAGTTGAAGCCCACCCAGTGGCTAAACACTTTTGTTTAGCCACTCCAAATAACCATTTGATAATAATAAATAAATTATATTTAGGCTGGCACAGCCTTACGACCTGCTTTATGTCTGGCAATAATTGTTTTCATAATCTGTGCAGTACCATCGCCGATTTGAAAACCTAGCACATCTCGTAGACGCTGTTCCATAACTCCACGATCATATCCAGCATGACCAAAGGTTAACAGGCACTGATGCACCACATCATATGCAAGCTTAGGCCCCCACCATTTACACATACCAGCTTCAGAAGTATGAGGAAGATGATTATCTTTCAACCATAAAGTCTGTAAACACAATAATCGAGCAGCTTCAACTTGCGTTTCATAATCTGCAAGAGGATGAGACACTCCTTGAAATGCAGTCAATGGCTTGCCAAAAGCTTCGCGCTGAGCTGCATACTCCCAAGCTTCATCAAGTGAAACTCTTGCCACAGCCAAAACCTGTAAACCTATCAATGCACGTGAAAAGTCAAAACCTTGCATGACTTGTACAAAGCCCTTATTTTCTTCCCCTAAACGGTGATTGACAGGAACTCGTACGTTGTCAAAGAAAATTGAGCCTCGTCCAATGGCACGTTGACCATGACAATCAAATCGCGTAGTACTAATACCAGGTAAATTCATCGGGACCAGTAAAGCTGTCACACCATGAGCCCCTGACTCAACTGAACCAGTGCGCCCAAAAATAACTGATGCATCAGCTTGATCAGCAGCTGAAATTGATGTTTTTTCTCCATTAAGGATGTATTCATCACCTTCACGCTCAATTTTTAAACGTAAATTTGCAGCGTCAGACCCACCTCTTGGTTCAGTTAAACCTATTGAAAAAATAGCTTCACCTGCTGTAAGTTTTGCTAACCACGGACGGACAACGTCTGGATCACCATGTTCAGCTAAAATCTGGCCATTTAAAGACGCAAGTAAATTAATATATGAAAAACTCAAATCGGCTTTAGCAATTGCCTCATGAATAACTCCAGCTGCTAGGCGCCCCATCCCTTGTCCACCATACTCTTCAGGTAACTCAGGTGCGATAAAGCCCATCTCTCCCATTTTTTTAACTAAATCTCGGTCAAAAGTTCTAGTCTGGTCACGTTCTAGAAAGCCGGGAGCGATATATTTTTGGGCAAATTTCTCAACCGTTTCAGCTAAATATTCCAAGTCTTCAGTAATATAAGGATTTTTACTCATCTCGTTCTCCTTAATTATTTGAAATATTTTCGAAATTCTGGCTTACGTTTATCTTTCAGGGCATTTACACCTTCACGAGATTCCTCTGTATCATAATAAAGTTTCAATGCATACATACCCATACCAGCAATACCAGCTTGATGTGCAGTATCCATATTGAAACTACGTTTTGCAATTGCTAACGCTGTTGGACTACGTTCACAAAGTTCTTCTCCCCATGCTTGTACTTCTGCATCGAGTTGATCTGCCGGAACACATTTATTTGCCAATCCAATTGATACAGCTTCTTCTCCAGTATAACGTCGACACATATACCAAATTTCACGAGCTTTTTTCTCACCCACAACTCGTGCTAAGAATGCGGTTCCATAACCGGGATCAACAGAACCCATTTTAGGACCCACTTGACCGAAAATTGCTTTATCAGAACAAATGGTTAAATCACATATAGTTGCCAAAACATTTCCACCGCCAATCGCATAACCTTGTACACGTGCAATTACAGGTTTAGGAACATCTCGAACGGCTGTATGCAACTCTTCCATTGGCAAACCAATTGTGCCACGACCATCATAATTTCCATTATGAGCAGACTGATCTCCACCTGTACAAAATGCACGATCACCAGCACCAGTTAAAACAATTGCACCCACATCTCGATCATACCCAGCTTTATTTAGTGCTTTAATGATTTCATCACAAGTCTGTCCTCGGAAAGCATTCATTTTTTCAGGACGGTTAATGATGATCCACGCAACGCCATTTCTAACTTCGTATAAAATATCTTCAAAATTCATTTTTCATTTCCTTGAACTGTTATTCGTTATTTATTCCAATTGGAATTAACCATTCATGGTTAATCCACCAGAAACACTTAATACTTGACCGGTAACAAATCCCGCATCATCACTTAAGAAAAATGTAATAGCTGATGCTAAATCATCAGGTTGGCCTAAGCGGCCAAGTGGTATAGCACGTGTAAAAGCTTCACGAAGTTTTTCTGGATTCGAAGCGCCTTCGGTTACACCAGCCAATAAAGCCGTATCAGTTGGCCCAGGACAAATAACATTAAAAGTAATATTATTGCGTGAATGCTCACGAGCCAGTGTTTTAGAAAAAGAAAGCAATCCACCCTTACATGCCGCATATACAGCTTCACCAGATGAACCTACTCTTGCAGCATCAGATGCAATATTCACTACACGCCCATGATTTCGTTCAACCATCACTGGTAAAACAGCCTGGTGCATATTTAACATTCCAATTAAATTGATCTGAATTAATTTTTCCCACTCATTTTCAGATGTTTTCAAAAATGGTTTAAACACATCCCAACCTGCATTATTTACCAAGCCATCAATTGGTCCCAATTGTTCTTGGGCAGATTTAACAGCAAGATCAACAACCTGACGATCAGTAATGTCACACTCAATCGCAATTGCCTGACCATTATTTGCTTGAATTTCTGCAACCAAGGCCTTAGCTGCTCCCAAATTCATATCAAATACCGCAACTTTTGCACCTTCTTCCGCTAAGCGCTTACAAGTTGCTGAACCAATCCCTCCAGCACCACCTGTCACGATAATTACTTTGTCTTTTAGTCCTTTCATAAGTTTTCCTTGTCCATTTAGTGAGCTAAATTTTTCATTCCTTGTTGATAATTTCAAAATAGCTAACAAGAAAATTAATTTCAATTATTAAATATTAGAGCTCACTATACGAAATATATAAACAAGTTGATATATTTTATTAAATATATGTTTTATATAATAAAAATATTATTTTTAACAAAATTTATGAAATAATTAGTTACATTTATTATGCAAAAATAAGATTCTTAGCTGCCGATTTGAAGCATTAAAAATACAAGATTGGAAACATTTCAAAAGAAAAATTAGTAATATTAATTTTCAGATTATTTAACAAATTATGCGGATATAATTTTTCAAAAAATAAAGCTCTTATTCGTGTAATGCACAAATAAGAGCAGTTTTTCAATTTTATTTTTAAAGGAGATAGCTATACATACGATTTATTAAACCATATGTATATGATCCAGAAATGAGACCTTTAGAAAGTCAAACCTTAATTAGAAAATGCAGCTATACCCGTCTGAGCACGCCCAAGGATAAGAGCATGGACATCGTGTGTCCCCTCATAAGTATTTACAACCTCTAAATTCACAAGATGACGGGCGACACCAAATTCATCACTGATCCCGTTTCCTCCGAGCATATCCCTAGCTAAACGAGCAATATCAAGAGCCTTACCACAATTATTGCGTTTAATTAGTGAAGTACCCTCAACCGATGCAATTCCCTCATCTTTCATTCGACCAAAACGCAATGCTACTTGTAAACCCAGAGCAATTTCAGTTTGCATATCCGCAAGTTTCTTTTGAATTAACTGATTTGCTGCTAAAGGGCGCCCAAACTGCTTCCGATCCATCGTATATTGATGGGCTGTATGCCAGCAAAACTCGGCTGCTCCCATTGCCCCCCATGCAATACCATATCTTGCACTATTCAAACATGTAAACGGGCCTTTTAAACCACGAATGTCTGGAAATGCATTTTCCTCTGGAACAAATACGTTATCCATTACTATCTCACCAGTAATGGAAGCCCTCAATCCCACTTTTCCATGAATTGCAGGTGTAGAAAGACCATCCCAACCTTTTTCTAAAATGAAGCCTCGAATATCACCAACATTGCCTTCAGGTGAAACTTCTTTTGCCCATACTACGAATACATCAGCGATAGGGCTATTTGTTATCCACATTTTAGCGCCAGTTAAACGGTAACCACCCTCAACTTTTTTAGCGCGAGTAATCATACTTCCAGGGTCCGAACCATGGTCAGGTTCGGTTAGACCGAAACAACCAATGTATTCACCTGTAGCGAGCTTAGGTAAATATTTTTGCTTTTGCTCTTCAGTACCGAATTCATTAATAGGAACCATAACTAAAGAACTTTGAACGCTGGCCATTGAACGATAGCCTGAGTCTACCCGTTCAATTTCACGAGCAATTAACCCATAACTCACATAATTTAACCCTGACCCACCATATTGTTCAGGAATTGTAGGTCCTAAAAGACCTAGCTCGCCCATTTCACGAAAAATAGAAGCATCTGTTTGCTCATGACGGAACTGTTCTAATACACGTGGCATTAGCTTATTTTGACTATAATTAAATGCAGTATCCCGAATCATTCGCTCTTCTTCAGTTAACTGATTTTCTAATAAAAAAGGATCTTGCCAATTAAATTGAACTCTACTCATTTTCTCATTCCTTTAGGTAAAAACATCCATCTATTAAGTTGTAGCTTGTTTAATCATGTCTCGAGCAATAATGATTTGCTGAATTTGTGTTGTTCCCTCATAGAGACGGAATAAACGAACATCTCGATAAAATCTTTCAATTGAATATTCACTGATGTATCCAGCCCCACCATGTATCTGCAAACAACGATCAGCTACTCGGCCACACATTTCAGTCGCAAACATTTTTGAACATGATGCTTCAGTACTAATATTTTCCCCCAGATCACGACGACGTGCTGCATCCAACACCATACATTTCGCAGCATAAATTTCTGTTTTTGAATCTGCCAACATTGCTTGAATAAGCTGAAAATTAGCAATTGATTGACCAAATTGTTTACGTTCTATTGCATATTGCAAAGCATCTTCCAACATACGCTCTGCCATTCCTGCACTATAGGCAGCTATATGTAAACGGCCTTTATCAAGCACTTTCATCGCTGTTTTAAAACCAATACCCTCTATACCACCAATTAATTGATCTTTATGAACACGACAATTATCAAAAATAACATCACAGGTATAAGAACCTTTTTGTCCCATTTTTTTATCAATCTTTCCTAAAGTCAGCCCAACTGTACCAGCCTCAACCAAAAAGGCAGAAATGCCTCCAGCACCTTTAATATCTGAGTTAGTTCTAGCCATAACGGTAAAAGTTGAAGCACGAGGCGCATTAGTAATAAAACGCTTAGTACCATTTAAAATATAATAATCACCATCTTTGACTGCAGACGTCTTCAAAGCGGCAGCATCTGAACCTGAGTCTGGTTCTGTTAAGCAGAAAGAACCTATAATTTCTCCGCTAGCATAACCTGGTAAATACTTTTGTTTTTGCTCATCAGTACCATCAATAATAATTCCACTTGAACCAATGCCATTATTTGTACCAATCAAAGAACGGAATGCAGCAGAAGTTTGCCCCAACTCAAATGCAACTAAAACCTCTTCTTCCATCGTAATTCCCAAACCACCATATTCTTCTGGAATGGTTAAACCGAATAAGCCCAATTCCTTCATTTGTTGGACAATATGGTCTGGTATCGCGTCAGTTTCATCGACCTCATGTTCTAAAGGTCTCAACGTATTCTTAACAAAACTTCGAATTGTAGATAACAACTGTTCTAATGTCTGTTGATCACGAATCATATTTCTCTCCTTATATCCTTATACAATGCTATCCAAAGCACCATTTTGTAATACAAAACCACAAGTAATTTCGTTATACGAAATAAAATAACAGCACAACTCTCAATGAACAAGAATTTTTTGTTTAAAATTTCGCAATACAGAATTAATGTTCATTAATTTGTGTAAATATATTGATTTAACTCTCAAACAAAGCTAAATTTAAATGACCACTTATTTTGTTATACGAAATTAGAGTTTATGATTGGTTAATTCTTCTTTTCAGATTTTTAGCCAATATTGCTGTTGACTAGGTGAATCATTAAAAAAAGCATCAACTATTCTAATTTTTTTTGTATAGCGAAATATAATTGATATGATCAAGAATAGTGTTTGATCAAATATGGGAATGGTATGCATCTAGAATATAATCAACTAAAAGAACAAGTCGAAAAAAAAGTGAACTTTGATGAAATCCGCTTAGATCCGATTTCTCATATTCACCGCGAGAATAATCCTCAATTTATTGCTTCCTTAGCGCGTGGATTAGAGATATTACGTTGTTTTTCAGCATCCAACCAAGTTCTAGGTAATCAAGAACTATCTCATCTTACAGGCTTACCTAGACCAACAATTGCAAGAATTACGAGTACATTAGTGTCACTTGGTTATTTAAAACAACTTCCAAATTCTACCAAATACACCCTAGACATTGGTGTACTAGCACTTGGTTACGCCGCATTATCTAGCATATCTGTACGATCAATTGCCCATTCTTACATGGAAGAAATGTCCAGATATGCACAAGCTCCTGTTGCTATGGCAATGAGAGACCGATTAAACATGATGTATCTAGATGTTGTTCAAACCGAAACCAATTTAACTATGCGCAGACCAATTGGTTCTACTCTACCCTTACATAATACATCTATGGGAAGAGCATGCTTAGCAGCTCTTCCTGAAAATGAACGTGAGTTTATTTTAAAAGCATTAGAAAAGAAGCACACAGCTGAAGAATGGCCAGCAATCAAACGTAGTTTAGATCGAGCCTTTCATGATTATCAAAACTATGGGTATTGTTTATCTTTAAGCGAGTGGCATAAAGAAGTGAACTCTGTTGCCGTCCCCTTAATACATCCAATATACGGTTTATTGGTCTTTAACTGTGGGGCACCAAGCTATTTAGTGAATCAAGAAAAACTTGAAAACGAAATTGGACCAAGATTAATTCATATGGTTCAAAATATTCAAGATGCTCTAAACACCTTGCATTAACCAATCATTAAAAACTGAACTCTAGTTCAGTTTTTTTAGGAGTAATTTTAACAATGAAACTGGATTTCGCAATATGGAAAATTTAGAACGTGAATCGATGGAGTTTGACGTTGTCATCGTAGGTGCAGGACCTGCCGGTCTGTCTGCTGCGATTAAGATCCGTCAATTAGCGATTGAAAATAACTTACCCGATCTTTCTGTTTGTGTAGTTGAAAAAGGCTCTGAAGTAGGTGCGCATATCTTGTCTGGTGCTGTGCTTGAGCCACGTGCCATCAATGAACTGTTCCCGAACTGGAAAGAAGAAGGCGCGCCTCTTAATGTCCCTGTAACTGAAGACAAAACATTCTTCTTGCTTTCAGACACCACTTCTAAAGAAGTACCTCACTGGATGGTTCCTAAAACCATGCACAATGATGGTAACTACGTTATTTCGTTAGGTAACGTGGTTCGTTGGTTAGGTCAAAAAGCTGAAGAACTAGAAGTTTCTATCTTCCCTGGCTTTGCTGCATCTGAAGTGCTTTACCATGAAGACGGTACTGTAAAAGGTATTCAAACGGGTGATATGGGTATTGGTAAAGATGGTGAACCAACACATAACTTTACACCAGGCTATGAACTTCACGCTAAATACACTCTCTTTGCTGAAGGTTGCCGTGGTCATTTAGGCAAACTCCTAATTGCAAAATACAACCTCGATAAAAATGTTGATCCACAGCACTACGGTATCGGGATTAAAGAGCTTTGGGAAATTGACCCAGCAAAACATAAGCCGGGCTTAGTCATGCACGGCGCTGGCTGGCCATTGGCTGAAACAGCTTCTTCCGGTGGTTGGTGGTTATACCACGCTGAAAACAACCAAGTGACTTTGGGTATGATTGTGGACTTGTCTTATGAAAACCCACACATGTATCCATTTATGGAAATGCAGCGCTGGAAAACTCACCCACTGATTAAACAGTATTTAGAAGGTGGTAAGCGTATTTCTTACGGTGCACGTGCTGTAGTGAAAGGCGGTTTCAACTCATTGCCTAAATTGACTTTCCCGGGCGGCTGCTTGATTGGTGATGATGCAGGTTTCTTAAACTTTGCAAAAATCAAAGGCTCACACACTGCCATGAAATCAGGCATGTTATGTGGTGAAGCTGTATTTGAGGCGATTGCTGCTGGTGTAGAAAAAGGCGGTGACCTTGCCATTGCACGCGTTACCGAAGGCGAAGATTTATTCACTAAAGAATTAACCTCATACACTAACAAATTCAACAACAGCTGGTTAAAAGAAGAGCTTTATAACTCTCGTAACTTTGGCCCAGCAATGCATAAATTTGGTCAGTGGATGGGTGGTGCATTTAACTTTATCGACCAGAATGTCTTTAAAGTGCCATTCACTTTACATGACTTGAAGCAAGACTTCGCTGTATTGAAAACCGTTGATGCAACTAGCTTCAAGCCAAACTATCCAAAACCGGATGGCAAGCTTACATTTGACCGTTTATCTTCTGTGTTTATCTCTAACACGGTTCATGAGGAAAATCAGCCAGCTCACTTGAAGCTTACTGATCCGTCAATTCCAGTGAACGTAAACTTACCGAAATGGGATGAGCCTGCACAGCGCTACTGCCCTGCTGGTGTTTACGAAATCATGGAAGATAATGATGGTTCTAAACGCTTCCAGATTAACGCAGCGAACTGTGTTCACTGTAAGACCTGTGACATTAAAGACCCATCTCAAAACATCACATGGGTAACGCCAGAAGGCGGCGGTGGCCCAAACTACCCTAATATGTAATCTCTGACGACATAACAGAGTTTCAATTTACTAATAAAACAAGATATGAAAGGGATAATCTAATGGGTGCATTAACAGGATATAAAGTATTAGATTTAAGTCGTATATTAGCCGGACCTTGGTGCAGTCAAATCTTGGCAGACCTTGGCGCAGAGGTAATAAAAGTTGAACGTCCTTATTGTGGAGATGATACTCGACAGTGGGGACCACCTTGGTTAAAAGATAATAAAAAGCAAGATACCCAAGAGGCTGCTTATTATCTATCAGCAAACCGAAATAAATTTTCAGTTGGTATTGATATTTCAACCATTGAAGGTCAAGCTCTGATTAAAAAAATGGTTTTAGATACAGATGTTTTAATTGAAAATTATAAAACAGGCACCCTTAAGCGCTATGGACTAGACTATGAGAGCTTATCTAAAATCAATCCTCGTTTAGTATACTGTTCTATTACAGGTTTTGGGCAAACAGGCCCCCGCTCTAAAGAACCTGGGTATGATTTTATCATTCAAGGTATGGGAGGAATGATGAGTGTTACAGGAGAGCGTGATGATTTACCAGGAGGAGGCCCACAAAAAGCTGGCATTGCACTTGCTGATTTAACAACTGGTTTATATTCCAATATTGCCATCCAAGCTGCTCTTCTTTCACGCCATAAAACAGGCGAAGGCCAATATATTGATATGGCACTACTAGACACTCAAATTGCTTGCATGTCCCAGCTTGGAATGAACTATCTAGTATCAGAAAAAATCCCTGGTCGTTATGGAAACGCTCACGCAAATATTGTGCCTTATCAGGTTTTCAAAGCTCTTCAAGGTGAATTCATTATTGCTTGTGGTAATGACAATCAATTTATTTCATTGTGCCAAAGTATTGGCTTAGCTGAATTAATACATAACCCTAAATTTTCAACCAATGCCCAACGTGTAATTCATAGAGATGCATTAATACATGTCTTACAGTCACACTTTTTAAGTGATATCGCTGAGAATTGGGTTACTAAAATTCATGCTGTTCAAGTCCCTGTTGGTATGATTAATAATATTGAACAAGCTCTCTCAGAGCCGCAAGCAATTGCGCGCAATATGATAGTTAAAGTCCCCCATCCCTTACAAAACAACTATCAAATGATCGGCTCACCTATTAAACTTTCAAAAACACCAGTTGAATATAAAAAAACTCCCCCTCTCTTAGCAGAAGATAGCGATTTAATTCTGCAACGTTATCTTAACGATGAGGAATTCACTGCTTTGAAGAATAAAAGAATTGTTCAATAATAAAAAACCCTTAGTAAAAACTAAGGGTTTTCGACTTTAATCAATGAAGATTAAAGTTTAGATACCAACTCTGGTACCACAGTGTTCAAATCACCAACTAACCAGTAGTCAGCAACACTGTTGATTGGCGCTTCTTCGTCTTTGTTGATTGCAACAATAACTTTAGAATCTTTCATACCAGCTAAATGCTGGATCGCACCAGAAATACCTACAGCAACGTAAAGGTCAGGCGCAACGATTTTACCAGTTTGCCCCACTTGGAAGTCGTTAGGTACAAAGCCCGCATCAACTGCCGCACGTGAAGCACCTTGTGCTGCACCAAGCTTGTCAGCTAATGGATCAAGTACTTTATGGTAGTTCTCACCAGAACCTACACCACGACCACCAGAAACAACAATGCGAGCAGCTGTTAATTCAGGACGGTCAAGCTTAACGATTTCTTCAGATACAAATTGAGAAATACCTGCATCTTTTACTTCGCCAACTGTTTCAATCGCAGCAGAACCACCTTCCGCAGCTACTGGATCAAATGCTGTACCACGAACAGTACCTACAATGATTGCTTCGTCAGATTGAACAGTTGCAATTGCGTTACCAGCGTAGATTGGACGCTTGAATGTGTTCGCAGATTCAACAGAAATAATGTCTGTGATCATGCTTACATCAAGAAGCGCAGCAACACGTGGAAGAATGTTCTTACCAGTCGTTGTAGAAGCAGCTAAAACGTATTTGTAACCTTTAGCCAAGTCAGAAACTAAGCCAGCTACGTTTTCAGCTAATTGGTTTGCATAAGCAGCGTTGTCAGCAAGCAATACTTTGCTTACACCAGCAACTTTAGCAGCAGCGTCAGCAACTGCTTGAGCACCAGAACCAGCAACTAATACAGTAATATCACCACCGATTTTTTGTGCTGCAGCAACAACGTTTAAAGTAGCACCGTTAAGTACTTGGTTGTTGTGATCAGCGATAACTAAAATACTCATGATTTTATCCTTCCGTATTAGATCACTTTCGCTTCATTTTTCAATTTTTCAACAAGCTCATCTACAGATTTCACTTGTACGCCAGCTTTACGTTCTGCTGGAGCTTCAACTTTAACAGTTTTAAGCTTAGTACCAGCTGTAACGCCATAATCAGCAGGAGATTTAGTATCAAGTGGCTTCTTACGAGCTTTCATGATGTTAGGCAATGCTGCATAACGTGGCTCATTCAAACGCAAGTCAGTTGTAATGATTGCAGGAAGTGCCAGTTCAACAGTTTGTAAACCGCCGTCAACTTCACGAGTTACTTGTACTTTGCCGCCATCAACTTTCACTTCAGAAGCGAATGTACCTTGGCCCGCACCTAATAATGCGCCAAGCATTTGACCGACTTGGTTAGAGTCATCATCAATTGCTTGTTTACCAAGAAGGATAAGTTCTGGTTTTTCAGCGTCAACAACACCTTTTAAAATTTTAGCAACTTCTAAAGCGCCAATTTCATCAGTGGTTTCAACTAAAATACCGCGGTCTGCTCCCAGAGCCATTGCAGAACGGATTTGTTCTTGAGCTTCTTTAGGCCCAACAGAAACAATAACGATTTCTGATACTGTTCCTTTTTCTTTTAAGCGAACCGCTTCTTCCACTGCGATTTCACAAAATGGGTTAATTGACATTTTAACGTTAGTTAGGTCAACCCCACTATTGTCCGGCTTAACACGAACTTTGACGTTGGCATCAACCACGCGTTTTACAGCAACAAGAGCCTTCATGTAATTCCTCGAATAAAGATAAAAAATGGTCTATTACTGCATACTGAAGTAATAGACCATGCCAAAGTAAATTATATTGAAAATGAGCGATTATGATTAATGAATGATAAAGCAATTGCACCAATTAAACCTGCTGCTGCAATCACCATGAAATTTTGTTCAATCGGTAAATTCAGGGCCATAATCATTCCTATCAGTAATGGCGCACCTATCGCTCCTAAACGTCCTACACCCGATGCCAAACCAATGCCGGTTGAACGAATCTCAGCAGGATAAAACTGACCGCAATAAGAATAAGCAACAATTTGAGCACCAGTAGAGCAAGCTCCAACTACTGCAATCGTGATATACAACATATGTATTGGCATTGGCAGAGTCATTAAGTACAAAAATACACTTCCCAAACTGTACATAAACACCAATACCCACTTGATATGCATACGGTCAGCCAGCCAACCTCCACCTACGGCACCAATGATGCCGCCAATATTTAGAGCAACCACGAAGCTTAATGCTGAACCAAGCGTATAGCCCGACATAGCCATTAATTTAGTCAACCATGTACTTAATGAATAGACCATAAACAGTCCAGTGAAGAACGCCACCCAAAACATAACTGTGCTAAAACCACGGCCATTAGCAAATAATTGTGTAACAGGAATATGATCAGAGCTAGTATCTTTCATACTGAGTAACTCTGTTTCATTATTTATCTGAATATTTGGTTCAATAAGCCGAACAATCTCTTTTAGTTCTAGATCTTTTTTATTCTTACTTAGATATGCCAATGATTCTGGCATTGATTTCATAATAAAAGGAATGAGTAATACAGGGATACCTGCCGCAAAAAACACAACCTGCCAACCAAATTCCACAATAAATTGTTTACCCAGCAAAGCTGCCAGAATTCCCCCAATAGCATAGCCAGAAAACATCAAGGCAGTCATGAAATTACGTATTTTTTTCGGGGCATACTCAGTCATTTGTGCTACAACATTAGGCATAACACCACCGATACCTAAGCCTGCAATAAAACGCATAATACTGAAACTAATAGGATCATTCGTCATTCCAGCTACTGCTGTGAAGACACTAAATAGGAATACACAGATCGCGATAGTCAAACGCCGGCCAATTTTATCGGATATAGCTCCTAAAAAAATGGCACCAACCATCATACCGAATAATGCAGAACTAGCCATAAAACCTGCAGTCGAAGCACTGACCCCCATCTTTTCCATAATTGAAGGGATAGCTATACCAGCAACAGCTATGTCATAGCCATCAATAATAATAACAATGAAACACCAAAGTAATACTTTGGCATGAAACTTATTAAACGTTGCATCACTAGCAATTTTGTGTACATCAATGTACTGCATGATCATCTCCTTGATATGCATGACTCTTTATTATCTGCAATTTTATTAATTACATTTTGCCCATACTTGTTGATTGAAGAGTTCACACTCCATTTCAATCAAGAGTAATGAGAGTGATATTTTATGTCAATATATTGATATATTTTTATTTTAAATAATTTTAAATCTTTGTTTTTATTTAATATAAATATTTTAAATAAATAAATAATGTAAATACATTGACATAAATAAATATTTCAATATGCTTTTTAGTATCAAGAAGGAGGTTGAAAAATGAATGCAACGCTAAATTATCAGAATGATATCGCTATAATTACTCTTTGTCGGCCAGAGGCAAGAAATGCTCTAAACAAGGAAATGATTCAAAATATTGATGACTTACTTAACAAAGTTAATCAGGCCCATCCTCGTGCTCTCATTTTTACTGGGCAAGGTGAAAAAGCCTTTTGTGCTGGAGCAGATATTACAGAACTAAAAAATAAAACGCCTGCTGAATATCTCGAGCTTTCACATAAAGGGCAAAGTGTTTTCAATAAAATTAGCAACCTACCATTTCCTACAATAGCCGTAATTAAAGGTACTGCTTTAGGCGGAGGCTTAGAATTAGCTATGGCTTGTACTTTTCGTATCTGCCGCCTTGATTCTAAATTTGGTTTACCTGAAATTAAATTAGGATTACTTCCTGGTTATGGAGGTACACAACGCTTACCTCGTATCGTAGGCTATACAAAAGCGTTAGAATTGATTTTAAGTGGAAGAATTTTCGATGCAGTAGAAGCAAAAGAAATTGGTCTGATTACACAAATTACGGCGACTGAAAGTTCTACTCAAGCAGGTTTGGAGTTCTTATCAAATTTTGGAGAGAAATTTCCTGCATCCACAGCATTTATCATAAAAGCTGTTCAATCGGCATTAGATTTAAATATTACTGATGGTTTAGCGCTCGAAAGTGAAATGTTTCTTGCCAGTACCCAAACTAAAGATGCTGCTGAAGGCATCCAAGCATTTATTGAAAAGCGTAAAGCACAATTTACAAATCAATGATATTTAAACGGTGAAATTAACTCATAAGGATATTAATGTTCTGAATGGTGTTTGTCGTGCTATAGCAGATATTCAATACTTTATTTGGTATTTGTAGTCCGAAGCCAGGAACAGAAAAATAAAAGATAAATTCGTACATAGAGTTGTTGATAGCAATTTCCCAGCTATGTTTACAGATCTAAAACTAATGGTTAAATCGACTTGAAATATTGCCTAATATATAGCTGATTTGATAATTTTTGGTAAAAAAACTACCAAATCAGACTATCTAAATCGATACCGATATTACATAAATCATCAATATTCCATTTTTTATTTTCAATAAATGCATCTGCTTATAAGTATATAATATAGATAAATCCTCAATACTTAGCAGTTTAGATTATGACCCAAAAAGATCAACAAAGTTATGATCAATCTCTTTATGCAATCCACAACAGATTATTCTTCAGATTATTTCAACTTGGAAACTCATTAGATCGCCAATGCGTAAATGAACTAGGAATCTCATCAGTACATTGGGCAGTTTTAGGTGCATTATCAAGGCCACAAACTAATTCAGTTATGTCATTTACTGAATTAACTGAATATCTAGATGTAAGTAGACAAAATTTAGATGGTGTTTTGAAGCGACTCGAGCGTGAAGGATATGTAATACGTCAAATTGATACAACAGATCGTCGTGCAAAAAATATCATGCTAACCCAAGAAGGAATTGCTCGATGGGAACAATTACAAGAAAATATTTATAACTTTTATAAGCAGGCTCTAAATGGCTTTACACTTGACGATATGATTTCATTTACTCATTTAGCAAATAAATTAACAAATGGCCTTAATGATATTAAAATAAACGGTTAAGCTAGAGTGCTCTATTAATATTAACTAATAAATTAGGAAATATTGTTTTTCCTAATTGTACAATTCCGTACGCCAATGACGGCCAAAATGCTAGAAATTCGTCCTACTGATAAAATTTTCCACTGGACCGTTTTGTTGAAGCGTCTGAAGTTGCCGAGTTAGCTATTTTCCTCGCTTCCGATGAAGCGCGCTTTATGAATGGCTCATGCAATTGATAGCGGATATACTATTATTTAATAAGATATTTTTAGTCGATTTTCATCTTTATTTACTTGTAAGAAACTATTTATACAACTTTTAGTACTCTAGATAAGTTTTCTAAAAATTAAAAAAAAGACAAATATCTCATCTTTTCTGACTGTAATTATATATAAAAACTACGCTAGATAATTCTACGCTTAGATGTTATTGGGGATGCTCAGGTGGTACTTAATTTGCCAGTTAAAATTTAGTAATGCTTGTATTCAATAATAATTAAAGTAGCTAAACTAGTTATATAAACCTATTTCTTACTTGTATTTTCTAAATTTAAAAGCCTACTACCTAAATAGTAGGCTAGTTTTCAATCCATTCTTACCAAATTTTATTTCAGTGGCGATACTGAAGTTGGTAGTGCAATCATTGACTTCATTGCATGAGTTAACCACTGTGGGCCGCCTTTTGGTGGCCAAATGCCATCTGCCACTGATTTGGCACGAACTTCCGAACGTTTATTCAATGATGCGTATGGCCAAATACTTACAATACGTGGTGTACCATCAAGAGCATACATCGCTATTGTTAATTTTGAGTATTGAGTACGAGTTGGCACTGCATTTTTCCATGCCTCAAGGACATGAGGGACACCACCATGTTTCAACTCATAAGTACGGATTTCATATACAGGACCAAATTCACCTACCTCAACTTCTGGTAAGAAGTCAAAACCAGCAAAATTTTCTACTGAATATCTAATAATATTTTCAGATGTCTCAAACAAGTTTTCTTGTGCTGCTAAACGCGCATTTTCATCACCTAATTCTTGTTGTGAAGCATAGCTACGTAATACAACAACTTGGTTGAGCTCGCCTATATCAGAGAAAAATACTCCAAGTAACTTACCCTTAGCTGTCTCATCTTGGTAAAAACTTTGAATACCTGCTGCAACAGTTGCAGTTGTACCCATTTTGATAGTGATGTTAATCAGTTGATAAAGCTTCATGCGGTTCTCCGTGGTTGTGTCATTTGTGTAGGTTGCTCAGTCACTTGTTTATTTAGTTTTCCTGCGGCAAATTGAGCAATTCGCCAAGCAAATACCATCCCTGGCCCTAGTGTTGTTCCTGGGCCTGGATATGTTCCTTTAAAAATTGAAGATAGGTCATTACCGCAGGCAAATAGCCCAGAGATAACCTGATTATTCTGATCAAGCACTCGACCATAAATGTCGCCAGCTAATCCACCACTACTCGCACAGTCCATTGGAATGACAGGTAAAGCGTAAAAGGGGCCTTGCTCAAGTTTGCCCAAACATGGATTAGGTTTGACTTCTGGATCTCCGTTAAACCGGTTCATTACACCACTACCTTTACCAAAGTCAGTGTCTACACCCTGTTCAACGAGGTGATTAAAACGTTGAACTGTATTCACTAATCCTTGAGCGTTAATCCCAACCTTTTGGGCAAGCTCCTCTAGTGAATTTGCAGAGAATAAATATTTTTCTTTGAGGTAGTAATCGAGTTTTTTTGCACCAGGCAGAACAAAACCTAACCCATATTTTTCAATCGCAGTTTGGTCGCAAATCAGGTAAGACTGAATTTTTGCTTTACCTTGATTTGTTTTAAGCTGAGCCATACAAAAGTCGTGGTACGAATCTGACTCATTGACAAAGCGGTTACCATCGTCATTGACAGCTATTACACCCGGTTTAGCCCGATCTAAAATAATGTGTGGCCAAATAGCTTTATAACCGTTGGCATGAACATGGATGGAGCATGGAAAATAAAGCACACTACTATCCACAGAGGGGTCAAGTTTTGCACCTTTTTCCATAGCTTTACTAAGCCCATCACCCGTGTTTGAGTAAGGTGAAAGTGAGTATGAAATTAAACCTTTTGGGAACAATTGTTGACGTAACTTTATATTCCACCCCACACCACCAGTGGCTAAAACTACACCTTTTCTGGCACGAACAACTTTCACACCTTGCTCGGTTTCAATTTTGGCTCCCACCACTTTGCCTTTTTCAACCAGTAGCTCTTGCAGTGATGCATTGAACCAAACAGGAACATGTTTTTGTTTAAGGTTATAAAATAAGTTACCTACCAAAGCATTACCCATAACAAGCCGGGTACCCCGATTAAAGCGTAGACGTGACAGAAAATAAGGCACCACAACTTTCAAGGTAGTCATAAAGTTCTGAAAACTGTGTATAGGATTTAACAGTGCATTTAATTCAGTACGGTTGACCATCATGCCGCCTAAGCCCATAAATTCCGCTCGTGGAGGACGTACATATTTAAAGTCAGCACCTAAAACACTTGCATCAAATTCAGCAGGAGCAAGTGCACGACCACCAAATGCTTCTCCTGGTTGGTTTTTCACATAATCGGGATGTGCTAAACAAGCATTAAGCTTAACTGTAGTTTTCTCATCTAAATCACGAACCATATCAGCACATGACGCTAGAAATGCTTCGCGAAGTTCTTCACCACCACGTTCACCCACTACAGATTTAAGAAAAATTCGAGCTTGCTCAATATCATCGGGAACACCTGCTTGAACACTTAAATGTGATCCTGGCGCCCAAATCGTTCCACCTGATGTTGCTGAAGTACCACCTACTTGGGAAGCCTTTTCGCAAAGTAAAACATCTAATCCATTAAGCTTGGCAAAAAGCGCTGCGGACATGCCTGCGGCGCCACCGCCAATAACCAATAAATCAACTTCTTTATCCATGTTCAATTCTCCTTAATCTTGCTTATGTGGCGTGAACGCTACTGTTTCAGTTCGAGCTTGTTCAGCAATTTTTTTTGCAGCAAGATAACCAAATGTCATGGCTGGACCTAAGGTAATTCCACCACTTGGATATTGGCCCCCCATGATGCTATTGAGGTCATTTCCAGCCGCAAATAATCCATTAATCGGTTGCCCAGCTTTATTTAGAACTTGGGCATATTCATCTGTAATCAGTCCTGCAAATGTGCCTAAACTTCCTGGCACCACTTCAACTGCATAAAATGGTCCATTTTCAATCGGGGCAATACATGGGTTCGGATGATGATCAGCATCACCCTGTGCTTTTTGATAAGGAGTACTACCCCGCTGAAACTCGGGGTCTTGGCCTAAATAGGCATATTGGTTGTACTGCTCAACTGTTTTTAAAAACTGAACTGGATCTATACCGCATGCCACAGCCAGCTCTTGAATAGTGTGTCCTTGTTTTAAATAACCATTGTCTAGCCAAGGCTTTAGAGAAATTGGAAAAGGTTTAACAGCGCCTAAGCCGTAACGGCGAATGAACTTGTGATCGCAAATCAACCAACAATGTGCTTGTTTGCCTTGCGGTGTATGTTTGAATAGATCTTTAATAAATGCAGGATAAGAATCTCCTTCATTCGTGAAGCGGCATCCATTTTTTAAAACTGCAATTAATCCCGGTTTACCTCGCTCAACCAAATGTGGAAAACGACCTAAAGTTCCATCTAAACGCGGAATTAATGAAACAGGTGCCCATGCGCCAGACCAAGGCAAAGTTTGATCAACAGTTGCTCCTATTGCTTCTGCTGCAATTAAGCCATCACCTATATTTGTTTCAGGGGCAGCTGAATGATGGGGAGTACCTTCACTCACATGTTTGAATAAAGCTTGTTTACGTTTTTCATCATGCGGAAAACCACCAGTTGCTAATATCACGCCATGTTTTGCGATCATCTTGACGATGCCAGCTGGTGTTTTAAATAATGCTCCAATCACTCGACCATTTTCTTCAACTAATTCAGTCATGGCATGATTTGCTAATAGTTGTACTTTGTAATCAAATGCAGATTTGAGTAGTCGAGCCACCAAAGCATTACCATTCACAATTTGAGTTGAGCGCTTAGTAAAAATTAGATCAAAAAAATGTCGTAATACGCGTTTGGTCGCATAGATGAAGGATGGAATTGCATTAAAAGTATTAATGAAATGCTTCATATCTGTGCCAGAAGCGATACCCATTCCCCAAAGTGTAGTTTCAGGAATTGGTGGACGTAGGATATTTAGTTTCTGACCAAGTAAACGGCCATTATAAGGTGCTGCAACAATCGAACGCCACCCAACCCTAGCACCTTCAATATTGAAAAAGTCAGGTACCGCCGCACCAATATTAAATTTAACTTCCGTTTTGGCTTCGAAAAATTCCACCATTTTGGGTGCTTGAGTTAAATAAGTATGAATCTTTGTTTCATCATACTTTTCACCCAAAATACTTTTTAAATATAGCTTCGGTATATCAATTGGTTCAGCTTGGCCTTCCCGTTCAGCATGAGGTGTATTAGGAATCCATAACCACCCTCCCGATACAGCAGTTGTTCCACCAAATACGGATGCTTTCTCTGCGACAATAACCTTTAATCCTTCATATGCTGCGGTCACGGCGCTTGAAAGCCCACCTGCACCTGAGCCAATGACTAAAACATCACATTCGTAGCATTCACGAATTGGTATCGGAATCATCTGAAATGGTTGTTGGGTTTTTGCGTTCATACTTCTTACCCCGTAACAGTGCCCAATTGAGCGAGCGCAACGAGCTGTTTCATTGCTTGCAAATTAATTTCAGCGCGTTCGAGAGCGGGACGTTCAGCTAGTACCAAATTGGGGACTTCTGCAGCTAACATAATTTCTTTGGGTAAAGCACGAATTAACCCTATAAGATCAATTTCGCCTTGTCCGGGCACTAATCGATTAGAACGTGCGATCTTAATTAAGCCTTCATCACGCGGATCATATTCAGCAAAACCATCGCAAAGCTGAACATAGTTTAACTGCTTTGGATCAAGTGCTTTGATCTGCTCAAGTGTTGAATCTGATCGGTCAAAATGTAATGCATCAATTAAAATGGCAGCATTTTCTTGCCCTGATTGATTCACGATATATTCAGCCTGCGCCAAATTTTTCACATTGGTCCATGGCATGAACTCTAGGTCACAACTCAAGCCAAACTGTTTACTTAATTCACAAAATTGTGCGAAGTGATGTATTTGTCTTGACTGCTCAGGATCATTTCCTGCAACTAAAATATGCCTAGCACCGAGCTGCTCAGCGGTACTTAAAAACTGCAAATATTTATTTGCTTCAAAGTCAGAAGTAATTCGTACAATTTCAACATCAGCGATACGAACACCTGTGTCATCCAAAGCAGCCCTTGTTTCCTTAATCAGCTTGCTATCATTTAAAATTGGATAATCTACTTCGTTAGGTGCTGCTGGCAGCAGGCGTAAGCCCACTGCTGCATAACCACACTTTGCTGCAATTTTGACTGCTTCTACAGGACTCACATCTGCAACTGTCAAAAATGAAAGTGAATATTCACGCGACATCTTGTTGCTCCTGCTCTTTCTCAAGTAAATAAGCAATCATTAAGTCGCGAACCTCAATAAACATGTCCGTTCCTTTGACTGCGTTACATCCCAAAGTCGACGCATGTTGAATAAATGGTGTGTTTTCAGGACTAGTCACGACATCTGCAACCGACATTTGTGCAGTTATTTTTTCTAATTGAAAAGCTGCTGAAGGATCACCATTCATTCCCATAGGTGTCGCATTGACTACAACGTCGAATCCTGTTGGATCATTGTTATGTGCAACAACTTTGCCTTTGCCTAACTGTTGAAGTTGTTCAACTAGTTGTTGTTGACGCGTTTGATCTACATCAAAAATTGCTAACTCAGCCACTTCAGCAAGAAGTAATTCATAAGCAATCGCTTTACCTGCTCCACCAGCTCCCGCCAAAATGGCGCGTTTATCTTTCAACTTGATTAACTTATTTCGTATCGCTTGTACCATGCCTTTACCATCAAGCATGTCTCCTTCCCACCCTTCTTTACAGCGGCGAATCGTATTTACCGCCCCAATAAACTGTGCGCGTGAAGTTAATTTTTGGCAGCAATTCAAAGCCGAAATTTTATGAGGAACCGTGACAATCAAGCCGTCACTATTATTTAAATACAAATTTTGCTGAACAAAATTTGGGAAGTGTTCTGGTGCTACATCGGCTGGTACAACAACTGCATTTAAATCCTTTTTAAGCAGCTCCATCGTTACACCCTCAGGTGATTTGACCTGTACAATCGGATGTCCGACCACAAAATAAAGACGAGTTGCTCCATTCAATTGAATATCCATTATTCAATCTCCTTAAAAATCGGTGAGTTAGAAAATTTTAGATTTGAACTTTTTTAAGTTCGTGCTGACGTATCTTTGTTGGTGAATATACCAGTTTCATAATAATTAATGCGGCGACCATACCGGCAGTTGGCAAGCAAAGCACAAGGAAAATTTTGCTTGTCTCCCAACCTAGGCTTAAAAAATATGCTCCAGCAAATGCACTACCCACTGCTCCTAATCGGCCTATACCATGCATCCAGCTGTTTCCTGTTGCACGTGCAAAAACTGGATAGAATGAACTTGAAACACTGTTGAGACCTGCATTCGCACCATTCATCCACATACCGATGAAGAAACACATCATGCTATACATTACAAAGTTATGACCCACTGCACCTAGAAAGAACATGAAGCCAATCGCTAAAAGATATGCAATCACTAAACCAAGGTGTGGATTCAACTTGTCCATCAAATAACCGCATGCGATACAACCTATTGGGCCTCCTAGCTGATAAATCGCAGTGATAATTGAAGCTTCACTAATGCTGAAACCAAATTCATGGCTCATCATTGGTAACCAACTTCCAAGTAAATACACCACAAACAAACCAGAGGCGTAGCTCCACCAAAGCAAAAAGCTGCCTAAGAAATAAAAAGGACTGAGGACTGCTTTTACTGGATTATCGACCGTGTTGGTTTTTGCTTTAGGTAAAATAAAAACCGTGTTAGTTGTATCAAAATCTGGTGCCATTTTATGAATAATGGCATCAATCTCTGCTTTTGGATGTTCTTTAAGGACTTTATAACCAATAGATTCGGGTAATTTAAATGCTGCGATAACGGCTAAAATAAGTGGTAGGACTCCACCAATAATCATCATGGCATGCCAGTTAAAATGTGGAATCACCCAAGCAGCCAAAAAACCTCCAATAGCAGCACCAATTGTGAATCCACTTAAAATGATGGTAACCATACGGCCATTCATTTTCATGGGTGAGTAATCTGTTACCAACGTAACAGCTTGCGGCATTACTCCTCCCATAAATAAACCAGCAATAAAACGGAACATCATCAGTTCTGTCACATTGCTAGAAACTGCTGCACATAAAGTAAATACGCCAAAACCAATTAAGTTAATAATGAGTAGTTTTTTACGTCCAAACTTGTCTGCCAAAGGTCCTGAAATCACTGCGCCTACAGCTAAACCAATTAAAGCTGCACTCATTACGGGTGCAAGATCAGTTGTAGTAATTCCCCATTGCTGCTTAATGACGGGAGCTACAAATCCCATGATTGATATATCAATACCATCAACAACGATAATCATTAAACATAAAAAGATGACTAGTTTTTGTATTGGGGATATGCGATTTTCATCAATAAACTCCCTTAAATTTACCTGTTGAGTCATACACTTACTCCATTAGTGTGTATCAGCAAATATGCGTTTTCCATCGCTTATTCAGTTTTGCTCCCTAGTTATTATCAAAAGCTGAATAATTAGGAAACTCCGTATCTGAATGATTCATCTGTACAGCATTTGAGATAGAATCTAAAACAACTATAATCTGTTTTTAATTTTTTTGGAACACCGTTCCAAAAAATAATATTAGGATTTTTATGCTCAGCAATACCGATCGTTCTTTGCTCATCCTTGAAGCACTATTAAAAGAAGTGGATGGATGTGCACTTAGTCAGCTTTCTGTTGATCTTGATATCCCAAAGTCTGCAATGCATCGCATCCTGACTGCGATGAAAGACATGGGGTACATCTATCAAGATGAAATCACGCAGCACTACAAGCTCACTCTTAAAATTGCCTCAATGGGTTTGAGTTTTCTATCATCGCGCTCGATTACCGAAACATTTCAACCCTATCTTGATGAATTGGCAGAAACCTCTTCTGAACTGGTTCGCCTCGGTTTAATCGAAGACGAAAAAATTATCTGGATTGGTAAAGCTCAAGGAGCCAAATCAGGTCTAAAATATGATCCTGACTCTGGCAACGTGGCCTATTTACCTGCTTCAGCTTGTGGTTTAGCGTATTTATCTACTCTTGATCAAAATGACTTTTCACGAATTGTGGAACGTGAAGGTTTCGATAAAGCTAAGAACTTTGGACCAAACTCACCAAAAGACCTTACAGAACTAGAGCAAATGATTAAGGCTTCTAGAGAGCGAGGTTATGGTGTGATTAGTGACACCTATGAGCTAGGCATGTCTGCTATGGCTAAAATCATTCTCAATCCACAGACAGGTGAGCCTTTTGGTACAGTCAGTATTGCAGGGCCTTCTGTACGCTTAAGTCCTAAACGTATTGAAGAGCTAGCACCAGCACTCATGGTCACTTCAGAGAAAATTGCTTCCATCATCAATTTAATCCATATCTAATTTTTAGCCTCTAAGGCAATCAAAATCATATTTCGATTGCCTAAATACCCTTTAAACATATTTTAAGTTCCCAAAATTGATCAATCGTTATTTATGACGAGCTAATGTAGGCGCCACCTTAAATTTAAGTTGATGCATCAACCATACGATAGTCACCATTAATAATGCTGCTATCAGCCCTAATGTGATGACAACTCCGAAATATTCAATAAAATAACTGGAAAGGATGACAGGCCAGATCGTACCTTGATAAGCAATAAACAAATAACTAGAGAAGACCAGCGGATTTTTTTCCCGATCCATCATATTGCCAATAAAGTGATAGGCAGCACTTAGGGTAAAACCATGTCCCATACCCGTCAGCAAAATACTGATCAATAAAAACCAAATAATGTGTTCAACTTCTGCCATAACCAAACTAATCGTTCCAAGCAATAAAGCTAATAGGCCTGTATACAACACATGCAATTCTTTAAACGATTTACAAAATAATTGACTCAGCACTGACACAAATAAAATGATTGAAATCGATACACCTGTTAAGGTGGCTGATGATGTAATCGGTAATTCTTTAATAAAAGTCCCAGCCAAAGCTGCATATAAGCTGAAAGCCCCGAAACTACAAAGTGCGGCCACACTACAGACCCAGAAAACTTTGCGTGAAGCTACCTGCGGCAATACTAAACCTTGTAGTTTTAATAACTCATTTAACTGATATTTTTTCTCAACTTTAAATCTTGGTTTGACCCAGAACACACTGATAAATATCAGAATTGAAAAAAAGATAATAATCCAATAAGGATCAGCCAATGGCCGCGCGGTATGGTCAGCCAATATACCACCGACCAAAGGCCCCAAACCAAAACCCAAAACAGTAATTATAGAAGTAAGCTTTTCAGCTAATGCCTTATTACGAAACGGATATTGGTCTTTGAGTCCTACCATTGCAGCGGTGGTAATAAGTCCTGAAGCAATTCCTATCAGAAACCTTGAAAAGCCCAGTAACCAAACAGAACTTGCCAATGCAGACAACATTAAACCTAAAATGGTTAAAGCCAAACTGACCAAAATCACATTTTTATAGTGATAAATTGCATTGAGTTTATTTAAAAACAGGAGTGAAAAAACTACGCCTAACATATAGGAAATAAAGATATAGCCTATTTGAGATGTTGAAACGCCCCACTGTTGTTCATAGATTGCATATAGAGGACTTGCTAAAGCTGTGCTTAAAGCAGCAAGGCATAGTGCAAAACTAATAATACAATATTGAACACTGGACTTTGGTGTCTGCATAATTCAACCAAAAGTGACTTTTAAGTCGATTTTAATTCAAATATGACCCACGGGTCAATTTATGTTAAAATAATCTTGTTAACAATGAAATCTAGTTCAACATGACGAAATCTAAAACACGCGGCCCAAGCCTAGAAAAGACGCAAGAAACTAAAAAGAAAATTATTGACTCTGCTCTACAACATTTTATTGAAGTGGGTTTTGCAAGAGCAAAAATTTCAGATATTGCTAAACATGCTGAATTAGGCAAAGGTACAATTTATTCTTATTTTGAAACTAAAGATCAGTTATTTGAAGCAGTAATTGATGCTCTCATCAACGATTCATTTCGCCCTATTCGCGCCTCTGAAATCACTCAAAATGAAACCGTTTACGAGTTCATTTGTAAAAAGATTATTCCCAGTGTTTTAACGCTTGAAACGACTGGTCGTGCGGATATGGCACTCTTAATTTTACGTGAAGGAAATAATTTTCCGCATATTCGTCAAACTTACGTGAATAAGATTTTTTTACCTATTCAGTATGAGCTTGAGCAATTAACCAGTTTAGCGATTCAACGTGAAGAATTATCAGCCACGATTTCCCCACAGCAATTTGCATTGCTTATTGTGAGCCCTATGTGGATGGGTATGATTCACAATGGCATCCTGAATCCCAATGAAATTTTATCACTTGAAACGCTTTTTCAAGAAAATCTAAAAATCTTGTTTGGAAAATAAAAAGGCAAACCTTTGTTTGCCTTTTTACTCA
The DNA here is from genome assembly GCF_023920705.1 of Acinetobacter sp. XS-4. NCBI lineage: Bacteria > Pseudomonadati > Pseudomonadota > Gammaproteobacteria > Moraxellales > Moraxellaceae > Acinetobacter > Acinetobacter sp. XS-4. Next base: position 1,773,282 of record NZ_CP094657.1, on the reverse strand, counting down.
TACATATTTAAAAATTAAGCTTCATGGTCATACCTGCTACCCAAGCATCATCCACTTGTTTTACACCACCAGGTTGATGCACATATTGAATATTTGGTCGTAAAGCAATACTAGGTGACCATTGAAAGTTATAGTTCAATTCAATATTCAATTCGTCATGCTGAATCGGTGTATATTTCGGATTCGCATAGTCAGCTTCGGTTAATCCCAGTAATTGATTAGATGCATTTTGGCGTTCTTGGACACGATCATTCACATCAAAACGTGCCAGACCCAAACCGATGGTATCATTTGGTCGATGCTCGAATATGCCCTTATACCAAAGCGCTAGTTGCTGTGTGCTTTCAACAACAGTTGTAGATTTATCATTAAAAGTAAAGTTTGCTGAAATAAATAAACCGCGCTTAGAGTCGTCCGCAGGCGCAAAAACCTGTTGTTGTGCATTTAACCAGACACTATGCTTATTGTTTTGCCATTTTCGATCTGCTGCATTTGGCTCAATATTACCATTTTCATCTGTACTAACATTACGTGCATCTGCCGTTGACAAAAATGCACCGACTTTATATTCACCACTTAAGCCATCGAAAAATGCTAGATTGGGTTTCCACGATAGTTCCGCAGGAATTAAAATACCTTTACGTTGATCCATATCCAAATTAAAACCATGTTGCTCTAAGGCATTTTCAGGATTGACCTCATAAATCCCTGTTCCAAACCAGAGTGAAGGTAAAACTTGATATTTGGCGTTAATTCCCCATTGGCTTACAGGACTATTGAACCAAATATCTCCTACCGTTTTACCTAACTGACCTCCGCATAACATTAAGTTCTGAAACTCACAATGCGATGCATTAAAATCATCTGAAAGCCCCATACGACCTACCTTAATTTGTAGATCATTATTCAAAAATCCTTTTTTAACCCATGCACTGGTTAAGCGCCACCATTGTCCACGACCATAAATCTCTTGAGCACTACTAAATTGCGGCGCTCTAGGATCACTAATCCGATCAGTAGAAAGCGGTTGTCCATCTCGTTTCGTTATGCTCAACTGTGCTTGAGTATCTTTCCAACCTGCGATTTTTTCTAAATCTAGACGTGTACCAAATGTCCATTGGTTTGCATTAAATAGTCGTGATGAATCGTCATATCCCCCACTCAAATTAACAGCACTTTCATTTTGAAAAGCGGTGGTAAATTGATAACCTTGCTGTTCGAGTTGAGTCCGTTTTCCGTTCCAATCACCCAATATCCATTTTTGATCCTGAGCCAAAGGATCGAAAGCGAATACCGCACTACTTGCTAATGTAAAAGTTGAAATCATCGCAAGCGAAGTCATAGAAAATTTCATTAATGCTGTTCCTTAGCACATTGTTTATCATGAACATAAAGCCTTGAATTATTTCAGCTGAATCAACTGCTATACATTTTTTAATGTGTATTTATCCTTACCTGACCAGCATGCTGATCAAGCTAATTCAAAGCCATAGAGAATATTTAACAAGCAAATATAGATTTTAAAATTGTTAATCAACTTGCTTTATTACTGATTTAACTCAACTGTGTTTTAGTTTGCACAACAGACTGTTTCGTTTTAATACCCTGAATTAAAACAGCAAAACCAGAAAGTACAGCAGGAATCATTAACAATGAGAACATCATAGAAAATGGCATACCTGAACTGATCATCGCAGCTCCAGCAAACGCACTTAATATTGCACCAAAGCGCCCAATACCATTCATCCAGCTTGCTCCGGTTGCACGAGCAGAAGTCGGATAATATCCAGTCGCTAAAGCACTCAAACCAACGGCCCCACCATTAAAGGTAAAACCAAGAATCCATGCAAAAACACACATAAGCACCATATCATGACCAAAATGCCCTAACCCAAAGGTTGCAAGTGCACCAATTAACATGGCAATAAAAAGAACCAAACGCGGACGATAATGATCCATACACCAACCAAGAGTGATACTTCCAACAGGACCACCAATTTGAAAGAACGAAGTCACAATGGCAGCTTGAGAAATCGTAAATTGATTCGACTTAATTAAGGTTGGTAACCAGCTACTGCATAGGTAGATTAAAAATAATGCCATGAAATAACTGATCCAGAGCATAATCGTGCCATAGCGATATTTACTAGATAAAATTAGACCTAGACCAGATTTCTCGGTTTTTACTTCATTCAGATAAATTTCTTGATTTAAAAAAGAAGATTGTGGAAATAAGCGTTTTAAAATCGCTTTGATTTTATCTTGTGAGTACGATTGTTTGACTAGATAGGTAATTGATTCAGGCATTTTCCAATATAAAAATGGTACCAAAATCAAAGGCAGTACGCCGCCTAATATCAACATACTACGCCAGCCAAACTCCGGAATAAGCCATGCTGCTAAAAAACCACCTGCTGCAGCGCCCAGAGAAAAACCACAGTAGGCAACAGTAACTGAAAATGAACGGCGATGATCTGCTGCATATTCTGAAACTAAAGTCGCTGCATTGGGAGCAGCAGCACCGGCACCTAATCCTGTAAGAAAGCGATAAATTAAGAGATGTGTGATATCAGTTGAAAATGCTGTCAGCAAAGTAAAAATACCAAAGCCAAGTACGCTTAAAATTAGCACTGGTTTTCGGCCAAATTTATCTGATAAAGGTCCAGAAACTAATGCACCTATTGCTAATCCAATCAATGCTGCACTTAAAACTGGTGCTAACTCTTGTGCACTAATACCCCACTCCTGAATAATCTGAGGAGCAATCAATCCCATGACTACGACATCCAGACCATCTAGAGCAATAATAGCAAAGCAAAAAAATAGAATGAGCTTTTGTAGTCTACCCATCTTATTTTCATTTAATATGCTTTTTACATCTTTCCTTTGTATTTGACTTGTGCTCATGAGTTTCTCCTTTTAAAAGCACGAAGTTTCCCTCGGTGTTTTTCTCAAAACACCGTTCCTTAAGGGAATTTTTAAATAAACTGCTGTTTAAGGCTTAGTTAATGAAGCTAAGCTCACTGGCCTTAAAATTTGATTCACCTGTGACGTCACTAAACCTTCAGATGCTTTCAAATAAATTTGGAAGTCAGGATCTGTATCTCGAGCAAAACTACGCTTTTCATAGTCATCCAGGCTGTCATAACCCCACAAATGTACAACCTGATTTAACGTACCGATATTACTAATATAAAAACCAAGCGGCTCACCCAAGTGCTTTTTCAAAATAGGCATCGCCAGCTGATCGAATACCTCAAGAAATCTAGGCATACATCTTGGTGTAATATTATAAATACGGTGATCAACAATCGGTTTATGAAACATGAAAAGTCTCCTTAACGGATTGAGAATTGGCAGATTTAGAATTTTTAGATGATATAAAACCATTCCCTCCTTTAGCTAAATCAGCAATATGTGATCCTGTGATATAACCAAAAGTCATGATTGGCCCTAAAGTAATTCCTGCACCTGGATAGTTTCCTCCCATAATACTCGCACGGTCATTACCTACTGCGTATAAACCTTGAATGGGTTGATGAAACTGATTTAATACCTCACCAGTAACGGCAGTTCTAATACCATCAAATGTTCCTAAATCACCCATAAAAACTTTTACAGCATAAAATGGGCCTTGCTCTATTGGTGCTACACATGGATTTGGTTTGTGATCTGGATCGGCCAAATATCGGTTAAACGAAGTAGAACCACGATGAAATTCTGGGTCTTGGCCCTTCACAGCACCCTCGTTATAACGCTGTACCGTCTTAACTAACTGCTCAGCATTAATTCCTGCCTGCTGTGCCAGCTCTTTTAAACTATTACCTTTAAAGAGATATCCTTTTTTAATTAAAGATGAAAGTGGCATTGGGGCTGGTTTGGCATAACCCAAACCATATTTGCTAATCGTTTTATGATCACAAATCAACCACATAGCAGTTTCATCAAGCTCCTCACAAGCCCTAAATAAATCTGCACCAACGTCATGATAAGAGTTTGATTCATTGGTGAAACGCTTACCATTTTTAAGTACACCAATAATTCCAGGCTTATAACGGTCTAATAAATGTGGGAACACGCCATAGCTATCTGTATAAGGGACTTTTGACACAGGCATCCATGCAGCAGAGTCCGCATAGTGAATATCCACCACACCGCCAACCGATTCAGCAAGGCGACATCCATCTCCTGTATTAGTCTTTGGTACAGGAGAGATGTGTTCACCTCCACGTTTCAGGTGCGCGTAAACTTGTTTGAGTCGTTCAATATCATGTGAAAAACCGCCACATGCCAGCACGACTCCATTTTTAGATTTAATCTGGCAGTGCTGATCTTGTTGTTTAACTTGTACGCCAACAACTTTGCCATTTTCAAAATTTAACTGCTTAACTTCAGCTTCTGTATAGATTGGAATATCTAAATCAAATGCAGATTTAGCCAAACGTGCAGCCAAAGCATTACCACTTGTGACATTAGTACCACGACCATAGATAGCCAGTTCTTTTAAATGAATAGCTAATCGCTTTGCCACATAGATAAATGAAGTAAACGATTTAGTAGCATTAAAAAAGTGCTTTAAATCCGCATTAGATGAATTAAACATCATGCCAATAAAGGTAATCGTTTTAAGAGGCGGACGTAGACGTTTCATATTCTCGCCCAAACCACGAATATCATAAGGTGCAGCTAGTACAGAGCGACCAATATCAACCCCACCAGGAGCATCTGGATGATAGTCTGGATAAAGTGTCGGGATAAATTTAACTGAGGTGTATTGTTCGAAAAAATTTAGCATTTCAGGTGCATAATCCAGAAATACGTTTACAGCCTCAGCATTAAAAAACTCTTTGGTTTCATGCTTTAAATAGGTCAACGCTGCTTCACGACTATCTTGTATACCATTTTGTTTTGCATGATGGTTTCCTGGAACCCATAGTACTCCACCAGAAAAAGCTGTTGTACCTCCGAACACATCATCTTTTTCAAGGACAATAACATTTAAGCCTTTTTTCTTAGCAGTAATCGCAGTCGACAAACCGCCTGCCCCTGCACCCACCACAACCAAATCGCATTCAAGCTGTTGAGGTAATTTGGTATTCATTGTTGTCACTCCTTGCGACAGATCCATGCGTTCACTTGCCTGAAATAGCTGGCTACACCATCCTGATAGTGTTGTATCGAACGCTTTTCTTTTTATTAAACTACGGGGCTATCACAGTTCCGACTAGACCACTTTCTTTTAAATTGAACGATGATCGCGCAAACACATCTTATATCGTTCACTGTTTATAAAATCATCTCTTCCAACGGTTATATAAAACAAAATAAATAGTCTTAAAATATTGATAAAATTATTTTAAATATAAAAAAACGCCCAATAAGGACGTTTTTTTGAAACCACAGAACAATAAACTAAATCATGTCTCGAATTTCTTTGGCCGCCTCTCTTAGTAATGGCAAAACCGTATTAATCAGATAGATATCATTTACTTTAGAAATCGGAGCAACAGCATTTAGTCCTGCAATAATATCACCAGTCTGATTAATAATCGGTATCGCAATTGCTGTTACGCCTAGTTCATATTCTTCAGCGGAAATACAATAACCATTGTCCTTAATGGTCTGTAATGCAGCTAGAAAACTGGCTTTTTCTGTGTATGTATATGCAGTAAATCGTTTAAGTCCATATAACTTAATCCAGTTTTTCTGCTCTTCTAAGGATTTATGCGCTAATAAAACTTTACCCGTAGATGAAGCATGAGCAGGAATTCGGTTACCTAGATGAATACCAAAAGGACTTACTCGGAAATGATCATTTTGCGGGACACTTCTAGCAATCGGAACAACCTCATAATTATCTTGAACCACCACTGAGAAAACTAATGTCGTTTTTTCAGATAAATGATTTAACACCGACTGCGATATTTTTGGCAAATGTGCTGTACTTAAAAAAGCCCCTGAAAACTTAAGTACCTTATGTGTTAACCAGTAATAATATTCATCAGTTTCAAGATAGCCTAAAAACTTGAGTGTCTTTAGATATCTACGTGCTGCTGTACGAGTAATATTAGTTCGTTCTGCGACCTGAGTAACATTTAAACGCTGTCGATCAGTCCCAAACGCCTCAAGAATATTTAGGCCCTTTGCTAAACCTGCAATATAGTCATCGTATTTGATCGTCTCTTCAGAGAGCGGATGTTGAATAATCTGATCCCTCATCATTTTCCCTTTTCAAAATTCCCTGTCCGATATTCGCTCAGTATGTCTGAATATCGTCTTCATTCCCAGATTGTATCTAGAGCTAGTTTAGCTAAATACGTATTTTAAGTCTTACAGGAGAACTTCAATATTTAAGCATCTATTTCACAAAGAGAGCTTAGATCAAAACTTAGGATTTAGGAAATGTATTATGTCTAGACTACAAAATAAAGTCTGTATTATCACAGGTGCAGCTTCCGGTATGGGAGAGTCAGAAGCAATTGCTTTTGCACAACAAGGAGCAAAATTAATGATTGCTGACCTGAATTTAGAACTGGCTAACCAAGTTGCCGAGAAGATCATCAACGCAGGTGGAGAAGCCTTTGCATTTCAAGTTGATGTCACTCAATTTGATCAGCTCAAGCAGTTAGTTGAATTCACATTAGAGAAGTTTGGACGAATTGATGTACTACTTAACAATGCAGGTATTTTCGACAAATATACCAATAGCTTAGATACGACCGAAGAACTTTGGGACACTATGTTCGCCATAAATGTAAAAGCCGTATTCAATTTAAGTAATTTGGTTCTACCAAAAATGATTGAACAGGGTTCTGGTGCAATTATCAATATTGCATCTATTGCGGGCCTAGTTGCTCAAATGGGAGGCGCTTCTTATACAGCCTCAAAACATGCTGTAATTGGTTATACAAAACATCTGGCAGCAGTGTATGCCAAACATGGCATCAAAATTAATGCTATTTGCCCAGGCACTATTCGTACGCCAATGACGGTCAAAATGCTAGAAACCCGTCCTACTGATAAAATTCCATTGAACCGTTTTGGTGAAGCGTCTGAAGTTGCCGAGTTAGCTATTTTTCTAGCTTCCGATGAAGCTCGTTTTATGAATGGCTCATGTATTACAATTGATGGTGGATATACTATTATTTAGTAGGATATTTTACTAATCTAATAGTTATATCTATTAGATTAGTTGTACTTAAATATTTTTACTTATAAGCAATATATTATTTTTTCAATCATATCCGTTACCAGAGTTTTTGAATGATATTAATATCAGAGATTATCCTTTTTGTTTAAAGACCAGAAACAAGGCGGACATATCTTAACGTTTGAGAAGGGATAATTTAATAGTAGAAGTTACCGAATTGAAAATCTATTAGCCTTGCACTTTTCATAAAAAGGTAATTTGGCAATCGGAATTATTTTATAATGGCGAATCTTTCTATGTATCGAAAATAGTAAATTCGAAATAATTATATTTAAGATATTGCTTAAATAGATTAATAATTACTCCTAAAGTATTTAATTAGTTGAAACTCTAAACATAAACTCAACCGAGAAGAATTAATTACTTTAACATTGGATTAAATGAAAGCTTAATAGTGCTGATCCTAAAATTGCTTTACTACTCTTTCATTTCTAATTGTCATCCTTAAATAGTATACAACTATAATTTTAGTAATCTTTTAACCCCTTGACTAGATTCGTTTAAGAATATATTGAGGAACATAAATTAATTAATAATATCAATAGATGTTATATCTACACCGAGTTGCTTGTTCAACTCAACTATTCCTCTCTGAGTAATTTGTACTGCACGGGACGATTTTGAATAACGTAACCAACCAATTACTGACAAATGATTCATGAGGTGTACCCCCAATGGCCCACCTAGATGATGAACACGTTCTGTCCAATCCAGACATTGTCGAGCAAGCCCTCTACGACTTGATTTAATTAAACTGACATTTAGACCAATAGAGGAAAACCATTCTATTCCTGATGATGTAACAATAAACTGCTTATCTTCAACTACTCGAATATAATCATGATTCTCCAAAGCTGTGGTTATCGCTACCCCCACTTGTCCTGCTAGATGATCATAACAACGGCGACAAAACCGTAATTGGCGATCCTTTTGACTCAATACTTTTGTTCTGCCTGAAACTTCAGGGGAAACAACTGCAAGATATTCGAGAATTTGTGCTATATGACTACCCGCGAGCCGATAATAACGATGACGACCTTCCATTTCGACGGATATTAAACCACCCTCCAATAATTTAGTAAGGTGGGAACTAGCAGTCTGAGCTGTCACTCCAGATATGCGAGCAAGTTCACCAGCTGGTAATGAACGCCCGTCTAATAAGGCAACAAGCATAGCCATACGTGTTTGATCTGCAATTAAAAAAGCTGTTGATATAACATTCGAGTAGGCTGGCACTGCAATCTCCTTGTCAAAGATAGAATCATAGCCAGTTCGTTATAGACAATGTTTCGATATTGCTCGAAGCATCTTCCCAAATCCAGCCATATACTCGTGAATATTAAGTTTTAAATTTGCAGATATGAGAATGAAATCACCAAATAATCTAAACGATACAAAAAAATTAAATGAAACTAATAAAACTACTCAGCATCATAGACTCGCATTAATAACTCTTTGTCTCGCTGTTCTTGTTGCTCAAATCGATACAGCTATTATCAATCTTGCAACACATTCTATTGCGAGTGATCTAAACATTGGAGTTAGCACATTACAGTGGATTATAGATAGCTATAATTTGGTCTATGCTATTTTTTTGTTAACAGGAGGCTTACTTGCTGATCTCTATGGTCGTCGCTTTATATTCATGATAGGAGCAGCTATTTTTACAATAGCTTCCTTAATTTGTGCAGCGGCTCCTTCTGCTTTTATTCTAATAATTGGCCGATCATTAGCAGGACTTGGAGCAGCTTTATTCATACCTGCATCATTAGCAATTATTCGAGTCACTTGGCTTGAAGCTACTGAACGTGGACGTATCCTTGGCATTTGGGCAGCCTGTAATGGCCTAGCTTTTGTAATAGGACCAACTCTTGGAGGATTACTCATCAGCCACTTCAGTTGGCGAAGTATTTTTATTATCGTAATTCCTATCAGTATAGCCGCTCTAGCTTTTTCCCCTATCTCTATAAAGGAATCATCTGATCCACAAGGACGACAGGTTGATGGACTTGCTCAGATTTTAGGTGCAGTTTCACTTGGGTCCTTAGCTTTTGCTGCCATCCAGTTTCATATAGCGCCGAAAACAGCTATTTTCGCATTCGCTTTGGCCTTAATTACGCTATTTCTTTTTATTCGTGTAGAAGCAAAGAAAGGCTCAGCAGCACTAATACCATTGGATATATTCAGTTCATCCTCATTCCGTGGTGCAATGATCGCAACAGCTGGTATGACTTTTGGCATGTATGGTGTACTGTTCATATTACCACTAACATGGCTAACTACCGGTCAGTTTAGTACTGCCATGGCAGGAGTTGCCCTGATCCCTATGGCACTCGTATTTGCTATCGTCTCTCCATTTTCTAGTACACTTTCGCATCACTATGGCCTACGAACAATGGCTATCGGAGGAAGTGCAATTATTAGCTCAGGATTATTTTTAATTTCTGCAAGTGCTAATTTTCAATCAATTATTTTCACTGAAATGGGTTTAATTTTGACTGGTCTAGGTATGGGATGTGCCACTGGCCCCTTGATGAATATTGCGATTAGCTCAACTATCGCAGCGCGATCTGGAACTGCAAGTGCGCTTATTAATGCTGCCCGTATGTTTGGTGCGACGATCGGTGTTGCTATTCTTGGAACTATATTTACCATAATGAATGGTGGTACAAATGGTTTACAGCTAGCAATCTTAATTGGTGGGATAATTCAAATTATATGTACTATTATTGCCTTTAAAACAATAAGACACACCTCAATGTTATAGAATTACACTAATGAGATAGATTCAAAATTAGCCTAGAGCAATTCAAATCTCACAACCGGCTTCCTCTCAGTCAGATATAAATTTTTTCAAAAATACAGAAACAAATAAGCCTCCTTACCTGTTTCTATATAATTTAAGCAACATTTTGATTGGCTTTTATCTCTTCTAATACTTTTACAAATTTAGTTAAGTTTTGTTCTGGATCTAACCACCAATCCACCGTCCAAACAGATAAGACTTCCCAGCCTAATCCATTTAAAACCGTTGGTCTAAGTTGATCTCGATCTCGTGCTGTAGCTGCTTTAGCATAGTTTTCACCATCTACTATAATACCAGCAATATAACTACCCGAATTCAAATCATCCTTAATAGCTAAATCTACACAGCTATCACCCTGACCTATTCCAAGATCCACACTCCAGCCTTGTTCTTGTAGCTGAGTTTGTAGGTACTGTACAAATTCTTTTTTAGTTTGCTGTTTACCTTGATCCGTATAATTTAAATGCAACTGACCACTACGAGCAAAAATCAGGAAGTCTTTTAAATCTCTTACACCCTCATTATTCATACGTGCCAAATTAATTTCTTCTGGACTCAAGGCAGAGAAAACATGTAATCCTTGACGAGCACGAGTAATTGCTACATTTAGACGGCGCTGACCACCTTGACGGTTAAGCGCACCAAAATTCATTGATAAGCGACCATCCTGATCTTTTGCATAGGTAATGGAGAAAACGATAATATCACGTTCATCTCCTTGCACATTTTCTAAATTCTTAACGAATAAAGGTTCAATGCCTGATTTACTGAGTGTCTCTAACTCGGGATGAGTTGCTAGCTCATTATCCAACAAATCTTCAATCAACTTTTGCTGCGTCATATTGAAAGTCACAACACCTAAGGTCAAAGGGTTCTCTTGTCCTAACTGTGACTGTAAATGCTGAATAATAAATTCAACAATTGCTTTAGCTTCATTCGTATTGGTACGCGTATCCCCTTTGTCGTAGACACCCTCAACCATATGAAGTTTTACAGCGGTATCTTTAGCAACAGGTGCAGGGAAAGTAAATAAACCACCTTTGTAGTATTTCTGATTACTAAACTGAATGAGACTTTCATAACGACTGCGGTAATGCCAGTTCAAAGCCAACTCAGGTAACTGAGCAGCAAGGCATTCATCCAAAATACTTTCTAAGTCTTCAGTAACTTCCTCATCGACTTCTTCTTCAGAATCTCCCTTACCAAAGAAGCTTGTTGGTGGCATTTGTTTATTATCCCCCACCACAATTGACTGCTTACCTCTCGCTAATGCACCAATCGCATCCCATACTGGAATCTGTGATGCTTCATCGAAAATCACTACATCAAATTTTGCTTCAGTATCCAGATATTGAGCCACAGATAAAGGACTCATTAATAGACATGGCTTTAGACCTACTAATACGTCAGGAATCTGGCGCATTAATTCACGTACAGGAATATGACGACGTTTCTTACCTAATTCTTTATTTAGAACAGTCCACTGTGCCTTATATTTATCTTGTTCATTAAAAATAGCATTCCAACGATGAATAATCTCATGGCTCGCAGCAAGCTGGTGTTCTCTATCCTGCTGTGCAAAAGTCTGGATTTTCTGTTCATGTTGCTGGCTATTGAACTGATTTAATTCTGGATGTTGACTAAATTGATGAGTAATCCAGTGTCTTGCTAAATTAATATTCAAACTTTTTAAAGCAGCATCCAGTTCCAATCGGGTATTTAAAAGTTCAAAGGCGAAGGGTTTTAATCCTTGTTTAATCAACTGGCTCTTTATAGCTTGCCAATTTAACCAATGTCTCCAAGATGAACTGTGTTGCTGTAATTGCTTTTGTCTTTCAAGAATTTCACTAAAATTAATATCTAGATATGGAGTGAGTTGGATATCGCCTTTCAGTGCATGATCATTCAACAATTGACCGAATGTATTTTCCACCTGAACCATGTTTTGTTTTATTTCATCCAAACTATTATTTTTACTAAACTCCACGGCTTTTAATAAAGTTGCTTGATCTGTAATTGTCGATGCAACTATCTGCTTAATCTCTTGCCACTGATTGTGAATAGTTTCAAAACTTTGCCACGCGCTGTCTTCACCCTGCCAGTAAGGACCAAGTTTATTCGCTAACTGATTTTCATATTCAGTGAATTGTCTTTGTTGACTTTGAATATGTTGTAAAATTGGTAAGTCATGAGCAACCGCCAAAGCAGTAGGACGTTGAGTTGAGCTTTGATAGGTTTTAACTAAGTTTCTTAGTTGGAACTTGGCAAACCATGAGAATGGGAAAATTTTTGATTCAGCTTCACGCCATTTAAAAGCAATTTGATTTAAATCTGCTTGATAAATTTGAGACTGATATTGCCCCACTAATGAAGAACGCTGCTGTTTTAAATCTTGGACTAACTGCTTCGCTTGCGTAATAGTACTTAAATCTAAATCTTTAATAACACTTAATAGTTCTAAATCGATTTGTTGAACAAGATCGGATAATGCCTTAAAAATAGAAACATCATGTTTAACCAGACTTAGATTTTGCTTTTCACTAAAACCAAAAACTTCTTGCCAAGTAGAAACTGAATTTTGCAACCGCTGTATCTGATCTACAAGTTGATCTTGTAATATCTGATATTGTTCTTGCCATGCTAGGCTCCAAATTGGCTCAGCAAGATCCTCAGCAAAACCATTCAATACATCTTTCGCATTTTCGTTGACGAGCTGACGTAAACTTACTGCTTGTGTCACTGTCTCACTCATTAGCTCACGTTTTTCTGCTGTCAACGTCGTAATATTGATATCAGGAAAACGTAAATGCGGAGTATCCCGATAACGAAGTTCATCACTCATTGCAGCATACAAACTCCAGCCAATAGGATGTGATGTATGGAGATTTTTTACATGTTGATTCAGCTCATCTCGTGTTTGAATTAATCTGTCTGAAAGTTTCTGCCATTCTGTTGTTTTAGGTTGAGCACTTAAAAAGTAAGGATCATTATTTTTCTGCGCTCTTTCTCTCAGTTGATCAAGTACCTCCATTTTTTGAGATTTTGATGAATGTAACTGCAAGCACAATTCACTTAAGCCAATTTGTGTCAGACGGCGATAAACGACTTCTAAAGCAGCCATTTTTTCAGAAACAAATAACACCGATTTACCATCTGCCAAACATTGAGAGATCATATTGGTAATGGTCTGTGACTTACCTGTACCTGGAGGACCTGACAATACAAAGGTGCGCCCTAATGCTGCGGACATGACTGCGGCTAGCTGCGAAGAGTCAGACGATAAAGGTGTAAATAATTGCTGTGGCTTATATTGTTGATCTAATTGAGCAGGTTGCGGAAACTCATCTTGTTTAATAAAAGGCTCCCGTGGCGATTCAATCAGATGATTTACCACAGATTGATTTTTTAGTTGATCCATTCGTGAAGACAAATCAAGCCACATTAAGTATTTAGAGAATGAGAACTGACCAATTGCAGCCTCAGCTTTTACTTCCCATCCCGGTATATTGACAATCGCTTTTCGTACAATGTGTAAAACCTGATTAACATCTATGCCAGAATCATCTGTTGGTAAAGGATTTAAGCCCGCAATATCAAGTTCAAAATCCTGTCTTAATAATTGTAGTAAAGTAGAGTTAAAACGTGGCTCATCATCATACATAAATAAACGATAGCCTGTTTTAGCGGTCTCACGCGTAATCTGTACAGGAATAAGTAGTAATGGTGCCTTAAATGTACGTTTCGATCGTTCTGACTCTTTCCACTCAAGAAAACCGACCGCAAGAAATAATGTATTAGCCCCACCTTCCTCTAAAGCAGTACGTGAAGCACGATAAACTTCAATCAAGCGCTTTTCTAATAATGGTGTATCTAACGGGCTAAATAATAATTTTCTTGAAAGGTTTTCATCAACGTACTGATCAATATGTTGGCTTTCATTGTCACGCTGAACATCTTTTAGCGAAATACTATCAATACTCTTAAATAAGAAACCTTCCTGATTTGCCAATGCATCTTCAAGTTTGCTAAGTGTTAACTCAGAACACTGTAAAGGAATACTGTAACGATTATCTTTAAAATTTAAGAGCTTATTACGAAGACTTAAATCTAACAAGCGGCGTAACCATCGATCAACCCGTGTGGCTTTGCTTTCAACAGGGAGGTCAATATCGTAATTAGGAATAGAAGCAGATGCCCATTCAATTTCTGTTTCATCTAGATGATTTTTCTTTTCTTGATATGCAGAAATCGGTTTAATACCACGCAATCGAGACTGACGAACATCAATTGCAATATAAAATTTATTCTGACGAGATTCATCCTTAATATATTGTTTTGCCGTTTCAAGCGCGGAAGCGAATTTTGCTTGTTGTGTAAGTAGAGTCGTTTCTATAAAAACGACCTCACCTAAATCATAACGTTTTCTTAATGCCTGAATATCATCAATAATTAAATCAACATTTGGGGTTTCATTTAACCAAACTCCAAGATAAGCATGTGATTCTTCAATAATGATTAAGGTATCAAGACCAATTTGTTCAGCCAAGCCACTTAACAATATTGTTGTATCTAAACAACATGCCAGTTTTTCTTCAAAAATCTGCTTTGCTAAACGTACTCGTTGTCCCGATTTTACAAAACTTGCTGGACTAACAATGTAATGAATATCTTGTGATAATAAAGAATCCCATAGCGCATTTAATTGAGATAAAACAGAGTCGCGATCACGGTCTAGGTATCCACTTAATGAACCGAGTTGTTTTGTTTTTAAAATCTCACTTGCTTTAACTAAAATTGGACTGAGCGCAGAAGAATTAGGTTGTGAAAAACTCGCCAATAACTCAATTGGCTGACGTTCTCCGCCCCATGTATCAATAGTTAATACATCTATTTCTAACTGTTGTTCTGCCAGCACTTCTTCTTTTTCATTCAACCAGAGTACTTCAATACTCCCTTTCATATTTTCAGGTAGCTCTTGCAACATTTGAATATCAAAAGCTAATTTTGGTTTATCGAGAGCTAAGACTTGACTGCCTTCTAGGCTCGCCATATGAATGGTATGTTCTTTGAAATACTCAGGATTAGAACGAATAACAATACGAGAACCCGAAATTGTTTCAGTTGAAGAAATTAGAACTTGTCGAATTAGGGGCACTGAATTTTGTTGTAAAATGAAACTCAAAGCTGAAGCACAATCAACTTGTAATGAATATTCAGAATTAGTTTTTTGTTTATTGTCAGCTTCTGACATTATTTACCCCTTATCAATTTTATTAGATCTAATTAAAGATGTGCTTAAAAACTAAAGTTACAATATTAAATGATTTATGTCTTATTTTGAAATTAAACAGACAGCAATATTAGATCTTTCTTAGCTAAGAAGAATAAGTCCGTAGCGGCATGTTGATGTGCTTACTCGCCCACATCCCAACCATATGGAATTCAATCGGTGATCTCTACTCAGCGTACGACGGTCTTGGACTACAAACTCAGTAATGCTACAAAGCAAGCCATAAGTCACCATATTTTTGCTGAACTTAACGCTACCCCTCGTCTTTGTCCATTGAATATAGTCATAGCTTCTTAGTTTCAACAGAAATTAATTTAAATTGGGAGACCTTGATAATGAATTACCGTTACTTTTAAATCAAAAATAAAACCCAAGATCACATTGTAATTTTGGGTTGATATAAAAATAAGTACTCTATATTCGAATATTTGGAGACAATAAACCATGTTTAATCAATCTTGCACGAATAATATTTCGGCTTATTCCTAATAGTTTTGCAGTATGCAATTGATTATGATGACAATACTCATAGGCAGCTTCAGTAATTTCTGCCTCTAACTGCTCATTTAAGTCTTCGATCCCTTCTTCAAACCAACTAAACAGCAATTGTTTTAAAGTTTGATTTGAATTGCGATAAATCGAAAAATCATATTCCGAAGTAAGTAATTTATGCTTAAAACCTGAAAGCTGGAAATCATAACTTTGAATCACACCATTTTTACAAATCAGCAGTGCGTGATGAATTGCATTTTCTAATTCACGAATATTGCCAGGCCAATGATAATCCACAAGTAATTGTTGAGCTTCTTCACTCAGCACAGGCTGTTTCCTGTTCAGACTCTGCGAATAATCATTAATGAAGTACTCGGCTAGAGGTAAAATATCACCTGTTCGTAGTCGAAGTGGTAAAACATGGAGCGATGCAACTTTTAAACGGAAATATAAATCTTCTCTGAAATTGCCTGCATATACGGCTTCTTCTAATCGAATGTTCGTTGCAGCAATCACCCTGACATCAATTTTTTTGGTTTGCCGAGAACCAACCCGAACTACTTCATTTTCTTGTAAAATTCGCAGCAGCTTCACTTGAATGATCGGTGACAAATCACCAATTTCATCTAAAAAAATGGTTCCGCCATGCGCAGCTTCAAACCAGCCAATCTGCTGGCTCACAGCACCAGTAAATGCTCCTTTTTCATGACCGAACAACTCTGTTTCAGCCAAAGTATCGGATAAAGCACCACAGTTTACAGCAACAAAGGGTTTGTTTTTTCGATTGGATAAAGCATGAATTTTTCGGGCAACCAGTTCTTTACCTGTTCCTGTTTCACCAATAATCAAAACGGTCGCTTCACTCGGTGCAATTTGTTCAATATAAGACATTAAACACTTTGAATTTTGATCTTCAAATACATATGCACTAGCTTTAACCGTACGTACGAGTTGACGAGATTCGGGATGTTTGACGATATCCATAATCATCTCCAAAATTTAAAGTGGATGAGATAAATGTGAACAAATATATTTTCTTAAATCAGAAAATTAGCTAAACAATGCACCTTAATCTAAGTTTTCTAAATAACTAATACCAATAATATTAAGTGCAAATAATATTAAATTTAATTATTTGCTCATTTAGGACACCCCATGTGAAATATGGCAACATTACCAAAGCATCGTGTTGCTTCTACAAGAGCACATCAACATTTTGCATTTAAAACAACCTACCACATGAGAAAAAAACCAGACTATTGAAATGTAATAAATATTTTATTGGCTTAGTGCTTGCCAGCAGTATGCTATGAGACTTTAATCTGGTTGAATCTCTTATGATTTATCTAGCCATGACACCTTATAAATCAATTGAGAAGTGCCAAGCAATTTTCTTATTCATCCTTACGCAGCATCATGAAAGTAAATCTTAAATTATGTAAAAAATAGATAAATAAAGGATAAGGCAAATATGAACGTTTTAAATCAGAGCCACAGTATTCGTAGTCTTTCTGATGTTATTCCTGTTGCACAGTCTCTGGCTCAGCAGTTTGCGCAAACTGCTATAGAACGAGATAAAGTTGGCGGTACTCCTAAACATGAGCGCGATTTAATTCGTCAAAGTGGTCTTCTCTCCTTATCCATTCCAGAGCAATTTGGTGGCTTGTCCGGTCAGTGGAAAGACATCTTTAATGTTGTCAAAATTTTTGCTCAGGCTGATAGTTCACTTGCCCATGTTTTTGGTTTTCATCATTTGCTTTTAGCAACGGTTCGCCTATTTGGCAATGCACAGCAATGGCAAAGCTGGTACAAACTCACGGCTGAAAAATCATGGTTTTGGGGAAATGCATTAAACCCTCTCGACAAACGTACAGTCGTAAAAAATCAGGATGATTGGTATGAATTTTCTGGTAAAAAAAGCTTTTGCTCAGGTGCGCTCGACTCGGAAATGCTTATTGCATCAGGTGTAGATGAAGCAACTGGTAAACTATTAATTGCAGCCGTACCAACTTCACGCTCAGGAATTACGCTTTACCATGACTGGGATAATATTGGACAACGTCAAACTGACAGTGGTAGTTCCATTTTCGAACGTGTTCGTGTTGAAATAAAAGATATGTTGCTTAACCCAGGCCCACTGAGTACGCCATTTTCAACGCTAAGACCTTTAATTGCACAATTGGTTTTTGTGAATATGTTTTTGGGTGTTTCCGAAGGTGCAATGCTTGAAGCCAAACGCTATACAAAAACTGAATCACGTGCATGGTTTTTATCTGGCGTGGAACATGCTGACCAAGATCCTTACATCTTGCGACACTATGGCGAGTTCTGGTTAGAACTAGAGGCCTTACGTCTGTTAAACAAAAATGCGATCACCAAATTACAAGAGGCATGGGACATTGCTGAAAACCTGACAGAACAACAACGTGGTGAAGTTGCGATTGCCGTAGCAACAGCAAAAGTGGCAGCAACGCGTACAAGTCTGGACATTACCAATCGTATTTTTGAGGTGACAGGAGCCAGAGCAACTCAGGCATCTTTACGATTTGACCGATTCTGGCGCAATGTACGAACACAAACCTTACATGACCCAGTGGATTATAAGCTGCAAGATTTAGGACTTTGGGCTTTGAATGATCTTTATCCCAAAGCGTCATTCTATTCATAACATCATCAACAAGTGAATACTCAGGAATAAGCGATATGAACCGACCTCCAAACAATTTGCTATAATGAGAGAACTATATTAGATGCGGCATAATATTGTTACGCTACCTGAAATTACCCAACGCAGTGACTCGCATAAAGCTACGGCACAGGTATTTAACGACCCAGAATCGAAAAAGTTGCTTGAATATATCAAGCAGATTGCACCCAGCGAAGCGAGTGTATTAATTCATGGGGAAACAGGTACAGGTAAAGAGCTCATTGCCAGACAAATTCATAACCACAGTAAACGGCGTAATAAACCTTTTATTGCCGTGAACTGTGGTGCTTTTTCTGAGACACTTGTCGAAAGCGAACTCTTCGGCCATGAAAAAGGTGCATTTACAGGGGCATTATCGAGCAATGCCGGATGGTTCGAGGCTGCAAACGGTGGAACGTTATTGCTTGATGAAATCGGGGATTTATCTAAACGGATTCAGGTCAAACTTCTAAGACTATTACAAGAACGTGAAGTGGTTCGCTTGGGTTCTCGCAAAAGTATTCCAGTCAATGTAAGAGTATTGGCAGCAACAAATGTAAACTTAGAGCAAGCCATTATTAGTGATCAGTTTCGTGAAGACCTATATTACCGCCTTAATGTAGTTACCTTAAACATCAAACCTTTACGTGAACGAAAAGGAGATATTTTACCTCTCGCCTATCACTTTATTGATAAATATCATGCTCAGCTTGGCTATGAAAAAGCCAATTTTTCCGATGCTGCAAAAGAAAAAATTAGCAATTATTGGTGGCCTGGTAATATTCGTGAACTAGAAAATATGATCCATCATGCGCTATTAATTTGCCAAAATGGCATTATTGAAAGTCATGATCTCACATTGATTCAACCGCCAACTCAACTATATCAAAATAAACTTCAAGAGAAAAAAGTAAGTGAACCCGTCATAAATCCCAAATTAAAAGAAGTTTTTCATCAGTTATTTCAGCAAAATGATGGTCAGGTTTATGCACAATTTGAAGAGCAATTATTACGAATCGCCTATCATTATTGTCACCAAAATCAGGTCAAAACTGCACAAATGTTAGGTTTAAGTCGTAATGTCATTCGTTCTCGACTTATTGACTTAGGTGAGTTGGTTGTAAATAAACGCGGCGAATAAATCATTTTTTTATCTATTGATATGAAATCAGCCATCGATCATTTGATTGATGGCTGGCTATTAAAAACTAAGCAATCTCCCCTAAATATGCTTTTTGAATTTGTCCAGTTTCATATAGAACTTGAGTCTGTCCAGAAACTTTGATCTCACCGCTTTCAATGACATAAGCATAGTTGGTGTAGGCAAGTGCCAAACGAATATTTTGTTCGGCAACTAAAAAACTCACGCCTTGCTGTTCAGATAGTGACTTAATTAATTCAAAAATTTCATAACTAATCTTAGGAGCCAACCCCATTGAGGGTTCATCTAATAAAACCAACTTTGGCTCTGTCATTAATGCTCGACCAATAGCAAGCATTTGCTGCTCACCACCAGAGAGATAACCTGCCAATGTCTGTTTTTTTTCTGCAAGTCTTGGAAAATATTGATAAACTTTTTCTAATGCAGTTGAGAGTTTGGCACCCGAATGATGTGAAATAAAACCGCCTGTCCGTAAATTTTCATCAACAGTCAAATGTATAAAACAATGACGCCCTTCAAGGACTTGTACCAAACCTTTTTTGACAATATCACTTGGATTTTTTCCAAGTATGGATTCACCCTGATATTCAATTTTGCCACGGTGAATTTGTCCATTTTCAGCAAAAATCAACTGTGATATTGCTTTTAAAGTCGTACTCTTACCTGCTCCATTGGCACCAAGCAATGCAACAATAGAACCAGAAGGTATAGTTAAACTCACCCGTTTAACTGCCAGAATACTCTGCTCATATACGACTTTAATATTATCGACATTTAGCAACGGTTCACTATTTTCAGGCTCGGTACTGTTTAATGATTTAGACATGCAGTCATCTCCTGATCTTATTCTTCAGTTGCACAATCTCGAATTTTTATGCCTTGCTCTTTGGCATATTTTTCTGAAGATTGTTCAATAATCGGACGTAACAAGGTACGATCTGCTTGTACCCAATCGCTAATTACTTTCCACTCTTTACCATCCCATTGTTGGAAACGTACCGCACCACCACCTTCATGGTCTTCACACGATAGTTTTAAAGGCTGTACCAAACCATATGCACCGAGTTCTTTGAGACGTGCTTCAGTTAAGTTAATATGTTCAAAGCCCCAACGGACTTCTTCACCAGTAAGCGGACGTTTACCAAATTTATTTTGTGCCACGCGCACTGCTTCTACATTCAAAATGCCATTTACCACCCCAAGGTTATAGTAAACCGTACCGAAACGATTTTTATCAGCAAGATCTGACTGACCTTTATCAACAACAAGTTGTTTAATTTCTTGCAATACAGGGAAATTAGTTCCTGATGGATGAGTCGTAATTGAGATAAAACCATTTGCCGCAGCGCCCGCTGGTGCAGCATCTTCTTCTGAATTTGACCAGATATTCCCAATGATTTTATTCGTTGGATAACCCACTTTCTGCGCAGTTTTTAATGCAACAGGATTCATCACACCCCAACCACGAAGAATGACCCAATCCGGTTGAATCCGTCTGATGTTTAACCATTGAGATTGCTGCTCATTACCCGGATGCGGTACTTCAATGTTGGTTACTTCAAAGCCATATTTTTTCGATAAAATCTCAATGACTGGAATCGTTTCTTTCCCGTAAGGAGAACCGTGATATAGAACTACGATTTTCTTACCTTTCAGTTTTTCCAGTCCACCGCTTTGCTGACCTAAATAATTAATAATTGCAGATACTTCACTATACGGATTGAGCTGCAATGGAAACACGTACGGGAAAACACGGCCATCCGTAGAATCTGTACGCCCATGATTAATCGTAATCAAGGGTAATTTATCTTTCGTTGAACGTTCCAAAGTTGCATAAGCAATACCGACAGATAAAGGGTTGGTTGCCGCAGCAGGTGCTCCATTTAAACCATTCTTCAAACGCTCATAGCATTCCACCCCTTTTTCTACGACATACTCCGTTTCGCACTCAGACCACACCAGCTTTACGCCATTTACACCGCCCTTGGCATTGACCGCTTTCAGGTAGTCAATAAAGCCTCCGAAAAAGCCCGTTCCACCAGCGGCATAAGGGCCAACCCGATAACTCTGCAAAGGAAAATACTGGGCATTTTTATCCGACAATTGTGTCTGTTGCTCAGTTGCTGCTTGTTGTTTTTGCTCAGGTGGATTTTGTTTGTCCTTTTTGGTGACAAATACAATAGCGACTAAAGCAATGGCAACCACCACCAGCCAAAACCACAAGGATTTAAATAATTTCATAAATTAATCTCTAAATAAACAGACAAAAGTATTGTTAAAACAATTAATAACGTAATGGCCATTTTCTTAATCTGTGATAAAGATTACGTAGTAAACGGCTTAATCCCTCTGGTTCTTTAATCAGGAAATAAATGATCAAAGCCCCAAAAATAATTTTTTGTAGATTCTGTAGCAGTGCTTGATCGATAGCTTGTCCAAAAACAGCTTGCCCCAAAACACTCAATAAAATAGGCAACAGCACAATAAATGCCGCCCCAAAAAAACTGCCTGTTAGACTGCCTAGACCACCAATAATGATGATGAATAAAATTTGAAATGATCGATTAAGATCTAGTCCATCTGCTTCGATAGTTCCAAGGTAAGCAAAAGCCCAAAGTGCTCCAGCAATACCGAGATAAAATGAACTAATCGCAAACGCCAGTAATTTGGTTTGACTTACGGGAATACCAATGGTGATTGCCGCAGTTTCCATATCTCGTACAGCTCGAAAATTACGACCATATTGACTATTGATCAGATTGCGAGCCAAAACAGTTAAAACCACAACAATACTTAAGGTTAATAAGTAGTGCCCAACTGGGCTATTTATGGAATAACCCAATATTTCCATACGTGGAGCAGTAATCACGCCCGAAACATTATTGTTGGTAAACCAGCCATACTGCGTGAATAACCACGGCACAAAAAACTGTGCAGCCAAGGTCGAAACAATTAAATAAAAGCCTTTAATTCGAAGACTTGGCAAACCAACCACAACTCCAGCTAAAGCAGCAATTACGCCACCAAGAAAAATGCTAAACAGTAATGGCAATTGAGGAATTCGCAGCTCTAAGTTATATGTTGCAAATGCGCCCACTGCCATAAAAGCCGCAGCACCTAAAGAAAGTTGTCCGGTATAACCCGTCAAAATATTGAGCCCCAATCCAGCAAGTGCCAATACTAGAAAAGGGACTAAAATGGCATTGAATAAATAATCTGGCCCGACAAATGGAACGAACAGAAAAGCAATCAACAGTCCAAAAATAAATAGAATACGATGCTCTTTAAGGCGAAAAATGCGCTTCTCATCTTGATACTGCTGTACGTATTGTCTAGTTTGGCTAAATAGAAACATGGCTTATACCCTCGTCACTTGTTTTTGACCAAACAGACCAGTTGGGTATACCAATAAAAAGAGAATCGCCAACACATATGGAAACCAGTTTTCAATTCCGGAGCCAATAATGCCGCCTAAATAAATCTCTGCCAGTTTCTCGGTTGCCCCCACAATCAAGCCCGCTAAAATTGCACCTGCAATTGACGTAAAACCACCAATAATGAGCACAGGTAATGCCTTAAGCACTACCAATGAAAGTGAAAATTGAACACCTAAACGTGCGCCCCAAAGTAACCCAGCGACCAATGCAACAAACCCTGCCACAGTCCAAACCAATATCCAGATATGATTTAACCGGATACCCACAGATTGTGCTGCTAAAGGATCATCAGCAACTGCACGTAGTGAAATGCCAAAGCGGGTTTTACTAAATAAAAGGGATAAAACAATGACCAATGTTCCAGCAATGCCTGTCGCAAACAGGTCAAACTTGCTCAGCATGATGCCAAAGAAATTGATTGGTGCATCGGAAATCCCCAAGTCCAAACCATGAACCTGTGTTCCCCATACAGTTTGAGCCAATCCTTCAATGACATAACTCAAACCCAATGTCGCCATGAACAATGTAATGACAGAACGATTAATCAAATGCTTTAAGATCAATGCATCAATCAATAAAACCAGCACAAAAATGACAAATAGCGTGACAATAAAAGCCACCACAAATGGAATGCCACGTTCAGTTAAATTCACAAAAGTTAAGGCTGAAAATAAAACCAAAGAACCTTGTGCAAAATTAAACACACCCGATGCCCGATAAATCAAAACAAACCCAATGGCAACCAATGAATACATGACACCTGCCAACGTACCACCCAACAAGACTTCTAGAAAAAATGACATAGAAAAAGCAACCTCTTATTTTTTGATTTATTTATATATGCTCAATGCACTTCAAGCGTTTGAATCCCTAGATATGCGCTCAGCACTTCGGGATGTTCTTGAATTTGTTGTGGTGTGCCTTCTGCAATCTTTTTTCCATAGTCCAGCACCACAATGTGGTCGGAAATATCCATCACGACAGCCAAATCATGTTCAATCATGAAAATGGTTACACCTAACTGCCGATTTACTTTCTGAATAAACTTGGCAATATTTTGTTTTTCAGCATGATTCATTCCAGCCATAGGCTCATCTAAAAGCAGAAACTTTGGTTCTGCTGCCAATGCTCTTGCCAACTCAACACGTTTTTGCAAACCATAAGGCAACGCACTGACCAGTTGATCGCGATACTCTTGCAAATTAAGAAGCTTTAGAATCTCTTCAGCTTTAAAACGTTGTAAATCGTCATTTTTTTGAGTCGGCGGTAAAGACAACAATGCACCCAACAATGAGTGGCGACTTTTTAATACACGCCCAGTCAAGACATTATCTAATACCGACATTTGCTTGAAGAGTGCTAAATTTTGAAAGGTCCGCGCAATTCCTAAATAAGGTGCATGTTTTGCCTTATAGTTATGCAAAACCTGACCGGCAAAAATGATCTGACCCGATTGCGGCTGGTAAATACCATTAATAATATTGATCACTGAACTTTTACCGGCACCATTGGGGCCAATCAAAGAATAAATCTCGCCTTCTCGTACCTCTAAACTGAGCTGCTTTAACACTTGTGAAGAGCCAAAAGATAAATCAATCGCCTTAAGTTCCAGCAATATCAAAGATGATACCGACATATATCGTTCCTAATTTATTGTTGTTATGGGTAAAGACTGGAGCGAATGATTTTCTAAGGGAGTATTTTGCCATTCGGCGTACTCCCCCCAATCATGCAACTCAACTCCTAGGCTTTGATAAAAATTTCGCGTTGCAATAGTTACAGGCTGCCCCACGATTAAAGCTACTTTGAGTTGAGAAAAACCTAATTCTTCTAAAATGACCTGCTTAAATAAGACAAAGCTGAACTTATCAATCCAGGATAATTTTTCTTCATTTTTCTGTTTTTGAAGTGCGTGCTGGTAATGTTTGGCAAGCCATGTATCATTTGGTAAGCGGTTATAAATTAACTGCTCAACACGTGCATAGGTTTCATTAGTCCCTAAAATCAATGTTGGCGAAATAATCTGTCTATCCTGATCGCGAGTATTTAAGGTTTCAGGAATATTCAAGTTAAAACCAGCGAGTAGCCATGACGACCATAGATAACGAATGTGCCCGACACTAGAAAAAGCACGCGTGACAAATGCTTCCTCATGATGATCTAGGTGGTGGTTTTGAACTAAATGTTTAGCTTCTTCAATCAACTCTTGATGAGAATATTGCACTCTCAGTCGTTGATTAGATTCAATCCGCTCAAAACTAAACGCAATTTGTGCAGGTTCAACCTGACTCGTTTTAAAATCAATACGATATTTCTCGTTGGAATTTTTTAGTAATGTATCGACAGCTACAACATAGTCATATTCAAATGTACTTAATTTACTTTGTTCAATATAAAAAATATAAATTGGGTGATAACGTAATGTCTCAATTGAAACAAGCTGCTCTAGCCGTTCTACGAGAATATAGTCTGGCTTTAAAATCGCAAGGTGTTGTAAGAAGTCTTCTGTTTCTAATGTATCAACACTTTGATCGATCAATTGAACTTCACCACCTAAAGCCTGTATAGCCAGACTGATAGCAACTACCTCAATATTAGGAGCACTGACGATAAGAAAAGTTTGTTTGTTTTGAAAACCATATTCATAAAGAGCAGACGCGTATCTTTCGCTAAGTCCTAGTAAGTCTTTCCATGACCAATTCTGCCACAGACCTAGCTTTTTATGTCTTAACGCAATTGCATCTGGACGTACTGTTGCATGATAAGCCAACAGTGAAATAAGACTTTGAGAATAATCTGACATTTTGCAATAACCCCCATAACGTCTATTGCTAAACGATGAGATAAAAAATATTACTGTTATAATTCAATTTATATGCCAAATATTTTTATAAATATTTTCAATGCCTTATATAAACATCTTTCTCTATCTGTGCATAAAAATAATAGTTTATTGTTGAATAACTGTTTTTCAGGCAACAGTTCGTAATTTGGTTTCAAAAAGACAATTTTAGAAAAAGCCGAAGAACAAATTTTGATTAATAATACTTTTAACTCGCTTCACTCATATACATTCAAAAACTAAAAAACACAGTATTTTCTGCTAAAGCTTCATTTAATTTCAAAGTTGAAAAATATTAGTTTTTTCTCATACAACTTGGTCCGTACTAGTGAAAATTCCCTAAAAATGCTCATCCATTTCTAGTTAATTTTTTAAGCCATCATAACAGCTCTTCTTGGCCTTAAAGAGCTGTTATATTTTTTTCAGCATCTAAGCTAAAAATTTTCACTTAAACTACAAAGAAACCATGTGTGCCATCTGTATTCAGTTGAGCAACCAATCCATATTCCCAATCTAAATAATCTTGCATAGCTTGCACAGAATTATCTGTTCCTTCATAAGGACGTTTATAACGATCTGTACGGGAAGATAAGTACACATGTTTGTCAGCTTCCAAAACAAAAGTTTTTACCCATGCTTGATTACCACCTTCCAATACATAAACATTTTCTGAAGTTTTGGTTTGAATAGCAGATACAGCATATTGTGCTAACAGACTAGTCCCACAAGTCACAACAATTTTATGATCTGTTGGAATTTTTTTCTCATTAAAAAGTCGTTCAATATCTGCTTTTAATAACCACTGGGCAGTAGGAATATGCCCTTTTTGATAGTTTGCACTGCTTGTGAAATCCAGAATGGTGACTTTTTCGCGAGCATCTAACCATGTTTGCAATTGTTCAGGTGTAATGCGATGTTTTATATGCAATAGAGGAACAACTGGTTTCCATCCTCCTTGCTGTGTAAATATTGTCTGAAAATCCGCATCCAATACTGAGACATCCCAATTCATTTGTGCCAACCAAGATGCAGTCATATAAGCACGGACGAGTTGATCATCAACTAGTACAACTCTTGCACTGCGCACACTCGCATAATGATCAGTTTCCTGAACGAGTTGTCCACCACCAATCCAGCGACTATCCGGTAAATGCGCTCGTATATACTCCTGTTCTGAACGTACATCAAAAATATAGGTTGTACGATCATCCTGTTGTTGCAATTGTTGAAGTTGCTCCGAACCTATTGTTTTCACACCAGACCTTTCTGCCAACTCCTTAGCATTCTTTAAAACTTGCCCGACCTCGTTTTTTTCAGGGAAATTTGTATATTGCTGCTGTTGCCCTAAAGCCAATTGTTGCTGTGCTAATGTCCAACCGATAGTACCATTTCGCAAAGCATAGACTTCATGTCCAATTTTGGCATTAATCAGCGATTGTGTACCTATCAGACTCCGAGTACGTCCAGCACAATTCACAATAATTTTAGTATTTTCATCTTTAACAATATTTTTAGCACGGAGTGCCAATTCAGCACCTGGCACACTAATACCATTAGGAATACTCATAGTTTGATATTCATCAAAACGGCGAGCATCCAGAATGATAATATTTGCTTGATCATCAATCAGCTGTTTCACTTCTTGGGCAGACAGTGACGGTGTCCCTTTATGATGCTCAACGAATTCACCAAAGGCTTTACTTGCAGAATTGACATCAATAAAAATCTCACCGCCTGCATCTTTCCAGCCTTGTAAACCATCATCCAATAATGAAACCTGCTGATAGCCCAATGTCTGTAACTGTTGATAAGCACGTTCTGCCAAGCCTTCGCCATTATCGTAAAGAACAATATCCGTATTTAAGCGTGGCACTCGATTAAGAATTTCGACTTCCAATTTAGACAAGGAAATATTGACGGCAAACAATGGATGGCCTTGTGCAAATGGATCTTCTTCCCGTACATCAATCAGTGCGATTTCCTGACCTGCCAATAGTTTTTTACGGATGTCTTGATAGGTTTGAATATTGGTTGTCATATTAATGCTCCTGATTTGAATAACCTGAAATAAAACGCTTTGCTGTGCCATCTAATGCAAAGGTATAACGTTCTACTTTGCCAATATCTGCACCATAAACGTGGATGCTAATAGAAACCTGATCGGAAAGTGCATTACTCACTTGATGTACATCACCCAAGGCTGGAGTAAAAAAATCAATTTCCCCAACATTTAAATGATCAGGTTCATCTGTGATCTCAAAATGCCCTAATGCATTTCTTTGATAGCGCTGTGAGATTTCTTCGCCTTGCAGGACACCAACGACACCCCAAACCTCATGATTATGGATCGGTGTAACTTGTCCCTTGTCCCACACAAAACTGACAATTGAAAAACGATTTTCAGAGTCACGATATAACAAAAATTGTTGATAACGCTCAGAATTCGGTTGCCGATAAGGGATCGGTAACCAATCATCTGAATGCAGCAATGTACGAAACTCTGGAATAAAAGATTCTATGAGATCAATATCTTCTAATTGCTGTGAAATTCCATATTCAATTCTTTCAATCAATGGCTGAAGAGCCTGTTGTAACTGACTCATCTTTATTTTTGCTCCACTTTAAACTCAGTATCAAATGAAGATGTCACATCAAATTTTTTGTCAATCAGCTTATATTTGGTATAAAAATCAGCAGTATGTTGAGAAACCTTGATCACTTCACTATCAATTGGTTCCCATGAGGCATTACGGCGTTTAAATGCTTTAATTCCCACATCTTCTGGTAGTCCAGTTATTTTGGCATAAGCTTTACCAAACTCATCCCCGTGTTGGCCCGCCCAAGTTTGGGATTCTTTTAAACGATAGACAAAATCTTGAATTGCCATACGTTTGCTTTGATCGTTTAAAGACTTATTCGTTGCTGCTAAAAAGGTGTAGCCTGAATATAAACCACGGCCATTAACCACGACACGAAAATGATCTTTGAGCTCAGCATAGGCCGTGTATGGATCCCATACCACCCAAGCATCCACTGAACCATTGGCAACTGCTAATTTTCCATCAGCAGGCGGTAAAAATTTAAACGTCACATCTTCAGGCTTTAAACCTTGTTGCTCTAAGGCCTTTAATGTTAAAAGATGACTAATTGAGCCTTTATTGAATGCTAAACTTTTACCTTTTAGATCTTTAGCAGACTTAATTGGACTATTCTGTGGCACTAAAATAGCGACTGGATATGGATCTGCTTTATACACGGCAATAGCTTTGGCCGTTCCCCCATTAGAATTGGCAAAAATAAAAGGTGCATCGCCCAAATAACCAATATCAATTGCATCCAATTTTAATGCTTCTGCAACTGGTGCTGCAGCAGGAAATTCATACCAATTGATCTTATACGAGATATTTTTTAAAGCACCTGATGCTTCAAGTTGTGCACGCATATTCCCTTTTTGATCGCCAATATTTATCACCACCTGACCATTGCCTGCTTTAACTTCAGATGCCTGAGTATGTTCAGATGAAGTCTCTTTTTTTGTACAACCCACTAAAATTGCTGTTGTGACAACACCCAATAAAATTTTTCCATATTGATTCATTCTTATTTCCTTTCCAATTAAGCTGAAACAAGCTGTTGCTGTTGATCATATTTTTCTGTTTTTTCACGAATTTGGGGTAACAGCTCTCGACCATAATCAATTGCGTCCTGAACAGGATCAAAACCACGTATCAAGACACTATGAATACCAAGTTTGTAATACTGCAAAATAGACTCTGCAACTTGTTCTGGAGTACCTACCAATGCAGTCGAGTTATAACTTCCTTGAACTAAAGAAGTTATACCTGTCCATAAATTAGTATCTAAACGTTCGCCCTGACCCGCTGCTGCGAGTAAACGCTGACCGCCTGTACTTTGTGGTTTTTTTCTGGCAGCCTGTAAGCCAAAATTTTCTAACTGTTTTTTAGATAATTGATAAATATCTTGTGCTTTTTCCCAAGCTTTCGACTCAGTATCAGCAATAATTGGACGGAATGAAATGTTGTAATCTAGTTGGCGTCCGTGCTGTATTGCTAACTGATTTAGTGTTTCAACTTGTTCTTGAGCACCAGCTAAAGGCTCTCCCCAAAGGGCAAAAACATCAACCTGTTTTGCTGCAACCTGTAAAGCTTCTATTGAAGAACCGCCAAAATAAATCGGTAAAAGTGTTTGTAATGGTTTAATTTCAGAATAAGCATCTACTACATGGTAATAATTACCCTCATAACTAAAAGGTTCCTGGCTATACCATGTTTTCTGTACAACTTCGATGAACTCGGCACTACGTACATAACGCTGCTGTTTATTTAAAAAATCTCCATCTTTCTTCTGATCGATATCACTACCGCCAGAAATAACATGTAGCGCTAAACGTCCATCCGTCAATTGATCCAGTGTTG
Organism: Acinetobacter sp. XS-4; assembly: GCF_023920705.1. Taxonomy (NCBI): domain Bacteria; kingdom Pseudomonadati; phylum Pseudomonadota; class Gammaproteobacteria; order Moraxellales; family Moraxellaceae; genus Acinetobacter; species Acinetobacter sp. XS-4. The sequence goes on along the minus strand of NZ_CP094657.1, from coordinate 1,742,921 downwards.
CCAATTTACGGGCTGCCAATGTTGGAGAAACAAAGCCCGGACGATGTGCCAATAGAAATTTTATTTTAGATGTGTGTGCAGCAGCATATGCTGTCACTAAGAAACCATCAGCCTGATCCGACCAATAACCACATAGAATACGGTCAAATCCTGCTTGTTCATGAGCCTGAGCAATTTTGACAATATAGTTTTTATCAAAAGTTTTTGTCGCTGGAATAATTTCAGATGCCTCACGGTGCCAGATCATTCCTAAAATTTGAATTGCCATATTAAAACCCGATGTATTTTTTATAAGAATACGGCAGGCCTTAGTATGTTAAAAACAAATATTAAATATATAATAATATTAAAAAATGGAATACTAACAATTTATCTGGTTCTCGGAACATCTCTGGTAGAACTAATGAATCATATTCAATTGAAGCTTTTAATATTGATCAAGTTCAACAAAAGTTCTCGACAACATATCTTCGTTTAAGATTTAACTTACCCCCATCCTAGTATGCTCTGTACTTTGCGGCTCATCTCTTGGCAAATTAATTGATAAACTTCATTCAAATCGGATTGAATCAAACAGAAAAGTTGTACTGATAAATTAAAATCAGTGAGCTCGATTGATGTAAGTTGAGAAGCATAAATACTATTTTCAAAAACTTCTTTCGGTAATAACCCCACTCCAAGACCTTGAGCCAATAAATTCATCTGTAAATTAGTTCCTGTAACCTCAATTTTTATATTAGGTAACTGATTCAATTTATGATATTCCGATACAAGATATTGTCGAAAACCGCATCCCTCTGTATTAAGAATCCATCCTAAAGACTGACAGTCAGCAAGATGCTGTACAGACATCTTTTTTAGTTTTTTAGAAACGGTTGGCACAATTTGCAACTGACCTAAAATATCCATGTTCATTTGGTCACTCTGACCATAGGTTTGGGCCGTGGTTGAAAAAATACAATCAAGTTTTTTTTCCTTAAATTTATCTAATAAATCGATGCCCCATCCTGTACTAATTTCTAAGTTTAATGTTGGATAACTCTGTTTTAAGTCTTCTACGATACCAGACAAGATTATGTCGGACAGACTTGTCGCAATACCAATACGTAGATTCTGAGTCGATAATTTATAACTGTTAACTAATTGCCCTAAAGCATCTATTTCTGCGGTAACTTGTGCGCACTGCTCAAAAATTTGAAATCCTAACTGAGTCAATTTTAAAGGGCGTGTATTGCGATCAAAAAGTTGCAATCCCAAATCTGATTCTAGATTTTGGATACGTCTGGTAATCGCTGGTTGTGAAATACCTAATTGCTGGGCAGCAAGACTGGTAGATTGAACATTGACAAAACAAACAAAAGCTTCGATATCTTCAATTTTCATAATAGATTAGGATAAAATTTATAAATAAAAGTTCTACTGGATTATGAGGTTTTTTTATGTAATAAACAGTAACTTACTATTCATTTTATTTCATATCATCAATATCGAATTTGATAAAAAGCTATATAACTTTCGAATAAGAAGTATAAGAAACAGTGTTACTAATAGCATTCAACTCCAAACTTATCTTGAGTTCAATCGATGTCCTCAGATTCATCACGTATCGTTCATGGTCCAAAAATTCAGTAATACTTCAAATCAAACCATAAGCCATGTCGTTAGCTAAAGTTAGCTCTGCACATACTCAGGACTTTAAGTATATCTTCTCAAAATCCTTTTTCTAACTTAAGATAGTTATATTTAATTTTTATACAGCCCAAATACTCTAGATAAGTTTTTTAAAAACTAGAAAATATACTAATATTTTATCTTTTCTCATCTTATTTATATAAAAAACTATGCTGGATACTTCTACGTTTAGATGTTGTGGAAGATGTTCAAGTGGTACTTAATTTTGCTATAGAATTATTATTAGAGGTAACAATAAAAGAGACCAGCTAGTGATCTCTTTTATTTATTTTACTAAATAGTTTCTCTGGTCATCTCACCATTGACGAGTCTTAAAATCTGCAAGGGGTTACTGTCTTTTAAGGCTTCCGGCAATAAACTTTGCGGATAGTTCTGGTAACACACCGGACGTAAATAACGGTCAATTGCTAAGGTTCCAACCGAGGTACCTCTAGCATCTGATGTTGCTGGGTATGGCCCACCATGTACCATGGCATCACACACTTCTACACCCGTTGGATAACCATTTAAAAGCAAACGACCAGCCTTTTCTTCGAGCACCGGAACCACATCTGCAAACTCGGTTAAATCCGCTTCATCGGCAATTAAAGTCGCCGTGAGCTGACCATTCATGCTTTGTAAAGCTTGAAGGAGCTGAGCTTTATCTTCAACTTCAATGATGACAGTTGCTGGCCCAAAGATTTCTTCTTGCAAAAGCTGATCACCCGCCAGTAAAAGTTCAACATTGGCTTTAAACAATTGTGGCTGAGCCTGATTGCCTTGTTGGGCTTGGCCTGCCAAATATTCAATGCCTTGATGCTGGGTTAAATGCTCAAGACCTGCCGTATAGCTTTTTAAGGTTCCGGCATTCAGCATGGCTTGAGCAGGTTTTCCGCCCATAATGTTGGTCAAGTTGCTAATGAGCTGGCTAAACTCGACTGATTTAATTCCCAGGATTAAACCTGGATTGGTACAGAACTGACCGCAGCCAAGAACGACTGAATCTGCCAAGTCCTGTGCAATTTTTTCACCACGGTTTTTTAAGGCTTCTGGCAACATTAACATCGGGTTAATACTGCTCATTTCAGCAAACACAGGAATCGGTTGTGGACGGGCTGCTGCCATGTCACATAAAGCGCGACCACCGCGGAGTGAACCGGTAAAACCCACCGCCTGAATTAGGGGATGCTTAACTAAAGGTTCACCCACGCCGTTACCGTAGATCATGTTAAATACACCTTTAGGCATATTTGATTTTTCTACGGCACGTTCGATTGCCTGAGCGACAAAGTCTGCTGTTGCCATATGTCCACTATGGGCTTTAACCACAACCGAACAGCCCGCGGCGAGTGCAGAAGCGGTGTCACCACCTGCGGTTGAGAAAGCTAACGGAAAGTTACTTGCACCAAATACTGCAACAGGTCCAACACCGATTTTAATCTGGCGTAGGTCTGGACGAGGTAGAGGCTGACGCTCAGGTAAAGCAGTATCAAGGCGGGCACCTAAAAAGTCACCACGGCGCAGCACTTTGGCAAACAAACGCATTTGCCCACTGGTACGACCACGTTCACCTTGCAAGCGTGCAAGTGGCAAAGCGGTTTCTTGTGAGGTGATTTCTAGAAAATCGCTACCTAAGGCATCGAGTTCATCGGCAATGTTTTCTAAAAAAGTAGCACGCTGTTCAGGTGAGGTATGACGGTAAGTCCTAAATGCTTGACTTGCAGCTTCGCAGGCCTGATTGACCTCTTGCTCGGTTGCATGGTGAAACTCATAAGGCAAAGCTTCACTTGTCGTTGCATTCACACTTTTTAATAAGGTTGTACTTTGCGCGCTGCGTGAACCGCCAATAAAGTTGTGTCCGATAACCATTTTATATTCCTTAGAGTGTGATAACTGAACCGATCGGTAGCTCTGGTTGGGTATGGGCAAGTTTGTTTTTGAGTGGAAGTCCGAACTCTTTCATCTCTATTTCGAACTCATCGTTTACTTGCGCTTGAATACCATCAGCAAAAGATAAAGTCGCTGTACCGAAATAGTGAATGTGAACATCCCCTGCTTTTAAAAATTGTTGATACTTAAAGTGGTGATATTCTAGATTTGCCAAGCTATGGCACATATTATCTTCACCAGACAGAAACTCTTTTTCCCAAATGATTTGTCCATCACGGCGCAAGCGGCTTGTTCCCACCAAATGTTTCGGTAACTCGCCTGTACGTAAAGCTGGGCCAAAACTACAAAAACGTAATTTTGAATGAGCTAAATATAAGTAATTACGGCGCTCCATCACATGGTCAGAATATTCATTGCCCAGCGCAAACCCAATGCGATAAGGCTTTAAGTCTTCTCCAATGACATATAGACCAGCAATTTCCGGTTCTTCCCCACCGTCTTCGGCAAATGGCGGTAAAGGCAACTCCGCTCCCGGTCTCACCACAATTGAACCATCGCCTTTATAGAACCATTCTGGCTGTGCCCCAATCTGACCTTTTGCTGGTCGCCCTTTTTGTAGCCCCCATTGAAATATCCGCATGGTGTCGGTCAGTGAGCTGTCATCACTTAAATTTTGCTGATGCATTTTGTCGCGTGCCGATGCAGAACCTAGATGTGTTAAACCTGTGCCGGAAACTAAACAGTGTGTTGGGTCTGGATGGTCTAAAGGTGGTAAGACCTTTAAGTTAGCCAATAAAAATGAATAGTCATAAGTTTCGGACTCAAACCCTAATGCCTCAACTTGTTGATCCAATGAAACTTTATTGCGGATTGCCAAAAGTGCTAAATCACGAACTGATTGAATATTTTTAATCGGATATGCCCTATTGCCTTCAACTTTGGCGACTGCACGTTGATTTTCACGATTTTCAAATTGAATAATTTGCATATTTCATTCCTTTACAATGGCTTTTGAATATTCACTATTTGTGTTTTTTGGCGTTCGAGCTTGGCATATACGATGTAGGTCAGAATCAAGCCTAAAACCATGACAATAGATAAGAAATACAAACCAGCAGCCATATTTCCTGTGTATTCTTTTAAAAGTCCGATACCAAATGGACCAACATAACCTCCTAAATTCCCAACAGAATTAATTAAGGCAATTCCCGCAGCAGCACTTGCACCAGTTAAGAAACGACCCGGTAATGTCCAAAACACGGCAGTTGATGAAAATAGGCAAAATGCAACCACAGCCAAAGCAGCCAATTGCATGACTGGAGAATGTAACCAGCCACTTAAAAACATTGCGCAAGCACCTAGTGCGTAGAGAAAACTTAAGTGTCCGTAACGGTCATTTAGACGATCGGTACTACGTGGAATAATTAATAATCCAATAATTCCGAAAACGTAGGGAATGCTAGATAAGAAACCAATTTGAAGATCGGTGCCGCCTCCAAATTGCTTGATAATAGAAGGCAACCACAGATTTAAACCATAAATACTTAAAGTCACTGGTAAGTAATACAATGCCAACAATAGTACGCGTTTGTCTTTTAAGGCATGCAGTGGATTGGCATGTCGTGTTTGGTCGTATTCAGTCTCATCTTTAACAAGTTCATTTTTGAGCCATTGTTTTTGTTCAATGCTCAACCATTTCACTTTCTCAATGTTATCTGGCAGCCAAAGGAATGTAGGTAAAGCCAATAAAACAGCTGGCAATCCAACTGCAATAAATAACCATTGCCAACCATGTAAATTTGCAATGCCATCCATTCCGAGTAACAGACCAGCTAAAGGCCCAGCAATCATCATGGCAATTGGTTGTGAAAGTACAAACATGCCCATGATTTTTCCGCGGTGACGTACTGGATACCACTGCGTAATCAGGTAGAGAACACCGGGGAAAAAGCCAGCTTCAGCTACACCTAGTAGAAAGCGTAAAAAATAAAAGCTTTTTGGCCCTTGAATGAGTGCCATTGCCATGGTGATTAAACCCCACGTCAACAAAATGCGAGTAAACCATTTGCGAGCACCAAATTTGTCGAGAAGCAAGTTACTCGGTACTTCAAAAAGAAAGTACCCGATAAAGAATAGCCCTGCTCCTAGACCATAAGCTGCATCACCAATACCTACATCGGCACCCATGTGCAAATGGGCAAAACCAACAGCTGCTCGGTCAATATAGGCCACGAGATATAGTATGACTAATGCGGGTATGAGCTTAAACGTGATCGTCCGTATTACATCCTTTTCGAAATCCATCTTCGACTCCATTTCCTATTATTTACTTATAGAGCATCTTGCTCGTAAATTATCCTTTCAATTTAAAATATAGTAATACTATTTAAATTTCAAACCTTTTAAAAATAAAATTTATGGTGTATTTTGATTTAAATAAATTTAAATAGTAATACTATATAAGGAAATTTGTATGAATAACAAACAAGTTCTTCGTTCGGCAGCTTGGTTTGGTACAACGGATAAAAATGGCTTTATGTATCGCAGTTGGATGAAGAACCAAGGCATTCCAGATCATGAGTTTCAAGGCAAACCGATCATTGGAATTTGTAATACGTGGTCTGAACTCACGCCATGTAATGCACATTTTCGAAAAATTGCCGAACATGTAAAAAAAGGAATTTTAGAAGCTGGCGGTTACCCTGTTGAATTTCCAGTATTCTCAAACGGTGAGTCGAATTTACGACCTACAGCCATGTTTACTCGTAACTTGGCCAGCATGGATGTTGAAGAAGCTATTCGTGGCAATCCTATTGACGGTGTAGTACTGCTTACTGGTTGTGACAAAACCACACCCGCCTTATTAATGGGTGCTGCAAGCTGTGATATTCCTGCCATTGTGGTGACTGGTGGACCCATGCTTAACGGTAAACACAAGGGTAAAGACATTGGCGCAGGTACAATCGTTTGGCAAATGCATGAAGAGTTAAAAGCAGGCAAAATTGATTTAAATGAATTTCTATCTGCTGAATCTGGTATGTCACGCTCGGCTGGTACATGCAACACTATGGGTACCGCTTCTACAATGGCCTGTATGGCAGAAGCCCTCGGTACTTCTTTACCGCACAATGCAGCTATTCCAGCGGTAGATTCTCGCCGTTATGTGTTAGCTCATCTTTCTGGCATGCGTATTGTTGACATGGTTCACGAAGATTTACGTCTTTCCAAAATCTTAACTAAAGAAGCTTTTGAAAATGCCATTAAAGTCAATGCGGCCATTGGTGGTTCTACTAACGCGGTTATTCATTTAAAAGCCATAGCTGGACGTATTGGGGTTGATTTACAACTCGATGACTGGAACCGTGTCGGCCGTGGCATGCCAACCATTGTTGACTTACAGCCTTCGGGCCGTTTTTTAATGGAAGAGTTTTATTATAGTGGTGGATTACCTGCCGTAATTCGCCGAATGGGCGAAGCCAATCTTTTGCCTCATCCACAAGCTTTAACCGTGAATGGTCAAGCCATCTGGGAAAACTGTCAACAATCACCTATTTATAATGATGAAGTCATTCGAAAAATAGATAACCCAATTCGACAAGATGGTGGTATGTGTATTTTACGTGGCAATTTAGCCCCTAAAGGTGCAGTACTCAAACCTTCTGCTGCCACACCGGAACTCATGAAACACCGCGGTCGTGCTGTAGTATTTGAAAACTTTGATGACTATAAAGCCCGTATTAACGATCCAGATCTTGATGTCGATGAAACGTGTATTCTTGTGATGAAAAATGCCGGTCCCAAGGGATATCCTGGGATGGCTGAAGTTGGCAATATGGGGTTACCTCCAAAAGTTTTAGCCAAAGGCATTACCGATATGGTCCGTATTTCCGATGCACGTATGAGTGGTACTGCATATGGTACCGTAGTTTTACATGTTGCACCCGAAGCCATGGCAGGTGGACCTTTAGCGGTAGTTCAAAACGGAGACTTTATCGAACTCGACGCTTATGAAGGAAAACTTCATTTAGAAGTGAGTGATGAAGAACTTAAACAACGACTTGAACATTTGGCACCTCCGGCTGCACCAAGTTTTATTGGCGGCTACCGTAAACTCTATGTTGAACATGTCCTACAAGCAGACGAAGGTTGTGATTTTGATTTCTTGGTCGGCTGTCGTGGCTCAGAGGTTCCACGGCATTCCCACTAAATTTATTTCTAGAAAAGATGATCTTGTTAAAAGATAAGGTCATCTATACCATAGAATATTCAACGTGTCGTAATAGTAAAATATGAGTAAAGCTGATTATAAAAATCCTATTCCTAGCAAAAGCCAACATGCATTAATTGTTCAACAACTTGGACTGAAAATTGTTTCTGGAGAAATTTCAGAAAATGAAAAGCTGCCAAGTGAAGTTGATTTGTGTGAGGAATACAAAGTCAGCCGCCCTGTTTTTCGTGAAGCGATACGTGTTTTAAATGCTAAAGGTTTAACTTACTCAAGACCCAAAATTGGGACTGTAGTTAAACCTAAAGAAGAATGGCATTTACTCGACCCCGATGTACTGTTTTGGCTAATTCAAACGACTCCAGAACATGAGTTTTTTAAAACACTCTCTACCGTACGACGTGTTTTGGAACCAGAGCTTGCTTATATTGCCGCAAGCACAGCAACTGATGAAGATGTTCAGCGTATTAAACATGCCTATGATGGGATGGAAAAAGCGACAACAGTTGAAGAATTTATAGAGCCAGATATTCAATTTCACTTGGCAATTGCCAAAGCAACACATAATGACTTATTGGCATATATGTCGAAAATGTTGGTTTTACCTTTACAGCAATCGATTCAAGTCACAAGTCTACGCCCCAATTTACAAGGTCATTCATTACCAAGACACAAAGCAATTTTGACTGCAATTGAAAATAAAGATCCACTCTCTGCTCGCCATGCTTCACTTGTTCAGCTAGACGACACTAAAATGGCTTACGATTTAATTAAAAAATAATTTTATAGATTTATGGCATACCGCCTGATTATTCAAAATTAAGTAATCAGGCTTTTTACTTATAAGTTAGAACACTTTTTTGACTGAGACCGTAAATGTTGAGTCAATCGGATTCGAAATAGGTGCATCTGGCTCACCATTACTATACTTTTTATAGAACCCATTTTTATCCCAGGCTTTGGTATAGGCTAATCCTGTAGTCCAGCCAGCACCCAAATCTTTAATAAGTTCAGCTTTAACATCTTGAAAATTAGATTCTGAGAAATTTTTAATCCTTTCATAACCATAATGAGCACCAAAAGTCCAACTTTCATTGATGGGCTGGGTAAAGTTTAGGTCTAAATAACTTGATCCTCTTGATCGTTTACCTACCGGACCACCCATGGTGTTTGAGTTATAGCCTGCATAATCTGGTGTGTAGGTAATAAAATATTTAAGTGTCAAAGGCCCATAACCAATTTGAGGCACAATTTCACCATAGTTATAACTGCTACTCCCTGTTTCTGGTGTACTTCTCGCTCCTGGATAGTAGTAATAGAAAACTGTCATTCCAGCCGAAAACTTATCGAAAGTTTTGATATAACCTGTATAAAAATCCCACTCAACTGAAGCATCTCTCAAATAGTTAGAACTCACACTCGATGCCCAAGTCCCGACAAAAAAACCATTCGGGTTGGCATAATCCAGTCCACCTTGCAAAGCAGGTTTCCCCCAAGTCTGTTGAAATCCACGTGAAATATATTGGCTAGCAAAAGTAATATTCGCGCTATATGAAGAGCTTTTTTCTTGTTCGTTTAATTGTTCAGCATGTACAACACAGGTAGACATAATGAGAGAAGCTACGCCTAAAATTTTTCTCATCTATTAATTCCTTTTAAATATTACCTATAATCTTAAAGTTTTAAAATAACATGATAATTCAATTTAAAACGTATTAAAAAGTTATAAATTCAGATTCCTAGACACTTCTTCTTGGGTGTAGATCTCTTCAATACAATCTAAAATTTTTGGAATATAGGAACTTTGGTCCATGTTTCGCATGGATAAAGAAATTGGACTATAAGCCTCTAAGTCTAAGATATTTAAATAAATTAGATTCTTCATCCCAATATCACAGGCACTTTCTGGAATAATGCATATACCCTCACCGGATGCCACCAATCCAAGCGCCATGTGAATTTCTCGTACTTCGGTCAGCTTGGCTGGTATTAAACCTAACTTGGTAAATAAAGCTTGAATAGTAGTCGAAAAATTAGGCTTAGGCGTCGTTGGATAAGAAAAAATCGTCTCATTAATAATTTGAGATAAGTAAATTCCTGAATCTTGAAATTCACTTAATGGATGTTTTTTATGAATTGCGAGTTTTAATTTTTCTTTTCGAAGTAAAAGTCTTTTAATAGCAGGATCGCTAATTGGTAATCGGCCAAAACCCAAATCAATTTTACCTAACTTTAAAGCCTCAACCTGATCTCGTGTTCCACATTCAATAAGCTCAACATGAATGTCAGGGTTTTTTTGCCTAAATAGATAAATGACCTGTGGTAAACGCCCATACAGAAGTGAACTGACATAGCCGACTTTCACGATATTTTCGACCAGCTTCATTTTTTTAGCCATCGAAGCAGCTTGAGCCGTATGCGTTAAAATTTGAACGGCATGTTGGTAAAAAAATAGCCCTGCTTCTGTCACTTTTAATGGACGCGACCCTTTCACAAACAAATCAATGCCTAATTCTTCTTCTAATTTTTTGATTTGACGCGTGAGTGGTGGCTGGGCAATAAAAAGTTTCTCGGCCGCTTTTGTCAGACTTTGTTCTTCAACCACGGTAACAAAATAACGTAGATGTCTTAATTCCATTAATATACCTTTTTAGTATCTTAAAATACCGTTCTATATCTATTTTAGGCTATTACATTCTTCTATGGTATGTAAACAAGTTTGAAATAGTTGAAACTTCATGTATAGAACCATAGAAACCATACTTGTGGATATTCCAACTATCCGTCCTCACCAATTGTCTGTAACAACAATGCGTACTCAGACTTTGGTGCTGGTTAAAATTACGACCACGGATGGTATTGTAGGTTGGGGTGAAGCGACCACCATTGGTGGACTGAACTATGGTGAAGAAAGTCCTGAAAGTGTCAAAGCCAATATTGATACTTACTTTGCACCATTACTCGCATCAGTTAAAGATTTAAATGTTGCTCAAACACTAAAACTGATTCGTAAGAATATTAATGGTAACCGTTTTGCGAAATGTGCCATTCAGACAGCCCTACTTGATATTCAGGCAAAACGTTTAGGCGTGCCATTAAGTGAGGTTTTAGGTGGCCGTCTGCGTAATAGTTTACCTGTACTTTGGACGCTCGCGTCTGGTGACACAGAAAAAGATATTGCTGAAGCTCGAAAAATGATTGAGTTGAAACGTCATAACACGTTCAAACTCAAAATCGGTGCACGCCCTTTGCAACATGATGTTGATCATGTGATTGCAATTAAAAAAGCGTTAGGTGCAGATATTAGTGTACGCGTTGACGTAAATCGTGCATGGTCAGAGCTGGAATGTATTCAAGGTATTCAACAACTGCAAGATGGCGGGATTGATTTAATTGAACAGCCTTGTGCTATTCAAAATACTGAGGCACTTGCTCGTTTAACCCGTCGTTTTGATGTCGCAATCATGGCAGATGAAGCTTTAACTGGTCCTGACAGCGCGTACCGTATTGCAAAAAGTCATGGTGCAGATGTATTTGCGGTGAAAATTGAACAATCTGGTGGCCTGATCGAAGCCTGTGAAGTTGCCAAGATTGCAGGTTTAGCAGGAATCGATCTTTATGGCGGTACCATGCTTGAAGGCCCTGTAGGTAGCATTGCTTCTGCTCATGCGTTTGCAACCTTTGAAACATTAGCGTTTGGCACTGAATTATTTGGTCCATTATTACTTACCGAAGAAATTTTGAAAGAACCGCTACGTTACGAAAACTTTGAATTGCACTTGCCAACGGCTCCAGGCTTAGGCATTGAAATTGATGAAGATAAAGTTGAGAAGTTACGTCGTTAAGGCAACAGGATAAGGAGTTTTCCATGTTATTTCATGTACGTATGGATGTGCATATTCCACTTGATATGCCAGCCGACAAAGCAAATGAAATTAAGGCCGTTGAAAAGGCTTATTCGCAAGATTTACAACGCCAAGGTAAATGGCGTCACATCTGGCGAGTTACAGGCCAGTACTCAAACATCAGTATTTTTGATGTTGAGAGCAATGAAGAATTGCACAACATTTTACAAGGATTACCTCTCTATCCTTACATGAACATCGAAGTGATGGCACTTAATCGCCACCCTTCATCTGTTCGTGATGATGATTCGTAATTTAAGAAAATAGTTTGAGTGTGTGGTCTGAAACACACTTAAAAGCTAAATACATTGATTCAAAAGGTAACAAGGAACGTGGCAGTCATTATTCGCTAGCAAAACAAAATGCCAGCACCGCTGCCACCCAAAACCGTATTGCATACTTAAGGAGTTTTAGTATGAACCGTCAACAAATTGATGCGCTTGTAAAACAAATGAATGTCGACACAGCTAAAGGCGAAGTCGATGCACGTGTTCAGCAAATTGTAGTGCGCCTTCTCGGGGATTTATTTCAAGCCATCGAAGATTTAGACATCCAACCTTCAGAAGTATGGAAAGGTCTGGAATATTTTACCGATGCAGGTCAAGCAAACGAACTTGGACTTTTAGCAGCTGGCTTAGGTTTAGAGCACTATCTTGATTTACGTGCAGATGAAGCTGATGCAAAAGCTGGCGTTACTGGTGGTACACCTCGTACCATTGAAGGCCCACTTTACGTAGCTGGTGCTCCTGAAACCGTTGGTTTTGCACGTATGGATGATGGTACCGAGTCTGGCAAAATTGATACCTTAATTATTGAAGGTACCGTGACTGATACTGATGGCAATATCCTTGAAAATGCTAAAGTTGAAGTATGGCATGCCAATAGCTTGGGTAATTACTCATTCTTTGATAAGTCTCAATCTGACTTTAACTTACGCCGTAGTATTTTGACTGATGCTGATGGTAAATATGTTGCATTAACTACGATGCCAGTGGGTTATGGTTGCCCTCCAGAAGGTACAACTCAAGCCCTTCTTAACAAGTTAGGCCGTCATGGTAACCGCCCATCTCACGTTCACTACTTCGTTTCTGCGCCAGGTTTCCGCAAGCTTACAACTCAATTCAATATTGAGGGTGATGAATACTTATGGGATGACTTTGCTTTCGCAACACGTGATGGCTTAGTTGCAACAGCAGTTGATGTAACTGACCCAGCTGAAATTCAACGCCGTGGTTTAGATCATGCTTTCAAACACATTACATTTAATGTCGAACTTGTGAAAGATGCTGAAGCTGCACCTTCAACAGAAGTTGAACGTCGCCGCGCTAGCGCTTAATTATTGAACTCAGGTGGATTAAAAGCTCATATTTAATCCACCCTTTGGAAGCTTTATTTATGACCACCCCTAAGAATTTCAAATAAATTTTTAGCGGTAGTCATAAGTAATCCGTACCCTTATCCCAGTTTTAAGGTTTATCACATGATTGACAAAAGTAAGTCCTCTCTTAGCGAGGTACTATCGCAGATTAAAGATGGTGCAACCATTCTGATTGGTGGTTTTGGTACCGCAGGACAACCCGCTGAACTCATTGACGGACTCATTGAACTGGGTATTAAAGATTTAACGATTGTCAGCAATAACGCCGGTAATGGCGATTATGGTCTGGCTAAACTGCTTAAAGCTGGTTCGGTTAAAAAAGTAATCTGTTCTTTCCCACGTCAGGCAGACTCTTATGTGTTTGATGAACTGTACCGTGCTGGAAAGGTTGAGCTTGAAGTGGTACCGCAAGGTAATCTGGCTTGCCGTATTCAGGCAGCCGGTATGGGATTAGGTGCTGTGTTTACCCCAACAGGCTTTGGAACACTTTTAGCTGAAGGCAAAGAAACCCGCCAGATTGATGGTAAAGACTATGTACTCGAATATCCAATTAAGGCTGACTTTGCCTTGATTAAAGCTTACAAAGGCGACCGCTGGGGTAATCTGGTTTACCGTAAATCTGCACGTAACTTTGGCCCAATTATGGCCATGGCTGCAGATGTCACCATTGTTCAGGTTTCTGAAGTGGTTGAGCTAGGTGGATTAGATCCAGAGCACATCATCACCCCAGGTATCTTTGTACAGCATGTTGTACAAGTACAGCCCGCACAATAAGCAATAAGGAGAAATAACATGAGCTACCAGAAACTCAGCCGTGACCAGATTGCAAAACGTGTGGCACAAGATATTCCAGATGGTGCCTATGTGAATTTGGGCATTGGCTTACCAACCAAGATTGCAAGCTACTTACCTAACGATAAAGATATTTTCCTTCATTCTGAAAATGGTCTATTGGCATTTGGCCCACCACCAGCGGCAGGTAAAGAAGACCCTGAACTGATTAATGCAGGTAAAGAGTTTGTGACCATGCTTGAAGGCGGTAGCTTTTTCCACCATGGCGATTCATTTGCGATGATGCGTGGTGGTCACCTTGATATTGCAGTGCTGGGTGCATTTCAGGTTGCAGCGAATGGTGACTTGGCGAACTGGCACACGGGTGCACCGGATGCAATTCCTGCGGTGGGTGGTGCGATGGATTTGGCTGTAGGTGCTAAAAAAGTATTTATCACCACAGATCATGTAACCAAGCAAGGTGAACCGAAGATTGTGGCTGAGCTGAGCTATCCAGTAACTGGAAAAAACTGCGTTGACCGTATTTACACAGACCTGTGTGTGATTGATGTGACTAAAGATGGTTTAAAGGTGCTTGAGAAGGTGGAAGGTCTTAGCTTTGATGAGTTACAGGCTTTGACTGGTGCAACTTTGATTGATGCGACTCAAGGGTAAGTTTAAATAGTAGTAACTATCGTGACAGGCGACATGGATGTCGCCCGTTGGACAGGGAGGCAAGGAAGCCTCCTCTGTTCAACAAAGGTTTTTGTTACTTTTGACCTTTCAAAAGTAAGGTATCGCTTATACAACAGACCTACAGATATCACAGTAAATTACAGCCGTGATGTTATTCGTTGATATGAAAATTTATAAAGCCTCACAACGGAGTCTTATCTGTTTAAGCCAGATGCCACCAGTTAATTCGTGTCACTTTTTTAAAAAAGTAACCAAAAACCTTTGTTACTCAGACACAACATCCCTGTTGTGCTGAGCAACGAGGCGACATCCATGTCGCCACTGCGAAATACTTACGGAGAATGGCTAAAAAGGCCTGAAGTAAAGGACAAAATTTAGAATGAAAAATGCTTATATCATCGATGCCATCCGTACTCCATTTGGCCGTTATGCCGGTGGTCTTGCACCTGTCCGTGCCGATGACCTTGGCGCTGTGCCGATTAAAGCACTCATGCAGCGTAACCCAAGTGTAGATTGGGAACAGGTCGATGATGTGATTTATGGCTGCGCCAACCAAGCCGGTGAAGATAACCGTAACGTCGGCCGTATGTCAGCACTACTTGCTGGTTTACCATATCAAGTGCCAGCAACCACCATTAACCGTTTGTGTGGTTCTTCACTCGATGCGATTGCTATTGCTGCCCGTGCTATTAAGGCAGGTGAAGCGAACTTGGTGATTGCAGGTGGTGTAGAAAGCATGAGCCGTGCACCTTATGTGATGGGTAAGTCTGACAGTGCTTTTGGCCGTAGCCAAAAGATTGAAGACACCACCATGGGCTGGCGTTTCATCAACCCAAAACTTAAAGAATTATATGGTGTAGACACCATGCCCCAGACTGCCGAAAACGTGGCTGAACAGTTCAACGTTAATCGTGCAGATCAGGACCAGTTTGCCTTGGTAAGCCAACAACGCACCGCAAGCGCGCAAGCCAAAGGCTTTTTTTCTAAAGAAATCGTGGCAGTTGAAATCCCTCAGCGTAAGGGTGATGCTGTTGTGATTGATACCGATGAACACCCACGTGCATCGACCACGCTTGAAGCTTTAAGCAAACTTAAACCTGTGGTTAAAGCAGATGGTTCTGTCACTGCGGGTAATGCTTCAGGCATTAACGATGGTGCAGCCGCATTGCTTATTGCTTCTGATGAGGCAGTTCAAACCTACAACTTAAAACCGCGTGCCAAGATCATTGCTTCAACAGCAGTGGGTGTAGAACCGCGCATTATGGGTTTTGCTCCGGCACCAGCCATTAAAAAATTACTTAAACAAGCCAACCTGACTTTAGATCAGATGGATGTGATTGAGTTAAATGAAGCCTTTGCTGCACAGGCTTTGGCCGTGACCCGTGATTTAGGCTTACCAAATGATTCTAACAAGGTAAATCCAAACGGCGGTGCAATTGCTTTGGGTCACCCACTTGGTGCATCAGGTGCACGCTTAGTCACTACAGCTTTAAACCAGCTTGAACAAACAGGCGGCCGTTATGCCTTATGTTCAATGTGTATTGGTGTAGGCCAAGGCATCGCATTGATTATTGAACGTGTTGAAGCACTTTAAGGAGAAACAAATGCCATCTTTCCAATCTGCCGATGCACAAATTAACTATCAAACCTTTGGCAAACCATCTTCCCCTGCTCTGGTGTTTTCCAATTCTTTGGGCACCAACTATGGCATGTGGCAAAAACAGTTTAATGAGTTAAAAGATCAATTTTTTGTGATCTGCTATGACACTCGTGGTCACGGTTCATCATCTACGCCTGACGGTCCATATACTGTAGAGCAATTAGGTGAAGATGTTGTCCGTTTACTGGATCATCTGAATATTAGCAAAGCTGCTTTTTGTGGAATTTCTATGGGTGGTTTAACCGGTCAATGGCTGGCGATTCATTACCCTGACCATTTTAGTCATATAGTTGTGGCAAATACTGCCGCTAAAATTGGACAAGAACAGGCATGGTTTGATCGTGCAAAATTAGTACGTGAGCAAGGTTTACAACCGATCGCAGCTACAGCAGCTTCGCGATGGTTTACAGATCCCTTTATCCAAAGTCATGCTTCAATCGTCAACAACCTGTGTAACGACTTAAGTGCTGGCAGCGCAATGGGTTATGCCAATTGTTGTGAGGCTTTGGCTAAAGCGGATGTCCGCGAACAGTTAAAAGACATTAAAATTTCTGTATTGGTGATTGCTGGAACTCAAGACCCAGTAACGACTATCGCAGATGGTGAATTTATGCAACAACGCATTCCTCAATCAAAGCTTGCAGAAATAGATGCCTCTCATATTTCCAATGTCGAGCAGCCAGAAGCTTTTAATAAAATTCTAAAAGATTTTTTATTAGGTTAATTTTAATGACTAAAAAATGGCCTATAACGGCCATTTTTTATATCTTGTAACTTTTAAACTTAATACCGAATCATGACCGATTTTAATTCGGTGTAATCTTCGATAAATGCATCTGAAAACTCTCTGCCAATTCCCGAAGCTTTTACTCCGCCAAATGGAACTGATGGATCTAAGAACGTATGCATATTAACCCACAAAGTTCCTGCTTCAATTTTAGGAATTAAACGCAAAGCTTTAGACAAATCATTTGTCCAAATACTTGCGGTTAAACCAAAGCGAGATTGATTCATAAGCTGAATAAGTTCTTCATCAGTTTCGAATGGCATTACCCCGACCACTGGACCAAAAGTTTCCTCTGAAAATAAAGGATCATCCGTATTTTTGAAGGAAATCAAAGTCGGCTGTACAAAATATCCTGTCTGATCTAGAGTCTCACCACCAGCAATAATCTGGTTGTTGGCTTTAGCCATATCTAAATAATGTTTCACTTTATTAAAATGTGGCTGATTAGAGAGCGGACCAAACATACTTCCTTCATCCATAGCCGATCCAATTTTGAACTGCGAGAGTGCTTTCGAGAGTTTCTCGACAAGTTCATCATGTTTTGTACGGTGTACAAAAAAACGCTCTGGGGATGCGCAAACCTGACCTTGATGTACAAAAGTTGCTTGCAACAAAGTTGGTAAAATCTCATCAATATTTGCATCGGCTAAAACCGCTATGGCATTTTTACCACCCAGCTCCAGACTTACCCGAGTTAAATCACTGCTCATCGCAAGTTTACCAATCGCAATACCTGTGGGCACTGAACCTGTAAATGAGACTTTCTTAACGAGCGGTGACTCAATTAAATATTGTCCTGTATCGCCCTTACCTGTCACCACATTAATTACACCAGCCGGAATACCTGCCTCGATGGCAAGTTCAGCTAAACGTAATAAAGATAAGCTGGCAAACTCACTTGGTTTAAGCACAATGGTACAACCAGTTGTTAAAGCTGAACCAATTTTCCAAACACCGATCATCAGTGAAAAATTCCAAGGCACAATCCCTGCAACCACACCAATCGGTTGTCTTAAAGTAAAGGCCGTATATTTCTCACCTTGCATAGAAGGAATAGAGGGTTGCATGGTTTGACCATTAATTTTGGTTGCCCACCCTGCAAAATATCTCAAGAAAATAACAGATTGTGCGACTTCAAGATGTCTTGAAGTATTGATAAGTTTTCCAGTAGACAACGATTCGAGCTGTGCAAGTTCTTCACCATATTGCTCAATTAAATCGGCTAGCTTGTTCAGTTTAACGCCACGTTCATACGGCGTAGTTTCAGCCCAAGCATTTTGAAAAGCATGTTCAGCACTTTTCACCGCATTTTCGACATCATGTTGACTACCAATACTAATTTGAGCAACAACTTGTTCAGTCGATGGATTTACAATATCCACTTTATCTAAATGCTCGGCAGCAACTAACTTTCCATCAATAAAGTGTCCATGTTGACGTGCCATAAATTGCTTTACGCTTTGTAAAATCTGAACTTCACTCATTTTTATTTC
Source organism: Acinetobacter sp. XS-4 (assembly GCF_023920705.1). Lineage (NCBI taxonomy): Bacteria > Pseudomonadati > Pseudomonadota > Gammaproteobacteria > Moraxellales > Moraxellaceae > Acinetobacter > Acinetobacter sp. XS-4. Next base: position 1,724,445 of record NZ_CP094657.1, on the reverse strand, counting down.
TCTCAATTCATTAAAAAGGATCTATTAATAGATGTATTGCAGAATCAACTGCGCATACACATTGGTTTTATCATCGTAATTTTGAGTACCGCCGCTATGGATATCCTGTTTTGGTTTATAGAGTCCCACTAAAGGAATAACGTTGAATTTTTTATTCACTGACCAGACTGAAAAGACATCCAGCTCATGTCCATCCACATTGGTTAAAGACTTATTTACTGTTTTGAACTTATAGGCCAAAGCACCCAACATAAAATTTTCTTTCAAATTCATCATGTAAGAAACTTGATGAATATCTGCATTTTTATTGAATGGACCAGCATAGTTTCCGGCAACTTCGCCCTGAAACCATGTACCAAACCCGACTGTATTTCCATAAAACATGGTGTCATATTGGTCTGAAAAATGGCTAAAACGGTAGCCTAATGAGGGGGTATATTTTGAAGATAAAAAGTTATAGTTCAGCGCTAAGTAGCCAGCATTTTCTTGGCCATCTTTTTTATCTTGTACAACAAACTCAGTTTTAACCTGTAGTTCTGGCAAAGGTTGATAATTCAAGCGTAAAGCATAATTTTTAAGATCTTCGCGCCCTGAAATCTGTTCAGCATCTTCAAGGTCTAATACATTTAAGTAAGTGAACCCAACGCCTTTATCTTTAAGTTGATACATCAGATCAGTCACAAAGAGTTCTGGGGAAAATTGTGCTTTATTGTCTGACTTTAGATAAGCCAGTTTTAGCGTTGTATTCTCTTGCGGTTTATATTGAAGCAAACTTGTAAAATCAAAGCTTCGACGAGCTGCCAGATAATATGCCCCGCCACGATCTAGTGCGCCGTTTGCAGGTGCTTTACCGAGGTTTAACGCATCACCTGCAATGAAAAACCCATCACCAATCATGATATTTTGTCGACCAATACTTAAATCATAAGTCGTTAATTCATCTTTATTAGTACCGTCTTTAAAACCAATGATCCATTCATTCACATCCGTTTTACGTTCCTTACCATTACTATTTTGGCCTGCGTCACCATCGCCAAATGTTGCTGAGCTAATACCGCTCAAACTTGCATAGAGCTGATTGTTTTTGAAGGTATATTGCCCTTTAGCGCCATATTTAAGATGGCCTTCTTGCCAATTGATTCTTTCATCATCTAAGTTTTCGCCGTTATAGCTTTTACCGCTACTAAAAGCCCCAAAAGTTGCTTCAAAAGTCGGTTTAATTTCAAGCTCGCCAGCATGCACAGTTGAAAAAAATGAGACAAAGAGAGTCCCTCTCATGACTTGAGAAAGTAGAGTTTTCATACAAAATTCCTTTTTTGTGAATGGTCTACCAGACCCTAAGAATGGGTAATGAATAAGTTACCCATTCTTAGTTAATGTGCATTTTTAGTGATGGTCATGCTGCGTGTTTTGCTCTTCTTCACCCAAGTTTAAAGTCGGAGTGTTGTCAAAGAAGTTCCAAGGTTTGATGAGTGTATTCACCCACTCTGTCGGCATGATTGGCCATTCTTCAGCACGTGCCACATGGGTTGTACCTGTTGTCATCCACACCACAAGGTCTTTATTTTCAATATTTTCATTGTTGCCAATGAACTGTCCTAACCCTGTATCATGAGTTGAACGGTTTGAATATTTCCCTTCAGGGTAGCGTTCGTCTGGATTGTACTGAGTCACCCAAATTTGCTTATCCATAAAGTTCAAACGCTTAAATAACCATTCATCTTTAGAAAAATTGGCTCCTTTCGCCACAGGGTGTGTTCCACCTGCAAACGGAATCAATTGGTAAGAAACCGGATTACCTAATTTGTTTTCCTTGTTGAAATTCGTAAGTAAGCGAATAGTAGACGGATCAAATTTTTCAGCTGCATTTTGCTCATTCGTAATGACTTTACTATCGATTTGCATTGAGCTTGTACGAACACCACCTTTGTCATTGGCTTTCACCACAGGGTCCATATGCATAAAGCTGTTGTTTTCCCCATCTACATCCATGTCTAAGCGGAAGTTATAGATATGTTGGTGCGTTGTACCCACAATATTATGGTCAATTAAAGTTCCATATTTAGTGTCTTCTTTTGCAGTACTGTCATGCATGGTGCGTGATTTAACACCTTTAACAGCTTCAATACCCGTTGCACCCGCATTAATCCCAATTACACCATTTTGGGCAAATACCCAGTCAAACATGTAATCGTAGTTTCCAACCGTACTAATCCAGCGCACGACAAGTTCACGGCGGGCTTCACTGGCATCTTGGTTACCAAAAATTTCGTGATGTTTATATTCAGGTCCTGCATAACGTTCAAATACAGCAATAGCATTTGGAATCACTTGTGGCTGGCCTTTGTAATCTGCAATCACAGCATCAAGTAAAACAGCGTTGTCGGGTGCATCTGTTCCCGGAAGAATAGATGAGGTAAGTGTTCCCATCCCATATTCTCCAGAGTCCAGATAAGATTTGAAGTACCAACCAATATCAGGGTCACCATATGGAACTACCATTCCACCCAAGTTCCCTTCATACATGACTTTACGTTTAACGCCTTTATCTTTATAGGTCACTGTTGAAAGCTGTAAGCCAACACGAGAATCTAACGCCACATGCAAACACCAGTTGCCCCAATGTATGGTTTGACCTGTAATGCTAAAGTTTTTGCCCTCAGGTTCAGTAATATTGAGTGGTTTTATCTTGCTTGTTACTGGCTTATCCGACATATAAGGTCGATTTGCCATTGGCACGGGAATAATCGCACCTTCTTCAATCTTAATAATTTTTTCTTTATCTAAATCAATTACAGCAACTAAATTTTCAATAGGATGCGCCCAATAATTGCCATCGCCGACATCGAGATAAGCGACAACTTTTAATATATTGAGTTGTTTATCAAGCCCATCTTTACCGCCAAAATATCCAACAGTTAGCGGTGTAGCAATCACCTTCTTCACATCAGTAATGCCGCGTTTCCGTAAAGCTTCCTGATATTCTTTACTTGTCTCAATTACGCGTTGTACAGCTTCAAAATTATCGAGCAACACCATTCCATGAGTGTCTTTAAGTACATTCCATTTTGTGACTTGTTGAGTGTTAAGGTTAACTTCACCTTCAATCGCTTGGTTGCCTTTTAATAAAATGAAAGATGCTATGCGGTCTTCTTTAAATTCTTTGTGATTGATAAAGTAATCCCAAACTTTTGCTTTTTCCGGTTCCTTTAGCTTTAACTCTGAAAAACGCATATTTTTATAGGCATATTTTGAGCTGTTAATGACATCAAATGTCTTTTTGATTTCGTCAGAATTTAAACTATTAAGCGGATGGAACGTATTTTCAATTTTAAAAGTTTGATCTAAACCAGACTGGAATACTTCATTAAAAAAATCTTTCCCAATAACTGGCTTACCATCTTTGATTAATAGAGGCACACTGAGCTTGAAAGGTTTACCATTCACCAAAACCTGATTTGAATTTGGCTTAGCTCGAACCATCATAGAGCCTTTGGTAATCATATAAGTGTTGGTAAAATCGTCTTTGACAACTTTAGCGCCTTGCTCACTCATGTTTTGATAAAGAGACACCATTTCGGCATGTCCACCATGAGCATAAGCTTGAGTATTTAATCCCCAAAAGCTCGCAGCTATTGATAAATTAAGCGCTAATATCTTTTGTATATCATTCAATAATCGTTGTTTACGCATGGGTTTCATCCTTTTCATCTATCCCTGAACTATCTGTATCAGACAGTTAAAATGCACTTTCCTATGTGTGAAATTTATTAGATCAACTTAATAGTTCTAAGCTTATTAAGCTCATCTAACCTGTTCTAATTAATTTAATTTCAACACACTTGCATGGGGCTAGCTTGTTCAAGAATGACGTCGAACTTGTCTAAAAATGACATTGAGAGATGAAAGTTTTAAACAGACATACCTTCTCTAAATTCTTTAGGAGAAATACCATAAGCCTTTTTAAAGATTTTTGAAAAATGGGCACCATCCCAAAAACCCCATTTCAAGGCAATTTGGGTAATAGAGCTTTGTTTATTTCTTTTATCGAGTAAATCTGCTTTGACTTTTTCTAAGCGTTTAAGCTGTATATATTTGTTAATAGATAGGTTTTCTTGAAGAAATAGACGGTAAAGATGACGCAGCGATACCCCAATATGTTCTGCAATTAACTTAGGTGTTAAATCTGGTTTTGCTAAATTTTCTATAATATAGCGCTCAGCTTTTTCCATCAGGTTATTTGAGCTGTTTATGTTTTTATAATTAATTGTGGGTTTGATTAAGGCAATCAGTGCATCTTCAAAAGCATTCCCATCTTCGGTTGCGTACCAAAGTTTAATGTTTTCAGCAGACATATTTTTCAAAATATTTTTGAGCAAAAAACCGCTCATATTTTGAGTAATAAGCTTTCCAAAATATTCGGTACTAATATTTTCTTTAAGTAATTTTTCACGCGACAAGTGTACTGAAATCTGGCTCACCAAGCCTTGCGGATACATCGAAATGGTTTCGACTGGATCTACCAACACAATATCGCCTTCATTCAGGCTTAAGGTTTCATTTTTATACTCAAGCAGCATTTTTCCCGAATACTGCAAAATCAAAAAACAAAAACGATTATTCACTCGATCGATTTCATCAGCTTTTCGGACAATTTTATTTGCATTGTTTTTGATAAAAGCAATTTCGGTATCGCCCAATAAAAAACATTGGACCTCACCAATGAATAAATTACGAGTACCGTCAAAATCTGTTTCAAAATTACCGCACACATTTTTAATATGGTGCGTCCATGTGAGTAATGCATCGCTTACATATTGGTTCATCCCTTACCTCTCTATACATGTGCCACTGCTTAAGATTTTCTTTTGCCGTGGTTCACAGTCTTGGCTTATTTACAATTTTGTTTTATTGATAAACAAATTGTGTGCCAAAAATTCCTTGTCCATGGAATTCTTTTGATGATAGTCAGCTAGATGTGAAGAAGCTGATAAATCAATTCAATTTATCAGCTTAATGGAGCTTATGCTACACCTGCAAAATCTCGCAGCATGGTAATAAAAATATCCTTTTGGTCATCAGAATATTTTTTAAACACTTCATTTTGATGGCTATCGGCAATATCAAATAAATACTGTGCCGTTTGTTTACCTTTTTCGGTCAGTGCATACAAATTATCGTGATCGACCAGCAACCCTTCAAATTTTAAAATCTCAGCCGATCTTTCAACTTCTTGCATTGGCATTGCGATATCTCGCGGTAAATCTTCCTTACTTGAAGCAGTACCACTGGCCAAAACGAGTAAGAGCCTTGATTCACTGGTACGGAACCCAGAAGCCATTTGCTTAGGAATATAGTCAGTTTGATAAGCTTTAAAAGCACGACTCATCAAGTAGCAAACATTATTATATAAGTGCCCATAATGTGTTTGGTCTACGCCGTTCTGTTCAGTTTGTTTAACTTGAAGGCTCGGATGCGGCATGACACAAGAATATGCACCTTGATGGTAAACCAGCGGGCTCCGGCCTTGGTCATGGAAACGAACCACTTTACCAATAATAATCCAGTGATCACCGCCTTCTATAATTTGGTGACGTTCGCACTCAAACACCGCTGAACAATTTTCTAAAATTGGTGCGCGCCCTGCACCAAGTTGAAAATTGGTGTCTGCAAATTTATCAATATTTCGTCTCGAGAACTTATTAGACAGCTCAATTTGAGTGCCTGATAAAATATTGACGGCAAAATGTGTAGCTTGTTCAAATACCGAAAAACTTGAAGACTTTTTATCAATACTCCACAAAATAAGTGGTGGGTCAAGCGACACCGAGTTAAAACTATTTGCGGTTACACCAACTTTCTCACCTTGTGCATTTTGTGCAGTAACAATAGTAACGCCTGTTGCAAAATTTCCTAATGCCCGTCGGAACTGTAGTGGATCGACCGTAAACTCATCTATTTGTTGTAATACATTCATCATCTTTCTCCTAAACCTTCTCTTACATCCATATAAATCGCGAGAGCATTAGATATCTAAAACTAGTCTCGGTGTTTTAGAGCGCGAACAACACACCAATATTTGTTCATTGCTGGCTTTTTCTTCATCAGTAAAATAAACATCTCGATGATCGGGTTCGCCTTCAATCACATCGCACATGCAAGTTCCGCATACGCCTTGCTCGCAAGACATTTCAATGTCGATGCCTTCTTTAGCCAAAGCCTGCAAAATGGTTTCGCCAGCCTCTACCATAATGATTTTTCCGCTACGCTCAGCCACCACCTCAAATGAACCTCCAGATGTGTCTGCTTCGACTTGGAAATATTCTTTGTGGATTTGCTGCTCAGGAAAATCGTGAGTCGTGGCAAGGTTAATCACCCAGTCCATGAAACCGACTGGGCCACACGTGTAAATATGGCTTTCAGAGTCAATATTTTTAATGGCAGATTCAAAAAATACTCTGTGGCTTGCACCTTCGGATTTAAAATGGAAGCTTGTGTATTTTGCTAACTCACCATTTTTAATTTCATGAACAAAAGCGCAGTTTTCAGGGCTAGCACCACAGTAGTGAAGCTCAAAGGATGCACCTTCGTGTGCAAGTTGATATGCCATCGTGATTAACGGCGTAATCCCGATTCCACCGCCAATCAATACACTGTGTTTGGCTTTTAAAAGTGGAAACAAATTTTTTGGTTCACTGACCTGAATTTGCATGCCATCTTTAATTTCATCAAAAGCCGAGACTGAGCCACCACGTGATTCAGGGTCACGTAAAATTCCAAGGCGGAACTTACCTTCGTCATTTGGATTTTGGCAAAGTGAATATTGGCGTACCATACCATTTGGTAAGTGCACATCAATATGCGCACCCGCTTCAACTTTTGGCAATGTTGCAGAAGTTGCAGATTCAAACTCCATGACTGCAATATTTCCACCTTCCACATGGCGATTTTTAACGACAACATCATAAAGTGTAGTCATGATTTAACTCCCTTTTCATGGTTAAGCGATTGGCTTAACGCATGAATAAACCACCGTTAATATCCCATGTTGCACCAGTCACAAACCCCGCATTTGGACTCGCAAGCAACCCACAAGTTTCAGCAATAAAATGCATACTTCCTAAGGCTTTAACTGGAATATTCTGGATGAACTGTTCCATTTTTTCGTCTGACACCACGCTATGAACAATCGGTGATTCCATCGGTCCTGGTGCAACCGCATTGACCGTCACCCCTTTTGCCGCAAACTCTTTGGCAAAAATTTTGGTTAACGTCACAATGGCACCTTTGGTTGCCGCATAGTGTGCACCCGTTGCAGTACCGCCATTTTGTCCCGCTAAAGACGCCATATTAATGATGCGTCCATAGCCTTTTTTAGCCATATATTGGCCAATAATTTGACAAGCTTGAAAGGTGCCACGTTGGTTGACTTGGGTTACCCAATCAAAATCGGCTGCGGTAATTTCTAATACCGGCGTTGCTTTGGTGACAGTGGCATTGTTAATCAACACATCAAGTTTAGAAAATTTCTCCTCAATCCATTGCACCGCAGCATGAAAATCTGCTTCGACCGAAATATCTAATTTCAAGGGAAACATATTTTGTGCATATTGACTTTGTGCCTTGGCGTTTTCGGCTTTTTCAAGCGTACTTGCTGACAAAATCACTTGATGGCCTTGGCTCGCAAAATATTCAGCAATGACATTACCGAGTCCAGAAGCAGTACCTGTCACTAAAACAACTTGTTTCATGTTACCGCTCCTAAAGAATGTAGCTAATACCGGCTAAGGTATCGGTTGAGTTAACCAAGTTAATGATTTTACGGTTAATCTTAAAGCCTGTAGCCCCATCACGAGTCAAATGGTAAGTAATATCTGCTGTGTAATGCTTGAGGTTTTCTTTACGAAACTCACGTAAGTTTTGAGCACAGCGTAAAACAATTTGATTATCTTGGTCTTGAATAACACGTACACGAGAAACACTACGCACCGTATTGGCTTTAGGTGCTGTAGAAATTGCTTCACCATTTTCAAGACGCTCCACACGTAAAGTACGCATATGGTTATCGTCATAGGCATAATTTAAGTTGTTTTCGTAGTCAGTGAGATTTGGGTCAATTGGAATGATATAAACACCTTTTTCATTCCATAAATTGAGCCATTCACGATATTCACTGTGGTCTAACATATCTGCTTCAGCCCAGATGAAAGCAGTGACTTCATTTAATAATTGCAGATTCATATTCATTGCTCTCTCCCTAAGCCTTCATCATCTTTTTCCACTGCTGATATGCTGCACGCATACCTGTTTCAGCGCTGACATCACTTTTTAAGCCATCTTCAGTTTGCACTTCGCCCGGTAAACCACGGTTCAACATGATCCATAAATCATTACCTGCATTGGCGCCGTGTTGTACGCGCTCCCAAGCTTCTGAGTCATCTGGAGTACCAAAACCAAATGGACCTTGGAAATGTTCATGCAAACGTAAGCGATATTGGTTGGCAATTTGCGGACCACCATCCATCGTAATCACCGAGTGATGAATTTCTGTTTCAGCCACTGAAATTGGCTGTAAAACACGGAAGAACGCCATTGAACATGCAATATTCGGGAATAAATTTAAGTTAAAGCCAGAACCACCGACTGCACGAACAATACGGCGTACTTCTAATTCTTCATGGCCTTCATCACGCAAAGCTTGAGCCAAATCTTCAAAACGCTCTTGAATTGGACGTTCCATGAGCTCTTCGTCTAAATCGATCAGATCAGGAATCATGACCATTACACTGTGACCATTACCTAAATCTTCAACAAAGCCCGGCTGGTTTTCGAAGTTAAAGAGTTCTTCGGTTTTTTCATCGACAGAACTTAAGAATGACTTGTGTACCAACGGAAAGTGATATGCATCGGTTGTATTTTCAAGCTGGATTTTCCAGTTACCCGGGAAGCGGAAACGGTGTTCACCTAACACTTTAATTGGATAACCCGCACCTTGTTTCATAAACAGGTCAATCCATTTTTTTGCTGGCCCAAGGAACTCTTCAAGCGGTTGAATGTCTTCTTTAAATGAAGCGAAGATCATGCCGTTATATTCTTCTACACGTAGACTCACCAGTGGTAATTCAGACTTATCTAAACAATCACCATAGCTTTCTGGAGATGGCACACCACGTAAACTACCGTCAAGTGCATAACTCCAACCGTGGTACGGACATACAAAACTATTGGTTTTTCCTTTTTTATGTTCGCATACGGTTGCGGCACGGTGACGGCAACGGTTTAAAAGTACATGGACTTTCTTTTTACGGTCACGCACCGCAACAACTGGTTGTTTACCAATGTTAATGGTTTTATAGCTTCCGCCTTCTGGAATTTCGCTGGCATGTGCAACCCACACCCAAGTGCTATAAAAGATTTTTTCCATTTCTTCATCAAAAATGCGTTCATCTTTATAAAGAGAAGTATGGGCACGGTCACTTTGAACCAAAGTATCGTAATCAGTGCCAATGTTATGCGTCGGGATAATACTGTTCATATCAATAGTCCTTTTAAATATGTCCTGGGTCATTCCTGGGAAGGTACTGGCAATTCGGCTTCACTGTGCCAATGCGATACGGGACGACTGAAAATATTCTGTGTTTGGAAATGTTTAATTTTCCATGTTCCATCTGCTTGCTTTTGAAACTTCACATTGAGCTTTGCTGTATTCAGATGACTACGGCCATCTTTAAACGTTGAAGTTTGCAACATCAGCCATGAAGCATTTGCATCATTTTGATTTACATAAATTTGTTCTGAATTTACAAAGTGTGCATTCATAACAAAGTGAGATTCTTTTTGGGTATAACTTTTAAACATGTCGTAAATCGACTGCCAAGAATCATAACGGCCAAAGGATTTGGCATATTTCTCGCCAACACCTTCCCAAATACAGTCTTGATCAAAAAGATTCATCAGCTCATCAAGATCTGTATTTGCATTGAGCTCGTCGCAGATTTCCATATAACGGTTCAGACAATTACGAATGGCGTTGTGCGCTTCTAACTGTTCTAGTCGCTCTATGATTTCTGCAAAATTCACTTTGTCATTCATTGCCATCGCCTTAACGTTGGATAATCAATTCGCGTCCAACACGAGCTTCAACTTTGCAATATTTCCAAAGCTTGTATGGACCTTCACCCACCACTGTCGTTCTAAACAAATTACAAGCCGCGTGTACTGTTTCAATATCTGGAACATCTGCAAGTAAGTACGTTGTCCAAGGCCAGCCCGCACTTGGGCCAACCATGCTTTGGTCATCATCAAGATTTCCAAAAACATGTACGCCCGGTAAGTCATGAATGCCATTCCACATTTCACCAAACGCTGCCCAAACTGCTTTCGCTTCAGCAGGTTCTGCATCAAAAAAGTTTTGATTAATACCCATACAGAACAAAACGCGTAATGATTTTTTAGCTTCCATCTCAATATCCTTTTAAAAATTAAACTTATAAATAACCTGGGGTGGGTTTTAACCCGAAACTGATTGAGCCTGCATTTTGTAAAGTCGCATCGCCCATAAAGGCATGCTGAGTGACCACGTTGGTGTCATTCACAAAACGGCTAAATGGATTGTTGGTATAAATTGCTGTCATGCCCGCGAGCATTTGCATTTTTCGGGTGACTTTGGCGCAAACTCGCGCTGCATGAGTACATGCCAGACGCATATCGCTAATTTGTTCAGCTGTTGCTTCACGACCAGCAATAATTTCATTCCAAACAATGTCCATGGTTTGATAAAACCAAGACTTTGCAGCCTGAAATTCTGCATCGGCTTGAGCAAACTCATATTGAGTCACTGGGCGGTTTGCAATTTCTGCCCCACCTGTAATCGATGCTTTACCCGGGGCTAATTTTTCAAATTCTTCTAATGCGGCAGCTGCAACACCAATCCCCACCACAGTTAATACTTGAGTCGCTAAAGACAGAGACGGATATTTAAAAAATGGCTCACTTAGTTTTGACGGTTCACCACGGACAAAAGTCCATTTCTTTTCAACCAATACATCTTCAACGACTAAATCATGGCTTCCTGTACCTTTTAAGCCAACGGTGTCCCAAGTCATTTCAATTTTAGCTTTTTTGGCAGGCATCACTGCCATGCGAGGTAAGCCCTGCATTTCATTATTTTTAAGCGGTGAAATTCCCACGCCAACAATGTCTGCTCCCATACAGCCGCTGGAAAATTTCCAACGTCCACGAACCACTACACCTTCATCGGTAATTTCAGCAGGTTGTGGCGGAAAAATACCTCCAGCAAACACCACATCTGGTCCGTTTTGGTACAATTCTTTAAGCGTTTCTTCTGGCAAACTTCCTAAATACGCAGGGCTCATACCGAAACTTGCTACCCAACCCACTGAACCATCAGCTTTAGATAAAGTTTCAATCAATTCACAAAACTGTCTTGGTGACCATTCTTCACCACCAAAACGTTTAGGAACCAGTGCACGGTAAACACCGATTTGCTTTAGCTTTTCGATAACGTCTTGGCTTACATAAGCCTGATTATCAAATTCACCTGTACAGGCACGCTCACGAATTTCTTGGCACAAAGCATCTAAGTCAATTGCTTTATCTTGAGAATCAAACTCCATTTTAGACAACTTATTCATCATCTAACTCCTTGTAATTTATTGCATTGCATCAACATAAAATTTAGCTATAGCGCATAATTGCTCATCTTTTTGATGCTTCGATACGATCTGTAAGCCCACTGGTAAACCTTCACTGGTTTCAAGTGGCACTGAAATAACGGGATGACCTGATAAATTAAATGGTCGAACTAAACCTGTAAGATTCAAAAAAGCGACTGTGTTTTCAGCTTCAGAAACTTTCGGTGGAATTTGTGGAAGTGTCGGTAAAACCAGTGCATCATATTTTTCTAATAAAGCATCGAGTTCTTGGGTGAGCTGCGCTTTCACAGCTTCCGCTTGTTTTACTTGCTCTAAAGTGGTGTGTGCCGCTTTTAATAAACGACCATTTACATCAGAACCAATTAAGCCGGTTTGAGTTAACTCACCAAAAGCTTGCCAATTTTCATAATTAATAATCTGCATGCCTGCGTCATAAGCTGCTTCAAAATGTTCAACTTTTTCTAAAGTGGTCTGTAAATTGGCTTTTTGAAGTGCTTGATGAATACAGTTCCAAACAACCTCATCTGCTTTGACATCGAGAACAGCAATTTTTGGTGCACTAGTAAATTCAGTAGGTTTGAAAGTTGGATCAATAATTTGCATGGCCTTTTCAATCATCTCGACTGAATTTGCAAAGGGACCAACGCAATCTAAAGAACTCGACGGCGGATATACGCCTTTTCTGCTGACACGACCAAAAGTTGGTTTTAAACCAAAAACTCCGCAGCACGCAGCGGGCATCCGGATAGAACCGCCCGTGTCTGTACCTAAAGTAAAATCAGCTTGTTTTGCTGCAACTGCCGCAGCCGAACCACTCGAAGAGCCGCCTGGAATAAGTTCAGGATATTTTGGATTAACAGGTGTACCAAAAGCATGGTTAATGCCTGTAATACCAAAAGCCAATTCGTGCAAATTTGTTTTGGCAATAATTTCACAGTCAGCTTTTAAAATGTTTTTAACCACCTCAGCATCATCTTGAGCAGGTTCAACATTTAATAAAGCTCGACTACCAGCAATGGTTTTTAGACCTTGAATATCAATTGTGTCCTTGACCATCACCTTGAGCTTGCCACTTCCTTTGTGCACGCTTTGGCTAACAATATTCATTCACTTTTCCATGTATTTTTATTCATTAATCAAAATATCGGAAAATTTAATGGAATTGTCAAGTATTTTTTATAATTTGTTCCCAAGGAAATATCCAAAATTTTGTTTATAATAGGATTACCCTTTTTTCACTAAGTTATTGCTTAGCTATGCTTGATCATTTAGAACAATTTCTTCCTAATAAAGAACCGTCGAGTATTCAAAACTTCCCTTTTTTTTGGGTATCCCAAGTTAACGGAAAATATTCACAACTCATTGAAAAATCAATAAAAAAACTAGGTATTGATAATACACGCCGTAAAATCATTTTAAGTACTAATGCTTTGGGTGAAGCCAGTATTACCGATATCGCTAATCTTTCTACCTTAAAGTTAACTACGGCAACAAAAGCTGTATATCGCTTAGTAGAAGATGGAATTGTCGAGGTCTACTCTTCTACCACCGATGAACGCATCTCGATGGTGAAATTAACGGCCAAAGGTGTTGAGCTAGTTGAACAGATTAATCAAATTAGTGTGGTTACCTTAGCAGGCATCCTAAATGCTTTTTCAGAAGATGAGCTTCACAATTTAAATCACCAGTTAAAAAAATTATTTGATCTCATGCCATCAAGTTGATTATTTGACTTGATATGGGGTTAGATACGCTCAAGAGCAGCATGAAACAGTTCTTCTTTTCTCGCTGCTCTTTATTAAAATAAGTTTTAATATTAAAAAATAAATAAAAATCAGTTTCTTAATTCAATAAATTATTACTATCTGTTTACTTAACATACTTTTTAGGTATTCTAACATACTCAATAAGTAATGGAATTTTACATATAAAAAGAAAATAATAATTCCATGATCTTTAAAAACCCATTAACTCCTAATTGGGTTTAGATGCACTCTTCCGGTCTGTACGAGACCAAATTACTCATTTCTAGCCTATTTATTATTCTTATCTAAAAGGGGGAAATATCGAAAACTTCAGAGGAATAATAAAAGTTAGATATCAATTTCTTTAAGCGTTTTATACATAAGGATTAAGTGTATGAACCAAAGTAATATCGCTGTTGAAAGGACACAAAAGAAAAGCAATGCTTATGCATGGTATGTCGTCACACTTTGTATGTTGGCATATATATTTTCATTTATTGACCGCCAAATTCTGGCGTTGATGATTGAACCCATCAAAGCAGATCTCCAACTTTCAGATACACAATTTAGCTTGTTACATGGCCTTGCCTTCTCTCTGTTCTACGCGGTTATGGGTTTACCCTTAGCCTATATTGCCGATCGTTTTTCACGACCAAAACTGATTTCAATCGGGATTATTGTTTGGAGCCTAGCAACGGCAACTTGTGGTTTAAGTAAAAACTTTATTCAACTGTTCCTGAGCCGTATGGCGGTCGGCGTAGGTGAAGCTGCGTTATCTCCAGCCGCTTATTCAATGTTTAGCGACATGTTTAGTAAGGACAAACTAGGCCGCGCGGTCGGGATTTATTCAATTGGCGCTTTTTTAGGTGGTGGTATCGCCTTTTTAGTTGGCGGTTATGTCATTAACTTGCTTAAAGGCGTGACACTCATTGAAGTTCCACTATTAGGCGCACTTAAAGCATGGCAAATTGCCTTTTTTGTAGTAGGTTTACCCGGTATCATTATTGGTCTGCTATTTATTCTGACTGTTAAAGACCCTGCACGTAAAGGCCAACAGCTCAATCAAAATGGACAAGTTGACCAAGTCAAATTTTCACAATGTCTTCAGTTTATTAAAAAGCATTCGAAAACATTTGCTTGTCATTATTTAGGTTTTACCTTTTATGCAATGGCACTCTACAGTCTGACTAGCTGGACACCTGCATTTTATATTCGAAAGTTTCAACTTGCACCGACTGAAACAGGTTACATGCTCGGTACGATTCTGTTAATTGCAAATACCTTAGGTGTGTTTTGTGCAGGTTGGTTAAACGACTGGTTTATTAAAAAAGGTCGTCAAGATGCGCCGATGTTCACTGGTGTGATTGGAATTGTTGGCCTAATTATTCCAATTGCATTTTTTACCCAAACAGATCAACTCTGGCTTTCAGTAAGCTTACTGATTCCTGCAATGTTTTTCGCATCTTTCCCTCTAGTAATTTCGGCAACTGCTTTGCAAATGTTAGCCCCAAACCAATTTAGAGCACGCCTTTCTGCCCTATTCCTTTTGGTGAGCAACTTAATTGGACTCGGTATTGGTACAACATTGGTGGCCATTATCACAGATAAAGTTTTTGGTAGTCCGTTAATGGTGGGTTCGTCTTTATCTATTGTGGGCGGCTTGTCGTGTGTACTGGCTTTGGTCCTACTTTTTAAAGGCTGCAAATTCTTTAGTGAAAGTATGAAGCTTGAAAAATTAAATTAATAGGTCTCACCAATTGCAAAAATGTACTCTCTAACTAAACGCTTAGAGAGTACCGAAATATTCAAAATTACGTAGTGCCGAGGACTGGCATACATCTGGGAAATGGATTATGGAATTATTTCACCGTTTTAAACCACACACTTTAGCTGTTGCCACTTTATTACTGATGTGTAGCAACTCATGGGCCGCAAATCCAAATCAACAAACTGAAGATGAATGGAAATTCACTTTAAAAAATGCCTATATCAACCGTGATTTTGATAATGATGCCTTAAAAGATACTGGCAGTTGGTCTCAGGCAGCGTCTTTATTTTATAAATCAAAAATGCATGACACTCCGTTAGTCATAGCAGATAAGCCGCTTACGATTGGGGCTGATGCTTCTGCTCAATACGCCGTGCGCTTAAGTTCAGACAAACATGTCGCAGATACAGTTTTGCCTTTTAATAAAGAAACGCAATCTCAAGCATCAGATTATCTAAAATACGGTGCGACTTTAAAGCTGGGCTATGACAAAACCCTTTTAAGTGTCGGTGAACTCTGGCTAGATTTACCTGTAACGGCAGTCGATGCTAGTCGTCAGTTACTCACATCGTATTGGGGAACCAACTTAAAGTCTCAACTTTCAGATCAGCTCTATGCCGAAATTGGCCGAGTGGAAAAAGTGTCGCCACGAAATGAAGAAGACTTTAAAAGGTTTTCCTTTACGGCAAATGGGGTTACTAAAGAATCTGATGGTTTGAACTACATTGACTTACGATATCAATTCACGCCGTCTTTAAAGGGCGAATACTACTTTGGTAATTTAGAAGATCTGTATAACAAGCATTATGTTGGGCTTGAACATACGTGGAAGCAGCCAACTTTTGCTCTCACCTCTAAATTCAAATACTTCAATGCAAAAGATGATGGCAATACTTTTGATATTGATGCGCAGAACATTGGATTACTTGAAACCGTTAAAGTAAAAAACCATACCTTTGGTTTGGGTTACCAACAGATTATTGGTGAATCAGCTTACCCGCTACCAGATGGCTTCTTACCAGAGACGTATTTCATTAACTGGAATGCCACAGGTTTCTTTAAAGAAGATGAAAAGTCTTACCATGTCATGTATGGCTACGACTTTAAAGATTATGTGCCAGGCCTAAACGCGATGGTGAAATATGTTTACGGACATGACTTTAAAGCAGCAAATGGTGAGAAAAACCACGAAACCGAGTCGAATGTGATTTTAAACTATGCGTTTCAGCAGCCGCTCTTAAAAGGCGTTGCCCTGCAATATATTCGTATTGATTACAACGTTAAACATGGCAATGATTTTGGTGAAGACCGTTTATTCGTCAATTACACCAAAAAATTCTAAATAAAAATTACCCCCTAAAATTTAGGGGGTAATTTTTTACCCTAATTTATTGACCAATCTTAAAGGCAAAACTTTCATAGCAATACTCATTGGTAACCATGGCCACTGTGGGACATAAGCTTTTACAGGTTGTTTTTCGATAGCTTTTACCAAAGCTTTACATCCTGTTTTGGCATCTACTTCAAAGGGTAAATGTTTAGCACCTTCATTCATTTCGGTACGGATGTAACCTGGGAAAATGGTTGAGACTTTAATTGGGGTATCTAATAATTCAGCACGAATGCCTTCGGCCAAGTGAGCCACTGCAGCTTTACTCGCCGCATAGGTCGATAAATGTTTTGGTAATCCGCGCATAGCACTCATGGATGACATCACCACCAAATGACCTGCGTTTTGCTCTCTAAAAATTTCAGTTGCTGCCTCACACTGTGCTAAAGCAGAAATAAAGTTTGTTTCAGCCGTGGCTTTATTAATTTCAAAATTACCTTTACCAATACGGCGACCATTTCCGACTCCAGCATTTACAATAATTCGGTCTAAATAGCCAAATTCTTGTTTAAAGGCACGAAATACTTCAAAAACCTGATCATAATTGGTGACATCCAGACTTTTTGCAATTACTTTTATACCGTACTCATTCTCAAGTTCAGTTTTTAAAGTTTCTAATCTGTCTAAACGGCGTGCACAAATCGCTAAGTTATAGCCTTTGGCTGCAAATTCATGCGCCATACCTGCGCCCAATCCAGAACTTGCACCTGTAATCAAAATTGTCTTTGCCATGCTTTTATCCTTATTTTAAATCCATGTCAGTAAATCTGGACGCTCAGCTTTTATAAAATGATGTTCATTTAAACTTAAAACCTGAGCTTCATTTCCAACCAAACGCAAAGTCGTGAGGCTTGTATTAGCAATTGCCCAATTCAACGCAAAAGTTCGATTGGGGCTAAGTTCAAGCAATTTTCCAATTGCTACAGAAATCACACCACCAGAAGTAAAAACAACTGCATAGCGAGGCTTGGTTTTTGCTAACTCATCACAAAGTTGCTGCAACGTCGTTTCGACTCTTTCTTTAAAGTGTGGCCAAGACTCATCATACTCATGATGAAAATCGCCATCTGTCCATCGTCCTATTGCACCTTCAAATATTTTGGCAAGATAAGCACGTGGGTTCTGTTCTTGTGCTACATCAGCTTTTAACAGTTCAGGCTGTTCAAATCGTGGTTCATAACGTGCAAAAACCTGTTGATGGTTAAACTCATTCCATAAATTATTATGTTGAATCACCGCATCTGGAAAGCATTCATTAAGTGCGAGCTTTGCAGTCTGCTCATGGCGCTGCATGGTTCCTGCAACCACATAAGGTTGTTCTTTCAATATTTGCTTAAAATAATGGCCTAATAAAGTCGCTTGAGCTTCACCATTTTCAGACAACTCATCATAGTTACTTTTACCAAATGATGCCTGTCCATGTCTTACCAGATAAATTGTGGTCATCTTCTTAAAATACCCTGTATTTTCTGTAGAGATTGTTGAGCAAATTCAGATTCTTGCAATTTTTGCTGTGCGATAAGTTTTAAAGCTCGGATATGCAGCGCATGAATCACGATCCAGAAATCTTTAAAGGCAGGGTTTCGGGTTTGTTTATGGTAATAACGGTAATAGATTTGCTGGGCAATCACTGCCAAACGGAATACACCAAACACTTCATAAAAAGCCCAGTTTGCAGTTTGCAGACCTGTTTTTTGCAAATAATAGTCAACGACTTCTTTGCGAGAGAACATTCCCTTTAAGTGAGTCGGCTGACGGCGTGTTGATTTAAAAATCATGTTATCAGTAGGCTCAACCCAATAAGCTAAAGCACTACCCAAATCCATTAGTGGATCACCCAAGGTCGCCATTTCCCAATCCAGCACGCCAATCACTTCTGTTGGATGCTCTGGATCTAAAATCACATTATCAAAACGCCAATCATTGTGAATAATACAAGTGGTGGAGTCTTGAGGGATATTATCATTTAGCCATTTTCGGACATATTTAAATGAAGGAACATTGATTGTGCGGACTTTTTCATAGCGCTTATCCCAACCTTCAACTTGTCTACGGCAATATCCTGTTCCTTTGCCTAGTTCAGCTAAAGGCGTGTTCTCATAGGGAACTTGATGTAGCTCAATCAACTTATCAATAACATTCACACAAAGTTGATGAACATCTTCTTCATTAAAGCCAAGCTCAGGCGGCAATTTTGCACGAGGAATAATGCCTTCAATGCGTTCCATGACATAAAAATCACAGCCAATGACCGATTCATCCTGACAAAGTGCCACCATTTTAGGAAGCACTGGATAATAAGGCACAAGATTTTTTTGCACCATAT
Organism: Acinetobacter sp. XS-4; assembly: GCF_023920705.1. NCBI lineage: Bacteria > Pseudomonadati > Pseudomonadota > Gammaproteobacteria > Moraxellales > Moraxellaceae > Acinetobacter > Acinetobacter sp. XS-4. The sequence continues at coordinate 1,705,541 of NZ_CP094657.1, read as the reverse complement.
ATTCACGGGCCATATCGTGGGCCGATTTCGCTTTTGTTCCTTTTGGAGGACGGCGTAAAATTAAATCGGTATTTTCATATTTTAAACGATAAGTCCAATTCGACGCCCCACCTGTATATTGAGTAACGACTGCTGGGCCAATCAACTCAACACCTTGGTTTTTTAACCAGTTTTCAACTGCCCCAATATCAAGTTCTTCACCTTCACGTACTTCACCGCCTATATCAATTACCGACATCTTCACTTCCTTTAAACTTATACTTTCTTATGACGACCGAAATAACCACGTTTGGCCAACTCTAATTTGGCAATCATGCCTTTATGTACTTCATCCGGACCATCGGCTAAACGTAAACTGCGTGCTTGAGCAAAGAAACCCGTTAATGGTGTATCTCTTGAAACACCCGCACCGCCATGTAGCTGAATCGCCATATCGACTACTTTTTCTAAAACACTCGGAGCGACCACTTTAATTGCAGATATTTCTGTTAAAGCAGCCATATTTCCTAAAGTATCCATTTTATAAGCAGCATACAAGGTTAAAAGTCTGGCTTGATCTATAGCTACTCGCGCATCGGCTACACGCTCAAGGTTTCCACCAAGTTTTAAAATTTCTTTTCCAAACGCCGTTCTAGACATGCCTCTATCAATCATAAGTTCTAGAGCTTTTTCAGCAGCTCCAATACAGCGCATGCAATGGTGAATACGCCCTGGCCCTAAACGACCTTGTGCGATTTCAAAACCTTGCCCCGCTCCACCAATAAAGTTTTCAAGAGGTACTCGAACATTATTAAAATGAACCTCACCATGTCCATGTGGTGCATCGTAGTCACCAAACACAGGTAACATACGTTGAATTTCGACACCCGCCGTATCAATCGGTACTAAAACCATAGAATGTTGATGATGGCGGTCTTTAGTTTCATCTGGAGTATGTGCCATAAAAATAATGACTTTAGCATTTGGGTCACCTAAGCCAGACGACCACCATTTTTTACCATTTAAAACAATTTCATTACCCTCTATGAGTGCAGTCGCTTGCATATTGGTTGCATCGCTTGACGCAACATCAGGTTCAGTCATACAAAAAACAGAGCGAATTTTTCCGTCCAATAAAGGCTCTAACCATTGTTGTTTTTGCTGCTCACTACCATAGCGCCATAACAATTCCATATTTCCAGTGTCTGGTGCATTACAGTTAAAAACAGTAGGTGCCAATAAACTACGACCAGTTAATTCGGCTATGTGCGCATATTCTTGAACACTTAGTCCTGCACCCAACTTTTCATCGGGTAAAAACATATTCCAAAGACCAGCTTGTTTAGCTTTAGATTTCAGAGTTTCTAAAAGCTCGGGCCACTGCCACTTTTTCCAGTTTCCATCTGGATTTAACTCGTGAACTTCTTCCCAAAATTTTGCTTCGACAGGTTCTATTTCTTCTTGAATAAATTTTCTTGTTCGCCCTGCAAAATCCTGAGCTTTCTTTGAGAGTTCAAACATTCTTTTTCCTTTACATCATTATCTGGTCTTTACATCAACATAACTTGAAACTTAATATGAATGAAATGATTTTATTAAATAACACCTCATGAATAATATTCATAACCTACATGGCCTAGACTTAAGTTTTTTTCACCGGATTGATATCAACTTATATCCGCTATTTATCGCAATTTATGAGCAAAAAAGTATTTCAAATGCAGCAAGTAGCCTCAATATTACTCAGTCAGCCGCAAGTCATGCTTTACAACGATTACGTCAGCAACTTGAAGATGATGTATTTATACGTGTAGGTAATAAAATGTCTGCAACGCCTTTTGCAGAACAGATTTACCCGACTGTTAAGCAAGCACTTTTAACGATTCAAAATATTAGTCAGCAGAAACATGTTTTTGATCCAACCAGTTTAAAAAGCTTAAAAATTGCCGTTCATGATGAGATTGAACCGATTATTCTTCCAAGGCTTGCTCAACATTTTCAAAATCTTAATTTAGATTTACAGTTTGTAAGCATGAAGCTAGATCGAAAACATATAATGGCGGACTTGGCGACGCAGCAGCTCGATTTTGTCATTGACCTAGAACAATACTTATCTCCAAAAATTACCTTTGACCATTTGGTAACAGATGAGTTCGTCATTTGCAGTCAACTTAAAGAAGTCGATTTATCAAATTATATTAGTGGTCGACACATTGGTGTTTCATCACGCCGTACGGGCGCTTTGCTTGAAGATATTTATTTAAACCAACATCAAAAAATTTCAAGAAATGTATTTATGCGCTGTCAAAACTACTCAACGGCGTTACAAGTTCTGGCAGCTCAAGCCAACGCAATATTGACCATGCCACGTATGATTTTGCAGCATTTATCTTATAGTCCTGAAATTTGCTTACATTCTCTGCCTTTTGAGATAACCAATATTAAAATGGGTATGTTTTGGCACGAAGATTTAAGGGATAATTTAAGACATCAATTTTTGCGACATGAAATTATTAAACTTTTTCAGTAAAGCAAATTGATCTACTAAGCTTCTATCGTACAAGGACCAGTAATGAGTAAAGATGAACGGATAATCCAGAATCAGGACAACAAAAAAACGATTCGTCATGAAGATTACATTGCTGGCATTGGTAAAGGCATGGCTATTTTAGATAGCTTTAGCAGTAATCAACATCGTTTAAATATTTCTATGGCTGCCGAAAAAACCGGACTTACCCGAGCGGCTGCAAGACGCCATTTACTAACTTTAGAATATTTAGGTTATCTTGAGTCTGATGGCCACTATTATTATTTAACTCCGAAAGTTCTTAAATTTTCAGGAGCTTATTTAGGTGCAGCTCAGCTTCCAAAAGTTTCTCAGCCTTTATTAAATCTATTAACCAACCAAACCTCGCTGATTTATTCGGTGATGGTACTTGATGGTTATGAAGCCATTACCATTGCACGTAGTGCTGCCCACCAACAAACTGACCGTGTAAACCCATATGGTTTGCACTTAGGTAACCGCCTGCCTGCTCATGCGACCTCGGCAGGTAAAATTTTACTGGCACATTTAAGCCAACAAGAACAACTCGACTGGCTTCAAAAATATCCTCTTCAACGTTTAACTAAATATACGCATGTCGAAAATGATAAATTTTTAGAGTTACTTAATGAAATTAGAGAACAAGATTGGTGTTATTCACGTGAAGAACACGAATTAGGCGTTCATGCGCTCGCCGTACCCATTTATGGACAAGACTTTAAAGTTGTTGCAGCTTTAAATATTGTCTCTCCGACCATGAAAACAACTGAAGAATATTTAGTTCAACACATTCTGCCTTTATTGCAAGAGACTTCGCGGGACTTAAGACAAGTTCTTTAAATCTTACTTAGGCTATTTTGATAGGGTAATTTTTTTATTTGCTTAGGCTATTTAGAACATGAAAATATCCAAAATAAATGCTTAGGCTATTTCTAGAAGTAGTTGAAAGGAATTTTCAAATAACGAATGCCGTTTGATTCTGTCTCCGGAAAGTTTCCACCGTTCATATTAATTTGAATTGAAGGCAGAATTAATTTTGGCATGGCCAAAGTTGCATCTCGTTCTTGGCGCATTTTGATGAATGAGTCCTTGGAAACTCGTCGATTTAAATGAATATTGCTTTGCTTTTGAGTTCTAATATCTGTTTGACAGACATATTCATCGCGGCCTTCGGGTTTATAGTCATGGCATAAAAACATGCGCATGTTGTCAGGAAGTGTATAAAGTTTTTGTACCGAATCATAAAGTGCAGCAGCACTTCCTTTAGGAAAATCGCATCTCGCTGAGCCATAATCGGGCATAAATAAAGTATCACCTACAAAAACAGCATCGGCAATCACATAACTCAAGCAAGCGGGTGTATGCCCTGGTGTAGGAATGTTATAGGCTTCTATATCCCCTATTTTGAAATGTTCATGATCTTCAAACAAATAATCAAAAGGTTGATTTTCATTGAATTTCTTAAAATCAAAATTATAAATAGCGGAAAATGTTTCTTGGATGATTGAAATCTTTTGACTAATTGCGATGTCACCACCCAATTTAGATTTTAGATATTGGGCAGCAGTCATATGGTCGGCGTGGACGTGGGTTTCTAAAATCCATTGCACTTTAAAGTTTTGAGCCAAGACATAATCGACAATCAGATCAGCATTGGTTGTTTTTGTAGTCGCTGAAGCTGCATCGTAGTCAAGCACACTATCAATAATAGCGCATTGACGAGTCGCTAAATCCGCAACAACATAGCTAAAAGTATTGGTGTTTTCATCAAAAAAATCTTTTACTAGAGGTTGTTGCATAGGTTTAATTTCCTTTATTTAAGACTCGGTAAATAAACATTCCTAATAACATGGCCACAATAAAATACAGCGCTTCAAAATGTCCTAATCCGATAAGTGTTAAAGCGGGCGCTGGACATATCCCTGCTATTCCCCAGCCTATACCGAAAATAAAAGCACCAACAATTAACCTTTGGTCAATCTGTGTATTCATTGGTAATTGAATTTTCTCATTAAAAAGCGTTTTAGGACTTTTTATAGCCTTTTGAAATGGAATAAATGCCACAGCAATCGCGCCTAACATCACAAACATTAAGCTAATATCCCACTGCCCAAAAATATCTAAAAAACCTAATACTTTTTCAGGATTAGACATGCCAGAAATCATTAAACCCAATGAAAACAAACCACCAAATATAAAAGCAAAAATGTTTTTCATAAGATTATCCCAACACATGACGAATGATATAAACGGTTAACATGCCAGCAAACATGAAAACTGCTGTCGCTATCATCGAGCGTTTTGATAGCCTGCTCATCCCACAAATGCCATGACCACTTGTACAGCCTGATCCTAGCCGTGTTCCAAAGCCAACGAATACACCTGCTAAAATAAGTGCAAATGTATTGGCTTTAATTTCAATTTCAGGCTGATAAAAATAACCATATATGAAAGGTGTAATCACAAGTCCTGCAACAAACCAAAATGCAGAACTTTTAAACGTATCTTTGGTGGGATTAATGATTTGAGCAAGCAACCCACTAATTCCAGCGATACGACCATTTATATATAAATATCCAACTGTTGCGATGCCGAGTAACAAACCACCCAAAAAGGCATAGACAATATTTGACATATAACCACTCTTAACAATATATGTTTTTATAATATGTATTATACGCTGATTCTTTTAGAAATACTTTAAATAAAACTTTTAAGTATATAATTCTTCTTAACAAGAAAAAGCCCCAAAGTTCTGGGGCTTTTATCATTAAATTAGATCTTTAATGCCTAATTGTTCAGGCAATTTTTCCATGACTTTATTCAATCTATTATTTGCAGGAGACATACAACCTGTGTAATGGCTTAATTTTGTTTCCGTGCCATTTGGTTGAATCCATGAAATGTAATAGCTAGACATATCAGTTGCCGTTTGCTGACAACCCGCAGTTTTAGATTGTGTACCTGTTTCAGGACGATAAGCTTTTAGATCATCTGCAAGTTTTTTATAATCTTTTACGCTACCTTGAATTTCTTTAACACCGATAGCTTTAGTATATTGCTTGCCTTCAAAACGAATTAAACCCGTAGGTGTTACTTCTACAGAATAAATTGGGCATGCACCAAAGCATGGACTAGAAGCATAACGAATTGTCTCTTGTGTATTCGGTGCCTGCTGAACAGAAGCACAACCCATCAGAGCTAAACCAGATAAAGTTGCAAGAACCAAAAATCTCATCGTATCACCTATTATTATCAAGTGGCTTTAATTTATCAAATCATACACTTTTTGTCATTAACGACTATTTTATGTGATTGTTTTCATTAATTCATACAGTACAATACTTAGGCTATTTCTATAATAATCCAATATTCTGATTTAAATCACATAAAAAAAGGCCCATCTTTCGATGAGCCTTAAGCCAATAAAAGCTTAAATTCCTGAAATACAAATTATTACTGGGTAGTAATAACCTGCGATGACCATTCTAGCGTAATGCTATAAATTATATAAATATAATATAAATATATATTTACGCTTGTTTTTTCAGCAAAAAAATCCTACTTTTCAGGTCTAAAAAGTCAATAATGTTTATTTCTAATTAAAATTCACAAATTTAAGTTAAACAAAACTTAATAAACAAAGAAGATTTATTTATAGGTAAAACATTGTGAAAAATATCTAATCATTCGGCCACATCTAGGGTCCAAGCATTATTAATCTTAAGAATATTTTAAACTTTGCAATAAGTTAAAGCACTTTTTTACTATTTGGTAAAGCTATCTTATTAAAAAAATAGAACTTACCAATGCACTTTAATACAAAAAATATATTAAAATTAAAGGCAAAAGAGAATTGCTCCCTTTTGCCTTATTTAATTATTGTTCTAAGCTATAAGCGACTACATAATCACCATGATCAGGCGACTGGCGAGCTCCACCTGCCGTAACAACCACATATTGTTTACCTGTTTTAGGTGAAACATAGCTTATTGGAGTTCCTTGGCTGCCTACTGGCATGCGTGATTTCCACAGTTCTTTACCTGTAGATGAATCAAATGCACGTAAGTAGTAATCTTGTGTTGCAGCAAAGAAAACCAAACCACCTTGAGTTGCCATCGGCCCGCCAATTGTTGGCATACCGATCGGTGCTTTTAAGCCCATCTTAATACCCATAGGTCCTGTATCTTCAACCGTTCCTAGCGGTACTTGCCATGCAACTTGACGAGTTTTCATGTCAATTGCCGTCATCGTACCAAATGGTGGTTTCTGACAAGGAATACTTAGAGCCGACATAAAGCGGTTTTTATTCACTTTATACGGTGTACCTTTCATTGGTACAGCACCCATACCCGTATTTACTTTTTCTCCACCACTCGCCTGAATCTTAATATCTTCAGGAGTCTGTTCCATTAATTGAACCCATAAGCCAAGGCGCATATCGTTCACGAACATATAACGATGAGTCGGATCAAAAGCAATGCTACCCCAGTTCATGCCACCCAAAGAACCTGGGAAGCTTAATGAAACGTCAGTACCCGGTGCAGTAAATAGACCTTCGTAACGCATTGACTTGAAGTTAATACGGCACATGAGCTGATCAAACGGCGTTGCACCCCACATATCTGATTCAGTTAAAGTCTGATTACCAATTTGAGGCATTTCAACTGAACGTGGTTGAGTTGCGCTGTATTGCTCACCCGGAATATTGGCAGGCTTAACTGGCTGTTCAATCACTTTAGTCAGTGGTTTACCAGTTACGCGGTCAAGCACAAAAAATTGACCTGATTTGGTTCCAATCACAACAGCTGGTTTCGTCGTACCATCTTTTAATGGGAAGTCGACTAGACTCGGTTGCATTGGTAAGTCAAAGTCCCATAAATCGTTATGAACAGTTTGATATACCCACTTTTCTTTACCTGTTGTCGCATCAAGTGCCAAAACAGAAGTATTGTATTTATGATCTAACGGATTACGGTTACCACCCCAAATGTCGACAGATGAGCTACCCATAGGTAAGAACACCGTATTCATTTGCGGGTCATATGACATTGCAGCCCAAGAGTTTGCCGAACTACGTTTATAAGTTTCACCCGGTTTAAGCACATAGTTAGGATCTGGATTACGTGCGTCAAATGCCCAGCGAAGTTTGCCAGTAATGACGTCATAACCACGAACAACACCACCCGGCATATCTGCTGCTACGTTATCAGCAATACGGCTACCCACTACAATGGTTGTTCCAGCAATAGTCGGTGCAGAAGTCACTTCAAAACGTGGAGCTTTAGTTCCAGCTCCCAGACCTTCTAACAGATCAACCGTTCCATTAACACCAAAATCAGCACAGCGCTGACCGTTATCTGCATTGACCGCAATTAAACGACCATCAGGTGTATTGGTATATAAACGACGCGGACATGCCGTATTGGCTGCAACTGTAGTTATTGCGTTTGCACCAACCAAAGTTGGTTGTACAAGTGGTTTGGTCGAATCAAAGTATGCAACCCCACGGCAACGCTCCCAAGCATCAGCTTTAGAGTTCACTTCAGCTTTCCAGAGTTGTTTACCCGAGTCAGCATCTATCGCAAAAATGTTGTTATGTGGTGTACATAAAAAAACTTTATTTCCAACTTGTAATGGGGTCATTTGGTCTTCAGCACCATTACCACTACCCGTTGTAAAATCACCTGTTCTAAAACGCCAAGCTTCTTTTAGTTTATGAACGTTATCTCGATTAATTTGATCGAGAGCAACAAAGCGACTACCACCTGCATCATTTCCATAATTTTCCCAATTCACCTGTTTTTTAGCAGGGTCAACTGGTACTAAAGGTAGCTTTTCACCTGAACTTGCTACTGTTGGATGCGGTTGGAACATTTGATAAAACGCAATCAACATACCGATAACAACTAACCCACCAACTGCATAAGATGAAGATGCCAAGCTAGTTTGAAATTGGTAACGTCGAATTGAAGGCAAGGTAAATAACAATGCGGCAAAAAGACCTGCAGGAAACATTAGCCGAGAAAATAATGGCCAAAATTCCCATCCAGCATCAACAAATGACCAAATTACGGTGCCAACAAAAACAGCCGCAAAAATCCAGACACCAAGTGCCTTTTTACGAAAAATACTAAATGCAGAAATGGTGATTAACAGTCCTGCAACTAGGAAATACCAAGATCCACCTAATGAAACTAGCTTTCCACCGCCTACGATGTAAAAAACACCAGTAGCCAATAAAACTAGGCCTAATAGAAAACACCATATTTTGAATAAGATATGAAACTTAGAATCTGACTCAGACATAGATCCTACTCCACATATACTGAACACAATAGTTCAAGCATTTGGGCCAGTTAAACCATGTCTAACCAGCCATCAATATTGTTAAAAATTGACTTTCACGCTTAAGCCCGCGACCCAAGCATCATCGACTGCTTTTACACCAGCAGGTTGATGGATATATTGAATGTTTGGACGTAACATAACGGCCGGAGACCATTGATAGGTATAGTTCAACTCAACGTTTAATTCGTCGTCTTGGATTGGAATATAGTCAGATGCAATCGCATCATAGCTATAATATCCACGACTTTCGTTAGTTGCGATTTGCTTATCTTTAGCACGATCATTGACCACATAATTGGCAATACCAAACCCAATCGAATCATTTGGACGGCTATCAAATGGCCCCTTATACCAAAGTGCAAGTTGTTGCGTACTTTGTACAAAGGTGGTTGCTTTATCGTTCACCACACCGTTCAAACTTACATATAAACCGCGTTTAGGGTCTTCGCCTTTATGCGTAAGTTGTTGTTGTGCATTAACCCAGAAACTTTGTTTTCCATCATGAACCTTACCCGCTGTTTTAATATCATTCGCTTCTGCGGTTGAGTACAGCGCACCTACTTTATATTCACCTGGTAAACCATTAAAAGCAGCGAGTTTTGGTTTCCATGCGAGCTCAACAGGTATAGTTGCACCCTTCACGTTGTTCATATCCAGATTAAAACCATCACTATTCGATTCGGTTTTAATGTTGTCTGGGTTTACTTCATAAACACCGACACCCAAAGTCCACTCAGGCGCAAATTGATATTTAACGTTTGCAGCCCAGACACCAACTGGTGAGTTGTACCAAATTGAACCAATTGATTTTCCTAACTGCCCACCACAAAGCAATAAGTTCTGAAACTCACATTGAGAACTATTGAAGTCTTCTGACATGCCCATACGGCCAACTTTGGCCTGTACGGTATTATCAGCGAAGCCTTTTTTGATCCATGCTTGGGATAAGCGCCAGATTTTACCGCGGCCATAAATCTCTTGAGCATTACCTAATTGGCTAGAACGTGGATCTTTAATACGCTCGAGAGTTAGTGCATTTCCGTCACGTTTAGTCACGACTAAACTGGCTGTTGTATCTTTCCACCCAGCAATCTTTTCTAAATCGAAGTTTGCACCTAAAGAAAGTTGTGCAGCATTTTCAAAAGTATTGCTGTCGTTGTAACCACCATCTAAATTTGTGGCGGCTTGGCTCATGATAGAAGCTGTAAATTTATAACCCTGTTGCTCTAACTGCTGGCGTTCACCATTCCAGTCGCCTAGCAACCATTGACGGTCTTGTGACCAAGGCTCATTAGCAAGTGTAAATTGGCTGCCTAATACAGCGATTGTTAACACACTCAATTTCATTATATTTGGCATTTCAAGTCCCTTTTATCATTTCTATATTTCTATGCTGCGCCTCAGTTTGAGGCGCTTCCCTTATTGTTATTATTTAGTTTGTACGGCTGAACTAAGTTCAGACGTCGCTCCAAAGCGATCAGTGATATTCGCTGTAATTGAAGCAACTTTTACAGTTGGTTTCCAATTCAGTTTTGCATTGCCTTCAGCATTTGTAGCAACGGTAACAGCTCCTAAATATTGCTCAGCTTCTTTTGATGCAGCATTTTGATTTCCAAAGAACTCAACTTGATAGCGTTGGTTTGGTAAACCATTAATTTCTACAGTAACTGAGCCTTTAGTAGCGGTTAACTTAGGTGCTTTAATGCCCTGATTCGGCTGAACATTACAGTTTTGTTGATTTGGTTGAGTACATGTTTTTTGTTGTTTAGATGGATCAACAACTACACCGCCGCCACGAGAACCGACAAAACCTTCATGCTCAAGTGCAGGTACACCAAATACAATTGCACCTAAACGCTGATTTGGTACACATGAACCGCCAGCTTCACAGCGTTTAATATCTTTACCATTGTCCCAAATCAGGTTTTTAGTCAATGTAATTTTTGCGTTTGCATCTTTTTCGGAGCGTATAGCAACACCGATACGGTTACCATGTACTCTATTGCTATCAAGAATGTTGCCATCACCCGTCATGTTAAAACCAATCGAGTTATTGGTCATTTCGTTGTAAGCGATATAGTTACGCTTGCCCCAGTTAATCTGTAAGCCATCCGAATAGTTTTCGAATTTATTACCAACTACGGCATTGTCATTACCCCACAAAATTTCAATACCTTGTGATGGCTCTGGGTTAGCTTTTGTTGAAACAAAATGGTTATTCGCAATTAAGTTAAACGCAGCGCCACGTGTCATCTCTAGACCATCACCATTGTCTTGGAAGATGTTGTCTAAAACCTTATTATTATTGGTCGTGGTTGCAGTTGGGTTACCTTGTCCATCATCACCAGTAAGCATGACACCAGCACCACCGTAGTTATTACTAATACGGTTATGTTGAATAAGGTTATTGCTTGAACGGTTAACCAATACACCAATACAGAAACGATGAATATCTAAACCTTTTAAAGTGACATTGTTGACGTCACGTAGTACCAAGCCCGGTAAGGTCATGGTACGTACATTAGTTCCGTATTGTTCAGGGTTTGCACCAGGGCAAGCTTTTGCCCCTTCACCTTTAATATAATTTGAACCATCAATTGCGATATATTCACCGGTTTTATCCCATTCGGTACCAATGATTTTGACGGGTGCTTTAATTTCAGGAAGCGCGCTGTTTAATTTGATTGCATAAGGTGCTTTGCCTACAGCCTGAATCAAAATTTCGCTTGCTTCGCTTGAATTTGCATTGGCTTGTTCAATTGCCCAGCGTAAAGAACCTTTATTGCTATCGTCTTGATAACGGTCAACAACATAAGTTTGTGCCGCGGCCATTCCTGAAACCATCAAACCTAATGCAAGAGTAGTTAAACGTAATGTATTCATTTCATCATGTCCTTATGATTTATGGGTTTGTTGGTTGAACGATTTTTAGAATCTGTTTGAGCTTGGTCACATCAATTTGGCCCGGTGCTGACGCCTCGCCAATCATGCCAAAACTATAACTTCCCCCCATATTGGCTGTGGCAACACGAGAAATCGTACCTAATTGCCCCATCGACATCGTCAACAATGGTTTAGTGGTTTGCTGACTTACTTTTAAAGTCGCGTTCATTAAAGTGAAAACGTCTTGTTTAGATTTTGGCATTACGGCAATTTTTAGAATATCTGCGCCCATTTGATCTTGTTTTAACAAGCGTTTTTCAATTTCATCTTGGCTTGGTGTTTTTTGGAAGTCATGATTAGACATCACCACTAATACTTTCTTTTGATGTGCTTTTTGAACAATCTCTGAAACTACTTTTTGATCACGGAACATTTCAACATCTAACCAGTCCATGAACGGATTTTTTAAATAAGCCTGATATGTCTTGCCATAATCAGCATCGCTAATTTCAAGCTGACCGCCTTCGTTTTTGGTACGAATTGTGGCAATCATTGGTTTATTGCCTAAAATCTTTTTCAATTCATGACCCAAGGCAATCACTTGTTTTGTATCACTCGCAAAACTGAGTAAATCGATACGAAACTCTGCCAAATCAGCATCTGCTGTATTTGCAATGACTTGAGCTTGCGCTAAAGCTTGTTCTTTGGTTTTTGCTGTAATCGGAACAATTGTTTTAACAGCTGTAGTCGCAGATTGTGTTTGAGTAGCTAAAGCAACAGGTTCAGCATTTGCCTGTGCTGTAAAAAATGGGAGTGCAAGCAAACTTAAGCTTAATAATGTTTTCATGTTCATATCATTCATCCTAAAAAAGGCTACACGCATCCATGGCCGATCATGTGTAGCCTTAGGTACTTCTTAAATATCAAAAAATACAGTTTCGTCATCGCCTTGAATACGAATGTCAAAGCGGTAAACAATTTCACCATTTTCTTCAAAGCGTTTTGCAATAAGAGTTTGGCGACGAGGTGCCCATTCAATGCTATTTAGAATTGCATCATTGCCATTTGCTTCGGCTTCATCTTCAAAATAAACACGTGTGTGAAGACCTAAGTTAATACCGCGAGCGAAAATCACTAATGCAATATGAGGCGCCTGAGTTGAACCTTTGCGACCTGCTGTAGCACCCGGCTTAATTGTATTGAAGCTCCAGATACCTGTTTCAAAGTCAGCACCAGTACGGCCCCAACCCTGAAATGCAGGATCAGCTTTTTGCTCACGCGTATCTGCCTGACTTGGGTAAATACCATTCGCATCGGCTTGCCAAATCTCGATCAGCACGTCGCGCAGCGGTAAACCTAATCCGTCAAATACTTGACCTTCAAGACGAATACGCTCGCCTTTAGTTTGGTCTTGTACTAACTGGTTATTAAAGTTGTTTTCAAACACTTCAATATTTGCTTGTTGTGGCAATAAACCAATGTGGACGTAAGGACCACCTGTTTGAGATGGAGTTTCTTTTAATTCCTGAAAATTCCAGTTATTCATGCTCGTGCTCCCGATTAAGTCAAATCATTTTCGAAGTAAGTCGCTCGACGACCACGTAAAGTGATGTCAAAACGGTAACAACGGCTATCTGCTTCGATAAAGTTGTTTTTATCTTCTAGTGCAATCAGTGCACGACGTTGATCTTCAGAAGGAATCGTTTTTAAAATCGGGCAAGTGTCAATTAATGTATCTCCTTCAAAATAAAACTGCGAAATTAGGCGCTGAGCCCAACCATCAGCAATTAAAGAGAAGTGGATATGAGCTGGGCGCCATTCATTAATACGGTTACGCCACGGATATGGACCTGGTTTAATGGTACGGAAAATATAAAAACCATTTTCGTCAGTTAATGTACGACCACAACCACCGAAGTTAGGGTCCATTGCACCAATAAACTTATCGTTTGGATGGCGATAACGACCAGAAGCATTGGCCTGCCATACTTCTAAAAGTGCATTTTTTACAGGACGACCAAACTGGTCACGGACATAACCATGAACAATGACACGCTCACCAATTGGTAAACCATCTTTGGCATAGTTCAAAATCAAATCGTTATCTTTTGGACCAAATAGGTTTGAAGAAAAATGCGGTGAAGTAACTTCAGTTAAAGTCTCATTAATAGAAATCAATGCATTTTTTGGCGAACGTAAAACACTTGTCTTATAACCTGTCGCATATGCAGGTGGATGGTCTTCTGTATTACGTTGGGCGTAAGCACCCCAGCTATGTTGTGACATCTTTATCTCCTTAATCCTGTTCTTTTGCTGCAACTGAGTTGACTTCTATTCCCAACTCTTTAAAGACTTCTTCGGCCATATGCATTGCAGCATTTGCAGCAGGTAAACCTGCATAGAGTGAGCTATGTAAGATCAACTCTTTTAAATCTTCTTTAGTTACACCATTATTGAAACAAGCACGTAAATGCATGCGTAGTTCATCTTCGCGGCCAAGCGCCAATAAAATTGCGATCGTCACTAAACTACGTGTATGACGCGGTAGGCCCGGACGAGACCACACTTCACCCCATGCATAACGGCTAATAAAGTTTTGAAAATCTTGGTTAAAGTCATTTAAGTTTTGCAAAGACCGACCAACATGCTTTTCACCCAAAACTTCAGTCCGCACCTCAATGCCTTGTTTATAGCGTTGTTCATCATTCATTGTGATAGACCTCTATTAAGTTGCATCGGTATGCGCAACAAGTGATTTAACAAATACAGCAACAGCCGCAGCAGTCGCTGGAATTAGTAATAAACTGAGAATGGCAGTAAACGACCAATCATTACCGAGTAATACGGCACCAATCCAAGCACCAAATACCGCACCGAAACGTCCAATACCTGTCATCCAAGACACACCCGTTGCACGGCACTGCGTTGGATAGAAACGAGCACTTAAAGCTGGCATTGAAGATTGCGCACCATTAATCGCGATACCTGCGCAAAGAACCAATACAGCAAGTAATGTTGAGTTTCCTAAGCTTTGACCCACAGCAATCGCAAATAGACCCGCAGCAAAGTAGAAAATGGCAATGACTCGGTTCGGGTTAAATTTGTCCATCGCCCAACCAATGAACAATGCACTCACCACACCACCAAACTGGAACAAACCACCAATAAATGCAGCACGCTCCATTGAAGCACCAGTTTCACGCATAAGTGTCGGTAACCAGCTTGTAAGCAAGTAAACAACAACCAAGCCCATGAAATAGGTCAACCAAAGTAAAAGTGTTCCTTTTGCATATGGTTTAGAAAACATAATTCCAAAGACATTTTTCTTTTGAGCTGTTTCAGTTTTCTCTTCAGGTACGTGAAATGCAGTCGCATTTTGAACTTGAGTTGGTGCGATATGATTTAAGATTTTGCGTACTTTTTCAGGGTTCTTACCTTTAACAATTAAAAAGCGGTAAGACTCAGGTAAGACAAAAATCACTAAAACCATTAAGATCAAAGGTGACCAACCGCCAAGTAAAAATAGACTGTGCCAACCATAGGTCGGGATAAGCCAGCTACTAATAAAGCCACCTGTTGCCATACCTAAGTTGTAGCCACAGAACATGCATGTCACGAGTAATGAACGAATGCGTGTTGGACAGTATTCAGAAAATAATGTGGTGGCATTTGGCATAGCTGCACCCAAGCCAATACCTGTCAAAAAGCGTAAAACGACAAGGCTATCTAAGTTGGTTGCGTAAGCTGATGCCAAAGTGAAACCACCAAAAATCAGCATTGAAACGGCCAAAACAATTTTGCGACCGAACCGATCAGCTGTTGGGCCAGACACCAAAGCCCCAATAATCATCCCACCAAGTGCAGCACTCATCACTGGGCCTAACTGAGAGCGATCAACACCCCAATCTTGAGCCAAAGCTGGAGCGATAAAACCCATTGCAGCAGTATCGATACCATCAGTAAAAATAATTAAGAAACAGATGATTGCGATCATCCATTGATACTTACTAAGTGGAGCATCATTAATCAATGCTTGAGCATCGATACTTTTATTTGGTGCAGCGTAATCCTGAGACGCCATATTTGCCTCCTTAAGGCCAATTCCTTTTAAACGACTAAGCTCTTAGATTTGTTGAATAAACCTAGTCAATTCCTGAGTAAATCTTTGCGGTTGCTCAATATTAGAAAGATGAGATGCTTCCAATTTAGCAATTTGACTATTCTTGATAGCATTCTGCATAAACTCAGCATCTGCTACTGTCGTCACTGGATCTGCTGTTCCTGCAATTAGCAATACTGGAACTTGGATTTGCGTAATTTCATCTCTTAAATCAGCATGAGCTAAAGCACGACATGCATTGGCATAACCTTGTGCTGGTGTGTTTGCCAGACTTTGAATCGTCGTTTGTGCAACCACATTATGTTGATAGTCGAATTTTTCGCTAAACCAACGTGTGTGCGTGGTTTTAACCAATTCAGCCAGTCCATTTTGTTCTACTGACTCTGCGCGACTCAACCAAGCTTCAGCTTGACCAATTTTAGCTGCCGAGTTCGCGACAGTAATGCTTAGAAAGCGCTCTGGATAATGAACACCCAACCAAAGCCCTGTAATTCCGCCCATTGAAATGCCACAAAAATGAGCTTTTTCAATATTTAAGGCATCTAAAATATCAGCAACATCTTCACCTAAATTTTGTAAAGATGATTCAGCGATCACATCACTTTCGCCATGACCACGTGTATCGTATGTAATGACATTAAAATGACTTTTAAGCTCATCTACTTGCGGCTGCCACATTCCATGATCTGTTCCTAACGAGTTAGATAGCACAAGTGCTGGAGCATCTTTTAATCCGTCGGTATATACAGCGAGCTGCTTACCTTGTCGATTGGTTATAAGCTGTTTCACTTTATGTCTCCTCCTTGTGCTTCTTGCAGAACAGCATCAATTTGAGCTTGAATGTTGCCCAAATAGTTTTCTGCTTTAAATATTTCCAAAATTTCTGTTGGGCTAAAATGTTCTTTTACTTCATCTAACTGACTAACAACCTCAGATAAATGCTGCTTTTGAGCCACGGCTGTTTTACAAGCTGCTTCAACAACATGATGTGCATTTAAACGTCCAATTTTTGGAGCAAGCGCCATCATCACAGCTTCCGCCATAATCAACCCGTTGGTACAGTCAAGGTTCTGCTGCATATGCTCAGCATTAACTTCGAAACCTTGTAAAACTTCGTCAGTACGACTTAATGCTCCAGCACAAAGCTGAAAAATTTCAGGGATTGCTAACCATTCTGCATGCCATGCGCCTAAGCTACGCTCATGTTCCTGCACCATACTTTGATAGATGCTAGACATAAGTGCTGGTACACGATTCGCTGCTGCAAGTACTGAAGCTGCTGCGACTGGATTACGCTTATGCGGCATGGTCGATGAACCACCACGACCCTTTGCTGTTGGTTCAAACAATTCTGCAATTTCGGTTTGCATCATGAGTGACCAATCACGTGCCATCTTGCCCGTATTCCCGACAATGATGCCGAGCACACTTGCGATTTCTACAATGCGATCACGCTCACCATGCCATGTACTTGTCGGTACAGTCAGATTCAACTGCTGAGCAAATACACTGACCACAAGTGAACCTTGATCTTGCAAAGAAGCTAATGAACCCACAGCACCGCCTAACTGAGCAGTGAGTACACGTGATTTCATTGCTTGGATACGATCTAAATCACGTTTAAATGCAGAAGCCCAGCGAGCAAGCTTATGCCCTAAAGTAATTGGTAAAGCTTGCTGCAACCATGTACGCCCAATCATGACTTGATAGCGATATTGCTTAGCTTGTTGTAATGCAGCGGTGTAGCACTGTTGAAGTTGTGCTTCCACAATGTTTAACGCATCACGGCATTGCAAAATACAAGCTGTGTCTAAAATATCCTGACTCGTTGCTCCCCAATGCACATAACGTGAAGCATCTTCATCCACATCTTTCACAATTGCCGTAAGTTGTTTTACAAATGGAATTGCGATATTTCCAGCTAAGCCAGTTGCTACAGCCAACGCTGAAAAGTCAAACTTTTCTATTGCCTGCTCAGCTACTTGGGCAATGGTATTAGCCGCATCTTGAGGAATCACGCCAACTTTTGCCTGTGCTTGAGCTAACGCAACTTCAACCTGAATCATGTATGCGATTAAAGATGAATCACTAAAAATGTCAGTGACATCTTTTTGATAAAACAAGCTGGCATATAACTGGCTCATGATTAGACTCTCTCAATAATCAATGCGATGCCTTGGCCCACACCAATACACATTGAACATAAAGCATAACGGCCGCCTGTTTGTTCAAGTTGGTTTAAAGCTGTAGTGACTAAGCGTGCACCTGATGCACCCAGTGGATGGCCCAATGCAATTGCACCACCGTTTGGATTCACCTTGTTAGAATCATCTGGCAAATCTAAATCACGAGTCACTGCCAAAGCTTGTGCAGCAAAGGCTTCATTTAACTCAATCACATCCATCTGATCTAAAGTCAGGTTGGCTTGTTTAAGTAATTTTTTAATGGCTGGTGCTGGAGCAAAACCCATAATGCGCGGTTCTACACCCACTGCTGTTGAAGCAATGATCTTGCCACGCGGTTTGAGGTTGTAGGCTTGAACTGCATCATCAGAAGCAATCAGCAGAGCCGCAGCACCATCATTAATACCTGAAGCATTACCCGCAGTCACAGAACCATCTGCTTTAACCACAGGTTTAAGTTTGCTTAAAGCTTCAAGCGTGGTTGATGCACGTGGATGTTCATCGGTATCAATCACAACAGCATCACCCTTACGCTGAGGGATTTCAACTGCCACGATTTCTTTAGAAAAAAAGCCTTTGGCTTGCGCGCTTGCGGTGCGTTGTTGGCTTACCAAGGCAAACTGGTCCTGATCTGCACGATTAACGTTAAACTGTTCAGCCACGTTTTCGGCAGTCTGGGGCATGGTGTCTACACCATATAATTCTTTAAGTTTAGGGTTAATGAAACGCCAGCCCATGGTGGTGTCTTCAATCTTTTGGCTACGGCCAAAAGCACTGTCAGACTTACCCATCACATAAGGTGCACGGCTCATGCTTTCCACACCACCTGCAATCACCAAGTTCGCTTCACCTGCTTTAATAGCACGGGCAGCAATAGCAATCGCATCGAGTGAAGAACCACACAAACGGTTAATGGTGGTTGCTGGCACTTGATATGGTAAACCTGCAAGTAGTGCTGACATACGGCCGACGTTACGGTTATCTTCACCAGCTTGGTTAGCACAGCCATAGATCACATCATCGACCTGTTCCCAATCTACATTCGGGTTACGCTGCATGAGTGCTTTAATCGGCACAGCGCCAAGGTCATCGGCACGGACAGGTGCAAGACCACCGGCATAACGGCCGAATGGAGTACGGATGGCATCGATGATATAAGCGTTTTTTAATGTCATTTCCCTATTCCCTTACCCTTGAGTCGCATCAATCAAAGTTGCACCCGTTAAAGCCTGTAACTCATCAAAGCTAAGACCTTCCACCTTCTCAAGCACCTTTAAACCATCTTTAGTCACATCAATCACACACAGGTCTGTGTAAATACGGTCAACGCAGTTTTTTCCAGTTACTGGATAGCTCAGCTCAGCCACAATCTTCGGTTCACCTTGCTTGGTCACATGGTCTGTGGTGATAAAAACTTTTTTAGCACCTACAGCCAAATCCATCGCACCACCCACCGCAGGAATTGCATCCGGTGCACCCGTGTGCCAGTTCGCCAAGTCACCATTCGCTGCAACCTGAAATGCACCCAGCACTGCAATATCAAGGTGACCACCACGCATCATCGCAAATGAATCGCCATGGTGGAAAAAGCTACCGCCTTCAAGCATGGTCACAAACTCTTTACCTGCATTAATCAGTTCAGGGTCTTCTTCACCTGCCGCTGGTGGTGGGCCAAAAGCCAATAGACCATTTTCAGAATGAAGGAAAATATCTTTATCGTTAGGTAAGTAGCTTGCAATCTTGGTTGGTAAACCAATGCCCAAATTCACATAGGCACCATCTGGAATATCTTGTGCCACACGTTTTGCAATCTGGTCACGGCTGAGTTTCTGGTAGCTCATGTTATTTCTCCTTATTGCTTATTGTGCGGGCTGTACTTGTACAACATGCTGTACAAAGATACCTGGGGTGATGATGTGCTCTGGATCTAATCCACCTAGCTCAACCACTTCAGAAACCTGAACAATGGTTACATCCGCTGCCATGGCCATAATTGGGCCAAAGTTACGTGCAGATTTACGGTAAACCAGATTACCCCAGCGGTCGCCTTTGTAAGCTTTAATCAAGGCAAAGTCAGCCTTAATTGGATATTCGAGTACATAGTCTTTACCATCAATCTGGCGGGTTTCTTTGCCTTCAGCTAAAAGTGTTCCAAAGCCTGTTGGGGTAAACACAGCACCTAATCCCATACCGGCTGCCTGAATACGGCAAGCCAGATTACCTTGCGGTACCACTTCAAGCTCAACCTTTCCAGCACGGTACAGTTCATCAAACACATAAGAGTCTGCCTGACGTGGGAAAGAACAGATTACTTTTTTAACCGAACCAGCTTTAAGCAGTTTAGCCAGACCATAATCGCCATTACCGGCGTTATTGCTGACAATCGTTAAATCTTTAATACCCAGTTCAATGAGTCCGTCAATGAGTTCAGCGGGTTGTCCTGCGGTACCAAAACCACCAATCAGAATGGTTGCACCATCTTTAATCTGCGATAGTACCTCGCTAAGAGAGGACTTACTTTTGTCAATCATTAGACAACTCCATTGTGCTCATTCAGGAAGAAATAGATAAAAGATTTAGGCACAACGAGGTAGAATGAACAGATAGATATTTCACCCAATCCCGAGTGTTTCCCTTAGATTTCCTTTTAAACATTCTTGATAATTTTTGTAATTTGATCTAGTTATCAAACCATGGTTTTGTTCGGTATAAATATTTTTTGTTCGATGATCGAACATTATCTAATGTAGTTGTCCGATGTTGATAAATCCTAAAACGTATCAATGTAAAAGAATATGAGTTGTTATAAATAGATATGTAGAAAACTTGCTTAGATGAACAAATCATCCAAGCAAGTTAAAAATAAGAGAATTAAGACTGAGATTGAAGAATCAAACGCGCCAGTTCTAAATCATCGGGATAGGTAATTTTTATATTATCCGAACGCCCCATTACGACCTGTACAGTTTCACCCATATACTCGAGTGCACTTGCCTCATCGGTAATAGTAACGTCATTTTCTAAAGCATATTCAATTGCTTTTTTTAGTTTACCGATTTTGGTAATTTGAGGAGTTTGAGCTTGCCATAATAAATCTCGGCTAACTGTTTTATCAATTTGATTGCCTGATTTAACCTGCTTTAAAGTATCGCGAACAGGAATTGCTAAAATAGCACTCTCATTTGATTCAATTACCTTTGCCACAAGTGCATTTAAACAATCAATTGTTACACAAGGGCGAGCCGCATCATGCACAAGAACCCAATCATTTTCATCGGCAAAATTTAAAAGATGATTTAACGCATTTAACACTGAATGGACTCGCTCAGCTCCACCAATGCAAAAATGCGCCTTATCTATATTTTGAAATGCTAGAGTTTGAGCAAAGGTATCTTGTGTACCAATTGCTAAAACATAACCATTTAACGGAAGTTGGCTTATACGGCCAATCGTATGTTCTAAAACAGTCCTATTCTGAATATATTGATACTGTTTCAATTCAGTTTTAGAAAAACGACTTCCTGATCCTGCAGCTGGAATCACTGCCCATAATTTAGTCTGGGATATCTGGGGATGCAGGTGTCTCATTCGTTTCCAAATCAACTTTAGCGTTCGGGTCAATATAAATAGGCTTGTAATGGGTACTGATTGTACTCATTTGCACAAATGTCTCGTGAGGTTTAACCAAACCAAGATCAAGGCGGGCATGTTCTTCTATTGCTTCTGTACCATTTTTCAGGTCAAAAACCTCTGCTGCCAAAATACGGTTTCGTTCTTTAAGCTCTTCATTTACCTCAGCTTGTTGCTGAATTTGTTGCATGAGAGCTTGATGAGGGATATAGCCACCCTCACCTAACCAAAATTGATATTGCAGTATAGCTACTAAAACAATAACAAGTAGCAATATCAGTTTGCTTGAAGTGGATCGAAATACTTCTAACATATCATTAAGATTTTTAATTAAAAACTTTCGTTAAGAGTTTGTATTGTATAGTAATTAACAAGTAGCATGCGCAATTCCTGCAAAAATTTAAGCAAAATTATTAATGGGCATATTACTTTAATTGACCATTGTGACATGTTTCATTTTGTCAAAAATGAATGGAATTTGAAAGGGAAATAATATTTATAAGTACAATTGCTTATAAATCAATCTACGCACAAAAAAATCATTCTAAGTATGAGAAATTTATGTTGGAAAAAACATGTGATGACGAAGATTCTGCTCTCATCGTAGCAATTCAGTTAGACAACTTTTTCCTATCAATAAATAACTAAGCTACAAATTAAAAAATAATTCTGGCAACTAAGAACCTATAATTAATAAATCTATAAATTTAATAAAAGTAAAATGTTCAAAGCTATTTTATTTGATTTGGATCAAACCCTACTTGATCGGATAACCTCACTGATAAAATTTATCGAATGGCAAGTTGACTATTACCAACTCGTACCTCAGCAGAGTAAAAAACACTTCATCGCTAGGTTTGTAGAACTAGATGATCACGGCAGCGTTTGGAAAGACCTCGTTTATTCTCAATTAATCAAAGAGTTTCATATAGAAAAACTTGATACAGATGAGCTACTTCATTCTTATATAACTGATTTCAATAAATTTGCTATAGCATTTGAAAGAGTGCCTGAAACAATCCATTACTTATACGATCAAGGCTATAAATTAGGATTAATTTCAAATGGAAAATCTCCGTTTCAGGAAAACAACTTTCACGCGCTAGGACTAACCGAGTTCTTTTCAGCTATTACCGTATCTGAAGCAGTAGGTTTAAGAAAACCCGATCCAGAAATTTTTAAATATACATGCAATGAATTAGGTTGCACTCCAAACGAATGTATTTTTGTAGGAGACAACCTAAAAGCTGATATTGAGGGTGCAAAAAAAGTTGGGATGCGAACTATCTTTTTTCAACCCAATACCTCTGTGACTTCAGCTTCTGTAGATAGTTACATTCATCATTATGATGAATTGAAAAGTGCGATTAATTATTTAAGCAATCTGACTTAAAGCAATACTTCATACTATTAAAGAGCAGTAAACTAAAACCACAGAATTCCACTGACCTTTTCATGCATTTTTCAGATATTGTTGTAATAAACCTGAGATATAACTTTCCAAGCCTAATACATCAAAGATGGCTAATTTACATTATTTACCCGCGTAAATTGTTGCTCTAACATGGTGTTGCCCCATTGGTCTCCTTCCCATTCATTCATGAGTTTAAAACCAAAAGTTTCATAAAGTTTTCCTGCTGCACTAAGGCCACTGAAAGTCCATAATTGAACAGCAGAAAATTGTTTTTGATCACAAAAGTGTATTGCTTCTTTTAATAGCTTTTTGCCAATACCTTGTCCTCGACAATCGTCACTTAAAATAAACCACCGAAGATGAGCCTCGTTATTCCCTAAATCTTCGCCATCAATTGCAACAGAACCCACAATTTTATTATTTTTTATTGCCAACCAAATATTATTAGAGTCTTTATAAAGACGGCTAGAGAACTCAGCTAAATTGGTAGCCACTTTTCCTTCAAAAAAAGCTCCAAAATTATAATTTTCATAATAATAAGTACCATGCATTTCTGCGATTCTGCCAATCATACCTGCGCGGTAGCCACTCACAATTTCAATATTATTGTTATTTATAAAATCTTTATTATTTCGACAGTTTACTAAAGATTCAGCGTAGGCTGTCAAACCTTGAGCAATAACAAGTTGATTAGAAGAGTTTAATTTCTCAATGGCTTGAATAACTCGCATTTCTCCATAATTATTAATTTTTCTTACAGTATCCTCTCCTTTCGGAGTGAGTTGAATCACCTTTAATCTGGCATCATTCTTATCTTGTTCTTCTCTAATCTCACCAGCCGTAATGAGTTTAACCAACATTCTGCTCACACTTGATTTCTCTAAACCTAAAATTTGTCCTAATTGGCCAGCTGTTAGAGAACCTCTATTTTCAAGTTCAAGTAAAGAATGAACAGCTGACGGAGAATAATCAGTGGCAGCAAGGGTTGAACTCATAAAACCTAATTCTCGAACCATGATTCGAGATGAACTACGGATTTCATCAATAATTTTTTGCTCAATCATCACTGCACCCTCAAAATATAGTTGCATAATACAACCATATTTGTAAAAAAGAAGTCAAGATTTTCTTCACTTTTAAAACGAGCTTAAAAAGAATAAAAGCCCTCTTTCGAGAGCTTTTATAAATCGGTTTCTTATGTAAGTTTAAATCAGAAATTATAACGAACACTTACTGTTGCATTTCGTGGTGTGCCCCAATTCATTGAGTTAGCACCAATACCTTCATAATATTTTTCATCAAAAATATTATCGATATTAAATTGAAGTTTGATATTTTTATCTACTTGATAGCCAAGCATCGCACTTGCTAAAACATACGCATCTTGCTCAATACGATAGCTTCCACTACCCGTATAGTATTTACTCTTATAATTTAAACCAAGTCCTGCACTCCATTGATCAAGTTTGTACTTAATAAATAGATTCGATGTTGTTCGAGAGTTTGTCGTATTAACCTTTGTGCCTTTTGCATCTTTTGCTTCAAAATTAGCAATACCAAAGCTAATACCCCAATTGTCAATATTGCATTAAGCATAGAATCGCCATCCACACATCAAAATTTGGATTTTTAACAGATTGAATACTGATCTTGTTGAATAATGGTGTTGAAACCATAGGCTTTATATTATTGATTCAAAAAAGATAAACTAATTTTTAAACTCAAATTGACTGTTGAACCGCTCAAGAACCTGAGAAATAAAAAACTACACAGTATTTTCTTTTATATTTTATTATTCTTCATAAATCTCATGAAAGAGAATAAAGGTATAAACTGTAGTGCACAAAATTTTAGCGTTTTCTTTAGTAAGCTTAGGTTTAAGTGCTTGTGATCACCCTACTGATGATAGCCCTTCAAAAATAATTAATATGGAGAGCAATCATAAACAATATACACCTGCTAACCCCTATATATTTGAATATAATGATATTGTTTACAGTCTAAAAGCTGAACACCCCCAAGATTCTACCCATTTAAAATTTAAAAACTTATTAAAAAAAATTCCTCCTAATGATAATAATTTAGATATTTTAAAAACCAAACGCAAGGTACTTATTCACTTAGGTTGCCTTGAAGAGGCATATATAGTTACCGAAAAAATTTTAAATAAAACAGATAGTTCACAACTGCAAGAGATGCAATGCATTTTCTTAAGAAAAATGAAAAAAGATGCTCATGAAATAAAAGAATGTTATGAAAAAACGGCTCAAAGCTATCTAAACGAAATAAATTTAATTCCAAAGGCAGCCATACGATATCAATATGCACTGTGGGGCCATTATGCAGCGATGTTTCATGCGGGCCATATAGAATATAAGGATAAACTTCAAGAAATCATTGATTATCATCACATTGAGGATCATAAACAAACATATCAACAAATGTATGAAAATATACTGAATCCTAAGGTCTTTCAGAAACGTTTAGATACTATTCCCTACAGCCCTGATTGTAGCTGAGCCATATTAACAATTATTTATAATTAATCGTCATAGTTAAGATCATTTTCATCAACATTAATATAATCTGGTTGAGGGTCTTTATCAAATTGTACAGCACATATTTTAACCTTACCTAAAATTTTTGCTTTCCCTACCCTATGCATACCATCCATTATTCTCCCCTGTGAACATATTATTATTGGATAAGACAAATCTGCTTCTTGAACTAGTATCATATGATCAATGATATCTTGAGTAGTGGGGTAAGAGTCTGGATACCAATACGGCTCATTTAATTCTTTTATTTCTGATAGCAAAATTTCTTTTACTTTAAAACCTTTAGTTAATGCGACTAAATTATCTACATCCCAAATATAAGTATCATTTTCAATTTTCCTAAAATGATATTGCTTTCTCATGATATAAAAATTCGCTTAAAGCCCAATAATATTAAAATATATCATATATATGTTGAGACTAAATATTATAAAAAAAGAGAGGCTTAAATTTAGTAAACACATAAAGCTTTAAAATAAAATTCTAATAAATAACATTTTTATCTTATTTGATAACTTCAACAATGATTTTTTCTTGCTGTTTTATTTACGATTGAAGCTTTAACTGTATGTTTATTTTAATAAATATTATGAATGAGAGAAGTTATACAAAATCACATAAAGTTCGCACCCTTAACCAATAACTACTTAAAAAGTATGTTTTTTTATTTTTAATTTGCTAAGAATTTTATAAAGACTTCATCCATCTATTAGGGAAAAGAAAAATGGATTTTTTTAATATTTTCATAGGTGACACAACTTGGACCTTTATTTTGGAAATTTTGGTTCGATGTTTCATCATGTTTATCATTATTATTAGTTTTTTAAGGCTATCAGGTAAGCGTGGTGTTCGCCAACTTTCCCTTTTTGAACTCGCAATTATTTTATGTTTAGGTTCCGCCGCTGGTGATCCAATGTTTAACAAGGACTTACCTATTATTCATACTTTTGTCGTGTTTATCGTTATTCTTTTTCTCTATCGTATTGTAACTTGGACAATGGTGAAGCATAAGAAAATTGAAGACCTACTAGAAGGAAAAGCCCTTTGTGTAGTCAAAGATGGACTTTTAGTCTACAAAGATTTCCAGAAACAATCATATTCACATGATGAGTTTTTCTCAGAAATGCGCCAACAAAATGTTGAACATTTAGGTCAAGTGAGAACAGCTTTATTGGAGTCTGACGGTATTCTTAGTTTATTGTACTATGAAGATGGCGAAGTAAAATGGGGACTTCCCTTATTCCCAGATGCCTATTGCGAAGCCAACATACTTAAAATCAATACTTTTTATTCATGTATGAAATGCGGTGAAACGAAAATTCTAAATATGCTGGATCAAGAGTGTTCCCGTTGTAAACACCGTAGTTGGGCTAAGTCATTAAAAACCCATCGCCTAGGGTAATAAAAAAGGTGCCATTTCCTATTAAAATAGAGAAACAGCACCTTAAAATGTTAAAAAATTAATTTTAACTTTTTATTTAAAGATTAATTTAAACCTTTAAACTCAGCTTTACCGCGGTAAGCAGCTTTAGTCAATTCTTCAATACGAAGTAATTGGTTGTACTTAGAAACACGGTCAGAACGGCAAAGTGAACCAGTCTTAATTTGGCCAGCTGCTGTACCTACTGCCAAGTCAGCAATAGTTGAATCTTCAGTTTCACCAGAACGGTGAGAAATTACAGTCGTGTAACCATTTTCTTTAGCAAGGTAAATTGCATCAAGAGTTTCAGTCAACGTACCAATTTGGTTGTATTTGATTAAGATAGAGTTACCTACTTTCTCATTAATACCACGTTGTAAAATCTTAGGGTTTGTAACGAACAGGTCATCACCTACCAATTGGATTTTATCACCAAGGATAGATGTCAAGTAAGACCAACCTTCCCAATCTGATTCATCTAAACCATCTTCAATTGAGATAATTGGATATTGGTTTACAAGACCCGCTAAATAGTCAGAGAACTGGTTGCTTGTGAATGCTTTATTGCCTTCACCTGCAAGGACATATTGACCATTTTTGTAGAATTCTGAAGATGCACAGTCAAGCGCCAACATAATGTCAGAACCAGCTTTGTAACCAGTTTGACCAATAGCTTCAAGAATAACTGTGATTGCTTCTTCGTTTGAACGTAAGTTTGGTGCAAAACCACCTTCATCACCTACAGCAGTGTTTAAACCTTTTTTGTTTAAAACTGATTTTAGTGAATGGAAGATTTCAGCACCAGCACGTAATGCTTCAGCAAATGAAGTGAAGCCTACTGGCTCAATCATAAACTCTTGAATATCAACATTGTTGTCTGCATGCGAACCACCATTGATGATGTTCATCATTGGTACAGGCATAGTCAAAATCGTTTGACCACGTAAGTCAGCGATGTATTGGAAAAGAGGAATTTTCTTTTCATCAGCAGCAGCACGTGCAGCAGCTAATGACACAGCTAAAGTTGCATTTGCACCCAATTTTTCTTTGTTTTCAGTACCATCAAGTTCGATCATCGTATTATCGATGTCTTTTTGTTCAAATACTGATTTGCCCACTAAAGCGTCACGGATAATCGTGTTTACGTTGTTAACCGCAGTTTTAACGCCTTTACCTAAGTAACGTGATTTATCACCGTCACGTAGTTCTAAAGCTTCACGAGAACCAGTTGAAGCACCAGATGGTGCACATGCACGACCAACAACCCCAGATTCTAAAATTACGTCTGCTTCGATGGTTGGGTTACCACGAGAGTCCAAAATTTCACGTGCACGAATGTCAACGATTTGGCTCATGAACAATTCCTCTGTTGAATGAATATGAGCTGCGATTAAAGCAGCGTAAATGAGTAAAAACTCAATGAGTGTCTAACTTTTTGAATCCTTTAACCAAAGTATCCAATTCTTTTATTTGTGCCAAGAATGGCTCAAGCTGCGACATGCGTAATGCACAAGGTCCATCGCATTTTGCATGTTCTGGATCTGGATGACCTTCCAAGAATAATCCAGCCAAGCCTGTTGCCATTCCAGCGCGTGCTAAAGTTGTAATTTGAGCACGACGACCACCTGCCGAGTCAGCACGACCACCAGGCGTTTGCAACGCATGTGTTACATCAAAGAAAACAGGTACATTCATTTCTTTCATGATGTCAAAGCCAAGCATATCTACAACAAGATTGTTATAGCCAAATGCTGAACCGCGCTCACAAAGAATAAGTTTATCGTTTCCTGCTTCTAAACATTTATTCAGGATATGGCGCATTTCATGAGGTGCCAAAAACTGAGCTTTCTTAATGTTAATAATAGCCTGTGTTTTTGCCATCGCTTCTACAAGATCAGTTTGGCGGCTTAAAAAAGCCGGTAACTGAATAATATCAGCGACTTCTGCCACTGCTTCAGCTTGGTGTGGCTCATGAACATCAGTAATGATAGGAACATTAAAATGTTTTTTAATATCGCCTAACCATTCAATACCTTTTTCAAGTCCAGGACCACGGAACGAATGCAGACTAGAACGATTTGCTTTATCGAAACTCGCTTTAAATACATAAGGAATATCTAAGCGTTTGCAGATATCAACATAAGTTTCTGCAATTTCGAAAGCTAAATCTTTTGATTCAAGTACGTTCATTCCGCCAAATAATACAAATGGCAAATGATTTGCCATTTGTATATCGCCTAAACGTACAACTTCTTGTGGTTTTAATTGTGACATTTAAACTTTCCCAGTTTATTTAAAATCGCATTATTTACTTTTTTGATGCTGAGTTTTCGCAGCGCCAATAAAACTAGCAAATAATGGATGTCCATCACGTGGTGAACTTGTAAATTCCGGGTGGAATTGTACAGCAATAAACCAAGGATGTTCAGGAATTTCTACAGTTTCAACCAAATGTTGTGCCGTAGAATAACCAGAAATTTTCATACCAGCTTGTTCAATCGACTCAATGAAACGATTATTCATTTCATAACGATGACGATGACGCTCAGTAATTTCTGCTTTACCATAGACTTCACGTGTTTTTGTGCCTTCAACCAATTCAGATTTTTGTGCACCCAAACGCATAGTTCCGCCTAAGTCAGACTCTACGCTGCGTTGTTGCAACTCGCCACGCTCATCTAACCATTCGGTAATTAAACCAATCAATGGATACTTTGTAGAACGATTAAATTCTGTAGAAGATGCTTCTGGCATTGCAGCAACATGACGTGCATATTCAATCACAGCCAATTGCATGCCTAAACAAATACCCAAGAATGGAATTTTGTTTTCACGTGCATATTGAATAGCTTTCATTTTGCCTTCAGTACCACGCTCACCAAAGCCACCTGGGACTAAAATTGCGTCAGCTGTTTGCAAAATAGAAACATCTTGAGTTTCAAGTTCTTCAGCATTGACATAGTCAATCTGTACTTTCACAAGGTTTTGGATACCAGCATGTAAAAGTGCTTCATTCACAGATTTATAAGCATCTGGAAGTTCTACATATTTACCAACCATCGCAACACGTACCGTGTATTCAGGATTTAGTAATGCTTCGACTACATTATCCCAATCAGTTAAGTCAGCTTCTGGAAGATCATTAAACCCAAAACGTTCACAGATCAAGTCATCAACGTTTTGTTCGTAGAATGTACGTGGAATTTGATAAATCGTTTTCGCATCTTTACATACCACAACGGCACGCGCTTCCACGTTAGTGAACAATGCAATTTTACGTTTAGTATCAACATCTACATCATATTCAGTACGGCAGATTAAAATATCTGGCTGAATACCAATTGAAAGAAGCTCTTTCACTGAATGTTGAGTTGGTTTTGTTTTTAACTCAGCCGCAGATTTGATATATGGCAACAAAGTTAAATGCATTAGCATGGTACGTTTATGACCAAGCTCAACCATTAACTGACGAACTGATTCCATAAATGGAAGTGATTCAATATCACCAACCGTACCGCCAATCTCAACGATTGCAACGTCGTAACCTTCACCAGCGCGAAGTACACGTTCTTTAATGTTGTCTGTAATATGTGGAATAACTTGAACCGTACCGCCTAAGTA
The DNA here is from genome assembly GCF_023920705.1 of Acinetobacter sp. XS-4. Classification (NCBI taxonomy): domain Bacteria; kingdom Pseudomonadati; phylum Pseudomonadota; class Gammaproteobacteria; order Moraxellales; family Moraxellaceae; genus Acinetobacter; species Acinetobacter sp. XS-4. The sequence continues at coordinate 1,674,837 of NZ_CP094657.1, read as the reverse complement.
ATCACCACGACGTTCTTTATTTAGAACATCTTGATAAACACGGCCACTGGTAAAGTTATTCAGTTTGGTCATTTTCGCACGACGTAAGAAACGTTCGTAATAACCCAAGTCTAGATCAGTTTCGGCACCATCCTCTGTGACAAAAACTTCACCATGTTGGAAAGGACTCATTGTCCCCGGATCGACATTAATGTAAGGATCCATTTTAACCATTGTGACTTTTAAGCCACGGGCTTCCAAAAGTGCAGCAACTGAAGCAGCAGAAATACCTTTACCTAGCGATGAAACCACACCACCAGTAACAAAAATAAAATGGGTCATTAAGTTTCTCGTACAATCAAGCCGAAATCGGCCTACAATGTTGGGCAATTTTACTGTACTCTGCCCCTATAAAGCAAAGTCAAACCGCACCAATTCAAAGATCATTAAACAACTGGCTATTCTATCAGCATTTTTAATAAAAAATTAGGTCAATCTCACATGATTTTTTCATTCTCTTTTGCTGTTATAATGCGAGCTCCTCAATTAAATGTTGTTTAGGACAATGGCAAATAAAAAACTTTTAATCTGTGCTGCTATTGCAGCTGGACTATTGTTAACCGCATGTGTCAAAAAAGAAACACCAGAAGAAGAGCAAGAAAAGGTTGAAACTGCTGTTTCAGAACCTAAGCCTGCTGAACCTGCAAAATTTGAGTCTTTAGAAAGTGTTAAAACTGAAGAAGCTCAAACTCAGGAACCAACGCAAGTCGAAGTTCATCACGAAGAAACAGCGAATACCACAACTGAAATTCGCCGTGAAACTCGTCCTGCCCATTCTGAGCAAAATTCACAAACAACTGTTTCTGAACAACCTAAAGCAGAGCCAAAGCCTAAGCCAGAACCTAAACCTGAGCCAAAAGCAGAGCCGAAGCCTGAGAAAGCTCAGTCTAAACCTGCTAAGCCAGCAGAACCATCTCAAACTGAAGATGATGCTGTTGCCGCTGCAATTGCTGCTGCTACACCAGCGCTTAAAAACTAAGTTCTTGTATAAATATGCCCAAATTAAACAGTTGATTTGGGCTTTTTAAATATTATTAAAATTATCAGTTTTACTTTTCTTACTTCAATTTGTCTTTAAAGTTTTCCTAGATATCAATTTAGGACAACCTACCCCTTTCACTTGAAAAAGCATTGACGTTCCAGATTCTGAGATGTAATTTTTAATCAAGTTCCTTTTTGGAACTTTAATTAAAAGAAGATTGGAGCTTAAAATGAATACCGTATCAAATCGCGTGCCTGCCTCATTTCCAGTCCGTCGTATGGACTATAATTTTGAAAACGTACCTCGCTATTGGTGTAATAACGAACCCACTTTTACACATTATTTTACGGGTTTATCTACATTGTTCCCCGAGGGTGAATCATATTTTGTTCGTTCAGTTCGAGCATTACGGTCAAAAGCAAAGTCAAATGAACTTCTAGATCGCGAAATCAGTGCTTTTATTGGGCAAGAAGCAATGCACTCTAAAGAACATCATGCTTTTCATGTGAGCGCACAACAACATGGTTTAGATCCTGAATCTTTAGAAAAAGTAACTGGTCTTGTTTTAAAGAGCATTGAAAAAGTTTTTAGTAAAAAATGGAACTTACTTGTAACGGTAGGCCTTGAACACTACACCGCAGTACTTGTGGTTAGCATGATGCAGTCTGTTAATGAACTGATGACAGACTCAACTATTCGTAATTTATGGTTATGGCATAGTATTGAAGAAACTGAACATAAAGCTGTGGCATTTGATCTTTATGAACACTTGTATGGAAGTGGGCTAAATGCATATCTCCCACGTATCACCGTCTTTACTTTAAGTTTATTTTTAATTACTGGCTTCTCAACAATCTATCAATTCGTTCTTATGAAACGGGATCGCCAACTACTTAATTTTAAATCTTGGCGTAAGTTTCTTGGTTTTATGACAACACAATATAAAGTTTTAACTCCGAAATTTTTTGACTATTATCGCTTTGATTTTCATCCTAACCAAACTGACGAAAAAGACCTCGTTGCTAGTACTAAAATCAAAATTGGACTAAAAAATTCAAAATTACTTTTATCCTGATCAGATAAAACCATAAAGCCCATCTATTGAATGGGCTTTATTTAATCAATTACGGCAATACCGTCACTTTTTATGATCAACCATAAAATAATCCGATATTAATTTAGCTGCCCATGAGGTACTTTTCCAACCTTCGTAAAAACCACAATGACTTCCCTTTTTAGTGGTTACCACCGCAATATTACTCATTTGCTGAATAGTTTCTTTATAAGGCTCTAAATTTTTAATTGAACATACTGGATCATCTTCAGCATTAAGAATCATTAATGGAATTTTGACATTTTCAAATACATAAATTGGATTAATTGCCTGACAATAACTTTGATAGTCCTGAAAGCCAGCCATTTCAAAGTATTCTTTTTCAAACTCTTCGAGACTCGTCGTTGCAAGAACTTTTTCTAAAGAAGCAACCTGGTTCCATGTACTTTGATAAGGATGAATAAAATATTTGAATAATTTTTTAGTCATCATTTTGCTATAGAACGGGTGAACATTTCTAAAGCCAATCTCAGTGTTGTAGCCTGGACACATTGCAAAAGCAGCTTTAAATGGTGTGTCAGTCCCTTGCTCTCCCAAATAACGAACTAGCAATCCTGTGCCAGCAGAAGACCCGACAGCGTACAAATCTGATTTAGGAAACAAATTTTGAATATGGGTGAGCTGTTCTTTAAGGTCACTGGTTGACCCAAAAAGAGAAATCTGCGGTACAGGCATAGGTAAACCCGCATGCCCACGGCGTAAGCATAGTGCTATTCTCCACCCCGTATATTGATGAATATCTCTCACCAATTCACGCATACTTTCAGGTGTTCCTGTAATGGTGTGCATGATAACAACTGTAGGAGTCGCTTTTGGAAGATTATAGCCATACCATGCAATTGCAGTTACGCCACCATCTTTCATGCTGAGCTGGTCAATACGGTCATATTCAAGCTTAATGGTTTTTTTTCTAATAATATCGAAATATAAAAGATGAACATGATTATTAGTTAACCATGGCGTAGGACGATACTTTTGCTTAAGTTGGGGCAACTTATCCAAAACATCTTTAATTTTCCCTTGTGGGTCATAATAGATTTTTGGCTGTTCCGCACCGAGTACTGAGTCAAACAATTCTGAACCGAAAGCTTTAATTTTATTTAAAGTAGATATGCCCATATCCAATCACGACCTCTGATTATGAGTTAAATGATTGCCGCACTAATGCTGCAACCTGCTGTCCCCAAATTGCATAAATTTCTTTGCTCGGATGAAAGCCATCACTTGCCATAGACAGATTCAATGCTTGAAAACTTTCAATATCATATTGAATGAATCTAAATTGGTTTTGTGCTTCTACCCATTTATATAATACTTGATTCATTTGCTCCGCGTATTTTCCAAACAACCAAGCCAATGGATTGGGTAAAGCTGGAAAATGTTGCATGGGAGGAACGCCTGAAACAATAATGAGTTTAGGTTGAAAACGTGCTTGTATATATTCAAATAATTGCTTTTGTTGTTTTATCCATGAATTTGCTGACGTTAATTTTGTCACATCATTAACGCCAATAGATGTAACAACAACATCATAATTTTGCTGCTCTAAATGCTGTAAAGCTTGAAAAACCTGCTTAGTAGTATCACCTGTTTTTGCGTGAAGCTTCCAACTTATCAAATATTGATCTTGTAACTCAGAAATAATTGCGCCAGATAAAGCGTCTTGTTGTGTTTCAACACCAACTCCCGCTGCGGCAGAGTCTCCTAAAATAAGCAGAGACAATGGTCTGCCCTTGCCAACCATGCCTTCTCTTTCACCACTGGCTTCTAGCAAGCGTGGTGTATTCTTACGAACCTTTGTTCCCTGCACAAAAAGTACAGGTAACAATGCTAAAGTTGAAAGTTTTAACCACATTCTATTAATCCCTATTTTACTTAGGCTATTTACTAAAATTATTGTGGTTGAAACTTGGCAATTCTTATACCCATTTGTTCAGCCAGCGCAGCTAAGCCACTCATTGGACGAATCATTACTTCAAAATCAACAATTTTGCCGTGTTCATTAAAACGAATCATATCAATACCTTTTAATGATTTACCACTGACATTAGCGCTGAACTCAAGCACTACATTCTCGCCATCTTCTGTATAGAACTCACGATGATATGTAAAGTTTTCGAACACCTGAATAACATTAGTAAGAATGAAGAAAACGACCTGCTTTCCTTCATAAGGCTTATAGGCAACTGGTGAACGAAAAACTACGTCATCTGCTAGTAAATCATTTAGATTGGACAAATTACCTGCCTGAATCATGTGATGCCATTTTTCTAAAGACTGTTTTGTAGTTTCAAGTATCATTGTTATTTTATCCTGTAATTTAACCAATAAAGTTAGGGGCATTTCCTTATAAAGAAATGCCCCACAAAATTTATAGAACCGCTGCTAGTTCAGCACCTTGACGTATTGCTCGTTTTGCATCTAGCTCCCCAGCTTCTTTAGCACCACCAATTAAATGAACATTTTTACCGTCTGTTTTTAATTGGTCATACATTGCAGTGAAAGATTCTTGACCCGCACAAATCACAACATGATCAACTTCAAGCACACTTGGTTGTCCATCTATAGTGATATGTAAGCCTTGATCATCTACTTTGTCGTATTGAACGCCTGCAAGCATTTTAACTTGGCGATTTTTAAGGCCCGCACGATGAATCCATCCTGTAGTTTTACCTAAACCAGCACCTACAACAGCAGTCTTACGTTGTAATAGATAAATTTCTCGTTCAGAAGTCTCAACTTTTGGCTGTTTTAAACCACCTACATGCTCATATTGAGTGTCAATTCCCCACTCTTCGTAGAACTTTTCTGGATTTAAACTACCACTTTCACCTTCATGAGTGAGATATTCAGCCGTATCAAAACCAATACCACCCGCCCCAATAATGGCTACACGCTGTCCCACTGGCACACGTTCTTTTAAAACTTGTAAGTAGCTAAGTACTTTAGGATGATCAATACCTTCAAATTGTAATTGACGAGGCGTTACACCAGTTGCAACTACAATTTCATCAAAATTTGCTTGGCTCAACTCTTCATAAGTTGCTTTATGGTTCAAAATTAGCTCAATATTTGGTCGCAACTCAATTTGGCGACCAAAGTAGCGTAAGGTTTCATAGAACTCTTCTTTTCCAGGAACAGTCTTTGCAATATTAAATTGGCCACCAATTTGATGACTAGCTTCAAAAACTTTAACTTGATGTCCACGGTCAGCTGCATATACAGCAAAACTTAAACCCGCAGGTCCTGCACCAATAACAGCAATATTCTTTTGAACTTGAGCATCTTTAAAAATAAGTTCAGTTTCATAACATGCACGCGGATTCACTAAACAAGTTGCAATTTTCATTGAGAAAATATGATCTAAACAAGCTTGGTTACAGCCAATACATGTATTAATTTCATCACTACGACCTTCACTTGCTTTTAAAACAAACTCAGCATCAGCGAGCATTGGACGTGCCATAGACACCATATCAGCATGACCAGATGCCAGCACATGCTCAGCCATTTCCGGTGTGTTAATTCGGTTAGAAGTAACTAAAGGGATAGAGACTTCACCTTTAAGTTTTTCAGTAACCCACGTAAACGCAGCACGAGGAACTTTGGTCGCAATTGTTGGGATACGAGCTTCATGCCAGCCAATCCCTGTATTAATAATAGTTGCACCTGCTTTTTCAATTTCTTTTGCAAGCTGAATCACTTCTTCAATACTTGAACCACCTTCAACTAAATCAAGCATTGATAGACGATAAATAATAATAAAGTTTTCACCCACTAAAGCACGCGTACGTTTTACGATTTCAATAGGAAAACGAATACGGTTTTCGTAGCTACCACCCCATTCATCATCACGATGATTCGTACGCGCGGCAATGAACTCATTAATTAAATAACCTTCAGAACCCATGATTTCCACACCATCATAACCCGCATACTGAGCAAGTTTGGCGCAGTTTGCAAAGTCATCAATGGTCTGCTGCACTTCGGCAGAACTTAAAGCTTTTGGCTTAATTGGGTTAATCGGTGCTTGAATTGCTGAAGGAGCAACGTTATTTGCCTGATAAGAATAGCGTCCAGTATGTAAAATCTGCATAGCAATTTTGCCCCCAGCTTCATGAACAGCTTGGGTAATCACTTTATGTTTTTCAGCTTCTTCAACTGTATCCAACTTCGTACCATGGCTAAATACAACACCATCATCATTCGGAGAAACACCGCCAGTTACAATTAAACCCACATCACCTTTTGCACGCTCAGCATAAAACGCAGCCATGCGCTCATATCCCTGTGGTGCTTCTTCTAAACCAATATGCATAGACCCCATAAGCACACGGTTTTTTAAAGTAGTAAAGCCTAAATCAAGTGGCTTCAATAAATGCGGATAAGCTGACATATTTTCTCCTTTGGCTAGCAATAAGCTTGCTAATGCAACTTGTTGCATTAATTTATAATCAAATTTTGACTTTTATGCAACATGTTGCATAATCTCATCAGTCACACTTTACTTTTGCTTACAAACCGGATTGCCATGTCACTTCCTCATGTTTTATTAACCAGTTTGCTTGAACGACCAAGTACAGGGTTCGAACTTGCCCGCCGGTTTGATCGTTCAATCGGTTTTTTCTGGAATGCTACCCATCAGCAAATTTATCGTGAACTCAATCACATGCTTAAAAAAGGTTGGGTTTCAACGCTAGAAAATGAAATGGAAAATAGTCGAAAAAAGACCTATCAAGTTGAACAGTTGGGGCGTATTGAACTAGCTTCATGGATGACACAACAAAGTGAACCCGCGCAGCTTCGTGATGATTTAATGGTTAGATTGCGTGCTGAAGCACAATTGAGCAATAATCAGATATTACCTGAGCTGTTAAGACATCTTGGTTTACATCAAGAGAAACTGAAACTTTATCAAAGTATTTATGATAAGGATTTTAAAGATAACGATGATCTAGATAACCGTGTGCTATACATTCACAAAATGATCTTAGAACTTGGGATTACGATGGAAAGTGAATGGATCAAATGGTTGGAACAAGTCATCCCTCAATTAAAACGCTTTGCTCAAGATAGCGTAGCTGGAGAATAGTCATGCCATATTACACCATGCCCGATCGGGAAAACTTATTTGTACGTCGTGTTGGTCGTGGTGAACCAGTTTTGGTTTTATCTGGTCTTGGCATGCAAAGCTGGCAATGGCTCCCTTTTATTTATGCAAACCGTAAAGAATATGAGTTTATTATTCCTGACTGGCGTGGTTTTGGGGGTTCAAAGAACTGTGCAATCCCTGAACAAGATGCAATTTCTAGCCACTGGCAAGATGTCGCCCATTTAATAGAACAATTAAAACTCGATAACTTTATCTTGATGGGTTATTCAATGGGTGCCACGACAGCCATGCATGGTATGAAACATGCTCATCTGGCTCAGCAGTTAAAAGCCTATTTACATATCGATCAAACACCAAAAATATCTGTCGATTCAACATGGGAATATGGTCTCTTCGGCCCTCTGCACCCCCAGTTCAAACAATTATTAAATGATATCTATCAATTATTATTAAAGCACAAAAATGCTAAATATCTTTATGAATTAGCACTTCCAGATCGACAAGAACTAGTTCGTCTTTGGGTAGATTTTATTGAGTTACAAAGTAGCAATCCATTTAGCCCATTAGTTTTTAAAACAGCGCTCAAACAACCTTTTCTACAAAAATATTTATTACCAATTCAACGTCTAGATTATTTATTTTGGTATGTCGAAAATTATCTTTATCACAATGAAGATTATCGTGAAGCCATTCAACAATTACAATGCCCAACAACCTTCTTTATTGGTCGGAATTCAACACTTTATCCAGAAACTGGACAGACACTTATTGCACATAGTGTTGAACATGCAAAAGCAATATATTTTGAGCGCTCAGGCCATACACCTTTATTAACCGAACCGAAAAAATTTGGGCATGAAATCACTACATTCTTATCAGAACTAAAACATGCTTCTTAAAAAATAAAGGGATCTATGAATAGATCCCTTTTTAAATCGGCAAATGATTAAGCAGAATGAGCTAACTCTTTCTCCTTTAATTGCTCAGAAACACTTAACAAAAGTTGCTCTGTTTTTTCCCATCCTAAACAACCATCAGTTACGGACTGCCCATAAGTCATATCACAAGAAATTTTTTGGCTACCATCAACTAAATGACTTTCAATCATGACACCCTTTACTTGTGTTTTTAAACGTTCAGCAACGATTTGCTGTAAAACTTCTGGCTGACGCAACGGATCTTTACTGCTATTGCCATGACTACAGTCAATGACTAATGCAGGAAGATTTTGTTTGTGTTTTTCTCGTATCGCCTGAATTGAAGCTAAATCGTAATTTGGCCCATGATTTGCTCCACGCAAAATCAAGTGTGGTAATGGATTGCCATCACTCTGAATCACTGAAGGCAAGCCTTGTTGGTTCATTCCTAAAAATTGATGCTCATTTTGTGCTGACTGAATCGCATCTAATGCAATCTGAATTGAACCATCAGTACCATTCTTGAAACCAATGCTGTATGGCATGTGGCTTGAGATTTCGCGGTGAATCTGAGATTCACTTGTACGAGCACCAATTGCACCCCAAGCCAATAAATCATCAAAGTAACCAGTCGCCATTGGACTTAAAATTTCACTCGCAATTGGCAAACCTTTTTCAATAATTTGCAGGTAAAGTTCACGAGACTTTTCTAAACCAAGTTGTAAATTTGATGAGCCATCTAAATTTGGATCGTACATAAAACCTTTCCAACCCACAGTTGTACGAGGTTTTTCAATATATGCACGCATCACGATAAAAATCTGATCTTTTACTTTTTCTTGTAATTTTTGCAATCTTTCAGCGTATTCAAGCACTGCAACCGGATCATGAATTGAACAAGGCCCTGTAATTACCATTAACCGAGGATCTTTGCCGATAAGAATATTTTGAATAGTTTGGCGATGTTCGGCAATTTGACGCACGAAAGAGTGTGCAAGCGGATATTTTGCTTTTAACTGGACAGGTAAACTAACTGGTGTTTCTTTTGTATTGCTTTGTGTCAATAAAGTATTTAGGGCATTCATTGGTTTTTTCCTTGGGACTGCAATCTATTCAGTCCGATCATTTATTTGAGCGTTTTGGATCTATTCGTTGGTAATGGTAAGCAAAAGTAAAACCAATAAAAGTTGCTAAAGTACGAATAAGTCATGTTGTTCATTTTAAGTTCCTCGATTCAAAAAGATAAAGCATAAAAAAACCTGATCGGGGTTGCCGATCAGGTATTAACTGTGATGGGCAACTTTCTCATGCCCGAATACGCTCAGGCAACTATCTAAATTGCCAAAAGTAATAATAAGCGTTAGTGTTCACAGATAGATTTAACATCTTTATCTCAAATATTAAAAAATGTTCCTTAAATCTAAAATACGCATTGTTGAGGGCTTTGACAAGTCTTTTTTTTGAAAAAACTTCTTATTTTCACGCTTAAGATTTGATTCGCTCATTGTGTTAACGAATCAGCCCTTGTGGTTGTAAAATAATTAAGCCAGCTCCACAAAGCACGATTAGACCACCCAATATATCCCATCTTGTTAATCCAACCTGATCCACAAAGCGCAACCACATAAGAGCAGTAAAAATATAAATGCCGCCATATGCAGCATAAATGCGCCCAGAAGCCGCTGGATGCAGAGTTAGCAGCCAGACAAAGATAGCCAAGCTCAAAGCTGTAGGTAGCCACAGCCAAGCAGACTTGCCTTCTCTTAAAATCAGATAAGGGAAATAACAACCAAGAATTTCAGCAATTGCTGTGATAATAAATAACCCGAATACACTCAGTATTCGAGTTATAGCAAGACTATCAATTAACATAAGTTACGCTGGTTCTGCCGTATGATGATCTTCAAAAACTTCGAGTTTTAAGCCGACAGCTTTACCATCTTCATTTTTCACTGATACAGCCACATTACCACCATGATCTGCAAGTTCGCCAAACAGAATCATTTCAGCTAGTGGTTTCTTCAAGTGTTCTTGAATGAGGCGTTGCATTGGTCGAGCACCCATCAAGCGGTCATAACCATTTGTTGCCAACCAATCACGAGCACTTTGATCGACATCAAGTACAACTTGTTTGTCATCTAGTTGTGCTTGTAATTCTGTTAAGAATTTATCAACCACAGACTCAATCACAGTTGTTGGTAATGACTTGAATTGAATAACACTATCTAGACGGTTACGAAACTCTGGTGAGAAAGCACGCTTCATTGCTTCTTGGTTATCAGAACTATGATCTTGTTCAGTAAAACCAATACTCGCGCGAGAAATACTTTCTGCTCCAATATTCGTAGTCAGGACAATAATAACGTTTCTAAAGTCTGACTTACGTCCGTTGTTATCCGTTAAAGCACCATGATCCATGATTTGTAGCAATAGATTAAATACATCAGGATGTGCTTTCTCAATTTCATCTAGCAATAAAACACAGTGCGGGTTCTTATGGATTGCATCAGTTAACAGCCCACCTTGGTCATAACCCACATAACCCGGAGGTGCACCAATCAAACGTGAAACTGCATGGCGTTCCATATATTCAGACATATCGAAACGCACAAGCTCAACACCTAACAGCTTCGCAAGTTGCTTAGTCACTTCGGTTTTACCGACACCTGTTGGTCCAGCAAAAACAAAACTACCCACTGGCTTATCTGGTGATTTCAACCCAGCACGAGACAACTTGATCGCTGAGCCTAAAGCGGTAATCGCCTCGTCTTGACCAAACACAACGCGTTTTAAATCACGCTCAAGATTTTCAAGCACTGACTTATCGTCTTTAGAAACAGTTTTAGGCGGAATACGAGCAATCTTAGAAACGATATCTTCGATATTCTCTACCGTAATCAAACTATCATCGCTTTCAGCTTTCAAACGACGCTGAGCACCAGCTTCGTCAATCACATCAATTGCCTTATCTGGCAAGAAACGATCATTAATGAATTTAGCAGAAAGCTCTACAGCTGATACCAATGCCTTATCGTCATATTGTACGTGGTGGAAATCTTCAAATTTAGATTTCAAGCCACGCAAAATATCAATTGTTTCAGCAATACTTGGCTCATTGACGTCAATTTTCTGGAAACGACGTGATAACGCATGATCTTTTTCAAAAACCTGACGATATTCTTGGAACGTCGTTGAACCGATACAACGTAAAGTACCATTAGCCAAAGCCGGTTTGATCAAATTCGAAGCATCCATTGTGCTGCCCATACTTGAGCCTGCACCAATGATCATATGAATTTCATCAATGAATAAAATCGCATTTGGATTTTTCTTCAAAGCATTAAGCAATTGTTTTAAACGTTTTTCAAAATCACCACGATATTTGGTGCCAGCAACTAATGCACCAATATCTAAGCTATAGACTTCAGCCTGACTTAAAGGTTTAGGCGCCTTGCCATTCACAATTAACCATGCCAAACCTTCAGCAATCGAGGTTTTACCAACGCCCGGATCACCTACAAGTAATGGGTTATTTTTGCGACGGCGGCAAAGAATTTGCGCTGTACGCTCAATTTCTTTTTCACGACCAATAAGTGGATCAGTTTTGCCTTTTTGCGCTTCAACATTTAAGTTCAGCGTATAAAGCTCTAATGGTCCTGCATTGCCCGTACTCGTTTCACCTTCAATATCTTCAACTTCTTCTTCAACTTGCACTTCATCTTTACGTGTCCCATGAGACAAGTATTGAGTCAATGTCAATCGATTGATTTGATGACGTTTAAGCAAATACACGGCAAAAGAATCACGCTCTGAATACATTGCAACCAAAACATCCGCACCTTCAACAGTACGATCGCCACCACTTGATTGCACGTGGAAAATAGCACGTTGCAAAATGCGGTCGAAACTTTCTGTTGGATGAGGCGCTTGCTCGCTATTTTCGCCAAGCTTAGGAGTATGTTGTTCTACATATTCTTCTAATTCTTTACGTAAAGAAACTATATCAGCCCCACATGCTTTTAAAGCATTTACAGCCGAATCGTTGTCGAGTAGTGCTAATAATAAATGTTCAACTGTAAGAAACTCATGTCTCTTTTGACGAGCCATGCTAACAGCCAAACGTAATGATACTTCTAATTGACGACTGAGCATGTAACCCCCTTATGCTTTAGGCTCAATCTGGCAAAGTAATGGATGACCTTGCGATCGAGCGTAATTATTAACAAGGTTTGCTTTGGTTTCCGCGATGTCTCTTGGATATACCCCAGCAATACCTTTACCTTCATAGTGTACTGTTAGCATTACTTGAGTTGCTTGGTCAAGATTCATTGCAAAGTATTGTTGTAAAATTTCAATTACAAAGTCCATTGGCGTGTAATCGTCATTCATTAATAAGACTGCATATAACGGTGGACGCTTGAGTTCTGGAGGTGCTGTTTGTACAACAACCTCTCCGTCATGATCTTCGTTTTGCGAATCACTTAAGCGTGGATGGAAGTGCCAATCGACATAACCAGACTGCTGAAAAGAAGCCTTGATATCTTTTAAGTTTGTTTGACGCTTATTTGTTCGCATAGGATGTTACTATTGTGAATTTGCTTCAGCTTGAGGAATTTCTGCCACGAAAGCAGAAGATGTTTCGACAGGTTTACCGCGCTGCCAACTAAAACGTTTAATAACTGGTGTATCAGAGCCGCCTGTTAAACGTACCTCAATAAATTGAGGTGTAAAACCTTTAGGCATCGTCCAACGACCTGTTAAGCGCTCGAAGTCAGTAAAGTTAAAACTTTTAGCTTCAAGTGGTACAACTAAAACTTCTGTATCTTTAATGAGTCTTATCTCAATTGATCCTGAAGCACGGCGCTTACTTGGGCTCACCTGCACAAGATCCAACTGATATTCATAAGCATTTTCAGGTAGAGGTTTGATCGCCAAATTTTGAATGGTCAAGCTTAAACCACCACGCTGCCTCAAGATATCACGGTAGATATTACTCATACCTTCTTGCTGCGTTTTATCAGCATTAGCTTGATTAAGAGCTTCAAACAGATCATTTGCATTTGTTACAGCAACATCACGCTCTTGTACCGCAGCGTTCAGGCTTTTATTAACCGCATCTAAAGCTGTTTTCTGTTTTTGCACCACTTCAACCAATTGCTCTGCATCTGCATCGTAACCTACAACAGTCAGACCTTGACGGTGCCCAATTGTATAGCCGAGCGCAAGACAACCACTCATTAAAATAGCCGCACCAATAAACAAAGGCTTATTGGTATTTAAAAAATTTTTCTTTTGCAACGAACTTTCTGCCGAAGTCGTCTGTCCAGAGTTTTGCATCGTCATCTCAGTGTTTAAGATCAGAGTCAAGACACACATTTAAATCGAAATTTAAATGTGTGTGAAGCAAAAAAGAGTTTTTTATGGTAATAAACCAATCCCTTGTAAGCCTTCATCTTCATCAAAGCCGAACATAAGGTTCATATTTTGTACAGCTTGACCAGATGCACCCTTCACAAGGTTATCTTGTACCGCAAGAATAATAAGTTTATTCGGCTGCGGCTTATATAAAGCAATACGAAGCTCATTCGCACCGCGTACACTACGTGTTTCAGGCGAACTGTTAGCAGGCATCACATCAACAAATTTTTCATTTGCATAAAAGTGCTCATACAATGCCTGAATATCAGTTTGTTTTCCAGTTTCTGTCAAATCGACATAAATTGTGCTGAGCATACCGCGAATCATTGGAACTAAATGAGGAACAAACAAAAGCCCATCAAAACCACCTTTTTGCCCAGAAATATTTTCTAATGCTTCAACGATTTCTGGATGGTGACGATGGCCCGCAACGCCATAAGCCTTGAAATTATCAGCATTTTCACTATAGATCATACCTAAGCTTGCTTTACGACCAGCACCAGAAACACCTGACTTCGCATCAATAATAATATTTTTTGTTTCAATCAATGCTTGTGCTGATTTCAAAAGTGGCGCCAAACCTAATTGAACTGTAGTCGGGTAGCAACCAGGGTTACCAATAACTTGCGCCTGTTTAATTTTTCCGCGGTTTAATTCAGCCAAACCATATACTGAGTTTTCTAAAACGTCTGGGCAAGCATGCTCCATGCCATACCACTTCTCAAACTGTTCAAGGTTTTGCAAACGAAAATCAGCAGCCAAATCAATAACTTTAGTACCAGCCGCAATCAATTCTTTTGCATGCTGCATCGCAACACCATGAGGTGTAGCAAAAAATACAACGTCACATTTTTTTAAATCATCAATATTTAAATCTGAAAATTGAAGATCAGTATGTCCACGTAAATTAGGGAACATATCTGCAACTGGTTTGCCCGCTTCTGTACGTGAAGTAAGAACTCGAACCTGCGCTTTAGGATGTCGTAATAAAATACGTAATAGTTCAACGCCTGTATAACCCGTTCCACCAACAATTCCGACAGAAATCACGTGCATTACCTCAATTTTTGAATCTATACTTGTGCAGTAGTATGACAGGATGTCCAAGCTTACAAAACCATTTCATGCTTGGTAATTTTAATTTTTTTAATTTTAGCGACAATTAGATAGCACTTATTCAACTGTCAGAACTAAACAAATATCAGCAAATAAATATCAGATTTAATTTTGGAGAGCTAGGATGCTTCATCAATCAAAAGAAACAAAATTACGCACTTACCTTGGTTTAAGCACATTAATTTTAAGCGCTGCACTTGTAGGTTGCGGAGGTGGAGGCAGTAGTAGTGGTAGTTCACCAAGCACTCCAACACCTGTTGATCCTACTCCTGAGGCAACAACGGATGTTACTGTTAAATCCCCTGTAGAAATTCGTAATATCCAACTCAAAGTATATGACAACACCACCAATTCTGTTTTAGTAGATACTTCAATTGCGAGTTTAAACAGCTTTAATGTCAAAATTCCTACTGCTAAATTAAGCCGTTTATATCGCGTAGAAATTACGACTCAAAATTCATCTCAAGTATTTGATCCGATTACTTCAACATACCAAAATTTCTCTGGCGTTTATCATGCGTTTATTACACCAAACAGTGTAAGTGGTAGAACCCTTTTCATTAGTCCAAGCAGTGAAGCGATTTACCAACGAGCTGCCATACGCTCGGGACAACTTCCTCAAGAGACAATTGACCCAACCCGCATTGAGCAATTGCATGTAGATTTAGCTTCTCAAGATGTTTATAGATCGCTTCTTAATGCATTCAAAGATGCCGATATTCCAAGTTTAAGTCCAGCCAATCCTCTTACAGTTTTAAATTTATTGCAGTATTCAACTAAAAAACCTAGTACATATGTGGATAGCTATCTTAGCTTTGGCTACTTACAATATTGGTCAACTTTTCATGCTGGAACAACCACATACCAAGAGTTCATTAAAAGTTTGGCAACCGATTTAAAAGATGGCTTTTTAGATGGGAAAAAACTTCAAGGTGATCAAACAACATTCACCCCTATTTTCACAGCTGCTCCAGATAATATTGATCCAGTCAAAAATACACTGTTAGATATCGCTGCTAATCAAAAAACAATACGCGATAATTTTGCAATCAATTTAAAAGTCGCTACCTTTAAATTAGCAGATGCCCAAAGCCAATCCACTCTAGACCAAACAGGTTATGACCTTCTACAAAAGAAACTATATTCAGGGGTCGTACCTGTCGGAAATACGACTGACTTTTTCCGCATAGATGGTGCTGGTGATTATCGTCGTGCTGTAGGTTTTAGCGGCATTACAGCCACCTGCAACGGCTCTGCGTATCCTTGCAAACAAGGCTTGACCAGCATTAATCTTTCCGACCCAAAACTACCTGCTACAGATTATTTAGTGGGTCATTACGAAGACACCGCAACAGGTTGCCAGCTTAATTTTCGTGCGAATGGACAAATCGACCTTATTAAAGGATCACAGACTTATCGCTCTGCGTTAAGTGCGGATAGTACAGATAATTTATTGCAAACAGATGCTGCAAGCTCAAGTTATTTACTCAACTCAAGTTCCGCCGAACCAAATAACTCAACGCAGCAATACAACTTTATACAATTATCAATTAAAGCAAATAAAATCGTGAGTGCTAAAGCAGGTTTAGACAGCCGAAAAGCACCAGATAACTTACAAACACCACAACTAGAATGTAGTTTTAGTTAGTTTGAAACATACCACCATGCAGGCAACGGATTTGATTTAAGTTGTCTGCGGTGTTTTTGAAAATATGGATCGTATTTTTCAACTTCTGCCCAAAAAGCTGGGCTATGGTCAAAATGTTTAGTGTGAGCTAATTCATGAATAGCAACATAGCGAGCAATTTCATGAGGCATGAGTACTAAGCCAGCATGTAGCATAATATTATGTTGACTGCTACAACTTCCCCAACGAGTTTTCGGACGGCGAATCGTACATTCCCTATAAGCCAAATGAGTGTGTTCACTTAATTCTTTTAAAAACTCGGGTAATTCTTGTTTTGCAAAGGCAATCACTGCACTTTGTAATGCCAAATATGGCTGCGTGTCTTTAAGAAATAAACAACTACTTTCCCAATCGAATTGAAAAACTCGATGCTGCTTTTGAACAATGACCTGAAACGGTTGCTCTTTATTAAAAAAATAAATCTCGGAAGGAATATCAATGGAAGTCGATTGGACGTTTTGCTGCTTATTCCACGTCTCGGTCAACCATTGCTCAGATTGCGCTAAAAAAAGCTGAATTTGTTTTTTACTACAAAACAAAGGAACCGTCAGGCGGATTGAAGCAGGCTCAACACGTAAGCGCAATTTTCTTGCTCTTACGTGTCGAACGATTTTAATTTCTGGCATCTTTGCAGACATTACTGTGCATTACGCTCTTCAATACCATTATTTGTTGCAACAATTGCAATCGTTGCTGGGTTTAAAGCAAAAATACCATTAGTCACAACACCCGGAATATTGTTAATAGTTTTTTCTAAATCAAGCGCATTTAAAATATTAAGATTAAATACATCTAAAATCACATTACCATTATCTGTTACTACACCTTCACGATAAACTGGGTCACCACCTAAACTCACCAACTTACGAGCCACAGCTGAACGAGCCATTGGAATAACTTCTACTGGAAGTGGAAAATCATGTCCAAGTTGATCAACCCATTTTGAATCGTCAACAATACAAACAAACTTCTTAGCAATTGAAGCTACAATTTTTTCACGTGTTAATGCAGCACCACCACCTTTAATCATATGCATATGACGGTCAATTTCATCTGCACCATCAACATAGGCATCTAAACCACCTACATGATTCATATCTACAACTTCAATGCCTAATTTTTTAAGGCGATCAGCAGTTGCTTGAGAACTTGCCACAGCCGCTTCTAATTGTAATTCAGGCAATAAATCAATTAGAAAGTTTACGGTACTTCCAGTCCCAACCCCCAAAATGCCGCCTTTGGGCAAGTGTTTTAAAGCAGCTTTCGCAGCAGCTTGTTTCTTTTCATCTTGGGTTGCATATAGACTCATGACATCACTCAACTATTTTTTGACATTTATGCACCAATAATCGGCGCAAATGCACAAGGGTTTGCTACAATAATTTCCTATTTTAAACTGTTATAGGGAAGATGAACATGCTGTCTCGTGTGGTACGACAAATTTTACAAGCAACGGTTTATGATGTTGCAATTGAAACGCCTCTCGAAGCAGCTCCACGAATTAGTCAAAAATTAAATAATACAATTCGTTTTAAGCGCGAAGATTTACAGCCTGTTTTTTCTTTTAAATTACGTGGCGCCTATAACCGTATTAGTCAGTTGCCTAAAGAAAAGCTCGAACGCGGGGTAATTTGTGCCTCTGCTGGCAACCATGCTCAAGGTGTAGCATTGTCAGGTCAACGCTTAGGAATTCCAGCAATTATTGTTATGCCAAGCACGACTCCTGACATTAAAGTTCAAGCAGTTAAACGCTTGGGTGGTCAAGTTGTGTTACATGGTGATAGTTTTGATATAGCAAATAAATATGCTCAGCAACGTGCCGAAGTTGAAGGCCTTGTATTCATTCCACCCTACGATGATGAACTTGTTATTGCTGGTCAAGGCACAATTGCAAATGAAATCTTACGTCAATGGCGTGATGTAGAATATGTGTTTGTTGCTGTAGGTGGTGGTGGCCTAATTTCAGGCGTAGCAGCATACCTTGGTGAAGTTGCGCCCCATGTGAAAATTATTGGCGTTGAATATGAAGAGTCTGCATGTTTAAAAGCAGCTTTAGAAGCCAATGAGCGAGTAATCTTGCCACATGTAGGCTTGTTTGCAGATGGCACAGCTGTTGCACAAATTGGCGCTTTACCATTTGATATTATTCGTCTGCGCAAATCTGATAACTCAGGACCAATTGTTGATCCAGATATTGTGACGGTAAATACAGATGAAATCTGTGCTGCCATTAAAGATACATTTGACGAAAACCGCAGCATTGTTGAACCATCTGGTGCAATGGCCCTTGCTGGTATCAAGAAATATATTACCGAACATAAAATCAGCAATAAAAATATGGTATCGATTGTATGCGGTGCCAATATGAACTTTGACCGCCTACGTTATATTGCTGAACGCACTGAGTTAGGTGAGCAACGTGAAGCGATCTATGCAGTAACTTTATCTGAAGAAAAAGGCGCATTCCTAGGCTTCTGCCGTGCTTTACAAGGTCGCAACATTACCGAGTTTAACTACCGAGCAAACAATACAGATGAAGCGCAAGTGTTCGTCGGTATTAGCTTAAAAGGTGGTGATGCAGAGCGTCATGAAATTTTAGAACAATTAAAGCAACAAAATTATGTAGTAGATGACCTATCTGATGATGAGGTTGCCAAACTACATATTCGTTATTTAATTGGTGGTCATGCAAATATAGATGATGAAAGATTGTTCCGCGTCGAGTTCCCTGAACGTCCAGGTGCCCTTTTAACCTTCTTAACTCGTTTAGGCCCAACCCACAATATTACGTTGTTCCATTATCGTAATCATGGCGCAGCAGAAGGACGTGTTTTAGTTGGTTTACAAGCAACCGATGCGAAACAAAACCCTGATGGTCTAATTGAAACTCTTGAGCAGATTAGTTATCCGTATGCAGAAATTACGAATAATGTCGGCTACAAACGTTTCTTGAAATAATCTTCAATTTTGATGAATAAGCCGACAAATTTGTCGGCTTATTCATATAATTCTTTTAATATTCTCATCATATTTACATTGCCTCTCTTTATCTCAAAGAAAATATCCTTAAAAATAAACGTCTAATCAGGAAACAAGGATCAATATGGCACAGTTTGCAGTCATTGGCTTAGGAAGTTTTGGAGCAACTGTTGCTCAAGAGCTCACAAAATTAAATCATGATGTTATTGGCATTGATACGGTAAAAAAGAATGTTGAAAATCTTGCCGACGTTTTAACTCATGCCGTCATTGCCGATGCGACTGACGAACACGTACTTGATGAACTTAACATTCAAAATTGTGATGCAGTAGTGGTCGCAATTGGTGAGGATATTGAAGCAAGCATCTTATGTGTACTGAATTTAAAAAATTTAGGTATAGACAAGATTTGGGTAAAGGCAAAAACTAAAGCACATCACACTATTTTGTCACATCTCAATATCAATAAAATTATTCATCCTGAAGAAGATATGGGGGTACGAGTTGCCCAAGCACTGAACTACCCCATGGTTAGTCGCTATATGTCTTTAGAAGACGATCACTACATTATAAAAATTGAAATTCCCGAGAGGCTTAATGGCATTAACTTATATGGCATTATGCAGCAAGCACCACAGGTTAAAACATTACTCGTAAAAAGACAGCAGCAAATTTTATTTGAGACCGAAGAAAATTTCACCTTGCAAACACATGACATTCTTATTTTAGAAGGTCATTTACCTCAGTTAAAGAAACTTTCTCATTGCTTCATATAAGAGGCGAAATCTAGAATATGTCTATATATCCCAAGCCCAATAAAACATTAAATTTAAGCCCTCCTTCACTATTAGCACTGGGTTTTTTGGGCTTTATTATTTTTGGCACTTTATTACTAAAACTGCCATTTGCCAATACGGGTCATGTGAGCTGGATGGATGCACTCTTTACAGCCACCTCAGCAGTCACAATTACTGGCCTATCTGTTTTAAATATTCATGAGTCTTTTACCCTGTTTGGACAAACCATTATTCTATTGCTGATTCAATCAGGTGGTTTGGGTTTCATGACTTTTGCCATCTTAGCTGCATTAAGTTTGTCACCCAAAGTTGGCCTTAAACAACAAATGATGGCACAAGATAGTCTTGGTCAAACGAGTCTATCAAAAGTTACGTTTGTTGCTAAAGGAGTTGTCACTTACACCCTTATTTTTGAGCTTATTGGTACAATTATTCTCACGACTGCTTTTACACCGACTTACGGCTTTGCACGTGGATTGTACTATGCGATTTTTTACAGTATTTCCTCATTTAACAATGCGGGTTTTTCATTATTTTCTAACAGCTTAATCAGTTTTCAAAGCAACTATATGATTTGTATAACTGTTAGCATACTTTACACCTTGGGTGGCCTTGGCTTTTTAGTTCTCATGGACATTAAGCAAAATAAAAAATGGAAAAAACTCACCCCGAATAGCAAGCTGATTCTTACAACTATTACGGTGATTAACCTTATTGCCTTTATTTTAATTTGGGCCTTAGAAGCTCAAAATCCTCATACCCTAGGAATGCTCAGTGTAGGTGATCAAGCATTAAATGCTTGGTTTCAAGCCACTGTTCCGCGCTCATCAGGGTTTAATACTATTGATACAGGTGCAATGACCAATAGCAGCTCTCTACTCATGATGTTGCTTATGTTTATTGGTGGTGGCTCACTCAGTACAGCTGGTGGAATTAAAGTTGGCACCTTTGTCATTTTAGTGCTCAGTGTGATTTCATTTTTACGTCGTACAGATGAAATCCGAATATTTAATCATTCAGTCGCACACGAAACGACTTATAAAGCTTTAGCTGTTACTGCAATTACGAGCATACTCATTTTCATAGGATTCTTTATTATTTTGCTTTTAGAGCCTAAAGCAGACTTTATGAACTTGCTTTTTGAGGTTGTTTCCGCAGCTTGTACTGTGGGACTTTCGCGAGGAATTACACCAGAGCTGCATAATGGTAGTTTATTCATTCTAAGCCTGCTCATGTTTGCTGGGCGACTCGGTCCATTAACACTGGCTTATTTAATTGCCACGCCGAAAAAAAGTCGGCTCAAACACCCTCAAGCCAACATTCAAATTGGATAATAAAAAAGCTGCTTTTAAAGCGGCTTTTTTATAAGTAAAAACTTAGTACCAATTCATGAGTGAAACACCCAAGCCCGCGTAGGTTGCTCGGTGGTTATAGTCAATTAAGCTTTCACCGTAACCATTAAATAACTGGAAGTGTCCACGCAGTTTGCCACTAATTGGAAAAGCCCAATCAAATTGAACAGCGCCATGAGAATCATCACCGCCTTTCAATGAATGACGCAGCATTAAAGAGAAATCATTCTGCTTCCACTTATAAAATGCTGTTAAATCACCACGACCAACGTAATCTTCAATATCCGGGTTATTATCATCTTTGCTGTCTTCTTCAAGACGAATCCATGGACGAAGCATTACAGCAAAGTTACCGCGCTCTAATCCAACGTTAAAAATCACACGGTTCCAGCTACGAGATAATGGATCTGAACGACCATTTGATTGATGGTTTAAAGTAACTCCAAGCAGACGCCCATCTAAACCAAGCAATTCATAGTTTGTTCTAAACATTAAACTTGCTTCAGGCTCATAATTCGTTTCACGAAAAGGACGAGACTCTTCAGCATTAAATGTCTGCCAACGTGAAGATTGGGTATAACCTACCCACAAATCACCATTATTACCAAAAATATTTTCCCAAGCTTTGGTCTTTAAAGAAATCTGAAATTTACTTTCTGTTGATTTCAGATTTTGATCTTCTGTTACCGTATTATTTGGGTTCGGACTATGTGGCAACTCATTTTTGTCACTGGTCCAGAATACAGGTAGTAAATAGACGGGCTGATAAGCACGAATATTCCAAACCCCTAGTTTACTTTTTTCAGACAACTCCCAACGTTGATCTAGCAAAGAAGTAGTAGGTTCAATTTTCGGTGCTTTACCAATTATTTTGATATTACTCACTGTATCTACCACCTTCTCTTTAAAAGTTTCAGGTGGAACAGCAGGTGCATCAATTTTTTTAACAGGCTCTGGTACAGCCGCAGCTTGAATAGCTGGTAAAGCTGACGGTTTAAATACAGAGTCATAACAAGCCAGACGATCGGCATTCGAAGCAAGAGCAACACATGCATCTACTGTCGCGGGGGTTACAGGTGCCAAGGTGTCAGCATATGTCACAGACGCACACAAACAGCTAAGCACGATTCCCATGCTTAGCTGTAAAGATGTGCGTTCAAATTGTCTGAACGCCATGTTCATCTCCAATTTTTATTTTAATTCACTTGTTGAATGGTAAAACCTAACTGTTGCAATTCATCACGTTTCGCAAATGGCGCAACTACAGCTTTTACAGGAGTTTGCTCAACCAAATATTGACGAGCAACACGTTGTAAATCATCTAAAGTTACATGCAACAATCTCTCACGCAAGAGACGGCGGAAAGCTGGTGTTCTTGCATGCAATAATGCATAACATGCAGTAATCGCCTCACCCGCTGGTGAACCTGGCTTATCCATACTTGCAACTAACCCAAGAATCGCTTCTTCAAGCTGATGAGGCTGTTGTTCCGTATTTAATAACCATTGCACACTTGCTTCAAAGTCTTTAAAAGTTTCTGCTAAACGCGGATCACGGTAACTATAGAAACGGAATGAACATGCATTCCCATCATAACTTGCTCCACCACCGTACGCACCGCCTTTCTCACGAATGGCGCTGTGTAAGAACCCATTACGTAAATAAGCTGCCAATACCATTAACGGAGCTGCATCTGGATGTGACACGTCCACCGCTTGATAAGCTGAAGCACAGAACTGAACATTTGCCTGAATTAACCATGCTTCATGATTATTATCATTTGCCTGTTCTACCTGAGTTAACTCTGTTGCAGTTGCATCAACGTTTAGTTTATCCCAAACATTCTGCACTTCTTCAACTAAACGTTCAGACTGATGTTCTTCACATACAAGCAAGAACTGTTTAGGTGCTTGCAATAATTTAAGATGAATACGCTTTAACTCTGCAATCAAATCATCATATGTAGCAGAGTCTTGAGTAATCTTTGTAACAAGCTCACCTAACCAGTTTAATGCACCTAAACCAGTGTTTTGATAGTCGCGTTGAGCCAATGCACTCATATTACGTGACGCGACTTGCATTGCGTAGCTATGGCCCGCTCCAGATAAGCGAGATTGCCAACGTGTTTTACGTTGTTGCAATAACTCAATAATTCGCTCTTTCTCATCAAATCGAAGCTGTTCAAATGCTAATTTTAATAAATGAATGGCATCAAACTTCTGAGTTAACGATTTAGTCGTTAAGGTTAACCAAGCACTAATTTTATCTTTGTCATCAACTTTACTACGCAATGAAGCGCCCATTCCTAAACCACCACTTACCGCCGTTTGTAAGTTTTGTAGTTCAAGATAGTCATATTCACCTGCACCCACTTCGCCCATCAAGATAGAAAGCAAATTGAAGTACGGTGACTTCACAATATCTTCAGGAATCTGAATAAGTACTTGTTGATAGTAAATACCATTCGTACCAGCATGGTACAAATTCAACGGCGTATCCATACGATTACAAAGAATTTCGCGTAATTGACCCTGTACAATATGCAAGTCAGCAGGCACATCTTCCAGACCTACTTTTGGTAATAGTTCAAGGTTGTCTGGAGTATCCTGACGCTCCTCTAGAGCCTTGGTATTAGCGATAATTTCAGCCTTATCAGCATCTGTTAACTTTTCACCAATAGCAGCTAAACGTGCTTTTTCTGCTTCCTGCTCTTTTACAGACTTAGTTGGGTCTGGAACTAGGGTCATCTGCACACGATGTGAATTGTCGAGTAAATGTGTTTGAATCAGATTTGATAACCACATTGGGTCTTTCAACTCTTCTTTAACTTGTGCAATTGCGCTGTCAACATCCCAGATTTGAATTGGGTCATTATGGTGAATCGCACCGCTTAAGCCATTTAAAATTAAACTTAAGCCATAAGGTGTACCATCACCATTAATTTCACGTTGATGCAACTCAATCTGATGTAAGATTGCATCGACTAAATTACTGTCAATTGGTTTTGCAGCAACATCACGCAGAATATTTAAAACACCATCTTTAAAGCTTTGTGCATGTTCTGGGTTTGAACCTTGGACACCACAGTAGAAAGTCATTTCAAAGTTACTGTCATCTACGCCCATTAATGGACCTGTTGATTGAGCATAACCACATGTTTCTAGGTAATGACGCAGTGGTGAAGCAGAATTTTCTAACAAAATTCCTTCAACCAAACGCATTCCCAAACGCAATTTCACTTCATTTGCTTCTGGTAATAACCAAGATAGAACGTGATAAGTTTTATCTTTTAAATCATCACTATCAACACCATAGTTTTCTGTTACTTCAATTGGCGCTGCTAAACGTTTTTCAGGCTTAGAATATAGAGTTGTTCCAGCAGAAAACTTATGTAGAGCTAGTTTTTCAAATTGCTCTTGCAACTCGTACGCTGTTTGATTACCAAAGGTCATGAATACAGCATTACTTGGATGGTAATGTACCTTGTAAAAATCGACTAACTGCTCATACGTTAAATCAGGAATATCTTTCGGGTCGCCGCCTGAGTTGTAATGATAGGTCGTTTCAGGAAATAAATGATGAGCCAACTGATGATAAAGTTGGTCAGACGGTGCACTCATCGCACCTTTCATTTCATTAAAAACAACACCTTTATAAACAGGTTGCCCATTTTCTAGTTCAATACGAATACCTTCTTGAGCAAAATCAAGCGGATTCAAATTAGCAGCAAATGCTGCATCAAGATAAACAGAGAGTAAGTTTTGGAAATCTTTTTTGTTTTGAGTAGCAAATGGATACGCAGTCCAATCTGCTGCTGTAAATGCGTTCATGAACGTATTTAAAGAACGGCGAATCATTAAAAAGAACGGATCACGTACCGGAAACTTTTCAGATCCACACAAAGCGGTATGTTCTAAAATATGTGCCGTGCCTTTAGAGTCCATAGGTTGTGTTCTAAAAGCAACAAGAAATACATTTTCATCATAGTCAGTTGCCAAGTGATAATGCACCGCACCTGTGACTTTATGCTTATATTCAGACACTAAAATATCTAATGCTTCTACATGGTGCTGACGTAGCAACTGAAACGCAGGGTGAACAGTTTGAGAAATGGTTTCAGTGACATCTACAGTCATGTGATCTCCTAACATATCGGATAAGTGAATAAGTCTCATTATAGCCTGAGTCAGCTTGAGATTGGCGAACAAAAGCCAAGTAAAATACTATGTTTTTGTTGAGTATTAGTTTTCATTGGCACGGCTTTGATATCAAGCACATAGCCATGAATGCTTCATCCTACCAGAACAAAAGCTTTTAATTCTATGTATATGATAGATATTGAATAAAAAAGCTTATCAATTTTATCTCAACGACCTATCTTCTGATCCCAAGAATATTCAAACAACAATATTTCTCCACTTTTTTTGAATTAACTGAATTTTATTCAACAAACTACAGCAAATCCAAGCAATGGTGTAAACTTAGCAACCTGATTTTTTTATTTGTGACAACACATATGGCAACTGTAGATCTTTTTGCAATTGGTAATGCATTAATCGACCAAGAATTTAAAGTGTCTGATGATTTTCTTAGTCAACAAGGTTTGCAAAAAGGCACAATGCAGTTGTCCGATGGTGACACTCAATCTGCTCTTTATGCAGAGTTAAAACAGCACCAAGATTACAAAGGTCAAGCGAGTGGCGGTTCCGCGGCAAATACGACCGTGGCTTTTAGTGCATTAGGTGGAACTGCTTTTTATGGTTGCCGCGTTGGTAACGATGATTTAGGTTCAATTTATCTGCAAGGTCTAAATGAAGCTAACATCCAGACCACACCAAAATCGATCAGTGAAGGCGTAACTGGTACCTGTATGGTACTCATTAGCCCTGACTCTGAACGCACGATGCACACCTATTTGGGTATTACTGCTGAACTCTCTCAAGATCAAATCGATTTTGAACCATTAAAAACAGCAAAATGGCTTTATATTGAAGGTTATCTTTCTACAAGTGAAACAGCGCGTAAAGCTGTAAAACAAGCGAGAGAAATTGCAAAAGCAAATGGCGTTAAAATCGCTCTATCTCTTTCAGATCCAGCTATGGTGCAATACGCTCGTGAAGGTTTGCAAGAACTTATGGATGATGGTGTAGATTTACTATTTTGCAATGAACAAGAAGCCTTAATGTATACAAATACAACATCTGTAGAAGATGCTCTTGCTCAGTTACGTTTTAAAAATCATACAGTAGTCATTACACAAAGTGCTAAAGGTGCTTTAGTTTCTAACCCTACTGAACATTTCCATGTAGCAGGCCGTCATGTAGAAGCCGTTGATACAAATGGTGCAGGCGATGCATTTGCAGGCGCATTCCTTTATGCCCTCAACCATCATCAAGATTTGAATGCTGCTGCACAGTTAGCTGTCTTAATTTCGAGTGAAGTTGTTTCTCAATTTGGCCCACGTTTAGCAATTAATGATTATGCTAAACTTCTTGAAAATTTTCAGAAGGAATGTGCTTGAAATGGAAAGGATCTGTATGACGGAAGAAGTTCCTGAGCGCGAAGCTAGGGCTTTTGACACTTTACAAGGAACGACTATTTTCGTTACGCAACGTGACGGCGCATTCTATGCTTATCAGAATTTATGCCCTCACCTACAAACTGAGCTTGAATATCTAGAAAATCAATTTCTAGATCAAGACAAAGAATATATCCAATGCTCTACCCACGGTGCTTTATTTAACGTGGAAACAGGCGAATGTATTTCAGGTCCTTGTCTAGGTGATTTTTTAAATAAAGTTGAGCTTAAAGTACATTCAGATGGCGGTATCTATATTGTAGACTGAAGCTATAAACATTAGAGTTTCTGCCATGGCTGATTTCTTTTTCAATTATTATCTTATGCCATTTCACTTAAGTGTAGTGGCTTTGATATTGCTCAGCGTGGTAGAAACCATTGGTATGTATATTGGACTCCGTCCAAGTCAGTTACTTAAAAAAATTGCACCAGATTGGCTTTCTAACTCACCGCTACTTAATGTTAAATTTTCTAAAGCTTTAATTTTCGTTTTTTTACTCATTAATTTCAGTTATGCAGGTTATTTTTTACAACTCTCTTTCTTCGCAATACAACATTATTTTATTTCACCATTTTATTTAATCGTCCCAGCCCTTGTGATCGCAATCTTTTTTACTGTGTTCATGATTCACTGCCTTGACCAAGTGATTAAGCCCAAGCTTACTCATACTAACTATAACCTTTTAGGCCGATTAGCAACCATTTCTAGTGGTAATGCTAGACCAGGCTTTTCTGCTCAAGCACGCGTACGTGATGAATTTGGCCAGCTTCACTATGTTCAAGTAGAACCAGAATACGGCGAACTCGAATTACATTCTCAAGTTATTCTTGTCAGAGTACATAAAAGCCATTATGTTGCCAAAAAAATCTCTGTATCAAACGATCTTTTCGCACCCGATTAATTTTCAATAATTCTTATAGTCCATTATTGCTCTTCGCAGGCTTTATTACGCCCTAATTTTATTATTCTCTTTTTAATTAGTTATTTATTATTCCGATCAATTTGGTTAGAAATAAAATCATTAGACATTATACTCAACCATTTTAGTTGGTATTAAATTAAAACAAACTATTTTAATAAGATTTATATTTTTATTTACAAGTGTTTTAGTAGGAATTAATAATCAATTCAAACTATTTTAGTATGATATTTATTTTAAAATATTAAGTATTTGTTTTATATGGATTAATAATTTAAATATCCATTTTAAATATATTTAATGTTTATTTTTATTATATTTTGATTAATAATAAAATTAATATCAAATGAGGTTTAATTAATGAGCCTTAATTTTCAAAATCTTAATAGTCGTTTAATTAAAGAAATCACTATTATTCTAATAATAAAAATAGTGCTTCTTTTAACGATTAAACATATTTGGTTTGATGCTCCCACCATCCCCAAAAATTTCGACAATCAGGTCGCTGAGCATATTGCTGGTGACAACATTTCTAATATTAAGGAGACACGTTGATGATTTCTGAAAGCGTGGTTGATCTTTCGCGGTTTCAATTTGCAATGACCGCAATGTATCACTTTCTTTTCGTCCCTTTAACTTTAGGTTTGGCATTTATCCTTGCCATCATGGAAACCACCTATGTCATTTCTGGTAAAGAAATTTACAAAGATATGACTAAATTTTGGGGAAAATTATTTGGTATTAACTTCGCTTTAGGGGTAACGACTGGCTTAACAATGGAATTCCAGTTTGGAACGAACTGGGCTTATTACTCACACTATGTAGGTGATATTTTCGGTGCACCACTGGCAATTGAAGGCCTGATGGCGTTCTTCCTTGAGTCGACATTTATTGGTTTATTCTTCTTTGGATGGGATCGATTAACTAAGGTTCAGCATTTAGGAGTAACTTGGTTAGTTGCACTAGGTTCTAACATGTCGGCACTCTGGATTTTAGTGGCGAATGGTTGGATGCAAAACCCAGTAGGTGCAGAATTCAACTTTGAAACCATGCGTATGGAGCTAGTGGATTTCGGTGCGCTTATCTTTAACCCTGTTGCTCAGGTTAAATTCGTCCACACTGTATCTGCGGGTTATGTAACTGGTGCAATTTTTGTTCTTGCCATCTCAAGCTACTACTTGCTTAAAAAACGCGATCTACCTTTCGCCCGTCGTTCATTTGCAATTGCTGCGATTTTCGGCCTTGCATCTACACTTTCAGTAATTTTATTAGGTGATGAATCTGGCTATGAGCTAGGTGATGTTCAAAAAACCAAATTGGCTGCAATTGAAGCTGAATGGGATACTCACCCTGCTCCTGCTCCGTTTACTTTGTTTGGTGTACCAAACCATGAAGAGATGCGGACAGATTATGCAGTTAAAATCCCATATGCATTAGGTTTAATTGCAACTCGCTCAACAACCAAAGAAGTTACCGGCCTTAAAGATCTCATGCAGCAGCACGAAGTTCGTATTCGTAACGGTATGCTTGCCTATGCTGAACTTGAAAAATTACGTGCAGGTGATCGCTCACCAGAGCTATTAGCTTCATTTGAAAAAAATCAAAAAGATCTAGGTTATGGCCTACTTCTTAAGAAATATGCACCGAATGTAGTCGATGCAAGCGAGCAAAATATTAAAGCCGCTGTAAAAGATACAGTTCCAAATGTTACAGCACTATTTTTCTCTTTCCGAGCAATGGTTGCCTCTGGCTTCTTAATGCTATTACTTTTCATTTTAGCAACTTGGGCTGTAGCAAAAAGAAATGCTGAAAATAAACCTTGGCTACTTAAATATGCATTGTTTGGTCTGCCACTTCCTTGGATTGCTGCACAAACTGGTTGGTATGTAGCTGAAGGCGGCCGTCAACCATGGTCTATTGGTGAAATTTTACCAACCCACCTATCTACTTCTAGTTTAAGTACTGGTGATGTATGGGGTTCGATTCTTGCGCTAGCAGCGTTCTATACCGCACTTTTAATTATTGAAATGTACTTAATGATTAAGTTTGCTCGCTTAGGGCCAAGTTCTTTGCACACTGGTAAATATCATTTTGAAAAGCAAGAACCGAAAACAGCAGTTAATGGGGAGGCCTTATCATGATTGAATATGAACTATTAAAAATCATTTGGTGGGTGTTAGTTGGCGTACTACTAATCGGCTTCGCTCTTACCGATGGCTTCGATATGGGTTCCATGGCTCTTATGCCTTTCGTTGGAAAAACTGATAGCGAACGCCGTGCTGCAATCAACACGATTGCACCGCATTGGGATGGGAATCAGGTTTGGTTTATTACAGCGGGCGGTGCACTATTTGCTGCATGGCCAATGGTCTATTCCGTTGCTTTTTCGGGCATGTACTGGGCACTACTGTTAGTTTTATTCGCGCTTTTCCTACGACCAGTAGGTTTTGATTACCGCTCTAAACTTGCAAATACCAAATGGCGTAATTCTTGGGACTGGGGCCTGTGCATTGGTGGTGCTGTTCCAGCCCTTGTATTCGGTGTTGCCTTCGGTAACTTATTTCTGGGCTTACCATTTAGTTTAGATGACACGTTACGCTCTGAATATACTGGCAGCTTTTTTGCCCTTCTCAACCCGTTTGCCCTAATTTGTGGTGTTGTCAGTTTATCTATGCTCTGTGCACATGGTGGTGCATGGCTCATGTTGCGTACAGACGATGCATTAAAGCAGCGCTCTGCCAAAGCAACGCAGATCATGGCAGCTATATTTTTAATATGTTTCCTTGTGATTGGGGCATGGCTGTATTTCGGGCAAGTTCCTGGTTATAGCTATGCTGTTGCTATTAATCCAAATGCTGCACTCAACCCTTTAGCTAAAGAAGTGGTGACTAATAGCAACCCTGGCTGGATGAACAATTACAGCACCTATCCAATGACTAAAGTTGCTCCAGTTCTTGCAATCTTAGGCGCAATTATTGCAGTTTTTGCCTCATCAAAAGCAAAAGCAGGCTTAAGTTTCACTGGCACAAGTTTAATGATTGTCGGAGCGATTTTAACCGCTGGTTTTGCATTATTCCCATTCTTGCTTCCATCTAGCATTAATCCTAATTCTAGTTTGACAATGTGGGACGCTGTGTCAAGCCATCTTACATTAGGTGTTATGACTGTAGCTGCTGGAATTTTTGTACCACTCATTTTGATCTATACCAGTTGGTCTTATTACAAAATGTGGGGCGTTATTACCAACAAACACATCGAGTCAAACTCGCATAGCTTGTATTAAGGAGAAGTAAATGTGGTATTTCGCATGGATCCTTGGCATTTTGATGGCATGTTTTGCAGGTGTACTCAGTGCACTTTATATCGAACATCATCAAGATCTAGATGAGGAATAAATCATGGCAAAAGCAATGACAGCATCAAATCATCGAAAAGCTCAAGCATTTGCAATGGCCCTTTCTTTTCTGTTGGCATTGCCTCTTGCTGCAATTTTGTTGGTTTACCCTTCACTCATGCTAGATGCTAACGGACACTATAATCATAGCCAACTCATGTTAGTGATGATTGGTATTTCTGGTGGCTTTATTTACGGAGTGGGTTTCGTACCTAGCTTCTGGTTATGGAAATGGCTATTTAGCCCATGGGTAGCTTGGCCTCTCATGCTTTTAGGCTATTACATCTGGTTTCTAACCTAAACAAAAAAGACCTCATTTGAGGTCTTTTTTCATTTCAATCAACTTAATAGGTACCATTGGCACGCCTACATTTGCTTCAACTGGATACGGCTGTTCATTACCAGTTTTCACATATCCACGTCGTTCATAATAAGCTATCAATTCCGAACGAACATCCAACACATACATGACGGCATTGACCAGATGAGGATCTTCTTTCAATGCATATTGCTCGGCATATTCCAAAACAGATCGGCCTATTCTCATGTTTTGAACATGAGGGTCTGTACAAAACGTTCCAACCTCAACCTGATTATTTTCAAATGTGAGACCAATACATGCAACAATTTTAGAAGAATTAGCTTCCGCTACCAATAATATAGAATTCGCAAACTGTAGCTGTTCTTCTAATTGATGCTCTGTAATACGCTGTCCTTTTACCCACTCAAGCTCTGTTGTCCAACTTCGACCTTGTTGTTCTCGATAAGACTTGTTAATTAAATCTATGAGTTGTGGAATGTCAGCAAATTGAGCTAAACGGAAATTTAAATTAGTCATAAAGTATACTTAGGCTATTTATAAAAATTCTAAAAATAAAGCCGATATTAAATCGGCTTTATTTTAAATAGCAATTAATTAATTTGATTGTTCAGCTAACCATGCCATAAATTTTTGACGCTCAGCTTTTGAGGCTTTCTGCCAAGTTTCCACTAAACGTTGATCATTCGTTTGTGCTACACCCGTTACTGGCATAGACGTTGGAGCTGGTACAACAACCTGAGCAGAAGTAGGTTTAGCCGATGCATACACAGCTTCAGGCTGTGGTTTAGATGATTTAGTCGTAAAATCACTTACTTTACCCAGTAAGCCAGTTGCAAACCATGGTTTTGCTTCATTGTTCGCACCCGTTTGTTTCACAATTAATTCATTATTTGCACTGTACAAAGCAACTGTTGGTTGCTCAGCATATTTTTTCGCATTTTCATAATCTTTAGGTACATCTACCATCGAAAGCTTATAAGTTTTCCCATCTTGCAATGTAGGTGTTTGAATTGTAACTACGCCAGATTTAACAATGTCATGCTCACCATTTAAATGTTCAAAATATTCTTGGTAACGCACACTTAAGCTGGTTTCACCTGCATCGACTTTATAATTATTTTTAGATGAACGAAATAACCCAGAATTGACTTCTTGACCATTCACAGCAAGGATTACAATTTCCTCTGGTGCTGTAATTGTAACTGCTGAAAATACCGAACCGCTGAGTAATAAACCAATTGCAGCAACACTTAATCTTAAAGTCATCTGTCTCTTTCTCTATATTTGATAAGCTATGAAATCATGAGCAATATGCAATATGATTGTGACTATTTTATGACAGTGTAGTTATTGGCTAATTTTTCGATTTATTATTTTTAATTATATAATTGAATTTAATCAATATCTATTTTACTTCGCCTTTTCATTAATTCTCAAAACATAAAAAAAGAGCACCTATTTGGGTGCTCTTTTTAACTTTCAATTAGTTGAAAGTTTTGAAACGATCAGCATCATTAATAAATGCTTTTTCGCCTGCTGGTGCTTCAACTGAACCAAATACTAATTGAGCACGTAATTTCCAATTTGCTGGTACATCAAATGCTTCAGCTGCTTCAGCATCAACAATCGGGTTATAGTGCTGCAAAGATGCACCTAAACCAAGCTCTGAAAGTGCTGTCCAAGTCGCAAACTGTGCAATCGCAGTTGAATGCTCAGACCAAACTGGGAAGTTGTCTGCATATAATTCAAATTGCTCTTGTAAGCTTTTAACAACAGCTTGGTCTTCATAAAATAATACAGTACCAACGCCAGCTACAAAGCTATCAATTTTTGTGTTTGTACCAGCAAAAGCATCTGCAGGAACAATTTTACGTAATGCTTCACGAACTAAATTCCAGAATTTAGCATGCGATTCACCATAAAGTGTCACTACACGTGAAGATTGCGAGTTAAAAGCTGAAGGACTATGTTTAACCGCCTCACGAATTGTTTCTTCAATTTTTGTGCGATCTAATGCAACATTTTTACCAATTGCATAAATAGTACGACGATTTTTAATTTTATCTAAGAAAGTAGACATTTTGTTATTTCCTACCTATTGATTGACCATGGGCCGTTGTTTGGGAATGAATACAGTGTATTGAACTCATTTTTTATAATCAGCATTAAAAATATGACAGTTCGTTTTATTTTCGCAACAATAAAATAAGATATACATATAAAAAAGCTCCACCATTTTAGTGAAGCTTTTTACCACTAACAACCGATTTACTTATCAGTTTCAAACAGTGCAGCAACAAATGATTTCGCCGAGAATGGTCTTAAATCATCAATTTTTTCACCAACACCAATAAAACGAATTGGCACATGGGTACGACTTGCAATATTAAAGAGCACACCACCTTTCGCAGTACCATCTAATTTGGTAATTGTAATACCAGTTAAACCCACAGCTTGGTCAAACTCTTGCACTTGGTTAATTGCGTTTTGCCCTGTACCCGCATCTACTACCAACATAATTTCATGAGGCGCAGTTGCATCAATTTTTTGCATCACACGTTTAACTTTTTTAAGTTCTTCCATCAAGTTGCTTTTATTATGTAAACGACCTGCTGTATCCGCAATTAATACGTCAATTCCTTTAGCACGAGCACTCTCAAAGGCATCAAAAATAACAGAGGCACTATCCGCTCCATGACCTTGAGCTACCACAGAGATATCGTTACGTTCGCCCCAGATCTGTAATTGTTCTGTCGCTGCGGCACGGAATGTATCTCCAGCAGCCAACATTACTTTTTTACCTTCACCCTGTAAACGTTTCGCTAATTTACCAATAGTTGTGGTTTTACCAACGCCATTTACCCCAACCATCAAAATAACAAAAGGCGATTTGTTAGGGTCAATATGCAAAGGCTTAACACGTGGAGCCAATAAAGCAACCAACTCTTCTTGCAACGCTTTATATAGAGAGTGGGAATAGATCAAATCACCACGAGCTGTACGCTCTGTTAAATTGGTAATGATCGTTTTAGTTGCTTCAACACCAATGTCTGCAACCAATAATTGTTCTTCGACTTCTTCAAGTAACTCATCGTCAATCTCCTTTCCACCGATCAAAATATTGACCATACCATCAGCGAAATTACGACGAGTTTTGGTTAAACCTTCTTTCATCCGGCCAAAAAAACCAGATTTTGGTTGTTCAACAGCGGTATCTGTAGAAGCCGATTCAACTTTGGCTACTTCAATATTTTCTTGTGATTTAACAGGAGATTCAACGATGGGAACATCGATAGCAGGTAAATTAGGTAATGTGACATCGTCATCACCGATCTCAGCATCTATCAAGAATTTATTTTGCATATTCGATTGTTGTTGCATGCCGATTCCTTGAAAAGCAGCGCGTTTAAAAAGAGAAAGTTTAGCATAAATTCAAAATTTTGCCTGCCACAATAGTGCTCAAAAAGCTTTGGAAACCAAGATTTAGCCTGATTACCCCCATTACTGAGTATCTTCCTGAGCAAGTGCTGGATATTGCTTAATATGAGCACCTTCAAATTGGTAAGCATGGATTAACTTTAAATACTCTGCCCGACGAATTTCTGACTGAGCTATAAGCAACTCAGCCATGTCTTGAGTTCTTGGATAAGTTGCCTGATGAGAAAGTTGTATAATTCGTTGATATTGATCCGGACTAATAGGCCGAAGTAATGCTAAATATGACAGCACAAAAATACAGCCAATGACAATAACCACAAATAGGTTAAAACATTGATCAACTTTTAACTCAGACTTTAATTTAAGAAAATTTTGTTTGAATATGAGCATGACCTACCTCGAATTAGTGTAGTGTAGGGTTCAATACTCATAAGTACAAGATCAAACATCCAGTAAGGTTAATATTCACACCTTACTGGATAGTATGACTATGCTTAACTTATTAGTGAACGAATGACGGAAAAGTATAAAATTGCTGCAATAATCACCAAGACTAAAAACATAGCAAAAATACTTAACCCTTCTTCTGCATCTGCTGGATGCAACTCGTCTTCATCGGCAATTTTTCGAAGCTCCCCATCATAAACTTGATAAAACCAGTTTTTTTGAACGGGTTCCAAATGCCCAGCAAAATCAAAAACCCTTTTACGTTGTGCTAGACAGTAATCCCCTAAATGGATTTCCTCATGAAAGATAGCTTCATCTAATAATTTACGGTGATAATGGGCCAGTTCTATGATTTGTTCCTCTTTAGGCGGAGTATCAAAAACAAAGCCATCGATTGTATTTGTCATATTTTATTCTCCTTGTCTTTTATTCTCATATTGATTTTAATCAAAATTATTTGTGAATAATGTTTAATCATGTATCCTAATAGTGAACTAAACGAAATGACAAATAGTTGACAAATCCATCAATTTGTAATATTAGTTTAATAATTCTAAGTTAAATTAATTTAAAGGCAGTGGCCTTTAGAAAAAAGTAATCATAATTACAATAAGGAGTTTTATATGATTCAACGTATCTCTCATCATGATTTAGAACATGTATACGCAACTGCAGTAAACACTATTCATTCTCAAATGAACTTCCAAGATGCAGTTACACAGTTAGAAGAAGTTGCTCGCGCTGGGCACGGGAAAGCTGCTCTATTCTTAGCAGAATTGTATTATCAAGGTTTCCGTGTTGAACGTGACTCGCTTAAAGCACAATATTGGCAAAAGTTAGCCACAATGCAAGCATAAAGAAACGTCACTTAGGTGGCGTTTTTTTATGCCTGTAAAAAAATATTTTATAAATATAATTCGCTACGCACTTCGTTTGTCTTGCGCTTCGCCAAAGCTTTAGTCGCTTTGTCTTGCTCAGGTGGTGTTTTTTTATGCCTGTAAAAAAATATTCTATAAATATAATTCGCTACGCACTTCGTTTGTCTTGCGCTTCGCCAAAGCTTTAATCGCTTTGTCATGCTCAGGTAGCGTTTTATACCTATAAAATCCAAAGTTATTAATTTATCTAAAGTTTGCCCCACCAATTAAGTCGTGGCTCAACAAGTAACTTTGCAGCTGTGAATATTTGTTTACGATTTGATACCTGTTTAAACTGAAATGTCATCTATTTTTTCTATAATAAGTAAGACAAGTTACGAACCATTAAATTGACAATGAATAGTTTAAGCAATCTACAACCGGTTTCAAAAGACTTGATGATTAAGATTTATATTTTAAGAACCATGATGTACTGCGGAGTTCTTTGGGGATTATTTCATGAAGGTTGGGCAATTAAATCAGATCATGAAGACTTTATTTTCCCTTTCTGGCTCAATGGATTGCAAGCTCACCGCTATGCCAAAGAACATTGGCCACATTACAAACCGAGAAGAATTACTCCTAAAGATTTTCACGAATCTTTATTACCAACCTTAACCCGCCTCAACGTTACGCCGGCATTATTTAATTCTTCTCATCGTAAGTTGAAGTTATCTACACAGCAAATGCATCATTTCTTTTTTAAACATCCGCACTGGCAAGGAGCCTAAAGTTTTCTTTAGGTTCTTAACCCTTATTAGAATGCTTTTTGAACGCTTGATTGTAAAACTTGTATTTGAATGACTACCAAGTCTTTGCATTTTTATAAAATCAGGCTAATTTAAAACAAAATGATAAAACACGGGACAGAAGAAATGACAATCGTTGCACAAGTAATCAAAAACAAATCAGAGCAAGATATTTTTACAATTTCTCCAGAAGCCACTGTCCTTGAAGCAATTAAGATCATGGCTGATAAAGGAATTGGTGCATTAGTTGTAGCCAAAGGTGAAAAAGTTGTCGGAATTTTATCTGAACGTGACTACACGCGAAAAGTGACGCTGATGGAACGTTCTTCATATAGCACTACAGTCGCTGAAATTATGACATCTAAAGTCCTTACAGTAAGCCTAAACAACACAGTTGAAGAGTGTTTACAGCTCATGACAGATCGCCACTTACGCCACTTACCTGTATTAGACAATGAAAAATTAGTTGGTTTTATCTCTATTGGTGATTTAGTAAAAGCAGCCATGGATGATCAGAAAAACTTAATTGAACAGTTAAAACAGTACATCTCTGGTTAATAATTTGAAATAAAAAATGGGCATATAAATGCCCATTTTTTAAATGCTAAAACTTAAAGATAATTATTAATCAAAGCGACTAAACGCTTTAACAAGTCATCAGCCTGTGCTTGAGTCATATTAATAGGTGGTAATAGGCGAACTACCGAACCTGCTGTAACGTTAATAATAAGCTTATGTTGATCACGAGCAATAGCAACAAGTTCAGCACAGTCTTTAGGCAATTGAATACCAATCATCATACCAAAACCACGCACTTGAACATTCTTGTCCGCTAACTGTGCACGAAGTTGATCAACAATATAACGTCCTACTACTGCCGCATTTTCTACAGCATTCTCTTTTTGGATTGTCTCGATTACTGTATAAACCACACGAGAACCTAATACAGTACCACCGTACGTAGAACCATGACTGCCAGGTCCTAATAAACCAACAGCTTTACCCTGTGTCATTACTGCTCCAACTGGAAAGCCATTTCCAAGTCCTTTTGCAGTCGTCAAGACATCAGGCACTATGTTGGTGTGCTGATATGCAAAATATTTACCAGTACGTCCATTACCTGTTTGAATTTCATCAAGCATCATTAACCAATTATGCTGATTACAAATATTACGGACTTCTTCAAGATAACTAAAGCCTTGAGGAGCAGTATTAATACCACCCTCACCTTGAATTGGCTCAATCAAAATTGCAACAATATCTGGATGTTGCAAAGCAGCTTCTTGAATTGCATTCACATCACCAAATGGCACACGAATAAAATCATTCACCAAAGGCGCAAATCCGTCTTGTACTTTTTTATTGCCCGTTGCTGAAAGTGTTGCCAAAGTACGACCATGAAATGATTGTTCTGCCACAATAATCTTTGGCAAACGTATGCCTTGTTGAGTACCAAATTTACGAGCAATCTTAATTGCACCTTCATTTGACTCAGCACCACTATTTGAAAAGAAGATTTCTTCCATGCCAGAAACTTCAGCAAGCTTCTGAGCCGCAGCAGTTTGCCAAGGAATTTCAAATAGATTACTTGTGTGCACAAGTGTTACAGCTTGTTCAGCAATTGCTTCTGCAATGACTGGATGCGCATGGCCTAAACCACATACAGCAATACCTGTTAAGGCATCTAGATATTCTGTACCATCTTCAGTATACAGATATGCCCCTCGGCCTCGTACAAAACTGATCGCTTGGCGACCATAAGTAGCCATTAAGTGTGATGGTTGATCAGGTTGTATTGGAGCTAGGGTAATATCAGTCATAACGAACTCTGTCTGTATGAGGTTTTAAGAAGGGTTTATATAAACAAAAACTGGCTCTGATGAAAAGTCTCATCAATCATTTATCTAAATTTTCGTCCGCTTTTCGCTATCACTTCGGTTTATACAATAAAATATTGAATATTCAATGCAACTTTAAGTATTCAGGTGGTTTGCAAAGCGACATAAACACCCCCTATAATGCTGCTAGATTAGTTGAGGATCTATTTATGACTGAACAAGCACGTGATACTGAAGCGTTAATCCGCGATCAAATTGCGAAGCATCCCGTTTTACTTTACATGAAAGGCACTCCACAGTTTCCACAATGTGGTTTCTCTGCACGTGCTGTAGAGGCGCTCAGTCAAATTGGTCGTCCATTTGCATATGTAAATATTCTGGAAAATCCTGATATTCGTGCAATCTTACCAGCAATTGCGAATTGGCCTACATTCCCGCAACTTTGGGTAAATGGCGAACTTATTGGCGGTAGCGATATCATGCTTGAAATGTTCCAAAATGGCGAATTAAAACCATTAGTTGAACAATATAGCGCTGCACCAGAAGCGTAAATAATAAAAAAGCCAATCAATAGATTGGCTTTTTTATGCTCTCAATTTTAAAGATCGCTTACCCCAACATAACGGAATAAACCTTCCACACCTAAATCAGATTTTAAAACAATCAAATTTTCATAAGCTGTTGTAGTCAAAGCTTCAAAAATATTCATATTTGGATCTTCGTGTAACTCATCCACGCTCTGGCTCATGCACTCTTCAAATCGATCTGCAACAAATTCAAAGCCCAAATCCATAGCAATAAATAAAGTGTGTTCGCATGGCTGAATATACTGTTCTTGCGCCCAGTCAATTATCGCTTGTTTGCAAAATGGACACTCAAGATTTGTAGAGGCATCGTTAAGTTCTATCAATTGATAAGGCATTAGATTTGAAAAGTAGAGAAAAATATAGTGTAGAAGAAAATGATGAACACTTCTATAGACAACGTCTAAAGTCACTTAAAATACACACATTAAAATTACAACGTAATTACAATATAATTTCAAAATTATTTATAGCAATGAGTAATGAATTTATCTCCTGCTTACAAAAAATTTAGTATAAGAATTATCGTTGCAAAAATAATAATGTAAAATCATGGTTGTTGCAGAAATAGGATATTTTAATGCTCACCGATCTTGATGATTTTTATTGTTTTGCTCTTGTTGTTGAGCATGGTGGCTTTAGTGCTGCTGAGCGTGTAACGGATATACCAAAATCAAAATTAAGTCGCCGCGTTTACAGCTTAGAGGAAAACTTGGGTGTTCGCTTAATCCAACGTAGCTCTCGTCATTTTGCTGTTACAGATATTGGGATGGATATTTATAGACATGCTCAAGTCATGATGAATGCGGCACAAGCTGCCCATGATTTGGTTGATCATTTAAGTATCCAACCTAGAGGTGTAGTAAAGGTTAGTGTTCCTGTTGATATTGCTCAAAATCAACTACCAAAAATCCTACCTGCTTTCTTAAAAAAATATCCAGAAATTCGTTTGCAACTGATGGTCAGTAACCGTCGAGTTGATGTTATTAATGAAGGGATTGATATCGCGTTACGAGTTCGCTCGAAACTGGATGACGACCCAAGTTTAGTTCTTAGACAGTTTGCGCTTATAGAACAAAGCCTATTCGCAAGTCAGGCCTACTTAAATGAGTTTGGAGATATAAAAAATCCTGAACAACTCAGTGAACACCGTATTTTAAGCTTGTCTGAAGAGCATCTTGATCAACAATTCATTTTACATGGACCTGACAATCAACAGAAGAAAATCAAAGTTAGCCCTATCGTAATGGGTACGAACATACATATGCTGGCTCAATTGGCGAGTCAAAACTGTGGTATCGCATTACTGCCAGAAACTGCAGCAGAAGATTTCTTGAAATCTGGTCAACTTATACAAATCCTACCAGACTGGAAAGCACCTCATGGAATATTACATGCCGTATATCCATCACGCCGAGGATTACTACCTGCTGTTCGAGTGTTTATTGATTATTTAGTAGAAAATCTTTCTGAGCGTTAAAATAAAAAAGTTCGATAAATTATCGAACTTTTTTTATATTTTTCAAATTGCAGGATAATTACCCACACCTTCAGGCCATGGGGTTAATAGTTCAAAACCAGTATCCGTTACTGCAACCATATGTTCCCATTGAGCAGATAATGAAAGATCTTGAGTAATGACAGTCCATCCATCATTTAACTCTTTTACTTGCGGTCTACCTGCATTCACCATTGGCTCAATGGTAAAGACCATTCCTTTCTTTAAGACCAACCCTTGCCCGCGCTGCCCATAGTGTAAAACATTAGGTTGTTCATGATAGACCTTACCAATCCCATGCCCACAATATTCTCGAACAATACTATATCCCTCTCGGTGAGCAACCGACTGAATAGCATAACCAATATCACCCAATGTAGCGCCTGGTTTAACAGCATGAATACCAGCAACCATCGCTTCATAAGTTGTATCAACTAATTTTTTCGCTTGCGGATTTACATTGCCCACAAAATACATGCGGCTCGTATCACCAAAATAACCGTCTTTAATAATTGCGACATCAATATTAATAATATCGCCATCTTTTAAAATTTTATTTGGCGATGGTATCCCATGGCAAACAACTTCATTGACTGAAGTGCATATCGTTTTTGTAAAACCGTGATATCCCACATTAGCAGGAATCACTTTTAAATTATTGACAATATAGTCATTACAGAGGTTATCTAAGTATTCGGTAGATACGCCCGGTTTAATATAGGCCTCTATCATTTCTAAAACTTGCGCCGCCAAGCGTCCAGAAACTCTTAATTTTTCCAGATCTTGTTCAGTTTTAATGGTAACAGTAGAAGCTCTCATTCAATTCTATCCTCGCAGACAAGAAACATGCCCTTCCCTACAAAACCCAAAGTAATTCAAAATATTTTAGGATGAATATAAGTCAGACCAAAAGCCTAAAATGTTTAAATATTCGACATTCAAAATAAAAATTTATGTTTTTATTCTTACATATTTTTTATAAAAAGTCAGAACTTAAAAAGAAGTTCTT
This sequence comes from Acinetobacter sp. XS-4, assembly GCF_023920705.1. NCBI lineage: Bacteria > Pseudomonadati > Pseudomonadota > Gammaproteobacteria > Moraxellales > Moraxellaceae > Acinetobacter > Acinetobacter sp. XS-4. Next base: position 1,632,630 of record NZ_CP094657.1, on the reverse strand, counting down.
TTATCCTTTTAATGGCTTTTCAAGTACATACTTTAACCAAACAAACGCTTATAACACTATATATCGTTTTAACCACCTGAAAAAAAGCTTTTTCACATAAATTAGCGCTTGATCATGATTACTTTTGCTCTAAAATTCCTTCTTTTTTTATTAAATTTAATTTATGCAACATCTTCGCACTGGAGATATTATTGCCTTAGGTTTTATGACCTTTGCCCTCTTTATTGGGGCCGGCAATATTATCTTTCCTCCCATCGTTGCTCAACAAGCTGGTGAGCATGTATGGTTAGCTGCACTAGGCTTTTTGATTACGGCTGTCGGCTTACCTGTAATTACCATCATGGCACTCTCTCGTATGCAGGGTTCCATTGAAATTATCAGCTCTCCCTTAGGTCGAGTAGCAAGTCTGATCCTAACAGTTGTTTGTTATTTATCAGTCGGCCCTCTATTTGCTACCCCACGTACAGCTACTGTTTCTTATGAAATTGGTTTTTCCTCTTATTTTGGAACCTCAAGTAGTAGTCTTTTAATCTATAGCGCAATTTATTTTTCATTTGTAACTATAGTTTCACTTTATCCAAACAAATTATTGGATACAGTAGGACATGTACTTGCCCCGCTAAAAATTATTGCTTTAGCAATTTTAGGTATTGCAGCAGTAATGATTCCTGCGGGTTACGTACCTGCCCCGATTAACCATTACGTTACATCTCCGGTTTCAGAGGGTTTCGTAAACGGTTATCTCACTATGGATACGTTAGGTGCACTAGTATTTGGTATCGTTATTATTCAAGCGATTTACTCTCGCGGCGTTACTGATAAAAAGTTAGTCACTAAATATGCAATTATTGCCAGTCTCATTTCAGGTGTTGGTCTTACTTTAGTTTATTTAAGCTTATTCAAATTAGGTTTAGGTAGCCATGAAGTAGCACCTAATGCAGCAAATGGCGCAGTAATTTTACATGCATATGTACAACATGCTTTTGGAAATATGGGTTCATTATTCTTAACTGGACTAATCTTTTTAGCATGTATGGTTACAGCGATTGGTCTAACTTGTGCATGTGGTGAGTACTTTGCCCAGTTAACTAAATTACCATATAAGCTTTTAGTCTTTATTTTAGTTGGTTTCTCTTTCATTATTTCGAATCTTGGCTTAACCAAACTGATTGCTATTTCAGTACCTGTCTTAAGTGCAATCTATCCACCCGCAATTGTGGTGATTATGCTGAGCTTCTTTTGGAAATTTTGGCATAAGCCTTCTTTTATTGTCGGTTCAGTAACGAGTATTGCTTTAATTTTCGGTATTATCGATGGTCTTAAAGTTGCAGGCTTCAGTGATTATTTACCTGAATTTCTTCAACATTTACCATTAAATGAACAAAACTTAGCTTGGTTGATCCCATCTTTAGTTGTTCTTGCAATTACCGTAATTATCGACAAAGTTAAATTTAAAAATATTTAATCTAGTGGCTTTTTTGAAATCGAGTTTTATCCAAACATGATTTTATATATTGAATAAAATGCTGTGTTTACCCAACCAGCATTTTATTTCCACACTAGTTTTTTAATGACAAATCAACAATAGAAATAATCATTTTTTACTGTAAAATTACACTAAAATAATTTTTAGCTTACTCAGGAAAGAAGAGCAACAATGAAAACTAAATATTACTTAACATTAGCAGACGCCGAGTTTTTAATGGAAGAAGCTCAAAAATATGCAATCGAACACAACTTTAAAGTCAGCATTGCGATTGTTGATGAAACAAGTTCCTTATTACTCATGAAACGTTTAGATGGCGCCTCTCCTTTAACTTCACACTTATGTTTAGAAAAAGCAAAGTGCTCTTCAATATCAGGTAGACCGTCAAAATTTTATGAAGAACTTCTGCAAAGTGGCCGTCTTGGTTTCTTAAGTATGCCTAGTGCTCAAGGAATGCTTGAAGGTGGAAAACCGATTATTCACGAAGGTGAAATTTTAGGTGCTATTGGTGTATCCGGTGTTCAATCTTTTGAAGATGCAGAAATTGCTCAACACGCGATCGATACCTTTTTTAAAAAGCAAAATAGCTAAAATAAATTGATAGGAAAGAGAAATTAATACACTTTTCACTTAAATAATTTCTCTTTCCTAAAAGAATAAGTATTTCATACAAAAATATTTAATATTTACTTTTTTAATACCTTAAACCTTTATAAACATAGAGTTTCTTATAAAACTGCTCAAAAAATTTTCTATTCGCTATTGAATTGAGTTGAAAATAGAAGTACAACATTAAGCTTAAAACTTATTCTTGACTAAAACATTAGGTTTTAGCGCAACCACAAGGAGGGATGGAGATGTTATCATTACATTTCAACAAACAAGTCTTCATTAACACTCTGAACAGCAAAGATTCAGTTGTTTATGGAGTAACGCCGCTTGCTCTTATGCTGACTTTACTGTTTCAAGGTATGATCAAAGGAAATCTAAAACCCGAATACTTTATGTATGCGATGGTGGTTTCTTTCATATTTTGCCTGTGGGCCTTTGTCGATCATAAGATGCGAAAACTAGCCAAACGACGTCTTAGTCAACAATAATTGTAAGATTAAAAATGGATGAGTAATCATCCATTTTTATATACCCAGAAATAAAAAAACTGTTCCAATAACTAAAATAGCTGTAGCTAATAATTCAGTAATAATTAATGCCACCATCATTAAAGACATTAACCACGAAGGTAAATTAAACCTACCCAACCGATGTGGAGTTTTGAATTGGTTTGTCGTGTCCTGCAAACATCCATGTATGATATAAACCAAGATTGAAAAGCTAAAAAAGAAGACATTTGCCAATACACACCACAAAGCAATATTTTCACTTAAAACAGTAAAATAACTCAACACAGCAAGAATTAGAGTAGCAGCGGCATAAAGCAAGCTACTGCGATGAGCGATATCAACATAATAGTAGGCACGATGTAACTCTGAACGGCGTATTTGCCAATATTTCCACACCCCTGTGAACATTCCTATCCATAAAAATATGCCACTAAACACAATCGCTAACTGTACAGCTTTCGGTAAATCCATCTTTTCCCAATTATTCGTTTTATTAAAATTTAATGAGCTGTATAGCATAAATTTTGACTTTATAGTCACACTTTAATCAAGTGTCGTTTTGGAACTCATGTAAATTAAAGTCATTAATAAGCTAATCATTAAGTAATATTATGGATAACACTTTTGAATCATTTTGGATAACTTGTGAAGACGGTTATCAACTTGCTGCACAATTTTATCCAACCGAATCAAAAAAGTCAGCAAATCCCGTTTTGATTTGTCCAGCCACAGGTATTACTAAAAACTTTTATCATCCCTTTGCTACATGGTTAAGCCAACAAGGTTATGAAGTATTAAGCTTTGACTTCCGTGGAATTGGAGATTCATTGCATGGGCCGTTAAAGCAAAGTGATGCAAGTATTAATGATTGGGGAACGCTTGATATTCCTTGTGCTATTGACGCCTTACTAGAAAAAACACAAGCAGAAAAAGTTACTATTCTTGGCCATAGTGCGGGTGGGCAACTGTTAGGAATTGTGCCAAATTTTCATAAAGTAGCAAAAGTTGTTGCAGTGGCAGGTTCTACTGGCCATGTAAAAGGGCTTAAAGGTAAAACTAAGTTTCTGGCCCCTGTCATGTTTAACGTTATTTTTCCAATTTCGAGTACCTTAAAAGGCTATGGTGCTACTCAATTTATTGGAATGGGTGAAAACTTGCCTAAGAAAGTTGCACAACAGTGGAGAGAGTTTTGTAGTCGCCCAGGTTATGTGAAAAATGCGATTGGTAAAACTATCTTTCATGACTTTCATACTGAAATTATTTGCCCTATTACTTCTATTTGGGCAAGTGACGATGAAATTGCAACTCAACACAACGTTGCAGATTTATTAAGTTTATATCCAAATGCACCTACTAAAATGCTAGAACTGAACCCGACAAAACTTGGCTATAAATCAATTGGGCACATGCTAATGTTTAAAAAATCACATCAAAAGCTGTGGTCACTTTTAGAGCAAGAAATTCAATATTAATGTAAATTTTATTATTTAGTTTTTGCCTCTATGCCCGTAATCCGGTGTAGAGGTTTTTTTTATTATTAACAGTCCCCTTTTTATAAAATCACTTTATTAAATTTATAGTTACCATAAGAAATTAAAATATATTAAGTCGTGATTCCTTTGTGTTTTTAATAAGCATTATTTACGTAAATACGTCGATATAACCTAAAAGTTCTGCTATGGTAATTTGTCTGAAGCTGTTGTTTAAAAACAGGTAAACCAACCTATTTTAATACAAACAGCTTCTTTTTTTCTGTTTTAGTTTAAACCAAAGAAATTGTTCAAGGATAAGTATGCTAGCACTCGAGCCTCGACATATTCATATGAATCAACATGCTGTTGATAAAAAGCATGCATTACAGTGTCTAGTAGATATATTAGTAAAAGATGGGTTAGTTACACCTGAATATATAACAGGACTCATCAATCGCGAACAACAAAGCGCTACCTATTTAGGCCAAGGAATTGCTATTCCACATGGCACACCCCAATCTCGTGAATTTATTTTAGAAACAGGTATTCGGTTAGCTCACTTCCCTGAAGGAATAATATGGGATGGGGAAAACACGATTTATTTAGCTGTTGTTATTGCAGCAAAATCTGATGAACATTTACAAGTACTACAAATATTAACTAGAGCGTTAATGCAGGATGTAAGTGAACAGGTAAAAAATGCGACGCAACCTGAGCAAATTATTGAACTCTTACAAGCTCAACCCTTATCTTTAACTCTGCATGAAAATTTAATTCAAACTGAAGTTGAATCTCAAGATATTGAAGACTTATTGTGGTCAGCCTCTCAAATTCTAAAAAAACATAATTTCGTAAAATGTGGTTTTCTAAGTTCACTTGAGCCAGATCAAGTTATACAGTTACAAGACCAGATCTGGTCTATTTCTAGCAGTAAGTTTGTTCAACAGCCAGCAATCAGTATCGTAAAGCCACGCCAAGCTTTAGATGTAAATGGACAAAAACTGAATACACTCGTCTGCATTGCTGCCAATGAGCAGTTAGATAATCAAAGATTTAACCGACTTATTGATATTTTATTTAATCCAGAACAAGTCGCACAGCTAGATCAAACGCAAACACCAAATGAGATTGCTAAAATTATTGGTGCAGATATTATTCCAGATTGGCCTCACCGCTCAGTTGTACTCGCTAATGCACATGGATTACATGCACGACCAGCGACTCATTTGGTGAACTTAACTAAAAGTTTTCAAGGTGATATTCAAGTCGCAGTGGACGAAGGTAATTTTGTTTCGGCCAAAAGTTTGACGCGCCTCTTGGCTTTAGGATGTAAACGTGGCCAGACTTTACGTTTTATTGCCGAACCGGAAACAGATGCTGTTGACGCTTTAGATAAAGTTATTCAGGCTGTGCAAGAAGGTTTAGGAGAAGAGGTTGAACCAATTCAATCTTCAGATAGCCAAGAAGCTCAATCGCCTCAAACAATAAAATCACTCCTGAAAACATTGAGTACAAATACAGGTATTCCAGCTTCTAGTGGTTTAGCTTTTGGCCCCGTACATGTCATCAAACCTAAGGTTTATCAATATGAACGTATGGGTTTAAGCGTTAAAGCAGAAAAAGAAAAACTTGATATTGCTCTTCACGCAGTTAAAAACAATATTCACCAAGTTATTGCAAAATCTGAAGTAGCTGAAATTAAGCAAATTTTCCAAGCACATTTGGAAATGCTAGACGACCCTGATCTTATTAATGGTGTTTATCAAAAGATTAACTTAAACCTTTCTGCTCCTGCTGCTTGGCATGAACATATTGAAGCAGCAGCTAAAGAGCAAGCAGCTTTACCAGACCGTTTACTGGCTGAGCGTGCTACAGACTTGCGTGATATTGGTGATCGTGTTTTAGCTCAACTCTGTGGTGAAGTTATCATCGAAGAGCCTAAAGAGCCTTATATTTTGATCATGTACGATGTGGGGCCAAGTGATGTGGCTCGCCTTAATAAAGATCGAGTAGCGGGTATTTTAACAGCTGTAGGCGGTGCAAGTGCACATAGCGCTATTGTTGCTCGTGCTTTAGGTATTCCTGCAATTGTTGGTGCTGGTGATCAAGTACTAGATATTGAACAAAAGAGTTCTCTTTTAATTAATGGAGATACAGGAACTTTTGTATTAAACCCTAACACTCAGCAAATCGAACAAGCAAAACAAGAACGAGAGCTTCAACAAAAAATTCGTGAAGAAGCTGAACGGCACAGCCAAGAACCTGCGATTACTCTAGATCAACACCAAATCGAAGTTGCTGCCAATTTAGGAAAAGTTCAAGCTACAACCCACGCAGTAGAATGTGGTGCCGAAGCAATCGGACTACTAAGAACCGAACTCGTTTTTATGGCTCATAGTAGTGCTCCAAGTGAAGCCACCCAAGAAGCAGATTATCGTGTTGTGCTAGATGCTCTTGCTGGTCGCCCACTTGTAGTACGTACTCTTGATGTAGGCGGTGACAAACCACTTCCTTACCTTCCAATTGCTGAAGAAGAAAATCCATTTTTAGGTCTAAGAGGTATTCGGTTGACACTAAGACAGCCAGAGCTGTTACGTCAACAACTTACCGCTTTGCTTAAAGCTGCCGATGATCGCCCTTTACGAATCATGTTTCCAATGATTGGTCGTGTGGAAGAATGGCGTACTGCTAAAGCTATTCTTGATGAAGTTAAAGCTGTACATCCATGCGCCAACTTACAAGTTGGTATTATGATAGAAGTTCCTTCTGCTGCTTTACTCGCGCCTATTCTTGCTCAAGAGGTGGACTTTTTCAGTATAGGAACAAATGACTTAACTCAATATACTTTAGCTATTGACCGTGGTCACCCTATCCTCTCGGCTGAAGCAGATGGCCTCCACCCAAGCATTTTGCAATTGATTGATCACACTGTAAAAGCTGCGCACAAACATGGCAAATGGGTGGGTATATGCGGAGAACTCGCAGCTGATCCAAAGGCTGTACCAATTCTTATGGGATTAGGCGTAGATGAGCTCAGCATGTCTCCAAATAGTATTCCTTTAGTAAAAGCCCAAATTCGTACACTTAACTACAGCCAAGCTCAAGCGCTTGCAAAACGCGCACTAGAATGTGAAAGCGCCACTGCTGTACGTCAGTTATCCGAACAAGAAATCTAAAGATTAGGAACACTAATGGCTAAAGTTTTAACAATTACTTTAAATCCTGCAATTGATGTAACGATACAACTCAATGAGTTACAGGTTGGCGAGGTAAATCGCCAAGAATCCGTAGAAATACATGCAGCAGGCAAAGGGTTAAATATTGCACAAGTTTTAAAAGATTTGGGGCATGAAGTTATTGTTTCTGGCTTTCTAGGAACGACGAACAAACAAATTTTTGATGACCATTTTAAAGAAGCTCAATTCCAACCTGAGTTTATTTATATTAAAGGCGAGACTCGTCAAAATATAAAAATTGCTGAACATTCTGGGCGTATGACCGATTTAAATGGAAAAGGTTTCTTAGTTTCTGAACTAGATAAAAAGAACCTCTTTCAAAAAATCGAAATGATTTTGCCACAGGTAGATGTAGTTGCCATTGCTGGGAGCCTTCCACAAGGTTTTAGTGTTGATGAATTACAGCAACTTATTAAGCTCATTCAACAGCAAGGGAAAAAAGTTGCACTTGATACAAGTGGTAAGGCATTGGTTGCTGCAATTGAGTGCCAGCCTTGGATGATTAAGCCAAATACAGATGAGTTAGTAGAAAGTTATCAACTTCCTGCCGCGACTTATGCAGAACAAAAAAGGCTTTTTGAAAACTTAGTTAAAATTGAACATGTCGTTATTTCGATGGGTGAAGACGGTGTAAACTGGCTACACGACACTCATCCACTTCATGCCAAAGCTCCTAAAGTAATCGTTAAAAGTACCGTTGGTGCGGGTGACTCGCTTTTAGCAGGCATGATTCATGGCTTAGTCAATGATTTTTCTGCTGAAGAAACATTAAAAACTGCTACAGCAATTGCGAGCCATGCTGTTACACAAATTGGCTTTCGTATTCCTAATACTGAAACGCTAAACCAATTAAAAGCCCAAACTACAATCAATTCATTGAGTGAATCTGATGCTAACTGCTAAACATTTGTTATTTGTCATTAATAGTCCGCAACAGCAAGTCAATGCTTTGATTTTAGCTCGGAAACTTGCACAAGTCGCATCCCAACAAGATTATCCAAATAGTATTATTTCGCTTGATGAATTCGAAGCAAATGAAAACTTGGATCAAGTCATCGTTGTTGGACAACGCCCGAAAGATCTTAATATTTTTGGTACACATCCTTTATCTTTCATTAGCATTGAAGAGATAAAAAATGATACCTCTTCAGTTTTCCAAACTGCCTTAGATCATTTAAAACCAGCTCAAGATTGGCTAAGTGATAATAGCTTGGCACTAACTACTACTAAAAAGTTTGTAGCAATCACTGCGTGTCCTACAGGTGTTGCACATACTTTTATGGCTGCCGAAGCTTTACAACATGGTGCAGAAAAACTTGGATATGAAATTGAAGTAGAAACACAAGGTTCTGTTGGTGCAAAAAATATTTTATCAGCTCAAGCTATTGCTGAAGCGGACATCGTGATTCTTGCAACTGACATTGAAGTTAACACAGACCGTTTTGTAGGTAAGCGTGTTTATCGGTGTGGTACAGGTTTTGCTCTAAAACAAACTGATAAAACCTTTGCTGAAGCAATCAGCAATGCGCAAGTTTTAGAACAAGGTAAGCAACAAGCATCGACAGAAAATAAAGATAAAACCGAAAAAGTTGGCGTATATAAACATCTCTTAACTGGTGTTTCTTTTATGTTGCCTATGGTCGTGGCTGGAGGTCTTTTAATTGCTCTCTCTTTATGCTTTGGCCTAAATGCTGCTGAACAAGCTGGAAGTTTACCAGCCATTTTAAAACAAATTGGGGCCGCTGCATTTATGCTCATGGTCCCAATGTTATCGGGTTATATTGCCTACTCAATTGCCGATCGCCCAGGTCTTGCACCTGGCTTAATTGGTGGCTTACTCGCCTCTCAGCTACAAGCAGGTTTTTTAGGCGGTATTGTTTCAGGTTTTCTTGCGGGTTATATCGCACTTTTCATTGCCAAAAAACTCAAACTTCCTACTAGTCTAGAAGCACTTAAACCGATTTTAATTATTCCATTATTAGGCACGTTATTTGTTGGTCTCATTATGTTCTACGTGGTTGGACAGCCTGTAGCACATATTTTTGAACTAATGAAAGACTTCTTAAATAACATGGGTACAACAAATGCGGTGTTAATGGGAATTATATTAGCAACCATGATGTGTATCGATTTAGGCGGTCCAATCAATAAAGCAGCCTATGCTTTTACTGTCGGATTACTAACAACAAATACCTATATGCCAATGGCAGCAACAATGGCAGGTGGTATGGTCCCTGCTATTGGTATGGCGATTGCAACTTTCATTGCTAAAAATAAATTTAGTACAGGAGAGAAAGATGCTGGAAAAGCTGCATTCGTATTAGGCTTATGTTTTATTTCTGAGGGTGCGATTCCTTTTGCTGCTAAAGACCCCATGCGTGTTATCCCGACGTGTATTTTAGGTGGTGCAGTGACTGGAGCACTTGTTGCCTTATTCCACTGCGAATTAGTTACTCCTCACGGCGGTGTATTTGTTCTTTTAATTCCAAATGCAATTAACCATGCTTGGTTATATCTCGCTGCCATTGCAGCAGGTAGCATCGTTACAGGCATAAGCTATGCGATTGTTAAGAAAAAAATAGAAGAAAAAATTGTGACCACTGCATAATTAAAAAAGGGAGAATATAAATTCTCCCTTTTTATAAGTTTTATATGCTTCATCAAATAAATTTTTAAACTCTGCTTTAACTAGCTTTTGCACTACTCGTATCGCTTAATTTGAATAGCTCTTACCATAATCTGTGCTGGTACTTCCTCTGCCAACATTACAGTTAAAGTCGGTTCTTTTTACGATTTAGAAGATGTGTGGCATATAACATGGATAAAAACTGTTAAAAATATAATTTATAGACAAAAAAGCTAAATTTATAAAATTAAACAATAGATCATTACTTTAATTTTATATATAAAAATCAATTATTTGATGAACAAATTTTTTTGATTCACTAAATAATAGATGATTCATGTTAAATGTATGGTAAATTTTACTAATCAAAAAATAAATCAAACAACTGATATTTATAAATATTTATTATTTAAATATCTTGATTTTTCATAATTATGACTTTAGAGACAAAAACTATCTCGTTCAATGCCACGGTCAAATCATCATTTTTTTTCTACGATGCGTTTGCAAGCCAATATCGTTTAATTAACGATCAAGCAAGCCTAGATGCAATCTTGTATATCTGTTCAAAGATTTTAAGGAATTAATGGCGCTGGCTTATCAAGTCACATTAATTTTCAACAAACTTTGACTATAGAAGAAGAGTATTTGTGGTTTATGCAAAGTATAGAGATGTTTATCAAGATAAGGACCACCAAACCATGTCATTGTTAAATTTAGCTATATAAATTTTGCTCACCAAGTAAAGTCCTGATATAACTTGCTTGATGAAACTATATTTTTCAACTATTAAAGATAGTTCACCAGAAATGCGATCCACCAAGGTATGGGGAAAAGTCAATGACAAAGAAGTATGCGCGTTTTTTACCTACAACAGAATCTTTTACTCTTGAAGATTTTCCATATTATTGGATTACTCAAGTACATGCTCAGTATGTACAAAACATTGATAATGCTTTAAAAAAATATGGTTTAGATAACTCACGTCGACGTATTATGTTGGCTTTAAGTAGTAAGCCGCATGCAAGTGTTTCTGAACTTTCAGATATGATTATTTCAAAAATGTCGACAACCACCAAGATTGTTTATCGTTTAAAAGATGAAGGCTTGGTTGAAACTTATTCTTGTCAGACCGATGGTCGAATCACCCGCGTCGTACTTACAGACAAAGGTACTGAAATGATCAATAAGATTAATGATCTGACCAGCGTGGTACTCGAACAATCTTTCGAAGGTATTACACCTTTGCAATTAGAAAAGATGATGGAAAGTTTAAAATTACTTTTAAAGAATCTTTCTCGTTAAAAATGGAATAGATATCTTATTAAGCTCTCTTAGGAGAGCTTTTCTACTTTAATGCCTTGTTTAGGTATTGATAGAAACAACTCTTCACATAAAATAAGCAATTAACTTCTCATCTGTTGACTTGGACTCTTAACTCCAGTAGAAATTCTCTTTCAACAACTGAATAGCAAATTTTTGAAAATGGCTAAAAGAAAATACAAAAGTGACAAGTTTCAAGTGCGTCGTATTAACCGCCAATGGTGGGTACTTGAAAAAGACCTCGAATCAAACTGCTATTTAAAACATGAACAAGTGGCAACAAAAACCTTAGCAAATAACTATGCTGATGATTATATTGAACAATATTATATGAATCTTTATATTCAACAAGAGTTGAAAAAACCCGAAACTGTATAAAAAAAGCCATTTGGCTTTTTTTATTTTTAATATTTAAAGATTATAAGTTCAAAAATTAGGAATAAAAAAAACCTACATCTTGGGGAAAATGTAGGCTATAAAATGCACAAAAAGGAAATATATATCCTTCTTGATGAAAAGAATTTTACGATAATATAAGCCTTTATTTTATATTACTTTTGTAAACTTAATAGTGGTTATTGTATTTATTCAAACTTTTAAAAACCTCCCCGTCTTTATATATCGTGGTTAAATTTTGGCTTATTAAAATTTTAATCATCGCAATTTAATCCTTCTCATTTTTATAATTTATTTTCATGGCTTTTATTATGATAGTTCTGCAAAAACAAATATAAGCTTCTGTTTTAATAAGTTTTTTACAAAAATAAGCATAAATGTTTTTTTAAGTTAAGACAGATAAAAATTAATAAATAACAAAAACATAAATTAAATATTAAGTATATAATTTATTTAAGATCTCAATTTTAGTTCAAAAAAAAGACAATTGAAATTTATTTATTACTGTTTTGATTACTACAGAAAGATTACAATAACGACTGATAAATAGATTACCCGCCCATACAATCTTTCTAGGCATGTTATGACTTCAATGTCGAACAACACCCAAAAGCATTTTATTGTTGAGCAAATTCCACTACCAACTTGGGTCAGTGATGAAAATGGCTTGATATTATATTGCAATGTAGAGTGTACAGAATATTGGCAGGATACTTTTTCTCCATTACCACAGCAATGGTTAGATTTTATATCTCCTGTCGATTTAGACGAAGTCAAAAATAGATGGCTCGAAGCAATTCGCCTGCAAAAAAGAATAGAATTAAAATGTCGACTTTTACAAAGTGGCAATCAATATAGATGGTGCAAACTTTCTATTCAAGCATCCAAATATCGTGGCTCTTCTCTAGCCAGTGAATGGTATGTCAGCTTTTTAGATATTGATCACGATATTCAAGAACAACAAAACTTGCAAAAGAATATTGAAATACAAAATCAAATGTTAGACATCAGTGTAGATTGTATTAAAGTATTAAATGTAGATGGCACAGTCTCTCATATGAATAAATCGGGATGCCTTGCTTTAGGGGTTCCTGTTAATGAAACAAAATTTGGAATGAAATGGCTTGAGCTTTTGCCACCTCATATTCGTAAACGTGGACGCGTCGCTTTAAAAAAAGCCCTTCAAGGCAAAGTTGCCAGATTCGCTGGAATGAGCTGTTTACCAGATCAGGACCCTGAATATTGGGATAATATGTTGACCCCGATTCATCGGGAAAATGGTGAAATCATACAAATACTGTGTGTATCACGTAACGTTACTCAACAGCATTTGACTGAAAATCAGCTTAGAAACATGAGTGAACGAGATGAACTGACCGGATTATGTAATCGGCGTTCATTTAAATTTCAGCTTAAACGGACCCTTGCATATTCAAAAGATAGCCAAACAAGTGTGGGTTTGCTATTAATCGATCTTGATCATTTTAAGCATATTAATGACACATTAGGACATAGCGCAGGCGACCATCTTTTAAAGGTCTTATCTAAACGGTTTAGCCATTGTGTTGATGATGAAAGATGCTTTGTTGCACGACTAGGTGGAGATGAGTTTGCGGTTATTATTAATAACCTTAAATCTGAAAACGATGTGCGCGAGCTAGCAGCTATTTTACTTCAACAGTTAAATCAGCCAATTACTTATTTGGGTAATGTTTTAAATGGTGGAATGAGTATTGGTTGTTCAATCTATCCCCAAGATGCTGTAGACCAATCGGGTTTACTCAGTTGTGCAGATATGGCATTGCATGACTTAAAAGCACGTGGTCGCGGTGGCATTCGCATGTATGATCCATGCATGATGCAAATGACCGAAACAGTTGCCTCTCAACTTAATTTAGCACGTCAGCTTATTCGTCATCACACAATCCAGCCTTACTATCAACCTAAAGTAGATTTAAAAACTCATCGTGTTGTTGGCTTTGAAGCTTTATTACGATGGCATACAACTTCAGCTCAAAGAGGTTATCCTTCCCAAATTGCAGAGGCTTTTAAAGATTATAATTTAGCAAGTAAAATCGGTGAAACGATGCAACATCAAGTTTTACGTGACATCGCAAAATGGATAGATCTTGGTATTAAACCCCTTCCCGTTTCACTAAACGCTGCGCCAGTTGAGTTTTTAAGAGACAACTATGCTGAACGGCTTTTGAAAAAGATCAATCAATTTCAAATTCCAACACATTATATTGAAGTAGAAGTTACTGAACATATGCTGGGTGATCGAGGTTCAGAGTATGTGATCCGTGCACTTAATAAATTGAAGCAGCATGGTGTACATATTGCACTAGATGATTTTGGTACAGGTTTCTCATCGCTCACCCATATTCGTGACTATCCAATAGACAGTTTAAAAGTAGATTGTAGTTTTATACAAAAAATGCAACATGACCCATCAATTTATGCGATTGTCCAAGCAATTGGGTTACTCGCTCCAAATTTATCACTTGGGCTTATTGCAGAAGGGATTGAAACTCCGGAACAAGAAGAACTACTTCGACAATTTGGATATAGTACAGGTCAAGGATTCTTGTTTGAATCTGCTATAGATGCTAATCAAGTCATTTCAATACTTAAGCAGAATCAACCTTACTTAGAAAGTCATTATCATGCTTTAAGATAAAACTTCTCGTCTCTATTCATACTAAAAATAAACAATAACTCTTAAAAAATTGCTCATAATATAAGCATAAAGATAATAAATCGGTGTTTTGGCATCATACATTGTCACAGGACAATAAGGAGCAATATATGAGTTATCACCATATCTTGGTTCCAGTCGATGGTTCTCCTACTTCACTCATTGCTGTTAATCATGCAGCAGCACTTGCTAAGGCCTTTGGTAGTAAAGTGACTCTAGTATATGCGCTTACTATAGATCCTTTTATTTCTGTAGAATTTATTGATAGTACAGAATTAGCACAGGATTATTTTAATAAAGCTAGAGCATCCATTCAGGGTATTTTAGACCAAGCGAAAGAACAATTTAGCCAACATGGAATTTCTGTTGAAACAAAAATTGTTGAGGGTCAAACAATTCACACAGAAATTATTAAAGCCGCTACTGAACTCAAAGCAGACCTATTAGTTATTGGTTCTCATGGTCGAAAAGGGTTTAAAAAGTTCTTCTTAGGAAGTGTGACTCAAGCTCTTTTAGGAGAAATTCATTTACCGGTATTAGTCGTAACTGAATAATTTTTCTTAAGCTAAAAAAACCGATCTTATGTAGATCGGTTTTTTAATGCCCTGTGTTACTGAGCTTTATATGTAAATTTAATCAGAGATCCAGGGTTTTCTAATGTGTTCGTTACAGAACCATCATCTTTTTGAACATTTCCAGCAGTGTCAGTCAACACGTATAAAACATTCCCATCCGGACTTGCAATCACATCACGGTAACGGTTGTTGCTTTTAAACATAGGTACAGCATCATCATAAGTCGCACTATACGTTGAATCTAACTTAATACGGAAAATAACTCCGCGTTTTAAAGATGGAACTAACAACGTATTTTCCCAACCAGAAATTGCTTTTTTGCCACCCTTATAGACATAAGCAGATGACGGCGCAACCGTTGGCCAGCAAATGTAGGTCATATCCCCACAAGTTGGGTCATTATAGTTATAGGTATCTTGAACGGTATATAAAGTTTTTAACGGCGGTACAAAGTTTTTACCAGTCCATTCAGACTCTTTAGTTACTGGTACGCCTGCTGCTACTTTTAAACCATTTTGACCTAAATCTTTAATCTGTGCTTTATTGGTTGCGGCTGAATAATTTGCATAGGCATAACCACTGTCATCTTTATAACCCGCTACATTTGGCCAACCATAGTTACCACCTTTAACTATGAGGTTAATTTCATCGTCAGAGTTTGGACCTTGTTCAGATTGCAACAGTTTACCATTTGGAGTGAATGCTAAGCCCTGTGGGTTACGATGACCGAGCGTATAAATATGGCTAACCACCCCATTAAAGCTTGGATTATCTTTTGGAATACTTCCATCTAGATTTAAACGCAGTACTTTACCCATATAGGTATGATAATCCTTGCCACTCACTTCTTGTTGAGTAGGCGTATGCTGTGCTTGATTTGGCAAGAACAAATAAGCAAGCTGGTTACGTCCTTGGTCACCAATCGTATAGTAAATCTTTTGGTCTGGACCAATGACAAGACGACCAGACTGATGGTCTTTTGATGAAGGTAATCCTGCTAATAAATCTACTGGCTTCTCAAGCGTATCTGTTGCTTTGTTATAGGTATATCGACGAATAATCGTTTGGTTCGGTAATTCTTTATCTGTAGATTTCGGATTTTTAAATGTACCTGAAACATAAATATAAGGATTATTTTTAAAGTCAGGATGGAAGGCAAAGCCTAATAAACCGTTTTGTCCATCTGCATCATTTACAATCTCAGGAACCTGAAAAACCGTTTTTACATTGCCCGACTCTGGATTAACTCTTAAAATCTTGCCTGTTACTCGCTCAGTTAACCAAATTTGATTATCAGGTCCCCATAACAAAGCATGTGGCTTATTTAAATTAGATAGAATAACTTTCTTGTCAAAATTTTCTGTTTTCGCTTTAGCAAATTGAGATGGAGTAAGAGGAACATCAGCAAATGCTGAATTGAGGGTAACGAGCTGAGCAGCGCCTAATAAAGCAATTTTAGCCAATAAATGTTTATTCATGTGTCCACCTTATAAATTGTCAAAATTTTCCGAGAATTTTTAAACCTCTAAAAAAGGGTTTGTACGAATTCTCTATATGATTTGTATTATGATGAATAATGAATCTATTAAAATCTAAATTTCTGAAAGGCTCTGTTGCATAAAAGTAGCTATTCAAAATGGATGAACACTCTCACAAAGTCATCTTTAAGATGAATAACTTAAACTTAGGATTGATCTATTTTTTATACTTTCTATATTCATTATCTCTTAATACTCTTGAAATGAACATAATTAAAAATAAACACTTACTAACGAAGTAATTGGTAGTTAAAAATTAATACTTAAAGTGAAAATTCTAATTATTTGACTTAACTACACTTATTATGAAGCAAAAGATTTTTTCTTAGATATGCCATTGAATGAATTTATCTCAGTGCCCAAAGCCGAAATGAAAAATTATGATTAACCCTTTTATCTACTCAATTTAATAAGCTCAGGTTAGTCAACCTTAAAAACTTATGCTATTCTTCGGGCACATTTAAAAGTCTCAAACTCCTTATCTCCCATGACACTTACGCCACCTTAAGTTTATTTGCCCTTATCATTGTAAATAACTCATCATTGTTTAGTGATGTGGTGTAGTCGCTTGTGTTGATATATCACATCACTAGCCTTTTCAAAATTTAAAACTATAGGCTATCCCCTCATGTTATCGAATGTCCGAGAACAATGGTTCTCTAATGTCCGTGCAGATATTCTTTCAGGTCTTGTTGTTGGTCTTGCTTTAATTCCAGAAGCAATTGCATTTTCAATTATTGCAGGCGTAGATCCAAAAATTGGTTTATATGCATCTTTTTGTATTGCAGTGATTATTTCATTCGTGGGCGGTCGTCCCGCTATGATTTCAGCAGCTACAGGTGCTATGGCCCTCGTCATGACAACGCTTGTAAAGGACCATGGGCTTCAATACCTATTTGCAGCAACTGTTTTAACTGGTGTCATACAAATTTTAGCTGGATATTTCAAACTCGCTAAACTCATGCGTTTTGTTTCTAAATCGGTCGTTATCGGTTTCGTTAATGCCCTCGCCATACTCATTTTTATGGCTCAGTTACCAGAATTAGTAAACGTAACTTGGCATGTCTACTTATTAGTAGCAATCGGCTTAGGAATTATTTATCTTTTCCCCTATATTCCCAAAATTGGAAAGTTCTTTCCTTCCCCACTTATTTGTATTGTAGTCGTTACATTACTCGCTATTCTTTTAGGGTTTGATATTCGAACGGTTGGTGATATGGGGTCATTACCAGATACTTTACCTATATTTCTAATTCCGAATATTCCTTTAAATTTAGAAACACTCCTTATTATTCTTCCATACTCATTAGCCCTTGCAGCAGTTGGCTTACTTGAGTCAATGATGACAGCAACTATTGTTGATGAAATGACAGATACGCCTAGTGACAAATTTCAAGAGTGTAAAGGTCAAGGTATAGCGAATATTGCTTCAGGTTTTATGGGCGGAATGGCGGGTTGTGCCATGATTGGCCAATCAATGATTAATGTAAAATCGGGTGGTCGCACACGCTTATCCACTTTCTGCGCAGGCATATTCTTACTTATTCTAGTTGTATTTTTAAGTGATTGGTTAAAAGTGATTCCTATGGCTGCTCTGGTTGCGGTCATGATTATGGTATCGATTAGTACTTTTGAATGGAAGTCACTTACCCAATTTAAAAATAATCCTAAAAGTAGCAATGTCGTTATGATTGCCACTGTTATTGTCGTCGTTGCCACCCATAACTTAGCGCTCGGTGTATTGACTGGCGTATTACTTTCAGCACTTTTCTTAGCAAATAAACTTGAAAATGATATTCACGTAAGTACTTCATTTGAAGGTAAAACACGTTTATATGATTTAAGAGGCCAAATATTTTTTAGTTCTTCTGAAAAATTTATGCAAAGTTTTAACTTTAAAGAAGATGTTAAAGAAGTCATTATTGATCTTACCCATTCTCATATTTGGGATGTCACTTCAGTTGCCATGCTAGATTCAGTAGTGAATAAATTTCAAAAGAACGGTATTGAGGTAACGGTTCGCGGTTTAAATGAAGCCAGCTCAATCATGATTGATAAATATGGTACTCATGCAAAAATTTAAGAAAGGTCCTTCGGGACCTTTTCCTAATTTTAAAAGTGAATTTTCCATTAAATAGACTTTTCTTCTTTTTACTTATTATTTTTGGAAAAGTCTTCATAAAGTTCATCGATCCAGTATTTAATAGATTAGCCAATTTACAAATATTATTAAGTAAAAATTAGGAGAGATTTATAAAATCTACATACTTTACGTCAAAGTTTTTCCATTAGCATAAATACATTAAAATTAAAATATCAAAAAACTTACCAATTAATAAAATTTCATAATAATTAAAATAAAATTATGCAGGCTTAATAATGTAAAAATATATAATAATTAAAAATAACATAGAAGTAGAAACAACAAGATATGTTTCAACAGTGTTAAAGCTTTTTAAAAATTTCCAGATATCCATACTTATATAACAAAAAAATTAGCTATTAAAATTATTTCAATTTTCCATTTAATCTGCAACATCAAGATTTTTACAATTTTTTAAACTATAAAAGTTCAGTATCAAATACGTAAAGATATATTTCAAAAAGCCCATTACTTAACGATCTAATAATTTTTTAAAAACTATGAATCTAGTAAATAGCTTATAAATTATGATTTTAAATCTGGCAACTCGATCTTGCATCCTGCCAAGTGATGTCTACAATCAGAACTATACTCAATGAAGCCATCTTTAATAAAATAATTGCAATAACCGTTCATACTTATGCTTGGATCAAATGTTGGTTTTTCAAAGTTACCATTAAAAATCCACTGACTCCCATTCGAGAACGGATAATGTACAGGAATATAATGAAGGTATCCGCAACCTGGGCACATATGTTCATACATACCACCTTCAAAATATTGTACTTTCATAAAGACTCCTTTATAAAAAACAATTTATAGAAGCTGAACAAATCCAATTACTTAAAAATTCTATATATTATTTAATTATTTTCTATAGCTCTCTGTTTTTTATTCTTTGAATGTATCTAACGTATATGACAAATTGATGAAGAATAGAAATTAACGTCTGCACTATCTTAATTTTCAATCAATCCAACTATTAAACCAGATAAAATACAAATAATTACCACCCTCTAGATAATTATATATTTTAAAAATAGCATTTAATTTAGAATTTTTTTATTTTAAAAATCTTCATTAGAGATAAAGCGATTATAAAAGCATATTTAAAATAAAAATATTGTGAACCACATCACACTTCCCCTTAAAAAAGAAGTAAAAAAGCCCGTATCTTGGGAAGCTACGGACTTAAAAACTCAACTAAACAACAGCTAAACAATTTATTGTCTAGTGAGAAAGCACTATCTTTTTAATCTAATTAAATTCAGTAGTCAGGTCAACAATAATAAATAATTTCTATAAAAAAACAGCTTAAGATGTGATTCATCTCACACTTTATATTTTTATATAATTAATTACCTATACAATCACATTGCATATATTATCATTCAACTTCTTAAACTAATATCGACTTAAAATAGCACTCTAAAATAGAATAATGATTAGTTTTAGAAATAAGCTTAAAAGAAACAAAATCCTGATTTTGCTCCTTTTTACTTTTAAAATAATTTTGGCTCTGCCACCTTAATTCTTCAAGCTCAAGTTCGCCACATAAAATTGAACATGGAACAGTAATTCGATCGCTGTAATGAATAGGACTATATTTTAAAATATCTTCGTTTGAAAGATTAAGAGCATGGTTTAAATGAGTCCTCTGTATAGGTTGTAAATCATAAATTCCACTTAACAAAACCATCTCTGATATGAGTGGATGACCTAGGGATAAACCAGCCAGATGCGCTCCCGCTGAATGCCCAACCAAAACAACCTCATCGGTTCTCCAGCCTTGCTCTTGAATATAATCGAGAGCTTGATTAACTTGAGAAGCAATATCTGAAATTTTGCTTTGTGGGGCTAGATCATATTCTAAAAGAACACACTGGGCTCCTTTTGCTAGAACATATGGTACGACAAATGCAAAATCTGATTTATCACACCATTGCCAATAACCACCATGAATAAAAACAATAGTTTTATTAGCTTTCTCTAAAGGAAAGAAATCTAAGGTTGATCTTGAGTGTATGCCATATTGGATATCTCTAATATGAGTATATTCTTGGTACGCTGCTAAGCTTTTTCTTTGAAATTCTGTCAATATTTCATGTTCATTCGCCACAGTTCTAGCATTGTCATATGGTCTCATAAGTCTCTCATTTCAACGATTCTTCATGAGTATTTAAAGCAAGCTTGGCTGACGAACGCTTTAAATAGTAGAAAACTGTAAGAACAACAACTAGTGGGATTCCAAATTGTAAGGTTGACTTAAATTCATTTGTAAACCAAGTTGTGATCGTGATGCTTAAAATTGCGATTAATCCTAAGAATGAAATTAACTGACTCGCTGGCACCTTAAACTTTAACTGCTCTCCTTTTCGCGCCATATTCCTTCTAAAAAACATATGGGTAATGAAAATACTGCCCCAAGTGAACAATGCGCCAAACATAGATAAAGCAATCATGATCGGAAAAGCAGAAGCTGGGTTAATCGTGTAAACAATACTCGCAATACCAATACCGACCGCTGACAATAACAACGCGTTAATTGGTACACCATTATGACTAATACGACCAAATAGTTTCGGTGCGTCACCTGCGCGTGACAAACTAAATAGCATACGTGTTGAGATATACAACATACTATTCATGGCGGATAAGGCCGCGACAATTACAATAAAATTTAAAATACTGTCCGCATATGGAATACCTACAATTTTCATCACCATCACAAAAGGGCTAGTTGCATCGGCTCCAATTAAAGTTGTCCATGGAACAAGCGCCACAATGAGAAATAAAGACAGTAAATAAAATAGGATTAAGCGAATTGCAGTACTTTTAAAAGCTTTTTTTACAGCTCTTTCTGGATCTTTAGCTTCACCTGCCGCAACAGCGATCATTTCAATACTTAAATAACTAAAGATTGAAATGATGACCCCGATCCAGACCCCACTAAAACCATGAGGAAAAAAGCCCCCATGCTCGGTTAAATTGGATAGAATCTGATCTGTTCCTCCATGACTTTGAGTCAAAATACCAATTGCTAAAAGAATAAATACAATAATTGCAAAGACTTTTATCGTAGAGAACCAATATTCAACTAATCCAAAAGCTTTAACGCTATAGGCATTAACCACGAGTAAAGTCAGCGAAAAAAAAGCAATCCAGATCCATGACCCTACATGTGGAAACCATAGCTTCATGTAGTCGGCAACTGCTGTAATTTCCGTACCGACTGCTAATACAATACATGCCCAATAACAATAACGGACTAAAAACCCAGCAAGAGGACTTACATAATGCTCTGCATATGCTCCGAAAGAGCCTGATGTAGGATGCTGAACTGTCATTTCAGCCAAACAAGCCATAATAGCAAAGGCAATTAGTCCACCAATCGCGTAACTCACAATGACAGCAGGGCCAGCAAAGCTGATTGCAAACTTGCTTCCCATAAACAGTCCTGTACCTATCGCTCCACCAATTGCAATCATTCCCATCTGTTTTGCGGATAATTTTTTATGTAAACCCGCTTCTCGATTTTGTATTTCATCAAAACTGCTCATAGGCCCTCCTAGCCATTCTTCTGATATAGACCTAAATATCAGGTCACTTCACTACGCACCAAATAACGCTCATTCTTCCATTCACTATTCAGCATAATCTGCTTAAGTTGCTGTACAGCATTCCAGATATCTTCAAAACCTAGATATAAAGGTGTAATTCCGAAACGTAGTACTTCTGGCTCTCGGTAATCCCCAATCACACCACGAGCAATAAGAGCCTGAATAATTTCATAGCCAAATTCATGTCTATAACTGACATGGCTGCCACGATATTTATGGTTTAGAGGTGTAATCAGTTCAAAATCAAACTGAGCACATTCCTGTTGAACAAGTTGAATAAACAAATCGGTTAATTTGAGTGATTTCTCACGTATTTGTTGCATATCGACTTCTAAGAAAATATCGACGCCACATTCGATTAGACTCATAGAAATGATAGGCTGAGTTCCACATAAATAACGACGAATGCTGTTTGCTGGCTCATAGTGCTGGGACATATCAAATGGTTTTTTGTGGCCCCACCAGCCTGATAAAGGTTGCCAGAATTGATCACGATGCTTTCGATTTACCCATAGCAACGCAGGAGAACCTGGACCGCCATTTAAATATTTATAAGTACAACCAATCGCAAAGTCACTATTACTCTGATTAAGATCCATAGGTACCGCACCAACTGAGTGACATAAATCCCAAATAATCAAAGCATTTTTAGCGTGAATTTGTTGATTAATAGATTCCATATCATAGAAATATCCAGTCCGATAATTCACATGAGAAAGAACAACTACAGCTACATCTTTTGCCAAAACACGAGACAAATCATCGGCACCATTAATCAACTCAATTTGATAACCTTGATTAATCAAGTCGATAAAGCCTTCAATAATATAAATATCGGTTGGGAAGGCATCTTTTTCTGCAACAATAATTTTATGTTCTGGGAATTTTTCAGCTTGAATTTTTACCGCTGCTGATAAAACTTTAAATAAATTTAGAGTCGTTGAGTCTGAAATAATGACTTCCTCTTTTTCGGCACCGATAAGCTTCGCAACTTTATCTCCGAGTCTAGTCGGTAGCCCCCACCAATCTGCTTTATTCCAACTATTAATGAGGTCCTCACCCCACTCTTTGGCAATAATATGCTGGGCAACTTCTAATGATTTCTTTGGTCTTGCACCTAAAGAATTACCATCTAAATAAATGACATTTTCTGGCAGCTCAAATTCATCTTTAAACTTTTTGAGTTCATCTTCCTGATCCCAATAGAGGCATTGTTCGCGAGTAATCATTTGTTATTTCACCTATTTTCAACATTTCCTTTGTATTTGAATTTTATCATGCCAATTCTTTCGATTTATTCGATAATATTTGATTAAAATTAGCTATTTTCGTATAAAATTCGAATTAAAATTAAAAAACATGGATGGAATTCGAAAATGAATATAGATGCAATAGACCTAAAAATTCTGAAGTATTTACAAGATAATGCTCGGTTAAGTAACCAAGAACTGGCCGATCTCGTTAACCTTTCGGCTTCAGCTTGTCATCGGCGAGTTAAAATCCTAGAAAGCAATGGTGTAATTGAAAAATATCAAGCGAAAGTTAATTATGAAAAACTAGGCATAAAAATTGAGGCAATCGTCGAAATAAAACTTGCCCAACTCACAGAAAATGATCACAACTTCTTTTTAAGTCAGATCAAAAATTTTGATGAAGTCATTAATGCATATATTATTACTGGCGAATCTAATTATGTTTTACACGTTGCAACCAAAGATTTGAGTTCTTTTTCTCATTTCGTCATTAATACCTTAAATAAAATAAAAGGTGTAGTGAGCATCAATTCCAAGATCATTTTACAGAAGATTGTGCAAAAACCACTTTAACTTCTCATTTTCAATTAAAGAGCCATCTCATGATCGAAACAAAGCGTTTAATTTTAAGACAGTGGAAAGAAAGTGATTTTGAGCCTTTTATAAAAATGGGCTTAGATCAAGAGGTTATGCAATTTTTCCCAAATGTCTTAACGCCCCAAGAAAGTGTTAATTTAATCCAAAAAATCTCATCTCTCATTCATGAAAATGGTTGGGGCTTTTGGGCAGTAGAATTAAAAGAAACCCATCAGTTTATCGGGTTTATTGGTTTACACAGTCAACCTGAACAATTTGACTTCTCTCCATGTGTGGAAATTGGATGGCGACTTGCAAAAGAATTTTGGAAACAAGGTTATGCAACAGAAGGAGCAAATGCAGCTTTAGATTATGGTTTTAATATACTGAATTTAGATAAAATCGTTTCATTTACCGCTACCATTAATACCCCCTCTCAAGCTGTAATGGAGCGAATAGGAATGCACAAAGTTAAAAACTTTGATCATCCTAAAGTTCCTCTTCATCACGAATTAAGAGCACATGTGTTATATGAAATCACAGCTTACTCATCAAAATCATAGCCGACGGAGGTCGAGCATTCCCAGTATTCATGGAGTTTATCTGCTATTTCTTCTTTCTCCATAGTAGTGAGCACATAGAAAAGTTTAGCCTCTTTATTTTTTCTTAGAATTAATAAATTGTAATAATCATACTCAGGTCCATTCAACCCTAAAGTAAGTTGTGAGTCACAGTGTTTTTCTGCTTTGTAGTGCCATTCAAGTTTATAAGTATCGAGGCCATCGGCGGCATTGATTACGATACCGTCATTGGTTCCACCAATAAATCCAATTTTCATTGCTTTCTCTAAGTTCTTATAGGAATAATTTTAAATATAACTTTAAATAAGTATCCTTCAATTTATAAAATGTTTGTCAATACGTATCCTATGTAAGCAAACTTAATCATAAGGGCAAAAAACCTTAAATAAATTCTAAATATTTTTCATTTAAGGGAAGAATTTTCTACTAAAACTGCCTCATTATTATTTTTTGTTTTACAAAATTCCACGTTATAATTTTAAATCATTTATCTCCCCTATCCATCCTATGAATCTGCACACATTTTAGAAAAATTATTGGATGGAGCTTTAAATTAGTTTGAGTATTTATAAGTTTATTTAATTTATGATTTTAAAAGGATATAAGGTAGATGTGTTTTAAAAATTTTGCTTTGAATGATTTTGGAGATATTCAAAAAAATGTCTAAAATCATAATGTTTGATATGGATGGTACACTCTTAGATCTCGCTTTTGATGATTTCATTTGGAATGAATGTCTTCCAAAAAGACATGCGAAAACACATCAAATTCTCCTCACTGAGAGCAAAGAAAAGCTATATCAATTTTATCAATCACATCGCCATACGCTTGTTTGGTATTCATCAACTTATTGGACTAAAACTGTAGGAGTTGATGTCCTCAAACTACAACAAGAATTTCAATCTAAGATCCAAGCTCGTTCTGGCTGTATTGAGCTTTTGCAACAACTTAAAGAACAGGAATACACGTGTTGGCTAGTGACTAATGCTGACCGCGCGAGCTTACGCTTAAAACTCGATAATATTGCAATTGAACATTACTTTGATGTCATCATATCAAGTGAACAAGTGGGATATGCCAAAGAAGATATTAATTTTTGGCAAGAACTTCAAAGATTACATCCTTTCAATCCTGATGAAACGATTTTTATTGACGATACGGCCCCTGTATTAAAAACAGCAGAAAAATTTGGTATTCAACACTTGTTTACTATCTCACAGCCCTCAAGTCTAAAGGATATAAAACAGCATCAAGATTTAGAATATAAAGCACTAAATCGACTTACAGAATTACTGTCTATATTGAATCAAATTGATAGAAAGGATAATGATGTCAAAATTGCATGAAAACGATGCTGTAGAGACCATGCGTGTCGACAAGTGGTTATGGGTTGCTCGTTTTTTTAAAACTCGTTCAATTGCTAAAGCAGCGATTGAAGGAGGTAAAGTACATCACAATAATGAGCGTGTAAAAGTTTCCAAAGAAATTCGAGTTGGAATGGAACTGATTATTCAGCAAGGTTTTGATAAAAAAACTGTTGTGATAAAAGCTCTTTCGAACACACGCGGTCCAGCTCCAGTCGCACAACAACTTTATGAAGAAACCGAAGTGAGTATTGCTAGACGGGAGTTGATTGCATCCCAACGAAAATTGCATAATCTAGCTCGGCCTGACCATAGACCGGGTAAAAAGGATCGTCGACAAATTATTCGGTTTAAACAGGAGAATGATCAAAATTGGTCATACGGTGATGAATAAAAACGTCGAGTTGTGTCGCACACACACATACAACACATAGAAGCTATAGAAAAAATCTGTCACTATTAACCCAGTGAAACAAGTTGAGATTCAATGCATCCACTTGGGTTAAACGTGATGAACATAGAGTATTGAGGTTTTTGAGATGGATGAGAATAAAAGCAAAGCATTACAAGCCGCGCTAAGTCAAATTGAGAAACAATTTGGCAAAAATACGGTGATGCGTCTCGGTGACAACACTGTTCAAGCTGTTGAAGCTGTATCTACAGGCTCTTTGACTTTAGATATTGCATTGGGGATTGGCGGTTTACCAAAAGGTCGTATTGTCGAGATTTATGGTCCAGAATCTTCTGGTAAAACCACAATGACTCTACAAGCGATTGCACAATGTCAAAAAACTGGCGGCACTTGTGCATTTATCGATGCAGAGCACGCTTTAGATCCACAATATGCACGTAAGCTTGGTGTAGACATTGATAACCTGCTTGTATCACAGCCTGATAACGGTGAACAAGCACTTGAAATTGCAGATATGTTAGTTCGCTCTGGCGCAATTGACTTAATCGTTGTCGATTCAGTCGCAGCACTTACCCCTAAAGCAGAAATTGAAGGCGAGATGGGTGACTCTCATATGGGCTTACAAGCTCGTCTAATGAGTCAGGCACTTCGTAAAATTACTGGTAATGCTAAGCGCTCAAACTGTATGGTTATTTTCATTAACCAGATCCGTATGAAGATTGGGGTAATGTTTGGTAGCCCTGAGACCACAACTGGTGGTAACGCATTGAAGTTCTACGCTTCTGTACGTTTAGATATCCGCCGTATTGGTCAAGTAAAAGAAGGCGATGAAATCGTCGGCTCTGAAACTCGTGTTAAAGTTGTTAAAAACAAAATGGCTCCTCCTTTCAGAGAAGCTCTTTTCCAAATCCTATATGGTAAAGGCACAAACCAACTAGGCGAACTTGTAGATTTAGCTGTACAGCAAGATATCGTACAAAAAGCAGGTGCTTGGTACTCATATCAAGGTAATAAAATTGGTCAAGGTAAGAACAATGTTATTCGCCACTTTGAAGAGAACCCTCAAATGGCAGGAGAGATTGAACGCAATATCCGTGAGCAACTGTTAACAACAGGCACGACTACTGAGCAAATTGAAGATGAAGAAGAAGCTGATCTTTTATTAGAATCTTAATTATTCATGCGCTTTAAAACGCCCTTCGGGGCGTTTTTTTACAAGGGAATCCTAATACTATGTTCAAAAGAACTGAAGAACAATCTCAACAACGAGCTTTGCTTACAGGTCAGCGTTTACGGTCTTATGCTTTTGCTTTATTGACTCGTCGAGATTATTCCAAAGCAGAGCTTATTGAAAAATTAACTCGTTATGCACAAAACCCTGAAGAGGTTCATCAACTTGTTGAAGAATTATCTGAAAAAAACTATCAAAGTGATCAACGCGTTGCTGAACAGATGCTTGCTAGCCAGATTCGTAAAGGCAAAGGGCCAAAACGTATTAAGCAAGCTTTAAAAATAAAACAAATCGAAAATGATTTAATCGCAGAGGATATTCACAATATTGACTGGATAGAACAAGCGTATCAACTGAAAGTGAAAAAATTTGGCGAAGAAGTAGAAAAAGATCCAAAACTTAAAGCAAAACAGATTAGATTTTTACAATATAGAGGATTTGACTTAGATGTAATTATAAAAGCAGTCCAACGGAGAATGGACTAAGAGCAATGGTGGCAGCCCCACTAGCAAAACTTCGGCACATCATAGATCTGCTACCGTTGCTACCTTCCGGTCCTGGCGGGGTTCACAGAGTACAATTGCGAAGCCACCAGCGGGGCTACCATTGCAAAACAGAGTATAGAGATTTTTTAAATAGTTGCAAGCCTTCTTGACCGTTTTAAGCAAGTTTATGTTTCAATTGATTAATTCATCAGCAAAAACCTATAAATTTTTATACATCTCATTTCTATATTCTTTCTTGTATCTTCTTTTGAATAAAATATGCTTGAAGATTGTAAACTATTCTTGCATTTATATTGTTAGCTGTTTTAATTGCATTGACCAATTAAAATCTTAGATAGTTAAGTGAATAGTTTATATATTCCTTTTTTTAAGTTGGCTTTTACATAAAATTATGGACCTATACTCATGCGATTGATGAAGCATTCTTTCTTATTTATTGCCTTAATGAGCACCACCTCTCTCTATGCCAACATTCCAATTGAGTCTCGCGGTTTAAGCCAAAGTGGTGGTAGCTCAACTAACACTTCTTCTAATAATGTTTCGGTACCTAGTAATTTAAACTGGGAATTAATGCAAAAAAACCAACAATTAGAAAATGATGTACGTACCTTACGTGGGCAGTTAGAAGAACAATCAAATGATATTGAGCAATTGAAAAAAGATCTATCTAATCGCTATACGGATCTAGATCAACGTTTAGAGCTACTCAATCAGAAGGTCGATCCAGAAAGTGCACCATCAGATAATTCTGGGAACAGTGATACTCCTGCTACAGCAAGCACAGAAACTTCTGCTGAAAATAAAGTAGTGAATGCTGCTCCAACAAACACTCCTTCCGCTAGTCCCCCACCACAGTCGGAAACGTCTCAACCACCTTCACAAAACCAATCAAACCCTGTAGAGCTTGAAAAGGCAGCTTACACTGTAGCTTTAGATGCCTATAAGCAAGGTGGCGCAAAAAAAGCGATTGCTCCAATGCAAAACTTTATCAAAAATCATCCAAATAGCGTCTATACAGGGAATGCTTATTTTTGGTTAGCTGAATTTAATTTAGCAACTGATCCAGTAAACTATAATGAAGCTAAAAAGAACTACAATGTAGTAGCAACTCGATATCCAAATTCGAGTAAAGCTCCTCGTGCTCTTTATCAACTCTATAGCATTGCTAAAGATGTTGATAAAAATACAGCTTCAGCAAACCAATATAAAACTAAAATCTTAAGTCAGTATCCAAAATCGGAAGAAGCTAAATTTTTTAATAAATAATAATTTTAAGAAAAAAAAAGACACTGCAATATGCAGTGTCTTTTTTTAATAAATTTTCTTAGCGAACAATACCACGCTCTGACTTTTCAACAGAGTCAATTAATAATTGAGCTTCTGGAACATTCGGAAGAATATCGCTTTTAATCTGTGCAACAGCTTGAACAGAGGTAAGTCCTGATTTAAAAATTAATTTATAAGCCTCTCTGAGGCCTTGAATTGTATTTTTAGACCAACCCTTTCTACGCATTCCTTCGGTATTAATACCAAATGCATGGGCTGGGTTACCAGAAGCCATAACGTAGGCTGGTACATCCTTTAAAATTAGTGATGCTCCACCCACCATACTGTAAGAATCGATTTTACAGAATTGATGAATGCCAGAATTACCACCAATAATCGTGTGATCACCTATGTGTACATGTCCAGCAACACCAACATTATTCGCGAAAATATTATGGTCACCAACAATACAATCATGTGCAATATGTGTATTAACCATCAATAGGTTATGACTTCCTATTTTAGTTAAAGCATTATCTTGCACAGTTCCTCTATGTAAACTGCAATGTTCACGAATTAAATTATGATCACCAATCTCTAACCAGGTTTCTTCACCTTGATATTTCAAGTCTTGACAAACTTCACCAACACTTGCGAACTGGAAAATCTCATTATTTTGACCAATTTTGGTAAAACCACCCACCACTACATGTGAATGTAGCTTAGTACCCGCGCCAATCGTCACATTTGGACCGATAACGCAATAAGGTCCTATCTGGACATCTGGAGCAATCACTGCAGATGGATCAATAATGGCCGTAGAATGAATTAAGTCGTGATTGCTCATGCCTGCTCTGTTTTTTGGTGTGAAATCATAATTTCAGCGGTTGTTGCTACAATACCGTCCACGGTAGCTGTACAATTATATTTGTAGATACCGCGTTTTTGCATTACTAATTCAGATTTTAATACAAGTTGGTCACCAGCAACTACTTGTTTTTTAAATCTAACCCTTTCCGCACCAGCAAAGAGGAATAAAGAACCTGGTTTTGGCGTTTCATTGTTCATAATAAACCCTAGAACACCTGAAACTTGAGCTAATGCTTCTACAATTAGAACACCAGGCATAATTGGATATTCTGGGAAATGTCCCTGTAGGAACTCTTCATTGATAGAAACATTTTTATAACCAACAATACTATTGTCAGTAACTTCAGTCACACGATCAACCAATAAGAAAGGATAACGATGCGGCAAATATTGACGAATCGTTTGAATCTGCATTGGTAATTCAGGGATGGCAAATTTAGGTGTAGTTGACTCGGTCATAATATTCTATTTACGCAAATTAAAGGTTGATTCAAGAGACTCTATTTGAGCTTGTATATGATCAAGTCGTTTAGTGATTTGGGTCAATGGCACATCTGCTAATTGTCGTAAGCGTACAATTGTCTTTTTCCAATGGCTATTTTCAAATAATCCAATCCCTGAAGAGTAAGTACCAGCTTCAGAAATATTTTTTGTGACCATTGACATTCCGGTCAAAGTCACATTATCAGCAATAGAAAGGTGCCCTGATACACCGCAAGCCCCTGCTAGAATACAGTTTTTGCCAATTTTAACACTGCCAGCAATTCCACATTTAGCAGCGATAGCTGTATTCGAACCAATATGAACGTTATGTGCGATTTGCACAAGGTTATCAATAATGACCCCATCTTCCAAAATTGTGTTATCGAGTGCACCTCGATCAATACTACAATTTGAACCAATGCGAACATCATTACCAATAATAACTGAACCCAATTGAGCAATGCGATGCCACTTTCCTTGATATGGTGCAAAGCCAAAGCCCTCACTACCAATTACAGTACTTGCATGAACTCGCACACGATCAAATAATTTAGATCCACCAGTAATAGTGACATGAGCATCAATAAAACAATCTTTTCCAACTTCCACATTATCATCCAGTCGAGTATGAGACTGAATAATTGTGTTATCACCTACCACACAATTTTCGCCAATTACGACATAATGACCAATATATGCTGTTTCAGAAACGATCGCAGAAGGATGAATTTGAGCAGTACTTTCTATACCTACCGATGTAATTTTTTTATCAAAAACATGTGTAAGTATTGCAAAAGCTAAATAAGGATTATCAACAATAATAAAATTTTGTTTGTCAGGAAGCTGTTCTTTAATAGGGCTTGTAACAATGTACGCACCCGCACGGCTAGCCTTTGCTTGATCAATATACTTTTCGCCATTCACGAAAGCAATTTGATGAGTTTCAGCATTTTCTAAACTTGCTAAGTTTATAAATTGAAGACTACCCGTACCTACTAGCTCACCATTTACCAGGTGAGCTAGTTCATCTAAACGATAATGTTGCACTTTCATTAATTTATTTCATTGAATTAACCTTTTGTATCATTTTATCAGTTAAATCATATTTAGCGTCATAGGCAACAGTTGAATTTTTATTCAAAATGAAGTCAAGATTATTTTCTTTTCGTAATTGTTCAGCTGCTTGCTTCACACGAGTCTCAAAAGTTGAGTTCATTCCTTGCAAACTAGTTTGAACTTTTGACTGCAAACCTTGTTGAGTAGAATTAAATTCATTGAGTTTTGTCTGATATTGCGCCTGAAGCTTTTTAATATCATCTTCTTTCATTTTTTGCCCTTGAGTTTGGGCTTGACGCTGAAGACCTTCCAATTCTTTACCCAACTGCTCAAGACGAGTTGTAGTTGGCTTAACTGATTGATTTAAACTTGCGTTTTGTTGCTTTAAATAAGCACTATTTTCAACAACTTTAGCAAGATCAATAACGCCATAACCAGCAGCGTTAGTCATAGCAGAAACTGTCAAACCTAGTCCCAACATTAATATATTTAATTTTTTCATTTAAATTTGTGTCCTTATTTCATGTTTAGTCAAGTCGTACTTAGAAAGTACGACCGATTTCAAACTGGATCTCTTTAGTTTCATCACCAGGCTTATCATTTAGAGGGAATGCATAGCTAAGAGATAATGGTCCGATCATGGTGATCCATGTGAAGCCAACACCTACGCTATAACGCATATTACCTAAGTCGAAACCATAGTTATCTTCACAGTATTTTTTAGCATCTGCAATTTGCTGACCATTCATAATCATAGAATAAGAACCAACGTCACACTTGGTATCGAATACCTGACCACCTTCAGCAAAAAGAACTGGTCGTACTTGACGAGTCCAATCTCCCTTGAATGGCAATGGCAAAGCCAACTCTGTGCCAAACTGCACTAGAGCATTACCACCGACTTCTTCTGGAGAAGAGTCATCTTTACCTTCTTCTTGTAAATTTACACTTGAATATTTCGGACCCAAGGTACTGTTATCATAACCACGAACTGAGCCATAACCACCGGCATAGAAGTTTTTATAGAATGGTAAATCATTACCATAGCCTAACTTACCATAGCCACGCAGTACAAAGCCTGTAGTACCAATAGGGAAAAATGCCTGAGCATCATAAGTTGCTTTTTGATAGTCAACATCACTACCTGGTAAACCAATTTCCAAACCTACACGATGTGACATACCTGAAGTTGGGAAAATTGGGCGGTTTAATGTGTTATATGACCAACCTAAATTCAGATTATAGGTAAAGAACTCACCTTCAAATGCATTTTCATAAGTTCTTTGGCCACCCTCTTTACATTCAGTGCCAGTGATAACACCATTTTCATCTTTTATAGGAATTTGATTATCAATTGGGCAATAAGTTTCTGTACCTGTTGCTTTACCACCATTTGCCTTCAAGTAGTCACGGACATAGGTAGAAACAAAGGGACCTGTGGTTACTTTAGTATTATCAATACCAACTGAGGCACTTAAACTTTGATTTTCATCAATTGGATAACCAAAACTTAAACTACCACCGAAACTATCGGTAACGTAGTTATTAACGTTATAATCATCATTTAGCTTTGTTTTACGATAGTAAACGTTATAACCTCGGCTTACCCCATCAATTGTAAAGTAAGGGTCGGTAACACTTAAGTTATAGTAATCTTGAGTTTCAGAACGAGATAAATCGATCGCAACACGGTTACCCGTTCCCATAAAGTTAGTTTGGCTCAAACCTGCCTGGAATGTAATACCACCACTTTGTGAGTAACCTACCGCTAATGTTGTAGTTCCCGAGTGTTGTTCTTCAACATTTACGTTTAAATCCACCTGATCTGGTGAGTTTGGAATACGTGCTGGTTTAATATCAACAGTTTTAAAGAATCCTGTGCGCTCTAAACGAACTTTAGACAAGTCAATTTTTTCATTACTCGCTAAAGCACCTTCCATTTGACGCATTTCACGACGCAATACTTCATCGGCAGTTTTACTGTTACCTGTAAAGTTAATACGACGCACAGTAACTTGCTGACCTGGATTTACATAGTAATTTAAGTCAACAAGACCTGTATCATTATTAATTTGTGGAACAATATTCACATCTGCAAAGTAATAACCAGCATTACCGTATTTACGCAATAATAATTGCTTAACAGCATTTACTTTTTCTTGCGAATAAGTGTCACCGTCTTTATAGATTTTTAAAGCTTGTAACTCTTGTGGCTTATAAAGTGCATCACCCAAAAATTTGGTTTGTCCAAATTTAAATTGACTGCCTTCCTCTACAGCAACTTCAATAAAGATATTCTTTTTATCTTCACTAATATTAAGCTGCGAGTTATTGATATGGAAATTAATATAACCCTTATTCAGATACATCGCACGCAAAGCTTCAAGACTCGCTGCCATTTTCTCTCTAGCATAACGGTCATTACGAGTTACAACTGAAGCCCAACCGCTTTCTTTAACTGCGAAAGCTTGCTTAATTTCACTGTCTTTAAAAACAGTATTACCAATAATATTGATATTAAAAACTTTAGCGGCTGTACCTTCATTAAAATTTAATTTAAGTTCAACACGGTTATTTGGACGAGCTATCGTATCAACCGTTACATCAGCATCGTAACGACCTTGCTGGGTATATTGCTGTTCTAATTCAGTTTCAATTGTTTGTAAAGCTGACTTCTTAAAAACTTCGCCTTCAGCAATGCCCATTTTTTTAAGGCCTTGCTCTAAAGCCTCTTTAGGAATAAGTTTGTTACCCTTAAATTCAAGTTTTGAAATAATTGGGCGCTCTACGACATTAAAAACTAAAGTATCGTTGTCTCTTGAGGCTTTAATATCGTCAAAAAGTCCAGTGGCATACAATATTCGAATTGCTTCTGCGATCATCGGTTCATTAACGCGATCACCACTGTTGATTGGCAACATGGTAGAAACATTTGCAGGAGTAAGACGGACTAAACCATCTACACGAATATCTCGAACAACGAAATCATCAGCTGCATATGCTTGTTGTACCGCTGCCATAGCGCTAACAAGTGCCAAAGGCATTAAAAAATGTGTGTGCCGCATGCCAGTTTTTTCCAGTAAGTTATAAATCCATATACGTTTACAAACGCATAAAATCGTTAAATAAAGCCAAAAGCATCATACTACCGAGCAGTACCATACCAATTTTTAGACCAAACATTTGTATTTGTTCAGAAACAGGCTTCCCACGAATAGCCTCAATAATGTAATAAACCAGATGTCCGCCATCTAGCATTGGAATTGGTAATAAATTTAAAATTCCAAGACTTACACTCATTAAAGCCATAAATGAGATAAAAGTCTGCCATCCCATTTCTGCACTTTGTCCCGCTACTTTTGCGATTGTAATTGGACCAGAAAGATTCTCTAAACCGATTAAACCCTTAACCATTTTTACTATTGAACTCAATATCATGCTAGAAATTTGACCAGTTTTATCTAGTGACATCTCGAAAGCTTGTATTGGAGTATATTGAATTGTTTGCTTATATTCGTCAGGAATTGTAATTTTTCCCGCATCACTTTTCACACCCAAAACACCACTCACTTGCCCCATGTTATCTCGTTTTCCTTGAGGCATGACTTGCAAATGAACTAACTGACTATTACGCAACACATCAATATTGAGTAATTTTTCTGGAGAATGTTGTACTACCTCAACAACATCAAACCAGTCTTTCATAGCTTGACCATTAATTGAAACAATACGATCGCCTACTTTCATTCCTTGACGAATTGCAGCTCCATCTTGAGTTAATTCAGTGACAATAGCAGGAATAACAGGACGGTATGGTAAAAAACCTAACACATCTAAAGCTGATTCATTCTGGTTTTTTAGGAAGTCTTTAATTGGTAAAACAATATTTTTTTCAGTACCTGCACGGTCTACATCAACATTTACACTACCAGTTTCGCCTACACGATCAATCAAAGCAAAGTTAAGTTTTTCCCAAGTTTGCGTTTCTTTCCCATCAATCGCAATAATCTTGTCACCAACTTGCATTTGTGCAGTTGCTGCTGGTGAGTTCGGTATAACTTTACCGACTCTAGTATTCAATTGTTCTTGGGCTGGTAAAAATAAAATCCAGAAAAGTAAGACAGCAAAAATCAGGTTAATTAATGGGCCAGCTACAACAATTGCTATACGTTTCCATGGTTTTTGACGGTTAAATGCATAAGGTAAATCATGCTCTGCAACATTACCTTCACGCTCATCGAGCATTTTTACATAGCCGCCCAATGGAAGAGCTGAAAGTTGATATTTAATTCCAGATTTTTTTGATGTCCACTTGAGTAATGTAGGTCCAAAACCAATGGAATACACTAAAACTTTAACACCTAATTTTCGTGCCACCCAATAATGACCGAACTCATGAATTGCAATTAAAGGACCAAGTAAAAGAGCCGCTGCTGCAATCATAAATAATGCACTCATTTCAGCCTCCTATACTTGATATATATTGCTGTGCTACACGTCGTGCTATTTCATCTTTAGCTAAAATGCACTCAATATTTTCAGCAACTGAATTTTCCAATTTTTGCAAAGTATGCTCTACCACTTGTGGGATATTTGTAAATCCAATCTGTTCCTTTAAAAATGCAGCAACAGCAACTTCATTTGCAGCATTTAAAATAGTAGGCGCCAAACCTCCCGCACGCATTGCTTGACGAGCCAAATCAAGTGCTGGGAATTTTTGAATATCTGGCGCTTGAAAATTAAGCTGAGAATATTCAAATAAATTTAAAGCAGGAACACTTGTCTGTAAACGCTCAGGCCATGCTAAAGCATGTGCAATTGGCGTACACATATCTGGATTACCCATTTGTGCCAATGTTGAACCATCCACGTATTGCACCATAGAATGAATAATACTTTGTGGGTGGACAACAACTGTAACAAAATGTTCAGATATTGAAAACAAATGGCACGCCTCAATCAACTCCAATCCTTTGTTCATCAAAGTAGCTGAGTCAACTGAAATTTTCTGCCCCATAGACCAATTGGGATGTTTACAAGCTTGCTGAGGTGTAACTTCTTTTAATTGCTCTAAAGAATGATTTAAAAAAGGGCCGCCAGAGGCTGTTAACAAAATTCTAGATACGCCCTGCTGTGGTTGCCCATTTCTTTCGGCTTCTAAATAATTATGAGGTAATGACTGAAAAATAGCGTTATGTTCTGAATCGACTGGCAATAACAATGCCTGATGATCACGTGCTGCTTGCATCATGATTTCACCAGACATAACCAAAGCTTCTTTATTTGCTAATAATACGCGTTTACCAGCTTTCACAGCAGCCAGAGTTGGTAACAAACCTGCAGCGCCAACAATTGCAGCCATAACAACATCAACATCTGGATGTGAAGCAATGCTTATCAGACCTTGCTCGCCAACCAAAATTTCAATATTTTGTAATTTATTATGTGCAAATAGAGTTGTTAATTCGGCAACTTTCTGCTCAGGAACAACCACAACTTTTGGTTGGAAATGTTTGCAAATTTCAACTAACTCAGAAATTCGACTATGAGCTGAAACTGCAAACACTGAATACTTATCAGGATGTTGATTTAAAATTTTTAAGGTACTTTGACCAATGGAACCGGTTACACCTAATATGCAAACAGATTGTGTCATCTATAAATCTACACCAATAAGTTTTAATATATACATTCCCGTTGCAAAGATCGGGGCTGCAGCAAGTAAAGAATCAATACGATCTAACACACCACCATGACCAGGCAGAACACGACCCGAATCTTTAATACCGGCACGACGTTTAATCATTGACTCAAATAAGTCACCTAAAACTGAACCAAATACTGTAATTAATGACAATATAAGAAACAGAATTTGCTGAATTAAAGTTAAATTTAGATAATGATATTGCACAACTACCATTATTACTACGGTCGTAATAAGACCACCGTACAAACCTTCTACTGATTTATTAGGGCTTACAGTTGGAGCTAGTTTTCTTTTTCCAAATTTACGACCAACAAAGTAAGCACCACTATCTGCACCCCATACAAGCAAGAACAGATACATTAACCACCATGGTGAACTTTGCCATACTACAAAAATTGATGTTACCGCAGCGCAGACTAGAATTATGCCAATCACATACAAGGTCGCATTATACCAACCATCAAATTCAGGAAATGACTTAACCCAATATACACTAACAATCCAAGTCAAAATTGAAGCAGACCACAAAAGCAATGCAATATCGTGGAAAAATAGGGCGACACCTGAAACAAATGCAACAAGCAGACCGTAACACCAAGCTTTAGGTTTTACAGCATTTGCAGTTTCGCGAGGCATTAATTTATACCACTCATACCCCGCTACCCCTGCTGCAACAATCATAAGAACCAACATTGGATAATGTGATTGCGTAGCAAACATACAGCCTAAAACAACTGCAACAAGTACCAATGCGGTAACAATCCGCTCTAACATTATAAATTCTCTATTTTCTCTTGCTGAATTTGTTCAGATGTTTTGCCAAAACGACGTTCACGCCCTGAAAAAACATTCAATGCATGATCGAACTCTTTTACTGTAAATTCTGGCCATAAAGCTTCGGTAAAATACAGTTCCGCATAAGCTGCTTGCCACAACAAGAAATTAGATATGCGATAATCTCCGCCTGTGCGGATTAATAAGTCCACAGCTGGCAGATCGTTTAGACTGACATATTTTTCGAACAAATCAACATTTATTTGATCAGCACTAAATTCACCACGGGAGACGGCCTCTGCAACCTGTTTTGCTGCATTAGCAATGTCCCACATCCCACCATAGCTTATTGCAATGGTTAGGGTCATGGTGTCATGGTGTGCTGTCTGTTGCTCTGCATCTTCCATTAAGGCAACTAAGTGTGAGGATAATCGAGAACGATCACCGATAAAACGCAAAGCAATATTAAATTTCTTCATGCGAGGTATTTGCTCATGAATGCTTTCTTCCAGAAGCTTCATAAGCAGATCGACTTCATACTGCGGTCGATTCCAATTTTCACTTGAAAATGCAAAAACAGTTAAAGCACGAATACCAGTTTTTTTACAATGTTCAACGATAGGATCAAGAACATTTTTACCTTCCCTATGCCCATCACCTTTTTGCATTTGATTTTTTTTTGCAAAGCGGTTGTTGCCATCCATAATGATGGCAACATGCTTGGGAAGATGATACTCTTCAGAATCGGTCATAAAAATTAGACCTTCATCAATTCTGCTTCTTTCGCTGCAAGACGCTTGTCTACTTCTGCAACATATTTGTCAGTAATTTTCTGAATATCATCACCTGCACGGCGTTCATCATCTTCAGAAATCTCTTTTTCTTTCAACAATGCTTTGATATCACCTAATACATCACGACGAATATTACGAATCGCAACTTTTGCATTTTCAGCTTCGTTACGCGCAACTTTTTGCATATCACGACGTGTTTCTTCAGTTAATGCTGGTAAAGGTACACGAATTGCATCTGCTGTAATCGGGTTTAAACCAAGATCACTTTCACGGATTGCCTTATCAATAGCTGAAACCATTGTACGCTCAAATGGCTGAACAATAAGTGTACGAGAGTCTTCAATACCCACGTTTGCTACTTGATTTAATGGCACATCAGAACCGTAGTAAGGAACCATCACACCATTTAAGATTGATGGGTGTGCACGGCCAGTACGAACTTTAGCAAACCCGAGTTCTAAAGACTCTAGAGTTTTTGACATACGCTGTTCGCCGTCTTTTTTCAGATCGTTAATCATATGATCTACCTTACTTATTTATTCAAAGATATATTTAACAAATTTAATTTAGCGCTAGTATAAAGAGCTTTCGGTAACACGTACATTACTTAGTAACGCGCGTTCCTTCTTTTTCACCCATTACTACTGACAATAACGCACCTGATTTATTCATATCAAAAACTTGCAATGGCACGTTATGGTCACGACATAAGCAAATAGCAGTCAAATCCATAACACCAAGTTTTTCATCTAATACTTGGTCAAAAGTTAAATGATCGTATTTAACAGCATCATCATATTTACTTGGATCTTTATTATAAACGCCATCAACTTTAGTCGCTTTTAAAATCAAATTCGCTTCAATTTCAATGCCGCGTAGACATGCTGCTGTATCTGTTGTGAAAAATGGATTTCCTGTACCCGCAACAAAAACACAAACCTCACCTTGACTCAAATGACGAATCGCATCACGACTTGAGTAAGACTCTACCACTGTACCAATTGGCAATGCAGACATAAGACGAGTTCTGATGTTACGACGAACTAGAGCATCACGCATAGCTAAGCCATTCATTACAGTTGCAAGCATACCCATTTGATCGCCTGTTACACGACCAACTAGGCCATCTTTTTGCAACTGACTACCACGGTACAAATTACCGCCACCCACAACGATACCCACTTGCACACCCAAACCAACCAAATGTGCAATTGAAAGTGACATATGATCTAAAACTTGGGCATCGATACCCATATCTTTATTACCTGACAATGCCTCACCAGATAATTTTAATAGAATACGTGAATAACGTGGGCTAATTGTTTCCGCCATGACTTTGCTCCAAAACCTCTTAAACTGAATGCTCTTTAAATATATTTCGATTAAACCGATTTAATTTTAATTAACTTTGCAAATAAATCGTATTCATCTGCATCGGTAATTTCGACTTCCAATATATCGCCCGGTTGAATAGTGTTCTTATCGATATCTTCTACAAACACATTACCGTCAATTTCCGGAGCATCGGCATAAGAACGTGCAACGGCAACAGGATATTCGTCTTCTAAACCATCGACTAATACAGTCATCGTTTGACCAATGCGTTTTTGTAATTTGGCAGCAGATATTTGCTGCTGCACTTGCATAAAGCGCTCGTAACGCTCTTGCTTAATTTCTTCTGGCACATGATCGGGTAAATCATTTGCCGTAGCGCCTTCTACTGGTGAATAGGTAAAGCAGCCTACACGATCAAGTTGAGCTTCGACTAACCAATCTAACAAAATCTGGAAGTCTTCTTCAGTTTCGCCAGGAAAACCAACCACAAAAGTAGAACGGATCACAAGATCAGGGCATTTTTGACGCCATAACTTAATTTTTTCTAGTGTATTTTCACTATGTGCCGGACGCTTCATTAATTTAAGAACGCGTGGGCTTGCATGTTGGAAAGGAATATCAAGATATGGCAGGATTTTACCTTGAGCCATTAAATCGATAACTGCGTCAACATGTGGATATGGATAAACATAGTGTAAACGCACCCAGATACCCAATTGGCCGAGTGCTTCACACATGTCGAAGAATTTTGTCTTAACAGGCTGACCATTCCAGAAGTCAAGTTTGTACTTGGTATCTACACCATAAGCTGATGTATCTTGAGAAATAACCAAGATTTCTTTAACACCGGCTCTTTTAAGTGCCGCAGCTTCTTCCAATACACTACCAACTGGACGAGAAACCAAGTCACCACGCATACTTGGGATAATACAGAAGGTACAACGATGGTTACATCCTTCAGATATTTTTAAGTAAGCATAATGCTTTGGTGTTAAGCGAATTCCTTGTTCAGGAACCAAATCAATAAACGGATTATGTTTAGGTGGTGCTGGTACATATTCATGTACAGCTTCCATCACATCTTGATAAGCTGCCGCACCAGTAACCTTTAAAACGTTCGGATGCATTTGACGAATTTTATCTTCGTCTTTACCTAAGCATCCCGTAACGATTACTCGACCATTTTCACTCATGGCCTCGCCAATTGCATCTAGCGACTCTTGTACCGCAGATTCAATAAAACCACAGGTATTAACAACTACTAAATCAGCACCATCATAATCTGATGCAACTTGATAACCTTCAGTCTTTAACTGAGTTAAAATTCGTTCAGAATCTACCAATGCCTTAGGACAACCTAAAGAAACAAAACCGACTTTGGGGGTCTTCATGAATCTGCGCTCCACTTGAATGCGCGTATTGTATGTCTTTTCTTGTCTCAAGCATAGGTGGAAAGCCTACTCTTTGTGTAATGCACCAAAATACAACCAACATTTGCACCAAAACTCATCTTTGCACCAATTTAGATCATGTTATTATCTTGGCTAAAGCTATTTGTTTTGATCAAAAGATATAAAGAACGATTTCAGCGCGTTTTTAAGTACCTTAAAACTTTAAAATAACCCATAAACAAAGTTGGCGTATATTTTGCATCGTTCATGTTCTATAACGGTGAAAATCCGATAACCAATGAAGATGCCATTGCGCTATTTTAAGACAGGAACGATTCGCTAATGGATCAACACAACCCTATCGACTATCGCCTATTGGTAGACAACTTAACTACTGCGATTTTATTAATCGATAGTAACTTGAATATTTTTTATTTAAATTCTGCCTGCGAAGCACTATTTGATATTAGTTTGCTCCGTGCTTCAGGACAGCCCGTTTTAAACTTACTTCATGCCCCTGATGATACTTTCAATACACATGAAGCTTTATTAAACACTATAAAAACCGGACAACCTTATACGCGTCGAGAAGCTGTCATTAATGTCAACTTTAAAGACCTCCATGTGGATTACACAGTTTCTCAATTAAATGCAGGTAAAAGCTACCATCCATTATTGTTGATCGAACTCAACCCAATTGACCGCATGTTAAAGATTTCAAAAGAAGAAAATCTGGTTCAACAACATCAGGTCGCTAGGCAGCTTGTACGCGGCGTTGCACATGAAATTAAAAACCCACTTGCAGGTATCCGAGGAGCAACCCAGTTACTCGCTCGCAGTTTAAATGATAAGACTTATGCGGAATTCACCGATGTCATCATTAATGAAGTAGATCGTTTAACCAATTTGGCTGACACCATGTTAGGTTCTAGACAACTACCAAGCTATGAAAATGTTAACGTACACGAACCTTTAGAACGAGTACGCTCTCTTATTGCAAACCAAACAAAGAAAAAAATTAAAATTATACGTGACTATGATTTGTCTTTACCCGATGTGAATGCCGATCGCGATCAGTTAATCCAAGTCATGCTCAACATTAGTGTAAATGCAATTCAAGCCATAACAGAAAACAAAGCATTCTTTATCGATCATGAACCAGAACTAATTCTACGTACCCGCATACAACGCCTTGTCACAATCAATGGTGTGCTGAATCGATCTACGGTGCGAGTTGACATTGAGGACAATGGGCCGGGTATACCTGAGAGTATTTTAGAGTCAGTGTTTTATCCATTGGTTACCGGACGAGCAAAAGGTACTGGGCTTGGCCTGAGTATTGCACAGAATATTATGCATCAACATAATGGAATGATTGAATGCCAATCTGTTCCTGGAAAAACTATTTTTAGCTTATATTTACCTTGGGAGTCAGACCGTGTCGCGAAATAAAATATGGGTTATTGATGATGATCGCGCCATGCGATGGGTATTGGAAAAGACCTTTAAAGAAGAAGGTTTTGACGTTACCAATTTTGAAGAAGCTCAAACTGCGCTTGAACGTTTGCATCATGATGCTCCCGATGTCATCCTAACTGACATTCGAATGCCTGGAATTGATGGTTTAACTTTCTTATCCAAAGTCAAAAACTCTCATCCCGATTTACCTGTCATTATTATGACTGCACACTCTGATTTAGAGTCTGCTGTTTCAAGCTATCAAACAGGCGCTTTTGAATATTTACCGAAGCCATTTGATATTGATGAAGCTTTAGCCTTGGTCAATCGTGCAATCCTGCATATCAACAAGCTACAACAACAAGAAGCCACAAAAACAGCTTCACCTCTTCAATCAACAGAAATTATTGGCGAATCTCCAGCAATGCAGGAGGTTTTCCGTGCTATTGGTCGTTTATCTCAGTCTCATATTACCGTTTTAATTAATGGTGAATCAGGTACAGGTAAAGAACTAGTTGCGCATGCCTTACACAAGCATTCTCCACGCCGCGCTAAGCCTTTTATTGCTTTAAATATGGCGGCTATTCCAAAAGACTTGATTGAAACCGAGTTATTTGGTCATGAAAAAGGTGCATTTACAGGCGCAAACACTCAACATCAAGGTCGCTTTGAACAAGCAAATGGTGGAACACTATTCCTTGATGAAATTGGTGACATGCCATTTGAAACACAGACTCGACTCCTTCGTGTACTCGCTGACGGTGAATTTTATCGTGTAGGCGGACATATTCCAGTTAAAGTTGATGTTCGAATTGTGGCAGCAACACATCAGGATTTAGAAAAACTGGTAAATGAAGGTCGCTTTCGTGAAGACTTATATCACCGCTTAAATGTAATTCGTATTCACATTCCTAAACTTGCTCATCGCAGTGAAGATATACCAATGCTGGCTCAGCATTTTCTTGCACGTGCAGGTAAAGAACTTGGCGTAAGTCCAAAAATCTTACGTACCGAGACAACAGACTATATGCAACAGTTGCCATGGCCCGGTAACGTTCGACAACTTGAGAACACGTGTCGCTGGTTAACTGTAATGATTACTGGACGTGAAGTTTATCCAGAAGATTTACCTTCCGAACTCAAACAGGTTCCATTACAAAAGAATAGCGACTCTGGACAACCTGCCCCTTCATTTGAACGCATTTCCTTACACCATTGGGATGAATTACTAAATCAATGGGCAATTCAAAAGCTTAAGAATGGCGAAATGAAGATTTTAGATATCGCTACGCCAATGTTTGAACGCACCTTAATTAATGCAGCTTTACAACAAACGCGTGGACGAAAACGTCATGCAGCAGAATTACTGGGTTGGGGTCGCAATACTTTAACTCGCAAGTTAAAAGAACTTGGAATGGAATCTGCTGACGATGATGAAGAAGATGAACATAAGGTTTCTCAAACTGAAGCTTAAAAAACTTATCCTTTAAATTAAAAGCGGCTAAGACATTCCTAGCCGCTTTATTTTTATTAAACTTAA
The DNA here is from genome assembly GCF_023920705.1 of Acinetobacter sp. XS-4. Taxonomy (NCBI): domain Bacteria; kingdom Pseudomonadati; phylum Pseudomonadota; class Gammaproteobacteria; order Moraxellales; family Moraxellaceae; genus Acinetobacter; species Acinetobacter sp. XS-4. The sequence continues at coordinate 1,587,799 of NZ_CP094657.1, read as the reverse complement.
AAATGAACATCAAGTTACATCATTAAATCTTTTCAGAACTCACTCTAAACTTATATTTTCTATTCATTTATTTTTTTAATTTCGTGATTACTGTTCAGCAGATGACCTAAAAAAATAGTGATGACCATCCTTAAAGATAGTTTTGCTATACTAAACAAGCAAAGTTAACCGTTGTTATAAAATTTTATGCATGATTCAGTCCTTGAGTCACATCATTCAGTATGTGAAAAACCCCAAACACGCAGAGGTATAGAACGTCGCTTAGCACTATTGCTAAGTGCGACCGAGCTGTTTCTGGATAAAGGATATGATGCCGTTTCTCTTGATGACATTGTTAATCATGCTGGGGGTTCAAAAGCTTCTATCTATAAATATTTTGGCAATAAAGATGGCTTATTCACCGCAATTTGCGACTATCGCCGTGAAATGTTCTTTAAAGATATTTCTATGCCCTTTCAACCATCCCAAACATCTTTACGCAACTATTTAATTCAAACACTCATTCGCTTTTATAATCATATTATTCAACCTGAACATATCGCTTTTTTACGTTTAATTATTGAACAAACACAATGCAATGCAACTTTGAGCAAATATCTATATGAAAAATGCGCTCAAAATATACAAAACACAATTGCTCAGGCGCTTCTAATTTCCCATCAGGCTGAAGAAATTCTTTGCACATCTCCCGATCATTCTTCGTTAATGTATTTTGGAATTTTACGCGATATAGAATGGCGTGTAATTATGGGGATGCCTTTACCGACTGATGAGAAAGAAGTAATTGATTATATTAACTATTGTGTTGATATTTTCTTAAGAGGCCATCATAAAGTCTAATTCTTTTGCATTTTAAAATCCTTATAGTATAGTAGACTTCTTTTTTTCCACATCCACCCAGCCAACAACAGATAATTGTTGTATTTCATAGCAATTATTATGGAGTAGCTACATGGCTCTAAGACATTTCCTGACTTTACGTGATCTATCCACTCTAGAACTTAATCGCATTTTAGAACGCGCAAGCGAGCTTAAAAAAATGCAGCATGGCAATAAGGTATATCAACCTTTTGTTGGTAAAGTATTGGGAATGATTTTTGAGAAATCAAGCACGCGCACACGTATCTCTTTTGAAGCAGGCATTAACCAATTTGGTGGTAGCGCAATATTCCTATCGCCTCGCGACACTCAATTAGGCCGTGGTGAACCGATTGAAGACTCAGCACGTGTAATTTCAAGTATGCTTGATATCGTGATGATTCGTACTTTTGGTCATGACATTGTTGAACGTTTTGCATCATATTCAAAAGTTCCTGTGATTAACGGTTTGACAGATGATCATCATCCTTGCCAGTTACTTGCAGATTTACAAACTTATAATGAACACCGCGGTAGCATCAAAGGCAAAACTGTTGCTTGGATTGGTGATGGCAACAACATGTGTAACTCATATATTGAAGCTGCACACATGATGGGCTTTAAACTCAAAATTGCATCACCGAAAGGATATGAACCTAAACCTGAATTTTTAGCAGAGTTTGGTCATTGTGTGGAAGTTTTTGACAATGCAGAAGATGCTGCTGTAAATGCTGACCTCATTGTGACAGATGTATGGGCAAGCATGGGACAAGAAGAAGAACAGAAGCTTCGTGAAAGAGCCTTTGCTGCTTTTCAAGTCAATGAAAAATTAATGGGCCTTGCTCATCCTGAATGTTTATTCATGCACTGCTTACCTGCTCATCGTGGCGAAGAAATTTCTGAAACTATGCTTGATCATAAAAATGCAGTGGTATGGGATGAAGCAGAAAATCGTCTTCATGCTCAAAAAGCTTTAGTCGAATTTTTATTGAATGAAAATCTAAAATTTTAATTATTTAGAAAAAAACAGCATCTTTATGATGCTGTTTTTTTTATTTTATAAAACTTGTACTTTTCCAGTTAATTATTTTTAAAGTTTTGATAACGTTGTCGAATATATAAGCAGGCTGTATTTCAACTATTCCCTAGAATCGTGTATAACATTCTACACAATAAGCTAAGCCTACTCTCGTAGAGTGCGATCATGACTACCCTTGAACAATCATTATCTCAAATTCCCGCATTTTCAATTATTCATGAACATTTATTTAGTTCAGCACAGCCTTCTGCTGAACAACTGAAACTGATTAAAGAATATGGTTGCAGTACAATCATTAATCTCGCTTTAAGTAACGCACCAAATCATATTGAAAATGAAGATCGTATTTGTTTAGACCTCGGTTTAAATTACATTCATATTCCAATTGGCTGGGAAACTCCATCTGCTGAGCAATGTTTATTGGTACTCGATCTTATTGATCATTTAGTCCAGAATGAAATTGTCTGGATTCACTGTACTAAAAATGATCGCTCTAGTTGCCTGATGTATGTTTATAGACAGTTTTATATGAATATGGACATGCCCACTTCCCAAGATTTACTTCATGAAATTTGGGAGCCTAATGAAACTTGGACAGGGCTTATTCATAGTATTACCTTACAGCTACAAGGCCGTAAGGCAACTCTTGAGCTTCAGCAGTCTTTACAACAAGCCGATCACTTGGTGTGATGAGAGACTAGAACAGTTGCTGTAGCTAAAATACCTTCTTGACGACCGGTAAACCCAAGTTTTTCGGTTGTCGTTGCTTTAATACTGATTTGATTAACATCTACATTTAAAACATCAGCAATGCTTTGACGCATTTCCAAATTATGTTTAGCTAATTTTGGACGCTCACAAGCCACTGTAATATCCGCATTATTCAACTGATAACCACGGTCTAAGATTAACTGGTAAACATGCTTTAATAGTACTCGGCTGTCCGCACCCTTAAATTCTGGATCAGTGTCAGGAAAATGTTGCCCTATATCTCCAAGTGCCAAAGTACCTAACAAAGCATCACACAAAGCATGGAGCACAACATCACCATCAGAGTGAGCTTTCAAGCCATGCGTATGTGGAATTTGAATGCCAGCCAATGTAACGAAGTTCCCCTCTTCAAAGGCATGCACATCCATTCCTTGTCCAATGCGAATTTGAGCAACCATATAACTATTACCTTCCATAAAAACTTAAGAAATCTTGTATTCAGCCTTTCTGTTTCGCTATAGTACACCTAGCAAAGTAGACTGAAAGTATAAGCGATCATGCTGTCTAATACTGATATGAATCAATTGAAAAGATTAAGTTTTGCCGTGACACTGAGTTGTTTATGTTCATCTCTTGTCTTTGCAGAATCCACAGACTGCCCCAATTCTGGAGCTGAGCTTAAAATCTGCTCAAAAAAATTTGGTGAATCGAGAAAGGAACTCAATAATAAATATCTTTCTGCATATTTAGTTACTGATGCCCCCTTACAGCTTTTACAGGATACACAAAAGTTATGGTCTAAGCATACTCAGCAATGTAAGAGCAATACATGCATTCAACAACAGTTTGACTTACGTACTGATGACCTAAATTTTTATGCATCACTTAAGCAAACGCTTACCCAACATTATCTTAAGTTTGAAAATGGACGTCTAGCAACACAGCCTGTTCACATTCAAGTCCATCAGCTCGCAAAAGATAAAATTAAGATTGAAGGAATAGCATATCGCAATCCAAATAACCGCAAAGAAACTCAAACGATTTCTTTGATGGCCTATAGTTCGCCTGAACAAAAAAGTGAAATTTTAGATAATGAACATAACTGTAAATATCAGTTTAATTTTCAAAAAGCATTACTTAATGTGAAAACCCAGCAAAAAGGCTGTGAGCGTTTTAGCGGAATCTACCGATTATATGATTAGTACGTTAAATAAAAGCCAGTGTTTGAACACTGGCTTTTTACTTTCTAGATCGGATATTTTTGAGCAATATCCTGACCAACTAAAACTGCGGTTGCCGCAGACAAAGTCCACCCTAAGTGCCCATGTCCTGTATTGTAGAAAATACGAGGTTGTTTAGATTGCTTCACTACAGGCAACATATTAGGCATCATCGGTCTTAGCCCAGCCCAAGGCACCACGTGCTCAGTTGAAATATCAAAGTTACGGTTTACCCAATTTACTAAAGGTTGAATACGATCAGCCCGTATATCGCGGTTGTAACCATTAAATTCAGCAGTTCCCGCCACACGCAACCGATCTTTACCTAAACGAGAAGTCACAATTTTAGCACTCTCGTCTAGTAAGCTGACCCACGGTGCATTCTTTACACTTTGCTCATCTTTTAATTGCACGGTAATTGAATAACCTTTTACTGGGTAGACATTTACTCTCTCTCCAATCATATCGGCGAGTTGATAACTTCCCACACCACCGCACACTACAAGCACATCACCTTCGATTTGGATGCTATCGGATTCAACAAGATAAGGATGCTCTGCACTTGGCTGACAACTTACAATCACTTTGTCTGGATGACACTTAATATCTGTAACTTCCAGACCGAACTTATACTCAACACCGTATTGTTTAGTCTTTTCAGCCAAAGAGGTTGAATATTTATGAATATCCCCCGTTGCATCACTTGGTGTGTAATAACCACCAAAATATTCACCGGTTAACGATGGCTCTATCGTTTTCATTTCATCAGGTGAAACCGAATAACGCTCCAATTTACCTTTATTCAAGACATCATTGACTTGCTTAGCAACCTCGTAATCAGCCTTACTATGATACATATGAAGAATGCCACGTTTCTCCAAATCAAACTGAAGCTGCTCTTTTTCTGCAACTTCAAACAAGCGTTTACGAGCGAGTAACGCCAATCGGACCGTCTCAATCGTATTCGCTTCATAGTGTTTAATATGGGATAAAAACTCAACCAGCCAGCTATACTTATGCAAACTAAATGAAGGGTTCAGCAATAGCGGTGCATCTTTTTGTCTCATCCATTTAAAGCCCTTAACTACAGTGGCTTTTTGGTTCCATACTTCGGCATTACAAGCCGATAATTGCCCTCCATTGGCAAATGATGTTTCCATTGCAGGATATAGATGTCGATCAATCACTGTGACTTGATAACCCAGTTGTGATAATTCATAGGCAGAGGTAACCCCTGTGATTCCCGCACCTATCACAATAACATGTGGCATAACAGACTCCTCAGAAATGCAAAACATTTCATCAGTACAGCCCATCTGTCATTGGTACCTGAGAGTTTCGACCCCAACGTTACCTTTTAACGTTTAGATCTTCCCCTTCGGTGAGTTTATAATTTATAAGTTATTATTTTCAATTCTTATAAATCTAAGCTTCTCTCCAGATTTTTTAATTATTACAGTCCTTCTGCCTGAGAGTTTCCGGGCTTGTTGCTCCTTCGGCGGGTTCTTTCGAACCTCTCTCCCGCAATAATTTTGTATTTATATAAGCAATGTATCTGCCACTTTAAAAAAAACGCATTCTTTTCTTGTAAACTTTTGTACCAGCAATTCTTAAGTTATAAATCATTAATTTAATTATAAAAATAAAAAAGGTGAATTTTCGTAAATTCACCTTTTGTGTTTAATTAGAGTTTTCCATTGAGCACTGGGTCTGAAACTGTACCCTTCCATTGCTCACGCAAGGTTGGTAAATAAAATTTCTCACCAATAGTGACCAATTCCGCATCAATCAATGCGTGAACTTCGTGCATAAAAATATAATCAAGTGCAACCAAAGAGAGTTGATGATTTTTTTGTGCTGTTTTCTTACGTTTCGCTTGAGCTTGTTTCACTAACTCATTCGCAAAGTTTTTATCTTTATAAGCCGTAATTGCATTTAAACGAAGTTCAATAACACCCCATCCAGCCAATAGCTTTTTAAACACATCAAAGTCTTCTGAAGTTGATTCCCATGTTACATTTTCTAGATCATTATCATCAGGTAAAACTGGCAATAACAGGTCACCTGTACTTGGGAAAATCTTTTTAAGATTTAACAGAAACTTAACAGGCTGATCACCGGGATAATCATTAAATTGCACATGTTGTTGGGTATCTGTTAAATAAATAGAGAGCATTCAAAAATCCTTAGCTAAGCTTCTGTTTTCAATTACTTTATCTTTAATCTCGCAAAATAAATGCAAAATAAAAACAGGACAAGGTGGGCATTTTAACAATTATGACAGCTTATTCAACGCTAATTCGCCATTAATTAGTGAAACTTATCCCGTCTTGATAAAAAGCCCTCCCAAAAGAGCTTTTTGTTGATACAGATTCAATTCTTGTTACTGCTAAAAACCTACCAATCACTATGCTTCAACAGAGGCTGTTATGTCTTAATAGAGACAACTAATAAAACTTTTGAATAAAATTGTTCGGCTTACTTCTAAATTAAATTTAAGAAATGAACTCTTCTGCCGTTTTTAACTTAGCAAAAGCATTACTTAAAACTTCGTTATGATGCTCAATTATTTGCTGAGCATTTAAAGCTGCTGAATCAGTTGTTGTATGTGCATCTGAAATTAATATCAATTTATATCCGTACTCAGAAGCAGCCCTAACAGTTGTATCAATACAATACTCAGTTTTCATCCCAGTAATGATGATTTCATCAACATCAAGCTTCTCTAACACTTCTTTTAAAACAGTATTTTTAAAGCCACTAGGATACATTTTTTCAATGACTGTATCCGCATTTAGATTAACGGATAACTCTTTAATCAGTTGAGTGTTCGGCCCACTTGGATCTAATGGTGTGCCTTTTTCACCAACATGCCGAATGAAGATAATTGGTCTCTCATTCAAGCGGCAATATTCAATAAGGCTAAGAATATTTGAAAGTACGAGTTGAGCATTATGCGGCTTAGACTGGCCGTTAAATAGGCCATTTTGCATATCAATGACCAATAAAGCCGATTTTGAGTTACTACTGAGGTTTTCCATAATTTCTCTCTGCAAAAACCAATAATGAACAGAGAAAAATTAACCCAGCCATTATTGGCTGGGTTTAGTTATCTTATTAAGTCACTTTAATAAAAATCACACACAGCCTTCTTTAGAGGTCGTGGTGGTGGTGATTTTATTTAATAAACAGTTCATTTGTTTTAACTGCCCAAAATTAAAGCGTAAATAACCATACCATAGCTTTTTCAATAAAAACAAAACTTTTTAACTTTTATTGTATGAAATATCTTTTAAGCATACCTATTTCTGAAAGAAATAAGTCATCATAAAAAACTAATTTATTTAACTGAAAGTAAGTATTCGTATGCTGTTTTTTCATTACTCTCTAATTTAATGACTGCATCAGTTTCATCATTCAAAGTAAGGTTAAACACCTTCTCACCATCATAAGAAATTTGATGGCCCATACGAAATTCTGAATCCATTGATTCAAGAATAATAAAATTTCCTTCGATATTCGAAGCGATATAGTAAGTATTGTTCCGATGAACATATCTAATTGTATACATCACTGTTTAAATTCCATCTAAAAAATTATGTTTTTTCTTAATTAATAAAAAAAGCTGGTTCCTCTTTCCAACCAAAAATAAGCCAAAAGAAAAAGTTGCTTAAAACCAGAATTGGAAAGATACATACCGTCATTTTCCAATTTATTAACACCCAAACTCCACAAATACAAATACAAATACAAATACAAATTAATTCAAACGTTTAAAACCAAAAAATATATACTTATTTAAAAAGATCCACCCCTTCTTTTGATTTCTAACACTAATCATTCAGCGCTAAACTTATATACAGATATTACAGAAATACTTAACAATAAAAAACCCCGCCATTAGTCGATATCTAGTCAGTTTTTTATACTGCCAGATGTCTAACAAAATTAAGTCTCGAATGACTTAACTACTATTTAAATTAATCTTTACACTTAACTTTCAAAACGGCTGCTTTGGTATTCACTGGAATAAGCATTCCTGAATTATAGACAGTATGATGATTTACGATTTTGTTATTACTATCCAACTCATCAAAACCCTTATCTTTACATATTTCTTCTGCTTTACCGATTAACTTTGCCCTCAAAGCTTCTCTTGAACCAAATGCATTACTTTGAGCATGAAGTTGATAAACCCCTGGATTCAGCTCAGCTACAGTAGGTGGAAACATTTGTAGACAACCCGACAAGGCACAAGTTATTACTGCTAAAACAGCTATTGATTTAGTCTTTTTCATTTATTTGAACTTAAAATAAAATAACGTAGCAAAAATAAAGTCTAGATATGACATCTATATTTCAAGGTATAAAAAAAGCCTACTTTTTCAAGCAGGCCTTCCCCTTATGATTTTTTGCGCTGATCATTCAGGACTTTTGTTGTACTTAGCAACTCACGGATATTACAGAAGTATTTGCTAAGAAAAAAGCCCATTAGGAGAGATTATTTACTATTTGGTGAAACCATTTTTTCAGGTTTAACCACTTCATCAAATTGTTCTGCTGTAACTAAACCAAGCTCAACAGCAACCTGCTTCAAAGTTTTATTTTCCTTGTAGGCAGTCTTGGCAACTTTTGCAGAATTTTCATAACCAATCACTGGGTTTAAAGCAGTGACCAACATGAGAGAGTTATGTAAGAAGTGATCAATTTTATCCTGATTAGGTTCAATTCCTACCGCACAATGATCATTAAAACTATTACATGCATCACCAAGTAATTGAATAGACTGCAATAAGTTGTAGGCAATCACAGGCATAAATACGTTTAATTCAAAGTTACCTGAAGCACCAGCCACATTAATGGTCGTATCATTTCCAAGCACTTGCGCAACAACCATGGTCATTGCTTCACTTTGTGTTGGGTTTACTTTACCCGGCATAATGCTTGAACCAGGTTCATTTTCTGGAATGCGGATTTCACCGAAACCACAACGTGGACCACTGGCCAACCAACGAATATCGTTTGCAATTTTATTTAAACTGACTGCAAGCGTTTTTAATGCACCAGAAGCAAAAACAGCAGCATCACGTCCTGCAAGTGCTTCAAATTTGTTTGGAGCAGTCACAAATGGTAAGCCTGTGAGCAAAGCAAGTTGATCGGCTGCTTTCACTGCATAATCAGGATGTGCATTTAACCCCGTACCTACCGCAGTACCACCCAATGGTAACTCATATAAACCTGTCAATGCCTGTTGCAACCGAACTAATCCATGCTCAAGCTGAGAGACATAACCACTAAATTCTTGACCCAATGTTAATGGAGTTGCGTCTTGTAAATGGGTACGACCAATTTTAACAATAGACTGAAACTCATCTGATTTTTTTTGCAAAGTCGCTTTAAGCTGCTCTACGGCAGGAATAAGTAATTCATTAATTTGCAAACTTGCTGCCACGTGAATAGCAGTTGGAAATGAATCGTTCGTTGATTGAGCACGGTTGACATGATCATTTGGATGTACTGGTTTTTGTGCACCCAACACTTGACCTAATTTTTGGTTGGCAATATTGGCAATCACTTCATTACAGTTCATGTTACTTTGCGTACCAGAACCTGTCTGCCAGACCACTAAAGGAAACTGTGAATCCCATTTACCATCAATTACTTCTTCAGCTGCACCCACAATATATTGGCTCAAATCTTGCGGTAACTGTTCAAGTTCAGCATTAGTTATCGCAGCAGCTTTTTTCACCAGCCCCATTGCTCGAATCATGGCACGGGGTAATCGTTCCTGCCCGATTTTAAAGTTCTGTAAGCTGCGTTGAGTCTGTGCCCCCCACAATGCTTCATTTGGAACTTCAATCTCACCCATAGTGTCATGTTCAATTCGTGTTTGCATAGAAACCTCAGTTGTCTGGTTAAAGAACTTACGGGCTGAAGCAAGTATTTGCTCTGGCTAGTTAATTTCTAATATCGTACTCAAGCATTCCGTTATTGTAAATAAGAATCATTATCTTATCTTCCATTTAATGTATTTTGATAAAAGCGCCATTCATCTTCAATCATTTGTTTTAACGGGCGCTTAGGTGTCCAGTTCAATAATGTTTTTGCTTTGGTTATGTCTGCCCCAACTTGACTTAACTCAACATGTTTGTAAATCGCAGGTTGAGTCGCAATTTCAGCTTGGGTTACTTGCGAAATTTCATCTAGTAATTGACGAACAGAGTGAACTTGGTCATGGGCAATATTAAACGCCTCACAACAATGTGTTTGATCACGTAGCCAATGTAAGCTTGCAGTTACAGCTTCACACACATCTAAAACGTGTAGAAAACTACGTTCAGTCGTATGATCTGATGTTTCAGCTTGATCTTGTAATTCAATCAAATCACGTTGCATTGCTGCAACTTGCATGGCAAGCGGTACAATATTTTTAGGGAGCTGTGCGACATACTCTCCGAGCACCCCATGTTCAAATGCACCTACAATATTAGATAAGCGCAAGATCGCAATTTTCCACTCATGATCAATTTTATAAGTATCACGGATAATTTCTTCAATCATCTGTTGAGACTTAATATAAGGGTTAGGATAAGCATAGTTGAATTCGTCTGTTTCGCTTAATTGCAGACCAGATTTTCCATAAGCTGCAAGGCTAGACAAATGAATAAAGTGACGAACACCTGTGCGTTGCATGGCACGTAGTAAACTCATGATGCAACTTACATTATCATTATAATATTCAAGAGGTTTAAGATTAGATTCTTCAATTGATTTAAATCCAGCAGTATGAATAACCGCATCGATTGAATATTGTTCGAAGACCTTATTCAATGCTGGTGTATTACGTACATCAAGTTTAACAAATGGAACGTACATCCCAGAAATAAACTCTAGGCGTTCCAGCGTTTGCAAGGTCGAATTAGCCAAATTATCGACAATGACCACTTCTTGACCCTGAGCCATGAGACTCAAAGCAATGTGTGAACCGATAAAGCCTAAACCACCTGTCACTAAAATCATTGTATACTTACCTTTCTCTTAATGCATCTACGCCCATTTAGACGTATGACCATAGTGAATTCTCAATGAGTACATTACTACTAATTACCTCTGCTCCTACTTCCATTCATGCTTGGCATGCGTTAGGACTTGCTCAGGCACTCAAAAGTAAAAATGAAGACTTTCGTGTATTCTTTTACCAAGATGGCGTGCAGGTTGCTAATGATTTTCAATGGGTTCCTGACGACCAGCGTAATTTAACGCATGAATGGCAAAAGCTTGCGATTCGACTTCCTGTATGTGTGAGTGCTGCCCTCGCTCGTGGTATTACCGATGCAGAAAATGCCAGTCGCCATCACCTTACTCATCACAACCTTGCCAAAGACTTTCAACTGGTCGGGTTAGGTGAACTTGCTGATGCGGTACAGTCAGCATCTCGTCTTATTCAATTTTAAGTTACTTTGTTTGCTTAGATTGTTGCTTTTAAAAGGTATATTGTGTGAAATCTGTACTCGTCATTTTAAGCCAAGCCAACTTAACCAGTCTGCAAATCAATGAAAGCCTCTCTGCTACTATGGTTTTAGCAACCTTTGGCTCACCAGTCAAAGTATTATTGAAAGATGCTGCGCTTAGTCTTTTACAAAATGACTTAAGCTTTAGCCAACTTCATCATGCTTTCAAAGTCGCATCAAATATGGTCGAAAGCTTTGAATTTTATGACTTAAGCCCAATTCTTATTGAAAGCAAAAATCAGCAAAATCCTTTTGTTCAGCAAACAGAACAAGAGCTCGAATTCATTCAGTTGAATAATGAGTTCATTCAGTCTTTTGACCATGTCTTATATTGGTAGATGAAGGTGTAATTTTAATGAATCCATCAACACTTTATCTCGTGCAATCTGCTTATCACAATACAGCAAATGTTATTGATGAATTAGGTAACCTTTATCAAGAAGGTGACCAGATTATTTTTATGGGTGATTCTGTTGCGCGGCTTTCAGCTGAAATGATTCAACCGTTTAAATCTGTTTCATGCTTAAGTATCGAAAAAGATTTAATCGATACGGATACTTTAGCTCAGATAAATGTATTGGACTATGATCAATTTGCAGATCTTGTTTTAACATTTAATCGCTGTATTTCTTTTAAATAATATATTTAGGCTGGTTTCATGAATTTAGAATTAGACCAAGATGGTCATTTGGTTGATTATACAATCTGGAATCCTGAAGTTGCACAAGAGCTTGCCAAGTCACTTGATATTGAATTAACCGAATGGCATTTCGAAGTTTTAGCTGCTGTGCGTCAGTTTTATCAACAGTTTGGGCACTCTCCAGCAACCCGCCCTCTCATTAAGTTTTTAATGAAAACGGTAAGTCCAGAGATTAATAACGCTGTTTTACAGCAACAATTTAATACTGGTTTAGTTGCCCGTCATTTAAGTCGTTTGGCAGGTGTTCCTAAACCAGCAAATTGTTTATAAAGTTAAGTAAACTTTTTAGCAGCAGCGACACATAAAATAGTTGCTGCTGTGACCACTAACATTGACCAGCTCACATGTTCGTGTAATAAAGCCGCTGCAATAGCAAGCCCCATTAAAGGCTGTAAAAGTTGTAGTTGGCTTATGGCAGCAATACCGCCTTGTGCCAGTCCTTTGTACCAAAAGAAAAAGCCAATGAGCATACTAAACAAAGACACATAAATAAGACCGACTAGAGCTGATGTAGACACACTCTGGAATGAAGCTGGCATATAGAAAATAGTAAGTAACAACATAAAAGGTAATGACAAAATAAGTGCCCAACAAATGACTTGCCACCCGCCTATTTTTCTTGAAAGTACGCCACCTTCTGCGTAGCCAAAGCCACAAAAAATAATTGCCATCAACATATAAAAGTCCCCTATTCCAAGTGATGTATCACCAGAAAGGAAGAACATATAGGCGAAAACAACAGCACTTCCCAAAACTGCAAATATCCAGAAAAATTGATTAGGTTTTTCTCCACCTCTGAGTACAGCAAATATTGCAGTTGCAAGTGGCAAAAGACTAACAAAGACAATTGAATGAGCTGCATTCATGTGCTGTAGAGCAAGTGCTGTAAACAACGGAAAACCGATCACAACCCCTAAAGCAACAATGGCTAGAGGCCACCAATCTTGTTTGGCTGGCTTTTTTTGTTTTAAAACCAATATAAGAATAAGCCCTAAAATACCAGCTATCGCAGCTCGTGCTGCTGTTAAAAAACCGGGTTCAAACCCCATTACCGCTACACGTGTTGCTGGTAGTGACCCTGCAAAAATAGCCACGCCAATAAAACCATTCACCCAGCCATTCATAAACCTATTCATAATTTTCTCCGTCACTATACGGAGAATTTAAGCTGTGCTAAGGTGATAAAACCAGATACAAAGCAGTACAATTTAAAAGAACTGTTATGTATTAACAGCCAGTACAGTTGAGATTTTAAGCCCGTGAACCAGAACAAAACAAAAATTGAAATTGTCATTTCAGAGATTGAACAACAAATAAAAAATCGATCTTTATTGCCGGGGGCACGCTTGCCTTCTGTTCGTAAGTTAGCAAATGATCTTGGTTTTTCAGTCTCAACGGTTGTTGAAGCGTATGAAAGATTAATTGCTTTAGGCAAGATCGAATCAAGAACTGGATCTGGTTTTTATATTGTTGGCCCGCTCGCGCCTCTTTCTTTAAGTGAATTAGGCCCTAAATTAGATCGTTCAGTCGATCCATTATGGATTTCACGTCAATCTTTGGAAGCTAAAGCAGATGTTTTTAAGCCCGGTTGCGGTTGGCTACCTGATGACTGGATGCCATTAGACAGTATTCGTAAAGCTTTAAGGACGGCCGCGAAAAGCCCTGATGATTGTTTAATGGGTTATTCAACACCATTGGGATTACCAGCTCTACGCGATTTACTGGCAAGGCGTGCTCAAGCAAAAGGTATTGAGGCGAATCTGAACCAAGTACTTTTAACTGATTCGGGAACTCAAGCGATTGATTTGGTTTGCCGATTTTTACTAAAGCCCGATGATGTCATTTTGATTGATGATCCTTGTTATTTCAACTTTCATGCATTACTTAAAGTCCATCAAGTCAAAGTTATTGGTATTCCCTACACCCCAACAGGCCCTGACTTAGAGGCATTTAAAGAAGCAATTGAGACTTATAATCCACGTCTTTATATCACCAACTCAGGAATTCACAATCCAACTGGAGCAGTACTTTCTCTTTCTACGGCACATCAATTATTAAAGCTTATTGAGCAATCTAATTTGATTGTCGTTGAAGATGATATTTTTTCAGATTTTGAATATAACGCTGCTCCTCGGCTTGCTGCGTTGGATAATCTTTCACGTGTAATTTTTATTGGAAGTTTTTCTAAAACGTTATCAGCATCTATTCGCTGTGGTTATATTATTGCGAAACCAGAATGGATTGATCAGCTCACTGACCTAAAAATTGCCACAAGCTTTTCTCACAATGGCGTGTCTGCTGAAGTTTTATTAAGTGCTTTAACTGATGGATCTTATCGTAAACATATAGAATTACTAAAAGTTCGTTTAACAAAAGCGATGCACGACACCATTACCAAACTAGAACCTTTGGGCATAAAGCCATGGATTAAGCCTCAAGCGGGAATTTTTGTTTGGTGTCATTTACCAGAGGGTGTTGAAGCTTCAAAAATTGCGAAATATTGTATTAACCATCAAGTTATTCTTGCACCAGGCAATGCATTTAGCCAAGCCTCCAATGCTGGTCAATTCATACGTTTTAATGTGACACAGTCAAATCATGATTACATTTATAAGACTCTAGCTGATGCAATTCAACCAGAGTCTTCATAATGGGTAACAAGGAAAATTAAGCTTGTTTCTGTTTTTGTTCAATATATGCAAAATAACCTGGCCCAGCTGAAACTTGAACTTGTTTTGCATGTAAAGGTTCACGGCAAACCGAACATACCATGACTGGCTCAAATTTATGGCCACAAGTTTTATGACGATACTCTAAAGGTTTACCTAAACCTTGATCCATCCATTTATCTGCCCAATTCGCCATAGACAAAATAATCGGATAAAGTTCAAACCCCTTATCAGTAAGTCGATATTCAAAGCGTTCTTGACGATCAAAATAAGGAGCTTTGGCTAAAATTTCATATTCAACCAAACGCTTTAAACGATCTGAAAGGACATGACGAGTTACGCCTAATGATTTTTGAAAATCGTCAAAACGGCGTATTCCCATAAAAGCATTACGTAATATTAGCATCGTCCATCGATCGCCAATCACTGATAGCATACGAGCAACCGAACAAGGTTGATCACCGATGTCATCCCATTTCATCTTTATGCGTTCCTCGATATTTCCTAGCCTAACGGCCCTATTGTTTATACCCTAAACCACTTAACACGATTTATGCAAGATTCATTATAAAAATAACTTCTTATCAATCTTATAAAAGAATTTTTATTATAAAAAAAAGAAAGTTATTATATAAATTCACTTAACAAATATAACTCACCCAATTGTATAGTGAGTTATATCTATCATTTCTCATCATTAATTTGAAATGAATACACCCTTCAATATATGGTCTGCTTCTAGTTTCACAATTGCTGGAATTCGCACCAGACAATTGGCCTGCATTAAATTACTGAGCATGTGTGATTGCTGTTTTGCCAGACTTTTAACTTTAAGTTGTCCATTGTCAAAATAAGCATGCATTCGTAGAAAACGTTCACGCGCATCTTCTTTTAAATCATGATCTAAAATTGCACTAAACCATTCTGGCCCTGTTTGATTTCCCTGCAAAGTGTCGAGCAATGCTTTCCCGTAAACTTGCATTGATACATAGACCGCAGCCGGATTACCCGGTAACCCCAACAAATAACAACGATGATCTTTTTCGGTGTGAGAATATTCAGCAAAAAAGAGTGGCTTACCCGGCTTTTGTTTTACTTTCCAAAAGACCTGTTCAAAGCCAGCCTCAAAAGCACATGGTCGAACAAAGTCATAATCACCTACTGACACTCCACCTGTGGTTATGATGACATCATGACTATCTTTTAACTGATTAAAGTAATACGTGACTTGCTCTGCCTCATCTGCCACATGAATGAGTTCAACCTCTAAGCCATAATCTTCAAACCATGCTTTTAGTAATGGACCATTTGCATCAAAGATTTTGCCTTCTGCAAGATCTTCTGCTTTTTCGGCAACTTCATCACCCGTGACTAAAACAGCGACTTTAGGTGCACGATAAACGTCAACCGTTTGTACACCTGCCATACTTAAGGCGGCTAAACTTCCAATATTTAGAAACTGTCCAACTTGGGCAAGTAGTTGTCCGTTCTGGATTTCTTCGCCCGTAAAACGAATATCAGCTTGAGGGCGAATATGTTCAGTTAACGAAATTTCTTGTGCTGAAACGACCTCTACTATTTCTTGCCTCGCAACATGCGTTGTGCCTTCAGGAATTTTGCCACCAGTAAATATACGAACTGCCTGACCCTCACTCAGAATGTCATGACTCTCGCTTCCAGCACGAATCTCGCCAGTAACCTGAAATTTTTGATTATTTAAATCTTGTGCATGACTACAAAGCGCGTAACCATCTACAGCACTTTGAGAAAAACTTGGCAAATTAATTTCTGAGTAGATTTCTTTAGCAAGATATCTACTTAGGCTATTTTGTAAAATTTGCTGAATTGAGCCTAACTTTTTAGGTCTATTACTAATCAGCGCAATTGCTTCATCTACACTGATTAATCCACGTTCTGTACCACAACCTGACATTATTCATAGCCTCCCGGATGTGGTAAATCACGGCAAACATCAAAAATATGGACTAATGCAGGTAAAATAGCAGCCATTGATTCACTTGCTCCACCACGGCTTCCCGGTAAAGTCACCACTAGAGAACGGTCGATAAAACCAGCTACTCCACGCGACATTGCAGCATATGGCGTGCGTTTTTGCCCAAATGAACGCGCAGCTTCCATTAAACCATCTAGCTTACGCTCAAGAAGTGGCTCTAGCGTATCAACCGTAATATCACGCTTACCAATTCCAGTACCGCCGACGGTCATAATGCAAGCATATGATTTGCTCAACTCAAGCACTAAGTTTTTTAAAGTATCCGCTTCATCTGGCAAAATCTGGTAGTGAATCGGATCGAATCCTGCCTCGGTTAAAGTTTCAACCACAGATTTTCCAGCAGTATCTGGCTTTCTACCAGCAGCTACGGTATCGGACAGCACAATAACAGCCGCCGAAACAGGCTGACGAAGAACTCGCTTAAAGTGTGATTTTCCACCTTTTTTCTTAAGCAATTTACATTGATCCATCCAGAGCTCTTCTGGTTCACAATGCGGTTTTAACATGTCATAAATGGTTAACCCTGCAAGACTTGCAGCCGTTAAGGCTTCCATTTCTACGCCAGTTGGACCAATGGTTTCGACCACGGTAATAATCTTTACAAAATCATGTTCTAATTCATATTCAACATCTGCACGATAAATCGGCAGTGGATGACACAAAGGAATCAGCTCATCAGTTCGTTTTGCTGCCAAAATTCCTGCAACACGTGCGGTTTTTAATGCATCCCCTTTTTCAGTATTTCCTTGTCTTAATAACTCAATACAGTGTGGTGGTGCATATAAAATTGCTTGCGCTTCAGCAACACGATAACTTTCCGGCTTCATTCCTACGTTTTTCATTATTTATCCTAGTCTTGCTTATTTCAGTGTGAGTGTTCATGGCCGGCATGATGGTGATGCTTATGTTCTTGCGGTGCATCCTTACGAATACAGCAACCTTCTACATAGTGACTTGTACCATCTGTAAAGAACTCCTCTTTGAAAACAGGCACTTCATGTTTTACCCGCTCAACCGCTTCTTCGCATGCTTGAAAAGCTTCACGGCGATGGGCTGCATAAGCAATTGCAATGATTGCTGTTTCGCCAACATCTAGATATCCAATCCGATGAACCACCCGCACATAAGATACCTGATACTTTTTCTCAATTTCCAGTTCAATTTCACGTATCATTTTTTCAGAAAGCGGTTTATACGAGGTATATTTTAGCGCCTGAACAGCCTTACCTTCATGATGATTGCGAACCGTTCCCATAAAAATATCGATTCCACCGCATTCAGGAAATGATTCAATAGGATCAAAGCTATCTAGGCTTAAAGCCTGCTCTTGTATACGTGCAAAATCTCGCATGGCTTATCCTCCTGCAACTGGTGATAATAAAACCAAAGTACATGGCTGGCTTAAGGCAGATTGCCTCGTTATGACATTATCGCCAATAGCACATGCACACTTTTCCATAGCCTGTGTACATTCTGGATGCAACGAAACAATTTCATCTAAGACATCTTTAACTAAAATAGGGTTGAGACAAACTAACGAAAGATTCTGAGGAAGCAATTTTTCAATTGCACCAAATGATTCGATTTTAATTTGGATAGATTGCTGCATTTATCCCCCAAGCATATGCATACTGATTTTACGGGTTTGTTGATGTTGTAAGGCATGAAAGCCTTTGGCTTTATTCCAGATATACGGCATAACCTGATCTTTCAATTGCTGACTATACAGCACATGATCGGTTGAGTTCTGTGCGCGTGATAATGCTTGAAGCTGCGGCTTAATATTTAAACCCTGCGGGGCAAAGAGACAGTTATAAAGCTCACCTTGCGCCGTTAGTCGTATGCGGTCACATTGGTGGCAAAATGAATGAGTAATGGTAGAAATAATGCCGAGAGCATAGCTATTATTAAGCAAATATTGGCGCGCTGGCTCATGTTGTTGCTCAACAACCTGTACCGAATAATGTTGTTGCAACGCCTGTAAAATTTCAGCTTCACTCACCACATCTTTATTTGACCAGAGTGCATCACCATCAAGTGGCATAAATTCAATAAAACGTAGCGGAATGTGGTTGGCGATTGACCATCTCACCATGGGTAAGATTTGATCGTCATTTTTGTCTTTCATTAACACACAGTTTATCTTAAAAGGTAGTCCTGCATCTTTCGCAGCTTGAATACCCCCAAGAACTGGTTCTAATTTTTTCTTGGTAAGTTCTTTGAATTGAATCGGATCAAGACTATCTAAACTAATATTTAGGTCATCTAACCCAGCATCTTTTAATTGCTGAGCGTATTTGGCAAGATAATGTCCATTGGTGGTCATTGAAATGCGTTTTAAACCTAATGCTTTTAAGGCTTGCAAATCACGAACAAAATGAACAATGCCTTGACGCATTAATGGTTCACCACCCGTAATACGAATACTTTCAACACCATGTTGCACCATAAAACGGCAAAATTGAAAAAGTGCCTCAAAACTAAGCAAGTCTTGTTTATTTAACCATTCAGGGTGCTCAGGCATGCAATATACACACTTAAAATTACAGCGATCGGTTACCGAAATACGTAACTTACGCTTGATGCGCCCATATTGATCTTGCAGAAGCATTGGCGCAGTTTCAGAGTGATATTGTTTCATCATTTGCACTCGTGTCGAGAACAGTTCAAATATTGCTGGCACTTTTTATGGGCAATTAAAATAGAAAATTGCTCTTCAATAGTGCTCTGATCTTTATGCAAAATTTGTTCCAATTCTATTTATCATCCATAACTTCTTAGGTTTTCTAATAGACTTTTGGCTGCACCACTTAACTGTAATTTTAAAACTGTATAAAGTTAGTGCAGCATTAATCTCTTATTTGCCTTACATTATTTCTAGCACTTTTCTAAGCGGATGGGTACATATTTATGGTACGGCGTTTTAGATAATGGATCACAATGTTCAGCGGAAATTAGTCGATTTAATTGTGGCCCAATTGGTTCACTACCTTGAAAGCGCATGCCATAACCATGTGGAAGTGATACCACACCTTTTCGCATTCCTTCATCAAAATCTACAGTAACCTGAATTTCTCCATGTTGTGAAATACATTTAAGCTGACCGCCTGCATCTACATTTAGGTGCCTTGCATCTTCAGGATGAATTCGTAAGGCCCCTTCAGCATCTACTTTTCGCCAAGCAGGATCACGGTAAATTTGATTGGCGTTATAACTACGTCGTTCACCTGATAAAAGTATGAATGGAAAATCTTTTGCATTAACCTGATGATTTTTTAAACTTGCCAGCTCGGTTAACATCTCTGGAATAGCAAGACGTACTTTCTTATCTTTATAAGCAACCAACTTCCAGATTTCATCATATTCATGTTCTGATAACACGACACCTGATCGCTGCTTTAAAATTTGCTCGAATAAACGAACGCCCAATGTTAAAGGGTTACCTTTGTAACCTGCACGGCGCACCGCTTTGGTGTGTAAGACAGCATATTGAATCGACAGCGGCAATAAAAAAGCAACCGAACCTGCTGATTTTTCTAACTGTTTACCTAAAGTACGATAGAGAATTGAGGCTGCAAAAGGGATATATTTTTTATGCCGCGCAAAAGTAAGCCCTAATGCAGATAAGTAAGGTAAATAGGCTGTTTTTTTCGAATCGACTGAAGCTATTTTTTCTAAAATTGGAAACCTTTTTGGAATTACCTGCATGGCTTCAAGTAATCGTGTATAAATTTCTGCTTCCGGCAAAGTATTGGCTTGAGCAGCTAATACAGGATGTCTTAAGTGAAAACCATTTTTAGGAAATTCCAAGTTAAAACCTGTAAATTCCCATTTTTCAAACTGGGTGTGTGCTGGCAAAATATAATCTGCCAACCTCGCGGTTTCTGTCATGGCAATATCGACCACAACCAATAAATCCAATGCTTTAAACGCTTTTTCGTAAGCTGGTGTATCGGGATAGGTTAATAGTGGATTACAGCTATCTACAAACACAGCACGGATTCGTTTTTCCCCTGCTTTTAAGATTTCATCGGGTAAAATATTAGGCGGGAAGAACCCGGAAATTGGGAACATTTTATGGTAAACACTACGTCTATATTTCGGCTTTCTTTCATCTGTATCGCTTAAGATTGGAATAAACATGGTATGCAAATTATTGGTGCCCTGCTTTCCAAAGTTTCCAGTCACTAAGTACAGTAGTTTTTCTAAATATCCGTTTAATGTCGTGTTTAAAGTATGCTGAATACCTAAATCAATACGTACACAGCCTCTTTTAGCTTTAGCAAAATCTCGAACCACTTGGTAAATCAAATCGACCGGAACATCTGCTTTGGCAATATAGTCTTCAATCGGCACACGACTAAATGCTGTTTTTACATCTTCAAAACCTTGTGTATGCTGCTCAATAAACGCTACATCATAAAGCTTTTCTTTAATAATGATTGCAATCATCGCCGACATTAAAAAAGCATCTGTTCCGGGTTTTAGCTGTACATGAATATCTGCTTGTTTGGCTGTTTCGGTAACTCGCGGGTCAAACACCACCATGGTTCGATTCGGATCTTTCTTAATATGTTTTAGCGTATCTCGCGCGTTGGGAATGCCATGGGCCTGAAAAGGATTTGTCCCAATAAAAAGAACATAGTCTGCATACTCCACATCTTCTGTCGTATGGCATGCCTGACTACCGAACAAACGTCCATTGAGCCAAAAATCACCCGTTTTTTCTTGAGCAAGAGAGTTGTAAGAATAATAACTTTTCATGGCCAGTAAGAGTTGTCGGCCATATGCTGCACCTAGATGATTACCTTGACCACCTCCCCCAACAGAAGCAAAAGCCGTCCCACCAAAATTATCTCTAATCTGTACTAATCGATCAGCTATTTCTTGTATGGCCACATCCCAGCTCACTTCTTGAAATGAACCATCTGGCTGGCGTTTTAAAGGTGTAGTCAAACGGTCTGCATGTTGTTGATAGTGTTGTAATCTGGCAGCTTTTTGGCAAATGTAGCCCTGTGAAAATGGATGCTCAGGATTACCTTTAATTTTGACAAACTGATTATCTTTAATTTCGACACTTAAACCGCAGTTTCTAGAACACAAAATACATGCGGTCACATCCGTTTTGTTTTGCTTCAGCACTTCGACCATTCCGATTGACTCCCTTTATTTTTATGCATATGGATGGAACTAAAACAACAAGTTCCAAAATAGAACTTATATAATCAATAGTCAAGAACACATCATTTAAAAATTTGTTTAGGTCATCAATCTAATTTTTAACTTGCTGTAAATATCTCTTTAAAGGCATTGATTTGTTTGTATTGCTGAAGCTCATCCAATGAATTAATGCTATGAAAAAAAAGATTCTGTTTTTGAAATATAGCGACTTGTGCATGTAAAAGCTTAAAGCACTCTTTCAAACTTAATCGTTGTTTTTCAATTTGCTCTGTTACGGTGATTAGGCTTTCACGTTTTAATAAGCAAAATGGATACAACGAATCTCCATTAATTGAAACATAAGCTGCTTGAGCCTGTTTATTTTTCCGAAGTGCACTGTGTAATTTGGCAACGACTTGTGTCGGCACATACGTCACATCACAAGGAATAAATAAAACATAATCTGCTTCTACATGAGACCACGCACTTTTCATTCCCATAAGCGGGCCGAAAAAGCCAGAAGCATCATCTTGAAAACATTTAATATCTGGCACAATACTTTGATAGATTGAATAGTCACGATGACTATTGACCCAAATTTTAGACACAGATGGTTTTAATTTTTGATGAATTTTAAGAAGTTGGGGTTCACCATCAAATTGCTGCAACAACTTATTTAAACCATTCATACGACGGGCTTGTCCACCCGCCAGAATGACCAGATCAGTTACGGGATATCCCTTATTCACACTTCCACCTCCTGTTGGCAAGCTTTAATCAGGCCACGGATTTCAGGTAAACATGAACCACAGTTACCACCTGCTTTTAAACAAGCTGTCACTTGTTTTTCATGAGTTATATTTTGAGTTTTAATTGCGTCTATAATTTTATTCTTACCTACTTTAAAACAACTACAGACTAAAGGTCCGTCATTATTTGTAGCAGACATTGGCATGCCAGCCAGTAATGCTTTTCGATGTAAAGCACTTAAACGCTCGCGTTTAAATAGACTTGCTACCCAATCACGGTCTGGCAATAGATCTGACGGAGCAATATATAAACTAGCAATCACCACGCCTTCTTTCAAAATAATACTATGACTTAATTGTGATGAAATATCTTCAATACTCAACCACTCAAAAGTTTCATCTGCAAACGGCAAGAAGCTTTTTAAGTTTTTTTGAGTGTCATGAAAAGTTTGACGATCTGCGAGTTCATAACGGTTGGTTTTAACCATTTTGACCTTAGTCCACCATGCACAATGATGTAGCGATTCTTGAATATGTGAATCATATCCTTCACGTACATAAAGCACACCTTGCCAAGTGGTATAGAATGGTTGAATCGTGACAGGTGTATGTTTGAACTCAGGTTCACCTGAGATCGCATCGACCTCTGGGTTAACGACTTTACCAATACGAGCATCGGATGCAACTTGTTCAGTCCAGTGAATTGGCGCAAAAATTTGCCCACGACGCACACCCGACGAGAATGTCACGCGTAGTACACAACTACCCCATTTCGAACGAACTTCTACTAAGCCTTGATCACGTACACCAAACTTTAAGGCATCACTCGGATGAATCTCGCAAAATGGTTCAGCGCGGTGACTGGTTAAATTTGGTGACAAACCCGTACGCGTCATGGTGTGCCATTGGTCACGAATACGTCCAGTGTTCAAAATGAGTGGATAGTCTTCTGAAACCGCATGAACCGGGTCAATTGCAACCGTCGGAATCAATTTCGCCTTGGCATTTTTATGACTAAACTGCCCTTTGCCAAACAGTTGTTGAACGGCTTTAGCATTTTGGTTTTTATTCCACACGGGCCATTGAATTGGTTGCAGAGCATCGTACTCAGCAGTGCTCAGATTCATTAACCCTTTCAAGTTAAAATAACGGAAATTATTACTTTCTGCACGAGTATTTATGTCTGCATTATCTTGTGCTGATAAAGCTGCATGCTCATTAAAGATGTCACTTGCACTCGCGAAGTCAAAACCATTAAAGCCTAATTTTTTCGCGACTTGGCTAACAGACCACCAGTCTGCTTTTGCTTCACCCGGTGCAGGTAAAAATGCGCGTTGACGTGAAATACGACGCTCAGAGTTAGTAACAGTTCCATCTTTTTCGCCCCAACCTAAAGCGGGAAGCAAAACATCAGCATAAGCAGTAGTGTCCGTATCTGCGCAGATATCTGACACGACAACTAACTCACATTTCTCTAATGCCCGTTTAACTTGATCGGCATCTGGCAAACTCACGACTGGATTTGTCGCCATAATCCAAATGGCTTTAATTTTTCCAGCTTCAACGGCACGGAACAAATCAACCGCTTTTAAGCCAGCTTGAGTCGCAATAAATGGACTATCCCAAAAGGTTTGTACTACTTTTTGATGTAGTGGATTATCCAGATCCATATGCGCAGCCAGCATATTGGCTAAGCCACCCACTTCTCGACCACCCATCGCATTTGGCTGACCTGTCATCGAAAATGGTGCAGCGCCGAGCTTACCAATTTTTCCAGTCAGTAAATGACAGTTAATAATGCTATTGGCTTTATTTACACCCTGACTTGATTGATTCACTCCCATTGAAAATAGGGTGATTACTTTTTCAGTTTGAGCGAATTTTTCAAAAAACTGCTGTAATTTGTCTAAAGAAATACCACTACGTTTTGCCACATATTCAACATCAGTTTCTTGCTGACTGCTTGCCAAGACCTCTTCAAGACCTTCGGTATAAGCATCTACAAAAGCCTGATCAGCATGACCATTTCGATATAAATATTGAAATAAGCCATTAAATAAAGCGACATCTTGACCCGGTAAAATCGGTAAATGTAAATCAGCTTGCTCACAAGTACTGGTAAAACGTGGGTCAATCACCACAACAAACATATCTGGATTTTGGCTTTTAGCCTGCATGATCCGTTGATAAAGCACAGGATGGCACCATGCGGTATTAGAACCGACTAATACCACCATATCTGCATGTTCAAAATCTTCATAACTTGCAGGAACAATATCTTCACCAAAGCTACGTTTATGACCCGCAACCGCAGATGACATGCAAAGGCGTGAATTGGTGTCGATATTTGCAGTACCCAAATAACCTTTTACAAACTTGTTCACCACATAATAATCTTCAGTCAAAAGCTGACCTGAAACATAAAATGCAATGCTGTCACGACCATATTGATCGATACAAGATTGGAATTTATCAGCAATCTTATTGATTGCCGCATCCCATGTGGTTACTACCCGATCAGCTTTTCGTCCCATCATTGGTTGTAAAGCACGTGTTTCTAACCCCAAAGTATCCGCAAGTCGGCTACCTTTAATACATAAACGTCCAAAGTTGGAAGGATGCTCAGCATCCCCCTCAACTTCTACCAGAGGTCCTTGAGGTTTTTGTTGGACGTTTACGCTAACACCGCATCCTACCCCACAATATGGACATGTTGTTTTGGTTATAGTTGTTGCAACATGGTCGGAGCTATCGATTTCAACGCTTGGAATACTATTCATAACTGCTCCTTTCCCTATTTAGCCTGCATTTTTTAATGCAAAATCTCGACCAAATAGCAGTTTATTTCTAAATGATGAGACTGGGGTTTGATCTGCAATTAACTCTGCATACCACATGCCATCTTCAGTATCGCCAAATAAAACTGCGCCAATCACTCGATCACTTTGGATAATAATACGTTTATAGATATGACGTTTTTCATCATTCAAGATAATGTCTTCATAATCATCTTTAGGCTCAAAATTACCCGCAGAGAATACATCGACACCACTTACTTTTAACTGAGTCGGTACAGTCGGTGCTTTAAAAGTTAAGCTGCCGTGTTCTGCCAAATGTGTCGCACAAATAAATGCTTGACCCCATAATGGTTCAACCAAGCCGAAAGTTTGACCGCGATGTTCAATACACTCACCTACGGCATAAATACTTGGGTCAAACGTTTGCATGGTGTCATTGACCAACACACCACGGTTACAACGTAAACCCGCACTTTGTGCCAAGCTAATATTTGGACGAATACCCACTGCAAAGACCACAAGGTCAGCGTCTAAAACAGTGCCATCTTTCAAGCGTATTTGCTTCACATGACCGTTTTCATCACCAATTAACGCTTCTGTATTAGCTTCGGTAATAATATTAATACCTTTTTGATCAATGCTATGGCGCAGTAACTGGCTCGCACGGCTGTCAAGTTGACGCTCCATAATACGGTCCATCAAATGCAATACTGTCACATTCATACCGCGTTGTTTTAAACCGTAGGCTGCTTCTAAACCGAGTAAACCACCACCAATCACGACTGCATTGGTTTTTGAACCGCAGTACTCAATCATGGTGTTAACGTCATAAATATCACGGAAAGTTAAGACACCTTTTAAGTCAACACCTTGAACTGGTGGAATAAACGGAGCCGAACCTGTTGCCAAAATCAAACGATCATAATCAACTGTTTGCTCTTTTTCGGTGTAAACCACTTTACGAGGACGATCAATTTTTACCGCTTTATCGCCTGCAATAAATTTAATGCCTTTATCGCTATACCACTTTGGCGGGTGCAACATAATATCTTCAATGGTTTTTTCACCCGATAAAACCGGAGATAACATGATACGGTTATAGTTACCCCAAGGTTCTTCACCAATTACCGTGACTTCATAACGGTCTGGGGCCATATCAAGTAAATCTTCTAGGCAACGCATTCCTGCTAAACCATTACCAATCAGTACCAGTTTAAGTTTGTCTTGAGATACACCTGTATTGGTAATATAAGTTTTTTGCGGCACAGGGTTAACAAAAACACGGCCATCAACAATTTTGCTTGGATAAACTGAAAGTTTTTGGTCTTTATCTTCTAAACAGCGCCCCGTTGCTAAGCTGAAATGTTGTTTATAGATTGGTGATGCAATAACACGTTCGCCTTGTAAATCACCAATAATTCCTCGGCTCATGACATTGGCTTGGCTAAACGGATCTTTATTGCTGAGCACATAAACACGTTTTTCATGTCCCACACGGAAGATAGCCACTGCTTGACCATCCACTAGCGCACCTGCGCCAGTGTTGGGAATTAAGTCATCAAGTGCACACACATCAATCCATTGACCATCAGGAAGCATATTTTTGTCTTGTACAATATTCATAGAAATTCTCCTGCTTATGCTTCAACCATTGGAATACGGTCTTCTGAACGCTCAACATCTGATAATGGACGGATTTGACCGCGTTCAGTTGTAAATTGAATGTGTGGATCGGCCTGCTCACTTGCGCCTGCATTGATATAAGTCTGGAAGCGCTTACGAACTTCAGGATTTTCTACCGCAGTACGCCATTCGTCTTGGTATGTTCCAATGATGTGTTCCATACGGCGCTCAAGCTCAGCAGCTAAACCAAGAGAATCATCAACAACCACAGATTTAAGGTAATCTAGACCACCTTCCATGTTGTCGCGCCATACGCTCGTACGTTGTAAACGGTCTGCGGTTTGAATGTAGAACATATAGAAACGGTCGATATAACGAATGAGCGTTGCTTTATCGAGGTCAGAGGCAAGTAACTCCGCATGGCGTGGTTTCATACCACCGTTACCACAAACATAAAGGTTCCAACCTTTTTCAGTCGCGATAATACCCACATCTTTACCTTGTGCTTCAGCACACTCACGTGTACAACCAGACACAGCCATTTTTAATTTATGTGGTGAGCGCAAACCCTTGTAGCGATTTTCAAGCTCAATCGCTAAACCAACCGAGTTATCTACACCGTAACGACACCATGTGCTACCTACACAAGACTTCACAGTACGCAAAGATTTACCGTAAGCATGGCCAGACTCAAAACCTGCAGCATTTAACTCTTCCCAAATGAATGGAAGCTCATGAACTTGTGCACCGAACATGTCAACGCGTTGACCGCCAGTAATTTTGGTATACAGATTATATTTCTTCGCGATTTGACCAATAGCAATCAAACCATCTGGAGTCACTTCACCGCCAGCCATACGCGGTACAACTGAGTAAGAACCATCTTTTTGGATATTCCCCAAGTAGTAGTCATTACTGTCTTGCAGACCTGCATGACTTGGTTCAAGTACGAAATCGTTCCAGCAAGAAGCCAAGATATTTGCCGCAGTCGGTTTACAGATATCACAACCCAAACCATGTCCGTGTTGGTGAATCAAGTCATCAAAAGTTTTGATTTCATTGACACGAACCAAGTGATGTAGCTCTTGACGCGAGTACGGGAAGTGTTCACAAATGTGGTTATTTACAGTCACACCTTGACGTTGTAACTCTGACTTTAAAACTTGAGTCACTAATGGTGCACAGCCACCACATGCGGTTGCTGCTTTGGTGCATTTCTTTAATGCACCTAAAGAGGTCGAACCATCGCTAATTGCTTGGCAGATGTCCGCTTTTGATACGTTGTTACATGAACAAATCGTTGCGCTGTCCGGCAGTAAATCTACACCGCTACCACCAGATTTTCCTGCCGACTGTTCAAAGCCCGGCATGATCAAGCTTTCAGGCACTTCCGGTAAAGCCAGACCGTTTAACATCATTTGTAAAAGGTCGCTGTATTCTGTTGCATCGCCAACCAAAACTGCACCAAGCAATTTGGTTTTGTCCGCATCTACAACAATCTTTTTATAAACCAGTGCATGCTCATCTGCATAGAAATAGCTTAATGCACCAGGGGTCATAGCATGAGCATCACCAACAGAAGCAACGTCCACCCCCATTAATTTCAACTTGGTGCTCATGTCCGCGCCAGCAAAGCAGTTACATTCTTCATCTGAAATGTGTTTTGCTGCAATACGCGCCATGTCATAGCCTGGTGCAACCAAACCATAAATTTTGTTTTGCCAAAGCGCACATTCACCAATGGCATAAACGTTCTTGTCTGAAGTTTGGCAGTAATCATTAATGACGATACCGCCGCGCTCACCAATCGCAAGACCACTATTACGTGCAAGCTCATCACGAGGACGAATACCCGCAGAGAATAAAATCACATCAGCTTCAAGCTCGCTACCATCAGCAAACTTCATCACATGCGTTGTGCTGTCACCACATTCAATAGATTGAGTCGCTTTTTGTGTATGAACTTTTACGCCAAGATCTTCAATTTTGCGACGTAAAACCTTACCACCCAAGTCATCAATTTGAACTGCCATTAAACGTGGTGCAAATTCAACAACATGTGTTTCTAATTCTAGGTCACGTAAGGCTTTCGCTGCTTCAAGACCGAGTAAACCACCGCCAATCACAACACCTGTTTTTGCATTTAAACTCGCTGCACGAATGGCATCTAAGTCTTCAATGGTACGGTAAACAAAACAATTTTCACGGTCATTCCCCGGAATTGGCGGAACGAATGCATACGAACCCGTTGCCAACACCAATTTGTCATAGCTAATGACATCACCATGGTTGGTTGTGACTGTTTGTGCCGCGGTATCAATTGCAGTTGCTTTTGTATTAAGACGTAAGTCAATGCCATGAGCATCAGCAAAGTCAAAACGTGCCAAAGATAAATCTTTTGCTGACTTCCCTGAAAAATATTCTGTCAAATGTACGCGGTCATACGCGATACGAGGTTCTTCCGCGAGGATAGTGATTTCTAGTTCATCATCTGCTTTTTCTAAAATGGCTTCGATGAATTTGTGGCCCACCATACCATGACCAATCATTACCAATTTCATAGTGTTTCTCCTCAAATCACGTTGCTTTTAAGCTGCGTTATTCCATTCTCAAATAGACGTTGTTCTTTTGCTTTGTGCTCTATCGAGAAGCGAATTAAGCTCACAAGGCATCTAACTGCTTGAAACCAATTTTTTTCACTCGTTGATGACACCCAATGCACAGCAAAGTCATAAAAAGAAATAAAAAAAGCGAGCCCCCTCATAGAGAAGGCTCGCATCGCTGGAACTGAAAACTTAAATAATTCAGATGTAACTTTTTTATGCAATAAAAATAAAGACATGACCTTCACTCCGACTGAACGTAACTTCTTTGTGTGTACGGTTGCACTCACAAACTCGATCAGAACGGACATCGTTGGCCGTCTTTAAAAACTCATGGTCGTCTTCGACCTGTAATTAAGTAAGCATTTTGCATGCCAACATTTAAAAAGCTTAAGCTAATAATATTTTTTATATTTAATTTCATATAGATATAACTTTTTAATATGTAGGTAAAGAATAAAGCCTTATTTTGCTCGCTCTATCACTGCACATTTATATGGTTTAAATAAAAATACGTCTTGCTACAAAATGAATCGTATTTTTGCACCAAGATTGATCAGTAGCGTCATTAAGCATGCTAATTTATCGTTAAAGCCCGATTTTTTCTTTAGTTTTCGATGGCACTAATCTTGCTTTAAAATTGATAACAAAAACGCGTCGAATTGGCGCATTTTCTTAGCCTGATTTTCTGAACTTATGCCAAAACTCAAAATAGCCCTTATTGATGATGATCATGCGCGAGCCGACTATATAAGAAAAAGTTTGCTTGAAAATGATTTTGAAGTGGTCGCTTGCCTTACTTTGGACCACTTGAATATCTTTCGTCTGGAACATTTACAAGCTGATGTGATCTTGCTTGATATGGACCATCCACACCGCGACATTATAGAAAGCTGTGTCAGTAGCTATGACCTACCAACCGTTCTATTCACCAAAAATTCAGATAAAGACACAATCAAACAAGCCATAGATGCGGGAGTAACTGCTTATATTGTCGATGGAATTGATCCTGCCCGCTTACATACCATTTTAGAAATCTCAATTGAGCAATATAAAAAG
Source organism: Acinetobacter sp. XS-4 (assembly GCF_023920705.1). Taxonomy (NCBI): domain Bacteria; kingdom Pseudomonadati; phylum Pseudomonadota; class Gammaproteobacteria; order Moraxellales; family Moraxellaceae; genus Acinetobacter; species Acinetobacter sp. XS-4. The sequence goes on along the minus strand of NZ_CP094657.1, from coordinate 1,557,085 downwards.
CACAAAAAACTTGAAGGTGATTTAAAAGAAGCTCAAACCAAACTTGCCGACCGTAAGGATGTTGAAAAAGCCAAAGTTTTACTGATGCAACTGCATGGCCTACCTGAAGAAACTGCATTCCAGCTTCTTAGAAAAAATGCGATGAGCCACCGGATTACGATTGGAGAAATGGCACGGCGTTTACTTGACGCTCAAAAATTACTTGGCAATCCACTAAAGGATGAATAAATGAGCAAACTAGAAAAGACTCAATTACAACTCGGCTATATTCCTTTGCTTGATTGTCTTGCACTACTTTGGGCTAAACAAAGAGGTTTCTTTGAAGAAGTAGGTTTAGATGTCACTTTAGTTAAAGAAGCTTCTTGGGCAAGCCTGCGCGACCGTCTTGCTTTTGGGTTATTAGATGCAGCCCACTGCTTATCTGCAATGTTACCTGCGGCCGCTGTAGGTGCAGATCAAATTGGTACGCCTCTACAAACTTCACTGGTTTTAAGTGAAAATCGTGCTTTCATTAGCTTAAGTCAAAAGCTTACTCATCAACTGGCAATTCAAGAAAATGATACGGCTCAAATAACGGCTCAAAAAGTGACGAGCTATCTTGAACAAGGTCACTCCCTCTCTTTAGCACATGTGTTTAAGCACTCCATTCATCATTATTGTTTGAGAGAATGGTTAGCTTTAGCAAGTCCAGAACTCGCTCAATTGATTCAGTTAAAAACATTACCACCACCTTATATGGTTGAAGCACTCGATAAACATGTGATTGATGGTTTTTGTGTGGGCGAACCGTGGAATACTCAAGGTGAGCTTCTTGGTTTAAGTAAAATGATTTGCTCAAGCCAAAACATTATTCCACCTGTGGCTGACAAGGTTTTAGCTGTAACGCAGGAATGGGCTGAGCTGCATCCAGAAACGTTAGTTGCACTTACCGCTGCAATTATGAAAGCTCAGCAAGAATTGGGCGAGTTACACGACTTTGCTCCAATTTTAAAGTTATTGGTTGAGTTTGGAATTGTTCGTTTTCATTGCTCAGAAGAAGTGCATGTCGACAAATACTATATGATTCAGGATATTGTCCGTCATTTGGTAAAAGAAAGTGCACTTCCAAAAGTAGAAGACTTTTATTGGCTACTCGAGCAAATGCAAAAGTGGGATGAACTTCAACTCGACCAAGCAAAAATCACAAGCTTGGGAGCTCAATGTATTAATCTTGAGGCTTATGAAAAAGCAAAACAGCTTAGTTTTATCTAGTACTCCCTAAATAAAAAAAGCTGTCTTTTATAAAAAAGACAGCTTGAAAGACCCATAAGACAAAATGCGAAACACGCATTACTATATTTTCTGGACTAAATTAATCCATTGAGAATATAGCGCTTATAGAATTGATCATATCCATCTAAACTTATCATTTTCAGACATTTTCATATCAATAACTGCCACTTAATCAATTTCATTCAATCATCCTTAACATTTTAAACAAAGCTTCGAATATTGCTGTTTTTGTAAGCATTCAATAGGATCATAAATTCTACAAAATGTAGGCTGCATAAATAGGTTAGTCAGCACATATATTCCAATTTAGTTTTTAAAGTAATTCAGTCACAAGTTTTGATTTGCAAAAATGTATGCTTATTAAATTATTTTTTATAGGTGAAAAGTAATTTATTGCCTATCTACTTATATTTAAAACATTTATTAATTCATCACTCAATAAAATATAAATATTACGATTCAAATAATTACACAAAAAAAATTAGTGAAAATTCCTATAAGCCACTCCTCTTTTCCGTTACAAAGCGCAACAATCATGTCACAATTGGTAATAATAATTAAATTAATAATCATTATCATTCACGTTACATAAAAACCTGAGAAGATCTACCATGATCCATGAAAATATTCTCGACTGCATAGGTAAAACGCCACTATTACAACTATCAAGGCTATTCACGCATCAATCAATTTCTGTGATTGCGAAAATGGAATTGTTAAACCCAGGTGGAAGTATTAAAGACCGTCCAGCATTATTCATGCTACAGGAAGGTCTAAAATCTGGAGTAATTAATAAAGATAGTCATATCGTTGAAAGTTCTTCAGGAAACTTAGCGATTGCGCTTGCAATGGCATGCAAAATATATGGATTAAAATTTACTGCCGTTATTGATCCGAAAATTGCCTCAGCAAACTTACAAATGCTGAAGCTCTACAAAGCCAATATCGAGATGGTCTCTGAAAAAGACCAAAACGGTGGTTACTTAAAAACCAGAATTGACACTGTAAAACGGCTCTGCCAACAACTGCCAAATGCGGTCTGGATTAATCAATATGCAAATCCAAACAACTGGAAAAGCCACTATTTTGGTGAAGCAGAAGAAATCCTAAATCAAATTGATCGCAAGATTGATTACCTCGTGATCGGGGCAAGTACCTCCGGCACGATTATGGGTGTATCCCGCCGCCTTAAAGAAAAATTCCCAGAATTAAAAGTGATTGCTGTCGATATTGTCGGCTCTGTCTTATTTGGTGGTACGTCTGGTCCACGTGAAATTCCCGGTATTGGGGCAAGCACTGTTCCAGCTCTACTCTCCCCCGATGAAATTGATGATGTCATTTATGTGGATGACTATGAATCGGCACTCGGTTGCAGAGAACTTCTTGAACATGAAGGAATTTTTGCAGGCGGTTCGAGCGGCTCATCTATTTCAGCCATAAAAAAACTGATTCCAACCATTCCCGAAGGTTCATGCGTCTTAACGCTATTGCCTGATCGTGGCGACCGTTATTTAGATCTCGTTTATGAAGATGAATGGTTCGAAATGATCAAAAAGCGTCACTTTAATCGAAACATACGACGTCAAGAAAACCTTACTTTACAAAATGTTGTTTAACCTTCTCCTTAGGAAATATTCATGAGCAATTTGGCTACCCTTCGTTACCTGAGTCAATCAGATTTATTAAATCTTGGCGCAAATCATAGTAATTCATTTATTGAAGCTATTACTGAAGGTTTAACCCTGCATGCAAATAAACAGTTTGTACAACCCTTAAAACCTTATCTTCGCTGGCAAGGTGCAGACCATATTGCTGACCGTATTATTGCTATGCCTTGCTATTTAGGTGGCAATAACCCGATTGCTGGAATCAAATGGATTGGTTCAAGACAACACAACCCTAAAAAATTCAATATTCCACGTGCCAGCGCACTGATTGTTTTAAATGACTCAGAAACAAATTATCCAGTCGCAGTAATGGAAGGCAGCTTAATCAGTGCAATGCGAACTGCTGCAATTACGGGTGTTTCGATTAAGTATTTAGCAAAAAAAGACTTTTCAGATATTACTGTGATTGGTTGCGGACCAATTGCTCAAATGCAGATTAAGACTGTACTTGAACAATACACTCAAGTGAAAAAAATACATTTATTTGATGTAAATCCTGAAGCCGCTGAAAAACTCAAAGCATTATTCCTTTCCGAATATCCACATCTAGAAATTGAAATTCATGGCAGTGCCAAATCTGCAATTCAACAAGCCGATGTCCTCATTACCTGCACAGTTTCAGATAAGCCTTACATTCCATTTGAGTGGCTTAAAAAAGGCTGCTTTGTTTCAAATATTTCGATTATGGATATTGAGCCTGACGTCTTCTTAAAAGTTGACAAAGTTATTGTAGATGACTGGGATCAATCAAACCGAGAAAAGAAAGTCATCAATGTGCTGGTTGAAGATGGCTTATTCAGCCGTGAAAAACTACATGCTGAACTTGGTGACATCATTATTGGTCATAAAAACGGTCGTGAACACGAAGATGAAATCATTTTGCTCAACCCAATGGGCATGGCGATTGATGACATTGTCTGCGCTAAGTGGTTCTTCAATGCCGCACAAGAACAAAATATTGGCACGGTTCTACCGCTTTTATAAGAATAGGAATAACTAAAATGTTAGATCGGATTTACACAGCACAACTACAAAAAACGATAGATGCACTCTACATGGAGAATTATGGAGATTTTAAAGATCATATTTCCTATAAAAAGCCTTATTTGGCAATTACTCTCAATGATGAGTTGGAACTCTATTTCAGCTGTTTAAAAGTAGATGGTGTAAATCCTTTCTATATTACTCAACCCGAAGTTTTGCTTCATAACCTGTTGAGCAATACAACTTCTAAAATTTCTATTTCTGAAGTTTTTAACTATTTAACCCAAGCATCTTGGTGGCCTTCACCATATCATCAAAAAGCGATTGATTACTGGATCGACAACTTAGTAACGGCTGAAAAAATTCCTCAAATTTTACAGTCAGCCCTTTCATTTTCTTCGCCTTTAATGACCAGTGAATTGCTATCGCTGGTAGCTGATCGTCCATTTCATCCGTTCGCTCACTCAAAAGGTGAACTCGCACCGCTCACAACTCAAAAAGAAATTGAAGTGTATTGGTGGGCTTTTAAAAAAGATGACGTAATCAACAATATGGAGTCCATTCCTCATAAAGAGCTTCTGTTATCAGAAGTTGAGGATAAACATATTACTGAAAAAATGGCTGAGCTTTCAGATGACTACTTAGCCCTGCCTTTGCTAGAGACTCAACATCGCTATTTAAAGTTTGATGAAAATAAGTACGGCGGTATTGACCTAAACCATGTCACCACAATTGGTTTACCGACTTCTTCATTAAGAACTCTTATTCACAATGTAAACCCTACTCTGCACTTAAAACTCTCGACCAATGCCAAAACATTAGGTGCAATCCGCTCTATGCCAGGCCGTTATTTAATGAATGGTCATACGGCTTATGATTTTTTAAATGAAGTCATTAATGAAACTTCTTTATTAAAAAATCGCCTCTTTTTGAGTAATGAAACGCATTGGTGGGTGCTGGGTAAACAAGAGCCTATTGTAAAAAATTTAGGTGTAATCGGCTGCCAAGTCAGACATTTACCTGTTTTTTGCCAAGATCTAAACGTTACACCAATCACCATGTCAGCTTTAAGCTGTACGTATGTTGACCCTTGGGAAACTTTAGGCGTTGAAGGTGACAAATGGTCATTATTAAAAGACTTAAGTGTTCATTTTATTCAAACATTCTTAACCCTTTGGTCAAAAGGCATCATGCCTGAATGCCACGGGCAAAACACCATGGTGTGTTATGAAAACAATAAGTTTAAATGTTTTGTTTTACGTGACCACGATACCTTAAGAATATGCACCACAGCCATTGAAGAAAGTGGTTTTACACCTCCGGTTTATACCATCGATACCAGCACGCCAAACAATCTTATCTTTACTAAAAATGAAGACTTATTTAATTACTTCATTACCTTAGGGATTCAAATTAACCTCTACCCGATTGCTTTAGCTACTTTGAAATATACGGATCGTACAGAAAGCGATTTTTGGGAAATGGTTCAAGACATTATTCAAGGTTTTGTAGAAACCCAACCGATTTCAGAACAAACAAAATCACAAATTCAAACCTATCTTTTTGACAATAAGACTTGGCCATTCAAACAACTACTTACACCTTTACTTGCACAAGAAAGCGATTCAACAGGCATGCCAAGTAAAATCGGAACCACGCCAAACCCTTATCACAGCTTATCTGTTTCTAGCTATGAGACCATGGATATCTAAATCATGCGCTCATCTCGCCTAGATCATTTCATTATTTTGCTCTGTCAGTTTTTTTCCACTTTTGGGCTCATGGTGCTTATTCCGATCATGCCGCTTTATATGGAAAAACTGACGGCGCATATGAGTGCTCCTACTATCTGGGCAGGTTTGGCACTCGCAGCTCCCGCCATTGGTAGTTTATTTACTGCACCGATTGTGGGTCACCTATCCGACACATTCGGCCATAAAAAAGCCTTGTTACTGTCACTGGCTGGTTTCTGTATTTCAATACTGCTTATGGCCAGTGCCCAGCATTTATACCTATTTATTTTTGCGCGAATTTTACTCGGTTTTTGCGGTCTTTCAGTCATTTTAAATGCTTATGTTTCATATCTTTCCAATGAACAACAACGAGGTGCTGCTTTTGGGCAACTGCAAAGTAGTGTTGCACTAGCTTGTTTATGTGGTCCCGTGCTCGGCGGGATATTTATGGATCAATGGCGGGTTGAAGTATTACTCAACGCGACAGCATTTGTTGTGATAACACTCATTGTGATTGCGTCAATTGTATTAACCAATCCCGTTAAAAACAAAGTTTCAAAAACCAAAGAAAACTCTAAGCTTCCAGCTTTCTTTGATAAAACGATTTTTTCATGGTTAAGCGCTGGCATTTTGGTTCAAGCTGGCGGCTTTGGTTTAGTGTCTTGCTTCGTTTTATACATTAGTGAAATAAGCCAAAGCATTCATTCATCATTATCTACTGCAAGCTTAACCGGAACAATTCATGCGCTTTCATGGGGAGCCGCTTTTATTGCGGCAACCTATTGGGGGAAGCGAAATGATGATAAAGGAGATTCTTTTAATAACTTCGTTTATGCATCTTTAATTTGCGGTATCACGATTTTCGCATTGATATGGGTATCTAACCTCTGGCTGATTCTTGTATTAAGACTCATACAAGGTTTTTGCTTTGCAGCCCTTATTCCTTCGATCTTACACACAATTTCTCTAAAAGCTGGCACTCAAAGCCAAGGAAAAGTGATTGGCATTTCTAACAGTGCCTTTGTCTTAGGACAACTTATTGGCCCAATCACCATCACGCTCACTTACTCATTTTTCAATATTACTGCCGCATTAATCTGCACCTCACTATTTTTTATCGGTGCGGGATTAGTGGTGATTTTGAACAGATTCTTAATGGATACAATTTTAGAAGAGGCACAAGAATGAACTCAATTATTACAACAGATGCATGGTCTTATAAACTTTTCGAACAGTACCTGAATACTTTCTTTCGTGAACTCAAAGTGAATCTTGAAGAGCACATTATCCCCGCTCAAGACTCTCCTTTATTCACACTATATGCGGAGCGCCCAGACACCCTGTATTTTGCTTATACATTTAATGCATCTAACATGGTTATTTATGGCGCAGTTCAACACTTATCCACCACTGGTTATCACAGATATCAGCGTGGTTTTGTCCTGCAAAATTTAACCGATAATACGTTTGACTCACTAACAGACCCTAAAAAATTAGTGAAGTTCATTACAGATGAGTTGAATAGTCTATTTAAAGACAAAAACCAGAATAAGAATCTGTATTCCGATATTGCCAATAGTATCGAGAATACAAAATTCTTTTTAGAAAATAGACCCTCTCAAACAGGATCTAAAGCATTGAGTGGTTTTCAGGCAACCGAACAAGGGATGTTATATGGACACCCTTTTCATGTGACCTCTAAAGCCAATTTAGGTTTTTCTAAAGAAGACATGAAAAAGTATAGCCCTGAGCTAGGCGCAAGTTTCCAACTCCACTACTTCGCGGTTCATTCTTCTTTAATCGAAAAGCTGGTCAGCGAGACCGAACCTTCTCACCATATTGAAAATGAAGTTTTAGAAACGGCAAAAGAGCATTTGCAAGAGAACTTCATAAACTATGAGCTCATGCCAACCCACCCTTGGCAAGCTAATTTCTTACTTCAACATCCATCTTTAAAGAAACATTTAGACAGCCAAGATGTGATCTATCTAGGTGCATTAGGTCAAACGGTATGGCCAACCTCATCCGTTCGCACGGTATGGTTACCTCAATCGAACCTTTTCTTAAAACTCTCTATTGATGTGCGAATTACCAGTTTCATTCGTAATAATCCAATGGATGAAATGGAACGTGCCATTGATGCGAGCAAAATCATTATCAATCACAAGATTAATGAGCAATATCCTGACCTTGTGATTCTGCCAGAATTAGAGGCAAAAACAGTCAAAATTCCTGAGCTTGAAAGTTCATTTGGCATTATTTATAGAGCTGGGCTAACTCCTGATGTATTAGAAAATACCAGAATGCTGGGCGGCTTAGTTGAAGAAAACGAAAACCATGAGATTCCTCTCTTCAGTTTTATTCAACAAGCAGCGCCTAACCAAAATCTACAATCGAACGATGCCAAAGACTTCATTACTTTTTGGTGGAAGCAGTACGTTAAAGTTTCACTCATTCCATTAATTGAATTGTTTGCAAACAAAGGCATTAGCGTAGAAGCACACATGCAAAACAGTTTAATGGAGTTCAAAAATGGCTATCCACATCGCCTTATTCTTCGAGATATGGAAGGCATTAGCATAGTTCCAGAAATGATAGAAGATGACTCATCTATTTCTGAAGATAGTACTGTTTGGTTCTCTCAAAAAGATGCATGGACGTTTTTAAAATATTACCTCGTGATCAATCACATTGCTCATCTCATTAGTGCAATTGCACGAGTTACGGCAATTGAAGAATCTGAACTTTGGCAAGCCACCCGCCTTACACTCACACAAGAAAACTTTACTGCCAAAGGCCAGCAGTACTGCGATTTATTAATTAATTCACTCACATTACCAATCAAGGCAAATATGTTAAATACGCTCTACCACAGTGGTGGCAATCCAATCTGGATTGAAGTTGAAAACCCTATTTATAAATATCGCGGCGCAGAAGCACTTTGCCCTCTTCAACCAACTCAACAAACCAATTATAAAACCCTCGCGGAAAATCGCGTGATGGGTCAATTATTAGAAGCACTCATTTTTGAAAATACATTTAAATACGAATTTTCTAAAGGTCAGATCAAATTCTATATTTCCGATACCGTTTTTTATACCTGCGCGGCTAAACAACATTTTAGTTTTAAACGAATTAAGTTAAATCCTTCGAGCTTAGTCCGTTCTGATATTACATTAGACGCGGAAACTCACCCTAACTTAAAAACACTACTTGCCGATCTAAAAAATATTATTGAAGCAGACCCAGTTAAATGGCAAAACTTTAATGATGAGCTCAATTTAACTTACGTTAAACATGCGCAGACTTTGAGCCAAGCGCCTGCTCAACCTTTAAGAAATTTGCCTTACTTAGAACAAGAAGCACGGATTACCAACGCACATTTATATCATCCGAGTTTTAAATCTCGTATTGGCTTCGATTTAAAAGAAAATCAAAAATATGCCCCTGAGCTTTCTGAAGGTTTTACGGTTCAATGGGTGGCAACTCACAATAGTTTATGCAAACTGGTTTTAAGTGAAACGATTAACTTAGAACAGCTTTATAAACAGCATTTTTCAGAAAAAGATCTACAAGCCATTAATGATCAATTAAAAGAGCAAAATGTAGATTTTAAAGATTATATCCTCACTCCAATTCACCCATGGCAGTGGGATAAAATTATTGAATTATATTATCAAGATGCAATCAGCAACCAACTGATCATCCCGTTAGATATTGAAGGTCCGACTTATTTACCACAGCAGTCGATTCGAACCTTATCAAATATTAGCGATATCTCGGCACTTTCTCTCAAGTTGGCAATGAACTTAGTCAATACCTCGACCTCTCGTGTATTAGCACCACACACCGTTCAAAATGCGGCAAAAATGAGCGACTGGCTTTATAACATTGTTGAACAAGACCATATTTTAGAAAAACAGCGCAAGCCTGTTATTTTAAGAGAGATTGGCGGTCTTTCGGTTAACCAGCAGATTGCTTTGCCTGTTCAATACGGCGCACTTGCCTGCATTTGGCGCGAAAGTATTTACAGCTACTTAAAAGATGGCGAATCGGCCACTCCAGTAACGGGCTTAATGCAACTCGATACTGACCAAAAACCTCTCATTGATGAGTGGATTCAAGAGTACGGTATTGAGTTCTGGTTAGAAAAGTTACTCACCAATGCTTATTTACCTATCATGCATATTTTATGGTGCCACGGCCTCGCTTTAGAGTCACATGCACAAAACATGGTTCTGATTCATAAAAATGGCTTACCCGTTAAAGCGGCCTTGAAAGATTTCCACGATGGAATTCGTTTTAGTCGTCATCTTTTACGCGAGCCAAATCTTTTACCTAACTTGCAAGATGCACCAAAAGAGCATGCCAAAATTAATCCGAACTCTTTCTTAGAAACCCACTCTCCAAATGAGTTAAGAGACTTCACGCAAGATGCACTTTGGTTTGTAAATTTGGCCGAGTTAGCAATTTTCTTAAATGAACATTATGACTTCGATGAAATCAAATTCTGGACCATGTTAAGAAGCATCATCAATCAACACAAAGAAGCTCACCCAGAGTTTGCCGAGCGATATGAATTGTTTAACTTTACAGATGACACCATTGATATTGAACAGCTCGCAAGCCGCCGTTTCCTTCCAGAAATTCGCTTAAGAGTACAAACTACACCGAACCCGCTCAGCCTCATTAAGGAAATTGAATATGAATAAGCATTCGATTTCTTTTAAGAAACGAATAGCAAATAGTGAGACGCTCTACGGAATATTTTGTTCCGTAGCTTCTCCAATTAATGTTGAACAAATGGCACTTGCGGGCTACGACTTTATTATTATCGACTTGGAGCATACTTTATTTAGTACGTCTCAAGTCGAGACCATGATTTTAGCCGCTAGAGCCATGAGCCTCGATGTCTTTGTGAGAGTACCGTTAAACGCTAACCACCTAGTTCTACCTCTGCTCGATGCAGGGGTAACGGGTATTGTGTTTCCGCGTATTGAAAATGCTAATCAGGCACAAGAGGCTGTGAACTATTGTCATTATATGCCGCTTGGTCAAAGAGGACTGAATTCAACAAGGTTAAATCGATATGGCATGGATGATTTAGCTAGTTTTGTTGAACAAGCGGCAAACGAGACAGTTGTCATTGCTATGATTGAAAGCTTAGCAGGACTAGAACAACTTGATGAAATTTTAAAAGTTGACGGGATTGATATTATTCTTGAAGGTGCTGCCGACCTTTCCCAATCTATGGGAATGCCATGGCAAACCAGCCATCCAAAGGTGAAAGAAAAAGTCCAAGAGATGTATGTAAAGACTAAAAATAGCCAAAAGCAGTTCTGTGCTATTCCCCGACAACCTGAAGATATTACTGCCTGGAAACAACAGTCTGTTCAGCTTTTTGTACTCGGTGATGATCGAAGCATTATTCGCCGTGCCCATCAAAATCACCTAAATGCTTTTAAAGAAATCTGATTACCGTTCAATCTTAGGGGAATAAATACCTATTCCCCTAATTCATTGAATAAATTTTAAATATATTATTTTTCAGAAATTAATAGTATTGTTAATTACAATGATTCTCATTTATAATTCGGTCAATTTAAAATCACTCTCAGGGCGAGAAAATGGGAAATAAGATAAAAAGTAATAAGCTTTTTACGAGGAAGTCTGAAGTTAAAAATATCATTCCACTTCTTTCACTTGGTGGGGCCATTATTCTTTCAAACTCGGCATTTGCTGCTTCACCTACTGAAGCCACAGACACAGAAAAGAAACCTGAAGCACTCCCTACAATTACAATCACTGCTTCACGTGCAGATGAACTCTCTACCTCTGCTAAGCAAGTCACCAAGTTAGATGAAAAACAAATTGAACTTTTAAGAAATGGTTCATCTGGAAGTATTGCAACTGTTTTAGCAAAAGCTGTACCGGGACTTTCGGACTCAAGCCGAACCATTACCGATTATGGTCAAACCTTACGTGGTCGTAATGCCCTCATCTTGGTCGATGGCGTGCCGATGAACCTTACACGCGATACATCACGTGGACTTTCAGCAATTGACCCTGAAAGTATTGCGAACATTGAAGTGATTCGCGGCAGTAACGCAATTTATGGCGGTGGCGCTGCGGGGGGTATTATTTCAATTACCACAAAAGCTGCGGGTGGTGAACCTACTGCAAAAACCGTCATTGGACTACAAACGCCTTTAACGAATTTCCGTTCTGATGCTTTGGGTGGAGATATTCATCAATATTTCACAGGCAGCTTTAATGCCTTTGATTATGCATTCGACTTTGGTTATCAACGTATTGGTAGCCCATACGATGCAAGTGGTGACCGTGTTGCACCCGAACCAAGTCAGGGCGACCTTTATGATTCTGATGGTTACAGCGTAGGCGGTAAACTGGGTTACCATATTGATGACAATCAATATCTACAATTTGCTGCAAACTACTATAATGCCGAGCAAGACTCAGATTATGCATCTGACCCAAGTGTTAAAAAAGCTCCTGCAGGAACTGTACCAGCGAAAGCCATTAAAGGTTTAAAGCTCAAAGACCAAAATAAAAATGAAAACCAGATATACAATTTAACCTATACCAATAAAGACTTATTAGGTAATAAGGTTGATGCTCAAATTTATTACCGCGACTTCTTTACCCGTTTTTCACCATTTGATGCCCGTGGAAATGCGAACCGCGGCAAACAAGTTGACCAGATTTATCAAGAAAATAACGTACTCGGTAGCCGCTTAACTGTGACCACACCGCTTGAGTTTTTAGGCGATACCTCATTGGTTTGGGGTGGCGACTTCAGCCGTGAAAAAAGCGAAATGCCTTTAGATATTTTTGACCCACAAATTTATGATCAATCAGGTGGTCTAGAATTTGTAAAAACTGGCAAGCTCATTTATTTACCCGAACTCACCACACAAAGTGTTGGTGGCTTTGTACAGTTAAAACACCGCTTTAATGATCAATGGTCAGCAGAAGCTGGGACACGCTATGAAGACAGTTATGCTCAAATTGATAGCTTTGTTCCATTATCACAATTAGGCAAAACTAACCCTTACACTGTTCCGGGCGGAAAAGTGAAAGCTGATGCATGGTTATACAATGCTAATGTGACTTTCTCTCCAAATGATCAAAACTCGATTTACGCATCGTTTAACCAAGGTTTCCAGTTACCTGATGTCGGTTTGATTATCCGTAATGCTGGTGAAGGTTTTAACCTTGGGTCATCATTCTTAGAGCCAGTAAAAGTTGATAACTATGAACTCGGCTGGAAAGGAAACTTCAATAACTTCTCATCAAGCTTAGCTGTATTCCACTCAACTTCTGACCTTGGTGCTGTGCAATCTTTTAACAATGGTTTAGTACTGGCTAGAACCAAAGAGAAAGTAACTGGTGTAGAAGCAACTCTTGATTATCTTGACGATGCAAATGTTTGGGGAACTGGCGGTAGTGTTACGTGGATGAAAGGTCGTGAAAAACCTCAAAACGGTTCTGAACAAGACATGACAGGTTTCCGTATTCCACCATTAAAACTCACAGCTTACGTTTCTTATAGCCCAACAGAAACTTGGACCAACCGCCTACAAGCAACTTACTTCGGCTCAGAAGATTACCGCTTAAATGGTGTAAATGGTTTTGGCCGCTACGATGTAAAATCATATACAACAGCAGATTTAATTAGTAGCTTTGCACTTAACAAAAAAGACACTGTAACGATTGGTTTAGAGAATATGTTTAACCGCAAGTACTATCCTCTCTATAGTCAATTATTAAGAACGAGTGATAACACCAGCCACTTAGTCGCAAATGGTGCAACACTTAAAGTGACTTATAGTCATAAGTGGTAATCAAAACCGACATAAAATATGTCACAAAAAAGGAGATCAACGCGATCTCCTTTTTTATTAAAAAATATTAAAGCTTTATCTTCTTTTCTTTATTGGCTAAAAGCAGGCTGTCGGAACTCCCCTAGCTTTCTTACAGAATTTTTGTTAACTTGATTTTGTTACGTATTCAAAATACACTGCTTTCTAGCCAATACTCCTCATTAGAGTGTTAATGAAAGCCAACACTAATATGTAGTTTTACCAATATTTCTAATGGGGCAAATCATAATGGAAATCTCACACCGCGAAATTTACGCGCTTGTAGACATTAATAACTGTTATGTCAGTTGTGAGCGACTATTTAACCCCCAACTTATTGGCGTGCCAGTTGTCGTACTTTCTAATAATGATGGATGTGTTGTATCACGCAGTGAAGAAGCAAAAAATTTGGGTATAAAGATGGCAATTCCATGGTACCAAATTGAAGAAGATGCTCTCCAAGCAGGCGTACATGTCTATTCAAGTAACTACACTTTATATGCCGAAATGTCTCGTCGCTTTTTTTCGGTTTTAGGTGAATTCTTCTCACCTGATGATTTAGAAGCTTATTCTATTGATGAATGCTTTATCCGTCTGACCCCTTATCTTCAATCTCTAGATATTCATTCTTATTGCGCTAAAGTGGTAGACACCCTAGAGGAATGGTTAAGCTTACCTTGTTGTATTGGCATCGGATATTCAAAAACTCAAGCCAAGTTAGCCAACCACTATGCTAAAAAAATTAAAAGCTTCAATAGAATTTGTAATTTCACCACTTTAGATCCCCTACTGCTTGAAGACCTCATGCAACAAACTTCCGTTAAAGAAGTATGGGGAATTGGCTATCAATTGGTCAAACAATTACGAAGCTATGAAATTTATTCATGCTTAGACTTAACTTTTGCCAATGAACACCATCTCGCAAAAGCTTTCTCTGTGGTTATGGCACGCACTATTCGTGAGCTAAAAGGCCAATCCTGCATCCAACTTGATGATCCTGCCATATTAACAAAACGAATTTTAGCATCACGAAGTTTCGCTCAAGCTTTATCCAGCATTGAGATTATTAAACAAGCGCTCATCTTTCATCTCAATCGCGCTCATCGACGTTTAATGAAACAAGAACAGCTGTGTGCTTGTATTCAAGTTATGCTTTATGAGAAAACAGACAAACCACCTTATAAAAAAGCATCATCTCAAGCGATTGGCTTAATGTATGCAACAGATGACCTATGCATATTAACTAAAGCAGCAATGCAACAAATTGATGTTTTATATAAAGAAAATAAAAGATACATTAAAATTGGAGTTTTATTTTGTGGTTTGCATGCCCGTCAACATCACATTGATGATTTATGGCAACCTCTTGAGTTAATTCAGCAAAGACAACAACTCATGAAAACGCTAAGTACAGTTCGCAATCGATTCGGTAGTCACTATTTACAAGTGGGCTATCATTCGAGTAGTCCATCTTGGCATATGAAACAATGTCACCGTTCAAAAAACTATCTAACCAGATGGAATGAGTTGCTCGTAATTGGAGAAAATTCTACAGCCGTTACACAAAATACATGAACTGTTTTTGTCAATTCAGTTTAAAATAAGCTTCATTAAATTACTTGAAATTTTGTCATTTTTTAACATTGCTAAATCATCGCAAAATTTACAATATATAAGCCGAATTTGGTGTACCATTTCTGCGACAATTAAAACAAATTATAAAAAAATTGTAGAAACATATGCCATAATAAGCAAACTTTGCAGACATCTTGCAAAGAGTATTTGCAACTTTAGAGCTGGAGCAATCTGAATGAGTTCGACCATTTTGGTGATTCATGGACCGAATTTGAATTTGCTGGGAAAACGCGAACCAGAAGTATATGGTCATCTTACCTTAGGTGATATTAACCAACAACTCGTTACCCAAGCTCAAAACGCTTCAATTACATTAGATACTTTTCAAAGCAATTGGGAAGGTGCCATTGTTGACCGTATTCATCAGGCACAAACCGAAGGCGTAAAACTTATTATTATTAACCCTGCGGCCCTCACCCATACTTCCGTTGCTCTACGCGATGCCCTACTTGGCGTTGCCATTCCATTTATTGAAGTACATTTGTCGAATGTCCATGCAAGAGAAGCATTCAGACATCACTCATATTTATCCGATAAAGCAATTGGCGTGATTTGTGGTCTCGGTGCAAAAGGCTATAGCTTTGCACTCGATTACGCTATTGAAAAAATTCAACCATCTAACCCAAACTAGTTTAGGAATAGTCGCCCATGGATATCCGCAAAATTAAGAAACTCATCGATTTAATGATTGAGTCTGACTTGCAAGCGATTGAAGTTAAAGAAGGTGATCAATCAATCGCTTTAACTCGCCGTAGCCCAGTCGTTGCTGCGGCTGGTGTAGCACTTCCGGCAGCTCCTGTTGCAGTAGCACCAGTTGCAAAAACACCACGTGGAGCAGTTGAAACTTCTCCAATGGTTGGCGTGTTCTACGCTGCTCCAAGCCCAGGCGAAGCACCATTTGTTAAAGTAGGTCAAACTGTATCTGCTGGTGAAACTTTGGGTATTATTGAAGCAATGAAAATCATGAACCCAATTGAAGCAACTCAAAGTGGCGTGGTTGAAGAAATTTTAGTGAAAAATGGCGATGTAATCCAATTCGGTCAACCTTTATTCCGTTATCGCGCGTAATTACCTCGGGGACGTCTATGTTGCAAAAAGTTTTAATTGCAAACCGTGGTGAAATCGCTTTACGAATTACCCGGGCTTGCAAAACATTAGGAATCAAGACTGTTGGTATCTATTCAGATGCCGATAAGGACTTGATGCATTTACGTTTTGTTGATGAAGCAGTATGTATTGGTCCCGGTGCAAGTAGTGATAGCTATTTAAATATCCCGGCAATTATTACTGCTGCAGAAATTACCGGTGCCGATGCTATTCATCCCGGCTATGGCTTTCTTTCAGAAAATGCTGAATTTGCTGAAATTGTAGAAAGTTCAGGTTTTACTTTTATTGGCCCTCGTCCAGAGCATATTCGCCTTATGGGGAATAAAGTTTCTGCGATTGTTGCCATGAAAAAAGCTGGTGTACCTACGGTACCTGGTTGCGACCATGCTGTAACCATCCACAATGCCTTGGCAGAAGCTAAAGAAATCGGTTTCCCGCTTATTGTTAAAGCGGCATCTGGTGGCGGTGGACGCGGTATGCGTATTGTTGAGCGTGTAGATACACTACTTGAATCAGTTCAAGCAGCGCAGCGCGATGCAGAAATGTGGTTTGGCGATGATACGGTTTACATGGAGCGTTTTTTACAGAAACCTCGCCATGTCGAAGTTCAAATTCTTGGTGATGGTAATGGTCATGCGATTCATTTATATGACCGTGACTGTTCATTACAACGTCGTCACCAAAAAGTGCTAGAAGAAGCGCCTGCACCAAATCTACCAGAACAAGCTCGAGCTGATATTCTAGAAGCATGTGTTCACGCATGTCAGTTAATGCAATATCGTGGTGCTGGTACGTTTGAGTTTTTATTTGAAGACGGTGAATTCTTCTTTATCGAAATGAACACTCGTGTTCAGGTAGAGCACCCTGTTACTGAAATGGTTACTGGTGTTGACATTATTGAACAACAACTACGTATCGCAGGCGGCCTAGGACTAGAGCTTCAACAAGAAGACATCAAAGTTAATGGTCATGCAATCGAATGTCGTATCAATGCTGAAGATCCAACAACTTTCTTACCTTCACCAGGTAAAATTGAAAGTTTCTATGCGCCAGGCGGTGCTGGTATTCGTTTAGATTCTCATATCTATCCAGAATATAGCATTCCACCCTACTATGACTCTATGATTGCTAAACTGATTTCTCATGGTAAAGACCGTGAAACATCACTTGCACGTATGCGTCAAGCGTTAGATGAAATGATCCTTACAGGAATTAAAACCAACATTCCTCTTCATAAAGATCTCATTTTGCAAGATAAGAGCTTCTGTTCTCAAGCAATGGACATCCATTACCTTGAAAAGCACTTGTTAAAGCAATTGGAAGAAAAGAAGAAAGCTGAAACTGCATAATAAAAAAAGCCTCTTATAAGTAAGAGGCTTTTTTTAGATCTATTACTTTATGGTAGGACTCTACGTAAAGTCGCAAAACACTTCTCACCCTTAGCAGTGGAACAGAAGTTGATAGTATGATCATTTTTCCACTGTACAAAATACTGAGAAACATCACCTGTTTGATCTTGTTTCTGACCTGAACAATCCACTTTATTATTATCAAATTTAATTTGCATCACTAAAGCAGCTAACTGCTCTTTAGGATCATCGGATGGTTGATATTCATATAAGCCATATGACCATTCTTGACCACTTTTGATCACAACATCATTACTACTACGGAAGTTATAATATTCCACACATTTCTTATTATTTGGAATTTCCATTCCCCATAATCCCATAATTTCAGGACGCGTAACAATACGTATAGCATTAGGATTACTTGCAGTCCGAACAGGTTGTTCAGCTGGCTGTTGAGTAGCCGTTTCCGCCACAGCTAAACCAGAACAAGCCCACAATAATCCAATAATATAAATATTTTTCATAGATTTATTAATCATTAAACGCATGAAGTTAAGTTAGCATATTTTTTGACAAAATCACTGCTCCATAACCATATAAAAACAATATTTTTCAACTGTAACGTGCTACAACAAGTCATTAAACAATTTTATATTTACTTGCATTTTTCAATATAAATTCTTTGTTTTACATTATCTCATGCTTATGCCGTTGAAGAATCAACTTGTTTAGGAAGCCACATTACAAAGCATAAACCCATGAGTACAACCATACTGGCGCACATAAAAATGAGCTCACCAGAAAGAATTTTCCAGAAATGCCCAGCAAGAACACTACCAGAAGCCACACCTAACCCCCACATGGTACTGTAAAGAGCTTGTCCACGCCCTTGTTGTCCAGCAGAGAAATTTTGAAAAATAACTCGCATCGCGATTAAGTGAAATAAACCAAAACTAAAAGCATGCAAACACTGCGCAAAAAGTTGGCCAACAAAGTAATGCGAAAATAGTCCAACAAGCATCCAACGTATGCTCGTCACTAGCAAGCACACAATTACTAAACTACGCCATGAAAACCGTTGAAAGATCTTTGGCGCAATTGAAAACATAAAAATTTCTGCAAAAATCCCTACAGCCCATAAAAATCCAATTTCAGTCGTACTAAAATTCAAAGATTTCAGAAAGTTGCTATAAAAACTATAAAAAGGCGCATGTGAAAAAAGTAAAATAAATTCAATTGTAAAAAATGCAGCTACTATCGGGCGTTTAAGTACAGGAAGTAAAGGCTCTAAATGCTTTTGTGAAGTTGGCGCACCATCCGGTTCTCGAATAGTGAAAGACCAAATAAATGCCAATGAAGCAATAATTAATAATAGAATTGGGAGCATTGAAATAGGTACTATTTCCAGAAGTGCACCAATAACAAAAACACCGACAATAAATCCAACAGATCCCCACTTACGAATTTTGCCATAAAGTTTAGCTTTTTGATCACCCAACCAAAATAAAGTAACCCCTTCAAATTGAGCTAAAATAGCATTTTGGAAGAAGCTAAAAATAAGCATGAGTAAAGCTATGGATTGAAACGTATTTGGCACTATAAAAATAGCTAACCATATACATGATTCCATCCAAGTCGCCAACCGCACTAATAGCATTCTCTTACCAGATTTGTCAGCTATCCATCCCCAAACTAAAGGCGCAAAAAAACGAGTTACAATCGCAATTGATGATAAAACACCTATTTCCTGATAATTAAACCCTTGATCTTGAAGATATAAATTCCAATAAGGCATGAACGTACCAACAATGGAATAGTAAAAAAAGTAGAATCCGCCGAGTCTAGTTTGGATTGTAAGTGGTTGGAACAAGTTATAAACCTTAGTATTTTCAATAGGTTAAAATTAGAGATAGTTATATATTCAAAACATCCCAACCCCACAATTTTAACACTTTGTTTTCCAATACAAATAACTAAATTATGAATAACCAGCGTCGCCTCTAAAAGCTTTTTTTATTGATAAGAAAGATTAAATGAAGATAAGACAACTGTAATTTAATTTGTACAATCTGTTAACTTGTGTAAAAATACATTTAATATTCATAAGGTATTTATTCATCAGATGTTTTTTCTTATTTTTTTAATTTGTCTTTTTCTATTTTTACTTATTCTAAAACAACATTACCGTTGATCACCTTTTTACATCTATTTAGAACAATTAAAAATCAAATTTATAGCTAGTACTCTTTAGAGCTAGATGTTTCAAATCAAATTTGGCTTAAATATCAAATATCAAACTCAAGACTATTCACATGAGCAACCTAATATAAAAAACAGACTCAATATCAATTTCCAATAGATTATTAATAAGTTACTGTAACAACTATCGTATCTGAGTAATTACCAGGTGTCGTTGAAATAGCTGTACCCTGCGGAATTTTTCCATAGACATTTGTACTTTGGGCATTACCAGAGCCTGTTTTAGAAACACCTCCAGAACCTCCAACCGTGGTTACACCACCAGTAGTGTCCCATACTGTAGTATAAGTCGAGTTCTGATATAGCTGATAAGGGATATATTGACTACTACCATTTGTCATACGTCTAAAGCCGCCAGCAATACGGCTATTTCCATCGCCCAAATAAATGCTATATGAGGTTCCATTGTTGCACGTCGTATTCACGGCACCTTGCGCGGTATAATCACGACTCGTCGTACCAATATCATTGATATTGCCAAAATCTACATTTGATGTTGAATCCAATTGGCACAAACTCGGCATAACATAATTAGCAGTGATAGTGGCATTGCCTGAGTCCCATCCTCCACCACTATTTCCTTCACAGACAGTACTAGAGCTTGCTTGCATGTCCCAAAAAAGCTGAACCGTGCCCGTATATGTCCCTTTAGGATAGGCAATAAGAGATCCTGTGCGAGCTGGGACTTTTACATTTACTGAGTAACTAATAATATTATTTGAAGAGACCGTTCTCACTGGACCATACCAAACATTGGAGGATTGATTCGTGGTAGAAGAACCTGCCCCACCTACAATTGCAGTGACTGTATAAGGTAATGAAACACTGTTATTGGTGTTTGTTGTTCCCGTAAATACCGTTTTCATACACATATAAGCTGAAATTTCAGGAGTAGTACGCCCCCCAAGACAGCTAATCGTGCCAGAAAAGTTTATGTTTGCATCACTATTAATGGTAGCAGCCGTGTAGGTATACGTACTATTAGTGGTTCCAGTTACCGTACAAGCCGCATGTGCTGAACTAAAAAATGCATATAATATAAAAAACAGAACAATCGCTAAAATATACTTTATGGCCAATGAAAACTTTTTACTCTTCATCCAAAAACTATGACTCACAGTAGTTATCGACATACATAAGGCCCCAATTTTTTAGCACTGTATTGCTTATTTTCATACACAAAATTAACTTGGCATGAGCCATGATCCAGAAGATCCACTTCAAGTTTGTTTTGTTTTAACAGGTTTGGAATAAATACTTCACCATCGTAGCCAACCACCCCATTTTGTTGCCCATTAATGCGAACCGTATAACCTGGTAATAAAGGAGAGTTACTCGAGTCAACAAGTTTCACTAATCCTGAAATGACCTGATGAGCGCCGAAGTCAATCAAAGTCCCTTGGCGGTAACCTACAAATGCTGTTTGGTTAGTGGATTTAACATCCCACTCTAAAGGTAAATATGATGGATCTAGATAGATATGATGAAGCTGATAGGGTCTTAAATTTGCAATTAAGAATCGACCAGTTCCATCAGTTGCTCCTAAATTTACCCCACCATTTAAAATTTGGCTTTGTGGCCCAGCATTGGTCACAACTGCATAGCCGTCTCCAATTTCATTAGCCGCAAACACTCGTCCTGCTGCCGCAACCAATGAACCTGTCGCTGAAAGTGCAATCTGATCGTTATCCCCAATTCGGTTGTATCGACCTGTCAGATAAGCCGCCCGAGCACGGTAAGAAGCATAGGCCGATGCATTGTTTTGATTCGCATCTTGATCACGCTCAACATAGCCCCCCCATCCAAATGCACCGATTTGTGGATCGCTAAATCCATTTATTTCTTGTCTATACGTTGTTTTACCACTTTCATTAGACACACTCGTAATCGCATTGACTCGGCTAGATGGTGTATAGCGCATTGCAAAGTAAATGCCATAGTCTTTTTGGTTTTCATAATCTTTATATGCCGAGGTATAAAAGCCCCAGTTCTTGTTCAAACTTCCACTTAAATTGGCAGACACTAACTTGTAAGAGTTGTCGCTATATTTAATCTGGTTATAGCCCAGATAAACGCCATAGCCTGCATAAAAATTATAGTTAATTCCTGCCCTAAAAATCTCATCTGCCAGTGCACTGTAGCTTAAATAATTTTTGGATTCATCATCAGATTGATTATCTTTTAAATAGCGAATTTGAGACACACGGGCAAGGTCAAAGTAATTATCAAATACTTTGCGGTAACTGGTATTAAACGAAATATTTTTGCTAATACGCCCTTCTAATCCAAGCAAAGCAGAATAACCGTTTTCATCTTTATACTGGCTCGCTGCGATGTCAGCATTAATCACCCCAAAACCAAACAGATTCTTGGCAAAACCAGTGCCGAGGTTCGATAAACCATCTGTTGAAGCCTCTGCACCACCACTTAAGGTCAGCGAGTTGCTGTAACCGTATCGAATCGCACCCGAAGCAAAAGTGGCATCATCGTAATCGTTTGAATAAAGTCCATAGTTATAGCGTGGAACCCCGACATCTACTGAAAATTCATTAATGCCTTTTGCCAGAATTTTTGATGAAAAATAGTAAGCCTGTTTGGTCACACTCTGTTGACCTGTTGCATCGGTAGTCACAAGGGTAACTTCATTTCCTGAAATAAACGGAAGCTGTTTAATGTCAAATGGACCTGAAGGCACCAGTCCTGAATAAATCTTTTGCTGGTTAACGTATAAATCTAAAGTTGAAGGAAGTGCAGCTGAGCCGGAAAATTGTGGGAGTGCTGAGGTGACAATATCACCTCGTTGAGTATAAGCACTTGACC
Organism: Acinetobacter sp. XS-4; assembly: GCF_023920705.1. Taxonomy (NCBI): domain Bacteria; kingdom Pseudomonadati; phylum Pseudomonadota; class Gammaproteobacteria; order Moraxellales; family Moraxellaceae; genus Acinetobacter; species Acinetobacter sp. XS-4. The sequence continues at coordinate 1,534,373 of NZ_CP094657.1, read as the reverse complement.
ACTGGAAACCAGCCAGACGTACACTATTCCCCCAGTCCGAACTATTGGAGATGAAATCCCCTAAGGTATATATCCTGATCTTTTCAGGGTCTACGTACTGCCACTTACTCTCCAAGCGCACCCATTTTTCATGGCTATAACTCGTTTCATTACTGCCGCTGTATAAAACACCTGAAGAAAAATTACCGATTGCGCTGTTAAAGATTCCTTCTGCTGAACCTGAGAAAACATTCTCGTCATTGGTTATGGTGTTATACAAACTATAGTTCAGAATAGCCGCGTTTAAGGGCTTCATTTTGAGTAAATGAGGGCTGGTGATCTGCTGGCCATTTAAGTCAACTGAATAATCCGTCAACATGCTCGACGGAACTTGTAAATTTAGAGCCTGCTCATTCTCTAAATATTTAAACCGGATTCCTTTTAGCTCATCAATACACACCCATTGGCTATCAGGAATCTGCTCATCCATTTTCACTCTTAAAACTTTTAAGTCACGAGCTCGAATAGATAGCTTTCTATCTTGATCTTGGCGAACCGAAATCAAATCTGTTGAAATATTCGAGTTAATAGAAATCTTTAAGAAAAGCTGCGTGTACGCCTTATCAGAAATGAATACCTGATGAGAAGAATTTGTAACTTCCGGAATACTTGGTAAAGCAACATTGGTGTTGTCTTGCAATGATTCAGCAAAAGCATGAACCGGCAAGTACATAACACATAAGGCACTTACGAGATATTTCATGGGTGCCTCTTTAAAGAGATGTTTGCTTACCGTTAATATTTAATGAAATATTATATTTATGATCCGCTTGAAATTTAAAATCAGGACTAATATTAAAATTTCTTGCTTTGCCTGCAAGAATATAACCATTCACAGTATTTACTTTAATGGGATAACTTTTATTTGCTGTTGTATCAACAAGCGTTAAATTACTTAAAAGTGCATGTCGATTGCCAATATTATTAATTATAAGAGAGGAATTATTTTGCTCTTGTTGTATTGACCAAGTAAGTTTAGTAATTGCATCTTTATTGACTACAAATAGGGGCAATGACGAACGTAGTAGTACGTTAACCCCTTGATCCGCTTTACGGTTATCAATCGGTTTTGGTAGCTCATCAATAATTATGCGATAGGTTTGTTCACCAGAAACTGGTGCTGGATTAATTCTAACTACACGTAAATTATAAGAATCATTAGGTTGTAATTTTAAAAATGGTGGGCTAACTGCGATCTCATCTGTAGGTATTAATTGATCTTGCCCAGCATTTTGGCGCCATTCAAATACACGCACCTGCAAATCGCTGCTTTCATTTGACTGGTTATATAAGCTAATTGAGGATGCCGCTTGATCATTTAAGATTTCAACACTTACAGGCGAAAGACGAATTGATGCAGCATTCAGTATACTAGGCAAAAATACCAATAAACTTGTAATAACAAAGATATTTTTTCTCATGATTTGCCCAGAATTACTTTCTCAAATTAGACTAGCTCTTGGAATCAAGAGCTAGCAATAACACAATAAAACTTATTAAAAATTAATAAGTCACTGTTACAGTCACAGTGTCAACATAGCTACCAGCACTTGGCAAAGTTGAGCCAGCAGGAATACGACCGTACACGTTAACTGTTTGTGGTGCGCCAGTACCAGTACCGCTATATGCAGTTGTTGCAATACCAATTGCTGTTGCACGGTTAGTGTCAGAGAAGAGGTTATAAGGGATAAATTCGTTGCTTGTTGCGCCACCAATCATACGACGTTGAGTCGTTTGAGCATTTTTGCCGGCATCGAAAGCCAAAGTCCATGGCACAGTGTTGTTACATAAAACTTTAATTGCAGTACCACCTGTCGTTGTGGTGTCTGCATCTACGTTGCTCGCAAGAGAGCTTAAAGTACCAAAGTCTAAAACTGCGTTAGCTGTTGTACCTGTAGCTGAAGTGTTCAATACACAACTATTTGTAATTGTTGCTTTAACAGTCAAAGTGCCTGTTGCTGTTGCAGCATTTGCGGCATTGATAGACATTAAACCCAAAGTAATTACTGATAAAATGAGAGACTTTTTCATGGTTAAAAACCTTTTTACATTACGCCAATAAAATTAATAGATGTAAAAACTAGCCTTCCCCATCACAATCACTAGCTTTTCTGATTGTTTTTTCAAAGCATTATTTTTTTACTCTACTTACGGCGCATAATACAAAAAAACAACAAAAACACTAACATAAGTTTCATTTTAAATATCAATTAATAATTCAACTTCTGATGAATTTCTCAATTATAAAAATTTTTATGGTTTATCACGCTTTTTATATCGATTTTCGATACTTTTATCTAACTTTTGTTAGTTTTACTAAAAAAATTATAGATTTTCATTAGTTAAAGTTTACCATCACTTTGAGTATTTTATTATTTTTTAATATTTGGTAAAAAAATAATGAACAAAAAGTAAGCTAATGATTATTCTATATATTTTAAATGAATAAGAAAATAATTTTTTATGAATAAGAAATCTAAGTAACTTAGAGATAGTTCTAGGATTTCAGTAATTGAGCACAACTTTCCTCTACGAGAAGAAGTAGTATTAGCTTAACTATTTCTAAAAATTAAATGAAAAATCAAGCCAATAAAACCACCGACCATAGCAAAACTCAACTGTATATAGGCTTTACCATACCAAGCTAACTCCCTGAATTGATAATCTGCACTTTGCGACCCAATGACTAAAATATTTTTAATGTCCCAACTATGAAATCCTTTAGGTCTTTCTGCAAAAAAATCTAGGATAGGCGTAAACCCAAAAACAAATAAAATACCGAGTAAGGGATAAACGATAGATCCAGGAAATATAGGATTATTCTTTCTTTCCATAGAGTCAAATATTATAGTTGCAGCAACTAATATACTTTGTACTAGAGCGACTTTTTTGAAAGTATCTAGATCAAAACCTAGATAAAACATTAAGGTTAAGAAAAAAACTTCTGTGAGAAAAACGGAGCAGATTAATAGTTTCCAATTCATTTCAGTCCTTAAATGATTTTTTAGAATCTTATATAGTTGTAGTAATGTCTATTAAAAATATTATTTCAATTTATTTATATTAGCAAAAAACAATTAAATAGCACAGTACCAATTAAATCAAAAATCATACCAATGAAAAATTTATTATTAACTAAATCTAAATTTAATTAATCTACATACGTTTTAGAAAATCATTCAATAAAATATAATAATTAAATATTTCATAATTTATCTCACTCCAAAAGCCTTCACATTAAAAATGTATTTATATATTTAAATACTTCCTTTAAAAATATTTCTAAATTGAGTGAACCTTTGAATGGCTCTTTGTTTTCTCTTAAAACTAACAATTCCATACTTGTAGTTTCACTTGCTTATTGGCAAGGTATGTACCAGTAAAACATTAGGAATTTGTTCCAATATGGCGAGTCCAGCACAAATCATTCGACATAAATTTCTCAATACATTTTTTTCGCGCCATTCTCTCTGGTTCTTATGTATTTTTACTGCACTGAGCATCACCTGGTTTCGAACCGTATACACCCCTCATAGTATCTATTATTTTATTTCTGATACTCTCCTTAACGGGTTATGGGTGCTTACAGGTGCACTAAGTTTATTAGGCCTTTACGATGTTTTGCAGAATAAACATTCAATTCTAAGAAACTACCCAATTATGGGGCATTTTCGTTTTTTGTTTGAAGATATACGCCCAGAAATTCGCCAATACTTTATTGAAGCGGATCAAGATGCCCTACCTTTTTCGCGTATGCAAAGAAGTCTAGTTTATCAACGTGCTAAAAATGAAAATGCAGATAAACCATTTGGTTCAATCATTGACGTTTATCAAGAAAATTATCGATTCATTGTCCATTCAATAAGCCCTTGCCCACCAGCAGATCCAAAGAGCTTTCGTATTCAGGTAGGTAATGCACAATGCCTTCAACCGTATAGTGCATCAATTATGAACATCTCTGCCATGAGTTTTGGTAGTTTAAGTGCCAATGCAATTCGTGCCTTAAATAAAGGTGCACAGTTAGGTGGTTTCTATCATGATACTGGCGAAGGTAGTTTAAGTCCTTATCATCTGGAAAATGGTGGTGATATTGTTTGGCAAATTGCCAGTGGTTATTTTGGCTGCCGTACCTTAGATGGCAAATTTGACGAACAGAAGTTTGCCAAGCAATCTCAATTGCCACAGATCAAGATGATTGAGCTGAAGCTTTCGCAAGGTGCAAAACCAGGCCATGGTGGTATTTTACCTAAACATAAAATTACCGCAGAAATTGCGCAAATCCGTGGTGTTTCTCGCGATCATGACTGTATTTCTCCGGCAAAGCATTCTAGTTTTTCGACCCCTATTGAAATGATGCATTTCTTACAAAAATTGCGCACATTATCTGGTGGTAAACCAGTTGGTTTTAAACTTTGTATTGGTCAACCTTGGCAGTTCATGAGTATTGTTAAAGCAATGCTAGAAACAAAAATTGTTCCTGACTTTATTGTCGTTGATGGCTCTGAAGGTGGTACAGGTGCAGCACCAATTGAGTTTAGCGACAATATTGGTACTCCATTACGTGAGGGTTTACGTTTTGTTCATAACACCCTTGTTGGTGCAGGACTAAGAGATCAAGTTAAGATTGGTGCGAGTGGTAAAATCATTAGTGCCTTCGATATTGCCAGTACTTTTGCGCTCGGTGCAGATTGGGTTAATTCAGCACGTGGCTTCATGTTTGCTGTTGGATGTATTCAGGCACAAAGCTGTCACACTAACCAGTGCCCTGTAGGTGTTGCAACCCAAGATAAAGACCGTCAAAAAGCAATTGATGTACCAACTAAATCAGAACGCGTATTTAATTTTCATAAAAATACATTGCATGCATTATCAGAAATGATTGCTGCGGCTGGTTTACGTCACCCTTCAGATATTAAAGCTCACCATTTGGCTCAGCGAGTAAATGACCGTGAAATTAAGAACTATGCTCAATTGCATTTTTTCTTAAAAGAAGGCGAACTTTTACAGTCTGAACTTAATAATGACGATGATAATTTTTATTATCGAATGTGGAATATGGCGGATCCTAATCACTTTTAATTTATATTAAATTGATATGTTGAGCATTACATTTATCGTGTGATGCTCTTCTATATTTAAAACGAATATGTGATTTTTTTCTTAAATTTCATTCCCCTTTTAATTTGTCTTTAATAGATTTTTCACCTAATATAAAAGTATAAATAACGTACACATTTTAATTTTATTTAATAAAAATTTTTTAATGCTTATAACAAGAAGGTATCTCATCATGTTGAAAAAAACATTCATCTCTTCTTTTGTCGCACTAGCTGTAGGTTTAAGTAGCTATGCTGTTGCTTGTACACGTGCCGTATATTTAGGCAATAACCAACATATTATTACTGCTCGCTCAATGGACTGGAAAGTTGATACGGGTACAAATTTATGGATTATGCCAAACGGGGTTAGTCGTGATGGTAGTGCAGGCTCCAACTCAATAAAATGGACGTCGAAATATGGAAGCGTAATTGCCACAGGCTATGAAGTTTCAACAACAGATGGAATGAATGAAGCTGGCTTGGTTGCTAATATTTTATGGTTAGTGGAGTCTCAATATCCAGATGTGAAAAAAACGGATAAGCCTTTACTCAGTATTGCGGCATGGGCTCAATATGTACTCGATAATTTCGCAACTGTCGATGAAGCCGTCAAAGCATTAGAAAAAGAACCTTATACGATTGTTACCGATAATGTCCCTGGCGAATCGAGGCTCACTACTCTGCATTTATCTATTTCTGACAAAACAGGTGATAGCGCAATTATTGAATATATTGACGGGAAACAAGTGATTCATCATAGCCGCAGCTATCAAGTCATGACTAACTCGCCTACTTTCGATAAGCAACTCGCACTTGCCGAATATTGGAAACAAATTGGTGAAACAATCATGCTCCCCGGTACAAACCGAGCATCTGATCGCTTTGCACGTGCATCTTTTTACATTAATGCAATTCCTAAAAATGATGATAGTAAACAGGCTCAAGCCTCTGTATTTAGTGTCATTCGAAATGCGTCTGTTCCCTATGGACTCAATACGCAAGAAGAACCGAATATATCTTCAACTCGCTGGCGAACTGTGGCCGATCATAAACAGATGCTTTACTTTTTCGAGTCAGCACTATCACCAAATGTATTTTGGGTTGATTTGAAAAAGATTAATTTTAAAGATGGTAAAACGCGTAGACTAGATTTAGGCCCTGATCAAAGCCATATCTATGCAGGTGATGCCACTTCTTCTTTTAAAATTGCAAAACCATTTGTATTTTTAAGCCCATCTATGCGTTAATTTATGTCAAAATTTACTGCACTTAACATAAATAATATTAAGCATACTCTCTTGGAATTTATATGATGAAGAAATCTCTACTCTTATTAGGTTCATGTCTACTTACAGCAGCTTGTAGTACTACACAGGTTAGTACAACAGCTCCTAAAGAGGTAAAGACAGCGGGTCAGCTAAACTGCTCACCAACTGAACTATGTCCTAGCTTACTCGTGAAATGGAACGAGAATCAAAAAGATCAGCTTCGTGTAGACGTTCATTTAAGTAGTAGTTATAACTTTTATGATATTAACGAGTTAACATTTGATATTGATGGGAAACGATTTAATTATCAACCTGCTCAATCAACTGAAAAAACCAATGTGAGCCGATTAGTTCCTAAACATTCTACAACGTTCTTTGTTATTCCAAGCAAATTCTTGCAAGAGTTTAAAAATGCTCAAAATGTGAATGTGTTGATAAAAACGGATAAAGGCACAATCGAACGCAATATGTATAGTCCACAAAAGCAGTCTTCGGTTTATAAAAACTTTATGCAGCTTTATCAAAATTCGAAATAAAGTACAAAGATGAAGTCATGCATCTATCCAATTTTTTGGATAGATGCATTATTTTTTAATAATAAAAATGTTTTGGCTTCGCATGTAAAAATGCTGGAATCAACCCTGTTAAAGCTGCACGTATATCTGCACGCTCATTAATTAATTGATGAGACCCTTCTTCTAGCATTAATAGCGTTTGCAGCCTAAATTTGCGACGAATAAACTCAATGTTGTACCGCCAATCAACTGTCTGATCGAGAGCACCTTGTGCAAGCCAGACGGGAATGCGACAAGCAGGCCGCTCTTCCATTTCTTGCATCCATTTAGACATTGCCAAAATCCAGTCCATTCCCATCATTCGGGGCTGCAATGGATCTTTTAAACGAATAAAACGTAAAAATTCAGGATTATGATTATTACGTCTAAAGTGTCTTGGTACTTGGCGCTTAATACGGCGAATAATGCCCAATCCAACTGGGTTATGCCACCATGCTGTTTTTGCAGGACGAATCAAAGGAGAAAGTAGTAAAACTCTATCTACAATCGGATCTTGGCGTTTTTCAGCATATTCTAATAAGTGATGCATCCAAATTGCACCACCCGTACTTTGTCCAATTCCTACCCAAGGTTTTGGTAACTGATCTGCATGTTTTACATATTGATAAACAGCCATCAAAACTTGTTGATAGTGATCAAAATTTTGAATACTTGCTGGTGAGCCATTGCTTAAACCATGCCCTGGTAAGTCATAGGTAATGACACTAAAACCTTGTTCAAGAATTTCACGAATAATGGGCTGATAAATACCACTATGCTCAAGATAGCCATGTAATAAGCAGACGGTACCTTGTATTTTTTCTACTTTAGGCTTGAAAACTTGCACATGTAATCGGAACAAAGGCATTTGAACATAGCCCTGCCAATGATCACATTCAAGTAAATGCAAACCATACAACTTACGGTAAGCCAATAAATCTCGAGAGGGTTCTTCTAATGTATTTAAATTAAGTGGACTTAGAACCTGTGGCGTAAGATCACGGTTAGGAACCGGCAAATCTAATTGTTTTAATACGGCAGGATTGAGAAACGGGATATCTGACATTAAGGTACCTCTCGACAATCACTTGAACCAAACAACATGTCGCGAATTGTCGCAAGTAATTCATAATTTGCACGACGGCTATGATCGTAATTTTGCACACTTGGTTGCCAGCGTGTCAGTGGTGTTGGCATTGGAGCCACAACAGGAATGGTTTCAATACCATTCAAAGCAAATAATCGACGAGTACGCGGCATATGGTATTCATCTGTAACCAACATGACCGTCGGTGCTCCACCCTTTTTCTGAAGCAATAGAGAGCTAAAACGTGTATTTTCACAAGTATTCATACTACGTTTTTCTAGTAGCTTTGCATCTACACCGCGCTCTTTTAACCAAGCTTGCATATAAGGTGCTTCAACCCCGCTCAGTACAATAGGAAGCTGATTTTGTTTTTCAACTTCTAAGGTTTTTTCTAGTCTCAATCGTGTATAGCCATTAACGACAATATCTTTTCCATTTTTATCAAGAGTCAAACCACCGCCTAAAACAACAATTGCATAAGGTTGTGATAACTTTTTAGCTGGAGCTGGTAAAGGATTTTTACGAACATATTCGATCTTTTGTTCAGGTTCGCTAACAGCTTTTTGATGTTCTGGAACAACAGGTTTTCTTGCTAAAAACTCGGTATATTGCTCTGTAAGAGCCTTATTTTCTGAACTATTAATAAACAGTGCTTCATCAATAGGGCTACTTGCTTCATCAGCAGCATCAATTTCTGAGTTTTTCACTACTAAAGGAACCGTTACAGAAGCGGCTGCCTCTGAATCTTGTTCCTTTTCTTCTAAAATAATAATTTGCTGCAAAGCCTTATAGTTTTCTTGAAGATAGGTCAGATCTGTTGTCTTTTTTTCACGTAATGCTTTTTCAGTCAGCTTTAAATAGGCTTGACGAGCAATCCATAGATTTGAACCCGGCTCTAAATTATCATGTTCACTTAATGCAGCCTGTCTCTGGCTTTCAGCGGCAACTTGATTCACATCAACAGGTACAAAATAATTAAGCCCAGCTACAATTAATTTTGAATAGAACGGCGAATATAAAAAAACCACGAAACAGCCTAATAGTACAAATAGCACGGTGACTACTTGTACTAAACGTACCATTAAGTGTACTTTTGGCATAAAACTATTCCGTATGATTTTCAATTAAACCTAAACTGTTATAAAGCACAGGCTCTGGTTCTAACATAATATGGAAACGCTGATCAACATCATGTTGTACAGCCTGATAAGTTTTCTTTACATCAGTAAGAGATGCATTGGCATAATTCACCAAAACTAATGCCTGTTTATGAAACATCCCCACCATATCGAGTTGCTTCCCTTTCCAACCCGCCTGATCGATTAACCATCCTGCTGCAATTTTAACGTTTCCACTAGCTTGGGGATAATGTGGAATTGTTGAGAATTGTGTGATTAAACGTTCAAATTCTTGAGGAGTAACAATCGGATTTTTAAAGAAACTACCTACATTTGGATACTCTTTTGGATCAGGGAGTTTACTTTGACGAATATGGATCACTTGATTTTGTAAGTTCTCAGCAGTCTGATTGTCTCCAACTGCTTGCTTCAAATCGCCATAGTTAAGCTTTAAATGTGGTTGTTTAAGTAATTTAAAAGTGACATGCGTAATAATGTAACGGTTTGGGTCATCTTTAAAAATACTATGACGATAGGCGAAATGGCAGTCAGCCGCTAAAATTGTCTGAGTTTGTTTTAATTTACGATCATATACTTGTACCGACTCAATAAACTCACCCACTTCTACTCCATAAGCACCAATATTTTGAACGGGTGAAGCACCCACTAACCCAGGAATAAGCGCTAGATTCTGCAAACCAAACCAATTTTGCTGAGTGCTATATAAAACAAAATCGTGCCAGACTTGGCCCGCACCCACTTTAACCCGAACGAAATCATGATCATTTGATAAAACTTCAATTCCTTGAATATCAAGATGGATCACTAAAGCATTGATCTGCTGCGGCAACAACATGTTACTACCGCCCGATAATACAAGTACATTTAGCTGATTCTGTTCAGCAAAATCCAAAGCTTCTTCAATATCCTGAATATTACTGACTTTTGTGTAATGTGAAGCTGTTACATCTAAACTTAATGTATTGAATGGCTTAAGCTGTACCTGATTCTGAATTTGCATTGTGTTGAAAAACCTATTCTTAAACATTCAATTGTTTTTTTAAAATATTAATCCACGCCAAACTACTAGACTCGCATTGGTCAAGTACGCGCTCGAAGCCATCAGCACCGCCATAATAGGGATCAGGTAAGGCTTGCTGCGGATATTCAGGATCATACTCACTCATTAAAGCTACTTTTGCACGAATTTGATGAGTACCAAACTGAGAAACCGCGCTTTGTAGCATGTCATGAATATCATCAAAGTTTTGGTGATCCATTGCCAAAATCAAATCAAACTCTAAAAAGTCCTGTGTTGAAAGCTGCCTTGCACGTAAAGACGACAAGTCATAACCTCTTTTTTTAGCGTGCAACTGACTACGCTGATCAGGTGCTTTATTTGGATGATAATTGCTCGTTCCAGCTGAATCGACAACGATATTGAGTTGATACGCATCACAATAATGTCTAAAAACCACTTCAGCCGTGGGAGAACGGCAAATGTTTCCTAAACAGACGCATAACACCTTATATTGTGTTTCCATTAGAAACTACTTCCAAACATTTGAATTAAATAGAAATAAATATGGAGCATGTAAAACCCTGACCAAACTATAAATTATAGTCAGAATCGGATTGACCATTGTGACGTGTTGCATTTTGTCAAAACTCACATGGCTTGAAAAGGAAAATAATGTTTATCAATAGATTAAAAGTTGATAAATCAGTCGACAAAGTAGCTGATCTTCTAATTTTCAAGAAAATAAGAAAGCCCTCTGAAGAGAGCTTTTACATCAAAGCAGACACTCGCCTTATTAATCATATGAGCTTTACATCTTAAAACAGGTTAACAAATACTTAACTTTCAACTTATGATTTTCTAGAAAATACAGGTATATCAAAACAGATTTTATCTAATCGTCTAAAACACCTTATCCAATTTGAAATATTTGAACTATCCATTTATAAGGAAGTTGGTGCGTAAGAACGTATTAAAGCAGATAAAGATGTCGTTAAAGTTTTTAATAAGAATACAGACGATGAAATTAAAGCTTGTTGACTCATCTAATCAAGTCTTAGATCTTAATAATCTGTAACTGAAACTTATTCCTCACAGAAATAAGGAATAACTTTTTATTTAGATATAAAAAAGCCCAAATATTATGGGCCTTTAAGTAAAATGAAGACAAAATCATTTATTTTTAAAAAGTTTATCAGTCATAGTTCTATCAATCTTGCTACGATGCCCATTCTCAAAATATCGATCAACGTGACATAGTTTTGTTTTGGTATCACAGAACACACCATTTGAGAGTGTAAATGCCGAGGTATCAAAACTGCCTTGAGAGAATGCTCTGTTGGCTTTGTGAGTTCCTAAATATTTGGCTGTAAGTTTTTTAGATACACCCTTCCTATCAGCACAAATATATTTGTCACAAATTACACCCTTTTTAGGTGAATAGACGCTAGAGCTAGTTTTAGCGATTGCTACAGGACTCAGCATCAAACACGTACATCCAATAAGACCAAGTAAAGTTTTAGAAATTTTCACTTTTTGAACCGAATAAAATTATAAATTGTTAAGACATTATATGAATTAGCAGCCTTCAGGAAAATCTACTGAACAGTATAAATAACAAAAAGCCCACCTTCCGATGATCTTTTAAATTACTTGCATGATCACTGTCTATCATCTGAGCCTGACCACATGAAAGTAGAGCTTTTCTCATATAACACGCAACATAATCGCCTCAGAACTACTTTATTTTAAGGTGTCTTATGCTAAGTTATTTGAAGATTGAATCTTATAGAACCATTCGACAATAATTTTCAAAAATAAGGAAATAATGTATATGAGCCATTTTCAATTTCAAACCGTTCCAAATATCATCTCTGGCTTAGGCTCTATACAAGAATTACAAAATGTTTTGTCTTCAAAAGCTTACCGGAAGTTATTACTGGTCACTGATGCGGGCATGATTAAAAATCAATTACACCTGCCTATTCTTCAAATTTTAAATACGCTCAATATTGAATATGTCATTTATGCAGATGTACAAGCTGACCCACCAGAACAAGTCGTTTTAGATGCAGCCAATTATGCAAAACAGCAAAATGTAGATGCCATTATTGGTTTTGGTGGTGGCAGTTCTTTAGATGTTGCAAAAGTAATCGCCTTACTCGCCCACCCCAACCAAACTCAAAGTTTGCAAGAGATGTACGGCGTAAACCAAGTAACAACAGCTCGCCTACCACTTATTTTAATTCCAACGACGGCCGGTACAGGTTCTGAAGTAACGCCTATTTCAATTGTGACTACTGGTGAGACAACAAAAATGGGGATTGTCTCTCCGGTACTATACGCCGATACAGCAATTCTTGATGCTACTTTTACTCAAAATCTTCCAGCACATATTACTGCCGCAACAGGTATTGATGCGATGGTGCATGCGATTGAGGCATATACCTCTAAACACAAGAAGAATATTTACACCGATATTTTAGCTAAGAATGCTTTGAAGCTACTAAACCATAACTTACCGAAAGTTCTTAAAGATGGTAATGATTTAGAAGCACGTCAAAACATGCTTTTTGGTTCAATGCTCGCGGGTCAAGCATTTGCTAACTCACCTGTTGCTGCTGTACATGCTTTAGCTTACCCACTGGGCGGTCATTTTCATTTATCACATGGGCATACCAATGCCTTAGTTTTGGTTGAAGTATTAAAATTTAATGCACCCAATGCAAAAAAACTCTATGCAGAACTTATGCAATGGCTCGACCCATACAGTAATGGCAGCACTGATGGTTTATGTGATCTGTTTATTGACCACATACAGAACCACTTAGACCGTAGTGGCTTGACCTTAAAACTTAGAGATTTGGGTATTGATGAGTCCAGCTTACCTAGACTTGCTCAAGATGCCATGTTGCAAACTCGCTTGCTACAAAATAACCCACGTGACATGACAGAAGCCGCTGCTTTGGCAATTTATCAGGCGATTCATTAATGACTAAACCAGTTTTAAAAACTCGCAATCAATTTAAGTTCTTTTTAGATATTCAAACGCGTTGGGCAGATAACGATATTTACGGCCATGTGAATAATGTGACTTACTATAGCTACTTCGATACAGCAGCGAATGCATTGCTTATTCAAAAAACAGGTTTTGATATTCATGAAGCAAAATCAATTGGCTTAGTGGTTGATTCAGCATGTAGCTTTTTACAAGAGTTATCATTTCCAGAAATTATTCAGGTGGGCGTCGCAATTGGTAAAATCGGTACGACTTCTCTACGTTATGAATTGGCGATCTTTAAACAAGGTCAAGATCAAGCCTCAGCTCAAGGACATTTTGTGCATGTGTTTGTAGATCGCGAAACGCGTAAAACCGTACCCATTTCTGAGTCAGTTCGTGAAGCTTTAAAAAGTTATTTATTATAAAAAATGGGGCAAAAAGAAAATGATTTGTTCTTTTTGCCCCACCTAAACTTACATCATTGCAGGATCACTAAAGGAGTCTTCACCCGTTTCAACTCGGCCCGCAAAACGTCGGTAATAATATGGATCACTCTGACTGGTGATTTCAAAATCGTACCAATGCCCTACGTCAGCTAAAGCCCAATGTTGCTTAACGACTTGTCCCGCTTTTACGGTAAATTGTAACGGCGCATCTTGTCGATATGCACAAGGTTTTACTGTCAATATTGCATCCTTGGTTCCTTCATTCATGAGTTCTACGTATACATCACTATTGGCAATGTCATAGCACACTCGAATTTCAGGTTTAACGCCACTATCAACAATACGTTGAGTATCACCTTTAAAGTGACGATGATAGCCATTTGGACCAAGTACCCATAGGTCATAACGACCTAGGTTATCTTTTAAAGCATCCCATTCATCATCTAAAGTTTTATTCGGCTCGACAATATAACGCTTTGGAATAAGGTCTAGGTTAAGTTTGTCATATACATGAAAAACCGCTGCCTGTTTCCCCGTATTAGAGAATATCAATTGCACTTTGCCATCCGCTTTACAGCGTGCGCTGGTGTGCAATTCGTAAGGTAGCGCACGCGACAGACGTATGCCACTTTGCTGAATCGGTAACTTAATATCCGTTGGTACAGGCACAGCTGGTAGAGCTTCCTGATTTTCTCTTAACTCATCTGCCTGCAAACGTGTCTGTTTACCATTGAGCTGAGGTAAAACATCTGCATTTGGTGTTTTAAAGTTAAATGCACTGGTTAAATCACCACACACTGCACGGCGATATGGACTGATATTCGGCTCTTTTACACCGAAACGTTTTTCTAAAAACATGAGGACGGAAGTATGGTCAAAAACTTGCGAGTTCACCCAGCCACCACGGCTCCATGGGGAAATCACATATAACGGAACACGAGGACCCGGACCATAAACTCGTCCATCATGTGTAGGTTGAGAATGACTTCCCTCAGGTGCAGCATGGTCAAAATATTCATCCTGCATATCAGCACTGCTTAATGTCGATTTACCAGCATACTGACCATTTGCAAGTCGTGATGGCGCAGATGGTGACGGTACATGGTCAAAGTAACCATCATTTTCATCGAAATTGATAATGAGTGCTGTTTTACTCCAAACCTCTGGCACAGCAGTTAAAGCATCAATAATTTCTTGAATAAACCATGCCCCTTGGACAGGGCTAGAAGGATCTGGATGTTCACAATAAATTGATGGCGCATTAATCCAAGACACTTGCGGTAACTTACCTTCACGAATGTCGCGTTTAAAAGCATCGAGATATTCTTCAGGTTTATTGCCCGGCAATGTATTTGCAATGCCTTTATAAAGTGGATTTTTGGCATTATCGGTCGCAGCATCATAGGCTTTGTACGGTAGTTTTTGACCTGTATCAGCGTACGGTTTGTTTGGTTCACCACCGCTTGCAACAGGATAACCAGATGCAATATTAGCTTTTCTGAATGTCCGAAATGCCCCAAGCATGTTATCGCCCCATTCATCTGGCATATTTTGATAACAAATCCAGTTTACCCCTGCTTCTTCTAAACGCTCAGCATAAGTCTTCCACGTGTAACCGCGATCTGCCGTAGCTGGATTACCATCAATCCAGTCCCACTCATTGTTTACAAATGAACGCTTGGTCGGTGTCGCCCCATTGGTACCCGTTAAATGAAAAGAGCGGTTTGCATCTGTTCCAGTGTGCATAGAGCAATGGTAGGCATCACAAATCGTAAAGGCATTCGCAAGTGCAAACTGATATGGAATTTCTTTTTCTTTAAAATAACCCATGGATATATCAGTTTTATGGGCTGGCCAATTCGCCATACGCCCATTGTCCCAAGCCAGCTGACTGTCATTCCACGTATGCGGTGTCCCATCTGCACGCTGCGCATTATTGGCTGTACCATCTAAATGGAAAGGCGTTAAAACTTGCCCATTACTTCTAAGTTGCTCCCAGACACGGCGGCCACTTGGTAGAGGAATTGTAAAACGGTCAGCAAAACCTCGAACACCTTTTAACGTTCCGAAATAATGGTCAAAAGATCGGTTTTCCTGCATTAAAATAATAACGTGTTCGACATCCTGAATGGTGCCAGTTTTATTGTTTGCAGGAATTGCTAAAGCTTTTTGAATACTAGATGGGAAAGCTGCCAATGCCGCAGCACCAAAACCCATATTTAAAGAATAATTTAAAAATTTACGACGTGTAATCATGATCAGGTTCTTTTTATTATTTAAGTTTATGGAGCACAGCGCATTACAGGCTTTTTACCTGTTTCTGGTGCATTCGAGTTATCATTTGATGAGTCGTTACAACCACTCAGCAGAATCGCGCCGATTAATAAGAAATATGAGTATTTAAAAGAAGTTATTCCAGTGCATTGCCTTTTCATTGCTGTATACAATCCATTTAAAATCTAAAATGGCTAACATAGAAAAGTACAATGACAGTGACATGACCTGAATATTTCAATCCAGTGAAAAATATGAAAATTCTATTATTTTCATATTCTGCACCAGATTAAAACTTAGATGAATTTAAGGCTTTAATTGAATGTTCTGAAGTTCAGCATCAAAAGTTTCTATAAGGCTTTTAATGACTGGCTGCTGTTGTAATAACTCAGCCGCTCTATGAAAGGCTTTTTCTTTACGCGCACTTTGAATGATATATGGTGTAGATGTATTTAAAGCACCGTATTCAACTGTAAATTGAGTATTCGGCCATTGCTCATTTAATGCATCAATAAGGCCTTGCTGTAATTGGGTCAGCATATTTTCATATTCTTGGGGAATATGGAAAATAGTATTGCCACCAATTTCACCAGTCATCACACCATGCTGCGCAAGTTCTTGAACAGCTGGAGAAAGCTGACTATTTCTAAACCAATATTCCCACTTTTCAAGTGACCACTCACCTTCCAAGACTTGAGGAGCCAGCTTCAAGATATCTTGAGGCATCAGCTGCCCGTTATCAGTTTCGCTAGACTCTTTCACAACTGCAACTGTTTCAACTCTTACTTCGGCTTGCACAAATGACTGTTGTTCAATAACTGATTCAGAAACCAAATTATCAGTAACAGGTGTAAGTGTATCTTGGGCAAGTGAAAAATCAGCACTAGGCGTTTCAAATAAACCCATAGGCTCAGCAGTCAAAGCTAGTTCAGGTTCAATATTTCTGGCTTGGGTTTCCGACTGAAAGTGTACTGACTTTTGTTCTGGTAACGGAATGAAATCTTCCTCCAAAACATTACTTGTCTCTTGAACAGGCGCTGACTCAAAGCCAATCAACTCATGATGATTTGGGTCAAATACCATTAAATCCTGATTAGACCGAGGTTCAGGTTCAGGTTCAGGTTCAGGTTCAACCATAGCGGCTTGACTAATAACTTCAACTGGCTGAACAGCACTTACAGAAGTAATCTCCTGAGCTGTTTGCTGAGCCTGTTGACTTAAACCCACTACTGCTTGTCCATTTTGCTGAACAGGCTCAGACACCAAAATTTCATTAGGTGCTAAAGGACGGAATGCCAACAAGCGTAAAACACACATTTCAAAACCTTGCTCTTGCGTCACGGCAAGTTGCAAGTCTGAGCGGCCTTTACATGCAATTTGGTAATAAAGCTGCAAATCTTGAGCAGAAATCAGCTTAGACAGTTGCATAATTTTGCGATTGATTTCTTCGCTATATTTCAAACTCAAATCAGGTAGATATTGCAAAATTGCCAATTCATGCATGGTCGAGACCAACTGATCAAGCACAAGTGAAACATCTAGTGCTTGATGTCTAAATTGCAATAAAAGCTGACTAACTTTCTCACGTTGGTTTTGATGAATTGCTAAAATCAAATCATAAATAATAGTGCGGTCGATTAAACCGAGCATTTCTTTAACATCTTGGTGATGTACCGAGCCTTGACCATAAGCAATGGCTTGGTCCGTTAAAGATAATGCATCACGCAATGAACCTTGAGCAGATTCAGCAATTTGCCAAATTGCATCTTGATCAGCAGTAATCTGTTCTTTTTCAAGAATAGCGCCAAGGTGCTTGGTAATTTCATCGACGGCTAAAGGTCGTAGCGTAAATTGCAAACAACGTGAAATGACCGTAATCGGTAGTTTTTGTGGATCAGTAGTTGCAAACAGAAACTTAACGTGTTCTGGTGGTTCTTCGAGTGTTTTTAATAACGCATTAAAAGAATGCGTAGAAAGCATATGTACTTCGTCAATCAGGTAAACTTTAAAACGGCCTTGCGTTGGCGCATAAGGAACGTTGTCTAAAAGTTCACGCGTATCTTCTACTTTTGTTCTTGAAGCAGCATCAATTTCAATCAGGTCAATAAAACGACCTTCATTTACTGCCTTACACGTTGCACAGACTTCACACGGCGTAGAAGTCACCCCCGTTTCGCAGTTCAAACACTTGGCCAAAATACGTGCAATTGTAGTTTTACCTACACCACGCGTTCCTGTAAATAAATAAGCATGGTGTAGACGACCGCGTTCCAATGCACTACTTAATGCACGAGAAACATGGTTTTGCCCCACTAACTCATTGAAATTACGTGGACGGTATTTTCTAGCAAGTACTTGATACATGTATGCTCCTTTTTACAGGCATAAGCATACTTTGTTTTTAAAAGAGTGTGAACGCATAAAGCTCATATCCGTACAGATAAACTGCGAACTGACTTCTTTTCTCTACCAGAACCATTTATTTGTCTAAGGATGATCATGATGTAGCTCTTGATCGTTAACTCCCTCATCCATGGTCTGTACCAGCCCCACACCATCCTTAATTTCAGCCGAATAATTTCCTTTCTCGGTAAAAATCTGCATGATCGTATAATGGTCTTTCTGACTCTGAGTAATGGTAAAGAAATTCTGGTTTGGATCGCCCTGATCAAATTTACCAGTCCACCGAACAATATCTTGGTCAATAGGTTCAATCTCTACAATTTTGCCCGTGCGATTAATGCCATATTCCAACATTTGAAACTTAACCGTATCACCCACTTTTTTGAGTTCAATCACATTTGGATCATACTTAATCACCATGCCTTGTCCATTTTTAGCCAATGGAAAATTAACATTAGAAGGCAGCTGATTTTTCTCTATCTCATTAAAAACAATTTGTTGTTTGGACAACCTTTCTTTCTCTGATGAACTCAAATTCAGCGTATTTTGACGAGCAAAACCATTCTGATTATCTAGCACTTTTGGCCCAGACTCTTGCCGACTTTCTAAAGACGACGTTAATGCAGAAGAGCTTTGCTGTGAAAAAGCAAACCAGATTAAAACTGCTAACGCCACACAAGCGATAGCAGTTCCTATTAACAATTTATTTTTCTTCATTATTTACAGCTAAAAATAGAGATTAGTTATATAGAGAAATTTTCTGTGCGTTCAGGTTAATGACGCTGACAGCATCAATCTTCCCTTCTTCACCTAAACGTACACCATATTTAGGGTTATACAGATACGGACTAGAGTAAAAATTAATATTATTACCGCCCATTGCAGTACTTCCTAACGGATGAGCAAAGCCTGAACCAATATTGCTTGAACCATTATGGTACAGGCCAAGATTGTGCCCAACTTCATGACGCATCGCCGCGAAAGAACAACCTGCAATATCATTTGCACCAATCATGTTATATGCAGAAGCATTAATCCAGGCCCAACCACAGCCACCGTCACCAGGTTCATTACCTTGATAATAAACACCGTCTGCCAATACGCGTTTACGCTCATTTTGTACCGTTGTGTCATCTCGGCCACTAGAGATTGCTTCTTTTAAAGTACTAGCAGGGATTTTATAAGTTAAATAGCCCACATCTCTTAAGTAAAAGCGTGCATTTGAATTTTCAGCGGTTAAATTTATTAGATTTACGCCTTCAATCATTCTAAGTTTTGCAGCGCTCTCTCCTAAAATTGAATTTACTTCAGGGCTAGAAACTAACAACATATCAATTGTATAACTATCTACTGTCCAGCCTTGAGCGGTGTAAATAAAACGGCGATTTTCACCATTTTTAATTGCTGTCGACAAACCATTAGCCGCATTAATCAAAGTGTCTGCCGACGCATTCGAGACAATAACCACCTTATCCCCGACTTGAGCTTGAGCTGGTAGTTGCAAGGTTGGCTGCCAATTTGATGTAGACAATTTCACCTTTAAAGTGGGCTGAGTCATATTCGGTAAAGTTGCAGGGATTGTTGCCGTTGAATCAATTACCTTTGTAGGTGAAGAAATCAGCTGCCAATATCCTTTGTCACTTACATACATAAACTCATATTGATCGCCTGTTTTAAGCGTTAAAGTCGCTTGGCTATTAATATTTGTATTATTAATTTTTGCAGACCAAGTCGCTGTAGACTTGATAATAATTCTATCTCGATCACTTGCAGTCGCAGGTAGAGTGAAATTGGAAACCCAATTTCCATCTCCAAATGAAACTTCCGTTAGCGGGCTACTTACCGCGGCTAAAGATGTTCCGATTTGCTGAACATTTAGCTTCTGAGGTTTTATATATTCTGGAACCCATTTTCCTAAAGCAGAATAATATTTAAACCAATATTCAGATCCATTTTTTAATGTAAAACTGCTCGGGAATAGTAAATTTTTTTTATCAATCTCTGAGTTTGCACTTGCTGTAGAAACAATCTGTACAGTTGTCCCGTCACGCACATCACTTGGTAATGCAATGGTTTGTGCCCATTTGTCATTTTGAATAAGTACTTTTTGAATTGATGCAGTTGTTAATGGAACGACTTCATAAGTCGCACCATTAGTAGGACTCACTGTCGCTAACTGAGCGATCCATTTATTTTGACTGCTATTAAAGATGAATTGATAAATATCTCCACTATTTATCTTCAACACTTCTAACGGAATATTCGTATTAGAAGTATCTAAATAACTGCTATAGGCTGCACTAGAGCGAACTGTAATCTTGTCCGAATTATTAGCGCTTGCTGGTAAAGAGAGATTTTTTACCCAATTCCCATTTGCTAAAGAAAATTCTAAATCTGAATAACCAGATGGAATTGATCCACTATTATTATTCTGATTTGGTGAAAGTACAGTTGCGGCATATACAAGTGAAGATGCAACAATTGCTCCAATAATGAGTGATGTTTTTAATTTAAAATTCACAGCGGCCTCTTTTATTTGTTTTTAGATTTTTCGTGTAGCAGATTAACAAACCATTTTTTTACAGTCAATTTTTGATCAATTCATTTTTTATTAAATTTCAATTACATGAACACTGAATCATTTTGAAATAAAAATATGAAACCTATTAAAAAATAGTTTATTTATGAGAATTAAATAACCAATTTTCGATATGAAGAAAATATTAAAAAAGATATTTAAGGATAAAAAGAAAAACTGCCTCTCTTTTTATCCTTTATTTTGAATTTCTTAATTTACTTTCTTTGGAAAGCTAAACCAGACAAATACAGTTAAAAGGAAGAAACAAATAGCTGAGATGGTAAGCACCCAACTATGCGCATAACTAAAAGCTTGCTGAGCAACTGCAATTAATTGCCCTCCCAAAGGGCTTTCAAGGTTAGAAGCTAATTGCATTGTTTCACCAATCGAGACACTCGCTTTTTCAATTAAGTTCAACGGAAGCTCTGCTGGTAAAATAATTGAGCGGCTATAGAACCAAGACAACATTAATCCAAAAATAGCGACACCTAAACCAGCCCCAAGCTCATAGGCCATACCTTCAATCGCACCTGCTGCACTTGCTTTTTGAGGCGGTACAGATGACATAATGGCAGCAGTTGAAGCCAGTAAGGCAATTTCAATGCTAAAGCCTAAAAAGACCATACACGTCCACGCTAAGAAGTGATCGGTCGAGAAGTTAAGCTGGGCAAGCCCCCATAAACTAAATCCACTTATTAAAATACCAACAGTAGATACAAGTCTAAGTCCCCATTTATTTAAACAGATTCCAGCTAATGGGCCACCCAAACTAATCGCGATCATGAATGGAATAATAAACATGGCTGCCTGTAATGGTGAAAACCCATGTACAAACTGCAACTCTTGAGACAAGAGTAATTCAAACCCAACCAGAGCAATCATAGAAACAACGGCCATAACAATACTGGTAGAAATCACTGGATGTTTAAACAATTCCAGATCAATCATTGGTGTCGTACTTCTTTTTTGGCTTCGAATGAAGTGGATTAATGTGCTTATACCCACCACAAACATCACGACCGTGAGCACCGAAAAGTTGTACATAGCTGATTTAATCGAATAGATGAGGCTTAGAATCGCTACAACCAAAATTAAAGCTTGCCCTAAGTTAATTGGCTGATCAGTTTTCTCTTGTTGTTTCGGAATGATCATTGCGATCATGACCAGAACGACTAAAATAATCGGGATATTGATGAGGAATACTGCTCCCCAATGGAAGTGTTCCAGTACAAAACCACCAACTAATGGACCAAAAGCTGCTCCACCGCCACCCACTGTAGACCAAAGACCAAGTGCAAAATTCCTCTGCTTTTCTTCAGCAAAGGCATTACGAATACCTGATAACGTGGCAGGAATAAGCATCGCTGCCCCTAGACCTAAAACAGCACGCGAAGCTATTAAAGCATAAGCTGTTGGAGAAAAAGCCGCAGCTAAGGAACCGACTCCAAAAATTGCAGTTCCAATAAATAATAATTTTTTAAAGCCAATACGATCACCGAGTGCACCCATCGGTAAAATCAAACCCGCCATAATCAGTGAATAAATATCAATGACCCATAAAAGCTGATTGGCAGTTAAATTCAATGCTGCACTTAAAGATGGTGTTGCAACATGCATCACTGTTGCATCAATCGTAACTGGTAAATATATAAGGACGATAATTGTCAGGATTAACCATTTTTTTTGCATAACGCTCTTCAATATCCAAAACTTGGACATATGTTCAAATCATGGTTATTATATACACAATTGGACACTTGTCCAACTTTTAGTTTTAATGTAATTTGTGTCGAATTCAGTCAGGTGAAAGAAACATGGCCTATCTTAATCGCGATCAACGCAGAGAAATGATTCTGCAAGCAGCCATGCAAGTTGCTTTGGCTGAAGGTTTTACAGCCATGACTGTACGCCGAATCGCAACAGAAGCACAAACATCAACAGGACAAGTTCACCACCACTTTTCTTCGGCCTCTCATTTAAAAGCTGAAGCTTTTTTAAAGCTCATGGAACAACTTGATGAAATTGAACAAACCCTAAAAACGACCAGCCAATTTCAAAGGCTATTTATCTTATTAGGTGCAGAAAACATAGATAGACTTCAGCCCTATTTACGCTTATGGAATGAAGCAGAACTCTTAATTGAACAAGATGTTGAAATACAAAAGGCTTATAACCTTGCTATGCAGAATTGGCATCAAACAATTGTGCAAGCCATTGAATGCGGTAAAAAAGAAGGTGAATTTAAAAATATATCTAATTCAACAGACATAGCTTGGCGACTCATTGCCTTTGTGTGCGGATTAGAAGGTATTTATCAACTTGGTCTACAAGGTTTAGCTGAAGAAGACTTTAAGCGTCATACTGAAGCAATTATTCGCCTAGAATTATTATAAATATAGAAGCTGGCATTAATTAGAATACCAGCTTTAAAACACTAAAATTAGAACCAGCCTTTACGGCCTTTTAAAATTTGGTCAGTGCAACGTAAGGCTTCTTGAGTCAGTCCCCACAAACGGTAATCACCTGTGATTGAACCAATTTGAAAGTTATGAGTATAGGCAAAACTCAGATCACGTTCAGGATCGCACCACGCTCCTGAACCATTGTAACCAATATGTCCAAAGCCATTTTTAGCGCGTTTACCCATAGTAATAATGCGGTGATATCCTAAGCGCCAATTCATCGGAATTGGCATGACACGATCACGTGCATAACTTTGAATAGTACTGAGCTCTTTAAATATTTCTGGGCGAATAAGCTGCTGTCCATCCCATTCACCGTGATTTGCCAGCATTGCATAAATTTTAGCAAGACTATTTGCAGTAAACGTACCGTTCGCCGCTGGAATGACTGCTTGCAATCCTTCATCACTAAAGAAACTAAAATGCTTCATTCCTTTTGGAATCATGGCATCCTGAAAATCTTGTGGGTCTTGCCCCGTCCACGTAATCATTTTTTCAGAAAGTGAACTCTTGCGTGCTTGAGGTTTTTTGGGTTTTTCAACTTGTGTAGACGCTGTTTTTTCAGGTTTCGGTTGAATAATTAAACGTGCTACACGGTCTAGCTCACTTGCAGGCGTACCAAAATAAGCGCCGTCTAACTGTAACGGCTCAACGAGATATTTTTGCATGAGCAGATCTAAAGATTGACCAGTTGCTTTTTCAAGTACTCCACCGACAAGCCAACCAAATGTTAAAGCTTGATAAGCATTGCCCTCTCCTGCAAGAAATCTAGGCTTAGTCGCTGCAATCACATTTAACATATGAGACCAGTCGAGCATTTCTCTTGCACTTTCGATAATATTTCGAACATCAAACATGCCGCTTTGATGGCTTAGGACATGACGTAAAGTCATTTGCTCTTTTCCATTTTGAGCAAACTCAGGCCAATAAGTCGCAATCGGTTTGTCGTATTCTAAAAAACCTTCACTTACTAAAATATGCGCTAAAGTTGCAAGTACACCTTTACCTGTAGAGTAGCAAACTGCCAAAGTTTCAGGTTGCCAAGCTTCATTTTGTGATTTTAGACCGGTGTAGATATCTACAACTTTCTGGCCTCTAAAATAAACCGCTAATGCAGCTCCACCTTGTCCTGTTCTAGCATCTTGAAGACGGCTAAATTGGTGGGCTAAATCAATAAAACGTTCATCTAAAATACCGTGATAGTTATGGGTATCGGCCAGTAAAATCTCTTTAATCACATGAAGTTCCTTGCATTTTTTGTTATTTTGCTCAAAAGCAGCCCAAACATCTGTTCAGGCTGCTGATATTTTTATAATGCTTTTACAGTTCCTGCAACATGCGGTTTTTGTGATTTTGCATTACGAATCAAGAAATCAGTCTTTTTATCTGCATTGGCAGTTAAAAACTCAACTTTTGACGGTAAGAACATTGGTAGCTTAAACCACACATCTGCTTCATAAGCATTTGGTAATTCAAGGTTCGCTAGTGCTTTAGCTTTACTCCACATGCCATGTGCAATTGCTTGCTTAAAGCCAAAAGCTTTTGCAGTAATAGCATGAATATGAATTAAGTTAAAATCTCCAGATACTTTCGCATAACGGCGACCTGTGTTTTCTAAAATATCCCACTCTGCCTTTGGAACATAAGCTGGTGCTTGTTCTTCTTTGGCTTTCTCACCCACTCTTTTCTCAACTTTTTGGCGAGATAAATAAGTCGTTAAGCCTTCCATCACCACTTCATTGCCAACTTTAGCCGTGGTAATAAAGTCAAACTGAACACCTTTATCATGCGGTTTTAGTTCCCCAAATTTACATGACAGAGTGAGTTTTTCAGTTACCCCAATTGCTCTGGTTTGTTTAATCTGGTTACGGATATGAACTAAACCTAAAATTGGAAATGGAAAGGCTTCTGCCGTCATCATGTGCATTTGCAAACTTTGAGAAAGCACCGCCAAATAAATTGCGGGTACAAAACCATTATTTTGAAAGCCACATACTTCGTTATAAGCTTTAAGATGGCTCTGATCAATTTCTAGTGTATCTACCACATATTCAACTTGCGGTAAGATTTTTGGACCTTTCGGCTTTTTAAAAATTAAACCTTGCACCACTTTTGGGTAAGCCAATGCCGCTTTTGGTAGCTGGCTAAAATGACGAGTATTCATACCTAACCTTTTATAATTTATAGATTCTTGAATAAAAAAGGGATGCACAAGCACCCCCTTTTTAGCTAAAAGTGCTTAAGCGCCCAACAAGCTTTGACCACACACTCGTACAACATTACCATTTACACCTGTAGAAGCAGTTGATGCAAACCATGCAATTGTTTCTGCTACATCAACAGGTAAACCACCTTGTTGCATTGAGTTCATACGGCGACCAGCTTCACGGATTGCAAATGGAATTGCAGCAGTCATTTGAGTTTCGATAAAGCCTGGTGCTACTGCATTAATGGTAATACCATTTTTTAAGATCGGTGCAGTAAATTTAACGAGACCAATCACACCTGCTTTCGATGCAGCATAGTTTGTTTGACCAAGGTTACCAGCAATACCACTAATTGATGATACACAAACAATACGGCCGTTTGCATTTAGACCATCGTTTTCTAACAAGTAGTCATTTACACGTTCAGCAGCAGACAAGTTAATGTTAATTACCAAGTCCCAAAGCTCAGGCTTCATGTTTGCCAAAGTTTTGTCACGAGTAATACCCGCATTATGAACAATAATATCTAAACCACCTTGTTTTGCAGCAGCAGTTTTAATTTTTTCGCCGGCATCAGCAGCAGTAATATCAATTGCCAATGTAGAACCACCAATGTCAGCAGCTACACGGTCAAGATCAGCTTGTTGTTGTGGTACGTCTAAACAAATAACATGAGCGCCATCACGTGCAAGCACATGTGCAATTGCTTCACCAATACCACGGCTCGCACCTGTTACCAACGCAGTTTTACCAGCAAGTGGTTTTGCCCAATCAGCATCAATCACATCTGCTTTAAAAACACGGACAACTTGACCAGACACATAAGCTGAACGTGGAGAAAGCAAGAAACGTAAAGTTGATTCAAGGTTTGCAGCAGCGCCTTCATCAACATAGACAACTTGAGCAGTAATACCCTTTTTAAATTCTTTACCTACAGATTTGATAAATCCTTCAAGTGCACGCTGAGCGATCGCCTGTTTTACAGTTTTTGCAGTTTCAGGAGTTGTACCAATGACAATAACACGACCAGAAGTCGCAACTTGACGTGCAATCGGGTTAAAGAATTTATAAAGTTCGTTTAACTGTTCTGAGTTTTGAATACCAGAAGCATCAAATACAACTGCTTTGAATTTTGATTCTTTGTCGCCTGCATTGAATGGGCGTAAATTTAAACCAACTTTTGCAGCTTCTTGCTGTAATGCAACATTATTGCCTACATAGCTGTCAGCATGAATATTGCTAAGTACTTGTGCAATCGCACCAGACAATACACTTGATGGCGCTGCGCCAACCAATACTGCACCATTTACTACTGGCTGAGCACTTTCAAAACGCTCTAATGCAACTGGTGATGGTAAACCCAGATTTTTAACAACGAATTTACCAATAGGAGATTGTGTAAATGCTTGGTATTGATCAGTCATGATTATTATCTCTCAAAGAAATGAATTTTCTACGACAGGCTTCATTATGTTATGAGATGGACAGAAACAATATGAAATCAGTCGTTCATTAGAGTTACTCCAAATCATACTTGAGTTCATGTTTGGATGTCTTGACCTGAATGCTATCTACAATGTCATTCTAGTCAATACAGGTCTATTTGAATTGTGTTAATGTAGCTCATAAGAATATCGTTAATATGCTTGGAAAAGCCTTATGAGCAAGACAACTCAAGAAAATCCAGCA
Source organism: Acinetobacter sp. XS-4 (assembly GCF_023920705.1). Taxonomy (NCBI): domain Bacteria; kingdom Pseudomonadati; phylum Pseudomonadota; class Gammaproteobacteria; order Moraxellales; family Moraxellaceae; genus Acinetobacter; species Acinetobacter sp. XS-4. The sequence continues at coordinate 1,507,130 of NZ_CP094657.1, read as the reverse complement.
GTCGAGAATTCTGCTGAGGAAAAAGTGTCAAATACATCAAAGCCGGCTTCTAACACGGCTAAGCGTAACAGCACAACTCCTAAAGCAGCAACTAATACTCCAAAAACGACACGTACTCGTTCAACGACTGCACCTGCACGTAGCCCTCGTAATAAGAGCGCGGCTACAGCAACCCCATCTACATCTTCTAATAATGTAGCTGCAGCACCAAAAGCAACAAAAACCAAAACTTCTGTTCAACAGGATAAAACCATGAGCCAAAACACTGTTCGCCGCGTTGCAATTATTGGTGGCAACCGTATTCCATTTGCACGTTCAAATACTGCTTATTTTAAAGCGTCTAATTCTGACATGCTGACAGCAGCATTGAATGGTTTGGTTGAGCGCTTTAACTTACAAGGTAAGCGTATTGGTGAAGTCGTTGCGGGTGCTGTTTTAAAACATAGTCGTGACTTCAACATGACTCGTGAAGTTGTATTGAGCACAGATCTTGCTCCTGAAACTCCGGCTTATGACATTCAAATTGCTTGTGGTACAGGCTTACAAGCAGCTTTTGTTGTTGCAAACAAAATTGCACTTGGTCAAATCGACGTAGGTATTGCAGGTGGTGTAGATACAACTTCTGACGCGCCGATTGCTGTAGGTGATGGCTTACGTAAAGTTTTACTTGAGCTCAATGTTGCTAAGACTGGTAAAGACCGTCTTAAAGCATTAACAAAAATTGATTTTAAAAAGCTTCTTGATGCGCCAAGCAATGGTGAACCACGTACTGGCCTTTCAATGGGTGAGCACCAAGCAATTACTGCTTTAGAATGGGGTATTACTCGCGAAGCGCAAGACGAATTAGCTGCAAGCAGCCATCAAAAACTTGCTGCTGCTTATGAACGTGGTTTCTTTGATGACTTAATCACTCCATTCTTAGGTCTTAACCGTGACAACAACTTACGTGCAGACAGCACAGTTGAAAAACTTGCTAAATTGAAACCAGTTTTCGGTAAAGGCGAAACTGCAACAATGACAGCAGGTAACTCAACTCCGCTAACTGACGGTGCTTCTGTTGTATTGCTTGCTTCTGAAGAATGGGCAAAAGAAAACGGTCATGAAGTTTTAGCTTATCTTTCTTTCTCTGAAACAGCGGCTGTGGACTTCATTGGTAAAAATGGCCCTAAAGAAGGCTTATTGATGGCTCCTGCTTATGCAGTACCTCGTATGCTTAAACGTGCAAACCTTAAACTTCAAGATTTCGATTTCTACGAAATTCATGAAGCATTTGCATCTCAAGTATTGTCTACATTGAAAGCTTGGGAAGATGAAAAATTCTGTAAAGAACGTGTTGGTTTAGATGCACCTTTGGGTTCAATTGACCGCTCTAAACTGAACGTAAATGGTTCATCTTTGGGTGCAGGCCATCCATTTGCTGCTACTGGTGGTCGTATCTTGGCAACTGCTGCTAAATTGATTAATCAAAAAGGTTCAGGCCGTGCATTAATCTCTATCTGTACAGCAGGTGGTGAAGGTGTGGTTGCGATTGTAGAAAAATAATTTCTATATCGACCTAAAAATAAGCACCCATTTGGGTGCTTATTTCATTTCTATATATAGTGAATTAATGAAGTGATGCAGCTTTAGCATCTGGGAAAAATTTATCTTCGATATGGTCATAACACCACTGGAAAATAAAGGTATAAACCAAAATACATAAAGTTAAACCAATATCTAAAATAAGTGCATCAATGACACTCATCTGAAGCATATATGCAATCATCGGTACTGTTGCAATCAACAAACCACCTTCAAAACCAATCGCATGTAAAATCCGCACAGGGATCGTTCTTTCCCAATTATATTTATGCTCTACTTTTTCGAAATAGTGGTTAAAAATCATATTCCAGAAAACTGAAACAACTGCCATAAACACACCGAGTGTTCCGGTTACGTCCATTGGCATATCAAAAATAAAACTTAATGCAATCGCAATGATGACCAATAAAATTCCTTCATAACTGATTGCATGAATGAGCCTTCTCTTGGAAATCAACATTTTTAAATACTCAATAATAACTTGGATAATGTGCATTTTATTTTTATAATATTGATTAATCCAATCAGGTTCTTTCAGTTTTTTTGACAGATGAATATTAATCAAGAACAACTACTCATGTTTCAAGCCGTGATTGAAACAGGATCCTTTTCAGCAGCAGCACGTAAACTTGGAAAAGTTCCGTCGGCTGTAAGCATGTCTATTGCCAACTTAGAAATTGATCTGGATTTAACTTTATTTGACCGTAAGGGCCGTGAACCCGTCCCTACTGACGAAGCACGGGTGTTATACGAAAAGACATCTCAACTTTTAATTGAGATGAATCAATGGAAACAACATGCTCACGCATTAAGTACAGGGTTAGAAGCTAATTTAACTCTTGTGATTGTCTCTGAACTTTTACACACCAATTGGACTGACTATATTTGTCTTTTAGAAAGTCGTTTCCCTGACCTACAAATTAATATTGTGTCTGCCCCTCAAGAAGATGCACTTCAAATGTTACTAGATGGATCTGCCCAACTTGCACTGATGTTTGAACGCGAACACCTAGATAACAGAGAGCAATTTGTAGAACTTAAACGTGAGGCTTTAATTCCAGTTATTTCAAATGGCCATCCCCTCGCAAACCAAAATCAGGTTTCTTATGAACAAATCCTTACTACACGACAAATTGTAGTTGCAAGCCGAGATGAGACTTTAAAACCTGAATTGCTATTTTCGAAACATTACTGGCGTACAGACAACCATCACTCTGCTTGTTTAATGATTTTACGCAATTTAGGTTGGGGCGTTCTTCCTCAAGAAATGTTTAAAGAAAATCCTGAACTAAAAAATAAACTTAAAGTATTGGATTTATTAGATTTCACTCCAAGATTTGAATACTACGTCGATTTAGTCTGGAGTCGTGAAAGTGAGCTCGGCGCTGCCGCTAGATTTCTGATTGAATATATCCGTAAACAGCGAATGCAACAGGCACCTTAAAATTATTTCAATTGAGATGCAGAACCTAAACGTTTTTCTTTGAAATATAACAATTGATATATCGACAGCATGAATAGACTTTGTGCTATAAAGAAAACATAAGATTTATTACTGAAGATGTTGAATATCAATGACTCATACAGCACTTGACCAATTAAAAACATTAACGACCGTTGTTGCCGACAGTAGCGACCTTGATGCAATTCGTAAATTCCGTCCATTAGACGCAACGACAAACCCTTCATTGATTACGGCAGCAGCAGAACAACCAGAAAGTAAAGAGCTTATTGAAGATGCTTATTATCAAGCCAAAGAAGAAGGCTATAGTAACGATGAGTTAATCGAAAGAACCATTGATATTTTGACTGTAAAATTTGGCGTAGAAATTTTAAAACTCATTGAAGGCCGTGTTTCTACAGAAGTTGATGCTGCACTTTCATATAACACTGAAGCAACCATTCAAAAAGCACATGAACTATGTGAACTTTACAAAGGTTATGGTATTGATCAGTCGCGTATTCTGATTAAAATCGCGTCAACTTGGGAAGGTATTCAAGCTGCTAAAGTACTCGAAGCTGAAGGAATTGCTTGTAACCTCACTCTCCTTTTCGGTTTACATCAAGCTCAAGCTTGTGCAGATGCAAAAGTAACTTTAATTTCACCATTCGTGGGTCGTATTTTAGACTGGTACAAAAAAGCTGAAGGTGTAGATGCTTACCCAATCGAAAAAGACCCAGGTGTGGTTTCAGTTAAAAAAATCTATACCTACTACAAACAACAAAATATTCCAACTCAAGTGATGGGTGCGAGCTTCCGTAGCATCGATCAAGTTCTTGGACTTGCAGGATGTGATTTGCTAACGATCTCTCCTGGTCTACTTTCCCAGCTTGAGCAAGATACACGTACAGTTGATGCAGCTCTTGATGCGACTAAATCAAAGCAAGCAGATGCTATTATTAGACCCGCTCAAGATGAACAAACTTTTAAAGATGAACTTAATCATGACTTAATGGCATTCCAACTTTTACAAGGTGGTGTTGATGGCTTTATTAAAGCCCGTGACCAATTAAGTTTCTTATTACGCCAATCTTTTGGAATTGATGCGGAAATTAAACCTTAAAAAACTGCACTTTTCATACAAAATCACCGATTTTTGTTATTATGGCAAAAATCGGTTTTTTATTGGGTTTCTCGTGTTCGGCATAACAGATCTAACAACATATATTATTGGTACATTCCTAATTGTGTTATTGCCAGGGCCCAACTCTCTTTATGTGATGTCAATTGCTTCACGTTACGGCATTAAAACCGGCTATATGGGCGCATTAGGTATTTTTACCGGCGATCTCATTTTAATGCTGTGTACCGTACTAGGAGCTGCTTCTTTACTTAAAGCATTTCCATGGGTATTTGTTATTCTTAAATTAACAGGGGCACTTTACCTATCTTATTTAGGCTTTAAACTCTTACAAGGTAGTATTCAACGCTGGAAACAACGTAATCAGCCTCAACCTGAAATGGCTGATTTACCCACTTTAGATAAAATTCACCCTTATAAAACAGCATTAAGTATTAGTTTACTCAACCCTAAAGCGATTTTATTTTTCCTATCTTTCTTTGTTCAATTTGTTGAACCTGACTATGCCTACCCCGCTCTAAGCTTTTTAATTTTAGCGGTTATTTTACAGGTAATTAGTTTTAGCTATTTAACTGCATTAATCTTCTCTGGAATTAAACTTTCAGCATTTTTTAAACAAAACCATAAAATTGCAGCCAGTAGTATTTTTCTAGTCGGAATTCTATTCTTTGGATTCGGTCTAAAACTAGCAACTTCAACGATCTAATCATCTTTACACTATGCGTTTTTACGCTATAAAGTTAAAACATGATGAGCTGTTAAAATGCCAACATGCCATCAGTTTTAACTTCATTGAGTACAAAAAATGTTCTTACTTGTCTTACCCCAGGTAAGGCAATAATTTTTTCACTATGGAACCGGTTAAAGGCCGCTAAATCTTTGACTCGAATTTTTAGGAAATAATCGACCTCTCCCGCCACCAGATAACACTCTAAAACATTTTCTAAATCACCTGATGCTTGTTCAAATGCCTGAAAACTGTCTGGAGTTGAGCGGTCTAAAACCACACCAATGAGTACTACCGTATCACGCTGTACCATGCTTGGATTAATCCGAGCACGCACATCTAGAATTGCACCAATTTTAAAAAGACGCTGTGTGTGATTCCAGCAAGACGAGGTACTGATACCCACAAGTTTGGCCAGCTCCGCATTACTTAAACGTCCATTTTCTTGTAAAGCACGCATAATTTTAAGTTCAAGCGCTGTCAAATTTTCAGTCTGCTCATCCATAAAATAATATCCCAAATTTTGTGTTATTTATGGAAGAAATAATATCATTATTAGATATTCTAAAAATATTATTTCGATTTTAAATCAAAAATAGAAAGCACCTTCTTTAAAAAAATTGTTAGATTTAGCGAGCTGAAAGCAAAGGCAGAAACATATTAATTTTTCAGGGATTTAGAACATTTAGCTATGCAAAAGATTCTTCAAGATTTTTCGATTCCAGCAGTATTTGCGGGCTTTATTACTTTTTTAATAGGTATTAGTGTTTCGGCCATTTTAGTCATTCAGGCTGCACAAGCTTTAGGTGCTTCACCCGAACAAATTACTTCTTGGTTTTGGGCTTTAGGTCTAGGAATTGGCCTATCAGGACTTATCCTTTCTTGGAAATTTAAATATCCTGTAGCAACAGCATGGTCAACCGCAGGCCTTGCTTTAATTATGGCAACCGGCAGTGGCTATAGCTTAAATGAAGCGATTGGTGCTTTTTTAATTGGTGGTTTACTGACTGCTATTTTAGGCTTTTCAGGCGTATTTCAAAAAGCGCTTTCATATATTCCGCAAAGCTTAACCAGTGCCATGCTGGCAGGTGTTTTACTCAAATTTGGTATTTCCTTATTCGCCAGTTTGCAAAATGATTGGGAATTCGTTTTATCTTTACTTGTCATTTATGTAATTACAAAAAAATTATGGCCGCGTTATAGCATTGTATTTACGGCCCTTGCTGGTATTGCTCTATGTCCTGTTTTTTTAGAGTTTCATATACCTACACTTCAGTGGTCTTTGGCTAAACCTGTTTGGATTAGTCCAGAATTTAGCTGGTCAGCACTTTTAGGATTAGCTCTGCCTCTTTTTGTGATTAGCATGGCTTCGCAATATTTACCTGGAATTGCCATGATCAAAAGTTATGGCTACAAACCAAACGTCAATCAGTTAATTGGCTGGACAGGTTTAACTCAAGTTGTGCTTGCACCTTTTGGCTGTTATAGCGTCAATATTGCTGCGATTAGTGCTGCTGTAAGCTTAGATGATCAAGTCCACCCAGATCCAAGTAAACGCTATATCGCGGGCATGAGCTGTGGCTTTTTCTACATTTTAATGGGTTTGTTTGCGGCAACCCTGACAAGTTTACTGATGTCTTTTCCACATATCTTTATTGTAGCTTTAGCTGGCATTGCATTATTTGGTACGATCAGCCACAACATTGCACTTGCCTTTGGACCAGTTGAAGACCGCGAAGCTGCATTATTTACCTTTTTATGCAGTGCTTCAGGCATTCAATTTTTCGGTATTGGCTCAGCCTTTTGGGGACTTATTGTCGGTCTTATTGTATTTATAGTTCTTAAATTTAAAATCAAAAAAAGTTAATAAAAAAAGCGTTCATAGCCCCTTTTCCAATGCTATGAACGCTTTTAGTCTTATTTTTACAGCTCTCTTACTACCACTGATTTTGCCATTTTGTCATGCCAACCTTGTTTTTTAGCATCAAATGCGACCCAAAAAAGACCAATACCAAATACTAAAATTGACGGAATATAGCCAACATATCGAATAATACTCTGCATAAATGTTAGCTTATTGCCGGTTTTTTCATCTAGAACTTTTAATCGCATCAATCGTTTACCCGGAGTACCTGCAAAATACAGCCAACATAAAACTGAATACAATAAAGGAAATGCATAGTTCACGATCAAATCGAACCAATAATTTTGTGGCTTAGTACTTAAACCTGTGGCAAAGACTAAGTCATAATCCCCCTGATAAAAAATCCATGCCGCAGGAATAACGGCCAAAAAAAGAATAAGAGTATCAATGATCATTGCACCAAATCTTAACCAGAATCCTGCATACTCATACTTATAAGTCATGCTCACCTCGCTTTGTTCTTGTTTAATAGCTAAAAACGCTTTTACAATTTTACTTTCATCCTAAATGAAACTTTTTTATTTTTAAACACTTAAATAAATTTAAAATATTCTACTTTTATATTTTATTGTAATAATTTTGATCAAAAAAACGTTATTCCATCAACATTCATCATAAAAACTAATATTTTTAGAACTGAATTTTCCGTTTCAGTTCTATTTAAACAGTTTATAGTAAATTAAAATATGAACTCATATTACATTTATTTCCAAAATAAAATATCTAATTTAAACTCTTTTTTTAATAATAATGCTGCAAATAATAGAGCTAATCCAATAACAATTAAAAAAACACTTAAAGTGACTAATCCATAAACAATAGCTACACTGCCTAATATAGCTAAAACATAAAATATAATTACACTGAATGTCGGCATTTCAATTTATTCCACTACTTAAAATAAAAGCAATTTATTCTATCGAGTTTATAAACGATTGCTGTTTTCAAATGTTGGCTACACTATTAATTTGTATCATCATACAATAATCATGTTATTAAACTTATTTAGTGTTACTTTACTTTAATAACAAGTGATGTAGTTCACATATTTTTTATTTAATTTCAAAGTAATGTTTTTCAGTGACAAGTTTAATTTTTAGATTTTTATATAAGCGTTCTTTTGAGTCTTCAAGTGAAGGAACAACTTTTTCTGCAAATTTATCTTCGGTCATCAGTCTGGCATAGGTTTTATAACCAATAACTAACTTTTCGGGTTCTTTACCTGTTTGACTAAACTCTTCAATGAGTTTATTGACTTTCTTTGCTGTTAAATCAGCCATCTTCCTCACTCTCCCCTTAATTTATTATTTTGTTATACGTTTTCTATATGACAGAAATATGAACGGTAATTTTTTGTAATTTTCATGTAAAAATTATCGGTTATTTATCAATAATGCTTAACCACCATCAAAAACGATCTAAAAATAAACACAAGCAATTGATATAAAATAATTTTATTTAATTTTTCTTTCCTGTAGCCGAATAGATGTTTACCGAGAATGAAATATGTTAATCTTTAATTAATAAATGCTTCATACATATAACAACTGTAAATAAGAGGAATAACATTATGAATTACCAACATATTATTGTACCAGTCGATGGTTCGGAAATTTCTTTAGCGGCAGCAAGACAAGCAGCTCATATTGCCAAGGCATTTGGGAGCAAATTGACCGCTATTAGCTTAGTTGCGGTAGATCCTTTCAGTGGCGTAGATTTTTATTACATCTCACCTGTTGTAAAAGATTATTTTGTTGAAGCACGAGCAAATGCAGAAAAAACACTCGCAACTGTAAAAGCTTTATGTGCCGAAGAAGGTATTGATGCCGAAACTCAAATCATCCAAGGTGAAATTTCTTCAGATGGCATTTTAAAAGCTGTCGAAGGCTTAGGTTCCGATTTGATTGTGATTGGTTCTCATGGTCGTAAAGGCTTCCAAAAACTTATTTTGGGTAGTTTTGCTCAAGATGTTTTAAACAGCACCAAAATTCAGGTATTGGTTGTAAAAGAATAAACTTTTTAGATGCAAAAAAACCCAATCCAAGGATTGGGTTTTTTAATAAAATAGATTGCATAAATTTTACACTAATCAAAAACCCAGCTAGAATAGCCCCTTATTCATCCAATTTCGTGAGTCACGCCAATGAAGTAAGTCTTGTTTTCTCATCAATTTTTCTTTTTTTTGATGTGCAAAATAGACTATTTTTTTGTGATTTAACGTCTCTGCTTAAAACTACTTTTCCTATTTTGTACATCCTGTATTTATGAGGTTTTTTATGACTCAGCAGGCATGTGTAATAGCACAACTCACTTTAGAATTTTCATCTAAAGTCATGTTCCAACAACTAAATTTTAGTCTTGAACCGAATCAAGTCTCTGCTTTAATTGGCCGTAATGGTCAAGGCAAATCTTTGCTTATACAAATGTTAAATCAGACGCTTAAATCAGATTCAATTCTTACATCTGGGCAAATATTTTGGCATGTAAAGCATGCATATTTACCTCAGTTACATCGTTTGACAGCACTGACTATTGCTGACGCATTAGATATCTTAGATGTTTATCAAGCTTTTAAAAGAGTTGAACAAGGTGTTGCGGACTTTGATGATTATGATTTGTTAGAAGGTAAATGGGACCTCCCCACCTTATGGAATAATTTATTGGAGTCTGCGGGTTTACCAACAGATTTAGACCTTCCAGTGAAAAACCTAAGCGAAGGTCAAAAAACTAAATTGGCATTAAGCTGTTTATTTCTAAAATCAGATCATTATTTACTACTTGATGAACCCAGTAATCATCTAGATCAAGAATCGAGAAACTGGTTAATTGATCATTTAAAGAAACACCCAGCAGGTGCGCTTATCATTAGTCATGATCGTAGTTTATTGAATGAAGTAGATCATATTTATCATTTGAATGAACATGGTTTACATCACACAACCGGAAATTATGAGAAATTTAATGAGCAATATCAGATTCATGTTGCAGCTTTAGAGCAATCTGTTCAACAAGGCCAACGCGACGTCAAACACATGAAGCAAAAGCAGCATGAAGTATTAATGAAAGCTCAAAAACGTGAACGTGCTGGAAATAAATTACGCGAATCAAATTCTCAAGCCAAAATTTTGCTCGATTTTAAAAAGGAACAAGCAGGTCAAAGTATTGCTGCCATACAGTCTCAGCACCAACGACAAATTTTGAACAGTCAAAATGATTTAACAGACAAAAAAATGCGTCTTGAAACCGTCAAAGCGCAACAGTTTGTCTTCCCTACCTTTCATAAAAAATCTGGAGAAATTCTTCGAATTAAAGGGCTTAAACTGAAATATGGAACGCAAAGGTCCATAGATTTAGCGGTACAGGCAGCCGAAAAAATCCATATAACTGGCCAAAATGGTATTGGCAAATCGACACTACTTAAAGCAATTCATGCTCAAAACAAACAGCCATGTGACAGCATTCACTTATTTGTAGAGTGCTTTTATCTGGACCAAAATTTTAGCTTTTTATGTGATGAAATGACGGTGATTGACAATCTAACCTACATGAATAGTGAGCTTTCAGAACTAGACTGGAGAAATTTATTAGGTCAACTTCGAATTCGTGGTGATAAAGGTACGCAACTCTTGTCCCAGCTCAGTGGCGGTGAAAAACTCAAAGTAGCCCTATTGGCGCTTAGCCAGATACACCCTACCCCTGAACTGCTGTTATTAGATGAACCAGAAAATCATTTAGATATTGAATCTAGAGAACTATTAGCTACCGCTATTCGAAGCTATGAAGGCGCTGTATTACTCATTTCACATGATCAAACATTTGTTGAAAGCTGCGCTATTCACGAGTCCTTTGCTTTAGCTAAATAATCATTCTTGATGCCTTTTTCAAATGTACTAGTTCTCATCTGAAAGCTAGTACATTTATCAATTATTATCTTTTTACTTTGTTCAATATTTCGATGTCTAAATTATATTTCACAGTTTTATTTTTACGAGCACTATTTCGCATTTGATAAACCTGAACAATATAATCACCATCAACTGGTAAAGTAAGTTCTCCTTTCGACCCTAAAGTTGAACCAATTAATAATGCATTATCTTTACCTGGTTTTTTCCCTGGTGCAAAAATATTAACATAGGCTAAATTACCAAGACTATTAATATTAAATTTTAATATTTGTCCATTCTTTGCATAAACGCTATATCTCACATCATCATAACCCTGAAATTTTCCAGTTAATGTTGTATGTGTGGAGCCTTGTAAAAAATTAACTTTCTTCTCAACATTCTTAGCTAAAACTGAGAATGATGCAGTTGAAATGAGTGTAGATAATAATAAAGTTTTAATGATTTTTTTCAATTCCTAATCCTCAAAATTATTTTTAAATTATTATATTAAAAATAATTTTTATAAAATTTTACTTTATGTATGAGTTTGATAAGTAGTAGTTGCTTTTTATAACCTGTAACAAATAAGCTATCTTAAAAATCCTAAATTACCATTTTACTTACTAAAGAATTTACATCGTATAGCCAATCAATAAATCTGGAAGAATTTTTGATGAATATTATTATTCGTGATGAGCAAGTTGAAGATATTGAAGCCATCGAAAAACTAACGAAAGCAGCTTTTCAAAATGCTGAGCACACGAGTCATACTGAACATTTTATTGTGAATAGTTTAAGAAACCACGGACAACTGACCATTTCTCTAGTAGCAGTTGAAGATAGCTCTATTATTGGACATGTTGCTATTTCTCCAGTTCAAATCAGTTCAGGGGAAAGGGGTTGGTATGGTTTAGGCCCTATTTCTGTTGATCCAAATAAACAAGGGCTTGGTATTGGTTCCCTATTGATGAATAAATCACTAGAAAAATTAAAAAACTTAGGTGCAAAAGGATGTGTTTTATTAGGTGATCCCAACTATTACAGCCGCTTTGGTTTTAAAAACTGTCCTGAGCTAATTTTGCCTAATGTACCGAGTGAGTATTTCCAAGCCTTAAGCTTCTTAGGCCATTTTACTAAAGGCTATGTAAGCTATCATGAAGCATTTAATGCAACGCAATAATAAAATTTATCATCTTTCAAAAAACTCCTAAAAATAGGAGTTTTTTGTTTGCTCTGAGCAATATTTATATTAATGATCTAGTTTTATTTAACACGCTCAATCTTAAAAACTTCAATGTCGGTAGGCTTAATTCGATGTGTATCCACCTCTCCTACAACACGCACTTTATCTCCAGCTTTTAGTTGCAGAGGTTTCCACAAGTCATCATCAATATCAATTACAATTGAACCCGTAGCATCTTTAAACTCAAAATGATCACCAGCAATATGCTTTACGATTGTACCCGTTAAAGTTACTCCAGATTCATCAGCCAAAGTTTTTGCTTTAGACACCGTGACTACATTTTTTGTCGCTTCTTTTATTAAGGTAGCATCAGGTTTAGCCAAGACTACATTACTACCCAATAAAGCCAATCCTGTGAAGGTTGCTAAGAATATTTTTTTCATTACGATGACCTACTTTTAATGTTCTTAGTTATATAAACAAATTCTTTTAAAGTTATAGATTTAGCTTTTGTGATTTTTTGTATCTTATAAGAGAGTTTCTTTAATCATGACATATAGAAACATCAAATAATTTTTTAAGTTTTCTCTTTTAAAAACTATTTCCGGGCCTTTGGTTTGGTCGTGAATTTACTTAAGAAACACTTTTCTTAAGTAAATTAAACTGCGTACTAAAAGATATCACTTAATTGTTAAGCAACCAGTTGTCCTAAATTCAATAAAATATTAATAGCTTCCGCCTCATCCTCTGTTTGCCCAACAATCATTCGGTCATATGAAATTCCGCCAATCTCAATATAAATCTTTGGGTGAGGAAGCTGAGGAATATAAACGTTGAGTGGTTGATAAAGAGCAAGAAGATAGCCAAATGAATCATAAGGATAATGATCATTTTTTAATGTCTTCTTTATCACCATGTAAGTGTTCAATATATCTAGAATAAAACCATATTCATTTTCAGAATGAAATTTAGCATCCATACCTACCTCCTTGATTAATTAATATTTTTATAATCAAATTTAAAGGTTAAATTTCTGATCTGACGACACTTGAATCAATTTACTTTAAATATAGATTTATATTTAAAGTGATTCGTGTTGGATTTAAATATATTTAAAACCAAGCATATTAGTCAACATATTTTGAACAGTACCATTAAAAATAAATTTAGTGAGTTACAAATCACACTTTAAGACAAAAAATAGAAAGATATAAAAAGCCCATCTTTCGATGGGCTTCGGCAGTTATAGATTAAGAATCTTTGTCCATTGAATGTGGAGTGGTCGTTTTATCTTGCTGTTTTGTGTCATTTTCACCTTGGCAAGCACTCAAACTTATAGAAATAATGGCAGCTAAACCCAAGGTAGCCATAATTTTTGTCATATTGCACCTCATGAATTATTTAGATAGTGAGTTAATAAATACTTTTTATTCGTTTTACGATCAGCATAGGTTTCTAGACTTTTTTGTAGATTTAACGCAAAAATGTAAAGCTCTTCAGTTTCACCTTTAAATATCAACTTAAGATTTGGTCATTAAACATTCACTGAGTGTCTGAGCGTTTTAATGAGTAATTCATATAGGTGATCTACAGCTTTTGACTCTAAAGATGCCCTACTCCGATAAACAGCGGCTTCCATGGGTTCTAAAGGTCCAAGGCCGTGATCAGCCCCCAAGATCGTTAAATGTTCAGGTGCACTGCACTGTGTGAACACGGCAATTGCTAACCCACTTTCTACTGCTGCAATTTGCCCAGCTAAACTTGAACTGTTGTATACCACACGATAACGGCGCCCTTGTAATGCCAAAGAATGAATAGCACTCTTCTTGGCTTGGCTGGTACTTTCGTAAACTGCAATTGGTAGCGGATCTTCTCGCCAGAGTTCAAACTGTGGAGAACCTACCCACACCATCGGTTCATGGAATAGCAGTGTTCCTTGACGCGCGTTATCTCTTGAAATTAATGCCAAGTCTATATCCCCACTTTCTACTCGCGGAATTAACGAAGTCGACTGCTCACAGATCAATTCAATTTCAACACCTCCGTAACGTGGCGCAAACCGTTTGAGTACTGGTGTTAAATATTTAGCGGCATAGTCATCAGGTACGCCAAGGCGTATACGGCCCTTTAATTCATCTCCATGAAATGCCATTTGAGCTTCTGCATGTAAGTCAAGAATTCGGCGCGCATAACCTAAAAGTAGCTGTCCTTGCGACGTTAATTCAATTTGTCGATGTGTTCGTATTAAAAGTTGGCAATGCAGCGCTTCTTCTAGTTTTTTCAGTTGCATGCTAACCGCAGACTGAGAGCGATATAACTCGGGTGCTGCATTCGACAATGAGCCTGTATCTACGACTGTGACAAAGCATTTTAGCCAATCAATCTGTAAGTTTTTTATATTCATTACGATTTATCTATTCGATTTTCAAATAGTATATAAAAGAATTATGCGCTTTTCTTTATTTATTCTCTCTTTCATACTGAATTTAGAAGAAGTTAAAACAATTCATTTATCTGAAAGAAACTATCTGTGAATTGATTAATGTCTCAATAACACGTTAATAGCGACACCTACTAACAATTTCATCACTTCGTATTTCTTAGATATACGCACTAGGAGGAGGTTTTATGCGCCTAAATAAACAGATGCTTGCATCACAAAGTGCGACATCTATTTTCGTTTTACTTTGGGGAAGTGCTGCAATTTTTACTCGTTGGGGACTAGATAATGCCTCGCCAATGGCATTATTAATTCTACGCTTTTCTACCGCTTTGATTGTTCTTTCACTACTGGCTATTTTTAGAAAAAGACTCTTACCCAAACATGGAACCCGAAAGCAAGTTCTGCTTACTGGACTGCTTATGATTGCAGGTTATTCAATTTGCTATTTTAAAGCGATGGCTCATGGAGTTACTCCAGGCTTAATGGCTACAATCATGGGAATACAACCCATTTTGACGCTTTGCCTTCTAGAAAAGAATTTACAAAAAGAAAGACTATTCGGTTTATGCATTGCTTTAGCTGGGCTTATTCTTTTAGTCTGGAAAAGCCTGACGATGTCGTTTATAGCTCCAATCGGGATACTCTTTGCTTTGACAGCCCTCATCTGTATAACTTTTGGTGCCATCATGCAAAAGAACATTCAGCAAGCCCCTACAGATGTCTTACCGCTACAATATATAGTTAGTCTTGTGGTCTGCCTGTTTATAGTTCCGTTTGAACATTTTGAAGTAACGTGGAATTCACAACTGATTATTTCAGTCTTATTTCTTGGAATTTTAATTTCTGTAGTTGCGCAGCTTTTACTTTACCGGCTTTTAAGTCAGGGCAATATTGTCAATGTGACAAGCCTATTCTATTTAGTCCCTGTCGTTACTGCACTTCTAGATTTTCTAATTTTAAAAAATAAGTTGCCAGTTGCAGGTTTAATCGGAATGATTGCGATTCTGCTAGGCTTAATGCTTGTATTTAAAAAGAAATAACTCATACAAACAATCTAAAACCCTCGACTGAGGGTCTTAGATTGAGTAAAAATTTAATCTAAATTTTTCCAGTCTGTCCCAATTTGAGCTAATGCTGGAAGTTCATCACTATTAAAAACATTAGAATTTTGGTCAATAGCAAATCGATAGATGGGCATAGAATCAGCTTCAGTTTTCTTAAAAAATCTGAAATTTTCAGTAGGGTGATAATTGCCAGCCTCTGTAGATTTCACTGTTGTTCCTGACGGTATATGAATATAACTTTCACACGCGACTTCAACATTATTTCCAGCAAGATCTTGGTAAGAAAATTTCATGTTTTAATCCTTTTTAAATTTTTATGATTGAGAAAAACTTAACATGCTATCTGGCTAGATTATTGAAACTTTTTTCAACTAATTGTTTAAGTGTGTAGATTTCGTTAAAACTAGAATAAGTGCTAAAGATAAAAATTACGTTTTTCAATATTTCTTACCCAATATTAAGTATCTTCCAAACACTTGGGTTAGGCCATCGAAAGACGATATGAGTAATTAAGATGTTTTAAATAACTATTCGAAATGTTTTCTTCTTTGTTGCTCCAATTTCAGATATACTGAACTTAGTATGAGATGAGCCTTATATAGTTCATTGCTAGATCAATGAACGACTAAGCCCTTCGCTTTCGAGCAAGGGCTTTTTTAATGCCTATAATTTGAGAAAGCTCATACTTATATGAACTGTCTGGTCGACCATTGGTTTGCCTTTATAGAGCAGGTCTGTTAGATTGGTCTTGTTCACCAACTCCTATTGTTGATGAATACTGAAGCCTGATTCGTAGCATCAGGCTTTTTTTATACCTAAAATTTATATAAATGATCCTATGAAAATGGGCACATACGATCTCGGTGTGATCTAAAACACATTAAATAAAACTATAAAACAAACCTCATTATCTTACTTTTAGCCAAGTTCCCACTTCTTTTAGTACATCAACTAAACCATTTAATTTCTTGCCATCTTCCGTTAATGAGTACTCAACTTTAACAGGAACTTCTGCAAAAACTTCTCTGTTAATAAACCCTTCTTCTTCAAGAAAACGTAATTCTAAAGTTAACATTCTTTGAGAAATATTAGGTATTGCGCGTCTTAGCTCATTAAAGCGCATAGGTCTTTCGATGAGAAATGAAATAATTAACATTCTCCAGCGACCACCCAATACTGTCATTGCTTCTTCTACAGAACAGCCAGAAATATTATCTTTCATTGATTAATTAGGTATAAAAAATATACCTATATAACAAAATAGTGCCTAATTTACAATCTATACCTAGTAGTAAATAATAGTTTTTTATCACAAAAAGCTTGGTCTATATTATGGAATATAAAGAAGTTGCTAAAAAAACGATTAATCATTTGTACTCAGCACATGCATCTATTCGTACATCAGGCATCGACCCTCAAATCATTGCTTTAGCTGAGTTATATGTGTCACAAATCAACGGCTGTGCTTACTGCTGCGCTTTTCATGCTCAGGAATTAAGAGATATGGGAGTAAGCCAAGAAGTCATTGATAAAATTCCGGGCTATAAACATTCGAATGCCTTTTCAAAGAAGCAGCTTCTGGCTCTTGAACTTGCGGAGGCAGTCACTTTTCTATCTGACAAAATTGAAACTGTAAAAGCTCATTTAACTGAATATTTTAGTGAAAGAGAGATTGTAGAGTTGACGACCAGCATTTCGCTCATGGGGGCTTTAAACCGACTTAGAATCACTTTAGGCGATAAGAGTTAATCCATTCAACTTGTATATGGAAAAGCCCTGACTATTTGGGGCTTTTCATGATTTTTTGATAAAGTTTAATAAAAATTGAAAGCACTATTTTGACGATAAAAATAATTTCTTTTCGATTGCACGGCGATTCACCAGCCCCTGCAACCGCTTACCACCAGCATTGACCCAGACATCAAACTGGTTTGCAGCCTCTTTGTAATCACCTAAATTTAACTTTTTGAGTAAGGTCGAGTTTTTAAAAGCCCCTACTCCAATGTTATAAGTCAAAGAAACTAATGCATCGAATTGGCTTTGTTTTAAAGGCATCTTTACAGCACTATTTACTGCACGCTCAAATATCTTTAAATCATGCTGCATATAAGCTTTAGCCTGTTCAAGTGTGCATCGGTCTCCTTCACTTACACGCTGGCCATTAGGATATCGTGTCGTGCCATATCCAATAGTCCATACCCCAGTACCATCGTCATAAGCACTAAGTTTTAATCCTTCAAAATTACAAATTAGGTTTACACCTTCTAAACTAAGAGACATCTCATCAACAGCGACACCTATCAATTCATCACCATGATCGATTGCTGTAGCAATCTGATCCGTTGCTGCATCTTGCTGAGGCTTAGCAGTAAAAAATTTGCTGAGATAATCCAATATTTTTTGCATTTAATGCCCTGTTATTTACTTTTTCTCTGTAACCCAAAGCGTAATATACCCTTGAACTACAGGCTGTCCATCAGCTCTATAAGCGTTAATTTTTACTTGCATATCTCCAACTTTCCACTCCTCATCAATTGTTGCTACTAATTTAATATCAGAATCTGCCTTAGCTACGTAATTTACGCTCATACCTTTGGGTAACCATCTTAAGTGTTGAGGTACTGATGCTTCAGCTAACACACCCATCACAAATTCCAATCCATTACATATGGCAATAACGTGTACCGTGCCAATATGATTTTCGATTGATTTATTTTTTTTGATTGAGGCTTCGCACACGTTTAAATCTAATTTTTGAATCATTGGATTTACGGTCTGAAAATATGGAGCAACTCGACTAACAACCTTTGATAATAGCGTTAATCCGCCTGGTAAATTTTTCAAAGTCTTAAACGCGAGCAGAACATCATTGACCGGTGGAACTGCTTTATTTTTGATTTTGTTGGTAAATGTAGAAATATAATGACTCATAGTTTTACTTCAATTCGAGAATAAATCATTCAATAAATATATATGTACCCACTTCTACACTCATTGCTTAGTTTTCAATTTTTTGAGTCATTAATGATAATGATTAAATAACCTCGAACGTACCGTGCTGTTTGACTAGAAATCCCAAATATTAAAAATGCCCAATATTGAATTGGGCTTTAATTTATTCTTCAATTTCGATGGGATCACCATCTTCAGGGCGAATGTGACGCTCACCATCATCGGCAGGATCTACACTCGAACCATCTTTGGTAATGCTGTTATACAACTCATCCTCTTTTTTATCATCGATAAATTCTTCATCGGCAAAATCTAGAGGTTCTTCATCATCGTCAAAATTTAAGGGTTTTTCTTCATCAATCATGAGATTCATCCTTTACTTAACTTGTGTCATTCCATGCTTAAATAATTAACGACTACATTCAACACCAAACAATCATCATTTGTGTAACTGACACTTTAAGATACGTTTTAGTTTTTGTTATTTTCAAGATGGTTCAAAATACTACTCATTTTTAAAAGTAAGTAACCAAACAGTAGCCCATTAAATATAATAAAAAGACCAACTGTAACCATCTCTTTAGACCAGACTTGAATAATGTCTAAATTATCATTTCTTGTTTCAACTTGCCCATATGACAAAATAAAGGCTACTCCTAAAACAACTCCAAATAGAATCACACCCCACGCGACAGTCGAGGTTGCCTTACTTTCACTACGAGGTTTGTTTGCTTCACTCATACTTTTTCTTGTCACATTTAAAGGCTCATGTGAATTTTTTATATTAATTTAATGTCTATTTAAAGTTTTGTTTCTGTTATGTTTTGATAGCAATGTAACTAATTTTTATATTTTGTTTACCTATCCATAAACAGTCTTATTTTTTCTCTAGAATGGTCTGTTACTTTTACTTTTAAAGAAAGTTTTTATACCGATTCAATTGACTACTTCCGCTGTTTTATAAGACTAGAGAGCGAATTTATAGACATCAACAGTTTTTAAATTCGCCTCTCATGCTTAAGAAAAACTTACTTATTTAGCCTGAAATTTCATATTGAATCTTCTTGCTTGCTTTCTTACTTCCGGATTCGAAGGCAAAGCAAATGGGCTTGCACGCCAGATTGCTTTTTCAATACTTGTTTTAAATTTTTGTTCTTCTTTATCTAAAAAGATGATTTGTTCAATTTCTCCAGTGTCTGTTAAAAATACTTTAACGCTTGCACTCATACCTGTAGAAGACTTTGGAATATCCCATATTTTATAAATTTTCTTTTGATATTGTTTTTTATATTTTTCAGCCTCTGAAGTAATTTTATTATCAGCCACTTGAACAGAAGTAACCTGTTTGTGGCCAGTCGCACACCCAACTAACAAAAATAAAGAAGCAATAATAGTGAAATTTTTCATTTAAAATACCTTTTTTCAACAATTAAAATTTAACAGTTTAAATTTCAAAAAACCACCCGAAGGTGGTATTAATCATTGATTATCCCTAGCCAGCAAAGGCAGTAGGCCATCCTGATCTACCTTTATTTAAATTAATATTTATTTTCCCTTAAAAAGGGACTTCGTAACGAAAATTCATATTTGAATTCTCTGGAATATTATGGACATCTTGATCGGTAAAAATTCCGTGTTCAAGTGTTTTAAAACTATTAAATGCTTTATTCACTGGAACATTCGGAGCGTTATTTAAATAATTTTCTTGAGAATTATATGGAGATGAAGTACAGCCAATCAGCCCAAAACCCAATAAAGATATAAGTAGAAATGTCTTCATAAATTTTGACTACCGTTATAAAAGCCACACAACTTAACAAATTGAACAGCTATTGTCACACCAAAACTATTTAGAAATACTTAATAATAAATTTATAAGACCATTATTAATAAAATGAGTAACTCTCTTTAAATCATGTAAAAATTCATACATCTGGACCATATAACTTTTAAAAACTGGATGTATTAGATAAAGCACACTGCTCTTAATCTATCCTCGATTTATAACGAATATCTATCATTTCGAGGACTATCATGCGGCTACATTTTATTGTTCATGAAGATTTTGAAGCACCTGGTGCGTATGAAATATGGGGCAAGAATAATAATTTCAAAATTACCTATTCAAGAGTGTTTTTAAATGAAGCTTTACCATCTTCTGCTGAAGATATAGATTTTCTTATTGTAATGGGTGGCCCACAAGATCCAGATACTACACTAGAGATGTGCCCTCACTTTAATTCATTAGCTGAACAATCAATCATTAGAAAAGCCATTGAAGCAAATAAAGTTGTTATCGGGGTATGTCTAGGATCTCAATTGATAGGTGAAGCCTTAGGTGCCAAATTCGAGCATAGCCCTGAAAGAGAAATTGGAAAATTTCCAATTATGCTTACAGAATATGGCATAACAAACTCTAAGTTTTCACACTTAGGAAAAATGACCGAAGTTGGGCATTGGCATAATGATATGCCGGGTTTAACTCTCAACTCAAAAATTATCGCTTTTAGTGCAGGTTGCCCAAGACAAATTATTGAATATTCAAAATTAGTTTATGGATTACAATGTCACATGGAGTTAACTCCAGAAGTTGTTGAGTTGCTGATTCAACATTCAGAAGCCGAATTAAATCAGGCTCACAATTATAAATTCGTGAATAGTCGTGAAGAATTAAGAAATCACGACTACCAAGAAATGAACCAAAACCTCTTTATTTTTCTGGATAAATTGAAAGAAGAATACTCAAAACAACATTAAAATAATGAGTGTAAAAGCCTTCTTAACTTGGCTTTTACACTCATCTATAGATCTTATTATTTACTAGATGTTCAAATTCACTCAAAATTCAACCTTTAAAAATTAAACTTTAATGTTACAATACAGTAATTTACTCAATTTCAATTGGAATTCAAAAGAAATGAATAGATTGTTATTAATTTTTTTATCTTTAAATATTAGTCTTTTTTCTCCCTTAGCTTTTTCTGAAACAAACACATTTCAAATGAAACAAGAATATAACCAAGGTCAATTTAATCAGCATAAAAGCATGCTTGTAGCAAACGCGAGTTCTCAAGATTATAAATTTAATGGACAACCAAAAGACTTTTCTAATTCTGGCACCAATCATCAAAATGTAGATTTTTTTGAAATTGCAAAACAATATCAAGAAAAGGAAGCTAAGCCGTCCTACTCTACTGAAGAAACAGTAAATATGAGTGATCATGAGCGGAGTCTTTACTACATCAGAAATCATGATAATGTGAATATTCAAAGAGAAATTCATGGTCAGCAGTTTAAATCGCTAAAACAACAGCGAGATAAAGGCGTGATTTCGAATGATGTATATAAAGAAAAGGTCTACAAAATCTTAAGCCAACCTTCTTTTAAATAAGTTAGAAGCCCTCGCTTGAGGGCTTTTTGAATATTACTTAGCAGCTTGTGGAGTATTTCTAAAACTAATTGCCATACGGTTATATGCATTCATCAAGCTAATGGCTATCGTCAAATCAACCAGTTCTTTTTCATCAAATACAGAATGAGCAAGTTGATAAACATCATCAGGTACTCCAGTAGTAGAGACTTTGGTTACTGACTCAGCCCAAGCTAAAGCTGCTCTCTCCCGTTCATCAAAAAGATGTCCACCTTCTTGCCAAGCCTGAACTAAAGCTAGTTTCTCGATGGTAACACCTTTCTTAATTAAGTCTCTGGTATGCATGTCCAGACAGTATGCGCAATTATTAATTTGCGATATACGTAGATAAACCAACTCTACTAATTCTGGTGATAAACCACTTTGCACTACATAGCTATAGACACCACCTAGAGCTTTAACACCCGCTGGAGCGACCTGATTATAATCAATACGTTGAACCATAATAAACACCTATTTACTTTCAATTATTTTACTGGGGTAACTAATTCTTTATCATCAGTATCTACAACAAATACTGCCAATAACTTTGCTGGTTTGGTCTTACTTACATTACGACTAATAGAATGAACTGCTCCTGGCTCTTCAAACCAGCTCTGACCTGCCTGATAAATTTTTGGCTTCTCATTATTCACTTTAGACTCAATACTTCCCTCAACTACATAGGCATATATAAAAGATGATTTCGCATGTGTATGAGGAATAGAAGCACCACCAGGTGGATAATCGACTTCTAATGCAATAAGCGACTTACCCGGTATATTTGGAATTGCGTGTTCAAAATTAGGTTTAACTTTTTCTACTGGCTCATGTGCCATAGACGGTGCAATACATGCAAGCATTAGACCTAAACTTAAAAAGAATCTTTTTTTGATCATTTCCATTCAAATTAAACCTACATAAAGATAGGGAGTTGTTTTTATTTTATAGATCCGTAGTATAAATTCATGAACCAAAAATGCATTAAAAGGCTGTACCACGCATGTACCAGCAGCTCAAAATTAATTTAGATCGCAAATTAAAAACACCATTAACAGAACAAATACGCTTTGGAATTGAACAAGCCATTATTTCTGGAACGCTACAACTCGGTGATCGTTTACCCTCATGGATCGATTTAGCCAGTCAACTCGGTGTTTCTAGAGGTACTGTAAAAGTTGCATATGAAAGGCTTGCCGATGGTCAATTTATCATTGCGTCTAGATCGCAAGGTACACGGGTTGCCTACCAAGCAATTAAACCAATCTCTACTCAAGAAGGTCATCAAAATAGTTCGTTTACACAGATGTATTTAGATATGACATCTATACATGGCATTTTCCAATTAGGTGTTCCCTCAAAAGAAATCTTTCCTGCAAAGTTATTTTCAAAAATTAGATCAAGTTCTGTGCGTAATGAGTCAAGTGGGTGGCCAAGCTACCCTGACGCTCGGGGTGAATATGGTCTTCGCCGAGAAATTGCTGCTTATTTAGCTTTATCGAGAGGAATTCAATGTACTCCTGACCAAGTATTTATTACTTCTGGTTTCTCTGGTGGACTGGGCCTTACATTACATGTTCTGGGATTAAGTGGGAAAAAGGCATGGGTTGAAGATCCGGGCTTCCCTTTTTCCAAACATGCACTTGAGGTTGGAAGAATGCAAACATATCCAATTCCCGTTGATAAAGATGGGATAGATGTTGAGTTTGGAATAAAAAATGTACCGAATGCCTCTCTTGCGTTAGTCACGCCGGGACAGCAAGCACCTTTAGGAATGTCTCTTTCTTTGGCCAGACGATTAAAATTACTTGATTGGGCTAACCAGAATGGAGGCTGGATTATTGAAGATGATTATTTAGGAGAATTACAATTAGATGGTCGAGCAGCGCCTGCCTTATTTTCATTAGATACTGCCGGAAGAGTTATTCATTTGGGAAGCTTTAGCAAAACGATCAGCCCCAAATTGCGAATTGGATTTGCAGTGGTGCCTTTTCACATGATTAATCATTTTGCAGAAACGACAGCAACATTAGCACCAGCTCCGTCTCCATCATTACAACATTCAATTCAAGAGTTTATGCATGAGGGACATTTTTTAAGACATTTAAGACGAACAAAAAGAACTTATAACGCTCAGCGTGATGAATTAATAAAGTGTTTAAAAAGTTTTAATCTTCAAACATATACGGCTGGCTTATCAGTTCTTATTAATTTGCCATCCTCGTTATCTGATCAAAAAATTGCAAATGAAACATTAGCTTTCAATCTGGCTCCCTCTCCATTATCGCTTTGGTATCAAGACCCTCAAAATGCTGTTTCAGGTTTAATGCTAGGGGTTGCAACATCGCCCATATCAAAGGTAAATCAGTCCTGTGAAAAGTTAGTGGAAATCATCGAACAACATAAAGGTCAGGTATAGGAGTTCTATTCTATACTTCTACTTTTAACACCCATTTATTTTAGAAATTGTTTAAAATTCCGAGAAAAAATAGACCAATTTATAAAATTTTGTTACTTTTTCGCTATAATGATTATAATTATCGTTTAGGATTTCGATACATCAACATGGACCGCTCAACCTCTCTTTCACTCCCAAATTTCAAGTTCAAAGTTTCTACGCTGAGCTATGTAATCGGACTAGCTTGTACTTATTTAGCACTTCCTGCATATGCTGAAGATACAACCACTAGCGCATTACCGACCATCACCATTAAGGCACAAGGTAACTGGTTAGAAGAAGCAAATGCTGAAACTGTTCACAAGCATGCTGGTGCTCGAACTATTGTTGACCGCAAACGTTTGGATGAAACTGCTGCAACTTCAATAAGAGAGGCTTTAAAACAAATTCCTGGAGTTCAAGCTCAAGATAGTAGTGGAACAGGTGGTAGTGATGTTTCACTCAATATTGGTGTCCGTGGGTTAGCATCTCGCCTATCACCTCGCTCAACAGTTTTATTAGATGGCGTTCCGCTTTCATTTGCACCTTATGGCCAGCCACAATTATCTTTAGCACCTGTTTCAATTGGTAATATTGAGTCAGTCGACGTAGTGCGTGGTGCTGGATCTGTTCGTTTTGGGCCTCAAAACGTAGGTGGAATTATTAACTTTGCGACCCGATCAATTCCTCAAGATTTTAGTGGAACTGTTAGCCTAACTTCAGAATATGCTTCTGGCACTGACCAAGTAAAGTTCAGCCCTAATCTATTTGTAGGGGGAACTTTAGACAATGGATTAGGCCTTGCCCTCTTGTACTCAGGGAGTAAAGGAAACAACTATCGAGAAGCAAATAACAAAATTGATATCGATGATGTAATGTTAAAGTCTGCTTATCAATTTAATGATAAAGACTCGGTCGCTTTAAATCTGCATCATTATGAAGGTCGAGGCGAAATGCCAGAGGGTTTAACTCAAGCCCAATACGCAGAAAATCCTTATCAATCTTCTGGTGAAAAAAACTATTTTGCAGGTCGACGTACTGATGTCTCTTTACGTTATAACCATAAAGATGAAAAAAATAACTTCGAAGTTCTGAGCTATTACATTGATTCTTTCCGCACAAGTAATCTTGAGACTGTGTTAGCGAGTGGTGACAAGCGCCTCGACTCTGCTCCACGCGACTACAAGGTCTATGCAATTGAACCACGTTACTCTCGTATTTATGAACTTGGTAATACTCAAAATGAAGTAACGGTAGGCTATCGCTACTTAAAAGAAGAAAGTTCTGAGTTTGCCGGTCGTACCGCATCTTATGCAGCAGATTCATCAGCTCCAGATTTTGCTCCACGTAGCAGTAGCGAAGGTGGTACTAAAGCGCATGCGGTATATGTCGACAACCGTATGGAGCTCGGCCGCTGGACGATTACACCGGGCGTTCGATTCGAATCAATTGAAACCCATAATAGCTTCAGTGGCTATGACAAAAATGGGATAGCGAATACAGTTTATCCAAAAATTGATTCAGACGAATTTTTACCAAGCTTGTCTGTGATGTACTCAGCAAATGAAAATTGGAATATATTTGCAAACGCTGGTGTATCTTTTGGTCCACAGCAATACAGCCAATTAGCACGTCTTGAAGGAACAACCGCAACGGCTACAACCGAAGGTTTACATCCTGAAAAATCGAATAACTATGAAATCGGAACCAAATATCTAGGTAATGGTTTAAATGCTGAATTTACTGTGTTCTATCTAGACTTTGATAAAGAACTTTCATTGGTCCGTGATGCCGGTAATAACGGAATCTGGACTGACTTAGGGGCAACCAGCCATAAAGGTATCGAAACTGGTATTAGCTATGATTTCGGTCAATTAACAGATGCATTAGAAGGCTTAAAAGTATATGGCAACTATACTTTCACCAAAGCAGTCGCCGAAGCAGGTCAATTTAAAGATAAAGACTTACCATTTTACTCGCGTCATGTCGGTAATATTGGATTAGGTTATACCGTGGATAAATGGTCATTAAATGCTGATATGTTTGCGCAGTCAAAGCAGCATTCACCAGATCTTCCTGATAGTAATGTCTATCAAACAGAAGAAACTGCTGATGGTAAATATGGCGATATTCCGGGTTATACCACTTTTGCGCTACGTACCTCTTATGACTTAAGTTCACAAGTTAAAGGTTTAAAAATCGCTGGTGGAATCAAAAACGTCTTTGATAAGCAATATTTTACGCGCTCAACAGACTCTACTGGTGGTAAGTATGTAGGACTGCCGCGTACTTTCTATCTACAAACCTCTTTTGACTTTTAAAACTCAATCAAATTAAAGAAAAGCCCTCTTCTGAGGGCTTTTTTATAAGTATTAAACTTCTACTCAACCTAAGCGAGCATCGACATAAAATATTCTAATAACTTATCTCTTTCATCGATCTTATTTGCACTTAAAAGTTGAACCATTGCTCCATCAATCACAAACAAAAACATGTAGGCATCTTCAAGTGTAGCAGTAACTTTTACGGTTAAAATCAGCTTATAAATTTCTTTAATGAACCAATTTCGATAGTCAATCACGAGTTTATAGGCAGTTGGATAAAGCTTTTCAATTTCAAAAATGGCTTTAAATGGCAATCGATAAAAGCCATCTAAGTTCGCATGTAAGAAATAGATTTTCTTGAACTTATCGAACACCATAAGTTCATGGTACGAATGAATAATCAAAAATACCTCATGTTTTAATGCATCTGTTTGAAAAGTTAAGCTCATCTGAATGAGCCTTTCTTTGGAGTGAAAGTAATTATAAAAAGTGGCTTTGGGAATTTTGGCTTCCTCAACAATTCGGTCAACTCCGATGTAAAACCCATGTTGATTAAATAAATCTTTTGCAGCGTGGAGCACGCGTAATGCTCTAAATGAAGATTCTAAATTTGGCATAGATATACCGTTTAAAATAATTTTTTGTTGTATATAAATGAGATAAAAATGCTGTCACTCTTAAAATGAGTGCTAAAAACAGGTATGCAAAAGCGGCACAAAAAAGGTGTGCTCGCCTATCTCAGGTTTATTGTTGCTATGATTTTTAGTCGTAATGATCTAGAGGTTAAAACCTATAGTCGATTAAACCTTTTTAAAGACCGTTTAAATGATATGAATAAAGAAATTTTGGCAAAGGCCAATAAAGAAGAAATAGTACGCATCTGCGAACTCCTAGATGAAATAGAAGTTCTGCCAAATCACTGCTAAATGATTATGGTGGCAGAACGAAGAAGGGTTAGCAGACCAGTCATCTAGGAACCGGCACGCCCGAGGGCGTCCCTCCTCCGTCCTACCGCTACGAAGGGAGACGAACGAGTTCGACACCAAAAAATTGCTTTTTTGATGTCCTAGATGAAAACGGTCTGCTAAAACCGACTGGCAATGTGGCCAGCAGGCAAAGAATAATCGTAGAGGTTTTGAGTGTCAATGTGATATTGGCTAGAAAATGGTTAAATAATTATTGTTTTTCATTGGATTAGAATATTTAATTACTTTGTTAAAAATTCATTATTAGCTCGTCTTTAGTTAATATGAACTACAACTTAATTATATATTTCATCAACTACTTTAAAATAAGGATAATTATGTTAGACCTAGACGAAATGAATGGGAATTTTTTTAATTTTGATCATGTAGATACATTCAAAATAGAACATGATCCTATAATGAATTGCTACAACCTTATTTTAATTCTATCTAAGGATTTACATGATCCTTCAGCCCCAAAACTCAATGTATGCTTTTACTATATTTCAGATTTAAGTCTGAATGATAGTTTTAGAAATAATTTTCAACAATTCCCTTCTTTAATTATCGAAAAGCACAAAAATCAGTGGGATAATGTTAATTATGAAATCAGACAAGTGGAAGATGAAGACTTAAGTTTCAAATGCAAGAGTTTTACTGCTTTCTTAAGTTAATCCCTTATTGGATCCTCAAAGAGCACTGTTTAACCATACTTACTAAAACAGTGCTCTTTACTCTTTTATATATTTACTCTTTTACTTATCTGACATGTTCATCATTTTAGAATGATCCATTTGAGACATATCTGCCATATTGCCATGCTCATGCTGCATATGGCCTTGCTGCATTTTTCCATCATTCTTCATGCTACAAGGTTTTGTGCATTTTTCTTGTGCCTTCAAATTTGTCTTAATTTCCGCATTCACAGACGTTGTTTGTTTTGCATCTTCTGCCCAAGACTGGGTTCCAGTGATTAAAGCACCAACACACATAAGCGTTGTTAAACTACGGCGAAATAGAGTTTTCATTTTTAGATCCAAAAATTAACTTTATCTAAATACCCTATAGGCTTCCAATGGACATCTAAGTGACCTGAAAATGACATTTTTGTAATCTACGCCGAATCATGTATTTATAACGTTATTATATTCTCAGTGAATAATATGAGATTTTTTATAAATGAGAATCTTATTGGTTGAAGATGAAATAAAAACAGGTGATTACCTTAAACAAGGTTTATCTGAAGCTGGATATATTACCGATTGGGTGACTGATGGATTATCAGGTAAGCATCAAGCGCTTGTAGAAGAATATGACTTGATTATTCTGGATGTGATGTTACCTAAGTTAGATGGTTGGAACATCATTAACGATATCCGAAAAAGCGGTAAAACTATGCCCATTCTCTTTCTTTCTGCACGTGATCAAATTGAAGACAGAGTTAAAGGTCTAGAACTCGGGGCCGATGATTATCTAGTAAAACCTTTTGCTTTTGCTGAGCTACTAGCCAGAGTAAAAAGCCTACTCCGCCGCGGGCAGCAAAAAGAAGACAGCAATATTATTACCATTGCCGATCTTGAACTTGATTTACGTAAGCGTCGTGTCACTCGAGCGGGTCAACGTATTGACTTAACAGCTAAAGAATTTGCATTGATGGAATTATTCATGCGTAGACGTGGAGAAATCTTACCTCGCACCCTCATTGCCTCTCAAATATGGGATATGAATTTTGATAGTGATACCAATGTTGTAGAAGTCGCTATTAAACGTTTAAGAAATAAAATAGATAGTAATTTCAGCCCTAAGCTGATCAAGAACATACGAGGAATGGGCTATGTTTTAGAGGTTGAAGATGCCTAATAAACTGTTTAATGCGATCAGCTTTCGTATTGCAATTCTTTTTTCTTTTTCTACGGTTATTATCTTAATGATTATGGGATTGGTCATTCACCAACTCGTCATGCATCATTTTGAAACTCAAGATAGAACTCAATTAGAAGGTAAAATTCAACTTGTAGAGAACCTACTTGAGCAAAATCATCACAATCCTTCTGAATTAAACTTATATTTAAAAGATGCCTTAGTTGGACATCACGACCTGATCGTACAAATAGAGCGCCCGAGCGGTCAAATTATTTTTAGCTCATCGCCAACAGCGCTTAAGAGTAAAACATTAGTAAAATCTAAACATGGTCCATGGCTTGAATGGAAAGTCCAAAATAAAATTTATCATGGCTTAATTTATAAAAAGTCTTTCGATCAAAATAGTGCTATTCCATCGGCTCAAATTATTGTGGGTATTGACACATCTGAGCACCTACATTTCTTAAACGATTTTAGACGTCAGCTCTTATATATCGGTGTTATTGGTACAATTTGTTTGATGCTCTTGGGGTGGTTTGCTGCTTGGCGTGGGCTCCGTCCAGTTCAAAACATGGCAAAGGTTGCAGAAGGCATTTCAGCTCAGCATCTTTCCGAGCGTTTAGAAGTCGACAACACACCAACTGAACTGAAATCGTTAGCTATCGCATTTAACGATATGTTAGATCGACTAGAAACAGCCGTAGGAAAACTCTCAGATTTTTCATCTGATCTTGCTCATGAAATTAGAACACCAATTAACAACTTGATGACTCAAACCCAAGTTTGTCTATCGCGTAGTCGAGATATCGCTACCTATCAGGAAATTCTATTTTCCAACTTGGAAGAGTTTGAACGTTTAGCCCGAATGGTGTCCGATATGCTCTTTCTTGCCAAAGCAGAACATGGCTTATATAGAGCAAACTTACAACAAGTAAATCTAGTCAAAGAAGTCTCGGCATTATTTGATTTTTATGACGCTATTGCTGCTGAAAAAGGCATGTCACTAAAACAAACTGGTCAAGGTTATGTCGAGGGTGATCCTTCAATGTTACGCCGAGCGCTTAGCAATCTTTTATCAAATGCAATCAAATATGGTAAATCAGATTCGATCATCAAAATTAAATGCCAACAGAATAGTGATACAACTGAACTAACCATTGAAAATGAAAGCTTCCCCCTATCACAAGAACAACTCACTCGATTATTTGATCGTTTTTATCGTACAGATGCGTCAAGACAGCGAATTGAAGAAGGCACAGGGTTAGGGTTAGCAATTACCAAATCTATTCTTGATGTACATGGAGCTACTATTCAGGCGAACTATGATGACGGGCGTATTACTTTTAAAATTATCTTTCAAAATTAAGTGTATTTCTGATCTCTCATATTCATTTATTAGTTAAATTGCTCTAACTGAGAAATATTACCAAAACAGAAAAATTCTTTGGCACTGATGAATTCTCGATTTTTTTAAAATGACAAAAATGTAATTTTGAAGTCATCAACACGTTTCTCTCTATCTTGAATAATAGACATATCAAGAGTGTGACCAATAAAGTACGCCCTTTATTTTAATTCGGTTATTACCTAGTCAAATATTCAGTTTAAGAGGATCAAAACATGAAGCTTGTTCACAACAAAATGACTGTTCTACGCAATGTTTTAGTTGGAGCAACTATGATTGTTGCTGCTTCAAACGTATTTGCACATGTCAGCCTAGAAAGTGCAAACCCCGGCATTAATGCTTCGGTAGTAAGTCAACCTAAAAATATAACGCTTAATTTTGGCGGCGAAGTCATGTTAATGAACGTTAAATTGCTTGATGCTCAACGTACAGATATTCCTTTAAATTACCAAGTGAGCCATGATTTAAAAAAATCATTTGAAGTCGCTGTGCCAAAGCTAAAAAAAGGAAAATATACCGTAGTATGGACCACAATGGGCTCTGATGGTCACAACATGAGTGGCGAATATACTTTCACTATTAAATAAACCAGAAAAATAAAAAAGTATCACTAGTCCATGCCAGCAATGAGCTGGCATATTGTATAGAGAGAAGAATATGGCGCCTGAAACTTGGATATATACGACTTGGCTTGTTAAAGTTTTTTTATATTTGGGAACCGCATTTGTTATTGGAGGTGCCTTCTATTATTTCTTGCTTGGACCCTATGCAGAAATTAAAAAAATTATTATCAAATACATCACTGTTGGTGCAGGTTTAGGACTAATCTCAAGTGGTTTGGGTTTCTTTATTCTGATCGGAAGTTTTGCCAATATTGGCCTATTAGGTATGTGGGATAGTAACTATATAAATCTACTCATTAATACGCCGATTGGTCACGTCCACATCATTCGATCAATGAGCTTTCTGCTTTTATTGCTCTTTATGCTCGTAAAATTAAGCAGTGGAAATAGTCAGATTTCTAAATTTGAAGGATCGATTTTCGCTCTACTATTAATACCCATTGTTTTCAGTTTTTCTCAATTAGGCCATGTCACGAATTTATCCTTATTTGCGCAAATCTTACTGGCAACACATGTACTCGCAATGTCTTTATGGATGGGCTCACTCTATCCCTTATGGAAAACAAGCAGAATAATTCATGGTCTACCGTTAAAAGAACGTATGCATCTTTTTGGAAAAATTGCAGCCTTTATTGTCGGAGTTTTACTTGTCTGTGGTGTTACTATTGCCCTGTTATTGCTTAAAGATTTCAATACGCTAGTCAATACCCCTTATGGGCATGGATTCATTATAAAACTACTCTTTGTGCTATGTATTTTATTGCTAGCAGCCTTTAACAAATGGTATTTCACTCCTCGTTTACAACATTCAAAATTTGCAAACCAGTTGGGTTACGCCATTTTATTTGAAATGTCATTAAGCCTAGCCATTCTTTTAACAACGAGCTACATCACGACTGTTGTTGGTGTCGAATAAAAAAGGATAAAAAACTCAAGATAGACTGAGTTCTTGGCTCCATGCCGAATCAGGCTGCTCATAGATGTGTTGACATATTTGCTTAACAGATGAAATAAAGTGCTGGTTTTGTCCATCCCATTTTTCAACCATACAATAGGTGATATGAATGCCTTTAGGCTGGAACTCTCTTGCCAATGACTGCGCTAAAGCACGAATGCCCGCGAACATGCTTTGACTCAATACATCGTAATGAGTCGAGTTGCTAAATGGGGCTCCAAGAAAAATAACTGTGCCCCTTTGCTGTTTTAGCATAGGCTTAATCACAGCTTGCGCTACATTCACTGCACTTAAACCTGTGGTCTGCCAATTGTGTTCAATCTCTTCTAAAGATAAAGCCTCAATATTGGGCGAAGATGAAAAGTTTGGCTGAAATACACAAAGCTCAATTGTATGTCTTTGACTAGAGATATAACGCACCAAGTTTTTTAAATGATCTGCATTCACTAAGTTCAAATGGACTGCTGTCACACCATCGTTTATAGAATGAACTTGAATATTTTGCACAGCCGAATCATGCACAACTTGATAAAGATGTAGTGGAAATTGTGCCGTTTTATCTAGAATTACAAAATCACGCTCGATTAAGTGTAAGTCATGACCAGCAACGACAACACAGCCCTGTTTTTTTTGAAATCTCTGACATATTTTTTTTAGCATTTTAGTCTCTCAAAATTTTTCTTGATAAGGGCGTAAATCCAACTCATGTGTCCAAAGTTGTGACGTTTGTTGGTAAAGCATCCAATAGTTTTCTGCAATTGCATCAATATTGAGGCCACCCGTTCCACGTGTAAGACGGGCTAAACGCCCTAGGCCAAATAATGCTTTATTCACTCTATCGCCATCGACCATGCCATCAATAATCACATGAGCAATATGTATACCTTGTGATTTATAAATTTGAGCTAGATTGAGTGCATAAGCCCGCAAAGCAGATTTACCCATCGTAAAAGCTGCGAAAAAAGGTTTTCCTCGTAAAGAAGCACTCGCCCCAGTAAAAATAAGCGTACCGTGATTTTGATCTTTAAAGATTTTTAGACAGCTTTGAGAAACTAAATAAGCCGATAAAAAAGTGGATTGCCACATTTGCGTAAAAAACGATAACGGACTGCGTAAAAAGATTGAGGGAATATTTCCTCCCACATTATGAATGACAGCAGTAATGCGTTCATTTTGGCTGGTGATTGTGTCAAATAAAGCTTGTACTTGTTTTACATCTTCTGCATCCAGACGAAATGCGACAGCGTCCCCACCTTGCGAATGAATTTCGGCAGCCACTACTTCAATTTTCTGGAAAGTGCGCCCAGCGACATAAACTTTTAAACCTTCTTTTGCAAAACGATGGCACACGGCTGCGCCAATACCTTGTGATGCCCCAACGCCAATAACAACTGCACAATCTAATTTTTTATCTGGTGTTGCTAATGTCATGGTCATTTCACCCTGTTTGTTTTTTATACCATAAAGCAATAAACGGACGATCCAAAATTTCTTTACCAAATTTTTTGCTTGTGCGAACCACTTCACCAAGTTGAGCAACCACAGCAATGTCGGCAATTGTCTGAGAGTCTCCAACTAGCCATTCACTTTGCGATAAAATTTGTTCGATACGGTCGAGGTGTCTTCTAAACTCTGCTTCAACATTTTCAGCTTTCATTCGGCCTAGACCTTGAAAGAAAAGCTGTGTTTTTAACTCGGCTAAAATAAATCCTTTTACCATTGGTCTTTCATACGCTGGGCGGCCAATACTGCTAATGCGAATTGCTTCCTGTAGCGCATCTGGGTCATTGATTCGTAAATAGACTTCATAAAAATAGAGAGCTTCATCTGCCCAATCTTCCCACAACTCTGCAAGTGCTTTTTGATTTGGATCTTCTGGATAAAGCCGTGGTGTATCTGGATAAGTTTCTTCTAGGTAACGAGCAATTCGAGTACTGTCTTG
The DNA here is from genome assembly GCF_023920705.1 of Acinetobacter sp. XS-4. Taxonomy (NCBI): domain Bacteria; kingdom Pseudomonadati; phylum Pseudomonadota; class Gammaproteobacteria; order Moraxellales; family Moraxellaceae; genus Acinetobacter; species Acinetobacter sp. XS-4. The sequence continues at coordinate 1,472,867 of NZ_CP094657.1, read as the reverse complement.
TATTCGCTGTCCATTATGGTCAATTACAGGTACTTTACCCACTTTACTGAGCAAAGGAACTTTAGCCCCCAAAATGCCGTTATAGTTCACTGTTTTAAATGAAATTCCTTTAAATTTCAAAATTCTTGAAACTTTCTGACAAAATGGGGAAATTTCCCATTGATGCAAAATAATATCCGACATTTGTTCACCTTTATTTTTAATTGCCTTTTTCTCTAGTTCTCTTTTAGAACCAATCAATAAATATACAGTATGCATTTTTAAGTCAAACTGTTTTTGATGACGAATAAGTTTTTAAAAACACAAATTATTTGATTTATATCTTTTTATGTTCAGCCATTTTTAATGAATATGATTAAAATTACGCGGAACCATGCGACTAAAATAGAACAGCGTATATTTGATAAATTAATAAGTCACTGTAACAACAACACTATCAGAATAATTACCTGGTGTACTTGCAATGGAAGTACCTTGCGGAATTTTTCCATACACTGGAGTAGTTTGAGCGCTACCTGTACCAGTTTTTGAGACTCCTCCTGCCCCCCCAACATTGGTTACGCCTCCTGTGGCATCCCACACCGTACTATAGTTAGAATCTTTATATAATTGATAGGGAATATAATCATTATTACCATTGGTCATACGCCTAAATCCACCAGCAATACGGTTGTTTCCATCTCCTAAATAAATGCTATATGGCGTTCCATAATTACAGGTCGAATTTACAGCCCCTTGCGCTGTGTAATCACGACTCGTCGTACCAATATCATTAATATTGCCGAAATCTACAGTTGAGGTTGAGTTTAATTGGCACAAACTTGGTACCACAAAGTTCGCTGTTAAAGTTACATTTCCAGAGTCCCAGCTGAGTAAATCACCTAAACATAATAGCGCTAGAAGATCCATATCCCAAAATAGTTGAACCGTAGCTGTATAGGTTCCTTTAGGATAGGCAATGAGCGACCCCGTTCGGGCTGGTACTTTCACATTTACTGAGTAATTAAGAATATTATTTGAAGCGAGTGTTACCACTGGACCATACCAAACATTCGAAGTTTGGTTGGTGGTAGAAGAACCTGCACCACCTAAAGTTGCCGTGACTGTATACGGTAGCGATACACTATTATTCGCGTTGGTCGTTCCCGTAAATACAGTCTTCATGCACATAAACGGAGAGATCTGAGGTATTAGTCCTCCATTCGTGCAAGTAATTGTTCCTGAAAGGTTTACAGTTGCATCACTATTAATATTTGCGGCTGTGTAGGTAAACGTATTATTTGTGGTTCCAGCTACCGTACAAGCCGCATGTGCCGGACTAAAAAAGGCATAAACGAGATAAAATAAGCAAATACCTATAAAGTATTTTAAAGACAATGAAAATTTCTTATAGCTCTCTATTTGAGCCTTATTCATAATATTTAATGACATACATAAGGTCCCAATTTTTTAGTTGAGTACTGATTACTGTTATATGTGAAGTCAACTTGGCATGAACCATGATCCAGAAGATCGACTTCAAGCTTGTTTTGTTTTAACAGGTTTGGAATAAATACTTCACCGTCATAGCCAACTACACCATCTTGCTGACCATTAATTCGAACCGTATAACCTGGTAATAAAGGTGAGTTACTCGAGTCAACAAGTTTCACTAATCCTGAAATGACCTGATGAGCACCAAAATCAATAAGGCCACCTTGGCGATAACCCACCACTGTTTTTTGGTCTGTAGATTTAACACTCCAATTCAAAGGAAGATACGATGGATCTAGATAGATATGATTCTCTTTATATGGCATGAGACTAGGAATCAGAAATCTTCCAGAATTATCAGTTACACCCAAGTTGATTCCGCCATTTATAATTTGGCTTTGTGGTCCAGCATTGGTCACAACTGCATAGCCATCTCCAATTTCATTGGCTGCAAACACTCGTCCTGCCGCCGCAACCAATGAACCTGTCGCTGAAAGTGCAACTTGGTCGTTATCCCCAATTCGGTTGTATCGACCTGTCAGGTAAGCCGCCCGAGCACGGTAAGAGCCATAAATTGAAGCATTGTTTTGATTCGCATCCTGATCACGTTCAACATAGCCACCCCATCCAAATGAACCGATTTGTGGTTCTGATAAGCCGAATATTTCTTGTCGGTAACTCAGTCTGCCACCATCATTAGATACACTCGTAATCGCATTGACTCGGCTAGATGGTGTATAACGCAGTGCAAAGTAAATGCCATAGTCTTTTTGGTTTTCATAATCTTTATACGCCGAGGTATAAAATCCCCAGTTCTTGTTCAAACTTCCGCTTAAATTGGCAGACACTAACTTGTAAGAGTTGTCACTATATTTGATCTGGTTATAGCCCAGATAGGCGCTATACCCTTCGTAAAAGTTATAGCTCATCCCTGCCCTAAAAATCTCATCTGCCAGTGCACTGTAGCTCAGATAGTTCTGCAGCTCAGAAGTAATCTGGTTATCTTTTAAATATCGAATTTGAGACACACGGGCAAGGTCGAAGTAATTATCAAATACTTTGCGGTAACTGGTATTAAACGAAATATTCTTGCTAATACGCCCTTCTAAACCGACTAGAGCAGTATAACCGTTTTCATCTTTATACTGACTCGCGGCGATGTCAGCATTGATCACCCCAAAACCAAACAGGTTCTTGGCAAAACCAGTGCCGAGGTTCGATAAACCATCTGTTGAAGCCTCTGCACCACCGCTTAAGGTCAGTGAGTTGCTGTAGCCATAGCGAATCGCACCCGAAGCAAAAGTGGCATCGTCGTAATCGTTTGAATAAAGTCCATAGTTGTAGCGTGGAACCCCAACATCTACTGAAAATTCATTAATGCCTTTTGCCAGAATTTTAGATGAAAAATAGTAAGCCTGCTTGGTAATGCTTTGCTGACCCGTTGCATCGGTCGTCACAAGCGTGACTTCATTTCCCGAAATAAACGGGAGCTGTTTAATGTCAAATGGGCCTGAAGGCACCAGCCCTGAATAAATCTTTTGCTGGTTAACGTATAAATCTAAAGTTGAAGGAAGTGCAGCCGAGCCTGAAAATTGTGGGAGTGCTGAGGTGACAAGATCACCTCGTTGAGTATAAGCACTTGACCACTGGAAACCAGCCAGACGTACACTATTCCCCCAGTCCGAACTATTGGAGATGAAATCCCCTAAGGTATATATCCTGACTTTTTCTGGGTCTACGTACTGCCACTTACTCTCCAAGCGCACCCATTTTTCATGGCTATAACTAGTTTCATTACTGCCGCTGTATAAAACACCTGAAGAAAAATTACCGATTGCGCTGTTAAAGATTCCTTCTGCTGAACCTGAGAAAACATTCTCGTCATTGGTTATGGTGTTATACAAACTATAGTTCAGAATAGCCGCGTTTAAGGGCTTCATTTTGAGTAAATGAGGGCTAGTAATCTGCTGACCATTTAAGTCAACTGAATAATCCGTCAACATGCTCGACGGAACTTGTAAATTTAGAGCCTGCTCATTCTCTAGATATTTAAAACGGATTCCTTTTAGCTCGTTAATACACACCCATTGGCTATCAGGAATCTGCTCATCCATTTTCACTCTTAAAGTATTTAAGGCACTAGAGCGGATATATAGCTTTCCATCCTTAGATTGCTTCACAGCAACCAAGTCTTCAGCAGTATTAGAATTCATAGAAACAACTAAAAAAAGCTGAGTAAAATTAAGATTTTGCTCATCTCCATTTGCATTCCCCTGTGCATATTTATTATTGCTATCTATAGATTTAGGAACACTGGGAATTGGAGTGTTGGTATTATCTTGTAGTTGCTCGGCAAAAGAATACGCCGGAAGATATGCCACACATAAGACACCTATAATATATTTCATATAAGCCTCTTAAAGTGTGGTTTTCTTACCATTAACTGTCAGAGATACGCTGTATTTATGATTTGGCTGATATGTAAAATTATTAAGAGAATAGCTTCGTGCCTGTTCCGCAAGGATATAACCATTTACGGTATTTACTTTAATCGGGTAACTTTTATTCGCTGTTGTATCAACAAGCATTAAATTATTTAAAAGTGCATGCTGGTTTCCAATATTACTAATATTTAAGGAAGCTGCTTCCTGATTTGTATCAATTTTCCAACTAAGTTTGGTAATTGCATCTTTATTGACTACAAATACGGGTAATGATGAGCGAAGTAACACATTTACGCCTTGAGCGGCTTTACGGCTATCAATGGGTTTTGGTAGTTCATCAATAATAATACGATAAGTTTTTTCACCAGAAATAGGTGTTGGATTAATTCTAACTACACGTAAGTTATAAGAATCATTAGACTGTAATTTTAAAAATGGTGGGCTAATGGCAATCTCATCTGTAGGTGTTAACTGATCTTGTCCATTTTTTTGAGTCCATTCAAATACGCGAATCTGCAAATCAGTACTTTCATTTGACTGATTAAATAAACTAATTGAAGACGCATTTTGATGACTTAATATTTCCACATTCACAGGTGAAAGGCGGATTGTAGCGGCGTTAATAGTGCTAGATAAAGTTAAGAATAATCCCGTAATAATAAAGATATTTTTTTTCATGATTTACTCAAATATAACTTTTTTAATGTGTTAGCCCTTTCAAAAGGGCTAACAATATTTATAATTTATAAGAATTAATAAGTTACTGTTATTGTTACCGTATCAAGATAGCTACCCGCACTCGGCAGTGTAGACCCAGCTGGAATACGGCCATACACGTTAACGGTTTGGACATTACCGGTTCCAGTTCCACTATAGGCAGTCGTTGCAATGCCAATTGCCGTACCATGTGCAGTATCTGAGAAGAGGTTATAAGGAATATATTCGTTGCTTGTTGCACCACCAATCATACGGCGTTGAGTCGTTTGAGCATTCTGCCCAGCATCAAAAGCCAAGGTCCATGGCACTGTGTTGTTACATAGAACTTTGATTGAAGTACCACCTGTCGTTGTGGTGTCTGCATCTACGTTGCTCGTAAGAGAGCTTAAAGTACCAAAGTCTAAAACTGCATTTGTTGTAGTCCCAGTTGCAGAGGTATTTAATACACAACTGTTCGTTACTGTTGCCTTAACAGTTAATGTGCCTGTTGCTGTTGCTGCATTTGCTGTATTGAGAGAAAATAATCCTACAGCAATCAGTGATAAATGAAAAAAAGTCTTTTTCATAGTCAAAACCTTTTAAATTAAGTTATAAAAACTAATAGATATAAAAAATTTAACATTTATTTTTACAATCATTTTTTATTTGACTGCTCCTTTTTAAAGTTTATTTTTCACCCTATTTTAGACATCATACATAAAAACAATTCAAAATCATGCGAGCATTATTATTTTCATTTCAATAAATAACACATAGATACAAATATTAACAATTAAAACACAACTCACCAACATTATTGAAATTCAAATATTTGATTTAAAACAATTTAATAAAAAATTAATAAAATTTAATAAGTAAAATTTAAATAAATATGTCAAAAATTGAGATAATTTTATGAGATCAAATGCTACCAATTAAAGAATTACTTAATTTAGCTCTAATATTATCAAGTCTATCTAATTTTAAACTTTATACTATTACTTAAAGATATATTTAAAATAAATTATAAATTAAAAAAATATAAAATAATGAGCAGTAGAGCTAAAGATACCTCCCCATAAGGAAAACATTATTTCTTTTAAGTGTTAGCCCCTGTAAAAATATAAAAAAATAAAGGCCTCTTACGAGACCTTTATTTAGTTTATTTAAATCTAATTAAACGCTTAACATACTATTTAAAGTTTCAGAGACGTTTTTCGATTTCACTTTAGGCTGTAATTCTTGTAAAGCTTGTTGCACTTGAGTTCGCTGAGGTTCCGCAAGTGTGTACCAACGTGACAATACCTGTAACAGGCGTGAACCTAAAATTGGGTTCTTTTCATCAAGATATTGTGCAAGATTAATAAAGTGAGCTACACCAAAGCCCCACGTGTTTTCAGGGTTATTTGATACCCCTCCACTCACCGCACGAATACGGTTTGGAGTTGTTAAATCATAGTCAGGATGATGAGTAAGGTACTCGATTGTTTCTGCTGTCGCATTTGGATTTGCTGCCTGAATCATGAACCATTGATCTAAAGATAAAGCCTCATCTTTGAAACGGTCATAAAAATCAGCAAGCGCACCTTGAGCTTGAGGCGCATTTTGCCAAACCAATACACGTAACGCCCCTAAGCGTTCAGACATATTTCCGGTGTTTTGGTATTGCACGTGTGCAAGTTCAAATGCAGTTTGATCACCCTGACGAGCCATCATCATCAGCATAATGTTCTTTAACGCACGTACACCCATAGCTAAAGAAAATTCTTTTTGCAGGTCTGGGTCAAGCGTAAGGTAAGTATCTTTCCAGAATGCGCCTAACTCTTGTGCTAAACGATTAAGTAAAGCTTCACGTTTTACATGAATATCAGCTGGTGCATAGTTCTGATCGATACGACTACCCAAATAACCTTCACTTGGTACATCAAATAAACGCGATGCTAAAAGCGGGTCACGGCCAACTAGTTCAGGTAAAGTGCTTTGAATGGCTTGAATGTAAGCATCTGCTGAATGGTCTTCTAGCAAAATACGTTCAAGCAAAGTTTGCGTTGCTTGCCATTGGTTAAAACCATTCGTTTCGTGCTGAATTAAGAATGCTAATTCTTCATCGGTATAATCAAATACAAGATTCACAGGCGCAGAGAAATTACGAAGTAGCGACACCACTGGTTGCTCAGTCACGCCAGTAAATTCAATGGTTGCTTCATCTTGGTCAAACAAGTACACGCCATCTTTAACATCGTTTGCGAATAGGCTGTCACTGTGCAAGGTATATTGCTCACCTGTTTTGGCATTAAAGAGTGCTAAAGCCACAGGAATCGGAACAGCTTTTAAATTTGGGTATTTAGGATGTGCTTTTAGGCTTTGTTTAAAGCTTAAACGGTAAGTTTGTGCTGCTGCATCATATTCACCTTTTGCTTCAAGCTTTGGCGTTCCCGGCTGGTTATACCAAGTTAAGAATGCAGATAAATCGACACCTGAACCCGCAGTTAAAGCAGCAACCCAATCTTCTACAGTTACAGCTTGTCCATCATGACGGCGGAAATATTCATCGGTTCCTTGACGGTATTTTTCTTTACCGAGTAAGGTCGACATCATGCGGTTAATTTCCGCACCTTTTTCATAGACTGTCGCTGTATAGAAGTTATTAATTTCTACAAAGTGGTCTGGACGTGGTGGATGCGACAATGGACCTGCATCTTCAGGGAACTGGTGTGATTTAAGCACAGCCACATCATCAATACGTTGAACCGCAGCAGATTGTAAATCTTCAGAGAAAGATTGATCACGGAATACCGTTAAGCCTTCTTTTAAGCAAAGTTGGAACCAGTCACGGCAAGTAATACGGTTCCCTGTCCAGTTATGAAAATATTCATGGGCAATCACAGACTGTACACGCATAATCGCTGCGTCAGTTGTGTATTCTTCATCAGCAAGCACGCATGACGTATTAAAGATATTTAAACCTTTATTTTCCATTGCACCCATGTTGAACTGACTCACCGCAACAATCATATAGTTGTCGAGGTCATAGGCACGACCATAGTGTTCTTCATCCCAACGCATAGAATGCTTTAATGCTTCCATCGCGATATGGCATTTTGGAATGTCTTTCTCTATTGCATAAATTTCTAAAGCGACATCACGCCCTTCAGATGTCGTATAACGATCTTTAAGTACAGCTAAATCACCAATGACACAAGCAAACAAATAGCTTGGTTTTTTAGTCGGGTCTTGCCAAATTGCAAAGTGGCGATTTTCACCAACCTCACCTGTTTCAAGCAAATTACCATTAGCAAGTAAAACTGGATATTTTTTGTCTGCTTCTACACGTGTAGTAAAAACTGAAAGTACATCTGGACGGTCTGGATAGAACGTAATTTTGCGGAAACCTTCAGGTTCATTTTGGGTTACAAATAAGTCATCGGCTTTATATAAACCTTCTAATTGAGTATTCGTTTCTGGATGAATAATCACTTGTGTTTGTAAAATGACTTCAGCTGGTGCATTAGCGATCACCAATTGCTCACTATCGAGTGAATATTGTGCAGAAGTAAGAATTTGTCCATTTAACTGAACAGATTGCAACTCAAGATCACGACCTAGCAAAACCAAATCGCCCTCAGTTTGGCGCTTCATAACAAGTGTTGAATCAACAATCGTTTTATCATCATATACTTGAATATCAAGATTAATTGATTCAACCAAGAACGCAGGTTTTTGATAATCTTTTAAATAAACTGTTTGATCTGCCTGAACTGGAGGCTGCGCCGCAATATTCATCTTTATTCCTTATATACTCGTCTGAAACGGCAGTATGAGTCGCCATGAAATATCATACGCCAAGTCATACATACTGTATTTGCTTACCTTTATAAAATTAATGGGACTTCATTGGTACATTTCAAATTAGAATCTGGTTTTATTAGCACAGATTAGACCAAATTTACGATAATCGTTGTTTATATAAGCAATCTATACAATAAAAATAAAACACCTTTAGCTTTTAACATTTTTTAGAGTCAGCTTACATTTTGGGCATGGTTCTTGCCTAATTAAATAGACCAATATGGGTATTTCAATAAGAGCAAGAGGTGTCAATATGGAATTAAAAGCACATTTTCATCGTTTAGAAAATATTAAAGCGATTCATGATTTACATGCAGCAGGACTCGATCATCATGTGATTGCCGTGTTCTTATCTGCGGAAGGTATTTCTATAACGACTCAGGAGGTTAGCTCCATTGTTAATACGTACGATGCACTGGGTAAAGTAAAATTACCAAGTAAAAAAGTACAGGCACTTATTAATGCCAAAAAACTTGGACAGAATGATGAGAACTTGCCGTGCCCTGTTTAATCAATAATTTAACTCGCAAAAAAGACCTAAAATCCCAACATAAATTTTAGGTCTTTTTTATTTTAGCAACAAACGGAACTAGCAATCTCAGCCATCGACAGTGCGGCTGTGTATAATAGCCCCATCATTTTTTATTTTATGTTCGGAGCAAAATGGCCTTACAAATTCTACAGAAACAACTGGATGAAAGTAGCCATTGTCCTCTCTGCCAAGCTTCAATGTACTGGGTAGATGCCGAGCAATTTGAACAAGACATTCAATTTCATGAATGCAGTCATTGTCAGCACCGCATATTTAAAGATGAAAAAATGACGTGCCACTGTGAACAGTGTACAAAACAGCGTAAAAAGCTTTTACAGCAAACTCGCTTACAAGAACAACGCCAATTTAAATCAAAAGAACAGCCTCAACGCAGTCTAGAACAACTTAGTTTTTTGCATAAGCTTTTCTTGCTGAGTCTTTTAGATGAATATGCGCGTGAAGAAATCACTCATGATGAATATATTCATTGGGACAAAATTAAGTATCATCACATCACCCCTAACTGGATGTTTCAGAGCTATTTAATTAAACAGTTGCATAAAGATGGCATTTTGAATGCAAATGATCAAACTGAAGATCCGCAATGTTTTTATTTAAATATTCGTTTAGATGGCTACAGCGATCCAAGTTTATTTAGTGTGGCTCAACAATTACGTAATTGGTTTTATGAAAATTTAAGTTTCGGCGTTCCCTTTCGTAGTTCTGATGAAGTTAAAGATGTACTTTTTCAGGTGCTCTATCAAGAAATTATCCAGTTCATGCAGTTTTATTGCCGAACTTGGGGCATCCAGATTGCTGGAAGTTCAAATTTTCAAAGCTTTTGCTACCGCTTAATGGAATCATTAGCAATTGGACAGATCTATTATCTGATTCAGACAGCACTCGAATATCTTTATAAACAAAAAGCTTTGCAGCCTCGCAATGAGAAATTTATTAACACCAATTTGTTAAAGAAAACGTTAGAGCAATACCGTGAGAGAGCCTTAACTGAAAAGTGGGAAACCTCTATGCTGCCGCGTCCTCATAATATTCCTTATAGTAAAATGAGTTATATTTTGCTTAACCGTTTCTTAGGTTATGACGAACAGATATTCGTACAACCTGTATGGAAAGCATGGCGAAAAATTGAACCACGTTTAAATTTTTATTCTGTCAAACGTTGTATGCATTGTGGTTCAAATGATTTAACTGTTGATTATGATGCAGCAGATTATGTCTCTTTGATTTGCCAAAAATGTAAGCATCAAGATCACTATTTTACCCACTAAACCTATCATCACTTTAGCTTACTAGGGATCATAATATGACATCGACATCTAGTTTGATTGAACAGGTCATTGAAGCTTGGCAGAACATGCAGGCAAAAACGCCTCTTGTGCAATGTATTACCAATAGCGTTGCGGCTAACTATACAGCCAATGTATTACTCGCTTCTGGTGCTTCACCTGCGATGATTGATAATCCTTATGAAGCAGAAAGTTTTACCAAAATTTCATCGGCTTTAAGCATTAATTTAGGCACCCCGACTTCAGAGCAAATGCAGGCCATGCAAATCTCTGCAAAAACAGCACAGCTTAGTCATATTCCGTGGGTACTTGATCCGGTGGGCTATGGGCCAGTTTTAGCTTGGCGCAGTCAAATGACAGATGAACTTTTACAGTTTAAGCCTAGTGTTATTCGTGGTAATGCTTCAGAAATCAGTACACTTGCAGGTAATCAAGTTCAATCCAAAGGTGTAGATAGTACCCTAAGTAGTGATGATGCCTATTGGCAGGCTTACGCGCTATTAGTACATACAGGCTGTATCGCAATTTCAGGCGAGTCCGATTACATTTTATCTAAAGATCTAGATGTCGTTATCCAAGTTAACGGCGGCAGCCCCTTACAACCCAAAATTACAGCAACTGGCTGTGCTTTGGGTGCATTAATCGCTGCATACAGTGCGGTAACTACGCCAACCATTGCAGCGCTTTCAGCCCATGTGCATTTTGCAATTGCGGGTAAACTTGCTGCGAATCAGGCACAAACTATGGGAAGTTTTAGTACCATTTTTATGGACTATATCCATATGTTAGATGCCAACCTAATTGAGCAATATGCAAATATTAAGCTGTTTGGTTTAAAGGCATAACCGCAAGTTATGCCTTTATCACACTACACTCACTTTAAAAGTAAGTAGATATCTGTAATAAGGTCACATTCTTTCACATCATGCACAAAGTTGTGATAGTGAAAGAAAACTGGATATTCCCCTGCTTCTTCAGGTTGCTCAGGTAACCAGTTTCTAAAGATGTAATAGACACTATCTTTAATCTGGTCATGGCTACCCAAATGTCTTACGGTCGCATAACGACCCGCAGGAATTTCCCCTGTTTCTACGCCGTAACTATTTTCAGTTACAGCCTTTTCAATTGACCCAGCAATGTCAAATCGAAACTCGTCAGACGGAGTCTGCTCAGGGTCAGCAAACGGAATACCATAAGTTCTAGACTTGGTCACAGGCGATAAACCTGTTTCTTTGCGCCAAGCAATAAAACGTGCAGCCGTTTCAAAGACTTTATCAGGACTACCTAAATGCGATAGATAGGCAATCTTTTCAGCAGGACGCTCAACAATATTTACATTCATTTTTAGCTCACTTTTTGGAATCGTAAAAACAAACTTCTGGTGCCAAGATTCCCAGTCTGGTTTATCTCTAAAAGCCCGAGGAGTTTGATCAAATGAACGCTTAAATGCACGAGTAAATGCCTCAGGACTATCAAACCCAGCTTGTAATGCAATCTCAATAATCTTGAGTTCAGGTTCAAAAGCCAATTGAAAAGAGGCCCGCTTTAAACGAGAAAGTTGAATAAATTTCATCATATTTAGGCCAATATGAATGGCAAAAATACGATGAAAATGAAACTTAGATAAGGCCGCAATCTGGCTTAATTGGTCAACATCTAAATCTTCATCTAAATGTCTTTGAATATAATCGCAAACCAGTTGCAGCTTTTGTGTATATACAGCCATACATTCATGTCTGTTCATTCGATAGCACTACTTTTACATAGTGCTGATCTCTATTCTTGATCGAAATTGCGCTTTTTATAGTTATACAACTTGCTTGAAATAATCTTCTCTTGGCATGTCAATGAGCTCAACACACAACTGGATTGGCTGATTAACGTCTTCTTGCAAATAATTTTTCTGACTAATTACAGTTAATACCTGATCACCAATAAGCTGTTTTTGTTCAGCAGTTCTTCCTGACAAAATATAGGCTTTTACATGAATATAAGCTTGATCAGTCCCTAAGCCAATGAGAAAAACATCATCTTTACGCGCACGGCTTTTGATGTCTTCTGGACTAAATAGCTCTGTCTCAATCAGTATGGTATTAATTTCTTCAAGTAATTGTTTTGCGTTTAATCCAGTTAAATTATCTGAATAATCAACTACAACGTGCGGCATAGCCACCTCAATTTATGTAATAAGTAATTAAGCTAATTAAACTTTACTCAATAAATAATAAAGCTAATCGAACCTGATCATATCCCATTCGAGGACTGGTTGCTTCAACAATTGGTCTTAGTTTGATTGAACCGTCATCAGAAAAATGATCTGGATTTTGACGCTTTTTCAGTTTTTTATAAATTTTACGAATCTCTTCGACCACTTCTTCACCCGGATGGGCAACCGAAATATCTAGTTTTTGTTCTTTATGAAGTCGAGCCAAATGATTAATGATCGTTGCTGGTGTCAGACCACGCTCATGCGCGATATCTTCAATTTCGTAGCCTTCTTCAAACAACGCACGTGTCTCGTCTAGCGTTGCCGTAGCGTAATTTTGCTTTCCACCTTTTGCGATTTTTTTCTCATTACGAGAAATCTCAGTTTCATTTAAAGTGCCGCCACAGTGACGAATAAAGGCTTTATGCTGAGCAGTTAAATCTACATTTGCAAAGTTGTCTTCAGCTTCTTTAGAAAGCTCTTGAAAACGACGATCGGCTTTTACAGCTAGACTATCTAACTCTAAAGCTTGCTCATTAATCCCTAATAACTTTAGACCAGTTAAAGATTTTAAGCGCGACAATGCTACATAACCCTGACCTTTTTCAAAGGTATTCATCAGGTTAATTTCAGCAGCTTCTAAAGTCATGCCTTGGCTTTTATGAATGGTAATCGCCCATGCCAAACGAAGTGGAATTTGTTGAAAACTTGCAATCACTTTGCCTGCTTCATTTTCAACTGACCATGTTTCAGGGGCAACGAGCAATGTCGTGCCATCGGTTAGTTTTACTTTTGGTAATAAGCCATTTTCATCATCTTCCTCAAAGCCAATAACTTCACCTAAACTCCCGTTGATATATCCCATATCAAAGTTGTTTTTGACAAACATGACTTTTGCATGTTTCTTTAAAGTGAGCTCTTCTGGTGCGCGTACCGAAGATTTTAAAGTTTCTACTAGTTTTTCATTACCATCTAAAACTGCATTAAATTGATGCCCTTCATTATCAATTTCATTTAAGTGCTGATAATTGATATTGTCGACATCCATATTGTGCGTATAAAGACGAGTAAAAGTCTCACCAATATCATGAGAGCGTGATTGACGTAAGGCGTGTAAATGATCTGATTGAATATTCTGCGCACGAATGGCATTTAAAATCTGGTTAAGAATTTCATCATCTTGGCGGTGCTGTTCTGTTAAATAACATACGCGAAATTTGGCTTCGACCCATGCATCAGACATAAAACAGAACTTGTCACGATTGGCTTCACTATTACGCCCAACGGGTGGCAACTGAAAGAAATCTCCAGCAACAATAACTTGAATACCGCCAAAAGCTTCATCACTTTCTTTAAAATATTTTAAAACCTGATTGACCAGATTAAGCTGCTTCGCATGCAACATCGAAATTTCATCGATGACGAGAACTTGCGCGTTTTCAAGATGTTCCTTGAGATATTTACGCTCTTTCATGCGTTTTAGGTCATCGTCAGTTAACTGATCTTTAATACCGATGCCAGCCCATGTATGAATGGTCATACCGTTCATATGCGTTGCAGCAATACCTGTAGATGCCGTAATTGCTACTGGCACTTTACGTGCTTTTAGATATTGGATGTACTGATTAAGTGTATAGGTTTTCCCTGCACCAGCCGAACCGGTTAAAAAGACATTTTCACCTGCTTTAAGCAGTTTAAGCGCAGTTTCCTGTTTCATAATCTCATAAGTACATCTTCAACAGCCCATAGCTTAACGACTTTCCCGAAAAAATTAAATGAATGTGCCAGAATTTCTGTAAAATCATTATAAATCAATAATTAATAATAAAATGATATTTGGTAGGTTTTTGGTAGGTAGGAAAATAATCTTCACATCACAATACTAAGGCCATGGTGAGGCTCACCTGTAATAACAAACAATGGATTTATGGAAGAAGGAATCACTCCATGGCTTTTAAAAATATTGCAGATCAAACAAACGGTTTTTATATTCCCTGTGTATCACTCTTTGGACCAGGATGTGCCAAAGAAATTGGTACAAAGGCACAAAACCTCGGCGCAAAAAAAGCATTAATTGTGACCGATGCAGGCTTATTTAAATTTGGTGTCGCAGATCTTATCGCAAACTATTTAACTGAAGCAGGCGTTGCTAGCCATATTTTCCCGGGTGCTGAACCAAACCCAACCGATATTAATGTTCATAATGGTGTAAATGCCTATAACGATAATGGATGTGACTTTATTGTCTCTCTAGGTGGCGGTTCATCTCATGACTGTGCAAAAGGGATTGGTTTAGTCACTGCTGGTGGTGGTCATATTCGTGACTACGAAGGTATTGATAAAAGCAAAGTTCCAATGACGCCGCTGATTGCAATTAACACAACGGCCGGTACTGCATCTGAAATGACTCGTTTCTGTATTATTACCAACACAGACACTCACGTAAAAATGGCAATTGTCGACTGGCGTTGTACCCCACTCATTGCAATTGATGACCCAAAACTCATGATTGCAAAACCTGCGGGTCTAACAGCTGCAACGGGTATGGATGCGTTAACTCATGCTGTTGAAGCATATGTGTCTACGGCAGCAAACCCAATTACCGATGCCTGTGCAGAAAAAGCCATCACCATGATTAGTCAGTGGTTACAACCTGCTGTCGCGAATGGTGAAAATATCGAAGCGCGCGATGCAATGAGCTATGCACAGTATTTGGCTGGTATGGCATTTAACAACGCATCTTTAGGTTATGTTCATGCAATGGCTCACCAGTTGGGTGGTTTCTACAACCTACCTCACGGCGTGTGTAACGCAATCTTGTTACCACACGTATGCGAATTTAACTTAATTGCTTGCCCAGATCGTTACGCAAAAATTGCGGAGTTAATGGGTATAAAAACTCATGGACTAACCGTGATGGAAGCTGCATATGCTGCTATTGATGCCATTCGTAAACTGTCTTCATCAATTGGTATTCCATCAGGTTTAACAGAGCTAGGTGTAAAAACTGAAGACCTTGCAGTCATGGCAGATAACGCTCAGAAAGATGCGTGTATGTTGACCAACCCTCGTAAAGCAAATCATGCACAAGTTGTGGAGATTTTTAAAGCAGCACTTTAATACTGATGTAATGGCACATCCCTCAAGTAAGTCAAACCCCTCCGACCGTTGACTTACTTTTTTGGGGAATACTTAGCTCCAGCGGTATTCCCTTTTTTTAGAAACTATATTCCAACCTTCTCCAAACCTGATTGACAATTCGCCCATTTCATTGAAGGATACTCAGCATGTCTTAATTACAATAGCTCGATAAAAATGAATACATCTTCAGCTACTCAAAATTATGTTCCAGATATTTTAGGTACTGGCTACGAACAGCTCATACTCAACTTTCCTGATGATTACGAAGGTAAAGTTGTAGCGACACTGGTTCGTAAAAAGGCCGCTCAATCGACTCAAAAAGCTGTGCTGTATATTCATGGTTTTTTAGATTATTTCTTTCAAACCGAAATGGCTGAACAATTCAATGCGCATGGTTATAACTTCTATGCCTTGGATTTAAGAAAATATGGCCGTTCAAAGCTACCTCATCAAATTTTCTATAATGTGCTTGATTTAAATGAATATGATGCTGAAATTACGCAAGCATTAGAGATTATTGGCAAAGAACAGCACACCCAAGTCTTGCTTGCAGGGCATTCGACTGGTGGTTTGACAGCAACGCTTTATGCTGCCCATAACCCAAACCACCCTCTGATTAAAGCACTTTGGGCGAATAGTCCATTTTATGACTTTAATTTAAGCTTAGTTGAAAAGAAATTTGGTATTCCAATGCTCAGTCGAGTAGGAAAATATCTGCCAAAAGTTAAATTTCCCAGTCAATTAAACAAATGGTACACCGCGAGCCTTCACAAACAACTTAAAGGCGAATGGGACTTTAATCTGGACTGGAAACCGACCTCTGCCCCGACAGTCCAACTCAGCTTTGTACATGCAATTCATACGGCGCAAAAAGAGATTCACCACGGAGTGAAGTTGAATATTCCCGCACTGATTATGCATTCCCATCAGACTAAAAACCCACGAAAATGGGGAGCAGATGCGACTCAAAGTGATGTAATTTTAGACGTTAAAGATATTGCTAAATTTGGTAAAAAAATCAAAGGTGATGTCTCTGTTGTCTCTATTCACAATGGGTTGCATGATTTAGTCCTTTCGGCCCAGCCAGTACGAGAACAAGTCTATCAACAAGTGTTCCAGTGGCTGGATCAAAAAATCACTTAACTGAGCTTAGGTGAGTCAAGGTATTTAATCAGCAATTGATGCGCGGGATGTTCGCTCGGTACTAACTCCATAAGGCGTTCTACCGCATCAATTGCTTCAGGAAAATGAGCTAAATGCTTAAGTAATAAATCTGTTTCTTGTGTTTTAAAAATTGCATCGCTTAAACGTGATTCAAGGCAGTCACGCCATGCACATAAAAACGGACTTTCAGTTTTTGCCAGAAATACGCCTGTGTAAAGCTGCAAAGCCGAGGCTGCATATCCCGCATCGAGCGCTTGTTCAGCTTGTAAAAAATCAGCTTCAACATGAACCAGCAAACGATATGGACGTGAACCAAGTAAACCACCCAAAATATCTCGTAGTTGAGACATTTCAGCTTTAAGCGTACCCATACTGACTTTACGTTCGCCATAAAGTGCCTGATAAAGATGCTCTAAAGTTAAACCATGTGGACATAACGCCAATATGGTTAAAATTTCAATTTGACGTGGTGTTAATAATAAACTTTTGCCATTAAATTTAACTTGCGCTGTCGAAAAAGCACGAATATGTAATTGCTGGCGCTGCTGCTCTAGCAAAGCAGACTGAATAATGGATGCACAACGTTCAGCTGCCAATATTCCTAAACTATTATGGTTCTTCCACGTAGTTGATAAATCAACAACGCCTAGGGTTTGTTTTGAGTATGGATCGATAATCGGTGCGGCATAGCACACCCATTCATGAATCGATTCCATGTAATGTTCATTTGAAAAAACACAGCTTGATTGTTGAGTTTTTAAAGATAAAGCCAAGGCATTTGTGCCCACAAATTCTTCACGCCATTGACCACCCTGCACAAAATGTACACGTTCAGCAGCACTTTGCATTTGAGCACTGGGTGCAGTCCAGATAATGGTACTACCGATATCACCGACAGCAATCACCATTGAAGACTGCTCTGCAATATGACGTAAATCGTCAGCACACTGACTTAAAGCCATATCTAAAGCATTTTGTGAAGCAGATTTTTTTTCGACTAAGGGAGCCGCAAAACGCTCTTTAGGAATCGCAGCAGAAGCTGATCGTTCCCACGAGCTTGCAATACTTTGGCCGAGTTTGGCAGCATTCTGAGGAGATAGACTATTTTGCGTGCGCAGTTGATCAATCAACGTCCGTTGCTGCAATAAATCCTTTTTTGTGAACATTTGTAAATTCCTTATATATCCACATTTCTATTCCAACCTTTCTCCAACCTTCTTCTTTATATCCTAATTATACAAAGTACGAAAGTACCTACTGACAGGGTTCTTGTTAGTCTTTAGTCCTAAAAAGCAAAGGAATATTTATATGCGCTATATCGATCCAAATCAACCAGGCTCAAAAGTTCAATTTAAATCACAATACGAAAATTTTATTGGCGGTGAATGGGTAGCACCTGTAAAGGGTGCATATTTTGACAATATATCTCCTGTTGATGGAAAAGCTTTTACACGTATTCCACGCTCTAGTGCCGAAGATATCGAACTCGCGCTAGATGCAGCGCACAAAGCAAAAGCAACATGGAATAAAGCTTCACCAACAGTACGCTCAAATATCCTTTTAAAAATTGCTGACCGTTTAGAAGCAAATCTTGAAATGCTCGCTGTTGCAGAAACTTGGGATAACGGTAAAGCAGTACGTGAAACTTTAGCAGCTGATCTTCCGCTTGCGATTGACCATTTCCGTTATTTCGCTGGATGTATTCGTGCTCAAGAAGGTGGCATCTCTGAAATTGATGAAGATACCATTGCCTATCATTTCCATGAACCACTCGGTGTGGTTGGCCAAATCATTCCATGGAACTTCCCAATTTTGATGGCAGCATGGAAACTTGCACCTGCTTTAGCAGCTGGTAACTGTGTCGTGATTAAACCAGCTGAGCAAACTCCAGTAGGTATTTTGTTGGTGGCTGAACTCATCCAAGACATTTTACCGCCAGGTGTACTTAATATTGTCAATGGTTTCGGTTCAGAAGTCGGCCGTCCTTTAGCGACAAACCCACGTATTGCAAAAATCGCGTTCACAGGTTCAACTCAAACTGGACAAATGGTGATGCAATATGCGACTGAAAATATTATTCCAGTTACCTTAGAACTTGGCGGTAAGTCACCAAACCTTTTCTTTGAAGATATCATGGATAAAGAAGATGACTTCTTAGAAAAAACGCTTGAAGGTTTTGCGATGTTTGCCCTAAACCAAGGTGAAGTATGTACTTGCCCTTCTCGTGCTTTAGTACAAGAAAGTATTGCTGATCAGTTCTTAGAGATGGCTGTTGAACGCGTAAAACGTATTAAAACTGGTCATCCACTTGATACTGAAACCATGATTGGTGCTCAAGCATCTCTACAACAACAAGAGAAAATCTTACGTTGTATTAACACTGGTCGTGAAGAAGGTGCAGAACTCTTACTTGGTGGTAGTGGCCGTAAAGAAGTAGGCGATGGTTACTATGTTGATCCGACTATTTTTAAAGGTCACAACAGCATGCAAGTTTTCCAAGAAGAGATTTTTGGACCTGTACTTGCTGTGACAACGTTCAAAGACTTTGACGATGCAATTAAAATTGCTAATGACACCATGTATGGTTTAGGCGCAGGTGTTTGGTCACGTTCAGCTCACATTTCTTACCGTGCAGGTCGTGCTATTGAAGCGGGCCGTGTTTGGACAAACTGCTACAACATCTACCCTGCACATGCTGCATTCGGTGGCTACAAAAAGTCTGGTATTGGCCGTGAAAACCATAAGATGATGCTAGATCACTATCAACAAACTAAAAACTTGTTGGTGAGTTATTCAACTAAACCAATGGGCTTCTTCTAAGTTTCGCACCAAGTTGATACCAAGCTATCAACACTAGAAAGAAGTAAGATCATTAATTATATAAAAAGCCAGTAATTTAGATTGCTGGCTTCTTTATTTACGGTTGTTAAGCTTGAATTTTTATCATTTAGAATAAAAAAGCTCTATTTACTCTCTAAAGTGCTTCATTTAGGCATTGCTTTTGCATTGATTCATACAAACCCACTCGCAGGAGTATTGTATGAATCAACCAGAAACGGCTTCCGTCATTTCTTCAGGCACAGAAGTCTCATCAGCAGAATATTTTGCTCAGCGTCAACTCAAACAAGGTACGGTTGGTTGGTTACTCCTGATTGGTTTAGGCGTAGCTTATGTGATATCGGGTGATTTTGCTGGCTGGAACTTCGGCATTGCTCAAGGTGGTTGGGGTGGCATGTTTATTGCCACTGCCCTCGCTGCAATCATGTATCTGTGCCTATGTCTTTCTATGTCAGAAATGTCCACCATGATGCCAACAGCAGGTGGCGGTTATAGTTTTGCGCGTGCTGCTTTTGGTCCTTTTGGGGGCTATTTAACAGGAACAGCCATTTTAATTGAATACGCGATTGCCCCTGCTGCTATTGCTGTCTTTATTGGTGGTTATTGCGAATCTCTATTTGGCATAAATGGCTGGATGATTTACCTCGCCTGCTACGCCATTTTTATGGGCATACATCTCAAGGGTGCCGGCGAAGCCTTAAAAATTATGTTCGCAATTACACTTGTCGCAGCTGTTGCTCTAGTTGTGTTTATTGTCGCAATGATTCCACATTTTAATACACAAAACCTGTTAGATATTCCTGTTGGCACAGCAGCTGGCGCAAGTCGTTTTCTACCTCATGGCTATTTAGGCATCTGGGCCGCAGTTCCCTTTGCAATCTGGTTTTTCCTTGCAGTTGAAGGTGTGCCTTTAGCAGCCGAAGAAGCAAAAGATCCAGCCAAATCTCTCCCACGCGGTTTAATCGGTGCAATGCTCATATTAACGGCGTTTGCCATGCTCATATTATTCTTGGGTGCGGGCGCAGCAGGTGCAAGTACTTTGCAAAACTCAGGCGCTCCCCTCGTCGATGCTCTGGTTAAAGTTTATGGCACCAATACTTGGCTTGCGACTTTTGTAAATTTTGTTGGGTTAGCAGGTTTAATCGCGAGTTTCTTTTCAATTATCTATGCCTATTCACGTCAAATTTTTGCACTCTCTCGTGCTGGCTACTTACCTACTTCACTCTCTTTAACCAATAAAAATAAAGCCCCTTATCTTGCGATTATTATTCCGGGCATTATTGGATTCTTGCTTTCACTTACCAAAGAAGGCGATTCACTGATTTTAATCGCGGTTTTTGGTGCCACCATTTCCTATGTGTTGATTCTTTTATCCCACATCAAACTACGCCTATCTAAACCCGACATGCCTCGTCCTTATAAAACTCCTGGAGGAGTCGTTACTTCAAGCATTGCACTGGTTCTAGCAGTCGCTGCTGTAGTTGCGGGCTTTGTTGTTAATCCGAAAGTTTGGTTTATTGCTGCCGCTATTTATGTCGTATTTATTGCTTACTTTTTATTCTATAGCCGTTATCATTTAGTGAAAGGTACACCAGAAGAAGAGTTTGCAAATATTAAAGCCGCAGAACAAGAACTATAAAATAGGACGCAACTATGAGTTATCGCAATATTGTCGCCAATCAACAGTATCACTTTGCTGACTTGAAGACCTTGATGGCAAAAGCAACGCCGTTACGTTCAGGTGATGAATTAGCAGGTGTAGCCGCCAGAGACGCAACCGAACATGTTGCGGCACAAATGACTTTGGCCGATGTACCGCTTAAAACATTTTTGAATGAAGTTGTGGTCGATTACGAAACTGATGAAATTACACGACTGATTATTGATGAACATGATCTGGCAGCTTTTGCCCCTATTTCACACTTTACAGTAGGCGATTTCCGAAATTGGTTACTTGGAGAAGAAGCTACTGCCCAAAGCTTAAAAGCATTAGCGTCAGGTTTAACTCCAGAAATGGTGGCTGCTGTCAGCAAAATTATGCGTAATCAAGATTTGATTTATGTCGCCAGCAAATGTGAGGTGATAACCCAGTTTCGCAACACGATTGGTTTAAAAGGCCATCTTTCTACCCGTTTACAACCGAACCACCCTACCGATGATGTACTGGGTATTTCTGCGAGTATTTTAGATGGTTTGATGTATGGCAATGGTGATGCAGTGATTGGCATTAACCCCGCCACAGATAACCTACATAATTTGTCAGAGCTACTGAAATTGCTTGATCATGTCATTCAGGAATATCAAATTCCGACGCAATCTTGTGTACTCACACATATCAGCTCAGGCATTCAACTGGCTGAAAAAAATGTGCCTATTGATTTAATGTTTCAATCAATCGCTGGCACCCAACTGGCAAACGAAGGATTTGGAATTTCACTCGATTTACTACAAGAGGGATATGAAGCCACGCTCGCACTTAAACGCGGAACTATTGGACAAAATGTTATGTACTTTGAAACGGGTCAAGGCAGTGCCTTATCCAGTAATGCACATCATGGCGTTGATCAGCAAACATTAGAAACACGTGCTTATGCAGTGGCCCGTAAATACAATCCACTGTTAGTGAATACAGTCGTTGGCTTTATTGGCCCTGAATATCTTTTTAATGGCAAACAAATTATACGTGCGGGACTAGAAGACCACTTTTGCGGTAAGTTGCTTGGTGTGCCAATGGGCTGCGACATTTGTTACACCAACCATGCCGATGCTGACCAAAATGATATGGATGTTCTCCTTACTCTATTTGGGGCCGCGGGCATTAACTTTATTATGGGAATTCCGGGTTCAGACGATGTCATGCTCAATTATCAAACGACCTCGTTCCATGATGCCCTCTATTTAAGACAACTCCTCGGTTTAAAACCAGCTCCAGAGTTTTCAACTTGGCTTGAACAGCAAGGTATTTTTAAACAACAAAACTCTCAAATCTGTTGGGCAGACCAAATGCCTGACCAATTCTCTCGTCTGCTCATGAACTAGGGAGAACATCATGAAACTGAACCGTGATATTCAATATCCATCAAGCACCCATCAAGATCAGTGGGAAAAACTTAAACAGTTTACTGATGCTCGTATTGCTCTGGGTCGTGCAGGTTGTAGCATCCCAACACAAGCCTTACTTGAGTTCCAGTTGTCGCATGCACAAGCAAAAGATGCGGTTTATCAAGACATGGATGTTTCCTATTTATCTGAGCAATTAGTGCAAAGACGGCTGCAAAGTCTTCATGTCCAAAGCAACGCCCCTAATAAGGAAATCTATCTTAAACGTCCGGATTTAGGACGTCAGCTTTCAGATCAATCAAAAGATGTCTTAATTAAGAAGTATGCAGAAGACCTTCAACAATACGATATTTGTATTGTGGTCGGTGATGGACTCTCTGCAAGAGCGATTGAAGCGAATGCCATCCCATTCATTACAGCGCTAAGTGAACAAATTCAGCAAGAAAACTGGAATCTTGCACCAATTACACTGGCAACAGGCAGTCGGGTTGCTTTAGGTGATGAAGTTGCTGAAATATTTAAGGCACCCATGCTTGTAATGCTGATTGGTGAGCGCCCAGGTTTAAGCTCTCCTGATAGTATGGGAATTTACTATACGTGGAATGCATATTCAGGCTGTATTGATGCTAAGCGTAATTGTATTTCTAATGTCCGTTCTGCAGGCTTAAGTATTCCAGTTGCGGTACAACGTTTAATGACATTAATGGAAAAATCAAAACAGCTCGGCTTTTCAGGAGTTAATTTAAAAGATGAACATCAACTTTCAGATATAGGTCTTGAGGCAACTCAAAAGCTATTATTTTAAACAGTAGAATATGTTTAAGGATTTATTCATGAATAAGATAATCCTTTGCATAACAACATCATTTTAACGAAAAATATCAATTTTCAGGTATTGACGATTTATACAGATATTTTCTTCCTTTTATTTATCGCTATACTCCACCTATTGATCTTCTATGAATCATTTGTATGAGCACAACAAACGCCTTCCCAAAAACTATTTATGCCATTCAGCATCTCGCTTTCGAAGACTTAGGTTCATTAGAAGATGTCTTTTATCAACTCGGATTTCGTGTCCGTTATTTTGAGGCAGGTGTAGATGATTTAACCCCTGCTTTTGCACATGAAGGTTTAACCGTTATTTTAGGTGGTCCAATTGGTGTTTATGAAACTGATGATTATCCATTCTTAAAAGATGAAATCGCTTTACTCAAACAACGTTTGGCAGCTGACAAGCCTACGCTTGGTATTTGCCTAGGCGCACAGCTTATTGCTCATGCACTTGGTGCAAAAGTATATGCAGGTCATCAAAAAGAAATTGGCTGGGGTCCACTAAGCTTAAGCCTACGTGCTAATCAGGTTTTATCTGGTTTGCTTAACAATGTTCATGTTCTACATTGGCACGGTGACACTTTCGATCTTCCTGAAAATGCGGTGCTCTTAGCAAGCTCAGATATTTATACCAATCAGGCATTTGAAGTCGGCAATAATATTCTTGCTTTGCAGTTCCATATTGAAACCACTGAAGAACATTTTGAAAAATGGCTCATCGGTCATACATGTGAACTTCGCCATGCCAATATTTCAATTCCAAAACTTCGCGAAGAAAATCAGCAATATGCTCAAAACCTCGAACATGCTGCCTTTGACGTTATTCAAAAATTTCTTAAACGAATTGGATATAGTGGTTAATCGCTTTTTTATTACTACAAATAAGTTTAAATGCTTTTTTATTAACCAAAAGGTAGAATAATAATCTATCTTTTGGAACATTTTATATTAAATTAAGTGTACTGCTTCACCATACTTTTCTTCACAAATATAAATAGTTAATCATTATGGAAATCCTGAAATTTATCAAAAGCTTTAATACGGTTAATACCTATTTATCGCTAGCGTTTATTCTTCTTATCATCCTTGTTCTTTATTTTTATGTGGTTAACCCGGCTTAGCTTATTTGCCAAAGCATCATATAAAATAATATATGTAGGAAAATAAATAAAAAGCCCAACTGAGTTGGGCTTTTTTTATATCTGCTATTTACTCAAAAACATTTTACGCGTCTTACTTTTTCTCAGGCTTAAAGCTATCTTTCAAATCGAGAATGCGGTTAAACACTGGTTTTTCAGATGAATGATCATGTTGATCAGCAACAAAATAACCTTCACGTTCAAACTGGAAACGATCTTCAGGACTCGCTTGTGCCAAAGCAGGCTCAATGACAGCTTCTAATACTTTCATCGAATCTGGATTTAAATTTGCCAAGAAATCATCACCTGTTTCAGGATCTGCTTCTGTGAACAAACGATCGTAAATACGTACTTCAGCAGGAATACCTTTAGTCGCAGATACCCAGTGAATTACACCTTTCACTTTACGGCCTTCAGGGTTTTTACCTAAGGTTTCAGGGTCAATCGAACATTTCAACTCAATGACTTCACCATTAGCATCCTTAATAACTTCATCACATTTAATGACGTAAGCATGGCGTAAACGCACTTCACCATCAGGAATTAAACGTTTAAAGCCTTTTGGTGGTACTTCTTCAAAGTCTTTACGGTCAATATAGATTTCCTTAGTTAAAGGAATCACACGGTCACCCATATACACGTTTGGATGGCGAGCATGGTTAAGATCCATATCTTCTGGCAAATTGGTTAAAGTCACTTTAAGTGGACTTAAAACAGCCATACCACGTGCAGCTGTATTTTCTAAAGATTGGCGAATACAGAACTCAAGCATTGCAACATCTACAATACCGTCAGTTTTTGACACGCCCACACGCTTACAGAAATCACGCAAACCTTCTGGCGTAAAACCTCGACGACGCATACCCACGACTGTTGGCATACGAGGGTCATCCCAACCATTCACATGGCCACCTTCCACCAATTTACGTAATTTACGTTTTGATGTAATGGTGTAATCCACGTTTAAACGTGAAGATTCATACTGATGTGGAACCGCTTGAGATTTTACTTTTTCTACAATCCAGTCATAAAACGGACGGTGATCTTGGAACTCTAATGTACAAAGCGAATGAGTAATTCCCTCGATCGCATCAGACAATGGATGAGCATAGTCATACATTGGATAGATTTTCCACTTATCACCTGTTTGATGATGCTCTGAATGCAATACGCGATATAAAATTGGGTCACGCATGTGTACATTTGGGCTTGCCATATCAATTTTGGCACGTAAAACAGCTTCGCCCTCTTTAAATTCACCACTACGCATTTTTTCAAAGCGCGCAAGGTTCTCTTCAACAGAAGCATCACGGTATGGTGAATTTTTACCAGGCTCAACAAAATTACCGCGGTTTAGCTTAATTTCTTCTGGAGATTGCAAATCAACATAAGCATCGCCTTGCTCAATCAGTTGAACAGCCCATACATATAATTGATCAAAATAACCTGATGCATAGCGTGGCTCACCATTCCAGTTAAAACCAAGCCATTTCACATCGTTAGCAATACCGTCAACATACTCTTGCTCTTCAGCATCAGGGTTTGTATCGTCAAAACGTAAATTACATAATCCATCAAACTCTTCAGCCACACCAAAGTTTAGACAAATTGCTTTTACATGACCAATATGTAAATAGCCATTTGGTTCTGGTGGAAAACGCGTTACGATCTGCTTTGCACGACCAGCAGCTAAATCTTCAGTAATAACTTGGCGAACAAAATCTAAGCCAGCCTGTTGTTCTTGCTGCGTAGAATCGACAGAGGCATGAGTATTCGGTGTCGGGTTATTTGGCAGGCTCGAGACAACATCATTAGGCTTCATAGTGTATCAATCACTTCTTTGTAGATAAAATTTCGAAAAATTTAAACGCTATCTTCATTTTTCACAAAGATTTTAACGTTTTTTACTTGCCTTGTAGTTTACAGTTTGCTTATGCTTCTCTCAACCAAAAACCCATGGTCATAAGCCCATGTTTAGGAGATTAATGTAATGAGTTTTCCTCAAGTCGAATTAAACACCAATAAAGGTCGTATTGTTCTTGAACTGAATGCTGAAAAAGCGCCTAAAACAGTAGCAAACTTTTTAGAATATGTACGTGACGGTTTTTATGACGGCGTTATTTTCCACCGCGTCATTGATGGTTTCATGATCCAAGGTGGCGGTATGGATGAAAACTTCAAAGAAAAAGCGACACGTGATTCAATTGAAAATGAAGCTGATAACGGTTTAAGTAACGACGAAGGTACCGTTGCAATGGCACGTACTCAAGCTCCTCACTCAGCGTCTGCTCAATTCTTTATCAACGTGAAAAATAACTCTTTCTTGAACCATACCTCTAAAACTGCTCAAGGTTGGGGCTATGCCGTATTTGGTAAAGTTGTTGAAGGTTTAGACATTGTTGAAGCGATCAAAGGTGTTCGCACTGGCAACCGCGGTTATCACGCTGACGTTCCTTTAGAAAATGTTGTAATCGAATCTGCTAAAATTATTTCTGAATAATTTTAGGATAAAGCTGTGACTTATCTGTTTATCTCAGATTTACATTTGTCACCTGAACACCCTCGACTCGTTCGAGGGTTTTTAGACTTATTGGTGCATTACCAAGATAAAAATACTCAACTCTACATCTTAGGCGACTGGTTTAATGCCTGGATTGGAGATGACTATTCAGCACCATGGCTTGATGAAATTGTTGAGGCCTTAAAAGACTTTAGCAAAAAAGGGAATCAGGTTTATTTTCAAGTCGGTAACCGTGATTTTGCGCTTAATCAAGTTTTTCTCAATAAATTTAATGGCGTCTTACTCCCTGACATTTATTCTCTCAATATCGCAGGACATCAATATCGCTTAGAACACGGCGATGCATTATGTACAGATGACATTTCCTATCAAAGATTTAAAAAAATTATTCGAAATCCTCTCTTAGTCGCTCTTTTACGCCGCACTCCACTCAGTTTTCGTACTAAGCTTGTTAGTGGCTTTCGCAAAAGAAGCTCAGTTGATAAACAGCAAAAAAGCTATGAAATCATGGACGTGAATGAGCAAGCGGTTATTTCCGCTTTAGCAAATGTCGACATATTGATTCATGGGCATACTCACCGTCCTTCAATTCATCAAGTACAAGCTAAACAACGAATTGTTCTTGGCGATTGGCGTGAGGATCAGGCTTACATTTTAGAAATTGATCCATCTTCAAATACGCAACAGCTAGAATTGATTGTCTGGAATTATTAGCTAGAAATTAGTCACTTTTTATTTGAACTTTCAATTCTTTAATTTTTTTATTTAAATCAAAATCGTAAATTACACATGTACTGGCAATAAATATAAATTTCCAGCTTATATGCGCATATTTTTGATACTCAATGTATAAAATAAGAAGACTCAATACAAAGGCAAAAATTATAAAGACTTTAACAATTCTAATTTCTCGCAACTTACTCTTTGCATCTGCGGGCATTAAATCAATCATTTTCAATAGATTACTAAAACCTTATATAAGCATTATATTTCTTTATCAAATTACATAGGAAATGTTTTTGAATAAAATAGCGTATGATGACAAAGATTAAATTCTCTCAATTGCCATAAGATTGATATGGAGCACACCTATGGACCTATTGAATTCTGTTAAAAGCCGCTATACCACAAAAGCGTATGATTCTGAAAAGAAAATTCCCCAAGAAAAAATTAATAAATTATTAGAAATTTTACGTTTTTCCCCTTCTTCAGTGAATATACAGCCTTGGCATTTCCTAGTTGCAGACAATCTTGCAGCCAAAGAACGAATTGCAAAAGCCTTAACTGGAAAATATGCCTACAATGCTCCTAAAGTGCTTGAGTCATCACACACACTTATATTTTGCACAAGAACAGATATTTCAGCTGAATACTTAAATCAACTACTTGAACAAGATGATTTAAGTGGTCGTTTTAAAGATGAAAAAGCAAAGCTCGGCCAAAAAGATACTCGCCATGGCTATGTTGAGTTTTATCGAAATGAGCAGAAAAATTTATTTGGATGGATGGAAAACCAAACATTCATTGCTCTGGGCCAACTACTTTTTGCTGCGGGTTTAGAAGGAATTGATGCAACACCAATGGGTGGTTTTGATGAAGAAATTTTAAATACTGAGTTAGGTTTAACTGAAAAAGGCCTGCGTAGTTCAGTCATTGTTTCTCTAGGTTACCGCAGTGAAAATGATTTCAATGCCAAACTACCTAAATCACGCCTACCAGATGAAGTTATTTTTACCTATTTATAAAATTAGAATAGTTCAAGAGATTCAACTCTCTTGAACTATAAACTCATTGCACGAGCTAAACAAAGTACACCACTTATCCCGAATAAAATACCCAAAGTGGTAGGCCATTTTAATTTTTCTTTATATAGAATAACGCCACTTGCAATTCCTAATAACACAACGAGAATATTCATACTTGCAAAAACAATTGCAGGCGAATCCTTTAAAAGAATATGAGCCTTCACATATAAAGCAATATTTGAAAAATTAAGAACACCTAGTATTAATCCAGCTATAGCGCTTTTAAGCTGCCATTTTTGGGTTTTCTGCACCAATAAATATGAAATTGATAATATAAAAGATGTAATAAAAATAAGATTCAAAGTCAGTGTAAATTGAAGACCTAAGCTACTC
Organism: Acinetobacter sp. XS-4; assembly: GCF_023920705.1. Taxonomy (NCBI): domain Bacteria; kingdom Pseudomonadati; phylum Pseudomonadota; class Gammaproteobacteria; order Moraxellales; family Moraxellaceae; genus Acinetobacter; species Acinetobacter sp. XS-4. The sequence goes on along the minus strand of NZ_CP094657.1, from coordinate 1,443,525 downwards.
GTATATTTTAAGAGAATATCTACTGCGGCGTATCCACACCAAACACTTAATAAAGCAAAAATTGCTTTTCGAGATTGATGATTTGAAGAAGTATTCATTTGTCCAAAAAGAACAAGTAGAACAGCAAAAATTCCTAAACCTATTCCCCATAGTTTTAATGCATTAAATTGTTCATTAAAAAAGAAATAAGCTGCGAGTAAAGAAAGTACCACGGAAAGTCGTTGTGCAACCTCAGTTTTAACAATTCCAGCATATTCTAGTGATTTAGCTAAACACAGAAAAATACTAGGCAAAATCAATCCTAATGCAACAATTAACCACCAAGGCGTCTTTTGTATTGAAATATGTTGGATATCAGGCTGAAACCACCAAAAACAAAGAATACTCGCACTCGCATAGTTCCATGCAATCATTTGTAGCGCCTGGTAGCCTTTTTTCTTGAAGTTTTTTAATAGAATGGACACCAAAACACTGCTTAAAGCAGCAGCTAATATTAATATCATCGATAAAAACTCTATTTATTTAAATATATGAGGCACCATAGTCAAATCATGACCTTTGATGAGTTTAATATTGTGAATTAGCTTTTAAATAAGCATAAAAAAACCAGTCATTATCTGACTGGTTTCTTTTTAGATTTCAATTAACGATTATTTTCGTCTTCTTGACCATCTTCAAATTTAGTGTCGTTGTCAAAACCACCTTGATGACCACCGAAGCCGCCTTGACCACCGAAACCACCGCCTTGACCGCCGAAGCCACCTTGACCGCCGAAGCCGCCACCTTGACCACCGCCGAAGCCGCCTTGACCACCGAAGCCGCCTTGAGCGCCACCGAAGCCACCTTGAGAACCACCAAAGCCACCACCTTGACCGCCACCGAAGCCACCAGTAGGTTGACCACCGAAGCCGCCTTGTGTGCCACCTTGTGCAGGGAAGCCTGTACCTTGTGCGCCTGCTGGGCGTGGGTTACGTGCTGGAACAACAGTTGAAATCGCGTGTTTGTAAACCATTTGACTTACAGTATTTTTTAATAAAACAACATATTGGTCAAATGATTCAATATGACCCTGTAATTTAATACCGTTCACAAGGAAAATAGAAACAGGGATACGTTCTTTACGGAGAGAATTTAAGAACGGATCTTGTAAAGTTTGACCTTTAGACATTTTTAACTCCAAAAAAAAATTTTTAAATCAGCGCAAAAAAACTATCTTTATTTTTCAACTAAAAATTATAAAAAGACAGTGTGCAAATTTTGCTTTATCCATAAGAGTTTCGCAAGTCTTCTTTCGCCTGCTTTATCGTCAAGTAAGTTTTAAAATCGTGTATTTCTTGCAAAGAACGTAACCACGTATATTGACGTTTGGCAAGTTGTCGTGTTGCAAATAAAGCTTTATCCTCCATTTCACGTTTACTTTTGAGACTTAAGTCACTTTTTAATAGAAATTCTAGTGCTTGTCGATAACCCACTGAACGCATTGAGGGTAAATTTTCATCTAAATCGTATTTTTCAATTAGAGATTCAACTTCACTCAAAAAACCGATATCCCACATTTTGCTTAATCTTTGCTCAATGCGTTGATGTAATTCTACCCGATCTGGAAGTAAAGCATAATTATGAAATATGTATCGATATGGTACGTTTTTTGGTTGTTCTGCCTGCAATTTAGTAATTGGTTCACCTGTAAGCTTATAAACTTCTAGTGCTCGAATAATCCTTTGCTTATCAGTCACATTAAATTTTATAGCCGCAGCAGGATCGACAGAAACTAATTCATCATAAACAGCCTGCCACCCTTCATTTAAACCTTTTTCTTCGATTGCCGCCCGAACTTGAGCATCTGCGCTCGGCAAATTACTCGATAGACCTTCTAATAATGCCTTAAAGTACAACATTGTACCTCCTACCAAGATAGGAGTCTTTCCACGTGAATGCATGTCATCAATTAACTTACATGCATCTTCAACAAATTGAGCAGCTGAATAAACTTCAAGAGGAGTAATAATATCAATTAAATGATGCGGATATAGCGCTTGCTCTTCACGAGTTGGTTTAGCCGTGCCGATATCCATATCTTTATAAACGAGTGCAGAATCAACAGAAATCAGCTCAAAATTTCCACGTTCGTATAATTCACATGCCAAAGCGGTTTTTCCGCTCGCAGTTGGTCCCATTAAATTGATGACGGGCAATTGATTTGACATGTAAAACTACTCTCCTCGAGCAAATAATTTATCTAATTGAGATAATGGAAATGCGCGCCAAGTTGGCCTTCCATGGTTACATTGGCTCGCAAATTCGGTTTGTTCCATTTGACGAAGTAAAGCATTCATTTCAGAAAGACTGAGTTGTCGATGCGCACGCACTGCCCCATGACACGCCATTCCAGCTAATAACTCATCTCTTTTTTGAAGTAGCCCTTGTGCTTCATCATTTGGATCTAAATCATTTAAAAGTTCAGGAATAAGATTTTCAAAGTCAGCTTTTTGTAATATGGCTGGCACTCCCCGAATAATAATTTGTTCATCACCATACAAATCAATTTCAAGTCCTAAACGCTCCAGTTGAAGTTTTAATTCTTCTACCCTCACAGCTTGCATTCGACTAATAGAAATAACTTTAGGTATAAGCAACTGCTGAGATGTCCAAAATTCTGGCTTATCCCAAGCATTTTTCATTTGCTGTAATAAAATACGCTCATGCGCTGCATGCATATCAACAATAATTAGACCTTCAGTATTTTGCGATAAAATATAAATTCCATGAAGTTGAGCAATTGCGATACCTAATGGAAATTCATCGACTTTTGTTACTGGTTCAATATCTTCATTTACTGAAAAACTAGCAGTCTGGTCACGCAGTGGTGCTAAATATGTCTTTAACGCATTATTTAACTGAGGTGAACCATTATATTTTGGTGTTTGATCTGCATAGTGAATAGCTTGCGGACGACTAGCGTTAAAATCAGTTAATAATTCTGTTGGTGCGTGCTGAGACTGTACTTCACTGTCTGGATTTAAAGCTTCATTTGTCCGATGCAGCGTAAATTGTTCCTGATATTTAGGCTGTGGCTGTACTGAATAATCAGAATGTTCATCCACTTTCATCGCTTGAGCTAAATCAGCGCTCGCTGTCTGAAATTGTGCCAGAGTTTCTTTTGCATAATGTCTTACAAACTCATGCACTTCTCTCTGATTTAAAAAACGGATTTCATGTTTTGTAGGGTGAACATTGACATCAATATTTTCAGGATCGACTTCTAAGAAAAGTAGATAAGATGAATGTTGATGGCCATGTAAAATACCGTCATATGCCATGCGTAATGCATGCGAAATTGTTTTATCTTTGACAATACGCCCATTTACATAGACATATTGCATATCAGCCTGCGCACGTGCATCTGAAGGATGACCAAGCCAACCCGATAAACGCATGCTAATACTTTCGGCATCCATCCAATATGCATTTTGTACAAATTGCGAACCTAATAATTGCTGTACTCGCTGAAAACGGAGCTCTCCGCTATCAGCTATAGGTAAATTAATTCTAATATTATCATTATGCTCAAGCACAAAACGTATATCAAAATGTGTTAAAGCCAGACGACGAACAATCTCTTCGATATGACCAAATTCAGTGGTTGGCTTTTTTAAAAATTTACGGCGGGCAGGAACATTAAAAAATAAGTCCTGAACACGGATATGTGTTCCCTTTTGAGCAGCAACAGCTTGTACTTCTTGATGGTCAAAGGCCGTACCATTAACTTCAACCTGATGGCCGATCCCACTTTCATCTTGGCTACTAGTTAATGTCAACCTTGAAACAGCGGCAATCGAAGCAAGCGCCTCCCCGCGAAATCCTAGACTTACAATAGCGTGTAAATCTTCTGCCGTTTTAATTTTACTTGTGGCATGACGCATAACGGCCAGTGCCAAATCTTCAGAATGAATGCCATGACCATTATCAATAATTTCGATTAGGGTCGAACCACCTTGAGCAATCCGCACAATGAGTTCAGTTGCACCCGCATCGATAGAGTTTTCTAATAATTCTTTAACAACAGATGAAGGACGCTCAATCACCTCACCAGCAGCAATCTGGTTGGCTAACGCTGCGTCTAATGTATGGATACGACGTTGTGTTAGCTTTTCATCAGTCATGAAGCTGTTCCTGCAAAGTCTGATACAAATGTTCTGTGGGTAAAGTTAAAGTTACTAAACGGCTCAACTCATCATCTGACTTTTGAATATCAATAATGATATCGGCCTCTGGAATTTCATCGCCACCTTTTGATGGCCATTCAAATAAAAATAATGCGTCTGTGATATCTAAATAATCACGGATTCCCATTAATTCAAGTTCGTAGGGGTCATTCAAACGGTATAAGTCAAAATGAAAAATTTCTTTGTCATTGATTTTATACGGCTCAACGAGTGTATAGGTTGGGCTTTTAACAGAACCTTTATGACCTAATGCCTGTAAGAAATAGCGTGTAAGTGTGGTTTTACCCGCACCTAAATCTCCAATTAAATAAATCACACCCGACTGAACATGTTGCGCCAACGCTTGAGCTAGACGCTCAGTATCTTCTTCATGATTTAAGACCAATTTCAATGAATACGACATAGCACACATAACATGATTCGAAATAATCGATATGATAACATTGCCCTGCCTTAAAAGCCTACTTAAGCCCTAGAAGTTGGCTTTTTTTATATCAATTTTCTTACATATTTACACTTTTTTATGTCTAGTCCGAACGATTTTTTGCCACCTATGATTGATGGTGTGAGCGCAAGCCAAGTCTATCTTCCTGCACACACAAATACTCAAACTATTTATGAGCATCTATGCCAACATTTCCAACATATTAAAGTGCAAGAGTGGCAACAACGCTTTCAAGATGGACTTATTTATGGGGCAAATGGACAAAAACTAACATTAGACAGTCCCTATCAAAGTAATACCCATATTTTTTATTATCGATTTCTTGCTTATGAAGCCCACGTTCCATTTGAACATCGGATTTTATTTGAAAATGATGACTTACTAGTGGTCGATAAACCACATTTTTTAACGATTAGCCCGACTGGACAATATGTTCAAGAAACGCTTTTAGTCCGACTAAAAAAACAAACAGGCAATGAATATTTAACGCCCATACATCGATTAGACCGGGAAACTGCTGGGGTTGTTCTATTTTGCAAACGGGTTGAATCTCGTGGTGCTTACCAACAATTATTTGCAGAGCGTCAAGTCAATAAAATTTACCATGCCGTTGCACCTTATAAAAAAGAATTAAAACTTCCCCAAACATTACATTTGCATTTAGACAAAGGTACTCCTTTTTATACCATGCAAGTTGTGGCAAATGCTAAAGCAAATACCCAGACTTATATTGAGCTTATCGAACATAACCAAATTTGGGCAAAATATCGCTTAACACCAACAACGGGCAAACAGCATCAACTTCGCGTGCATCTTAATTACTTAGAAATTCCGATTAAAAATGACCCATTTTATCCAGTAGTTCAACACAAGGCTGAAGATGATTTCTCTGAACCATTACAGCTGCTGGCTAAGCATATTTCATTTATAGACCCCCTCACAAAAGAGGGAATGTCTTTTAATTCTGAGTTTGAATTGACATTGTAATGTAACCGTAATTACAAAAAGATTATTTTTTATGCCAAAAAGCATTGAAATTACATTGCGATGGTTTAAAATAAATTCCTAAAAATTAAAATCATTTGGTTTTGTTATTCATGCGAAAAACAGAAGTTTATCAGGTTCGACTTGACTCCCAAGAGAAAAAACAGGCTTTTGCTGTTTTTAAACAATTGGGAATTACCCCTGCCCAAGCGGTACGACTTTTTTTTAAACAGGTCGTATTAACTAAATCTATTCCATTTGCAATCGAAAATCAGACGATCAATATGGAACAATTATTAAAACTGAGAAAAGCAAAAGCATCTTCATTAAACCAAAATCCATCAACTTTAGCTGAAGATGATGACCATGAAGATTTGTTTGAAGAACTAAATGCTCTTCTTGGTGAAAGCGACAAAATTTAACACTGTTGCATTTATAAACAAGTTTTAACGTCAAAAAGCTTTTTTTTTCGTTATGCTCTCTTTGTAAAAACATAATGATAAATTACAAGGAGCGCCAAATGATCGTTAGACGAGCGACTTTTGAAGATTTAGAGCAACTCGCCGTTTTATTTGATGAATACCGCCAATTTTATGGGGCCTCTTCTAATTTTAATGAATCACTTCACTTTCTCAAACAGCGTTTTGAGAATAGAGAAAGTGTGTTCTTCATTCATATTAAAGACGACAAAATCACGGGTTTTATTTTACTCTATTTAGGTTTTTCTTCAGTTGCTTGCTCAACTTACTATATTTTAGATGATGTATATGTTACGCCTATTTTCCGTCGTCAAGGTTCAGCTAAACAGCTAATCGATACAGCAATCTTATTTGCAAAACAAGAGAATGCTTTGCGGATTAGTTTGGAAACTCAAGGTAACAACCATGAATCTCATCGCTTATATGAACAAATGGGATTCATTCGAGATAGTGAGTTCCAAACTTTCCATTGTTTTCTCAAATAATATTTTGAGCGAGCTGTTTCTGCTCTTCAGATAAATAAATCCACTCACCATCTTCAAGCTCAGGTAAAACCAATTGCCCTATTTGATGGCGATGCAAGGCTTCTACTTTATTTCCTACAGCTGCAATCATTCGTTTAACTTGATGATAAACGCCTTGATGAATCGTCATGGTTAATTGATGAGTTTCTAATATCTCTACATCCGTTGCAGCAAAGACACCTTTTTCTTGATGCAAGCTCACACCTAGACTCAACATTTCAATTTGGTCAGCTGTAACTGGATCTATAGTCGTAACATGATAAACCTTGGGAACATGTTTACGAGGATGGGTTAAAGCTTGAAGATATTTACCATCATCGGTGAGTAAAAGTAAGCCCGTTGTATCTTGATCTAAACGGCCAATAGCTTGCACACCACGTTGAATCATGATTTCAGGTAAAAGACTAAAAACACTTTGATGATGCTGAGGCTGATGTGAACATTCAAAACCTTTTGGCTTTTTTAAAGCAATATAAACTTTTTCTCGATATTGATAGGCCTGCCCAAAAAGAGAAAACTCTAAATTTTCAGGAGAGAATTGCTTCTTGAGATCATCTGCAATTTCTCCATCAATACTTACAGATCCGTTTTTTATTAACTGCTGACAATATTTACGTGAACCAAACCCTTGTGATTGTAAAATTTTTTCCAGCAGCATGAAGTTTTCTCATTAGAACTAAGCAGTTATTTTAACGCAGTTTCCACCTTTTACTAAACCCTACGAGCAGCTCTTTGCATTTACTTAGTTCAACTCGCGCACTCTACTCTTCAACTACTCGATAAATATTCTCGTTCTTTCCACTTTCAAATAATAATTCGGTAGTAGGCAAAATAATTTCATTATCAACAATAATATGCTCAATACGTTGGCTCAGCTTTAACGATTCATTCTCATGTTCAACTAAATTTTTCTTTAGTTGCGCTTTTGCATCATGAATCTGGTCAAACTGATCTTTTATTTTGATATCTATAATGTCCATAAAATATCCTGCATTCATAAGTAATGACTATTTTTATATCACAATTTTAAAAAACTAAAATTTTTAACTTGTTAATTTATATAACATTGTTTCCACGCGTAACCAAAAATTAAAACTCTTTAGGATTGAGAGATATACAAGCATTTATTCTTAAAAATAAGATCTGAAATCGGCTGTATCTTTTTAAGCTTTCACATTACAACTCTTAAATATTATACAATTCCATTTATTTACTTTCTCTGCACTCCCCATGCTTGCCCAATTTGATGTTAATTTAGTTGTTTTACTCGTCCTGCTTGTCTGCGGTTTATTAAGTCAAAATGCAGCTGTAACCATTGCAGCGGGGGTGCTCATTGTCGTTAAAATCACCCCTTTAAGTGAGTTCTTTCCTTACATTCAAGCACACGGTCTTAATTTAGGGATTCTCATTTTAACAATTGGCGTACTCACCCCAATTGCCAGCGGGAAGCTCAGTGGAGAGAGTATTTTAAAGTCATTTGTTAGTTTTAAATCGCTTGTAGCTATCGCAATTGGCCTATTAGTCGCATGGTTGGGTGGTCGCGGAGTAAAATTAATGTCGAGCCAACCTGATGTTGTTGCAGGCTTACTTATTGGTACGGTTGCTGGTGTCGCTTTACTCCGTGGTGTACCAGTCGGGCCTCTTATTGCAGCTGGCTTACTGTCTTTATTTATTGGTAAATAAGAAGTCGATATAAAAAAGGTGCAATTAAGCACCTTTTTTACACTTAGGCTAAATTATTTGTTTTAGCCAGAATAATAAGCGTTTCGCTTTAAAGAGAATTTTTCTAACTGCTTTAAAAATCCTTCAAAATAACTTTTCTCTTTTTCTTCAGTTCGATAGCCCGCATATAAAGTTCGTCTTAAACCTGTAGAGGAAACACAATCTAAACGGCGGCTTGTGACCCAACCCTTTTGTTCATATTCATTTACCACCCAATCAGGTAAAGCAGCAATACCTCTTCCACTTGCTACAAGCTGAATAAGCATTTGAGTTAAATCAGTTGTTCGTATTTGTTTAGGCTGAATATTCGCAGGAATGAAAAGTTTCGACATAATATCTAAACGGTGCTTATCAACCGGATAAGTAATTAAAACTTCCTCGGCCAATTCTTGAACTGTAATATTTTCAGCCCGCACCAAAGGATGAGTATTTGATAAGACTAAGCGTGATTCATATTCAAAAATTGGAAAATACTCAATTCCTTTTAACGCAATCGGATCGGCTGTAATCAGTAAATCAAATTCTGCATTTTGTAAAAGTTCATGCGGATTAGCCTCAAAACCTGATGCAAAGTCTAAATCTACATCTGGATATTGCTGACGATACTGATTTAATAAAGGCATTAACCAGTCAAAACAACTGTGACATTCCGATGAAAAAATAATTCTGCCTGTCTGTCCATGCACAATACGCGTGATATCACTGTGGGTAATCTGAATTTGTGGCAAAACATCATCGGCTAACTTGAGTAAGCGCTGCCCGACATTAGAGAAACTCACAGGTCTACTACGACGATTAACAACCTCCACCCCATACCAATGGTCTAATTCTTTTAACTGATGAGAAATAGCCGAAGGTGTTAAGCAAAGATCATTTGCTGCCGAAACCAATGAACCGTGTTCACGTAAGGCAACTAAGGTTTTAAGGTGACGAATTTCTAACATGGGTCCACGCTTGAAAAGTAGATTTATCTATAAATGTTTTAGCTCATCTTTGTTTTTCAAAAATCGAGCAACTTTAGATAAATTCTTGCTAATGAATACTATTCATCTTATCACAAAATTAGTTAGCTAACTTCAACATGAATTTTATTTTACTATTTTTTTTTGAGATGAATTTTTATAATTTTAAAATTGAAATAGCGCATTCTGATATTGAACATTTTTTGAATGCTTACATAAAATTAGACCCGACACGGATTTAATTTTATGTAAGGTAAAAATTTACTGTGCCAATACATTTAAACTAATAATTGTATAGCTTTGATTTTTAGGTTTTAACTTCAAATTTAGTGGTGCAGTTACTTCTACTAAGTATTCGCCAGCTTTTGAAAATTTGAGCTCAACTTGCCCTTGATTATCTGCCTTAAATGGTTGTACTTGTTTATCAGTTGCACCTTTTTCTCTCAAATTAACTTCAGCATAAGCTAAAGGTTGCCCTTTTTCAGTTATGGCTAATTGAATAGGTTGAGCAGCTTTAATCTGGTTTGGGTGCACAGAGAAACTAACTTTAATCGGCGTATTGGGAAATTGAATATCTGAAACTTTCCCTTTAGAAAGATAACTTTGTAATGTCCATTCTCGTGTTACTTGCTCTGTTTTAATTGTTTTTGTTTTAAGGTCAGCCGAAATCAAATATTCGCGTTCGGCTTTCGGTGGAGCTTTATCAGCTGGCATATCAAAAAATAGATGCCATGCTTTTTGGTCATATACATATTTTAAAGGATAACTTGCCTGAGTTTGAATAATGTATGTACCTTCCTCCGGCAAATCTACATCAAAAACAGTTACTGACTTATGTAGAGCTTCGGAGTTGAAAGTTTTAAGCTCATTTTTAGGTGTAATTACGGTAAGCTTAGCATCCTTTAAAGCATATTCACTGTTTAATGCTTCTTCAGCATAACCAGCAAATACAGGTACTTGAGTCTGTTCAGTTTTATAAGCTACAGGTGCCACATAAGGTTCATGAGCAACGCTATAACTAGATGCTAATGCAAGAGAAAGCACTAAAAATTTATTCATTATTACAAAATCCTGTTGTACACAAATGCGAAAGTTTTCAGACAAAATATAAGAAAATACAGTATACACAAATAAAAATAATTCTTATTATCATTAATGAATTTAATTTTGATTCAAATAAAAAAAGACCCGAAGGCCTTTTTTATTTGAGTTTATTGCTGCTTTATATTTGGAAATGCCTGCTCAAAATCAATTAGCTTATAACTTTTCACCAAATCATCTGGCCCGTAAGATACTTCGTAAGATGTTTCTTTACCGTTAAAATATGCTTCTGTCGGAGTGCCAAATACTTCCCAAAGACCGATTGAAGCAACATCTGCCACACCATGACCAAAAGCTCTACTGACTTTCACCCACTTTGGATAACCTTGTTGAAAAGTATAGATCTCAACCCGTGTTCCATCACGGTATTCTGAAAGTACGGGTGCTCCAAATTCGGCAATCACATAATTACGAGAACTACCTGGATTTAGAACATTTACATTTTTTTTACTTGGTTGATTACCCGCCATAAATACTGAGCAACCAGACATAGATAAAATAGCCATACCCATAAGGCAGGTAATAAATAATTTTTTCACGTTTTAACATCTCTATTTTTAGATATTTATACAACTTGTTGTAATGCTTAAAGTATTACGCGCCAATCATATATAATTTTTAAAAGTTTTTCGATGAATTATTCCATATAAAAATTTAAATTTACTTCATTTGAATATGTAAGCCTTATCTCAATATTTTAGTTTTTTATTATTTTGTTCTCTTTTCCCTTATACTTCCCTTTTTTGAGTTTCCCCTTAACTTATTATGGCGTCCCCGCAATCTCCTCTTTCTACACATCAACACTATTCACTCTTTTTAGCAATTTTTTCACTCGCTGTAGGTGGTTTTTGTATTGGAACCACTGAATTCGTCGCAATGGGACTGATTCAAGAAATTGCAAATAACTTAAATATTACTGTACCTGAAGCTGGTCACTTTATTAGTGCTTACGCATTAGGCGTAGTTATTGGCGCTCCTATCATTGCAATTCTTGGAGCCAAAGTTCCAAGAAAAACTTTATTACTTGGCTTAATGCTTTTTTATGGTGTAGCTAATGCCTTTACCGCTTTAGCTCATACCCCCGAAACTGTTTTAATCTCACGTTTCATTGCAGGTTTACCACACGGAGCATATTTTGGAGTTGGTGCATTAGTTGCAGCAGAACTCGCTGGCCCATCAAGAAGAGCTTCTGCAGTTGCCCAAATGATGATGGGTCTTACAGTCGCAACTGTAATTGGCGTTCCTCTCGCGACGTGGTTAGGTCAAAATTTTGGCTGGAGAGCTGGTTTTGAGTTTTCAGCAACCTTTGCTTTCGTCACTTTAATTGCTGTTGGCTTTTTTGTACCCAATATTCCAGTCCAAGCTACTGCGAGTATAAAAACAGAGTTAGCCGGTCTTAAAAATATCAACATGTGGCTAACACTAGCGGTAGGCGCTATCGGTTTTGGAGGCATGTTTTCTGTTTATAGCTATGTTTCACCAATTTTGACTGAATATACAAAAGTTAATATCCAAATTGTCCCTATCGCTTTAGCTATCTGGGGTATCGGTATGGTTATTGGTGGCTTAGCAGCAGGATGGCTTGCAGATAAAAACCTAAACAAAACGATTGTAGGTGTATTAATTAGTTCAGCTATCGCTTTTGTTGTTGCCAGTTTCTTAATGAGTAATATCTATAGTGCTATTGCTTCATTATTTTTGATTGGTCTCACTGTAATGGGATTAGGCGGAGCTTTGCAAACCCGTCTAATGGATGTTGCAGGCGATGCTCAAACACTAGCAGCGTCACTCAACCACTCTGCCTTTAATATGGCCAATGCATTAGGTGCATTTTTAGGTGGATGGGTACTCAGTCACCAAATGGGTTGGATCGCGCCAATCTGGGTGGGTTTTGTTCTGAGTCTAGGTGGTCTTATCATTTTACTTATTGCATTTGCTGTTGAAAAAGCCAGTAAGTAAATTTAATCACAGAAAACGCTAACTTATTATTTCTAATCAGTTAGCTTTCCTCCACAGTGTGGGCAATAACATTTTTTCTCTCTAACTGACTCTTCTTGCTCTAATACTTTTTCCCGCATAATTTGAATAATCAGGTTATGCGCCTGCTCTTTTGGTAGACCTACTTTTTGACGGATTCGCTCTATTTCAACTTCATCATGTAAAATATCAATACCTCGTACTTGAAGTAATTCACGAAATTCTTGCTCTAGCCTTTGATTACGCTGGTTAAGTTCATTTGCAAGCCCAGATGCCAAAATACCAGCTGGTAAAGCCGCAATACCAACACCCAAAATTGTAATGAGTGCCCCCAATAACTTTCCTAAACTGGTCACTGGCGTTACATCGCCATAACCCACTGTGGTTAAAGTCACTACAGCCCACCACATAGATTTAGGTATTGAACTAAAAGCTTCTGGCTGAGCCTTGTTTTCAACCACATAAATTCCAGAAGCAGTCATAATAATCATAATGATTAAAATAAAGATAACTGCCTGAAAAGAACCCTTCTCACGTTTAATCACGCATAACAATATCTGAAGTGAGATGAAATAGCGTGTTAATTTTAATAGTCGAAGTAAACGTAAGATTCTAAGCATACGAAGATCAATTCGTACAAAGAAATTGAGATAAGCAGGTAAAATTGCCATCAAATCAATAATTGCTTCCCCGCTTTTCATCCAGTTCAAGCGGATTTTCCACGCAGATTGTGTCGTATCTCGATCTGCAACACTCCACAATCTTAATAAATATTCAATACTAAAAATTGCAATTGAAATAACTTCAAAATAGTCGAACCAAATACGATAACTTGTATACAGATCATTTACTGTTTCTAATAAAACGGCAGCGACGTTGCCAACAATTAAAACAACTAAAAAATAATTAATACATCTACTTACCGTAGTTTCATAGTCATGATTATGAAGATTATTATAGAAAAACTTACGCAATCCCTTCAAAACTGAATTTTGCATATTGATCTGACCACTTGATATTGAAGATATAGTAAGCTCTTGCCCTCTATTCACCAATATAGTCTTTAATAAATTTTCCTTAACTCACTTCGATACTTTAAATTTTCTATTTTTTGGACTTCAACTCGCCACTACACATCGGAATTCATTTTCTTTCCACCACAACACATCATAGATTCCTGGATGTGATTTTAAGATAATATTTATATAGTTTTGCAGCACCATAATATGGTGGGTAATATCGATTTTTTTAAATAAAAACTTTCTTAAAATAGGTGTATTGGGTGAAATGAAAATTGCGAATCCATTGCTATATTCTTCATAAACACTTATTCCAAGATACATCGTTATTTCAGGCAATGGAATCTCAATTTGCCACCCCCAGTTTTCACTGTATAGCTCCACATTTAAATGATATCTATTTCTCAATATACTAAAAATATATTGCGCGATATCTTCAGTTTTTTGAACTAAAATCCCTCCTTCATTGGAGTGCATTTTTTGCTCATACAGTTGATAATCATCAAATTTAAATTCAACTATCGTCTTTAGCATTCTCAAATTCCCTATATAAAATACCCATATTTTTTTTAATTATTTTTAAGTTCGTTTAATTATTTTAAAACAAAAAACCAGTTAATTTCTACTACTATATTTAATTTTATATATAACAAATTAAAAAATGATTTATTTATTGTTTTTAAATAAACTCATGACTCACTTCACACTTTCAATAAAAACAATAACTCACAAAGCCTATTTTTTATCCAATATTATATACAAGTTATTTTATTTAATAATTTTTTACGCTATTTATATCTTAACCTTGCTATATAATTTATTTTTTAATCTTTAATATTTTCTAAAAATTAGTATTAGAATATATTAATTTAATTAGCTATCTTTATAGATTCTTCTAAAATCACCCATTCTAAGTACTATTTATTAGGCTGATATCCATCCAGAGAATTTATAATTTTTGGCATCAATTTCAACGCCAGATTTTAGAAAAACTTAATAATTTATATTTAAATTAAGAAATGTTTAACTTAAAAGAATGGCCTATTTCATTGAAATGAAAGCTAGTACTTATCGCTTGTTATTTTTCGTTTTTTTGAATTTTCGAATCATTTAATCGATAATAGAACTTTAATACTTATTTCTTTAGCGATTTACTCTTAAAGAACTTTATTTTTTTAATCATATGAAAACAAGGGGAAATTACATGGGATTTAAAGCCCTCCCTACACTTATTTCTTTATTTATTACATTGTTAATCTGGTTCGTAATTCCTGTACCTACTGGCGTTGATCCTGATGCATGGCATTTATTAGCAATGTTTGTCGGTGTAATTGCCGCAATTATCGGTAAAGCTATGCCAATTGGTGCTATTGCCATTATTGCAATAACTTTAGTCGCTATCACTGGCGTGACTAACACAAGCCCAAGCGGTGCAATTCAAGATGCCCTTAGTAGCTTTGCTAACCCATTAATCTGGTTGATTGGTATTTCTATCATGATCTCTAAAGGTTTGCAAAAAACTGGATTGGGCGCACGGTTAGGCTATTTATTTATCGCAGTTTGGGGCAAAAAAACCATTGGCATTGGCTATAGCATAGTACTTTCAGAACTCATTCTCGCCCCTGTAACGCCAAGTAATACTGCACGTGGTGGCGGAATTATTCATCCAATTGTACTGGCAATTTCTACTAGTTATGATTCTGATCCTGCTAAAGGCACCGAAGGTCGGATGGGAAAATATCTTTCATTGGTTAACTACCAAGCCAACCCGATTACCTCTGCAATGTTTATTACTGCAACCGCCCCTAACCCATTAGTAGTTGATTTAGTGGCAAAGGCGACCAATAGTGAAATTTCATTAAGTTGGAGTACTTGGGCACTGGCGATGTTATTGCCTGGTTTGATTGCATTAATTATTATGCCTTTGATTATGTATTGGATGTATCCACCCGAAGTCAAAGAAACGCCTAATGCAGCTCAGTTTGCTAAAACTAAATTAAAAGAAATGGGTCCAGTCAGTAAAAATGAAATCATCATGCTTGGTGTATTCGGTATTTTATTGATGCTATGGGCAGGTATTCCCGCCATGATTTTTGGCTCCGATTGGGCTGTTGACCCAACGACGACAGCTTTTATTGGTTTAGGGTTATTGCTACTTACAGGTGTTTTAACTTGGGATGATATTCTGACGCAAAAGAACGCGTGGGATACGATTACTTGGTTCGCAGCATTAGTCATGATGGCAACTTATTTAAATAAGCTTGGCTTAATCACGTGGTTCTCGAGTGTTTTAGAAACCAGTATTGGTCATTTAGGTCTAAGCTGGATGCCGGCTTGTTTATTATTAATGCTCGCCTATTTGTATGCACATTATATGTTTGCTAGCACAACGGCACATATTACCGCAATGTTTGCTGCTTTTTATACGGTAGGACTTGCACTCGGTGCACCGCCAATGCTCTTTGCTTTAATGATGGCAGCGGCTTCAAGTATTATGATGACCTTAACCCATTATGCGACTGGCACTTCCCCTGTAGTCTTCGGTTCGGGTTACACCACACTCGGTGAATGGTGGAAAGCTGGTTTTGTCATGAGTGTTGTTAATATCATTATTTTTGTAGTGATTGGCGGACTGTGGTGGAAAGTGTTGGGTTATTGGTAGAATTGTTTTAGTTTATAAAAAGCCCCTTTCAAAGGGGCTTTTCCATGTAGGCATTTAAAAAATACTAAATTGCCTATTCACCGAATAAAATGATATCAAGTAAATTAATCGGGCTTAATATCATAAACCCAATTTCGTGCCTGTTGATCTGTTGTAGTTTCGCAGACGTAGTAATCTTGATCCCATGAGTCTGGATGGAAAATTTCCTTTTTATGATAGGCTACTTGTTTGTTATTTTCGACACAGATAAAACTATCACCTTGATCTTTAACAGCAGAACCGTTAAGAAATCCACCAATACATAAGAAGCGGGACTGTTTCGCCATTTAGTTAAATCAACTTTTTAAATCACTCATTTTCAATAATTAAATGATGGATTGATTGAATTGTAAAGCCAAAATTACTGGACCATATTAATTAAAATTATTAGATAGGCATAGCACAGAACTTACTACAATTTTTTTGATTTAAAATTTAGATTAATTAGAAATTATTTCAAAAAAAAAATAAGGGCTGATTAATCAGCCCTTATTCTAGCTTTTTGCTCAAACAAATCATAGATTTGCTCTTGCGCTAGGGAAAAGCCTTTCGGCCTTTCTTCATCCTAGCTCATTAAGTCAATTGAGCAGCTTGGATTTTCTTAGTATCAACTTGATCAGCTTCTTTAGTATATTCACTCATCTTGTCGAAGTTTAAGTATTTGTAGATGTCAGCAGAAGCGCTGTCGATTTGCGACGCGTACTGTTGATATTCTTCTGGGCTTGGTAATTTACCAAGAACCGCAGCTACAGATGCAAGCTCAGCAGATGCTAAGTAAACATTTGCACCTTGACCTAAACGGTTCGGAAAGTTACGAGTAGAAGTCGATACACATGTTGTGTTCGGCGCTACGCGTGCTTGGTTACCCATACATAATGAACAGCCAGGCATCTCTGTACGCGCACCAGCACGACCATAGATGTTATACAAGCCTTCTTCCATTAATTGGTGCTCGTCCATACGAGTTGGTGGAGCCAACCATAAACGAGTAGACAATGAACCACCAGGTACTTTATCAAGTAACTGACCAGCTGCACGGAAGTGACCGATGTTAGTCATACAAGAACCGATGAATACTTCATCAATTTTGTCGCCTTGAACATCAGAAAGAAGTTTCGCATCATCTGGATCGTTCGGGCAGCAAAGAATTGGTTCTTTGATGTCAGCAAGATCGATTTCGTAAACTTTTAAGTATTCTGCATCAGCATCAGCTTTTAACAAGCTTGGATTGTCTAACCACTTCTGCATGTTTTCAGCACGACGCGCCATAGTACGAGCATCGCCATAACCTTCTGAGATCATCCACTTCAACATGGTGATGTTAGAACGTAAATATTCAGCAACTTTCTCTTCAGAAAGTGTGATTGAACAGCCAGCCGCAGAACGTTCAGCAGATGCATCAGAAAGTTCAAATGCTTGCTCAACAGTCAAGTCATTTTCCATTTCTGACAAATCAATCTCAAGGATACGACCAGAGAAGATGTTTTTCTTACCTTTCTTCTCTACAGTTAAGTCACCCGCTTGAATTGCATAGTAAGGAATTGCATGTACAAGGTCACGTAAAGTGATACCAGGTTGCATTTTACCTTTGAACTTAACAAGTACAGACTCTGGCATGTCAAGTGGCATAACACCAGTTGCAGCTGCGAATGCAACAAGACCAGAACCCGCTGGGAATGAAATACCGATTGGGAAACGAGTATGTGAGTCACCACCAGTACCTACTGTATCTGGAAGTAACATACGGTTTAACCAAGAGTGGATAATACCGTCACCTGGACGTAAAGATACACCACCACGATTCATGATGAAGTCAGGTAATGTATGGTGAGTAGTTACGTCAACTGGTTTTGGATACGCAGCAGTGTGACAGAAAGACTGCATTACTAAGTCAGCAGAGAAGCCCAAGCAAGCTAAGTCTTTTAACTCGTCACGAGTCATAGGACCAGTTGTATCTTGAGAACCAACTGTAGTCATCTTAGGTTCACAGTAAGTACCCGGACGGATACCTTGACCTTCAGCTAAACCACATGCACGACCAACCATCTTCTGAGCTTGGGTGAAGCCTTTGCCAGTGTCAGCAGGTTGTACAGGTGTACGGAACAATGTAGAAGGTGCAAGACCTAATTCTTCACGTGCTTTAGTTGTCAAACCACGACCAATGATCAAGTTAATACGACCACCAGCGCGTACTTCGTCTAGAAGTACTGGAGTTTTAAGTTCTGCTTCTGAAATTTGAACGCCATCTTTAAAAGCAGTAACTTTTGCAGCAGCATGGTCAATTTTCAATACTACTTCGTCGCCCATGTTCATGTTAGCAACGTCGATTTCTACAGGTAATGCACCTGCATCTTCCATTGTATTAAAGAAAATTGGAGCGATTTTAGTACCTAAGCACACACCGCCATCTTTTTTGTTTGGAATGTGTGGAAGTTCGTCACCGAAGAACCAAAGTACAGAGTTAGTTGCAGATTTACGGCTTGAACCTGTACCAACAACGTCGCCTACGTAAGCAACTTGATTGCCTTTCGCAATAAGTTCTTTAATTTGGTTTAACGGACCAACTTCACCTGGTTTTTCAGGGTTGATACCATCACGCTCGTTTTTCAACATTGCATTTGCGTGTAATGGGATATCTGGACGGCTCCAAGCATCTTGCGCTGGAGATAAGTCATCAGTATTTGTTTCACCAGTTACTTTGAACACAGTGATTTTAATTTCTTCTGGAACGTCAGGACGGCTTGTGAACCATTCTGCATCTGCCCAAGATTGTAGAACAGCTTTAGCATTGGCATTACCCGCTTTTGCTTTATCTGCTACGTCATGGAATGCATCAAATACAAGAAGTGTTTTCTTTAACGCTTCAGCAGCTAAGCTTGCAAGTTCAGCATTATCAAGAAGCTCAACAAGTGGTGCTACGTTATAACCACCAAGCATCGTGCCAAGTAAGTAAACTGCACGTTCTTTAGAAACGAGTGGTGAAGTTGCTTCGCCTTTTGCAATCGCTGCCAAGAACGCTGCCTTTACATAAGCTGCTTGGTCAACACCTGCAGGAACACGGTTTTCAAGCAAATCAACCAAGAACGCTTCTTCGCCTGCTGGTGGATTTTTTAATAGTTCAACAAGCTGAGCTGTTTGAGCATCATCAAGTGGCTTCGGTGGGACTCCGAGTGCGGCACGTTCTTCAACGTGTTGGCGGTAAGCTTCTAGCACGGTGTTCATTCCTCTTTTTTTGAAAAATTACTTGCAAATTCCAGCTTTCGTAAAAGCTTCACAAGTAATATGGACTATAAAAGTTTACTAGAGTTCAAGGTAAAAGTTAATGAAAACGGGGTGTTTCTCCGTGATGCCCATTATTTTGTATCTAAATACCCATGTGCAAATAATGAGCGAATTAGCCAAATCTGGGCTATTTTTAAGCAAAAAAGCCCGAGATGAGAGAAAACTCAATAACCTTACCCAATTAGAACGATTTATATTTTGGCATTTTGTCATGAGGCGTTGCCAAACACTCATCCATCGCTTGCTTTCTAACTTTTTCTTGGAGTGCTTGAGAATCTTTCGTCAGTTCTTCTTTTGGAATCGCATAAACTTTTTCAATAATATTAAGAATGAATTTTTTCGTAATGTCATCTTCAATTTTATTTGCATGCTCAACGGCCTGAGCTTTTTCAATTGCTTGCTGACGATCAAAAACAATACTTCTAGCTGCATTTCCTACGCTAGTACAAAAGCCATGCCACTGCTCTTCTGGTGTTAATGGTTTCTTTTCTGAACAACCGACAAAGAACAAACTCACTGCAATCAATAAAATCTTTTTCATCATTTCACTACACTAATTATTGCTGCTCATATCATACGGAAAATCATCATTTTTGCAAAAACAGTCATAAAAAACCGAGATAGCAAAATCTCGGTCTTTTATATCAAATACCAGAAATACCAAGTTTTTAATTCGGATCAATTAAAAAATTTGATATGAGTCGGCGTCGATATTTTTGCTGCATCGCCAGCGGGTTTTAATGTGCCATTTTTTGCATCGAAGCGGAACAAGCTAATGTTATTAGTAAAAACATTGGTTACATATAGATATTTACCTGACGCATCGAATGAGAAAGCACGTGGTTCAATACCATTAGCTTTATAAACTGCTGGTTTACCTAGCAATCCATTCTGTTGAATTTTAAATACTAAAAGTTTGTTGTCTGCACCACGGTTAGCAGCAATCACATATTTGCCATTTGGACTGAGGATAATTCCACTCGCGCTCTTAAATTCAGGTGTTTTATCTTCGTGAATTAGTTTTAGCTCCGCCACTTTTTTCAAATGACCATCTTGCACATTAAATGTCACAATTTCACTTCGCATTTCTGCGGTAACATACGCATGTTTGCCATTTGGTGAAAAGACCATATGACGCGGGCCAGAACCATGTGTAAAAGTCACATCTCGGCTGTTGTCCGCTTCGAGTGGTTGAGGCTTATTTGGGTTATAACGAAAGGTATAGACTTTGTCATTTCCAAGATCGCTCGCATATAAATACTTACCGTCTGGGCTAAATGTAGTTGAATGTGCATGACCACTGTCCTGACGACCTTTGACGTGACCAGAACCCTCGCTAAAAACAATATTTTGTACTTTTTCACCTAAATGGCCGTTTGGCAAAATTGGGAAAACAGCTACCCCACCACGACCTTTATCAAATGCAGAATAGTTCGACACAAATAGAAATTTACCATCTAAACTGATTGATGCATGTGTTGGATGTCCACCATGACTATCCACTGTGTTCAACACGTCCACCTTTCCATTTTGAATTGATAGTGCGGTCACCGCCCCTTCATTTTCTTCATTAGTGGTATAGGCAAAATGGCCATCTTTCGATTTTACAATCCAAGAAGGACTTTTCATTTTCAAGACTTTAACAGGAGTTAAGGTTCCATCGTGATTCACTTTAAGCTGGTATAAACCTTCACTGGCTTGTTTTGGTTTTTGCGCAAGTGGTGCATTAGGAATCGATGTCCATGTTCCCACTAAAGCAATTTGTTGTTGTGCAGCATTTACGGTAGAGCCCCATCCAAATGACAAAAGCGTCAATGACAATGTTGCTGTTAACTTTTGAATTAGCCCACGATATTTAATATTGGTACCGTTTTCCTTGTCATATTTAATTTCAACAGAAGTATCTATTTTCACTGGTATATCCTTGGAAAAAACCACCTTATTTGCACTTATCAACAAGGTATTATCAATTTAGTTTCATTTAATGATTCTGAAAACTAATTTATAAAATAGTAATTTTCAAGTGAGTTTTCTTTAATTAAAAGCCTGTTCAAGCTTTGGTTCCCTTTAAGAGAATCGATGTTTTATATAATAAATATTCAACTTTTTTAAATTCTATAGAAGTGCTTAAAATAAAAGCCCACTAAGAAGTGAGCTTTTATTCCGTTATTACTTGAGACTAATCAAATCATTATAGGTACTAGCATACTTTCTAATGTTTAATTTCCGTCTACTAGAAACGCCAATTGTAGAATAGATCGATCGCTCTTTCTAAAGACTGACTTGCTTCTAGATATAAACGTCGATTCATTTGATAACGTAAAGTCAGCTTGTTCACTGGAGTGAATACGCCAACACCATAACGAATAAATAGATCAGGTGTGATATAGCCCGTTAAGCTCACCTGTGTATCTTCACCCGTACCTTGTGCATCTAAAGCTAGGCCACTCAAACCGAAAGTACGTCCAATCTGGTTCGTTAAAGCACGTGTACCACCCAATCCCATACTAATCCCTGCGGCAGCAATGGTGTTATTTACATCGGACTTAAATCCTTCTGCATTACTTAAACCACTTGAACCTTCATTAATACGCCCCGTAACAAGTGCATTCAATGCTTCTTGCTCAGATAGTCCGGCATCATTGTAAACCTGAATGTTTGGCGATGTTGCAGTACCTGTAACACGTACTCCAACCATACTGCCCTGAACATTTTTGTTTGCATCGATATCTAAAGTTGGATTTGCCAATGGACCATTAAAACGCGCAATTGCTCGATTCAAATCTAGACTTTGTCCGTAGGCTTCGATTTTCACTTTTTGACTGACACCAATTGCCCCATTAGCTCTCATTGCAGTCTCGTAACCACGTTGACTTAAATTTAAACGACCAACTAACGGAATATTACTGTTAAAGCCTTGGAATATCACTTGGTTTCCAATATTAACAGCAATATCAGCTCGAATATCCCAAGGTTTAGCAGCTCGTAAAATTGCAAGCGGATCTTGGCCTTGTCGAACTATACGGACATCTGATGAAGTGTTAATGACCGGAGCAGTTGTTTCTGGCATTGAAATACGTGCACGAGGAACATCTACCGATCCTTTTAAGCTTAAACGCTTATCGAAAGGATACATATCAAGTGTAAGATTTGGATTAGCAATTGCAGTAATTAATGGAGCCTGACGTACAAGTAAATTATCACCTTTGAGGTTTAATTGAAGACGTGGCGAATCTTTCCATTCAAAACTACCTTTTAAAAGTCCTACACCTTGACCGCTGTTAAACGCGCCATCAATTGTTGCCATGTCCTGACGAATTGATGAGTAAACCTGAACATTCGTTAAATTAACGGGAAGCGAAATCATACTGATTGCGCCATTTTTCAAACGCATTTCACCAGTAAATTGTGGCTGAGTTAATGTACCATTGACTTTACCAGCCAAGGCTAAGGTTCCACTCAGTTTGCGGACATCTTGAATAAATGGTTTTAAGACTTTTAATTGAACATCATTAAATGCAACTTCACCATGCATTGGCATTGATGGCTGGAATGGATTGATAATGACGTTCGCATAACCTGTGCCAATATCAGGTGTTTTCACATCAACACGGAATAACAGCCCTTCAGATACACTTTTTGCAATAATACCTAACTCATCATAAGCCAGAGTAGTTGCAGGGTCTTGTGGATCTTCAGCAGCTAAACCAATTTCACCTTTGCGTGTAATTAAACGTGCATCAAGTTTTGGATTACCTCCATTAATCCACGCAGCCTTAGCATAACCGTTTAATTGCCCAGTCATCGCTAAGCCTTCTGGCATAAATGCCGCGAAGTCACTTAAATCCATGTTTTGAGTTACAAACGAAATATTACCGCGAGCCTTACTTACCCGTACTGGCTGATCAAAACAGAGCTGGCTATTCGCACTTTGCCAACAATGTTGGCCCACATATAGCTCAGATTTTGCAGAAGAATAAATCACTGGGGCATTTTGATTTTGGGCCAGACGAATACGTCTTGAATCAAAACTTCCTTTTTGAATTTGGCCTAACCAATCATTATTCTGGTTAAACCCACCTGCTAACTGAACATAGAACTTAGAAATACTATTATTGCCAAGTACTTTCAATAAATGCGCTTTTCTTGTTCCTGTTAAATTCACTTCAGCAGACTGAATTTGTCTATTTCCACTACGCAGATTATTTAATTTTGCGGTTAATTGAGTTGGTGTCGTTTCCGACGTTGGAAGTTCACCCTGAATACTCAACCTTTTCACGCTTACTAAAGTATTAAAAGCAAAATCATCTACGGCGATATTTGCAGTTGCTTTTAAACGTGGCTGTGATTGTACATTTAGATCACCGTAAGCTCGACCACGTAGCCCTGGATATAACTCGTAAAGTGCTGGTGCATTGAGCTTGATTTTTAGATTCTGTGCATTACCTGTCGCTTGTAGCTGATTCTGCCCATAGACTAAAAATAAATTATTTGCTTCAAACTGCTGAGGTAAAAAGCCTTTTTGATTAGAGTCCATCAATAAAGATAGATTACCCTTACCTCGAACAGGTTTATTATTTATAAAGCCAGCAAGGTTCAATTGCTGAATATTAATTCGTTTTAAATGGTCTGCCCAAACCCCTTGGGTTTTCAGATTACCTGAAATTTCGCCTTTTACCGCTGAGGTAAAATATTGAGGTTTAAAGCGTACTAATGAACTATTAATATCCCATGCAATCCGATCTTTTAGGTTTACAGAACCTGTCGCATAGATTTTTCCAGCGACGCCATCATGCTGTAACTGATTAATTCGAATAAAATCTGGTGTACCCGCTATAGAGAACTTCAATAAACCATTTGCCTGTTTTAGGGCTTTTAAAGACCCATCATAATTAACTGCAAAGCCTTTAAAGCCGCCACCAGCTTTTACATCATGGAATAATAATGCTGCGGTACTTTTCCCACCCAAACTTACAGTCTCTTGACCCGCTTGAGCTAATCGACCTGTTAAATCAATTTTCTCAAATTGAATAATTTGCTGGTTTGGTTTAGCAAAACCATTCGCTTTAATCGAACCATTTAAAAGATTAACAGGTGCTGCTGCATGAATACTTTGTGGATTAAAATCTTTTGCATTTAACAAAGCATTCCAAACCAACTGACGTTTTTCAGTCGGAAGCAACACTTTAGCCTGACCAGTTAAGCTACCTTTTTCAGCAGCAAAACTAAAATTGGGAACATTTAAAATATTATCTTTAACATTCAGATTAGCTAGATATTGCCCTGCTGGTAATAACGTTTTTTCATGCTGATATACTTTTGTAGCAACTTTAATATCTTGCTGACCATCACGTAACGTTAAATCGACCTGACCATTGTCACTGCTCAACCACCCAATATAAGGCATTGCGCGGTCTATTTTCGTCCAAGCTACATTCATAAACATTGGTTGAGGTTTATTATTTTTTTCAGGAGCCTGATTAAACTTAAGCTTCCAAGACTCGTAACGGTCAAAATCAACATTGGCAAATAATTCAGTACCTTTTTCCAAAGAACCAGTGGAAGCAACAGCAGCATCCAAACTTGGTGGTAAAAAGTCTTGTACAACTTGAGGAATAGCTTTGTCTTTAGGGTTAATATGGTCTAAACGGCCTTTGATATCCCAAGTCACATGATCTTTCCAGCTGACTAAACCTTTCAGGTTAACAGCGCCTTTCATAACTTGGCCATTAAAATCAGTGATATTCAACTGATGAACCAAGTCAGTATTCATTAAAGCGTTGTATTGACCTTCAGGTAAATTCTCACCCTTTAAATCTGTATCAACTGCCAAGTTAAGTTGTTTAATATCACCTTGAAATTTGATTACACCATTTTTTGCAAATAATTTTTGTTCAACCAATAAAGGTAAGTGATAATTTTTTAGTAATAACTCACCTTGCATTGGAACTTCATCACGAACAGGATGCAATACCGCCCAACCCGTTAACAAATCGGGAGTTGTTGTTGCAACACCAGCTTTTAAAGTATCTAAACTTCCGCGTGCTACAACTTTAATATTTTGAATATTTAAACTTTTTAAAGATGGGATTCTTAAATCTGCTGTAGCATCTAATGGATATTTACCACTGAAATCCATTTTTCCTGTGGCATTGTGGACTGAAAGATAGCCCATATCCATACTGGATTTTTCAAATTCCAGTTTAGTTTCTGACCAAAGTGCATCTTGCAAATGGACGTCATGAAAACTTACATCTGAGGTTGCTAGCTTAATTTCTAAATGATCAACATCGGCTTCATCAATACGTAGAAAAAATGGCAACTTAATAGGCTTAAATTCGAAGGCTTTACCAGACGGCGGAGTT
Source organism: Acinetobacter sp. XS-4 (assembly GCF_023920705.1). NCBI lineage: Bacteria > Pseudomonadati > Pseudomonadota > Gammaproteobacteria > Moraxellales > Moraxellaceae > Acinetobacter > Acinetobacter sp. XS-4. The sequence goes on along the minus strand of NZ_CP094657.1, from coordinate 1,417,738 downwards.
TTATTAATAATACGTAAATTACGCACATCTGCATGGCTTAAATGTACTTCTTTTTCTAATAATAAAGAGCGCCAACCTAAGCCTACGTCAGCTCTGTCTAATGAAACGTCAACTTCCGTTAATTGCACCAAAACATTCTTAAGAATAATTCCGCGCAGTAAGTTTCCGCCTTCGTATTCATATTTAATTATTTTCTGAGCTTCTAAAACCCGATCTAATAAAAAACGGCTTCCGCGATCTGTTGACATCATGATCACTAACGAAGACGCTAATAATAAAAATATGATCAATATCGTCAGCACGAAACTACGCAAAATGCGCCGCTTCTTAGGTGAACGAGGTGCCGAAGTTGGCTGCTGTTCTACATCCGCCATAAAATAAACCTAATAAAATTTTATTTTTAAAGTTGTGGGCCTATAAAGAAATGTAAACGAATCGGATGGTTTTCATCTGAAATACCCGAAGCGACATCTAAACGGATTGGACCGATTGGAGACTTCCAGCGAATTCCCACCCCAACGCTATAAGCTGCTGGATTACTAAAGTCTTTATCATAGGCATTACCAAAGTCAGAGAAAACAGCAGCTCGCCAACCGTCCTTAAACTGATAGTTATATTCTAAAGAACCTACAGCCAAAGCTTGTCCACCAATTTTATATCCATCTACTTCCGGAGAAAGACTCTTATAGTCAAAGCCACGAATTGTTTGGTCACCACCGGTAAAGAATCTAAGATTGTACGGAACTTTGTCAAAATCATCGGTAAAAATGTAGCTAAGGTCAGATCTTCCAACGAATTGATGATCATCATTTTCACCCAGAGAATAAATAAATCTCCAACCCGCACTTGCAATTGCCATATTGGCATCGGACAGTAAACTCTCGCTACCTAATTCTACCTTATAGGTTTGTTTAAAAGCTTTCGTTGGGTTTAAACGTGTATTACTTGAGGTTTTAGAGGTCTCATAACTAAATAATAGTGCTTCTTGCTCTGATGCTGCAGTTTTAAAAGCATCTGGTAACTCAGAAATATCAACATTACCCTGTTGGGTCAAACGGTCTAAACGATAACGGACACCAAAAGTATGTTGCCAGTTACCTAACGGACGTTTAATGATTCGTTCACCACCAACAACAGCGGATTCAGTAAGCAAACTTACATCTGGACCAATATCATCACGCGTTTCACGCTCATAACCGCCCACAATGTTAAAGTAGTCATTCAACGGGTGTTTGTAGGGAATACTATATCGGCCATCAATAGATTGACGAATTTGCGAGACTTCCAAGTTAGCATCGAAAGAATGACCATATTTATTCACAATAGAGCGGCGATACTGACTACGTAAACGTGCACCTGTATCGGTCCCATAACCAATACCCGTTTCTAAACTATTTAGCCTATCTGCGTTTAAAGTCACAATGACTGGAATTCTTTTCGTTTCACGTGCTTGAGCTTGTAAACGATCTTGTTCAGTTTCTTGTTCCGCCTGCTGAACTGACGCACTTTGCAACATTGCTGTTTGAGGTTCTGCTTCTTTTGTTTTTTGTGTTCCTGCAAACTGTTTTTCATCTGCTACGTTTTGCGTAACTTCTTTATTAGATGTAGCGAATTGACGTGCTTTAGCAAGTTGTCTTTCTTCGGGTGAAAGTAAATTAGACTCATCCACATCGATATTTTGCTCATCGACTAAAGCCTGCAAATCTGGCGGTAGCTCAAGTGGTTTTTCAATTGGATCGGGTTTGATGCTATCAACTAAGGTGTAGTTAAAATAACGCGAGTTAGTTAGGTTATTTGCTAAAGTATTTACACGCCAAAATGCATAGTCATCACCTTCTTTCCAAGGGGCCATACTTTCTAAAATATTTTGGTTCAAAGGCAAGGGTTTCGATGGATCGCTCATGCGAAACTCAACCTTATCTAATTTGTAGCGCTCACCTGTTTCATAGCGCAAATTGATATCAGCCTTGTTTTCTGGCTGACTCACTTTCACATCATGCAGTCGCCAAAAAGCATCAAAATAACCGTTATCAGTGGCTGCATTAACGATTCGGGTTTTCGTGGTTTCATATAAACCATGGTTAAAGATATCACCCACATCTTGATCAGGAATTAAGCGAATAACCTGAAACTGAGCTTGTTTTTCACCAGCACCAGTAAATTCGATATTTTGCTCATTAATTCGTACAGGTTCATTTGGTGTAACCTTAACGCGAACTCGGCTCGGACTTAATTTTTCAAATTTAAACTCAGCATTATAATAACCCACTGCTTGCGCAGCCTGATTACTTAGCGTTCTGAGCTGAGGTAAAGCGGCATTAAAATCTTCAAATGATTCTTGGGTAAATGTTGATAACTTACCTTTAATATTTTTAGCCAGCACATCTGAAGCACCGTCCACATCCGCACTAATACGTGGCACTTGTTCCATCGGAATTGCACGTGGTGGACGTACTTTATTTAAAATACGTTTAAAGAAACCAGCTTGCTCAGGTGGCTGTTCAGCCTCCGGAGTTAATTCAGGTAAAGTTTTTCCAGTTTCATTGGCTTCGACTACAATCTGGCTATCAGATTTAATCTCTTGCATAAGCTGATCAATATTTACAGGTGCTTGATTAATCTGATTAAGTTCAGACTGAGTTGCATCATTGACTGTAACTTCGGGTAGTCTTTGAGTACCATTTTGGAAGTTTTGTGCTTCACTTTTAGCTTCTTCAGCGACTTTATAAATTTCATTTGCCATGTTTTGGTCAACAGGCAAGTCAGGCAAATCCTCAAGATTATCAAGTGCGATTGGCTTAAATTCGTCAATTTGATTTGGAAATTGTTCTTGTTGTTGCAATATAGCCAAGCTATCTTGTTGCTGCTGCGCTTGAGTCACAAGTGTAGCAATATCTGTTATGGGAGCAGTTGTTTGCTGACTCACTGGAACTAATTGTTCAGTTGATGCATCAGGCACGGTCTGATTTAAAGTTGAAGAGTTACTCTCAACAGAGGTTTGAGCAAAGCTTGGCGTTACACAAACCGTTAACAACAAGCTGCTACAAATAAGTTTAGGAATCCCCTGCATTTTTAAAATTAAATGCATAGAATGAGAGAGAGTTGACTGTTTAAACTTAATTTTAGAAGGCATAGAAAACTCTAGACTTATTTTTTAATAAAACGCACCAAGGTAAGTGTAAAACTCACTCAAAACCATTGATTTTTCATTTAATCAAGCGTTAAAAATATCATACATGGTTTTAGATGCAAATTAACACTCGGTCACATTTTTTTATAAAACACAATGAAGTTTGCACATGATGAAACAAGATGAGCACCTGATGACATCACGTCGGTTCGTACCGATGTTTTTTACCCAGTTTTTTGGCGCATTAAATGATAACGTTTTTAAGCAAGCTTTATTATTAGTGATTACTTATGGCTTGATTCAGCAGCAATCTGCTCCTGTAAGTACCCTTAATAATTTGGCAGCTCTCTTGTTTATTTTGCCCTATTTCTTTTTTTCGGCAACTGCCGGACAAATTGCAGATAAATATGAGCGCTCACAACTCGTCCGCGGCATAAAAATTTTAGAAATTATTATTATGCTCATTGGATCTGCCGGTTTTTTATTGGGGCACTTATGGTTGCTTCTTCTTGCTTTATTCTTAATGGGAACACATTCAACATTCTTTGGCCCCATCAAATACGCTATTTTGCCTGAAATTTTAAAACCGCAAGAATTAATGTCTGGTAATGCTCTGTTTCAGTCAGGCACTTCAATGGCAATTTTATTCGGGATGATTTTAGGTGGCGCTGTAATTGCATCCTCACATGGGAACTTATTGTGGATTAGTCTTACTGTTGTAATTATTGCTTGCATTGGCTATTTATGTAGCCGCTTCATTTTGCCACAGAAAGTTGCTGCTCCCGATTTAAAGATTGACTGGAATTTCATTCGTACAAGTTTTCAAACGATTAAATATGCCAAAAGCTTACCTTTAGTATTCACCATTTTGTTAGGTAACTCGTGGTACTGGTTTTATGGTGCTACTTATTTAACGCAAATTCCACAGCTCACCCAACAAAATCTGCATGCATCAGAAAATGTGGTTAGCCTTTTGCTTACTTTCTTTTCAGTCGGTATTGGGGTCGGGTCTCTTCTTTGCCGTAAAATTGGCGGCTCAGAAATTAATATTAAAATGGTACCAATTGGTGCGATTGGCCTTACCCTTTTTGCGCTTTACCTTGCCGCGAGTTTAGCTTTTGTACCCGAAAGAACTGGTGCATTACTCACGTTAAAAGATATTTTTACTCAAGGCTGGGTTTACTATCATGTCATGTTAGCGGTGACTTTACTGGGGATTAGCGGCGGTTTTTATATTGTTCCTTTATATGCCATGATGCAGGCTTATTCACCACGTTCACATCGCGCTCGTGTTGTAGCAGCAAACAACATTTTAAATGCCGTTTTTATGGTTTCATCTGCAATTTTTTCAATCTTAATCTTAAGTGTTTTAAAAATTGATATTAAAATACTATTTATTATTACAGCTGTACTTAGTGCAATCTTTAGTATTTGGCTTCTAGCACGTCTAAAACCAATGCTTGCCACAGCACATCTTTCTTTGGAGGACTAATTTATGCGCCACTATACTGGAATTGATCAGCTTATTAACTCTTTTGATCAAGCATTACGTAGTCTTGTTCCGGGTGCAACCGCAGCACAGCGCCAAAATCCGGCCGAATCGGTTGAAGCAAAACTAGGAGTAGAAGATGCTCGCCATGTCGCAGGCTTAATGCGTGTTAACCATAGTGGTGAAGTATGCGCACAAGCCCTTTATCATGGACAAGCATTAACGGCGAAATTGCCAAATGTACGCCAAGAAATGCAACAAGCTGCAATTGAAGAACAAGATCATTTAGCGTGGTGTGAAGTTCGTTTAAAAGAGCTAAATAGTCATACTAGTTTATTAAACCCAATTTGGTATGGGCTTTCATATGGTATGGGTGCTCTTGCCGGCATTGCAGGTGACAAATATAGCTTAGGTTTTGTTGCAGAAACTGAACGTCAGGTCAGCCTTCATTTACAAGATCATTTAAACCAGTTACCTGCTCAAGATGATCGTTCTCGTAAAATTTTAGAGCAAATGAATGAAGATGAATTACATCATCGCCATACAGCGCTTGAAGCAGGCGGTGTTGAATTACCATATGCTGTAAAAATTACGATGACTGCTATTTCAAAGTTAATGACAAAAACTAGTTATTATCTTTAAGATAAAAAAGGATTGATCTAATTCGGATCAATCCTTTTTTAAATATTATTTTAAGCCATGATCATATTTGAAACGTTCAATATCTCGAATTGAGTTCCAATAGTTTCGATTAATACGGTCACGATCAATTTGTAATTCTTTTAAAAGTTTACGATAACGTTCACGCTCTTCTGGCTTTAACTTTTCGTTATAAGCACTGTCAGAATATTGCTTAAACTTTTCGTCATAACGGTCATATTCATTTTTTGCATTATAGTAATCAGAAGCTGCCTGATAATAAGGTCTTAAACGATTGCGCTGCTCGACTGGGCACACATTGATATTGCCACTACCCTCTAAAGCACTATAAAAAATATTTGTTGGCTGGCAATAATACCCTAAACCTTCTTTATACCCGCGTTCGTATGACTTTTGATCTGGAACAATATTGGCTTTTCCACACGCTTTGTAATATTGATCTAAACGTGGCGACGAACCTTTTGAACCATCTTTCTCACCCACTAATGACCAATTCGCAGTCTTACATTCTTCTACGCTCATTGCAGCACAACCTGAAAGGCTGATTGCTAAAATGGCTAAACCAATATTTTTCATATTAAGATAACTCAAAAATAAAATTCAAAACCGCAAAAATAAAATTCCAGTAAATACTCTAAAAGGTCTTGCTCTATTCAAGACTTCAAAAATAAGTGTCTCACTGGATAAGCCTTTAAGTTTAAATCAGTTTGATCATCTCACCAACTTGAAAGGTCATAATTCCTAATATTGTTTAATTTAAAAAATCAAATTCGAAGAAATTTGCTCACTCTTAGACTGCCCTTAGACATTAATTTTACTTAATTTTTTCACTATAAAAACCTAAACTAACTACATAATTTTTAATATAAATAATTAAAAAATCCCAAAAATTAATCTTTAATCATTTTACCCTTTTTTTACGCGATTAACTTCACAGGCTACGGTAGGATTTTAGCTAAATAGCCACCAAGGTTTTTTATAATGAGTACTCATATTTACCCAAGTTTAAACTTACAAAATCCTCACTTTAAACCTTTTAAAATCTCGGATGATTTTATTCCATCGATACAAGCTCACATTTTCGACTCAGAACTTTTTTTAAAAGAGGTGGATGAATATTTAAATTTATATCCAAATACCCAACACATTGATATTTGTCTGCACGACTTAAACGGACATATTCGTGGTAAACGGATTGATGTTAAAAGTTTAAAGAATCTCTCTAATGGGTGCTATTTTCCACTTTCTGTGTACGCTATGAGCCTAGATGGAAAAGTGATTGAAGAGACAGGTTTAGGAAAATATATTGGTGAACCAGACAGACTTTGCCTACCCATTTTAGGCAGCTTGCAACCCAGTGCATTATCTCCTGAATTGAATGCCCAGCTTTACCTATCCATGCAAGAAGAAAATGGTTCAGATTGTCATTATGAACCACGCAATATATTAAAAAAATTATTAAATCAGTTACAGGCTACCAATTATTTTCCTGTTATGGCTGCCGAACTAGAGTTTTATCTTTTCTCACCTCAGCATCCGTCTGAAACCAGCATAGAAAACCAATGTTTCGATATAGATGCACCGAATAACTATCAGCAAGTCCTAGATGAAGTTGAGAAAGCAGCCCTACTACAATCTATTGAAATTACCGCTATTGTTGCAGAGTCATCTCCTGGACAATATGAATTAAACCTCCAACATAGCCATGATATTTTAAAGCTCTGCGATCAAATTAATGCTTTAAAAAGAATTGTAAAGCAAGTTGCAAGAAAGCATGACTTAACTGCTTGTTTCATGGCGAAACCGAACTTGGCAAAAGCCGGAAGTGGCATGCATTTTCATATGAGTCTACTTAATCAATACCATGAAAATATATTTAGTTCAGCAGAAGCAAAAGATGAGCTGTCAGTCAAATTACTAAACGCGATTAGCGGACTCATTGAGTTAATGCCTGCATCTATGGCGATTTTAGCGCCTAATATTAATTCTTATAGACGTTTTAAAATTGGTCATCATGTGCCACTAGAAGCAAATTGGGATACCAATAATCGTAATGTCGCAATTCGCATTCCATGCTCAGATCTACAAAATCAACGTTTAGAATATCGGGTTGCTGGAGCCGACTGTAACCCCTATCTGGTTGCAGCGACTATTTTAGCTGGTGTGTCTTACGGCTTATCTCATAAATTACCGCTACCAAAACCTGCACATCTTTTAAAATTTCCAGACGAACACATTTTATTAGCTAACAACCAACCAGAAGCCTTAAAAATATTTAAAGGAAGTCTTATTTTAAAAGGATATTTAGGAGCTGACTTTGTAGAGCATTGGTACACAGTGAAACAGGCTGAATATCAAAATATTTACAGCCAAATGACTGAAGCAGAACAACATTGGGATATTTAAATAAAAAAAGCTAAAAGATATAAACCACTTTGCAATCCCTTAGGGAGACATTCCCTAAGGTTTTTTTATACCTCATTAATGATTTTTCTGTTGTGCTAAAAAACGTAATCCAACACCAGGTTCAGTAGCAATATAGCGTGGTTGAATCGCGTTATCTCCCAATTTACTACGTAGTTTACCCACCAAAATACGTAAATAGTGAGTATCTTCCTGATGGGTTGGCCCCCAAAGTTCTTTTAAAAGCTGTGGCTGTGTTAAAAGCTGTCCTTGATAGCGCATTAATAGTGTCAAAAGTTGAAATTCTTTTCGAGTTAAAGTAATTGGCTGTTGCTCAACCCAAACTAAACGTTGCGTGACATCAACTTTAAGATAGCCATCGTCATACACATGAGCTTCTTGCTGAATCGGTTGGTTCCTTAGAATGACACGTATGCGCGCCAAAAGCTCTTGCACACTAAAAGGCTTGGTCATGTAATCATTTGCGCCAGCATCGAGCAGAGCAACTTTTTCATATTCATCAGCCCGTACAGATAACACAATAACAGGCACATTCGACCAGCTACGTAACTCTTGAAGCACTTCTTTCCCGTCTAAATCGGGTAGGCCTAGATCTAGAATAACCAAGTCAGCACCTTGGGTTGCCAAAGCTTCCAGACCTTTGTATCCAGTCTCACAGAGCGTGGTCTTATATTTTTGTGTTCTTAAGGCAATATCTAAAAATTTACGGATTTGAGGCTCATCATCAATAATCACAATACGTGTTTCTACAGGCGATGTTTCTGAAGTTATCATGACTTTACAACTTATTCTTTTACGGGATGAATGGGTAATCTGATTTGAATTAAAGTACCTTTATTTTGGCGTCCTGAAAATGCTTCAATTGTACCCATATGAGCACCAATAATTGCCTTAACAATCGTTAGCCCTAAACCTGTACCAAATTTTCCACGGTCTCCGCGCTCCATGGTGTAAAACATATCAAAAATACGGTTTCTTTCATCTTCAGGAATTCCTGCACCTCTATCTTCAATTTCTATTTTCACTTCATCTTCAGACAACAGAGAAGCTCGAATCATGACTGATTCATCTGGAGGTGAAAAGTTTGCCGCATTTTCTAAAACATTAAAAATGGCTTGCTCTACCAGTGCTGGGTGTACATATAAACTAATCGTTTGTTCAGGTAACTCAACCGACACTTGAGTATCTGGTTTATAGCGCTTTAAACGGCGGGTTGCAGAACCAATTAATTCATCCACACCAATCCAGTCTCTTTTTAAAGATAGACCTTCATGCCCTAAACGTGTCATATCAAGTAGGTTTTGAATATAACGGTCTAAGCGTTCGCCCTCTAAATGAATGGTTTCGAGTAAATCCTGTTGATCTTGTTCTGACATATCAGCTTTAAAATGGGCAAGTGTGTCTGCTGCGCCAATAATAGAAGCAAGTGGCGAGCGTAAATCATGTGATACTGAAGATAATAAAGCCGAACGTAATCGCTCTGTTTCACTGGTGACTTTTGCTTGTTCAAGCTCATTGACCAATTGGGTGCGAAGTGCCGCTTGTGCAATATACTCAATTACACTTTCCGTCAGTTTCTTTTGCTCAAAATTTAGAGAAACCACTTCATCTTTAAAGTAAATTCCCACAATACCTAAGCTATTTTTCTGCTCTAAAAGAGGTAAAAACCACCAGTTTGACTGACTGAGTGTATCGGTAAAACGTCCACATGGTTGTTGATGTTTTAAGCACCAATCTGCTGCGACTTTTTCTTTATCGTTTAGCTCTATATCAGATGAAATGACTCTATCTTGAATAGAAATCCACACCTTAGTTTGAAGTTGGGTTTCTAAAGTCATTCGTCCCGTTTGCATAACTTCTTCAAGATTTACTGCACTAGAAAGTTTACGTGCTAAGTCTTGCATTACCGTAGTGTAAGCATTTGCTGCTTTTAAGGATAAAACCTGCTGACGTAATTGAGAGGCCAAACGTCCAGCAATTAAAGCTGCCGCAAAAAAAGCAACAACAGTGACCACGCCTTGGTGTGCTGAAATTTGTAAGGTAAAACGTGGGGCAATAAAGAAAAAATTATAGGCTAAGAAACAGATTAAGGCTGCGACTACAGCAGCGAGCATTCGAGTTTTGGTTGCTACAATTAAAACTGAAATAATGAAAATGACAGAAAAATCTTCAATACCTAAGAGAACTTCGGCAAAGTGAGCTATAAAAATACTTGCACATGTAACCGCTAGAACAAAAATACTTTCTTTTAATGATAAAAATGATGGCTTTTCAATCTGATTGATCTTTTTAGTACCCTGTTCTGGATGCAAAATAGTTAAAGCAATCGAGTTTTGTTGATTTAATAATTGTTGAGCTAAATTTTTCTTAAATAACTTTAGCCACCACGGTGAAATACTTTTGCCAATAACTAGATTGGAAATTCCCCGATCAACCGCGACATCCATTAAAACAGATGCAATTCGATGCCCATATAAAACTTCTGTTCGACCACCGAGTTGCCGAGCCAGCTCAAACGCCCGATCAATCTCGATATATTCTTTTTTATATGAATTTACTAAACTCTGACCAAGATCCAAGCTTTTAGCAACATTCACTACCGTCCACGTAGCTCCATTACGTTCTGCTAAACGACAACCTGCTCGTACTAAATACTCAGAAGAACCTTGTCCGTCTATCGCAATCATTAATTCATTTTGCAGTGATATAGATTTCAAACCTTTAGAGGCATAACTCTCTTTTAAATCTGAATCGACATGCTCAGCAACGCATTGCATTGCGAGTTCACGTAATGCTGTTAAATTTGAAATGCTAAAAAAGCCTTGTAATGCCAGATTGGCTTGCTCTGGTACATAGACTTTTCCCTGATGAAGCCTTTCAATGAGTTCACTGACGGGTAAATCAATTAAGCGAATGTCTCGAATACGATCAAACACACGATCTGGTACCGTTTCATTTACTCGAATCCCCGTAATCTGATAGACCACATCATTTAGGCTTTCTAAATGCTGGATATTAATGGTGGTAAATACATCAATACCTGCATCGAGCAACTCATTAACATCTTGCCATCGTCGTTCATGACGACTATTTGGGACGTTACGATGAGCTAACTCATCAACCAACACAATTTCTGGATGCCTTAGCAAAATAGCATCTAGATCCATTTCGTCTAAAGTATGCCCCTGATATTGCATTTCCTTTCTAGCAATTTCAGGTAATCCTTCCAAGATTTTTAGGGTTTCTATTCTTCCGTGGGTTTCAACAATACCAACAACAACATCTGTTCCCTGTTGAAATAACTCTTTGGCGCGTGCGAGCATGGCATAGGTTTTTCCAACACCCGGCGCCGCCCCTAAAAAGACCGTTAGTCGACCGGCTTGATATCTGTTGACATGATTTAATAAGGCCTCAGCCTGATTTTCGCGATTGCTATGCACTTGATATCATCCGGTAAACTAACAATTTTATTTTTAAGTTAATGTGTAGATTGTAATTGATCTAAAGCAATATTGAGTTCTAATACATTAACACGAGCTTGCCCCAATACACCAAACTGCATCGATTCAATATGCTTTTGCAAAAGCTCTTCCACAACCTTCGGGTCTAAATGACGAGCTTGAGCCACTCGAGTAACCTGTAACTGAGCAGATTCAGGACTAATATGCGGATCTATACCACTCCCAGATTTAGTCACCAAATCACTTGGAATAGGTGTATTCCCTGTATGATCCTGTTTTTTTACCGCGAGAATCTGAGCATCGATTTGTTTTTTTAGCTCAGGATTAGTACGCGCTAAGTTTGTACCTGCCATAGCCATCGGGTCATAAGCAACTGCTGAAGGGCGTGGATGAAAATAAGCCTCTCCAACAAATGGCTGAGCGACTAATTTTGACCCTAAAGTTTTATGGTCTATTTCAATCAAACTACCATTGGCCTGATTATTAAATAAAACTTGTCCAGCACCTGTAGCGATAGCACTATAAACAGCACCACAACCCACCAGAGTAAAAATTAATAATCCTAAAGATGCTCTTAAGGTCTGACCCCAATTTGCTTCTGAATTTTGTACATAAGTTTTCATTTCAAACTCCAGATTACAAACCAAATAATTGAACAATCACTACATCAATCGCTTTAATGGCAATAAATGGTAGAACCACACCACCCACACCATAAATCAACATATTTCGACGTAGTAACTGAGTTGCCGTTGAGGGTTTAAATTTCACGCCTCGTAGTGCGATTGGAATTAATAACGGGATAATAATCGCGTTAAAAATTAATGCAGATAAAATCGCGCTGCTTGGACTTGCTAAGTGCATTACATTCAATACTTGCATTTGTGGAATCGCAGCAGCGAACAATGCAGGCAAGATGGCAAAGTATTTAGAGACGTCGTTTGCTAACGAAAATGTTGTTAAAGCACCACGCGTGATCAGCTGCTGCTTCCCAATCTCAACCACAGCGAGTAGTTTGGTTGGGTCAGAGTCTAAATCAACCATGTTGCCGGCTTCTTTTGCAGCCTGTGTACCCGAGTTCATGGCTAAACCGATATCGGCTTGTGCTAATGCTGGTGCATCGTTGGTGCCATCACCAACCATCGCAACTAAACGACCTTGTTGTTGTTCGGTTCGAATACAAGCCAATTTGTCTTCTGGTTTCGCTTCGGCAATATAGTCATCTACACCAGCTTCAGCAGCAATCGCAGCAGCAGTTAATGGGTTATCGCCTGTGACCATGACAGTTTTGATACCCATTTCTCTTAAACGTGCAAAACGTTCTTTAATGCCGTGTTTAATTACATCTGAGAGTTCGATGACACCCAATACATGATGTTGATTTGCGACAACCAATGGTGTTGCCCCTTTTTTAGCAACTTGTTCAACACGTGCTTTTAACTCTAAATCTTGAGAATAATCTTCATCTACAAACTTCAAGATCGCATCTAAAGCGCCTTTACGAATTTGGTCACCATTCGGTAAATTCACACCAGAAATTCGAGTCGAAGCACTAAAAGAGATAAATTCGGCTTGCTCAGGTTCTTGCTGTTTTAAACCTTGCTCTTTTGCTAATTTAACAATCGATTTCCCTTCCGGTGTTGGGTCGGCAAGTGAACTTACCCAAGCAGCTGCTCTTAATTCAGACTCGGTTACCGAAGTTAAAGGATAAAAAGAAGTCGCTTGGCGGTCACCATAAGTAATGGTTCCTGTTTTATCCAGTAACAGCACATCAATGTCACCCGCAACTTCTACAGCTTTACCTGATTTCGCCAGAACATTGGCTTTGAGTGCACGGTTCATACCCGCAATCCCAATCGCAGGTAATAAGCCACCAATCGTTGTTGGAATCAAACAGACCAATAACGCCACGAGCACAACTGGATCAAGTTCAATATGCAAATACTTGGCAATAAATGGCAGGCTAATCACGACAATTAAAAACGTGATTGTCATCACCATTAATAAGAAACCAAGCGCAATCTCATTCGGAGTTTTCTGGCGATTTGAGCCTTCAACCAAAGCAATCATACGATCTAAGAAACTTTGACCAGATTCAGCAGTCACTTGCACAACAATACGATCTGTAAGTACTTTGGTTCCACCAATAACACCTGAACGGTCTGTTCCAGCTTCACGTAGCACAGGTGCTGACTCACCTGTAACAGCCGACTCATTAATAGTGGCAAAGCCTTCTACAATCTCACCATCGGCTGGAACAAGCTCACCTGCATGTACTTCAATAAAATCATTTAAATGAAGTTCAGTAGCTGCAACTTGAGTCGCTTGACGGTCTGTCAAAGAGTTGAGTCTTCGAGCCGTTAAATTTTCTCTTGCTGCACGTAATGAAGATGCCTGCCCGCGACCTCTGGCTTCTGCAACCGCTTCAGCATAGTTGGCAAATAAAATGGTAATAAACAGAATTACTGTAACCGCGAAACCAAATAACAGCGTGGTGTAACCCAAGACTGTACTCATTGCAGTAACGACTGTTCCAAGCCATACGATTGCCATTACTGGGTTTTTAATTGCATGCTGCGGTAGCAGTTTCACAAATGCATTTTTCCAAACTTCAAAATTTGGCACTGCCATGGTTTGTTTATGACTATTTACATGAGTTTGTGTATTCATTTTCACTCGCCTCCTTAGCCTTTAACCAACAAAAGTTGATCGGCAATTGGCCCAAGGACAAGAACTGGCATAAATTGTAATAAGGTAAGCAACACAACAATCGTAATCAACGTTAAAGCAAAGGTTGGAGTTTCAACTTGAAGACTACCTGCTGTTTCGGGTGCTTTTCTTTTTGCTGCTAAACGTGTCGCAATCATTAATGGCAAAATTAAAGTCGGGAAACGTCCTAACAATAGAGCAATACTACAAGTGACATTCCACCATACAGTGTTGTCTCCAAGACCTTCAAAACCTGAACCATTGTTGGCAAATGCAGAGACATATTCGTAAAACACTTGGCTAATACCATGTGGCCCCGGATTACTAATTCCAGATATGCCTGGAACGCTGAGGCTTAATGCGGTAAATGCAAGAATGACTAAAGGTTGAATCAAGATAATAATCGCGAGCAACTTAATTTCTGCTGCTTCAATCTTGCGCCCAAACAATTCAGGGGTACGACCTGTCATTAAACCTGCAATAAATACTGCAAGTAACAGATAAATCATAAACTGTTGCAGGCCACAGCCCACACCACCCCAAATTGCATTAATCAACATGTTGATGAGTTCAACCAGCCCAGTAAGCGGCGCAGAAGAATCATGCATCATATTGACCGAACCATTATTCACCTGTGTAGTGATCGCTGCCCAAACTGCTGATGCGGCTGGTCCAAAACGTTGTTCTTTACCTTCCATTACAGCAAGTTGAGATGCTGTCGATGACATACTCTCAGACCAGACAGCCGCTGCACCTGAAATAATCGACATGAAAAGCATGCTACCAAACACAAAGTAGGCAAACTTTTTACGCTGGGTAAAATGTCCCACCATAAAAATCACGGTAAGTGGAATGAGTAATATTGCAATCATTTCTAATAAATTAGAAAGCGGTGTTGGATTTTCTAAAGGCACACTACTATTTGGACCATACCAACCACCACCATTACTACCCAATTGCTTAATCGCTACCATTGGAGCAACTGGCCCTAAAGGAATTTTTTGAGTTTGAACTGTATTGGCTTTATCAATCAGCTGTACTTCTGGCCCGCCTTGGAAAGTCGCTGGTACGCCTTGACTATTGAGCAATAAAGACCAGACAAAACAGAGAGGAAGCAAGAATCGGACTGTAGGGCGAATTACATCTGCCCAATAATTACCAATTAAAATTTGATCTGGCTGCTCGGCAACATCGGCTGCAATATGGCTTGGGCGCTGATAAAAGAAAGCTCTTAAGGTCGCGACAACTAAAGCCAGCCCCATCATTGGAGTAATGACTTGCAAACCTACAATACCTGTCATTTGCGACAAATAAGATAACTGAGCTTGGCCAGAATAATGCTGTTGATTGGTATTAGTTAAAAATGAAATAACCGTGTGTAATGCTAAATCCCAACTCATATTTGGCGCATGATTTGGATTTAATGGTAGCCAAGCTTGCGTCATAAAAATAGCAAAAACGGCCACAGCTAGAAAAACACAGCTAACAACAAATGCTAGAGAATATTGTTTCCAGTTCATTTGTTGTTGTGGAGATATACCTAACAAGCGATAAACAGGATTTTCAATCCAGCGAAATAATCCATCACCCACCATTGGCTGATTTGTCATCACTTTGGATAGATATTTACCGAGGCACCATGCTAAAAAAATAGCAATAAATAAAACAAGTATAAGTTCTAACATGGCTATTCTCCTCTATACCCCTTGGCTTGATTTGCCAAACGGGAAATAAGGAGAGATGAAGAAATATCATTTATTTTAAGTCCGCATAAGACAATGCCAGACTGATGCAAGATGCGCATTTGAGAATTTATAAGCATCTTTATTGTCCTGAAATAACACTAATTTAGTGAATTTCAGTATGGATAAAATGCCCGTAAATTCTCTATTGAGGAAATTAAAGCCTGCGTAAAGTTTGCGTAAAATTTAGATTAAAAATCTCTAAACTTTAAAATTGACGACTGGATAAAGCGTGCTATCAGCCTTTAAGGTTTCACAATGCCAAAGCTCATATAAGGGAATTTTTACATCAAGTGCCAAAGGTAATTTTTTAGAATTAAATTGCATATGGTCCAGATCACTTCCCCATGCAATCAAATCTACATCTAAAGAAATATGATGCGATGGACGAACACGTCCAGAATCTGATTCGAGTTGCTTTAAAAAAGATTCAATTTGGTCACACGATAAAGTGCTTTTTAATAGACATGCTGAATTCCAATAATCATCTCCAATACCGTCTCGGCATGGAATTTGATAAACAGATGAAAACTGCACTTTCCCCAAAGTTGCTAATTGCGTATAAGCAAAAGTAAAGTGCTGATCTGCGTCTAAATTACTCGCTAGGGCGAGCGCAAAAATTGTTTCTGGTGCGTTCAAGACGAATTCCTACAGCATTAGCTTCTGCAATGATGGCGGGCTTACGGATGGTTATGGTAATTTTTTCAATTGTTGGAAAGGTTTCAAACAAACATTTCAAAACAAGATGTGCTGCATGTTCAATTAATTCAGGTTTGGCTTGTTGAATGATTTGACCCGATAACTCACAAATCTGGGCATAGTTGAGTGTGTCCTCAAGTTTGTCAGACTGCGCTGCTCGGCTCAAATCATTATGGATGGTTAAATCCAACATTAAAGGTTGAATAATTTGTCTTTCCCAGTTGAAACAGCCAATCACTGTCTCAACCTTCAAGCCTTCAATAATAATGGCATCCATAAATTTAAACTGACCTTAGTGCTTTAACAACGAAGCAGGTTCCATATTTTGAACCATTTTCAAACGTTGGTCTGCATAAATATCAGTATATGGTGCGAGTACGCGCATAAAACGATCGAAATAAAGCATTTGCTTAAATAACAAGGCAAAATCACGTGGGAATTTAATACCGTGGCGCTCACCAACCCCTACCATATCCATCATAATGTCGTTTAAATCGGCTGGATTTGAAGCGAGAATTTGTTGAGGGTCAGACATTAATACGCCGTTAAACAAGCGCTCTAAATCTTGTGCCAATACATCAACATCAACTTTGTTATGAGTCATACCCATTTTCAGCATATTTTCAGCCATTGCCTGATAATCAGTTTTTTGCAATGCATCCATAAAGGCCATACATGCTGTCCAAACTTCAGGCTTTAACTGGCCGACAATACCAAAGTCAATAAAACCAATTCGACCATCTTCAAGCAACATTAGGTTTCCAGCATGTAAATCCGCATGGAAACTCTTACATAGCATGAGGCTACCGAACCATGTATTCATGGCAGTAATCAGTACTTGCGATGGATCTTTAGCATATTGTTTTACAACACTAAAGTCTGTCAAAGACACACCGTATAGACGTTGCATAGTTAAGACACGGCGCGTAGAAAACTGATGATAAACTTTAGGTGCAGTCGCAGCTTTGTTTTGTGAAATATTCAGATATTCAATAAAGTCATCTAAGTTTTGTGCTTCTTCAATGAAATCGACTTCACGAACCATACGGCTTTTAATTTCATCAACAATTTCGGAAAGAGCAGCAAATTTGATTTTTGGTACTGCACGTTCAAGTAGCTTGGCAGCCCAATGCACCACACTTAAGTCTGTATATAAAATGGTTTCAACGCCAGGCTTTTGTACTTTAATAACAACATCTTCACCTGTGGTCAGCTTAGCTGCATGAACCTGAGCAATTGAAGCAGAAGCTAATGGTTTTTCATCGATATAGCTAAAAATTTGGCTTAAATCACGCCCTTCAAATTCAGATGCAAGCACACCTTGAATATAGCTAAATGGCAGAGTTGGTGTCTGGTCTAGACAACCTTGAAATTCTTCTACATATTCTCGCGGGAAAAGCGATGGTGTACTCGCAATAAACTGACCAAGCTTAATATAAGTTGAGCCAAGCGACTCAAAAGTCTCTCGCATGAGTTTGGCATTACTTGGTTTTTCAGTTGCGTATTTAATTCCAGCTTTGGCCGCAACCACTGCTGTTTCACCAATGCGGGCGACGGAACGTAACCCATCAAACAAAATATTTTTTTTCATATTTCTTCAAAACCAAATCATTCAGGTTGAGTGTAGCAAATTTTGTTTCATTTACTGATTAGCTTGCCTGACAAAGTGGGCAATTTACATCTTTATCAAAACTAACAATACGTTGTGTCATATTTAAACCATCCCACAATAATAGTTTCTGCTTTAAAGGTGTACGATTCAACCCTAAATACAGCAATGTGTGATGTGCTTGTAATGACGCTATCATTACAGGAGTAGTTGCAAGTACCCCTGACTCTGCACAGCGAAGGCCTTCATTACTATGTTGTTCTTTTGGAAAAAGACATTCATAGCAAGCTGAATCTCCTTCAACCATAAACATTTGTGCCTGAAAACCAATTGCTGAAGCACTAATTAAAGCGACCTGATGCTTCTTACAAGCTACATTTACTAAATAGCGGGTTGTAAAATTATCACATCCATCTAAAATCACATCTTGGTGTTCAACCAGTCTATCAATGTTATGTTCGTCTAACCGTTCGTTATAGTATTCAACACAGATATAAGGGTTAATTTTCTGTAAACGTTTAGCCAAAATTTCTGCTTTATAACGTCCGATATCTTCATGACCAAATGCAATTTGACGCTGTAAATTACTTATCTCGATCGTATCTGCATCAATCAGTGTAATTTTTCCAACCCCTGCTCGCGCTAATAGCTCTGCACTGCTACAGCCTATTCCACCAGCACCTACAATCAGCACATTAGCAAGTTTGAGTTTCTCCTGAGCTTCAATATCCCATCCATCAAGTAAAATCTGGCGGCTATAGAGATGCATTTCTTCATCACTTAACTCTACAAAATCGATATCTTGAAGCTCGGTCACACGTTAATCCTTTCACTTAGAAGCGAAATGATTTTATGACTAAGTTCGTTATTATGAAAGCTATAAAATAGAAACAACTTTTTTATTCTAATAAAGCTTATTTACTAACATTGCATCTATCAAGCTTTCTGCAACAATAGAAATATCCATTTTCTTTATTACTTAGGCTAAATATGACGCAATCATATATTGCACCTGTAGAGTTAGAAAAAGCTTATCGTTTATTAAATCATGGCCCAACTGTGCTTGTTTCTGCACAACATGGTGATGACCGCAATGTGATGGCTGCCGCTTGGGCATGTGCCTTAGAGTTCAAACCAGCCAAAGTGTCCGTGGTTCTTGATAAAAGTACTAAAACCCGACAGCTCGTTGAGCAAAGTGGCTATTTCACACTACAAGTTCCCTGCTATGCACAGCTCGATCTTACTCATCAACTTGGAACCATTAGTAAGTTGGATGATCCACAAAAACTTGAGCATTGTGGTGTTGAACTATTTTATCAAGAAGATCTTACTAGCCCGCTTGTATCAGGTTGCATTGCATGGCTTGTCTGTAAACTTATTCCAGAACCTCATAATCAGTCGGCTCATGATCTATTTATTGGTTCTGTTGTTGGTGCATGGGCAGATAGCCGTGTTTTTAGAGATGGGCACTGGCACTTTCAAGATGCACCGAAAGAACTTCGAAGCCTGCATTATATTGCTGGAGGAACCTTTTATTTAATTGGTGAAGAAGTCAAAGCACAGCTTTAATCAAAAAAAACTGGCTTTACTTAAATTTCTGAATTTCATCGAATCGAATTCAACCTAGAAAATTTCTGCTTAATGGCAAAAGACCGCATAACAATTGCGGTCTTTTGCAGTCAGTGACTATTTTTTAAAATTTCATATTTAAACTTGAGCAACCTCACGAGCAATCACCAAACGTTGAATATCCGAAGCCCCTTCATAAATCTGGCTTACACGAACATCACGATAAATTCTCTCTACAGGGAAATCACTGACGTAGCCATAACCACCATGAATCTGGATCGCATCCGAACACACCCGTTCAGCCATAGTAGATGCAAACAGCTTTGCCATTGAGGCTTCTTTTAAACAAGGTAATCCCGCATCCTTTAAAGTTGCAGCATGTAAAACCAACTGATGTGCAGCTTCAATCTGGGTTGCCATATCGGCTAAGCGAAAACCAACCGCCTGATGCTGAACCAGCTCTACACCGAAGGCCTTACGTTCATTTGCGTATTGGACAGCCGCATCAAAAGCAGCTCTTGCCATTCCAACAGATTGAGCAGCAATCCCAATACGCCCAGCTGCTAAATTAGAAAGTGCAATTTTATAACCTTCACCTTCTTGACCCACCAAATTTTCTAAAGGAATCCGGCAGTTTTCGAGAGTAATGGTTGCGGTGTCCGAAGCATGTTGACCCATTTTGTCTTCAATACGAGTCACTAAATAACCTTGTGTATTGGTCGGTACAAGAAAGCACGAAATGCCTTTTTTGCCAGCCTGTTTATCTGTAACCGCAAATACCAAAGCCACTTGGGCATTTTTGCCACTGGTAATAAATTGTTTTACGCCATTTAAAACCCAATGGTCGCCATCTCGCTCGGCTTTACATAGAATTGCGCTCGCATCGGAACCGACATGAGGCTCAGTTAAACAAAAACATCCTAGCCATTCACCAGATGCAAATTTTGGCAAATAGGTTTGTTTTTGCTGCTCTGAACCGTATGCCAGTGTAATACCGCAAATCAATGAATTTTGAACACTTACGATAGTCGAAATAGCACCATCACCTGCGGCAATTTCTTCAATTGCAAGCACCAAAGATACATAGTCCATTCCCGCACCGCCCCATTCATTCGGAACGGTCATGCCCATAGCACCCAATGCCCCTAAATCTTTTAATTCCTGAGCAGGAAACTCATGGGTTTTATCACGATGTGCGGCTGTTGGTTTTAACTGATTCTGCGAGTAGTTACGCACCATCTCCTGAACCATACTTTGTTCAGCATTTAGAATCATTCAAATCCCCTTATTTTTATTATTTTGCTGCCATACGAATTGCACCATCTAGACGGATGACTTCACCATTTAAATATGAGTTTTCAGCAATATGTGCCACCAAACGAGCAAATTCTTCGGGTTTTCCTAAACGAGATGGATATGGTACCATTTGTCCCAAAGCATCTTGCACATTTTGTGGCATTCCTTTAAGCATTGGGGTTTCCATAATTCCTGGCGCAATGGTCATAATGCGAATGCCATGGCGCGCAAGCTCACGAGCAATTGGCAATGTCATCGCAACAATAGCGCCTTTAGATGCTGAATAAGCTGCTTGTCCAATTTGACCATCAAATGCTGCAACAGAAGCGGTGTTAACAATGATTCCACGGTCCTCTTCACCTGCTTCAACCGTGTTTTTACTCATTGCATCTGCTGCAAAACGCAGCATGTTAAACGTACCCGTGACATTAATTTGCAGCGTTTTTGAAAATAATCCCAAATCATGTACACCTTCACGGCCAACTACTTTTGCAGAAGGGCCAATACCCGCACAGTTTACTAAGCCATGCAAACGGCCATGTTTTACTAACATATCTTTAAAGAACTGTTCAGCAGCAGCTTCATCGGTTACATCAAGTTTTACGAAGTCAGCTTTTGACCCTAATTGTTTTACTTGCTGTTCGCCTGCTTCTACATTCATGTCGACCAATGTGACTGAAGCACCTTGCTTTACCAAATACTCAGCTGTAGCAGCACCTAAACCAGAGCCACCACCTGTAATCACGAAATGTTTCCCTTGAATTTTCATTATTTACGATCCTATAGAAATGTTCTTTAACTTTAGTTGTGAGAGTAAAAGTTGTTGTTTTCCGATACAATTTCAAAAAACCTCAAAATGCTTGCAGCTTTTGATCAATCCAAATTTTAAATATGAAATATTTCACTTGAAATATATGAAGAAAATATGAGTCTTTGACATGGTTGTCCAATCTTCTTTAAGTAAAGGCACAATTTCGATTGCACTAGTACATGAAGCACTGAGTGCGGCTTATGCCAAAGGCCTAAATACACAAATAATTCTAAATAAAGCAGGCATTCCCGCTGAATTACTGATGTCTCCAAAGGCTCGTGTGCCTGTTACGACATATGCACAATTATGGATAGAACTTGCCAACGCCATGAACGATGAGTTTTTTGGTATGGATAGTCATCCCATGCGTCGTGGCAGTTATAAATTATTGACTAAACTTGTCAGTACGGCCGAAACTTTAGAAAAAGCGCTCTACGATATTTTGAAGTTTTTTAACTTTGTGCTTGATGACATGTGTGGAGAATTAATACGAGATCAAGAAAAAGCTTATTTGGTGATTCATGATCGTGAACAACCTAAACGCATGTTTACCTATGCAACCTTTTTAATATTAGTACACGGACTTATGTGCTGGTTAGTAGACCAACGAATTGGCTTAAATAGTATTAAAGTACGTTGTCCTAAACCGAGCGATATTCAGGATTATCTCGTACGTTTCGGTGAAGATATTCAATTTAATGCCGAGATAAATCGAGTTGAATTCGATGCCCACTATTTAGATATTAAAATTAAAAAAGATAAAAAAGCGCTTTATGATTTTTTAGAACAAACTCCACAAAATCTTTTAGTTCGCTTTAAAAATGAAAATGCCTTGAGTGTTCTTATTCGTCGTCATTTATTGAAACTCCACCCCGCCCAATGGCCCGAACTCAAAGATGTTGCAAAACAACTCAATATTTCAGAAGCCACCATTCAACGCCGTCTGAAACATGAAGGAGTCAGTTATCAACAAATTAAAAATGAAATCCGCTGTGATATTGCAGTTGAACGTTTAAGTAAAACGAATGATTCAATTCAAGATATTAGTGAAAATTTAAGCTTCCAAGACCCTAGCGCTTTTCACCGTGCCTTTAAAAAATGGACTGGCGTCAGTCCAGGTGCGTATCGAGATAATTTAACTGCACACAAGCAATAAAATACACACTCAACAAAGCTTGAGGCATAAAAGCTTAAGCTTATGATATTTATGTCTTTTAAATTCAATATTTCAGATAAGTGTATTACTCAAAACTTAATAATCACTATAAAACATCAACTTATAATTTTATCTAAACTTTTATCTTTCAATCTGATTTATAAATCAAAATAACTAAGTTTGTAAGCCATCAAACACGTGAAAGGATAATCTCCTATTTCATTTCGGTTCTATTTTTATCATGTCTTTAAAATCAAAATTTTCTTTATCAAAGACTTTGTTGGCATCAACATTGGGGTTTGTATTTGCTTCATCTGCTTTTGCAGCAATTCCGACTACACTTAAACTTGATTACGCTTACTATGCACCAACCAGTTTAGTCGTCAAAGATCAAAAACTTCTTGAGAAAGCACTTCCAAATACTCAAATTAAATGGGTTTTCAGTCAAGGTAGCAATCGTTCATTAGAATATCTCAACAGTAACAGCATCGATTTTGCTTCTACCGCTGGATTAGCTGCTGTATTAAGTCGAGCGAATGGTAGTCCAATTAAAACGGTTTATGTACAAAGCCAACCGGAATGGACCGCGCTTGTTGTCGCAAAAAACTCACCCATTAAAAGCCTAAAAGATTTAAAAGGTAAGAAAATTGCAGCTACCAAGGGAACAGATCCTTTCTTATTTACACTACAAGCGCTAGACACTGTAGGCTTAAGTAAACGCGATGTACAGCTGGTTCATTTACAACACCCAGATGGAAAAACTGCATTAGAACGCAGTCAAGTAGATGCTTGGGCTGGACTTGATCCTTTAATGGCTTCAGCTCAAATTCAATCGGGTGCTAAATTGCTTTATCGCAACGTTGGATTTAATAGCTATAGTGTACTGAGTGTTAAAGAGGATTTTGCAAAACAAAACCCTGAAGCGGTAGAAGCAGTTATTAAAGCCTACGAACAAGCTAGAAAATGGGCAAAAGCCAATCCAGATAAAGTGGCAGCACTTCTAGCTCAAGAATCAAAACTCCCTCTACCTGTGGCCAAACTACAACTGAGCCGAACCAACTTTGATCAAAACATTCCATCGGCAACTCAAGCACAAGCACTAAAACGTTCTGGGAAAATTTTGACAGAAGAAGACTTAGTTAGAAAAGGCACCAATGTCAATCAAGTGGTTGATCAATTGTTAGACCCTCGTTTTGCTCAAAAAGTAGTGAAATAGTATATGAGTGATTCATTTAACAAAGCTGAGCTAAATCATTTCTTAGCTCAGCAGGCTTTAAAATCGCAGAAAAAGCATTTAAACAATAAATTTACACGTTGGTTTAAAGCGCTACTCATTCCACTCATCTTTTTGGGGGCTTGTGAATTTTTAGTCAGAAATGGCTATATCGATGCTTATCTACTCCCCGCACCTTCTAGTTTATGGCAATCTTTTTTAGATTTAGCGCATAGTGACCTATTTGCCCATATTTATATTAGTACATGGCGAGTTCTATTCGGCTTTATTATAGGAAGCGGTTTAGGTTTAATTTTTGCAATTTGGGTTGGATTAAGTAAAGAAGCAGAAGCTTATTTAGAACCGACCTTTTCAGCAATTAAGTCGATCCCAAGTCTTGCATGGATCCCTCTGCTATTACTTTGGTTAGGAATTGACGAAGGTTCGAAAATTACATTGATTGCAATTGGAGCATTTTTTCCAACCTATACCAATACAGTTGCAGCAATTCATAATGTAGATAGAAAGCTCATTGAAGTTGGAAAAGTTTATCGGCTTAATGCTTTTCAGCGGATTATATCTATTATTTTACCGGCAGCATCTCCGGGCATTTTAACGGGTTTACGTAACAGTTTAAGTTTATCTTGGATGTTCATGATTGCAGCTGAACTGATTGCAGCCACTCAAGGGATTGGCTATTTACTCAGTGATGGTCGAGAAACGTCTCGACCAGATATTGTTATCATTGCAATTATTTTATTAGCCCTATTGGGTAAAGTAACTGATACCTTAATGAAACTTATAGAAAACTGGTTATTACGTTGGCGTGATACACTACAAAAGTAATTTTAAATCCAGCATGCCAAAGTGACTCGATCATTTTGGCCATAGTCTTGAATGGTTTTAATCTGGCTAAAACTATGCTCAGCAAATATATTTCGAACAGATTGCCCCTGATCATAGCCATGCTCTAGTGCAATCCAGCCTTGGGGTTTTAACCAGTTCTTACCTTGAGCAATAATAATTTCAATATCAGCCAGTCCCTGATGATCTGCAACCAATGCACGGCGTGGCTCTGTTGCCAAAGCTTGCATGTGTTCATCATCAGGGTCAATGTACGGCGGATTTGAAACAATTAAATCGAATTTTTGCGGCTCTAGTGCTTCAAACCAAGCGCCGCAAGCGAATTTTACACGTTGCAAATTATGAGTTAGTGCATTTTCTTTTGCGACATCTAAAGTAGGCGCATAAATATCAGTTGCTGTGACGAACCAATCTGGACGTTCACTCGCTAACGCAAGCGCAATTGCACCTGTCCCCGTTCCCAAATCAACAATATTTGCAGTATTTGGCAAATTTAGATTTAAAACGGTTTCAACCAAAACTTCAGTATCAGGTCGTGGCACTAAAGTATCAGATGTTACTTTTAAATCGAGTGTCCAAAATGGCTGTGAACCCGTTACATAAGCTAAAGGTTCACCCTTTTGAATACGTTCAAGACCAGCTACATAGTCTTGCTCTTGTTGGGCTGTTAACTCTTGCTCAAGTCTAAACTTTAATTCAAGTGAATTGATTTTTAGAAAATGCTCAAGTAACCAAGCATTTTCTTGTCGTTCATAACTGTCAGGCTCACCACGAATTGCAAGCGCTTGAGCAATATTCATTAGCCGCCATTTTCCTGTGCAAGCATTGCAAGCTGATCTGCCTGATATTCGCGATGTAAGCTATCAAGCAATTCAGTTAAATCGCCTTCCATAATCGCATCTAACTTATATAAAGTTAGGTTAATACGATGATCAGTCATACGACCTTGTGGGTAGTTATAAGTACGGATACGTTCAGAACGGTCACCAGAACCCACTAAATCACGACGCATTTCAGACGTTGCTGCATCAGCCGCTGCACGTTTCGCATTTTCTAAACGCGATACCAAAAGAGCCATCGCTTTAGCTTTGTTTTTATGCTGTGAACGTTCTTCTTGGCACTCAACTACTGTACCTGTTGGAATATGGGTAATACGCACTGCCGAATCAGTTTTGTTAATGTGCTGACCACCTGCACCAGATGCACGGTAAGTATCAATACGTAAATCTGCCGGATTAATTTCGACATTTGTATCAACATCAATTTCAGGCAGAATCGCAACTGTACAAGCTGAAGTATGAACACGGCCTTGTGATTCAGTCGCTGGAACGCGTTGCACACGATGCGCACCACTTTCAAATTTTAAGCGGCCATAAACGCCATCACCATCTACACGGCAAATGACCTCTTTAAAGCCACCATGCTCACCTTCATTTTCAGAAAGTACTTCAATACGCCAATTTTGTGTCTCGGCATATTTACTGTACATGCGGAATAAGTCACCAGAGAAAATTGCAGCCTCATCACCACCTGTTCCGGCGCGAATTTCTAAATAAGCTGCATTAGAGTCATTTGGATCTTTTGGAATCATCAAAATATTGAGCTGGCTTTCTAATTCTCCAAGCAACTCTTTATTCGCTTGAATTTCTTCTTCTGCCATATCTTTAAAGTCAGGATCAGACTTCATCATTTCAGCAGTTTCAATATCTTCTTCTGCTTGACGGTATTTGCCCCAAACTTCGGTAATTTCAGATAAATCACTATGTTCGCGAGACAATTTACGGAAACGTTTGTTATCGGAGATGACTTCCACATCTGCAAGCAACGCGGTAAGTTCTTCATGTCGATCACAGAGTTGATCAAGTCGTAAACGGAGTGACGCTTTCATAAGAGGAAATATCTCAAAAGTCCAAAAAGCTTATCGAATGCTATATAAATAGAAGATAAGCAAAATCGTAAAAATAGCGCATAGTTTACAGATTATGTCGTTTAAATGACATATATAATCAGCCAATTCATCAACTTTCACAGTAAGTAACGACTTATAAATATAGTGATTTCAGATGAGATTTGTGCAGGGCACTCACATCCCTTCTCTTTAGTGGATGCACAACATAAATATATGTCTTTTGCCATTAGAGCTTTAATCAATTTTCCATGTTCAGATCGGGAGTAATCAACTCATTAAAATTAAATGAGACTCATGTTTATTTATATGGGTATTAAATATTCTATTTTAATAGAAAACATACAAACCAGACACTAAACTACAATAATGAATTGATGGTTCTCCATATTTTGAGAAACGTGTTTTGTTACATTTGCCGTAACAAAAGATATAGCGTCCTGCTGCTAAGGACACGGAGTAGAAAATGAAATTAAATGCTTGGTTATGTAGTGCTGTTTTAGCAACTTCTATGGTTACTGTAGCGCATGCT